>NZ_PKFT01000001.1:0-1496576 GCF_002870005.1 Lelliottia sp. F153 | reverse complement strand
GATACAGAATTTGCCTGGCGGCTTTAGCGCGGTGGTCCCACCTGACCCCATGCCGAACTCAGAAGTGAAACGCCGTAGCGCCGATGGTAGTGTGGGGTCTCCCCATGTGAGAGTAGGGAACTGCCAGGCATCAAATTAAGTAGTAAACCGGTGCATGAATCCGGTGGTTACAGAAGTCTTCGGTGGAGCGGTAGTTCAGTCGGTTAGAATACCTGCCTGTCACGCAGGGGGTCGCGGGTTCGAGTCCCGTCCGTTCCGCCACTTATTAAAAGCCCTGAGTTAACGCTCAGGGCTTTTTATTGTCTGAAATTTAATTATTGCTATAAACGCAAAAATCCTCTGCTTATTTCACTCTTTTTCAACATACCTATACCACGCGATAATCATCCTCAGTTAACGAACATAATGATTAAAGAGGATTTACATGACTATCCCTGCATTCGGTCTTGGCACCTTCCGCCTGAAAGACGACGTTGTCATCGCATCTGTTAAAACCGCTCTCGAATTAGGTTATCGTACCGTCGATACGGCACAAATTTATGGCAATGAAGCGGCTGTAGGCCAGGCCATTGAAGAAAGCGGCGTACCACGTGAAGAATTATTCATCACGACGAAGATCTGGACCGAGAACCTCAGAAAAGACAAGCTAATCCCAAGCCTTAAAGAGAGCTTGGAAAAGCTGCGTACCGATTATGTCGATCTGACGCTGATCCACTGGCCTTCACCAGGTGATGCTGTTTCTGTTGAAGAAACTATGCTGGCACTTCTGGAAGCTAAAAAGTTAGATTTGACTCGCAACATCGGGATCTCGAATTTCACTATTCCATTGATGGAAAAGGCGATTGCGGCCGTTGGCGCAGAGAATATTGCCACCAATCAGATTGAGCTTTCCCCGTACCTGCAAAACCGTAAAGTGGTAAACTGGGCCAAAGATAAAGGCATTCACATCACGTCGTACATGACGCTGGCGTATGGTAAAGCGTTGAAAGATGAAGTCATTGCGCGTATTGCTGATAAGCACAATGCAACGGCGGCGCAGGTTATCCTGGCGTGGGCGATGGGCGAAGGTTATGCCGTGATCCCTTCTTCAACGAAACGTGAGAATCTGGCGAGCAACCTTCTGGCGCGGGATCTCAAGCTGGACGCTGAAGATCAAAAAGCGATCGCTGCGCTTGATTGCAACGACCGCCTGGTCAGCCCGGAAGGTCTGGCCCCAAACTGGGATTAATTTAACTCACCCTCTGTAGCCTCAAACCCTCTCACAGCTCCTTCGGGAGCTGTTTTATATGCTCACTCAGAAAGTCGATAAATGCCCGGATACGGGTACTGACTGCGCGGTCGCTGTAATAAACTGCACTGAAGGGCATCTCCACCGGCAGACGTTTGTCTTCCATCAACTCAACCAGCTCACCCCGGGCTATCTCTTTATTAATCATATAGTCAGACAGACAGGCTATCCCATTCCCGCTAAGGCAGAGCTGTTTCAATGTCTCCCCACTATTAGAGGACAACCCGCTGGTAATCTCATGAAGTTGACCGTCGCTGCAGGCAATCGGCCAGGTATTCAACGATAACGGCTCTGTGAATCCCAGACAGAGATGGTTTTTTAACTCCTCTACCGTCTCAGGTTTACCATAATGCGCAATATAGTCGGGTGAGGCGATGATTTTGCGATAGCTGGTAAACAGCGGACGGGCGCGCAGACTCGAGTCCGTCAGCGTTCCGGCGCGAATAGCCACATCCACTTTGCGCTCAATCAGGTTGATGAACGTCTCAGAGGATACAAGCGACAAGGTCATCTCTGGATAGCGTTCGCGAAAGGGTTTCACCAGTGGCATCAGAAAATGCAGCACGACGGGAGTGGCCGCATCAATGCGCAAAAGCCCGCGCGGTGTACTCCTCGTTTCCATGATCTCTGTTTCTGCTGCGGCCATCTCCTGCAAAATCGACTGCACCCGGCGAAAATAGCGCTCACCTTCTTCGGTCAGGCTCAGCTGCCGCGTCGTCCGGTTCAGCAAACTCACCCCAAGCTTCATTTCCAGCTTTTTGACGGAACGGCTAATCGCCGAATTTGCCTGTCCCAGCTGCTCCGCAGCCCGGCTAAAACTCCCGCTTTCCACGACAGCCACGAAGATTGCCAGCTCTTCTGAGGTTGCTTTCATTATTGCACCACCCGCAAAATTCTATTGATATTTTGACCATTTTTGTTATTTAAACACTGGCGCATACTTCGTGTCATCTTAATCCTGATGATACGGAGTATTTTATGCCACTGGCGCTTCTTGCCCTGACGATCAGTGCCTTCGCAATTGGCACGACCGAATTTGTTATCGTAGGCCTGGTTCCTACGATTGCCGATCAACTTTCTATCTCTCTACCTTCTGCCGGTTTGCTGGTCTCCATCTACGCGCTGGGCGTTGCGATTGGCGCACCTGTTCTGACTGCGTTAACCGGACGTTTTCCACGTAAACAGCTGTTGATGGCGCTAATGGTGCTCTTTACCGCAGGGAACATCCTCGCCTGGCAGGCACCGGACTACACCACGCTGGTGATTGCCCGCCTTCTGACTGGCCTCGCGCATGGCGTGTTCTTCTCGATTGGCTCAACCATCGCGACCAGCCTGGTACCCAAAGAGAAAGCGGCATCTGCCATCGCCATTATGTTCGGCGGTTTGACGGTTGCACTGGTGACGGGCGTTCCACTGGGCACCTTTATCGGACAGCATTTTGGCTGGCGTGAAACTTTCCTGGCCGTCTCACTGCTGGGGGTCATTGCGCTGATTGCAAGCCTGATCCTTGTACCGTCAAATATCCCCGGTCTTGCGAGTGCCAGTCTTCGCGATCAGGTGAAAGTGCTGACGCACCCTCGATTGCTGATTATCTATGCCATCACGGCTCTGGGCTACGGCGGTGTCTTTACGGCGTTCACCTTCCTGGCGCCAATGATGCAGGATCTGGCCGGCTTCTCGCCGAGTGCAGTGAGCTGGATCTTGCTGGGATACGGGGTTTCTGTCGCAATCGGTAATATCTGGGGCGGCAAACTTGCCGATAAACACGGTGCTGTACCGGCGCTGAAATTCATCTTCGCGGCTCTGGTTGTGCTGCTGATGGTGTTCCAGTTTACCGCCTCCATGCAGTACGCGGCGCTGGGCACGATTCTGGTGATGGGGATCTTCGCGTTCGGCAACGTACCCGGCCTGCAGGTCTACGTAGTGCAGAAGGCCGAACTGTATACACCTAATGCCGTAGATGTCGCCTCAGGCCTTAACATCGCCGCATTCAACGTAGGGATCGCGCTGGGTTCAATCATCGGCGGGCAAACGGTTGAGCACTTTGGTTTAGCGCAGACGCCGTGGATTGGTGCCGTGATCGTCCTGGCTGCTTTCCTGCTGATTGGCCTGAGTGGTCGCCTCGATAAAACGGCTCGTGTAGCACTGGGATAAGTATCAGTAAGCGCTTGCTTACAAAACCAGACAGAGGTTTATGAGTAATTGCGTTGAAAGTGTGACCTAAAATCCCTATAACAGTAGAACCAGTCCGTTTTCCGGGCTGGTTCAATGCTATAGAGGTCGTTTCGAAAAGTGCGAAAAAATACCTATGCCATGCGCTATATTGCCGGACAACCTGCGGAGAGAATTTTGCCTCCGGGGTCGTTTGCGAGTCTTGGCCAGGCATTGCCCGCTGGCGCCCCCTTAAGCAGCGATGACAAAATTCGCGTGCTGGTGTGGAATATCTTCAAGCAGCAGCGTGCAGAGTGGTTATCCGTGCTGAAGAATTTCGGTAAGGATGCGCATCTGGTGCTGTTGCAGGAGGCGCAAACCACGCCTGAACTGGTTCGGTTTGCAACTACCAACTATCTCGCCGCAGACCAGGTTCCCGCTTTTGTCTTGCCCCAACACCCCTCGGGCGTTATGACGCTCTCTGCTGCGCATCCGGTTTACTGCTGCCCGCTGCGTGAGCGCGAGCCGATTTTGCGTCTGGCAAAATCGGCATTAGTCACCGTCTATCCTCTGCCCGATACCCGCCTGCTGATGGTGGTAAACATTCACGCCGTGAATTTTAGCCTGGGTGTCGATGTGTATAGTAAGCAGTTACTTCCCATTGGCGATCAGATCGCGCATCACAGTGGGCCGATTATTATGGCGGGGGATTTCAATGCCTGGAGTCGTCCGCGCATGAATGCGTTGTATCGCTTTGCGCGCGAAATGTCCTTGCGCGAAGTGCGTTTCACCGACGATCAGCGGCGCAAAGCATTTGGTCGTCCGCTTGATTTTGTCTTCTATCGTGGTCTGAATGTGCACGAAGCCTCTGTACTGGTGACGCGCGCTTCCGATCACAATCCACTACTTGTTGAATTCAGTCCCGGCAAACCTGAGAAGTAATGGTGCGTCAGGTCTGCCGTCGGGCAGGCCTACGCAGGTACTGCCCTTTATTTTTCTCACAACCAAAGGACAGTACGATGACAACACAATCCCATCATGACAACGTAGAAAAACAGTTCGGTTCCCAGGCAAGCGCCTATCTGACCAGTGCGGTACACGCCTCTGGCCGCGACCTGGTGCGTCTCGGCGAGCGCCTGTCTGCATTTCCGCAGGCGCAGATTCTTGATTTAGGCTGTGGTGCAGGGCATGCCAGCTTTGTCGCTGCACAGCATGTCGCGCACGTTACCGCTTACGATCTGTCTGGCCAGATGCTCGAGGTTGTCGCCCACGCTGCGAAAGACAAAGGGCTGAATAATATTTCGACCCGCCAGGGCTACGCTGAATCACTCCCTTTTGACGACGAAACCTATGACGTGGTGATCAGCCGGTACTCCGCCCATCACTGGCACGATGTCGGCCAGGCACTGCGCGAAATCAAACGCGTGCTGAAGCCGGGCGGGATTTTTATCATTATGGATATCATGTCACCCGGAAACCCGGTTCGTGATATTTGGCTGCAGACCGTTGAAGCCCTGCGTGATACCTCGCACGTGCGCAACTATTCGAGCGGTGAATGGTTCGCGATGATCACCGAAGCCGGTTTAGTTTCCCGCTCTCTGGTGACGGACCGCCTGCCGCTGGAGTTCTCCTCATGGATTGCGCGTATGCGCACACCCGACACGTTAAGCCAGGCGATTCGTTTGTATCAGGAGAGTACCTCGGCGGAAGTGAAAGCGTACTTTGAATTGCAGGAGGAGGGGTCGTTTACCAGCGATACGATCCTGGCGGAAGCGCAAAAAGCCGGATAAGAAAAAACAAAAAAGGCACCGGGGGAATCGGTGCCTTTTTCTATGGGTCTGGCTGTCAGGAGTCTGGCGTCGTGCTGTTTTTAACAAACAGTGTCAGCTGATCGCCTGGCTGCAGATTGGCCGTATCGTCATTCCAGCGCATCACATCTTTGATGTTCACGCCGTGCGTTTTCGCGATACTGGACAGTGAATCGCCTTTGCGTACGCGATAAGTAATGCTATCGCTGTTGCGGGCGAGACGCTGTGCGCTGCTGCCAGCGCCAACCGTCAGGTTCTGGCCAACTTTCAGGTTTGAACCGCGCAGATTGTTCCACTGCTGCAGATCCTTCGTGCTCACGCCAAGACGTGATGCAATGCCTGAAATGGTATCGCCGGAACGAACCTTATAGCTACGGCTGCTGACGGATGAAACATCTGCAATCAGCGTTGACTGAACGGCAGCAATTTCACCTGATGCGAGAGACTCACGTAACTGCGCTGCATGCTTCTGCGGCACCAGTACGTACTGAGGCCCATTGGCACCCAGCGTTGAGCCTTTCACGCCGGCGTTAAAGGTCTTCAGCTTTGTCACCGACATTCCCGTCATATCAGCAACCTGTTTCATATCAACCGGGCTGCTGAGGCTCACTCTGGCCAGCGCGCGACTTTCGTCAGACGTTGGCAGATTTACACCATAACGTTTACTGTTTTTGAGAATATCGCTCAAAGCCAGCATCTTCGGTACGTAAAGCTTGGTTTCCTGTGGCAATGAGAGGGACCAAAAATCGGTGGGTTTACCACGCGCCTTGTTCGCTTTCATTGCCTTCATTACCCGACCTTCACCGCTGTTATACGCTGCGACTGTTAACAACCAGTCACCGTCAAACATCTTATTCAGACGTTGCATCATGTCGAGAGCGGCAGTCGTTGAAGCGACCACATCCCGACGCGCATCGTAGCCGCGAGTCTGTTTCAAACCATAATTGCGCCCTGTGCTCGGAATGATCTGCCAAATGCCTGCGGCATTGGCACCAGACGTCGCGTGCGGGTCAAAAGCGCTCTCCACTATGGGTAGTAGTACCAGTTCCATAGGCATGTTACGTTTCTTAACTTGCCCTGCTATCCAGTACATATACGGCTCTGCCCGTAAAGTTACATCGTGGAGATAGCTCTTATTACTTAAATACTTCTGTTTCTGATCGCGAATCCGGTTGTTTTCCGGAATCCCCATCTTCAGCTCGTCGCTAATAGAGGCCCACAAGTCCTGTTCCTGCGCGAATGATGTCCCATCGTCCATCCAACGCGCCTGACTTGTAAACTTCCCTGCTTCCCCTTGACCAGCTGCAGAAAGGCTCTGTGCGTGCTGCTGTATGTTGCCAGTGTTCTGGCACCCAGCAAGCAGGACAGAGGCGAGTAATATCGCTTTTGCCTTCATGTGTGTGTCAATAGTTGCTTAAAAGACGAGCGATAATAACGGCGAAACTTTCAAAAGGCAACCCGCAATTGTCAGAAGTCATCTTTCTTTGACCGTAACCATGCAAAACGCTCTTCAGGTTGTTGCAAATTTGTTTCTTGGTTAATTTTATTAATTAAATCAATATCATCGGTTCTCAAAAATAAATTTATTTTGCGCTCATTTTTCAGAATTACGGGCAGTGTATTTTGTTTTTTTGCCCGTAACTCATTCACTTTGTGGTAATAATCCTGAATCGCAGGATCGTCAGGCAAGATGCTCAATGCAAACTTCATATTTGCTAATGTATATTCGTGGGCGCAGCAAACGAGGGTATCATCCGGGAGAGCGTTTATCCTCTGGAAGGATTGGTACATCTGGGTTGGTGTCCCTTCGAACAATCTTCCGCACCCGCCAGAGAACATCGTGTCACCGCAGAAAAGATAAGGGAAACTGAAGAAAGAAATGTGTCCGGAAGTGTGACCGGGTGTAGCAAATACAGAAAAATCGTATCCCAGTATGAGGATTTTTTCGCCATCTTCGACTACCCGTGTCGTGCCCTTATCTTGTGTATCCTGTGGACCATAAACCACTAAATGGGGAAATTTCGCCCGTAAAGCAGGGACACCGCCGACATGATCGTGATGATGGTGAGTCAGCAAAATGGCCTCTGGCTGCCAGCCATTTTCTTCAATGGCCTGCAATACCGGTGCCGCATCGCCTGGGTCGACAATAATGCAACGCTTATCATCGCCGACTAAAACCCAGATGTAGTTGTCCTGAAACGCGGGAATGCTGATAAGATTCATAAATTACCTCTCATTACGTAACGGGTGTGTTGATGAAGCCGGCAAGGATACCTCAGATTGTCTCAGCACCAGAGCACTGGTCCCAGTTGCGGTGGGGTGAATACTATCGCGAGGCGCTTGAGCGTCAGCTCAATCCCTGGTTTGCAAAAATGTATGGTTTTCATCTGCTTAAGATTGGCAATTTGAGCGCGGAAATCAACTCCGAAAGCTGCGCCATCTCCCATCAGGTGAATGTATCCCTTAACGGTCACCCCCTTCAGGTTAAAGCCGATCCGCTTCATTTGCCATTCGCCGAGAAATCCGTCGACGCCTGCCTGATGGCCCACACGCTCCCCTGGTGCAGCGACCCGCACCGTTTACTGCGCGAAGCCGACCGCGTGCTAATCGATGACGGCTGGCTGGTCCTCAGCGGTTTCAATCCGATGAGCCTGATGGGATTGCGCAAGCTGGTGCCCGTTTTGCGCCGCACGCCGCCCTATAACAGCCGCATGTTTACCTTTACACGTCAGCTCGACTGGCTGTCATTGCTCAATTTTGAAGTGATGTACTACAGCGGCTTCCAGGTTTTACCCTGGGCGGGGAAGGGCGGTAAAATGCTGACAACCCATCTGCCAGCACTTGGCTGCATGCAGCTCATCGTGGCGCGTAAGCGAACGGTTCCACTTACGCTGAACCCGATGAAGCAGAGCAAATCAAAAGCACAAATCCGACAGACGGTCGGGGCGACGCGACAGTACCGAAAACCCTGATCAGGATTCCGGCTGATAGCCCACGTCATCGTGGATCGGATTCATCGCCGCTTCGCGCGCCAGAACGTCGCAACGTTCGTTTTCCGGATGCCCCGCATGCCCTTTGACCCATTCCCACTTAATGGTGTGATGGCTCAGTGCCGCGTCCAGACGCTTCCAGAGATCGACATTCTTGACCGGTTTCTTATCGGCTGTTTTCCAGCCACGCTTTTTCCAGTTGTGGATCCACTGGGTAATCCCCTGGCGCACATACTGGCTGTCGGTACTGATAACCACATCGCAATCTTCTTTTAATGCTTCCAGCGCGACGATAGCGGCCATCAGCTCCATGCGGTTATTAGTGGTCAGACGAAAACCTTCATTAAAGGTCTTCTCATGCTCACGGTAACGCAAAATGGCGCCGTAGCCGCCCGGTCCTGGATTGCCGAGGCAAGATCCATCGGTGAAAATTTCTACCTGCTTAATCATCTCTGGTAGACTTCCTGTATTTGAAACGATCAGTAAAACGACGAGTCTGACATAAATGACCGATATGAGCACTGCAATTACACGACAGATCGTCCTCGATACCGAAACCACCGGTATGAACCAGATTGGCGCACATTACGAAGGCCATAAGATCATTGAGATCGGTGCCGTCGAAGTGGTGAACCGTCGTCTCACCGGCAATAACTTCCACGTGTACCTGAAGCCCGACCGTCTGGTGGACCCGGAAGCATTCGGCGTTCACGGAATTGCCGATGAGTTTCTGCTGGATAAACCGACCTTCGCCGACGTTGCCGATGAGTTTATGGACTACATCCGCGGGGCTGAGCTCGTCATCCATAATGCTTCGTTCGATATCGGCTTTATGGACTATGAGTTCAGTAAGCTCAACCGCAATATCCCGAAAACCAATACCTTCTGCAAAGTCACCGACAGCCTGGCGCTGGCGAGGAAGATGTTTCCGGGCAAGCGTAACAGCCTCGATGCCCTCTGCTCGCGCTACGAAATAGATAACACCAAGCGTACGCTTCACGGTGCACTGCTCGATGCCCAGATTCTGGCGGATGTCTATCTGACCATGACAGGCGGCCAGACTTCGATGGCGTTTAGCACCGAAAACGACTCCCGTCAGGCGGGTGACACCGGAATTCAGCGCGTGGTGCGTCAGGCGAGCCGTCTGCGGGTGATTTTAGCCAGTGACGAAGAGATCGCCGCCCATGAATCGCGTCTCGATATCGTGCAAAAGAAGGGCGGCAGCTGCCTCTGGCGCGCATAACAGATGCCGTTATGCTGTAAAAAGCACCGTGTGGGCGAATTTTGCAGCAACTGATTCAAAAGTTGAGAAAAAGCGTTGACGGGATCGGAACCAAACCGTAATATTCGCCTCGTTCCCAAGGGAACAATGCGGAGCGGTAGTTCAGTCGGTTAGAATACCTGCCTGTCACGCAGGGGGTCGCGGGTTCGAGTCCCGTCCGTTCCGCCACATTAGAAAGCCTGAATCAGAAATGATTCAGGCTTTCGTCATTTCAGCGCCTCATCTCTTTTATCTCTTATCTCCCCTCTGATGTTAGTTAACAAAAAGTTAATATTAGCAGTGCAATTTATTAACAATTGTTCGATATTGGTGCGATGGCTGCACTTTTAGTGTGCAATTCCGTCTCATCCCTTCGCTCCAAACGTTTCCTCTTGTAACAATCCTGTAAAAATAAGTCTCAAATAATCATTAGCTTACTTACGGTTTTCCAGAAAGTTCCTGAACCAATGATTTATTGGTTCATAAATTGCTTAACTCTATGTGCAATAAGACGTTATCTATATCAATAACTTATTGTTAATAAAAATAAAGCAATGATGAGAGCAGGCGAACCAATATGGAAAAATCGTCACGGTTTCTGGCAAATTCCAGCACCGCACTTGAGCAGTTGCGCGGTCTGATCAACCAGCACGAGTCAACACCAGGCATTCCGCTGCCCACCGAACGTGAGCTGTCGGAAACACTCGGCGTAGGGCGACGCGAAGTTCGTCGTGCGCTGGACGTGCTGGAAGAAGAGGGACGCATCTGGCGCAAGCAGGGCAAAGGCACTTTCATTGGCCCTGCCGCACCGGTTGAACCTCTTGCGCTTCAGGGGCTGGTGCAGCAAACCAATCTGCTGGAAGTGATGGAAGCCCGCCTGCAGCTCGAACCCGGCTTAGCCCGTCTTGCGGCACTGCGTGCCACCAGGGAAAACCTCGCGCTGATGCAGCGCATGCTGGAACGCATCGACAAGGTCAGCCCGGATGACCGCGATCTTAACGAACTGTGGGACAGCGCCTTTCACCGCGCCATTGCTGAGGCTGCGGGTAATCGCCTGATGCTGGGGTTATTCGATGCTATTGATGCAGTCCGGCGCGAGCCTAGCTGGCAGCACCTGCGTGAGCTGGCGCGTACGCCGGAGCGCGTCGACAGCTACAACGATCACCACCACAAAATCATGACGGCGATTATCCACCGCCAGCCCAATGAAGCAGCCGCCGCGATGCGCGAACACCTGCTCACCCTGCAAACTGCCCTGATTCAGGCCATCAACCTTGAGGATGATTCCCTGTTATGACGACGATCCCTTTTAAGGAGGCAGCGCCGGTCCTTCGCCTGCACAATCTCAATGTGAAATTCGCTGGATCGCCGGTCAGCGTGCTCGACGGCATCTCCCTGACCGTGAAATCCGGTGAAACGCTGGCGCTGGTGGGGGAGTCCGGCTGCGGAAAAAGTATCACGTCGCTGGCGCTGATGGGGCTGCTGCCTGCCAGTGCGCAAATTGTCAGCGGTGAAATGCAGTTCCGTCGCCACGATCTGCGCAAGCTCTCCCCGCGTGAATACGCCGATCTGCGCGGCAGTGAACTGGCGATGATCTTTCAGGAGCCGATGACCTCCCTCAACCCGGCTTTTACTCTCGGCGATCAGCTTAGCGAAGCGGTGATCCGCCACCAGAAAATGTCGAAATCCGACGCCATGAAAGTGGCGCTGCAAATTCTGGAAAAGGTGCAGATCCCGGCGCCGGAAATGCGTCTTAAATCTTATCCCCATCAGCTTTCCGGCGGGATGCGCCAGCGTGTGATGATTGCGATGGCGCTCATTAACCATCCGCGCCTGCTGATTGCCGACGAACCGACCACCGCGCTGGACGTGACAATCCAGGCGCAAATTCTGACGTTGCTGAATACCTTAAAAGCCGAAACCGGCACCGCCGTGCTGATGATCACCCACGATCTGGGTGTGGTGGCGGAAGTCGCGCAGCAGGTGGCGGTGATGTATGCCGGACAGGTCGTGGAGCAGGGCAGCGTCGAGAGTATTTTTGCCGATCCGCAGCACCCCTACACCATCGGTCTGATGGGGTCGATTCCGTCTCTCGGTGCGCGTAAAGGCCAGCTTTCGACCATTCCGGGCAGCGTGCCGTTGCCCGAATCGATGCCGAAGGGCTGCCGTTTCGCCACCCGTTGTCCCTTCGCCCAGACGCGCTGCCACGATGAAAAACCGCAGCTTCACACCCTTGGAGCGGGCCATCAGGTGGCCTGTTTCCGTGTGCCCCTTGAGCAACACATTGCGCTGGGAGAAATCGCATGACCACCCCGATCCTCGAAGCTCGCGATCTGAGCAAACTCTTCCCCGGCCCGAAAAAACTCTTTGCGCCGGCCCGTTTTGTCACTGCCGTTGACCGGGTTTCACTCGCCGTGATGCCGGGCGAAACGCTGGCCATTGTCGGTGAGTCCGGTTCCGGGAAATCCACCCTCGGTCGATTGCTGCTTCGCCTGCTGGCGGCCAGCGAAGGGCGCGTGTTCTATCAGGGCGAAGAGATTACCCACGCGTCGGGTTCGCGCCTCAACCAGCTTCGTCGTGAACTGCAAATCATCTTTCAGGACCCGTTCGCCTCGCTCAATCCGCGCATGACGGTAGAGCAGATCGTCGGTGAACCCCTGTGGCTGCACCAGAATATGAAAAAAGCCGACCGCCAGTATCGCGTCGCGGAGCTGCTGAAAACCGTCGGGCTGCCTGCCGCCTGGGCCGGACGCTATCCACACGAGTTTTCCGGCGGACAGCGTCAACGTATCGGCATTGCGCGCGCGCTAGCCTCCGGGCCAAAACTGCTGCTGGGCGATGAGCCGGTTTCCGCGCTGGATGTCTCCGTGCAGGCGCAGGTAGTGAACCTGCTCGAAAGCCTGAAACACCAGCTGGGGCTGACAATGGTGATTGTCGCTCACGGCCTTGCGGTCATTCGCCACATGAGCGACCGCGTGGCGGTGATGTATCTCGGCCAGATTGTTGAGCTGGCTACCGTCGATGAAATCTTTGACGCGCCGCTGCACCCGTACACGCAGGCGCTGATTACCTCTGCGCCCCAGATGCAGCCGGGCATGGAACGTGACGCGCCGCTGTTGCAGGGCGACTTACCGAATCCGGCGAATCCCCCTTCCGGGTGTCGGTTCCACACCCGCTGCCCGTATGTCACGGATGAATGCCGCCAGGTCGAACCCATCGCACAGGTTCTGGAGGGCGGGCGTCAGGTGGCCTGCCATCGCTGGCAGGAAATTAACCGCGATCGCAGTGTTATCCAGATAGCACCGCCATCTGCTGCCTTTTTGCGCCGCCGCGCGCTGTTTGAACATGCGGCATCACTCTCGTCTCTTCCAGCAAGGAACTCATGATAATGACAATGCGTAATTCTCTTTTGACCGTACTGGGAAGTGTTATGTTGTTGGGCGCAGCACTTCCTGCGCACTCGGAAAGCGTTCTGCGAATTGGTCTGGGCGCAGACCCGGATATGCTCGATCCTCATCTGGCGCGCACCTACTATGGCCGCTTCGTCTTCGCCTCTCTGTGCGACAGGCTGGTGGACGTGGATGAAAATCTGAAGGTCGTGCCGGGCCTGGCAAAAGACTGGTCCTGGAGCGACGACAACAAAACCCTGACCATGAATCTGCGTGAGGGGGTGACCTTTCACGATGGCGAAAAATTTGACGCTGAAGCGGCGAAATATAACCTCGAACGCGCCCTGACCTTAAAAGGCTCGCTGCGTAAAAGTGAAATCTCTTCTGTCGAATCGGTGGAAGTGAAAAGCCCAACTCAAATTGCCATTCACCTGAAAACGCCGGATGCCGCGCTGCTGATGCAGTTGACCGACCGCGCAGGGGCGATGATGGCGCCGGAAGCGGCCAAAAAGCCGGATTTTGCCGCCCATCCTGTCTGCTCTGGCCCGTACAAATTTGACAGCCGCGTCTCTCAGGACCGCATCGTTCTGAGCCGTTTCGACAACTACTGGAACAAAGACGCCTATCACTTCGACAAAATCATCTATCTGCCGATCCCGGATGCCTCGGTGCGTCTGGCAAACCTGCGCGCGGGTGACCTCGATCTGACAGAAGGTATCGCCGCCAGCGACGTAAAAACCGTCGAAGCCGACAGCAAACTGGCGTTGGCGAAAGTGACTGGTCTCGGTTATCAGGGGATCACTTTCAACATCAATAACGGCAAAGTCCCGGCCAACGATCCGTTCAAAGATGCGCGTGTGCGCGAAGCGTTCTCACTGGCCATCGACCGCGATGCGCTGAACCAGGTGGTATTTGAAGGTTTGTATACCCCGGCAAACCAGGCGTTTTCGCCGGTCAGCCCTTACCACGTCAAGGTGCCGGTTCCGGCCCGCGATGTGGAAAAAGCGAAAGCCCTGCTAAAAGCGGCGGGCATCAACGGGCCGCTGAACGTCAATCTGCTAGTGCCGAACAACCCAACGTCACAGCAGGTGGGCCAGGTTCTGCAGGCGATGACGGCGGAAGCGGGCTTTAACCTGAATCTGCAAATGACGGAATTCGCCACGCTGCTCGATCGTCAGCAGAGCGGTGACTATCAGCTGAGCTTCTCCGGCTGGTCCGGTCGTCCGGATCCAGACGGCAGCATCTTTGGTTTCATCAACAGCAAAGGCAACCTCAACGACGGCCGTTACAGCAACGCGCAGGTCGACGAGTGGCTGACCCAGGCGCGTCTGAGCACCGATCCCGCCGCCCGCCAGCCGCTGTACGACAAGGTCGTAAAACAGCTGCAAACGGACATGCCGATTGCTTATCTCTACTTTGAGCCACGCATTTTTGGCCTGAACAAGAGCGTGCAGGGCTTCAAACCGTACCCGGACGGCATCGTGCGTCTGGCGGGCTTGTCGCTTGCTAAGTAATTGAGGGCGTGAGGAGAAACCATGCTGGAACTGATTTGCAAACGCCTGCTGCTGGCGATCCCGACCTTACTGCTGGTGAGCATGATGGTCTTCGGGCTGCAAAAACTGCTGCCCGGCGACCCGCTGATTGCGATGGCGGGCGAAGAGCGCGATCCGGCGGTGATTGCTCAGCTGCGCGCAGAACTGAATCTCGATGCGCCGCTGCCGGTGCAATATTTTGACTGGCTGACGCGTGCGCTGCAGGGCGATCTTGGGGTCTCTTTACGCACTCACGAGCCCGTGACGTCGCTGATTGCCAGCAAACTGCCGGTCACGATGGAGCTGTCGCTGCTGGCGATGATCATTGCGCTGGTGTTCGGCATCAGCATGGGGATCCTCGCGGCGGTTAACAAAAACAGCTGGATCGATCATGGCGCCAACTTTGTGGCGATCTCGGGGATCTCGATACCGCACTTTTGGCTGGGGATCCTGTTGATTCTGGTCTTCTCGGTCAATTTGCAGTGGCTGCCCGCCTCCGGCTATGTGCCGTTCAGCGAAGATCCGCTGCAAAACCTGCGCACGCTGCTGCTGCCTGCGTCGGTGCTCGGCACCGGCCTGGCGGCGACGCTGATGCGCCATACGCGCGCCTCGATGATCGCCGTGCTGAAGGCCGATTACATCCGTACCGCGCGGGCAAAGGGGCTGCTGCCGAAAGCGGTGATCCTCAAGCACGCGTTTCGCAACGCGCTGGTGCCGGTGATCACGCTTACCACGCTGCTGTTTGGTGAACTGCTGGGCGGCGCGGTGCTGACCGAGCAGGTCTTCACAATTCCAGGCTTTGGCAAAATGATCGTCGATTCGGTGTTTAACCGTGATTACGCGGTGGTGCAGGGCGTGGTGCTGATCGTGGCGATTGGCTTCCTGATGCTGAACCTGCTGGCTGACGTGCTCTACGTCCTCATCAACCCGAAAATGCGAGGTTAATCGTGGCTGAACTGACGACTCAAACCGTAGTACCTGCGTTGCCGCGCGCGCAGAATCGGGTGCTGAAGAAATTCCTCGCCAATAAAAGCGCCGTGATTGGCGCGGTGATTGTCGGCATTTTTGTGCTCATCGCCCTGATTGCCCCCTGGCTTGCGCCTTTTGATCCGGTCAAAGCTAACTTCCTGGCGGTGCGTAAGCCGCCGTCAGAGCTGTATTGGTTTGGCACCGACGAGCTGGGCCGCGACATTCTCTCGCGCATCGTCTGGGGCGCGCGAACGTCCCTGATGGCGGGCTGCATGTCGGTGGTCATTGCCGTGGTGATCGGGGTACCGCTCGGGCTGGTGGCCGGTTACTTCCAGGGGATCTGGGACGGCGTGATCTCACGCTTTATCGAAGCGCTGCTGGCATGCCCGTTCCTGATCATGGCGATCGCCCTGGGGGCGTTTTTAGGTCCAAGCCTGACTAACGCGATGATCGCCATCGGGCTGTCGGCCATGCCGATCTTTGCTCGTCTGACGCGCGGCCAGGTGATCGCCATTCGCAACGAAGAGTACATCGACGGCGCGAAGGCGATTGGCCTGCCGGATCGCTGGATCATCGTGAAATATGTGCTGCCCAATGTGATGTCACCAATTCTGGTGCAGGCCACGCTGGCGATTGCCTCCGCCATTATCGCCGAGGCCAGCCTGTCGTTTCTCGGCCTTGGTCAGCAGCCGCCGAATCCGTCATGGGGCTCAATGCTCAACACGGCAAAAGGTTTTCTGGAACAGGCGCCATGGATGTCTGTTTTCCCTGGTATCGCCATTTTCCTTGCGGTACAGGGCTTTAATTTACTCGGTGACGGGCTGCGCGATGCGCTCGATCCGCGCCACGACTAAGGAGTCATGATGACCAAAGCGCTTGATTTTACGACCGGTTACGATTCACGACGCCCGCCAATGATGGGGCACAACGCGGTCGCCACTTCGCAGCCGCTGGCGGCGCAGGCCGGGATGCGGATGTTACAGCTTGGCGGTAACGCCGTTGATGCCGCCATTGCCACGGCAATGGCCCTGACGGTGGTTGAACCGACGGGCTGCGGCATCGGCAGCGACGCCTTTGCCATCGTCTGGGACGGCGAAAAGCTGCACGGTCTGAACGCATCAGGCCGTTCGCCTGCCAGCTGGCATGCGGATCTGTACGCCGGCAAAACCGATGTGCCAGAGCTTGGCTGGGACGCGGTGACGGTGCCGGGCGCCGTCTCCGGCTGGGTGGCACTGGCCGAGCGTTTTGGCACGCTGCCGCTGACGACCCTGGCGCAACCGGCCATTGAGTACGCGCGTAACGGTTTCCCGGTGTCGCCGCTGATTGGTCATCTGTGGCAGCGCGGCTTTAACAAACTGAAAGATCAGCCGGGCTTTAGCGCCTGCTTTGCGCCAGAGGGCCGCGCGCCGCGCATCGGTGAGATTTTCCGCAACCCGGCGCAGGCGAACTCTCTTGAGCTGATTGCCAAAACTAACGGCGAAGCCTTCTATCGCGGTGAGCTGGCGCAGAAAATCGCTGCCTTCGCCAAAGAGCACGGCGCGCATCTGACGGCAGACGATCTGGCGAATCATCGCGTCGACTGGGTGGAACTGCTGTCGCGCGATTTCGCCGGTGGATCGGTGCAGGAGCTGCCGCCAAACGGTCAGGGGATCGCCACGCTTATCGCGCTGGGGATTCTGGAGCAGTGCGGGATCGAAAAACATCATCCGGACTCTGTGCAATCTCTGCATCTGTCGATCGAGGCGATGAAACTGGCGCTGGCGGATCTCGATCGCTACGTGGCCGACGAAGAGCACATGGAGTTTGCCGCGAAAGAGCTGTTAAGCGACCACTATCTGAAATCGCGCGCGGCGCTGATTGATCAGGATAACGCCTCTGATTTCACCTACGGCGCGCCGACGCAAAGCGGTACGGTTTACCTCTCTGCCGCCGATTCCAGCGGGATGATGATCTCCTTTATCCAGTCCAACTTTATGGGCTTTGGTTCAGGCGTCGTGGTGCCGGACACGGGCATCAGCCTGCAAAACCGCGGCTGTGGCTTTGTGCTGGATCCTAAACATCCTAATGCCCTGGCGGGCAGTAAGCGTCCGTTCCATACCATTATTCCAGGCTTCGCGATGGACGGGCAGGGTAAACCGCTGATGTCGTTTGGCGTGATGGGCGGGCCAATGCAGGCGCAGGGGCACATGCAGATGGCGCTGCGTATTATGCTGCACGGGCAAAACCCCCAGGCGGCGATCGATGCGCCGCGCTGGCGCGTGGTGAAGGGCCGGGAAGTGATCGTTGAATCGAGCTTCGACCGCAATACCATTGCGGCGCTGCGCGAACGCGGGCATCAAATTACGGTGGAAGATCCGCTACAGGATTATAACTTTGGCGGCGCGCAGGTGATTTACCGCATGCCGGAAGGGCACTACGTCGCCGCAACCGAAAGCCGCAAAGACGGGCAGGCTTTAGTGAGTTAACAAGCCGCCATCAGCATGTGTAAGCCGGGTGAGGCGCTGCCGCACCCGGTTTTTTTTCATCCAATACTAAAGGGATCCGCGTCCTGCCATGCCGGAAACTTCTCCCGGTACTCTTTCAGTGCCGTCAGCGAAAGCTCGGCGTCGATACGCGTCGCCTGATGCGGTTCGGCGGTGGCAATAATTTCCCCCTGCGGATTCACCACCCGGCTATCGCCGCGGTAGTGATGCCCGTTGCCATCGGTGCCTACGCGGTTACAGCCCACCACATACGCCTGATTCTCAATGGCGCGCGCCACCAACAGCGCTTGCCAGTGCAGCGAGCGCGGCGCAGGCCAGTTGGCGACGTACAGCGCCAGATCGTAATCATTACAGTTGCGTGACCAGACCGGGAAGCGCAGGTCGTAACAGACCAGCGGCAGAATGCGCCAGCCGCGCCACTCAAACACCACCCGCTCGTTACCCGCCTCGTAGTGATGATGCTCATCGGCCATGCGGAACAGGTGGCGTTTATCGTAAAAATGCAGCGTGCCGTCCGGTTCCACCAGCAGGAAGCGGTTCACCGGCCCGCGCTCGGTCTGCAGCGCGGCGCTCCCCGCGACGAGAGCGTTCGTCTGCCGGGCCTTGCTGTGCATCCACGCGACGACGTCATCCTGCGCCAGAGACTGCTTTGCTGCCTCCATGGCGAACCCGGTAGTGAACATCTCCGGCAGCACAATCACATCGCGTCCGGTGATCTCTTCGAGCTGACGATCAAAATGGCGCAGGTTGGCGGGACCGTCCATCCACACCAGGGGCTGTTGTAAAAGGGTAATCTTCAAACCAGGCACAATCATGACTCCTCGAAAGACGGCTTTTTGACACTGTAGCACGGGAAAAAGAGAAAATGTGGCAATAAAAAACCCCGCACGCGGCGGGGTTTGTGGAAGCGATGCGGGTTAGGCCGCTTCAGGTTTGCGGACTTTCTCCGGCAGCTTTACCGGCCGGGTCGCCAGCTCGTCGTGCTCGAAATCATCCACGTTAATGCTGCGCAGACGGCTCTCTTCCGCTTTCACCAGTACCGCAGCTTCATTCTGATCGATGATGCCACCCGCCAGCGCCTGTTTGGCCAGTTCATCCAGGCGAGTAAACGGCAAGTTTTTGCCCAGCTGTTTACAGATTTTCTGGTGAACAGGATCGGCCGCCATCACATCCAGCAGCGCCTCTTCCAGCAGACCAACCGGGTTATGCTCGGTAGGCTTCAGGTACTGACCGCGACCGATACGGGAGCGGGTTGCACTTGGAACCTGCAGGATCTTCGCCACTTTGTGATCCAGGATATCGGACGGAGCCAGATGATGACGACCGGTTGGGAAGATCACCACGCGCAGTGCGCCTGCCACAAAGCGGTTCGGGAAGTTCGCCAGCAGATCGTCAATCGCCTGCTCTGCCTGATAGAGCGCATCCTGCACGCCCCAGTGGACTAATGGCAGATCCGCTTCATGACGGCCTTCATCGTCGTAACGTTTCAGGACCGCAGAGGCAAGGAACACCTGGCTCAGGACATCGCCCAGACGCGCAGAGATACGCTCGCGACGCTTCAGGTTGCCGCCGAGGACTGCCATCGACACGTCTGACAGCAGCGCCAGGTTCGCGCTCAGGCGGTTGAGATGCTGGTAGTAACGTTTGGTCGCATCACCCGTTGGTGTGGCGCTGGTGAGACCGCGCGTCAGGCCCAGCCAGAAGCTGCGCATTTTGTTGCTGCCGACATGGCCGATGTGTTTAAACAGCAGCTTGTCGAACGCATTCACGTCGTTGTTTTGCGCCGCAGCCATCTCTTCCAGTACATACGGATGGCAGCGAATCGCGCCCTGACCGAAGATCATCATGCTGCGGGTGAGGATGTTGGCGCCTTCCACGGTGATGGCAATCGGTGCGCCCTGATAGCCGCGCGCCAGGAAGTTGCCTTCGCCGAGCATAATGCCTTTACCGCCAGCAATATCCATCGCATCAATAATTGACTGCTGCGCACGATGGGTACAGTGATACTTCACGATAGCCGACAGCACAGCCGGTTTTTCGCCCAGCATGATGCCGTAGGTGATCAGCGACGCCGCCGCATCCATCACGTAAGCGTTGCCCGCGATACGCGCCAGTGGCTCTTCGATACCTTCCATCTTACCGATGGAGATTTTGAACTGACGGCGGATATGGGCGTAAGCACCAATCCCCATCGCGACCGATTTCAGGCCACCGGTAGAGTTCGACGGCAGGGTAATACCGCGACCGACTGACAGACATTCCACCAGCATACGCCAGCCCTGTCCGGCCATTTTCGGGCCGCCGATGATGTAATCAATCGGTACAAAGATATCTTCACCACGGGTCGGACCGTTCTGGAACGGTACGTTAAGCGGGAAGTGACGACGACCAATTTCGACGCCAGGCGTAGAGGTTGGGATCAGCGCACAGGTGATGCCCAGATCTTCCTCGTCGCCCAACAGTCTGTCCGGGTCTGAGAGTTTGAACGCCAGGCCCAGTACGGTGGCAATCGGTGCCAGCGTAATGTAACGCTTGTTCCAGGTCAGGCGCATACCCAGCACCTGCTGGCCCTGCCACTCGCCCATGCAGACTACGCCGGTATCCGGGATAGCACCCGCATCAGAGCCAGCTTCCGGGCTGGTCAGCGCGAAGCAAGGAATTTCCTGACCACGCGCCAGACGCGGCAGATAGTGATCTTTTTGCTCTTCGGTGCCGTAATGCTGCAGCAGTTCGCCCGGGCCTAAAGAGTTTGGTACGCCAACGGTGATCGCCAGGATACCTGACACACCCGCCAGTTTTTGCAGCACGCGAGCCTGAGCGTAAGCGGAGAATTCCAGGCCGCCGTACTCTTTCTTGATGATCATCGCGAAGAAGCGATGCTCTTTCAGATAGGCCCACAGTTCCGGAGGCAGATCGGCCATTTCATGGGTGATCTGGAAGTCGTTCGCCATGCGGCACGCTTCTTCTACCGGACCATCAATAAAGGCTTGTTCTTCTGCTGTCAGCCGTGGCTGCGGGTAGTTGTGCAGCTTTTTCCAGTCCGGGTTGCCCTGGAACAGATCGCCTTCCCACCAGGTGGTGCCCGCGTCGATGGCTTCTTTCTCCGTGCGTGACATCGGTGGCATCACTTTACGGAAGCCGCGGAACACCGGGGCGGAAATCATCGACTTACGCATCGAAGGTACGTTGAGCGGCAGCAGGATAATTGCCAGCGGCAGCACAACCCAGATATTCCACAGACCAGACAGGCCAAGCGCAGCCGTCCAGGCCAACAGAATCAGGCTACTCAGTAATAAACTGACACGGTGATAGAACAACACACCGAGCAGAACAACGGTTGCGATAATGCTCAAAATCATCATAAAGAAAAGCTCCCTTGCTTGTAGGAGGTCTGACCACTTGTGATGATATGGTTGTAGTGGATGTTATTTCTTTTAGCAATGCATTCACAAAATAATTACAACCTGGTTCACATTGTTCAGGTTTTGACAGGCACGAATAATCAAAACGCCGAGGGATCTGCATCGCCATGACCAGGAGCAGAGTTAAGTCAGTGAGAGGGGGAGAGCAGGCACTGCCAGCGCACATACCACGTCAAGTATGACGGGTATAGCTTCTCGCTTTTCTCGCGATCCGGTACACTCCCTGTGTTATTTCATCAATACTGAAGGATTATCCTCATGTACCAGGATCTTATTCGTAACGAACTGAACGAAGCGGCGGAAACGCTGGCCAACTTTCTGAAAGATGAAGCCAATATTCACGCGATTCAGCGCGCGGCGGTTCTGCTGGCAGACAGTTTCAAAGCCGGCGGCAAAGTGCTCTCCTGCGGTAACGGCGGTTCACATTGCGATGCGATGCACTTCGCTGAAGAGCTGACCGGTCGCTACCGTGAAAACCGTCCGGGCTACCCGGCGATCGCGATTTCTGACGTTAGCCACATCTCCTGCGTGGGTAACGACTTCGGTTACGATCATATTTTCTCGCGCTATGTTGAAGCGGTAGGGCGTGAAGGCGATGTGCTGCTGGGGATCTCCACGTCGGGTAATTCCGGCAACGTCATCAAAGCCATTGACGCGGCGCGTGAGAAGGGGATGAAAGTCATCACTCTGACCGGCAAAGATGGCGGTAAAATGGCGGGCTCGTCGGATATCGAAATCCGCGTGCCGCATTTTGGTTATGCTGACCGTATTCAGGAAATTCACATCAAAGTGATTCATATCCTGATCCAGCTGATCGAAAAAGAGATGGTTAAGTAAGACTTCGCTGGGGGCACTTTTGCCCCCCGCTGTTGTGGAGGTGATGTATGTGCGAATTGCTCGGGATGAGCGCCAATGTGCCAACCGATATCTGCTTTAGTTTCACCGGGCTGGTGCAGCGCGGTGGAGGAACCGGGCCGCATAAAGACGGCTGGGGCATTACCTTCTACGAAGGCAAAGGCTGTCGCACGTTCAAAGATCCGCAACCCAGCTTCAACTCTCCTATTGCCCGACTGGTCCAGGATTACCCGATAAAATCCTGCTCGGTCATTGCCCATATTCGTCAGGCGAATCGGGGCGAAGTGGCGCTGGAAAATACCCATCCGTTTACCCGTGAACTGTGGGGCCGCAACTGGACTTACGCCCATAACGGGCAACTGACCGGCTATAAATCGCTGGAAACGGGCAATTTCCGTCCGGTGGGTGAAACCGACAGTGAGAAAGCGTTTTGCTGGTTACTGCACAAGCTGACAGAGCGCTATCCGCGCACACCGGGAAATATGGAAGCAGTGTTTAAATACATCGGCACGCTGGCCTGTGAGCTGCGTGAGAAGGGTGTGTTTAACATGCTGCTGTCAGATGGGCGCTATGTGATGGCGTTCTGCTCGACCAATCTTTTCTGGATCACACGTCGTGCGCCCTTTGGCGTGGCAAAACTGCTGGATCAGGATGTGGAAATTGATTTTCAAACCGAGACCACACCCAACGATGTGGTCACGGTGATTGCCACTCAGCCCCTGACGGGCAATGAAACCTGGCAAAAGATTATGCCAGGCGAGTGGGCACTATTTTGTCTCGGGAACCGTGTAGTTTGACGCCAGCTGCGGGTGAACGACTTCATGACTCAGCGGTTTGCTGACAATGTATCGACCATCCGCGACCGAGACGGTCGGTGGCTTGTGCGTCTGCTGGAAGTAGTCGTAACCCGGTTTCAGCTGTTTCCAGAAATCCGCGTAGGTCGAATACTTGTGGCGCTGCATGTTGGCATCGGTCATGCGGAACGGATAGATGCTCACCTGCACGCCCGCCTGGCCGAAGACTAACGCGCCGGTCACAAACTGGAAAATCTCATCAATACCGCTGTCTGTCATAGCGTAGCAGCCGATAGACACGCAGGCACCGTGAATCATCAGGTATTTACCTTCGTAACCATGGGCACGATCGTAGGCGTTCGGGAAGCCGATATTGATGGCTTTATAGAAGCGGCTGTCGGGTTTGAGCTGATTGCGCTGAACGGTATAAAACCCTTCAGGACTTTTGAAATCACCCTGACGTTGTTTCGGACCTAATCCGCCGGAATAGTTACAGATTTTGTAGCTATCAAGCAGTTGATATGTCTCGCCCATTTTCACAAATAGATCGAGCGTGCGTTCTTCCTTGAAGATCTGAATATAAACCGGTGATCCCATTAATTGTTGTTTATATTCTTTGCTGACCGGTGTGGTTGAGCTGTTGCTGCCAAGCAGCCCTGCGAACGAGACACACGAGATCAGAAGCATCGCAATGAACAATGCGATTTTACGCATACTACAAGTTCCTTGATAAAGCCAAACCAACTTGCCAGGACGGCAAAAGAGACCCGAAATCAGAATTTTCTGGATTAGGAGCGCTCACATTAGCATCGCTGCATTTTTTCGCAAGAGTGAACTAATGAGTTTACAAATTAGTTGGCATTTATAGCTTATCAGGCCGCGTTTGAAACCAGGAACTTTGCGTAATTGTGGAGGATGTGAAGACGCTGATACTTTTCAATTCTGAATTTTTCACTGTATACTTATCCAGTAAAAGGGTGAGGGTTAAGTATGCGCAAAATAATCCATGTCGATATGGACTGCTTTTTTGCCGCCGTGGAGATGCGTGATAATCCGGCGCTGCGGGATGTCCCCATCGCCATTGGCGGCAGCCGCGTTAAGCGTGGTGTGATCAGCACTGCCAACTATCCGGCGCGCAAATTTGGCGTGCGCAGCGCCATGCCCACGGCGATGGCACTCAAACTCTGTCCTCATCTCATTCTGTTGCCCGGCCGCTTTGATGCTTACAAAGAGGCCTCGGCCCATATCCGGGAAATCTTCTCCCGCTACACGTCGCTCATCGAACCCCTTTCTCTCGACGAAGCCTATCTCGACGTCACGGACAGTCTGCACTGCCACGGCTCCGCCACGCTGATGGCGCAGGAGATCCGCCAGACCATTTTTAAAGAGCTAAATTTAACGGCCTCCGCCGGGATTGCGCCGGTCAAATTCCTCGCCAAAATCGCCTCGGATCTGAATAAACCGGATGGGCAATATGTCATCACGCCTGATGAGGTCCCGGCCTTTTTGAAGACTCTGCCGCTCGGCAAAATTCCTGGTGTCGGCAAAGTCTCGGCCGCAAAGCTGGAAACGCTGGGTCTGCGCACCTGCGAAGACGTGCAGAACAGCGATCTGGCGATGCTGCTCAAACGCTTTGGTAAATTTGGCCGGGTGCTGTGGGAGCGCAGTCAGGGGATTGATGAGCGCAGCATTAACAGCGAGCGCCTGCGTAAATCGGTGGGGGTCGAGCGCACGCTGGCGGAAGATATCCACGAGTGGAGTGACTGCGAAACCATTATTAACGAGCAGCTCTATCCCGAGCTGGAGCGGCGTCTGGCGAAGGTGAAACCCGATCTGCTGATTGCCCGGCAGGGGGTGAAACTCAAGTTTAACGACTTCCAGCAAACAACCCAGGAGCATGTCTGGCCGCGACTCAATAAAGACGACCTGATCGCAACGGCGAAAAAAGCCTGGCAGGAGCGCCGTGGGGGAAGGGGGGTGAGGCTGGTGGGTTTACACGTCACGCTGCTGGACCCGCAACTGGAGCGCCAGCTGGTGCTGGGGCTATAAAACGTATAAAAAAGCCCGGTAGCGCTTCGCTTACCGGGCCTATGTCTACATATCGCTATGGCACTGATTCTGCTGGCCCGACAACGCACTGCCGCCGGGCATGTACAGCGTCTTACTTAGCCGGAATCGCTTTCAGCAGTTCTGTCAGCAGCGTCCAGTAGTGGCCCACGCTTTCGATATGCACCTGCTCGTCCGGAGAGTGTGGCCCGGTAATGGTCGGCCCAATGGAGACCATATCCATATCCGGATACGGTTTCTTGAACAGACCGCACTCCAGACCCGCGTGGATCACCTGAATGTTCGGCGTGCTGTTGAACAGACGCTGATAGGTTTCACGCACCAGCGCCATGACCGGAGAGGTCGCATCTGGCTGCCAGCCTGGGTAGCTGCCCTTGGCGGAGGTTTTCGCACCAGAGAGTTTGCCCAGTGATTCCAGCATGCTCACGACATACTCTTTACCGCTGTCGATAAGAGAACGGATCAGGCAGATGATTTCCGCGCTGTCGTCGCTCATGGTGACAACGCCGACGTTAAGAGAGGTTTCCACCACGCCTTTCGCCACGTCAGAGTTGCGGATCACGCCGTTTGGCGTGGCGTTCAGCAGCTGCACAAAGCGGTCGCGTGACTCGGTCGTCAGCGCGGCTTTATCGCTGGATACGGCTTCCAGAACCACGGTCAGGTTTTTCTCTTTCACTGACAGTTCGTTTTTCAGGATATCCAGGTAGACGTTCGCCAGGTTTTTCAGCTCGTCGGCTTTGTTTGCTGCAACGGCAACGGTGGCGAAGGCTTCGCGAGGAATCGCGTTACGCAGGGTACCGCCGTTGAAGTCCACCAGACGTAAATCCAGCTCAGCCGAGTGGCCGGCCAGGAAGCGCGCCAGCAGTTTGTTGGCATTGCCCAGACCTAAATGGATATCGCCGCCTGAGTGACCGCCTTTCAGCCCTTTCAGCGTCAGCTTAAAGGTCTGGAAGCCAGCCGGAACCGCTTCACGGGTCAGAGGCAAGGTAGAGATGAAATCAATCCCCCCCGCGCAACCCATGTAGATCTCACCCTCTTCTTCAGAGTCGGTGTTGATCAGGATATCTGCCTGCAGCCAGTTGGCCTGCAGACCAAAAGCACCGTCCATACCCGCTTCTTCGGTCATGGTCAGCAGCACTTCCAGCGGGCCGTGCTCAACGCGATCGTCAGCCAGCACCGCCAGCGCGGAGGCCATACCGATGCCGTTATCGGCGCCCAGCGTGGTGCCGCGTGCTTTAACCCATTCGCCATCGATGTACGGCTGAATCGGATCTTTTGTGAAGTCGTGGTCGGTATCGTTGTTTTTCTGCGGCACCATATCCAGGTGCGCCTGCAGCACAACCGGTTTACGGTTTTCCATACCTGCGGTGGCCGCTTTACGAATCAGAATATTGCCAACCTGGTCACGCTCTGCGTGCAGGCCTTTTTCCTTCGCCCAGCCCATAATATGTTCGGCAAGCTGTTCTTCGTGATAGGAAGGGTGAGGAATGGAACAGATTTTGGCAAAAATATCCCACAGCGGCTGTGGCGATAATTGAGACAGTTCAGACACGATAAGTCTCCTTGTCGTGGCGCTGCAAACAAGCTTGCAGGTCACAGGGTTAGCAGAGTGATAGTCAGCACAAGTCGGGCTTGCGAGATGAGGTTGAGAATACCACTTTCTCCGTTCGCTGCTAGCATTAAGCACGTAAAAACTCCGCCCCGCGCCGCTAAACACTGGTTTTTAGTGCGTCAGATCTCTATAATCTCGCGCAACCTATTTCCCCCTCGAACACTTTTTAAGCCGTATATAAACAGGCTGGGACACTTCACATGAGCGAAAAATACGTCGTCACCTGGGACATGTTGCAGATTCACGCGCGCAAACTGGCTGCACGCCTGATGCCTTCTGAACAGTGGAAAGGCATTATTGCCGTGAGCCGTGGCGGTCTGGTACCGGGCGCATTGCTGGCTCGTGAACTGGGTATTCGCCATGTCGATACCGTCTGCATCTCCAGCTATGACCACGATAACCAGCGCGAGCTGACCGTGCTGAAACGCGCTGAAGGCGACGGCGAAGGCTTTATCGTCATTGACGATCTGGTCGATACCGGCGGCACTGCCGTTGCGATCCGTGAAATGTATCCAAAAGCGCATTTCGTCACTATCTTCGCCAAACCAGCTGGTCGTCCGCTGGTCAACGACTATGTTATCGACATCCCGCAGGATACCTGGATTGAACAGCCGTGGGATATGGGCGTGGTCTTCGTACCGCCGATTTCTGGCCGTTAATTACAGAACGAAATTATTTTTAACGCCCGGTGATGCCGGGCGTTGTTTTTTTTAGCCTCCAGCGCGTTACAATGCGTTTATGTGACGTAATCATGGAGGCAGCGCGCAATGACCCAGGCGAATCTTAGCGAAACCCTGTTCAAACCTCGTTTCAAACACCCGGAAACGTCGACTCTTGTTCGTCGCTTCAACCCTGGCACTCAGCCTGCTGTGCAGTCCGCTCTGGACGGCAAAAACGTGCCGCACTGGTATCGTATGATTAACCGTCTGATGTGGATCTGGCGCGGCATTGATGCCCGTGAAATTCTCGACGTCCAGGCGCGCATCGTCATGAGCGAGGCCGACCGCACCGACAGCGATCTCTACGATACGGTCGTCGGCTATCGCGGTGGCAACTGGATTTACGAATGGGCGACGCAGGCGATGCTCTGGCAGCAAAAGGCTAACCAGGAGCAGGACCAGACCCTCAGCGGAAAACACTGGCTCCACGCCGCCAACCTTTACAGCATCGCCGCCTATCCGCATCTGAAGGGCGACGATCTGGCGGAACAGGCGCAGGCGCTGGCAAACCGTGCGTATGAAGAAGCAGCCCTGCGTTTGCCGTGCAACGTGCGTGAACTGGAGTTCACCATTCCCGGCGGTGCGCCAGTCACCGGCTTTTTACACATGCCCCCTGGCGACGGCCCGTTCCCGACGGTGATGATGTGCGGCGGGCTGGACTCCCTGCAGATTGATTATTTCAGCCTGTTTGAGCGCTACTTTGCACCAAAAGGGATCGCGATGCTGACGCTCGATATGCCATCGATCGGGTTTTCCTCGAAGTGGAAGCTGACGCAGGACTCCAGCTTATTGCACCAGCATGCGTTAAAAGCGCTCGAAAATATTCCCTGGGTGGACCACACCCGCGTGGCGGCATTTGGCTTCCGGTTTGGCGCCAACGTCGCGGTACGCCTGGCCTATCTGGAATCGTCGCGCCTGAAAGCGGTGGCCTGTCTTGGGCCGGTGGTTCATGCGCTGCTCAGCGATCCCACCCGTCAGGGAAGCGTGCCGGAGATGTATTTAGACGTGCTGGCGAGCCGCCTTGGCATGCATGATGCATCAGACGAAGCGCTGCGTGTGGAACTGAACCGTTATTCATTAAAGACCCAGGGCCTGCTCGGACGCCGCTGTCCGACGCCGATGCTGTCAGGTTTCTGGAAAAACGATCCTTTCAGCCCAGAAGAAGAGTCGCGTTTAATCACCTCGTCATCTTCCGATGGCAAGCTGCTCGAGATACCCTTCAGTCCGGTGTATCAGAATTTTGACAAAGCATTGAACGAGATTACACGCTGGATCACCAAGAGATTGTGTTAAGAGATTGCTAAATTTTGACGGTTTGGTAAAACAGTGGCTTCACAAAAGGAGATCGCAATGACGTTACCGAGTGGACACCCGAAAAGTAGACTGATTAAGAAGTTCATGGCTCTTGGCCCGTATATTCGAGAAGAGCAGTGTGAAGAGAATCGCTTTTTTTTCGACTGCCTGGCTGTTTGCGTCAACGTGAAGCCTGCACCCGAAAAACGGGAGTTCTGGGGCTGGTGGATGGAAATGAACGCGGAAGAGAAGCGTTTTACGTATAGCTATCACTTTGGCCTGTTTAACAAAGATGGCCACTGGGAAGCGACAACTATCAAGGATCAGGAAGTGATCGACCGCCTGGAGCTAACGCTGCGTGGATTCCACGACCGAGCGCGCGATCTGCTGGCGACCTTAGATTTAAAGCTCGAACCGGCTGATAATTTTACTAACCAGCAGGTCAAACTCTCCGCTTAACGCCTTACCCGCAAAAAAGCGACAGACAATAAAAAACCCGGCTGCTCTCGCGCCGGGCTTTTTTTTCATTCATCGATATCAGAACTGGTAGGTCATACCGAGAGCGACGATATCATCGCTGCTCACGCCCAGTTTATTATCGTCATCAATTTGGTTGATTTTATAATCAACAAACGCAGACATGTTTTTGTTGAAATAATAGGTCGCGCCGACGTCGATATATTTCACCAGATCTTCATCGCCGATGCCTTCAATATCCTTGCCTTTCGACTGGACATAGCCCAGGGACGGACGAAGACCGAAATCGAATTGATATTGTGCGACGACTTCGAAGTTCTGCGCTTTATTCGCGAAACCACCGGAAATTGGCGTCATATTACGGGTTTCAGAATACATCGCCGCCAGGTAAATATCATTGGCGTCATATTTCAGACCGGTTGCCCAGGCTTCCGCTTTTTCGCCTTCACCGCGTGCCAGCAGGTTCTGCGCGTTGGTACGGTCAGAGTTGGTGTACGCACCGCTGACGGCGAAATCGCTGCCACCGAAATCATAGGTCAACGAGGTGCCGAAGCCGTCGCCGTTCTGTTTTTTCGCATCACGGCCTTCGTTTTTGCCCTGATACTGCAGGGTCATGTCCAGGCCATCAATCGCACCGAAGAAGTCGGTGTTGCGGTAGGTGGCGAGGCCGGTGGCACGTTTGGTCATGAAGTTATCGGTTTGCGCCGAAGAGTCGCCGCCGAATTCCGGGAACATATCAGTCCAGGCTTCCACGTCATACAGCGCGCCCAGGTTACGACCGTAGTCGAAGGAGCCGATATCTTTCAGCTTCAGACCGGCAAAGGCCAGACGGGTTTTCTGCGTGGAATCACTCTCGGCTTTATTGCCGGAGAATTCAGCTTCCCAGCGACCGTAACCGGTCAGCTGATCGTTAATTTGTGTTTCGCCTTTAAAGCCGAAACGGACATACGTCTGGTCGCCGTCTTTGGTATCATCATCACTCAGATAGTGCATTGCTTTTACTTTGCCGTACACGTCCAGTTTATTTCCGTTCTTATTATAAACTTCAGCTGCGTGTACAGATGCGGAAGCCACAACGCCCATTACCACTAATGCCAGAGTGCTCTTTTTCATTTTCAATCCTGATGTTTTATAAAACGCGCTAATATTCGCTGAGCAATAAGATTCAGCTTATTACCCCGTGAAAAACAGGAAGGGTTTTATCGTCTGCGGGTGAACGTTTTATGACAAAGTAAGAATATGTTTAAAAAAGTCAGTTTTAATTTTTCAGTCATAAAACTGTCAAAATCTGCCGCTACGCTTCCTGATCCCGCGCAACAAAGTCGCGAGCTTTGTGCGCCAGCAGTTGGCAACGGCGCTGAGTCCTGTTAAAACGTCTGATTGACATCATTTTCCCTTATTGTTGAATGGCAGAGAATCATGAGTGACAGCCAGACGCTGGTGGTAAAACTCGGTACCAGTGTTTTAACAGGCGGATCGCGCCGCCTTAATCGCGCCCACATTGTTGAACTTGTCCGCCAGTGCGCACAGCTTCATGCCGCAGGTCATCGTATTGTGATTGTTACGTCAGGGGCGATTGCCGCCGGGCGTGAACATCTGGGCTATCCCGAACTCCCCGCCACCATCGCCTCTAAGCAGCTGCTGGCCGCGGTCGGGCAAAGCCGACTGATTCAACTGTGGGAGCAGCTGTTCTCTATCTATGGTATTCACGTTGGGCAGATGCTGCTGACCCGCGCGGACATGGAAGATCGTGAACGCTTCCTGAACGCGCGAGACACCCTGCGTGCGCTGCTGGATAACAACATCGTTCCGGTAATTAACGAGAACGACGCGGTGGCAACCGCTGAAATCAAAGTCGGCGATAACGATAATCTCTCTGCGCTGGCGGCGATTCTGGCCGGGGCAGACAAGCTGCTGCTGCTCACGGATCAGCAGGGGCTGTTTACCGCCGACCCGCGCAATAACCCGCAGGCGCAGCTGATTAAAGACGTTTACGGCATTGATGACGCGCTGCGCGCGATTGCTGGAGACAGCGTTTCCGGGCTGGGCACCGGCGGAATGGGCACCAAGCTGCAGGCCGCCGACGTGGCCTGCCGCGCGGGTATCGATACCATCATCGCAGCGGGCAGCCGTCCGGGCGTGATTGGCGACGTGATGGAAGGAATCTCCGTTGGCACCCGTTTCCACGCGCAGGCCTCTCCGCTGGAAAACCGCAAACGCTGGATTTTTGGCGCACCGCCAGCCGGTGAAATCACCGTCGATGAAGGGGCGACCGCCGCGATTCTGGAAAGAGGCAGCTCATTGCTTCCAAAAGGAATTAAAAGCGTGACAGGTAACTTCTCCCGTGGTGAAGTGATTCGTATCTGTAATCTTGAAGGTCGCGATATTGCCCACGGCGTCAGCCGCTACAACAGCGACGCGCTGCGCCGCATTGCCGGGCATCACTCACAGCAAATCGACGCCATCCTGGGCTATGAATACGGCCCGGTTGCAGTGCATCGTGACGATATGATCATTCGCTAAGGAGCCAATCATGCTGGAACAAATGGGCGCCGCTGCCAAAGCCGCCTCTTACAAACTGGCGCTCCTTTCCAGCCGCGAGAAAAACCGCGTTCTGGAAAAAATCGCTGATTATCTGGAAGCACAGTCTCAGCAGATCCTGCTCGCCAACGAACAGGATTTGGCCGACGCGCGTAACAATGGCCTGAGCGAGGCAATGCTCGACCGCCTGGCCCTGACGCCCGCACGTCTTAAAAGCATCGCGGATGACGTGCGCCAGGTCTGCAACCTCGCCGATCCGGTGGGGCAGGTGATCGACGGCGGGCTGCTCGACAGCGGTCTGCGCATCGAGCGTCGCCGCGTCCCACTCGGTGTGATCGGCGTGATTTATGAAGCGCGCCCGAACGTGACTGTCGACGTCGCCTCCCTGTGTTTGAAAACCGGTAACGCCGCCATTCTGCGCGGGGGCAAAGAGACGTGGCGAACCAACGCGGCCACCGTTAACGTCATCCAGCAGGCGCTGGAAGAGTGCGGCCTGCCAGCCGGTGCGGTACAGGCTATCGAAAGCCCGGATCGTGCGCTGGTAAATGAAATGCTGCGCATGGATAAATACATCGACATGCTGATCCCACGCGGTGGCGCGGGCCTGCACAAGCTGTGCCGCGAACAGTCGACCATTCCGGTGATCACCGGCGGGATTGGCGTGTGTCATATCGTGGTGGATGACAGCGCAGAGATCGCGCCTGCCCTGAAGATTATCGTCAATGCCAAAACCCAGCGCCCGAGTACCTGCAACACCGTTGAAACGCTGCTGGTGCATCAGGATATCGCGCAGACGTTCTTACCTGCGCTGAGCAAGCAGATGGCCGAGAGCGGCGTGACGCTGCATGCAGATGAGAATGCGCTGGCGTTGTTGAAAGATGGCCCAGCGAAAGTAGAAGTGGTCAAAGCACAGCAGTATGACGACGAATATCTGTCACTGGATCTGAATGTGAAAGTGGTCGCCGATTTGGACGATGCTATCGCCCACATTCGCACCCACGGCACGCAGCACTCTGACGCGATTCTGACCCGCACCCTGCGCAACGCCGATCGTTTTATCAATGAAGTGGATTCTTCTGCGGTCTACGTGAATGCCTCAACGCGCTTCACCGACGGCGGTCAGTTTGGACTGGGCGCAGAGGTAGCGGTGAGCACGCAAAAACTGCACGCCCGTGGCCCGATGGGCCTGGAAGCGCTGACCACCTACAAGTGGATCGGCTTTGGCAATGATACGATTCGTGCGTAAATAAACGCGGGTGATGCAAAATTAGGCTTTTGATTCGCAAGGCTATTGACGCATCACCTCGTTAGTTTTAACCTTTTGCCCCGTGGTTACATTCGTAACCGGCCTCTCAGGGCCGATATAGCTCAGTTGGTAGAGCAGCGCATTCGTAATGCGAAGGTCGTAGGTTCGACTCCTATTATCGGCACCATTCTAACGTCTCCCTAAGTCTACTAAAGTTCACTGAAACCCCTTATACTCTGCGCTTTACAGCCCCTTTTAGTATTTCTACGTCTATTAAAGTTCCCTGAAATCTACGGTCGTTTGGGGGTACTTATGGGGGTATATGCTGTTCGGTCTAGAGGAGGTACCCCCAAGTGAAACTAAACGCCCGGCAGGTGGATGCCGCCAAACCTAAAGATAAGCCTTACAAGCTGACTGATGGTGGTGGTTTGTATCTCCTGATTAAACCTAATGGCGGCAAATACTGGCGGCTCAAGTATCGTGTAGCCGGCAAAGAAAAGCTGTTAGCGGTTGGCGTGTATCCTGAAGTCACATTGGCCGATGCTCGGGCAAAACGTGAAGAAGCCAAAAGGGGTATCGCTGGGGGTATCGATCCTATGGAAGCGAAACGGGAAGAGAAGATTGCCCGTGAAACTCAGTTAAACAATACCTTCAAAGATATTGCCCTTGAGTGGCACAGCAGCAAACTAAAAAAATGGTCTGCAGGGTATGCTTCAGACATCCTAGAAGCTTTCAACAAAGATGTGTTCCCTTACATTGGCAAAAAACCAATAGCCGATATCAAACCGCTTGAACTATTGAATGTGCTGCGGCGCATTGAGGGGCGCGGCGCTACAGAAAAGGCCAAAAAAGTTAGGCAGCGCTGCGGGGAAGTTTTCCGTTACGCAATAGTCACCGGCCGTGCTGAGTATAACCCCGCTCCGGATCTCACCAGCGCCATGCAAGGGCATGAGTCCAATCATTATCCTTTCCTCACACCGAAAGAATTGCCTGATTTCTTCAAGGCGTTGTCAGGATATACAGGAAGCGCGTTAGTAGTTTTGGCCGCTCGTCTGCTGATTATCACCGGCTTGCGTACCGGCGAACTCCGCGGGGCATTTTGGGATGAAATCAAAATCAGTAAGGCGGTTTGGGAAATACCAGCCTCACGCATGAAAATGCGTCGCCCTCACGTGGTGCCGTTGTCCAGGCAAGCCCTTACGCTTATTGGCCAGCTCCAAGAGCTAACAGGCAATTACCCGCTTATGTTCCCAGGCCGTAACGATCCGCGAAAAACAATGAGTGAAGCCAGCATAAACCAAGTCTTTAAGCGGATTGGCTATGACGGAAAAGTCACCGGGCACGGTTTCCGGCACACCATGAGTACCATCCTGCACGAACAGGGGTACAACACCGCGTGGATAGAAACGCAGCTGGCACACGTCGACAAAAACTCTATTCGAGGAACGTACAACCATGCCCATTATCTGGATGGCCGCCGCGAAATGCTCCAGTGGTATGCCGACTATATGGAGGCGTTGGAAAACGGCGAAAATGTAGTGCATGGAACGTTTGGGAAAAGCGCTTAACTGTATGTATAGACAGTGCTAATTGACAGTAGTAGACTTCGGTAGACTAAGATAAATAGGCTTTGTCTAGGCTGAATCCCGAAACTCCGTACATCTCTACGGGCCGGCATAGCTTCTTAAAAATGAGGGTGTGGGAGACGTAATGATTAATTTGCCGGTTCATATTGGAAATTTGCGTATTGTTTCTTTAGATCAAGCAGCTTTAGTTATGGCTGGATTATCTGAGCAGGTTGATAGTGTGCAAAAGGCCGTAGAAGGGAATTATATTGGCCATCAGGAAGCATCCATTTATAGGGAAACTATCATACAAGCTATCCAGTTAAAGGAATTAAAACCCCTCCAAGCATTCAAGTTAGCAGATCAAAAGTATGGACTCCCTGAAGTAGTAAGATTGAAAGTGGATATTGAATCCATAACATTAGATACACCAATTGTTAATGCAACGTTCCTTGCTAAAGATATTTGGAGTTGGATTACTAATGAGTTCGACAACCATTTGAGCTCATCCGAAAGCCATTCAACAGATTTGGAGCTGGAACCGAAGGACGAAAATTCACTCGAGCAAAACCAGTGGGGAAGTTTTGCTGGGAAAGACACTGCTCTAAAGTTGATAGCCGGAATGGCGATTGCGCTTGAAAAAAGTCAGGGGAAGTATGTGCGTGGCGGTAAATTGAACAAATCCGAAGTGGCCAGGACGGCTGCGAAAATGATAAACGACCATGGAGAGGGAATCGAAGTGACAAGTAAGGCGCTGATAATGCTGATAGATGAGGCTCTTAAACTTCACGCTTCCAAAATTTCGAAGTAAAGACTTCCAAAACTGACGCCGCACTTCCAAACCTTGTTTTACAGGTTCTAAAAAAACCTGTAAAACCGATCCATTCACGCAGTTGTCACTTCCAATTAAAATTATACCGACTTCCACACAGCTAATCTGATATCTGGTTGAATTTATCTCGTACACCACAATAGACGTTACGAGGTAAATATGTCCCACTCTTTAATCAGATTGGCTGAAGTACAAAAACGCACTGGATATAGCAAGGCTTGGATCTATCGTCTTCTAAAAGACAATCGCTTTCCTAAATCGGTCAAGATTGGTTCTCGAGCCATCGCATTTGTTGAAAGTGAAGTTGATGATTGGATAAGCCAGCGTATCGAAGAACGTGATGCATTAATTTCCACAAAACCTCAACTGTAACTTAGCCCGGGAAATTTATTATGACTAACAAAAATGCCCTAGCCGGGCAGGGTTTCGCTCAACCTGAAAACAGCAGCGATGATATTTCGGTCATTAAATTTGAGGCCGCGAAAGTGCGTATTGTTAAGATCAACGGTGAACCGTGGTTCGTTGCAAAAGATGTTTGCGCGGCGCTGGAACTATCCAATTCGCGCATGGCGTTGCAGGCTCTGGATGATGACGAGAGAAATACCGTAACTTTAACTTACGGTATTCGCGGGAACCCAAATCATAGCGCTGTCTCTGAATCTGGTTTCTACAAGCTGATCGCCCGCAGCCGTAAAGCTATTACGCCGGGCACATTCGCCCATCGTTTCAGTAATTGGGTATTTCGCGGGGTTATCCCTTCTATCCGCAAAACTGGCTCTTATGGTGTGCCGTTTGCGTTCCTGAACGACTTTAGCCGGCGCATGGCGGCTTATCAGCAGGAGGCCAGCAAACGCGGGTATAAGTTGCAGCAGTGTAAGGGGGCAAAAGAAGCTCTTGAGCGGGAAGAGATTCAGTTGTGGCGTAAGTATCAGCCCGAGCTATTGAAGGAAAATGGCGATGAATAAAAAGGCGGAAAGACGCCGGGATTTTTACCCGGCAGAGAGCATGCTTAATCAGCCCTTTGGCTCGATACCACGCTGCTGGAGTTCCTTGCGAATAATTCTCTTAAGCCATGCGGCTAGAGACTCATCACCATCTTGCTGTTGCGCTCGTTCCATCATCTCTCGAAGCTCTGGATCAAGCCGAAATTGGAATGGAGGATTGCCTCGTCTCTCGTTTTTGTGTGTTGACACGTCAATTACACCCGATGTAATGTGTTTATGTGTAATGACACATTACACACAGGAAATGAAAAAGACAACGCCCCGAAGTGCGGGAACACTTTCAGGGCGTCTAACCAAAACGTTAGTTGAGGTAACATTATGGCTTGCACTAAGTCTACCCAAACACGCCTTGAATTTACATGGCGTTTTCTCACCTTGGGCGAATTCACAAATCAGATCGTCAATGTTACTGCTTCCACCGAGCGCGAAGCACGCGAAAAAACGCCGGCAGGATGTGTCTGTATTCTGGCGTGTCGTTTTCGCGTTGAGGAGGTGCAGCATGTTTAACCTCCAGACCCTGACAGCAAAAGCCCGCGCGCTGCGCGGCAACGTGGTAAAAGCCACTACCACGAAGGGCACCCGCACCATGACCCCCGTTTACGAACGGGAAGAGCAGCGCAAACTGCGTGAGCGTATCCAGCAGACCCAGCCGGACTGGGTTTTACTCTGGTGGGATATTGCGACCGTTACCGGCTGGCGTACCAGCGACGTGTGCAACTTCCGTTACTCCTGTATCAACTGGGAAACCGGCATTGCCACAATCATCGTAGCGAAGCAGACCAAAGCGGCGGAAGCCCGAGCAACCCGGAAGGGGATCGAGATTGTTCGCCAGCAGCGCAAGGATGCTGCCCGGCTTGCTGGCGATCACATTGGGTACATGCACTGGGATAGCGTGAGCTGCGACGAACTGGCCGCCGGCATGACGGAAGAAGAACAGGCGATCGTGTTTGAGCTGGTGGCAAAGGCTGAAGTGAAGCACGACACCAAACAGCTGCCGCCGGGCATCATCAAACGACTGCGCGAACGCATGGAGCGCAATCTTATCGGTGACGACCTGGTATTTTCCCGCAGTCAGATTGAAAGTAACCGTTGCCAGTCTCTGGAAGGTAGCGTGAGCCGCCAGACAATCTGGAAGAAACTGCACAACGTAATGCTGTGGTTTACCCGCGTGGTAAACACGCGTCTGCGCCTGAGCGCCTATTCCAGCCGCAAGATTGCCGCCTTTAATCTCATGTCCGCCGGCGGCGAACAGGGATTGCTGGTCGCCTCTGAAATGCTCGGGCACAGTAACCCGGCAATCACCCGAACTTACCTCCAGTTAGGCAGTAAGGCCTCCGCCATTCAATCCCGTCTGGCCATGGAGGTATCTGTATGAAAATGGTTATCCAATTTTGCCGTCTCGGCGCTTTTGCCGATCACGTATCGGAGCAATTAAATAGCGCGCGATATTGTTTTACCCGCCAGTCATTAAGGGACGGGGAGGGGAAATTATGACTCCTGTTTACGATCTGGTTCGCCGGGCCGACGGCAAAAACGTTTTCAGTTTTCCGGCTGGCGGCCGCTATCTGGTGGACACGTCAAATGGTCTTCAGTCGATGCGCCCCCTTATGGACGACGAAATCATTTTCACGGTGGAGAGTGCCGCGCGCTTTCTGAAGAAAATTGGTTATCAGGTAATCCCGCCAGCGGCGTGAGGTAAAAAATTATGACGATTAAAAATTCCGGCTTAGCTGCTGGTGGCCGCGCTCACCCTGAAATCAGGCCGGGCGATAAATGGAAGGACGGTCGGGGCAACATCGTAATTATCGAAAGTTACCGATTCGACAGAGTGACATATTGCCGCGAGGGGTACAGCTCACCGTGTTTTTGCACGCCAGAAAGACTGGTGCGGGAATTTGAATTTGTATCTTCCGCGCCGGTCGCCGGCGAAAAAGATATCGATCGAATTATGCGGGTGCAGGGCATCGAACGAATTCGGGTTATGCGGGAAATCATCAGGGAGCGAGGGAACAAAAAATGAAGAATGCACCAAACCTTAAAAAGCAGCCGGCGGATCTCATGGAGGAGTCAATTATCTTTGCCGGCGCCGATGCCTGGACGTTCGCCAAAGCATGGCAGGAAATGAATCCGATTGGCGATACGGTGCCGCCGGTTGTGCTGGATAAAAAGCAGCTGGCAGAGCTGGAGAATATCCGCATTGTGGATGATGGCCGGCTATATGCCCGGGTTTGCCGTGGCGGGCATCTGACCGAACGGCAGATAACCATTCTCGCGACAAAGCTGGCGGTGGCCGGCGTGGAGCGCGCGCAATTCTACTCTGAAGGTTATCAGCTTCTGGAGGACTGGACGCCACAGCTGCCGCGCCTCAAAGCCGATGCGGAAGCCGGCAAAAGCATGGTGATCGGCAAACCGCTGACGGATGTAAACCTCCGCGACCTGGCTGATAACGAAAAGGCGCTCATACTGGCCGCGCGTTACACCGGCATTGCGATCAATGAAAACAGCGAAGGCGTGTACGTCTACCGCGCCGGCATCTGGGAGAAAACGTCACTGCTCGAGCTGAGCCGCGAAATGGTGGCTATCTACAACGAGAATAAAACCAACTTCAGCAAGCGCGCGATCAACAACGTTATCGACGCCCTGAAAATCGTTATCCCGGTAATGGGGGAGCCGCGGCGCAGCCTGATCCCCTTTGCTAATGGCGTCTACGATATGGAAACCGGCGTTTTCTCCGAACACAGCCAGGATAACTGGCTGACCAACCACAACGGCGTGACCTACACGCCGGCGGTGCCGGGCGAAAACCTCCGCGACCACGCGCCGAACTTCCATAAGTGGCTAAGTTACGCATCAGATAGAGACGCAATTAAGATGCAGCGCATCGCTGCAGCGCTCTTTATGGTGCTGGCGAACCGGTATGACTGGCAATTGTTCCTCGAGATAACCGGGGAGGGCGGCAGCGGGAAAAGCGTCTTTACCCATATCGCCACGATGCTGGCAGGCGCGCATAACACCGCCAGCGGGAATATGGCGGCGCTCGACAGCGCGCGCGGGCGGGCGCAGTTCGTCGGCAAGAGCATGATAACGCTTCCTGATCAGCCCAAATATTCAGGTGAGGGCACCGGGATAAAGGCAATTACCGGCGGGGATGCGGTGGAGATCGACCCGAAACACGAGCACCAGTACACCGCCGTTCTGCGGGCGGTGGTTGTGGCCACGAACAACACGCCGATGATTTTCACAGAACGTGCGGGCGGCGTTTCCCGGCGCCGCGTAATTTTCCAGTTTAACCGGCGCGTGAGCGAAGAGGATAAGGATCCCGACCTGGCAGAAAAGATATCCGCTGAAATTCCGGTGGTTGTTCGTCGGCTGCTGGCGAACTTTGCGGATCCGGAAAAAGCGCGAGCGCTGCTGCTGGAGCAACGGAACAGCGAAGAAGCACTGGAGGTAAAGCAGAAAACGGATCCGCTATATGCCTTCTGCGCTCACCTTGAGCGGCTGGCTGATTGTGCGGGAATGATGGTAGGTAACCGCAATCCGCCTCACTATCCGCGAATTTATCTCTATCACGCTTATCTGGCATTCCTTGAGGCCAATGGATTCGACAAGCCGCTGACGCTGAATAAATTCGCAGAGGGGATGGAAAGCGCGATGAGGGAGTTTAATCACGAGTACCGTAAGGAACGGAAAGCCCGTGGCATGGTGACTAACGTTGAACTTTCAGAAAGTGCGGAAGACTGGTTACCTCAGACGCATCCTGTAGCCGGTCATAAAGAATGAAGTTCAGATAAATATGGAGAAAGGTATACATGGTATACATCGAGAGAATAATTTATATATAAATCAGTGAAATAAACCATGTATACCTTGTTTTCAGGTATACACAGGGTGTACATGGTGTTCATTCTCTCATTAATCATCTGATGGTTTATTAAACAGAATGATGTATACCGTGTAGACCTGAAATCCCAAAATGTAGGCTGGTGTTCATAGGTTAATATCATGTTTTATAAGTGATTTATTCTCTTTATGAACACCATGTATACCTTGAGGGCAAATTCTTTAAAACGCATCCACACTTTTCGCGTTGTGCACCCCTGCAATTTCATTAACATCGTTTCATAAATCGCAATTAATTATTCGATTGTTGCGATTAATGGAACTTTAACGATTGCCATTACAGGGGGCATCATGAGCAAGGTTAACGTTAAGCCCGTTCTGCTGAACGGGGAGCAGATTCAGGCTCTGAAAACCATCCAGGAGAGGGAGCGCCAGAAGTCGGGCATGGGGATCGCGCCGTCAATCCACGCTGTTGCGCGTAAGGTATTTGATGCAGGGCTGTCAAAAATGGAGGCTGGCCAGTGAGCTACTCAATCAAAATAGGGAAACACAGTATCGAGCTGGCAGGTTATGCCGGTAAGGTTGTTGCGCCAAATACTCAGATGGCCGCTTTATTCCGTGGTATGGCGGTCGAACTCACCAGCCTGAGGACAACGGCGCAGCAGGCCGAAGCTGAGGCGGATTTGCTGGACGTTATCCGCAACGATCCGGATCTGAACGAACAGGCAAAAAACCGCAGGGCAGGAGAAGCCCGGAACCCGGACACGCTCAAAGACTTTACCCGCGGGGTGGCAGCCGTAAGCGAGCAGGCCGCAAACATTCTCGATTACCTTAAGAACAAACTCGCTCCGGTTAATCCACTAGCAACTGATGACGTTCAGGGGTTCATGCGTGACAGCGAAATGCGTCAGGCATTCGCAAGGCTGGATCGCCGCAGCCAGGAAAAAATGCTGCTGTCGATGCACAGTGGAAAGCATCAGGAGCTGGCGGACGCCTTACTGAGGGCGCACGCTGTGTGTTCGGGACTCGATACGGAACAGCTAAAACGTCTCGGCTTCTCCCGTATCGCATCAGAGAACGGGCAGGTGATTAGCGCGGTTGCCGATTTGGTCGACGCGGTAAGAAAGGATGTTGCACAAATTACAGCCGTCCGAACCTGGTATAACAATCTCGTGTATGGGAAGAACGACGGTCCATCAGATGTACAGCCACGCATGACCGGTCTTGATCAGTTAAGCGAACATGTCACCGCGATGCTCAAAGGCAGCCAGCGGCAGACAAATTCACAAGAGAAGCAGGCCGCCTGAGGGCGGCTTTTTTCTGCCCGGAGGGAAACACACGATGCTGTTAAGTAAATCAGCCTACGCCAGGCATATGGGCGTTAGCCGGCAAACTGTTTACGGCTGGATAGCCCGCGGTGAAATTGTTATTTCAGGCGATAAAGTGGATGTCGAAGCATCGCAGGCTAAACAAAATTCTGCTGGTGCTGGTGCTGGTGCTGGTGCTGGTGCTGGTGCTGGTGCTGGTGCTGGTGCTGGTGATCATCACATTGCAATGACGTGGGCGCAGACCGCCGCGTGGGTATGGGGGCATGACGGCGGGAAAGAGCTGCCGGCTGATATTAATGCTGGCCAGCGAATAGAAGTAGCAGCCGCTGAGCTGGGTTTTGATGTTCAGCACGAGCCCGATGAACAATTGCTGATTCTCTTCCGGCCGGATGAAGAAACCCACAGCTTCTATGGCAAAGACCGTGCAGCAGGCGCTTTACGGTTTCTTCGTTCTGAGCTTGCTTACGTTGCCACAATGCACCCCGATACGCTGGATGACTGGAACAAAACTGGTTTAATGTCACTCTGCCTGCTGGACGGCGAAAAACTGTAAACCCCCCAGCCCCTCAAACTTGACACTTTTTCGCGAGAAACTGAGAAAAGTGTCAACCCAACCTAACGGATCCTGACGCCTGCGAACAGCAGCTACAGCAGAAGTGTAAAGGGCTGGCGTTGAGATTTGTTGAGCCTTGGCTGTTATCTTTTGTTAATCCTGATGCGAAGCAGGGCAGGTGTCAGCCTGTTATGGTTTGTTATGCCCCTAACTAGGGAAAACTAGGGGCAAAGTGTCAACTGTGCCGCTTCATAAAACTTCAGGCGCAGATCGCCGAGCCAACCTGTCAAAACCTGACACCTGCCAGCACCGCCAGCAGGTTTTTTGGCTGAACACGCTCTAAGTTACAGTTGCTTCAAACTGTTAAGTAACTATGCGACAGTGTCAACGTCTAAACCTTTTTCTAACTAATCTATTGTGCTGGAGTAGGGAGGGGATGGTTTTTTAAAAAAAGCCATTAAAATTAGTTAGTTACGCGTGTTAAAAGACCGTATTGTATGATTTTAATTATCTCTTTACTTGGAACGCATGCTATAAAATTCAATAAGTTATTTATCGTTGTGTAGTTTGTCACCCAAAAGGCACAGATTGTTTTGTGATTTTTTCACACTGATACTAGAATGCTTCTAATGCAGGTTATGTAGTCCATGGAGGTTAAGATGTTTGTACAATTTTCGTTTAAAAATTATTTATCGTTTAAGGATGAAGCCACACTTTCGATGCTAGCCGCGAAAATTAAATCTAAAGATAAAAATTTAGATAAACGAGCGGTATTTGATGCTTTTCCAAATATAGAGTTATTAAAGACTGCCGTTATATATGGAGCAAATGGAAGTGGAAAAAGTAATGTTTTTTCGGCTCTTTCTTTTATGAAGAAAATGGTAATCAACTCTTCAAAAGAATCCCAAGCAGATGAAGAAATTAATGTTCTTCCATTTAAGTTGAATCCTAGGTTTGAAAATGAGCCTTCTACATTCGAAATGATATTCATAATAAACAATAAACTTTATGAATATACGTTTTCGGCAGTCCGTAATAGAATTACATCAGAAACATTGTCAGTTATTGAAAAAAATAAAGAAGAAGTTGTTTTATTTAAACGAAATATTAAAGAAATAGTTGTTGATAAGAAATTTAAAGAAGGCGCAGATTTAGAAAAAAGAACAAGGAAAAATGCATTATTTTTATCTGTCTGTGCAAACTTTGATGGAGAGGTATCTAAATCAGTTATTAGGTGGTTTAGGAAAATTAGAGTAATACAAGGTATGAGTGATATAGGTTACCTCCCATTCACTGTAAAACTATTGGATGATGAAAATAAGCGTAAAAAAATTAAATCGATAATTGATATGTTCGATCTTGATATCGTGAATATTTCTAAGAGTCAGGGGGAACAAACGGATAAAAAACAGAATGAATTACTAGATGCTATTTTTTCTACGATAAAAAAAGACACTAGATTTAAAGACATCTCATTGCCGCAGCATAATCCTTTAGGTGTGGCCACTACGCATAATCGTTTTAATGATGATGGGGTTTTTGTTGACACTATAAATTTTGAGTTAGATGAAAATGAATCTGAAGGTACTAAGAAGCTTATAGCTTTGGCAGGACCTTTGATGGATACTTTTGATAACTCGTACATATTATTTATCGACGAATTTGACGCAAGACTCCATCCCCTGATTACTAAAAAAATAATCAGAATGTTCAATAGCTTAGATATTAATAAAAACAATGCTCAGTTGGTAGTTGCAACTCATGACACAAATCTTTTAGATAAAGATGAGTTACGAAGAGATCAGATATGGTTTGCAGAAAAAGATTCTTTAGGGGGATCTCATTTAAAGCAACTTGTTGAATACAAGGTTAGAAATGATGCGTCATATCGAAAAGGATATTTTGAAGGCGATTATGGTGCTATTCCTATGCTTGGTGAGCCAGATATAATTTTTGGCTCAGATTCAAATTAATTTCAATATTTTTGCTGAGGTTGAAAATGAAATTAAAACAAAGGAAAGTTGGCAGCAAAGAAATTGAAAAGAAAGTGCTAATAGTTTGTGAAGGCGCACGAACAGAGCCATCGTACTTTAAAAAATTTAAAGTAAATAAAATATGTGAAGTGGTTGGCGCCGGCTGTAACACCGTTAGTGTTGTAGAAAAAGCTGTGGAAATGTTTGCGACTGGGAAATTTAAAGAAGCTTGGTGCGTCTTTGACAGAGACTCTTTCCCGAAGAAAAGAGTTAAAGATGCACTCACCCTGGCACGTCGTAATAACATAAACATTGCCTTTTCTAATGAATCATTCGAATTATGGTATGTTTTACATTATGCTTATTTAGATACTAAAATAGCTAGGGGGGATTATATAAAAATCCTTACTGGCCATTTAGGTAAACCTTATAAAAAGAACGATGAAGATATGTACCAAACATTATTGGAAAATCAGCATCGTGCGATAGAAAATTCTAAACGTCTCTATGGCGAAATGATGTTGCCAGGCGCGTGTGAGTGCGATTCATATCCATATACAACTATACATACATTAGTTGAAAGATTGAATAAATTAGGGCAAGGTATTGGTTCATAGATAATTTTTATTATATTATTAACAATATTTATATCAAGGAGTAGATCATTAAGGTCTATTCCTATTTTTAATATAGTTTAGTAAATTGCAGGTCGCTAAGCTAATAAGTTATTCAAACACGATTATGAACGCATGTATCTATGGTCAATTTATAAACGATAAACTCGCACGGGGGTACTTTTGGGGGTATCTATGAAAATAGAAGCTAGTTTTTGATTTAAAAAACAATGCGTTGTTGTTTGTGATTTGTTCCTATTATCACCATTTCAAACTCTTCCCAAGTCTACCGAAATCAACTTAAAGCCCTTGTAATGCGGTTTCTAGCCCGTATTTTATCTCCTGTTATCAACTGGACTCAACCGGAATCAAGTTACAGTTGGGGGCATAAGTGGGGGCATTCTGTGTTCGGTCCAGGGAGATGCCCCCAATGAAACTTAATGCGAGACAGGTAGACGCTGCTAAACCCAGAGAGAAAGCCTATAAGCTGGCAGATGGTGCTGGTTTGTATCTTGAAGTCGTTCCCTCTGGTTCTCGATACTGGCGAATGAAATATCGCTTCAATGGAAAAGAGAAGCGTATGGCTTTTGGGGTCTATCCGGCAGTGTCCCTTGCACAAGCGAGGGCACTACGTGATGAAGCCAAGAAAAAACTGGCCGAAGATATCGATATTTCTAATTGTGCAAATTATAGTCCACCTTAAAAGTTGAGGGGATTGATCATTTGCTAAATTTAACATCTCCTGCAATATATCTTGTAACGCAATTAAGACATGTTATTTTTTCGCATGTTTACATTGCTCAGTATTGATGCGGGAGAGTTTAGCGGTCGTGAGGTGTATTCATGTGGCACCACTTGTTGGAAAATGAAGATCCGGGAATTGCGCCCAACCAAGCTTCAACGAAAAGAGACGCTAAAAGCCAATTCAAAGATGTCATCTACGAAAGACGGCCTACTGGCAGGAAATGATCTCAAAAATTCAGGAAGGCAGTCTTTGACCCAAACGAACTTAAATATCTTCACAAGATTGCCCGCATCGCCTTATTCTTTTATCGGCTTAACAATGTCAGCCTGGCAGGTTATAAAAAAACAACGAAATGGAGGGCGGCAGGGATGAGCCACAAAAGTACTCATTACTATAATAAACGTTCGCTTTGCGCATGTTACCCATGCCACAGAAATACTCTACCTGCCTGTTTTAAACAGGCAGGTAGAGTATTTCTGATAGCTTAAATTTGACACAGCTTAATATAGTGAGTCATTAAACAGGTTCAGTATGCTGCCAGAACGTTTTAGTCGTTATGGGCGTCCGTTAGTTTTCTACTAACTGAACGACGACCAGCCTGCCGCCTTCCTCCTTTGACAGAACAAACTGAGCGTTATTCGTCAGTTCAATTTTTTCCCCAATGGCAATCTGTCGTTTATCCGGTAATGACATAAGCCCATTTATGCCTTCATTTACTAACCACCACTGATCGTTATGGAAAACAAAATATCCAACTCGTTTCCTTTGTGCATCGGTTGTGCGCTCATTTGGCGCAATGAGGCGATTCACATGCCACGCATAGATTGACTGCCCGCTCCACACCATCAACCGGTGGTCGTCAGGACGATAGCTGCCTTCCTTTCGGGATGAATATAAATTTAGAACCGGTAATTTACCCTTGTATGGCGTACCGCAGTAGGGACAAACCGGCTTTGTCTTACCCGAGAAAACGTACCATTTCTGTTCACACGCCTTGTTCTGGCAGGGCTGTATCAGATCGACTGTTTTAACCAGGGCACTTTCCCACTCATCGGCGGTCGGGCGTTTAGTGGCATCGTGTAAGCCATCAATTAAGGCGCGTTCAAACAAAGGCGTCAGATAAGGGCCCATGATGGTGTAAGGAATTTTCTCCGGGTCAGCCCAGGGCAGCGAAAAGGAGGATAGCTGACTCACTTTGACTGCATTGCTTTTGTCTGTCGGATGTTCAATGAAGAGTGCCTTTTCACCCATAGATAAGGTCTCATCACGTACTTCATCAGACATGTCATGTATTTTCCCGCCACGTAGCGGATGACGGAAGAAAAGATACATGTAGATAAGCACCGACAGCGCATGACGGTCAGTAGTAATGCTTGGCAATACGCGGTTCGGATCTTCTTTGGAAAGATGGCTGGTTTTCACCACTTCCGGAGCGATAAAATCCGGGGTGCCCACCACGTCGGGAGGATACTTTCCAGGGACAACCAGGCCGTCTACGTCAATGATGCAGGCATGGCCCATTTCTGGATCGATCAGCACGTTTTTATAGCTTAGATCGCTGTGACAGAGACCTGCCGCATGCATCCTTCTGACGGCTCTTGTCAGCAGAAGACAGACCTTGAGATAGGTAAGCGTATTGCCTCGTTCACGTGGGTCGAGAAATTTATTCTGGTTGCTGGCGCTGGCAAACCATTTGCCTTCCTTTTCACGGCCTTTTATGCCCAGAAAATCATCGTTTTTAGAGCCGTATTTAAAGAAAAAGTAGCTTTTGTAGGTTGGAACCACGATACCGATTTTATCCCCATGCTCAACAACGTGGGTCGGCCAGCAAAACAGGTCCTTCCAGTATTCACCTCCGGACTGGCCAAAAATGTTTTGCCTGTAGCGTCCGGTGATCATATCAATCCGATCCCGGGCCTGCTCATTCTGCGGTTTATGATAAAAAGCGACGACATATGTTTTATCAGGCGAAAAGTAAACATCCTTCATCGAGCCCGAACCAATTACCTCGTCAACATATTGGACTGTTTCGCCGTCCTTTGTTTTGCACGTAACGATATTTGCCATATTGATCACCGAAAAATCGTATCCCTTACCACAACACCGCAATAGTGCGGTCATCATGGTTCCCTGTGGAGAAAAAGTTAAGCCAGTCGCCTAACCTCTCAGGCGCAATACTGGCGTCTGTAAGGACAGGGATGAGCTCATCAAGTAGACGGGTCCATTTTTCGTCACTGCGAAGCCCGTTATCCGTCTCAAACAGAGGGTCTGATACGCCGTCTGTCATGAGGATCAAGTGAGATACATCATTCCATTTACCCACGCTGATTCGGCCGCTAAACGACGGGTCTGCGATAATGCTCTGGTCAAGGAAGCGGGTTTGTCCTGCGTATTCTCCACTATCGGGATTTCCCAGTATCCTGACTTTACCGGAAGGGCTGTATGCACCTATCGCACCATCACCAAGCCAGAAGGCTGCCGCAAACAGCTCGTTATCCGTTCGTAGCGCTACAGTTGCCAGTAGGGTTGTTGAATAGGATTTCACCGGTTGTTCTGCACAAATGGCTTCATTCTGGATACTGTTGACCGCGAGCGTAGCTGCCTGTTTAAAATGATGAAGCATGGCGTTTATGGTTGCCTGCTGATCGCTCCCTTCCCACGCCGTGATGTGCTCTTTTAAATGGACGCCTTTCAAACCACTGAGCTGATTGAAAAGGTAATCGCCAGCCGTTTTGACTGCAATCCGGGAGCCTTCCCGGGAATTTACTGCACTACCGGCCCCGTCTGCGACCAGCATGACAGACCATCCTGTGTCCTGGCAGTGGTTGATATAGAAGTCGTCATCTCTGAAGCTCCCGGCATGCTCATGAGATCGTCCCCGGCGACTGGCGGCAGCAATACGTATGTCACCCCTGACCAGGCCAGCAGTGTCCAGATGGGACTTAGGGTAGGGAGCGTCTGCTGGTGGCTCTACCACCTTCCACAGGCTTCTCGGATCGGGATTGACTATAAAAAGCTGTTTTGTTTCACATTCGTCGTGCGACGCGCATGACCAGATTACTGAAAGCTCTATATCGCCGCTTTCGGTGGGAGTACCTGTCAGCAACTCCTGTTCTTTGTCAAAGGACAGGCCAATGTTCCGGGGAAAGACAACGTCCCTGACAGTAGCCTGCTGGCCTTCATCCAGAACGATAGCAACCGGCGAAGAGAAACGTTCGCCTGCCCGGGCGTTGGGTATAGTTATTTTAGCTCTCGGGGGAACGGCAGGTGGCACAGCTAATCCGGCCCGCTGCTGGCCTGTTGGTATCTGCCCGGGTTTTAATACCGGGGAAGACAGGTTTTCGTCTTCCCTCTGTGCTGGTTTATCAAATTCGTAATAAGGCATCAGCTTCCAGAACGGAGGATGAGGTTCATTTTCTGGCAGGGGTTGCAGTAATAGTGTATCGGTAGCGTCAATGCCCAGGTTATCAGCAACACTTACGACCGTTTGTTGCTGATCGGAAAGACTGGATGCTGACGAGGCGGCAATATCTGCGTCGTTGTCACCTTCGCTAACCCGCGCAGATAAACCCTGTGCAAGGCTCTCAATCCGCTCTTTAAGCCGCATAATCTCTTCGGTAAGGGATGGGTCCTGCGATAGAAGAAAAAGCCGCTCACCTTCTACAGGGTGGCCCAGCTCAGACAGAACTAAGCGGATAATCTTCTCTTCAAGTAAAGCATTTTGCGACATCAACCTCTCCCTCTGTTTACGTCGAAGTTAGTGTTTCCGCCATCATTACTGAATGACAGGCCTGTTTCACACCACGGGCAGATCACGTCATCCGGGCCGTCAATACACAGCAACTTTCCGCATGAGCACAGGGCAAACGCACTGGCATTACCGCAGTGGGGGCAACCCGGTACGCCATGCAGTTCGCTGGTGTTTACCTGCAAACCGGTAGCGGTGGCATCTGACCACGCAAAATAGTCCTCATCGATGGGATAGCATCCGGCAATATTAAAGCTGTTAAGGTTCAGGCTGAAATCGAGCCCGGAAACCCTTGCTGGTGGCCGTTCATACTTCATCAGGTACGGACGACGGGTCTTGCTGCAACGGCCGATAAGCGTAACGCAGTTTTCGTCATACGCTTTTACTGACTCGTCCTTGGCCAGCCGAACTATGTATTCAGTCTGGCTGAGCTCAGGTTGTTTGTCGTCCCCGACGCTGCGGCTGTGCGCCGTAACCGAAGCCGTGATCCATTTGATGAAGCGGGTAAAGTCCCCTTCCTGAGACTCGGTGAACAGCATGACATTCTCTGTCAGTTGCCGCAGGATATTCAGGTCCGCTGACGGCCCCAGGCCAACGGCAATGAGATTAACTTTACTCGCGTAGTGATCCTTCCAGCGCTTCACTTCTGCGGTTGTGTCGTCAGTCGGACGTCCGTCGGTAAGGAGGTACACGACGGGTTTCCAGTCGCCTTTAGCCTCATGAGTGGTTTTTCTGACCTGGGTATCAATTTGCATGGTCAGCTCACGCAATGCGGCCCCAAGGCTCGTACCGCCGCCAACGGGAAGGCGGGGAGGATAGAACGAGGCAATTTCGTGAAGAGGTACAATCGTACGGGCTACACCGGCAAATGCGATTACCGAGACCCAGGCTGTTTCAAGTGCGTGTGGATCCTTTCTTAAATCTCCGACGATCATTTGCAGACCATCAGTCATTTTTCTCAGGTTTTCACCAATCATGGACTCTGAACAGTCCAGGACAAAAAACACGGGAAGGCGTCTCATAATTTTCCTCGTACGGCTGGTACGGCCAGCAGAAAACGTTGCTGTACAGAAAGGTGCTGCCCGTAAAGCAGCACCTTTCTGTCTGTCAGAGCACCAGCTGGATTTCTGGTGGAGGAGGGGGAAGGGTATCTGTTCCGTTATTGATCCCCGCGCTTGTGCTGCCCGAAGACACGCTGGCTGATACCCATTTAAAGAAACCTGCAAACGCGGTTGAATCTAGCGTCTCCAGAGACACAACCTTATCGGTGAGCTGTTTTAAGTGCTCATGTCCTGCTTTAGGACCAACGGCGCAGGCAATGATGGATCCGAATCCCCGGCCGCGAATCGCTTTTACCGCTTCACCGTATGCCAGGGCATCAGAAGGGGTTCCATCAGTCATCAGGAATACCAGAGGACGCCAGTCTCCTTTGGTATCACCATCTGAGCGGCGCACATCCCGTTCAACACACTGCATTAGACATTCAAGGGCAGCACCGGTGAACGTTCCGCCTGCGCTTGGCACAACAATGTCAGAAAACTGGAAGTATTCCAGCGGCGTGAGAGGAATGAACTCACGCGCCTCATTGTCATAGGTGATAATGGAGATATGAACGCTTTCGAGGGCGTAGGGATCCTGGCGGAGAGCGCTAAGCATCGCCTGAATTCCAACGTTAACTGAATGGATGGACTCACCGCGCATCGAGCCGGATGTGTCAATAACCAGGTAAACAGGCAGACGGCGCATCAGATGTAATTCCTCAGGTGCGAGACAAACGAATCTGATTCGGAAGGCTCACCAATAGCCCTGAGTTTCCAGCCTGTAGGCTCGCGTATCAGCTCGGCAAAAACCATGGAGCGCTGGCTGGCGAAGGCGGGTCCGCCAGAAAGATCGAATCGTGCCATTTCAATATTACGGGCATCTACTGCCCGGATGAAGGCATTCTGAACTTTACCAAAGTGCTGCTGTAGTTTTTCACCATTGTAGATCTGAACGATGAACACAATTTTCTCGTACTGAGCGTCAAGGGAATTCAGGCGCACAATAATTTGCTCATCGTCGCCGTCACCGGCTCCAGTTCGGTTATCGCCCGTCAGCCAGATATTGCCTGACTTATGGCGAAGGCTGTTGAAAAAGATTATATCGCCATTCACCAGCGTAGGTTTACCATTTTCCACGTTGCCGAGATCGGTCACCTTTCCGGCTGAATTACACAAGAAAGCGATCACATCAAGGTCGTATTCTTCTTCTTTCTTACCAAAGATCCCGCCGAGGAAACCTTTCTTTTCCTCATTAATATCCCAACCGAGGCCGATAGTAACGGACGAGAGATCGTATTCATTTTTTTTCAGGCTTACGCCCTGGCCTTTGCTCAGACTGACAGACATGACATTCCCTTAATTAATAAAATTATAAGACCACATTTACTTCTGGCGGCGGCGGTGGCAGGTCTTCAAGACCGATCACTTCTTTTTTGCTGGACTCCACTTTCTGACTGCCTACCGAAATGCTCGCACTGACCCATTTAAAGAAAGCTTTAATCGTCGAACTGTCAGCCGTATCCAGCTGAACCACGATTTCAGTGATTTCTTTAAGGACGCTGGTATCGGCATCATGCCCGGCTGCACATGCCACAACAACGCCGGTTCTGGCCGCTTTAAAGTCATTTAGGCCTTTTCGCCAGTCATCATTCGGACTTCCATCCGTCATCAGGAATACAAGGGGACGCCAGTCACCTTTAGTGTCAGCCGTCGTTTTCTGTACTTCTTTGGCAATGGAGCTGGCCGTGAGGGAAAGCGCTTCGCCAAGAGACGTGGTGCCGCTGGCTGTTAATGCTGGCATCTGGAAACTCAGGAGGTCTGTCAGGGGGACTGCCTGTCGGGCTGAAGAATCAAAGGTGATCACTGACACGTAAGCCGTTTCGAGTGCATACGGATCCTGTTTCAGCGTGGTAAGCAGCGTCTGAACGCCATTCTTGACCGCTTCGATAGGCTCTCCGTGCATAGAGCCGGACGTGTCGAGTAGCAGATATACGGGTAAGCGTCTCAAATGTAATTCCTTCTTAAGAGATCGGAAGAGAAGAGTAGTTTCAGGAAGATGCCAGAGTTTGTTGAATTGCTAAAGCGGGATAATATCAGCTGGGAGGGGTATATATACTCAGATGCTGGCTCATAAGCCGCTTTAGAGTAACTTGCTAACCACCATTTAATTACTGACATATGAATGGCCTCCTTTCAACAGAAATAATTCAGAGCGTACAGGAATATAAGTATTCTGATAAAACGCTGGCGAAAATAAACTTGCCAGGTGCATGAAATCATCATACATCACAGATACTGCAAGTATTCAGTGTAAATCGCGCAAAGATTGATGTGTCGCACAAGTCGATGTCAATACGCTAGGTTTTGGAGGCAGAATGCCGGTTGGCTTTACAGACATGATAGTCGACGAAAACTATGTCATAGCACTACAGATGTGTCATATGACAAAATCGGGGTTTTCACCCCGGCCTGAGGTTTAGCTTCAGGTCTTTTTAACGTTATATTCTTTTATCAGTTCGTCAACAGCGTGCAGAGCCAGCTTCTCAACCGCTTCACTTCGGGTCGAGCCACTCAGCGCAGCCAGACGGTCAATTTTTCTTAAAATCCGCATGCGTAGCGATAATGACACGGCTGTTTTTTTATCCTTATCGAGTACGACCTTACCTGTAGACTCACCGGTTTTCAGTTCAGCATTCTGTGCGAGCGCTTCATTCATCCGGCGAAGGGTCTTTTTATCCAGCTGGCCCGGATTAACGAGATGATAGGAATGACCAGCCTTGCTGTATTTGATCTCCGCAGAATATGACTCGCGTAGCTCTTTGAGGGCCCGGGTTAATGTTGGCTCTGAGCATTCCAGACTGGTTATAATGTCGGCAGCGGAAACGGGCTTGCCGGTGCCCAGTAAGTTGGCAAGCTTAAAAATCCGGGCCTGTCTGGTATTTAATTGCATCGTAAGATTTAGCCTGCTTAAAGGGTTAGTGGTTCAATAGGCTGAAAAATGAAGGTACTGCTCATCTTTCGAATAACCCGGTGATCGCCTAACGCTTCAACCGGATCAATGTGTTCTATGCCTGCAAAATTTACTGACGACATCTGGCTGCGAGTGCATTTGCAGGACAGGATATACTCATCCTCCAGATAGCCGGTCCGCTTACTGACCCGTTGCGTAAAGCCTGACACAATCACGTTGTCGAAAGGTAGCGTATGTAAAACGATACCGACCAGGCGGAACAAGCAGCCATGGACGTGGCGGGCATAGTTTTCGCGTACGGCTTTTTGCGTCATGGCTTTTTCCGTCAGCTCCGTGCCCCGTGCATTAACGCCGTAAATTTTATCAGGGAAATCTTCAATCTCAGCTAAATCAACATCCAGCAGGACTGCTGATAGCTCCGGCTTTACTTCAAATGCAACAAGCGTTTCACGCGGCCATTCAGTTTCTGCCAGCACACCCGCCAGGTATGATTCGAAAAACGCGGCGTCTGTCCGGAACTGCTGCCGGGCATCTGCCTGAGCCGTGGCGAGCCGTTTTTCATGTTCTTCAGCCTCAAACTTCCAGTTTGCATACTGTTCGGCCCAGGCCGTCCGTTGTTGCTGGTACCGATGCTGTCGAAGGGTATTCTCACGCTCCACATCAATCAGCTCCTGCTGCCACCGGCGAAGATTTTCGGCGTGGCGCTCAGCTTTAGCTGATTCCGATTCAAACCATTTACCCAGAAAACTAATGCCTTCGCTCTCGGCAGGCTTTTCCGGCAATGCAAGGTAGTCTGGCTTTTCTGGACGCACCGGTGCCGGAACCTGAAAAGGCGACGTTCTGTTATGCAGGTACACTGCTTCCAGCTCTGCCCAGCTGATGCCTGTTTTTGGATCCGGCGTCAGCTCGTGAATATTACGGATTGCGGTTACCGCTGACATGAGTTCAGCGGCTTCCTGCTCAAGCGCCTGTCTGAGCCCCGGGTCGGTTGCCGTCCGGTTTCCACCTCCGGAACGCGCTGCACGGTCAAGCCGGGTACGGTAACTCAGCCCGGTACCGGGCAAGCCCAGATTGGCATAGGTCCCCCGGCTACCAAAAGAAACGGAAGCACCTCTCGGCCCAACACTCAGGCTCGGTGCACCGTTACTCAGGTTGAGACGAACGCCAGGAATAATGTTGATCGACTTTCGGAACCTGAACCCCATTATGATTTCCTTAATGATGCTGGGTCATGGTAAGTAATCTGATTCCATCAGCACTTTGGTCGTTCTGTAATCCGTAAAAACGAGCTCTGTCCAGAATCCCAGCAGCCCACCGGCGATGTGTGGCGGGTTCACACATTGCCCCCTGCGACTTAAACACAGCCTGGGTAGAGTTCAGGATCCGCAGAGCATCGGAGTGCTCACCCTGAGTGACCATCAGCGCGTTTTGAATGACCTCTATCTGACCCGGATGAATGGCCGTTTTCCCAACAAGCCCATGTGCCATATCAAGAGCCAGCTCTCTGGCCATAACGGCATGATCGTCAATATGCTCACACACGGGCGCAGTCAGGGCAAAATCACGCGGGCCGAAGACTGAAACGAGCATTTTGATGACGTAGCCCATCGGGCTGTCATACAGCGTCAGGTCCCGAGGACGGCGAAGCGACACAACGTTCATAAGATCGTTGCCGCCGATTCGAAGCGCAATAATGCGTTCGTGGCAGGGGTGTTCTACCAGGCGGGTGGCCAGCTCGCGCATCTGAACCACGTCAAAGACGTCTTCTGTTTCCAGCGTTGGCATCATGCACAGGTGAGTCTCGCCCATGATATCCCACCATTCAGCTAACGAACTGAGGGTAAATTTTGGTAATACAAACCCGTCGACAGCGGAAAGATCATAATGCTCTTTTAACCATTTGCCCATTTCGGCATGCCGGGGGCGAATGAACACCAGAGGCCAGTCATTTTTTCCCAGGCTAAGCATGCTGTTACTGAGTTCGTGCAGCAGCTGCTCAAGGTTTTTGAGGGCTACAGGGATGTCTGCTTCACTGACAGCATCCTCCAGGCAAATCACCAGAGAGCGCAAACCAGGTATTTTTCCGTTCAGGACGGCATCAGCAATATCTTCCCGTGTTGCAGGCATGTATAGCGTGGCTCCCAGATTCCAGGGAGAAAGACGATTTTTCATCAGAGCACCTTCTTGATAATGGTTACAGCCCGATACTGGCCGAGGGTTCCCCCCATTTCTGTAACAACTATTCCCTTTTCACGAGCAAGCCCAACAAGCAGTGCAACGTCCGGGTCGGCAATCGAACGCACAAATACATGGTCCGGTACCCGACGTAATACAGCCCGGGTTGCTTCAGCAATACCGGGTTTAATACGATTGACGCTGTCCACTTTAAATTCATCGGCCAGAAACGCGATAACGTCGCGACTTGTCTGCCATAAGACCCGGGCTGACTCCGTATTCCAGCTCAGAGCAGCGAGGGATGTCGGTGTTAACTTCTTACGGAAATGAGCGACGGTATCGACAAGCATCCGGCTGCATTCGAATTTACTGAGATGCTCGCAAACCATGCACCCATGTAACCCTTCAGAGGACCATACTGACCGGGAGATAAGGCCTGACACTGGCGCACCCATGATGCCAAAAGGGATGAGCCAGTCATCATCACTGGCAGCAAGCCAGGAACAGCCACAGGGATCGGCCAGGACAACCAGTCGCGGCTGCTCAGGATAGCCCGGGCGATCTTTCAGTGCGCGTACAAGCTCTCCGGTAATTGCGCCTTTACCTGTCCATCCGTCAACAAAGACAATACCGCTGGTACCATGCCGCTCTTCAATGATGTCGAGTGCTGCACCGTCAATTCCACGATCCCGGATGATGCTGATGCCGTAATGCCATGAGGTTTTCCCCATGTCATGCAGGGCCTGGTGCAGCATAACGCCGAGCGGTACGCCAGCTCTGACAAGACTGACCAGTACAATGGGCTCATCACCGAAGCGTTCGGCCAGAGCAACAGCGAGCTGTGTGACTTCTTTTGCAAGTCTCTCTGCGCCCCGATCCAGCGCCCGGTGAAACAAATCAAGATGCCATTGTGTTGGCGCTGGCTCCTGGCTGAGCATGTCCGAATAGTGTTTCTTCCCTGACTGAATCAGCTCTTCTTTTTGCTCAACCGGTGTCATCTCAATGACAACCGGCTTTAGCAGAAATTCCACGTCACCGGGCTGGTATGAGCCGGTAAATGTGTCATGTGGCTGCATTTTAATTTTCTCCAAAAATTCGCTGTGAAATGGCATCTGCAAACTGACTCTGACGCGGTATGCCAAACCAGCTGCACAATTTCATAAAACGATGATCGCTCAGGCTGTCGCCCAGACCAATTACGGGGAAAACGCCGCGTTCAGCCCGAAGTTTTTCTAGCAGCCAGCTGACTGCCAGCCCTTTCTCTACCGGGGTGGGAAGCCAGGCCACGTTATTACTGTTGCGGTGGATGTAGAAGCCCTCGGTCGGAAACACCGTTTCTATCTCATCTGCAATGGCATTGAGCTCGTCAAGGCGGGTGCTGTCGCGGTGCTTCATCACCATATAAACCGCCGTTTCACCGTATTCGAAGTTCAGTCTTGCCCAGGCATTGATCCCTTTTGCGTCCATCATTTCAGTGATCAGACGCTGCATCGATGTCAGCTTTTCCTGGTAGGGAGCCAGCTGGCGGAGCATATGGGCCTTCCACTCCTCGTCGGGTTTGCCTTCAGGCGTGAGAATGACGGCCCCGTGCGTGGTGATTGCCCAGGAGTGGAAAGGGATCCGGACGCGGCTGATTTCTTCAGTTCCCCGTGCAGTAACGGGAATGAGTTCAGCCTGCTCCAGGAGCCAGTCCACTAACATGGACTGTTCTTCCGTCATAAAGCTTCGTGGATTCAGGGTGCGATCAACGGCACCGGTACGGAATGGCTCCAGGGCCAGCTCGTCCACCATTTTACGACGGGTCTGAAAGAGCGTGTCGTCAAGGTCGCTCAGAACAACGGGTTTATTCATAGGTAACAATCTCCACGACGGGCGCAACCTCAGCCAGCGCTTTAAGAAGCTGCGCGTCAATACTTTCTGCGGGTGTCTCAGTACACACAAGAACGCGGTCAAACTGCTGGTGGGCGACGTTATAGACAAAATTGGGGATGCCCAGCCCGTAGTTATCCGTAAAGGAAATTGCGGACTCAATGGCATAACCAACGGCGATAGGGGAGCGGGTGGTCGAACCATAAAATGCCTGTGCTCCGGCAGCTTCAAGCCGTTCTGCTAGCAGGAACGGCTCCCAGACGAATTCCCCTGTCCCGAGAACCAGAACACGCTCCCCCTTGCGGACGGAGACCTCATGGCCGAGATCGGCCGCAGGTGCGAGCATCCCCAGTCGACCCCAGGACTGTTTCCCCTGGATGTCCCATTCTCCGCGTGAAGTGACGTTGACCTTCGGCATGTCCGGGACAGGTGCATCTGGTAATGGGGTCCATCCCCACTGACCGCTTACAAGAGAAACCGAAGTGACTGGTAAGGTGCTGCGCTCGGACAAGGCTTTGCCACTCCAGTCGGTAAGCGTAACGGCGATAACCTGTTCAATATGTTGAAGCTTGTCGGTATTACGCAGGGCAGAAAGCAGGTTAATAAAGGTATTACCGGTGGTTGCCTCGTCATCAATCAAAACCAGCGTTCGCGCGTTGGTAACACGACGTCTTTTCTCTTCATCATCTGGCAGATAGATCAGATGATCAGTGGCGTGGCTGTGTTCTTCCTTGAACTCGCAAAGCAACGTGCCATCAACCGGGTGACGGGTAGAGGTCAGATAGACAGATTCACGATGCTGGTGGCGCACTTCATCAAACACACCGGCCCCAAGCCCAACGGCGGTTTCAGCCATACCGATAAACAGTACGGGCCCTGTCAGCGTTGAGGGGAACTGGCTGGCAAGCTGTCTGTAGGCCTGCCGCATGACTGAGGGTGGCACGGGAATGTGCCTGCCGAGTACTTTGCTGACAAACAGAAAGGCGCGTTTCGGGTTACGTCTTTCAGCGATATCAAACAGGTCATCGAGCGAAACTTCACCCTGGTCGCGGGTTACCTGAATCGTACCGCATGAGAGGGTACGGCGATAAATCATATCTTCGAGGATATCAGACATAAACACGCCTTAATTCAGAAGGTTAGAGAGTGATTCCGGGTATGCAATTACATCCGTAATGGATCTCACCGCAACCGGAGAAAAGGTGTTTTTAGCGCTCTGGCGCACCATATCTTCAGACATCAGACCGAGCTTAAAGGCAGCAAATAACCCAGGAAGGTTCACCCCGCTGTGAAGGGTATAACCCACCCCCCCTGACGGACGCATGTTGGTTTCAAGCAGCACCGGGTTGCCATTCACATCGTTTCGCGTCTGAACATTCACCAGCCCGTCGGCCTTCATGACCCGGGCGCAGTCACACGCCAGTTCCCAGGCGCTTCCTTCGTTTACCAGATACTGGATAGCCCCTTCCTTACGGCGTCCCACGGCAGCGAGTATTTCGCCCTTATCCGCGAGGATATCGACGGAAAATTCCGGGCCTGGCAGGTACGGCATCAAAACAAGGGGTTTAAACGACTCAGCAGCTGATGCTGCTGCAATATACTGTTGCGGACTGACCAGACGATGTTCGGGATGATTAAAGACGGCCATAGGCGAAGCACTGTCATCAAAGCGCCAGAATCCCATGCCATAGATACCCGTCACCGGCTTCACGCATACCGGGCTGTCAGTGAAAGGCGGGGCCGCGAGGTGTGTTTTTAAATCTGCCAGCGTATTCACCCGCCAGGATGGTACGACCGGGAGACCCTTTTGCTCCATAAACTGAGCAAAAGTAACTTTTTCGTCAGCCAGGGTTAGCCAATCGACGCTCGTTGCACCGGTAGTAAGGGTGGCACCGGTCGATTCAATGCCTGAACGGTGTTCTTCAAACCACTGGCTGTTACGGCCAGTATGAATATGGTGGATGCCGTAGGTCTGAATGGTTTCCTGAATAAACTGAAGACGTTTTTGAGGATCTTCAGGTTCAGTCAAAGAATAATCGGCAACGGAAAGGATTTCATTTCTTTCGTTACGGTGGGAGGCAAAAACGGTAATGGCAAAATTATTTTTTTGTGCAAATGATTTTACCCCCTGAATAATATCTCGCTGGGAGGACAAACCTTCCATAAACCAAATTTTTTTATTCATTTTTTTTAATTATCCGGAACGCCATGCAAATTTATGATTGAGAGGGGAGTCTATGAGTCTCTATGTCACATGTCAATCATAATATGATTAATAACCCCTGGTGTTATGGAGTGTGTCAGTGTTTTTGTGTGTTACGGTAACATTCTGATATTTAATGCAAGTTTAGAGGTGTGCACATCCTAAAAAGGATTTCCTTTTGTGTTTTTACAGAAAACTACCAACATTTTCCTTGTCAGAGAACTTCATCATGATATGATTTTCTTCGTCAGTTACTAAACATACCTTTGATTGTCTCGGTCATTACCATTTTAAGGAATAAAACATGGTTTCATTAGTTAAGAACCAGACGGTATCACTCAGCAAAGAATCATCTGCATTAAGCCAGCTTCATTTCGGTCTCGGTTGGGATCCGGTTAAGAAAAAAGGTCTTCTTGGAGGATTGTTTGGAGGCAACGACTCAATCGATCTCGATGCTGGCTGCGTATTAATGGACAGCACCGGTAAAACAATTGACACCATCTGGTTCCGCAAACTGGAATCCACCTGTAAAGCTGTTGTGCACAGTGGCGATAACCTGACCGGTGAGGGTGACGGTGACGATGAAGTGATTAAGGTCAACCTCCCCCGACTGCCTGCAAACGTTGAATACCTGGCGTTTACGGTAAACAGCTTCCGTGGTCAGTCGTTCAATGACGTCGAAAACGCGTTCTGCCGCGTTGTCGATCAAACCGGCAAAGAACTGGCTCGCTACAAGCTGACTGAGCAGGGCTCACATACCGGGATCGTTATTTCTTCGCTGCGCCGTAATAACGGCAACTGGGACTTTACCGCCCTTGGCCATGCCTGTCGCGGCCGCACAATTGACGATATGCACTCCGATATCGTTTCAGCGGTTATTCGCTAATGAACCTGACGCCGGGGGGCAATGCCCCCGTTCCAGCCCAGGAGTTGCGGGTCCGGATCACCTCGGGCGGCCAGGTGGATGCTTCGGCGTTTCGCCTGTATGCCGACGGGAAGGTGCAGGGTGATGCGGACATGGTGTTTTATGGTCAGCCACGTAACGATGATGGTACCGTCAGCCTGGTCAGTGAAGGCCAGTACTCAACCTTTACTGTCGCGCTCAACCGGCTGAAACCTGATGTCCAGAAAATTGCGTTCACCGTGACCTGTGACGGTGGGCAGACGGTGTCCGGTCTTCGTAATCTTTCCATCGACGTGGAGCAGGGGGCTACCGGCCTGGTTAGCGGCATTGTCGAACTGAGCGGCCGTCAGGAAGCAGCCTTAATTCTGGGTGAATTTTACCGTCGTAATAATGACTGGAAATTCCGCTTCGTTGCGCAGGGGTTCAACGGTGGACTTAAACCGCTGGCAGAGCATTTCGGCGTAGATATTGCCGACGAACCGGCTCCCGCAGCCCCGACTCCTCCGGTTGTAACCCCTCCATCAGTTGAGACAAAAATCAGCCTGAGCAAGGTATCGCTGACAAAAGAGAAGCCTGCAATCAGCCTGACCAAACGGGATAACTTCGGTGAAATCCGGATCAACCTGAACTGGCACCGGGGCAGCGGCAAAGCGGGCTTCGCAGGCATGTTCGGCTCCAAAGGAATCGACCTGGATCTGGGGGCCTTTGTTGAGCTTCAGGACGGGTATAAATCGGTCATTCAGGCGCTGGGTAATGCATTCGGTGATTATCGCGATGAACCTTATGTTCAGCTCAAGGGCGATGACCGGACGGGTGATGTATCAGACGGTGAGTGGCTGCATATCAATGGACGTGAATGGAAGCATATCCGCGAAGTGCTGATTTACGCCTTTATTTATGAAGGTGTTCCCAGCTGGGACAAAACTGATGGTGTGGTCACCATTCATGTGCCGGATCAACCGCCCATTGAAACCCGCCTGACCGAAGGTGAAAACCGTCGCACATTGTGCGCCATTGCCAGACTCGTAAACGAAAACGGCGCAATTAAAGTCGAGCGTATCAACCAGTACTTCAAAGGCCAGGACGAAATGGACCGGGCATTTGGCTGGGGATTTCGCTGGAGCGCCGGTTCTAAATAACACAGCAACAAAGGAAACAGGTATGAGCTTTTTCGACAAAGTTAAAGGTGCCATTAACTCAGGCCGTGACGAACTGACCCGCCAGGTTGGCCGTTTCAAAAACAAAAAATTCATGCAGGGCACCGTTGCTGTATGTGCCCGTATTGCCGTATCGAGTGACGGCGTGAGTTCAGAAGAAAAGCAGAAAATGATGGGCTTTCTGCGCTCTTCAGAAGAGCTGAAGGTCTTCGATACCAATGAGGTGATCGAGTTCTTCAATAAACTGGTTTCAAGTTTCGATTTCGATGTTGAAATCGGCAAGGGCGAAACCATGAAATACATCCTGGCGCTGAAAGATCAGCCTGAGGCTGCTCAGCTGGCCTTACGTGTTGGTATTGCCGTTGCGAAAAGTGACGGTAACTTCGATCAGGACGAGAAACTGGCCTCCCGCGAGATCGCTATCGCGTTGGGCTTCGACCCGGCTGAATTTGGCCTCTGATCCACATCCCTAAGGGTAAAATATGGTTTCCACACACATCGGCTTCCCGACTGAAACGGTCATTGTTTTTATTGCGCTTTCAGTCGGTGCCATCTTTATTGACCTGTTTATGCACCGTGATGACAAGCCAATCTCCCTGAAGAGTGCGGCGCTCTGGTCTGTATTCTGGGTTGTGGTTGCGATGGCATTTGCCGGTTTCCTCTATATCCACCACGGTGCTGAGGTTGCCAGTCTGTTTGTCACGGGTTATGCGCTGGAGAAAGTGCTATCGGTCGATAACCTGTTCGTCATGATGGCCATCTTCTCCTGGTTCGCCGTTCCGGATCGTTATCGCCACCGCGTTCTCTACTGGGGGATCATTGGTGCCATTGTTTTCAGGGGCATCTTTGTCGCCATCGGTACGAGCCTGCTGAGTCTGGGACCGTACGTTGAAGTTGTCTTCGCTATTATCGTTGCCTGGACGGCGGTCATGATGCTTAAAAGCGGTGATGACGATGATGAAATTGAGGATTACTCCCAGCATCTGGCTTACCGCATGGTTAAACGTTTCTTCCCTATCTGGCCGAAGCTCAGAGGGCATGCCTTCCTGCTTAACCAGAAGGAAGTGGATGCCGAACTGGCGAAACCAGAAAACAGCGATGTCACCATTGGCCGTGGTAAAAAGGCGGCGCTGTATGCGACCCCGCTGTTCCTGTGTGTGGCTGTGGTTGAACTCTCGGACGTCATGTTCGCGTTTGACTCGGTACCGGCAATCATTGCCGTCAGTCGTGAACCGCTTATCGTCTATAGTGCCATGATGTTTGCTATCCTGGGCCTGCGTACTCTGTATTTTGTCCTTGAGGCACTGAAACAGTACCTGGTTCATCTGGAGAAGGCCGTTATCGTGCTGCTGTTCTTCATCGCGGCAAAACTCGGCCTTAATGCGACCGATCACATCTGGCATCATGGTTACAGCATCGCGGCAACAACCAGCCTGTATGTTGTACTGGGTGTGCTGGCGCTGGGCATTCTCGCAAGCGTCATGTTCCCGGGCAAACCTGAATCTGAGGAAAAGGGGAGTTAATCCCCTTAAGTGTTAACCTGAACAATTACTAATCGAAGAGGTTATTTTATGAGTGTTTCTCTTTCTAAAGGCGGGAACGTCTCCCTGAGTAAAGCAGCTCCGTCAATGAAAAACGTCCTGGTGGGCCTTGGCTGGGATGCGCGTTCAACAGACGGTCAGGACTTTGACCTGGATGCTTCAGCATTCCTGCTGGCCTCAAACGGCAAAGTGCGCGGCGATTCAGATTTCATCTTCTATAACAACCTGACGTCATCCGACGGTTCCGTAACGCACACCGGCGATAACCGCACCGGTGAGGGCGATGGTGATGATGAATCGCTGAAAATTAAACTGGACGCCGTCCCGTCTGAAGTTGACAAGATCATTTTCGTTGTGACTATCCACGATGCTCAGGCTCGTCGCCAGAGCTTTGGTCAGGTATCCGGTGCGTTTATTCGCCTGGTTAATGACGATAACCAGACTGAAGTTGCTCGCTACGATCTGACCGAAGATGCGTCCACTGAAACCGCCATGCTGTTTGGCGAGCTGTATCGCCACAATGGTGAGTGGAAATTCCGCGCAGTAGGCCAGGGTTATGCTGGTGGTCTGGCATCTGTGTGTGCTCAGTACGGCATTAACGCGTCCTGATCGAAAAGTAACTTTTCATATCCGGGGCTGTTAATTCAGCCTCATTCAACTGTTTGCAGGAGCTAAAAATGGCAGTTTCTCTCGTAAAAGGCGGCAACGTATCTCTGACCAAAGAAGCACCAACCATGAATGTCGCTATGGTTGGCCTGGGCTGGGATGCCCGTGTAACCGATGGTCAGGGTTTTGACCTGGACGCTTCCGTATTCGCAGTAGGTGAAGACGGTAAAGTGCTGTCAGATGCCCATTTCATTTTCTTCAATAATAAAACCAGCCCTGATGGCGCAGTAGAGCACCAGGGCGACAACCGTACCGGCGAAGGCGACGGCGACGATGAGCAGGTCAAAATCGATCTGACCAAAGTTTCAGCGGACATTAAAAAACTGGTGTTTGCAGTTACCATCTATGATGCAGAAGCGCGTAAACAAAACTTCGGCATGGTAAGCAACAGCTTCATGCGTGTTTACAACAACGATAACGGCGCGGAAATTGCCCGTTTCGATCTGTCTGAAGACGCCTCAACCGAAACCGCTATGGTCTTCGGTGAACTGTATCGCCATGGTGCTGAGTGGAAGTTTAAAGCTGTCGGCCAGGGCTTTGCCGGTGGCCTGTCAGCGCTTGCCTCCCAGCACGGCGTTAACGTTTAAAAAAATCTACTAAGTATGACCCCGGCAAACGCCGGGGTTTTTTTTGGTTATGATCAGCTATCAGGAGGGAAGTTGAGGCAAGTGGGGCGGGCGTTTTCAGAAAGCAGAGTGATTTTAATTCTGGCGTGAGCCTTTTAAAGCCAGGACCCGGATTTATCTCTGGTTGCAGGTTAAAGCCGGTATTCCGTGCTTTATATCAACAGCATGCGCCTCTGATATATGTTACGTTTGCAACTTATGAAGTCACGGGATCAGGACCATAAGCTACCCGGTCAATGAAAATTCCAAATCAGCAGGTATAGAAACTTCAACGTGACGAAATATGGTGTCACACCATATTTACTCCTCACCGAATATCCAGCGTTCTGAACTAAGCCTGAGATAATATATAAACGCTGCGTTTTAAAAATAATCAAAAAACAGGAGAGTTAATGTGAATCTACAACCCGGACAAAACATACCACTTCAGCAATCTGCGATCAGGCTGAATCTTCAGTACCCTGCCAAATCCGGCTTTAAAGGCGAGCCCGATACCTGCCTGTTCCTCCTTAATGCTCAGGGAAAGGTCACGGGTGATTCTGGCTTTATCTTTTATAATAATCTGTCTTCTCCTGAGGGGGCAGTAAAGCTCGTTACCGGTTCTCAGCAGTCCAGCATTGAGATAGCACTGGATCGTGTTCCGGTGAACGTCAGTAAAATTGCGATCACCGTTGTCATTGATGGTGCAGAGACCATCAATGGGCTCAGTTTGTTGAGCATACAGGCTCCTGGTATCGCTGACTTTCAGGCTGAGACTCAGGGCCGCAGTGAAAAAGCAATCATCCTGGGTGAAGTATATCGACACAATAGCGCCTGGAAGCTTCGTGCGCTCGGGCAGGGGTTCAACGGTGGGCTGGAGCCTTTGGCCGTTAGCTATGGCGTTGATGTCGCACAGCCAGCACAGCCCGCTCGTATAAGTCTGGAGAAGAAACTCGAAACCAGATCTCCGCGCCTTGTAAGCCTCGCAAAAAAAGCCTCGGTCAGTCTCACTAAAAATAAACTGGACACCCTTGAGGCAGCGGTTGCATTTGTACTTGACGCATCCGGCTCAATGAGTGGCCAGTTCAGTAAGGGCAACGTACAGTCTGTGCTGGACCGCATCGCCGTTCTTGCCGCCCAGTTCGACGACGACGGTGAAATGGATCTCTGGGGATTTGGAGAAAAGCATAAGAAGTATCCAAACGTCACACTGGACAATCTAGACACTTATATTCAGACCATTCGTGGGTCAGGAAAGCGTTCAGCATGGGAGAACCTGCCGGGTCTTGGGGGGACAAACAACGAGCCTCCTGTAATGGAGGAAATAGTTGATTACTTTAAGGACTCAAAAATCCCCGTATATGTTGTATTTATCACCGACGGTGGGATCAGCAAGACCCGGGCGATTAAAGATGCAATCCGGCGTTCTGCCAATTACCCCATTTTCTGGAAGTTTGTCGGTTTGGGTGGTTCAAGCTACGGAATCCTCAAAAATCTGGATGACTTTGCAGATCGCCGGGTTGATAACACACACTTCTTTGCCATGGATGATTTCGGTTCTATCAGCGACGAAAAATTATATGATAATTTACTGGAAGAGTTCAGAACATGGATTGATGAAACTAAAAGATTAGCTATATTTTAGTCCGCGTTAGTCTGGACTGGCGAAGAATAGCTCTACAAACGTGACCTAATGTAGAGCTATGTAAATTAGTTGCTATAAATGCTGGCGTAATGCGATTTCTTGTAACTCCGATCTTACAATAGAGTCTTATAAATACCCTAGACCTGGGGTTAATTACAATACCTGTAATTTCGAATCGATCGCGAGCTGATTGCAGATATTCTTGCGTCACATTGCAAGGATCTGGCTCATCTAAGCTAGTATAGAATAGTTCCTTTATTGTATTGATGTCATAATCAATACACTTGTGAAACCACTTAAAGGGTAGATCTTAGCCTGACATAACATGCACAAATCCTTTATCGATTTTAACTTAATAGCAATGCTAACTCATTATTCTCCCCCATTATAAATTTGAATTGCTAGCGTATAAAACGAACCCAGCTCAGTGAGGTGCATATAGCCCAACAATCCTTTTTGCTATGAGTTGGACCAAAGAATCTTTTTTGCATCTCAAAATCTGAGAAGTTATGTTCCTTTCAAAATATTCTCAAAATCAGTACCACTTAGATTCGGTGTAGAGCACAACATATCTCTGGCCAATGCGCGGCGCCGCTAAAGGAGTTCGTCCAGCGTTTCTTCAAACGTTATGATTTCAGTGTCCCTTACTGTTGGATAATACACATACATATCCCCTGTCTGACCAATACGGTAGGCGCGATTGGTTGCCTGATCTTCTTTGGCCGGGTTCCAGCTACGGGTGAAATGAATAACGTTGTTGGCTTTCTGAATGTTAACCCTAAGCTAATAGTGACTGAGGAGAGAATGATCACACCACAACCGGTTGGGGCTGGAAATCATCGATCAATCGCTGGCGGCTATTCCAGCTCTGACTTTTAGTACTGATGTCGCCATTGATGATCACCCGACGAAAGCCAAACTGCTGCTGAATCGCATTCTGTTTCTATGGCTGGAGATCTCGTAGCTTGGTGAAAATAATCACTTTCTCTTTACTGATGTGTTTGATTTCATTTAGCGTTTTCAACCTCCAGCTATGCTTTGGCAACCCTTCCCGATAACAAGGTTCAGGGTTAATCTGCAGGGTGTGCACAAATGAGTTTAAGACAATCTAATAGCCCCAACATCCCCACGCCAGCTTGCTCCATTCCCTGACTAAGGGTCTGCTGTTGTTGCCAGTTCGCGATCCAAGAGAGATACAGTTGCTCTTGAGGGCCTGAAAGCGGCTGTTGCTTACAGTTGGTGACTTCAATTTTTTGTGGCAACTCAATGAGGATTTCAGGCATTAAAACATCGCCGTAAAAAAAATCGATCCATGGGGAAGTGATTTTAGTTTGTGCTCATTTCTGACCAGCGCCACGGGCTGATAACCCATTTTGATAGCGATGTTTACAACATTAAGACCAATCTTCCCGTTGCCCCTTCAACGAGTATTTTCATGATAAACTTTCTGATAATCTGGACATATTTTCGATACAGTCACAATGTCAATTATCATTATTGTCAGTAATGAGGCTAAATGGTTTTGTCTATGAACACCCTTCATGATTGCGCGATGAAGGGGAATGCCTCCATAAGGAAATCGCCGATGCTCAAAGAAATTTCAAGGAACTGCAAATCTTTCATGTGGTGGCAAGGGACGGAAGTTTTACCAAAGCTGCGGGCAAACTAGGTGTTTCTCAGTCTGCACTCAGCCATGCGATAAAAGCACTGGAGGAAAGGCTAAATATCCGCCTTCTGACCCGCGCCACCCGAAGCGTGGATTCAACGGAGGTTGGGTAGCAAATTAATGCTTGCCTTGAACTTCGTATTGCTGATTTTGAACAGGAGTTGGAATCGCTTGTTCAACTGAACGGCACTGCCTCGGGTAATATTCGTTTATCAGCCGGTGAACATGCCGCGCGAAGTCTGGTATGGCCAAGGCTAAAAAGTTTCCTAGGAGAATAGCCGGAAATTAATATTTACCTGGTGGTCGATAACGGCTTTATCGATATTATTGAGGGGCGTTTTAATGCCGGAGCCCGTCTGGGCGAAAGCGTTGATAAGGATATGATCGTCGTGCGAATTGGACCGGACATGCGAATGGCTGTGGTGGGGGGGCCGTCTTATTTTGCCACTCATCCCGTGCCCGAAACGCCTCACGACCTACAAAATCGTCGGTACATTAATATACGCCTGCCAACTGCCGGTGGGCTTTATCACTTGGAGTTCGAGAGGGAAGGGAAACTGCTACGAGTCAGAGTTGAAGGCAAGGTGACGTTGCCTGTGTTCCGGAGAATATGGTTCAGGATTACCTCAATTAAGGTGAGCTTATTCAGGTTCTGCAGGACTGGTGTCCTTCTTACCTCAGTTATTACCTTTATTACCCCAGTCGTAAGCAGCATCCGCCCGCTTTTGCATTAATGATCGACGCCCTGCGTTATTCTGAATAGAAATCAGCGATATCAAAATGATACCGCTGACATAAAAAGCGTTTAAACATCAAGTTTACGGCCAGTCAGCCATTCCACCATCGCCGGGTCGCGATGTGAGAAGAAGGCGCTGGTTGCGGTGTCGAGGGCAGCAATTTGCAGCATATCTTCAGAACCGAGTTCAAAATCGAGAATGTTAATGTTCTCTTCCATGCGTTCTTTGCGCACCGATTTCGCCAGCGAAACGATGCCTCGCTGGAAGAGCCAACGCAGAACAACCTGGCCCACGCTTTTGCCGTACTTCTGACCCATCGCGGTTAACACGGGGTGCTGGAAAAGGCCATTTCTCCCTTCTGCAAACGGTGCCCAGGCTTCCGGCTGAATGCCATGGCTTTGATTCCATGGAACGGCATGCAGCTGCTGGTTGAAGGGGTTAACTTCAATCTGGTTTACCGCAGGAGCCACTTTGTTGAAGGCGATAAGGTCGGCCAGTCGGTCAGGATGGAAATTGCTGACACCAATGGCGCGAATTTTGCCTGCCTGTTGCAGTTCTTCCATGGCTCGCCAGGCTCCATGGACATCACCGTAAGGCTGGTGAATCAGATACAGGTCGACGTAATCAAGTTGCAGCCGATTCAGGGAGCGTTCGAACTGTGCTTTAGCGCCTTCGTAATGAGTATCCTGCAGCCACAGTTTGGTTGTGATAAAGAGTTCGTTACGTGCGATGCCGGTCTGTTTCAGCGCGTTCCCGACCTGGGTTTCATTCTGGTAAGACGCGGCGGTATCGATCAGGCGATATCCGGTATCGATGGCATCAATAACGGCTCTTTCGCACTCGGCGGCATCTGTCATCTGAAACACACCAAAGCCCAGCAGGGGCATTTCAATACCGTTGTTCAGTTTTACAGTTTGCATGACGTTATCCTTCAGCTGTTGTGTTGGTAAAGCATAACGCAAACGTATTTATTCTATTAGAGGGGTAATTAGCTAGGGTTTATTAGATGAATTCATTAATCGAATGGAGAGGGCCGTCCGCTTTGTGCCAGCAACATCACTGATACTGAAGGAGCAGCGGGCGCTCATTGAGAACAGTGATATCGGCTCGATATGCTGAGGGAAATAATTCGCTTTTTTTTATATAATATTTTTTACATACCGCGCTATTTTCTACCTTGCGTCTTAAGTTTTAAGCTACTCATTATGAATTATTTATGAACGGGTTCGAAACCCTCACCTTGCCCGAGAGGTGATATTTTGTTAAATTATCCGCATTAGCGTCAAATACATTTAGTAGTAAACCGGCGCTAATTATACAATAATGAGTGATGGAGCCAAAATGAAGTATGCGTTTGCATTAATATTGAGTATGGTATTGTCAGGTTGTACCGCAAATGATTGGATTGATGCTGCAAGTGGGATAATGCAGGCTAACGATCAACACGAAAAAGACTCAAGAAATCAGCGCATCAAAGACGCCAACAGGGCTGCAGGCTACTGATATCAAGGTGATTAAGACACTCCTCTTCTTGTATTCTCAACAGAAGAGGAATGGTATTCTAAGCAAATTTACTGACTAAATACTCCCTTCGCTCTCGCCTGTTGGCAGGAGATATAGCCATAATGTTTTCGCTTTCCATTCTTATCGAACGCAACATAAAAAGGCATCGTCTCTTCACCTTTCTTTAGCGTGTAGTTAATGCAAGTCCCATTGATTTCTGGAACACTTATCTCACTGTCTGGTTTTCCACCTGCCGCAATAACTGAATGTTTTGTCGCATCAGTCGCATAGGTCGCTTGCACCAGAGGATCATTATCAAATTTAATAAAACCGACACTACAGGCCGTTAAAAAAGGAACAATTAAAATAGGTGTATAGCGCATTGCATATCCTTGCAGAGAATATAATTACCTAAGAAACAAAATGACCAGGTCGATTTCTCTTGCCCGCCAAATTCCCTTCAAAAAGATTATAAGAGCGTAGCAGGAGGAAATACAATTACCGGTAATATAATCACTGTATTTAATAGTTCTTTGTTAATCGTTATGACCATTAAAGGTTGCGACAAAATTTTTCTCTCGTAAAGGGTCTTATAACCTTGGCCGCTCCATGCCAACAGCGGACATTGCTAACGAGATTTCACCCGCTTAACCACCGTTAAGCGGGGTTGTCTGTTTATGCCTGATGACGTTCTTCGCAGAAAGCCTCAGTCGTAAACCTTTTTACCCATCATTGATATCGTATACGGGCACTCTTTGAGATCTTTAGACACCGTTTTTAGACCTGTCGTGATATCGGTAATATCGATTTCATTCCCTTCTGTTCCGATCTCATAGGTGTGGCCTTTTTCTGCTTTAAAGAAAGAACTCCACGTCCTGCTCAGGTCAATTCCGTGCATGCTCTGCTCGAAGAACGTCCACCAGATTTTGTACTCTTCATTTGGCTTGATGGCATATTCGAGATAACCCCGTTTGGCATACCGGGCTGAAACGGGCGCAATACCAGGCACCGTTTTGGAGTAGCTAGACTTGATACCCGCCACGGCAACCGTGGCCGTCAGGCCGTAAGGCTTATCAAGCTTCACGCAATGGCCTGCTGGGATAATCTTCTGAATACGAAATGAGGTAGGTTGTCCGGAATTATCGACACGAATATAGGCCGCATCGCTGCCCTTATAGTCAGTCAGTTTGTCCGTCATATCTATAGAGCAACCGGAGAGAAGCAAACAGACAGATGTTGTCACTAACGCTCTGATATACATAAAAACTCCATTTTAATAATAATGGTAAAATACAGCTCATCCTAAAATGCATCACGCCGTCATAAACGCATCGAGATCGTCTGCATTTTTTATAATTTTTTCTTTTTCAACGCCGTACGCGCGTGCGAGGGTAATACTCGCCTCCAGCAGTTGGCGGTTATTGTCGACATTAAAGGCGGCAGCCGTCAGTTCGCCCAGTGCGACAAACTCTGACAATATGCGGTTCAGCACTTGCTGTTCGATGGCACTAAGCCGAAGGGCAAACGCGTCCATTTTGGCCTGTAGTGCCTGACGCGCCTTAGCATCAAGACTTTTGGCAACCGTAACCATAAACTTACCGGAAACTGAACCAATCAACGCGCCCAGCACCGGCACAGGGATCAGCGCCTGGCCCGCAGCGGCCATTGCACCAACAATGGCAGACTCGGCGCAGACTATAAGGCCAAGATCGGTGAACTCATCCAGATCGATGTCTCCCCGTTGGTACGAGGCCGCAAGGCTTGCCACGCCTTTGGTGGCTGTCACCAGGGCGCTGGCGAACGGGGCACCCATCGAGGCATAGTTCGTCAGGGTATAAATTGCCCCGGCGGATACACCACCAATGGTAGCGCCTTTCAGCGTGTCCAGCCCCACGTCCTGCCAGTCCTGCGCCGTAAAATCGCCGCAGAAAATATTCTTGCCGTCGCGGTATTTGCGGTAGATCCCGGTGCCGAGGGCAAAGGCACCGCCAAACGCGGCGCCCAGCCCCGCGGCGCGTAGCCCTTCATTCAGGGAAGGCTGATGGTCATCGATAATCTCGGTGCGTTTGGCCTCGTTATGTTCGGCTAATTCACTGTCGTGCTTATCCAGCGTCGAGTCGATTTTTCCCCACTGTACTTCGTCGTAATCAGACACGCCGGGGCGCACGACCTCAGCAAAAGGCCGTCCTGTTTCCCGTTCAATTTCAGCGACTTTGGCTTTTATCGCATCAATGGTGGTGGATCGCAGCCCATCGACCGGTTTCCCATCGAGAATGTCCTGAATCTCCTGCCAGGTGTCTTTCGGGATCTGGTAGAAAGATCCGTCCTTGCCGAACCTGGGGTAGGTATCCATATGTTCCAGGACCGCCTTCAGGTTGTTATGGGTGCCGTTGATGAATTTGGATTGAACGTCAACGCCGTCGATCCGGTAGTCTTCCGGGGCGAGGCGATGGACTCCTTCAAAAGTAGCGCGAAAAGCCGATTCATCCTGCAATCTCTCTTCAATCGCCTGATGCGAATTGCGTAAACCCACCTCTAGCTGTTCGGCAATTTCGCCATGTTTTGTGCCCATGCTGCCGAGAATATTGCCGGGAGAGGCGATGAAATCGCGCACTTTCTGCATCTGCTCACCGGCCAGGTCAAAGGCGATGTCCTGCCGGGTGAGCTGAAACAGCTCGTCGTTAATCCGCGCCTGGTTGAGCGCGTCCACCGCGCTGCCGATGAGCTGATCGCTAAAGGGGGTAGAGTTCTTCACGCTCTCCATCATTGGATCTTCTTGTTAATCAGTTTTGACAATGCATTGATATGGTTAATCAACGCGCTCAACTGCTCTTTTTGTCCAGCATTGAACTGGCTGTAATCACGCGGCGCGGTTTTTTCAAGAACGTCGACAATGCTCTCCGTGCCCTGATAATGCTCAGAGGTCAGATTTTTCAGCTCTTCTGTGCTGCTTTCAATGATGCGCAATTTGCTGATTTGGGAGCGGACTTCACGCTCTTCTTCCTGAGCCTGTTCGATGATTTTGCCGTTCTTACGGCGTGCCAGTAAAGTGCCGCCTGCAATACCCACTGCGCCAATTCCCCATCCGACCGGGCCGGCAAGAGCAAGCAAAGCACTGCCGGCTGACATACCGCCGCCACCCGCCGCGAGCGCACCGCCGCCGAGCCACGCCAGCGCGGCATTGGTTGCGGCTGCGCCACTTAAGGTCGCGATGGCAGTTCCCGTTGACGCGGTACCGAAGGTTGTTGCAATCGCCAGCGCGGCGGTTGGGGCGAACGCCGCCACACCAGCACCTACGGCGACGCCTGCCGCTGCAGTACCTTTACCAACGTGAGATGCGCGGTACTCCGCTTCCAGTTTTTCAACCACATCGTCGAACTCGGCAATCTCGGCTTTCAGCTCGCTCCAGGATTTGTCGAACTCTTTTGGCGAGTTAGCCAGCCGGTTAATGAAATGCTCACCACGGGCAATCAGGTCTTTACTGCACTTCTGGCGCAGCTCAAATAACCCGGTGATGGCATTCTGTGTGTCCTTGGCCTGCGACTCATAGCGTGTGGTGGCCCGAGAAAGACTCTCTAATGCTTCTTTTCTTTCAGATCCGCGTAACATGTATTATTCCTGCTGTGTGTATTCAAAAGATGGCCCGCTGCACTGTGATTCCATTTTTGCCAGCTGCTGAGAGAGCTTCTGGAGAAAATGGTGTTGCAGGCCGGCCGGGGAAATAATGGTGAGATGGGGTAACCAGTAGCGTAATAACGGGAATAACTGATTTTCGTGCGCCATCTCCGTTTGTACGATTACATCGCCGTTTGATTCATGGCGTATTATTTTCTGTGCGGGCAGCACATTGCGACGTTGGAAGTAATAACTCACCTCTGCTGCGATTTTTATCTGTACGGTCTGCTTATCGAGGGAAAACCACACATCGTCTTCTTCTGAGAAATATTTCGCGATGTGAGGATCGGGTGTGAAATGTTCAGAGGTTAGCGTTAACCAGCGAATTTTACTCAGCTGATAACCTTTAACGCAGCCTTTCTCAACCGCCCCGAGATACCACACGCCTTTGATATTCATAAGCTGATAAGGCGCAACGGTGCGCAGCGTTTCTTTATAGTGAAACGTACAGATGCTGTTCTGACGAATGGCTTTATCAAACAGGCTGAAATTATTTTCCAGAGCACGTTTAGCGTCAGGATCGCCCGGTAAAGCACGAATGCTCAGGGAAGTTAAATCAGGTTTAAGGATGTACTTACTGGCCGGAATAATCTCTTCCATTCCTAGAAGGCTGACAAGATTTTGCAGCTCTTTTAAGGTTTGCGGTTTGGCATACGCGGGGGCCAGTCTGTAGATACCGTTGCCGTCATGGAGAATACGATCGCCCAAACGATTAAGATCGCGATACAGGGTCCGTTCGCTGATTTTAAATTCATCCAGTAGTTTTTGGCGTGATACATAACCGTACTGATATAGCGCCGAAATGATGACGGTTATCCGTTGGACCATAACCTCATGCCCGCTCATGCATGTTCCCCTGACAATTTTTCCTCAATGCTACTCTTACCGACTGACAGGTCATGTCAGGAAGAAATAGGGCGCTAAATTACGTCTGATTATGTAGATATCGGCAAGAATGCCGTATTTCTTAAATAAAATTATCGTGGACGGTCAACACCTTGCTTTTAATACCCTTAGGATATCAGTGTCCATTCCTGACGGTCCCTACCGAACTTTGGGGTGTTGCGGAATTGTTAAACCTTCAGTAGGATCTTCGTTTTCGGAGAAGCACAATGTCAGTCACCGATGCCCTTCTGGCCTATACCCTTGCCGCCACGCTTTTGACGCTAACCCCCGGTCTCGACACCGCCTTGATCCTGCGAACCGCTGCGGCGGATGGCAGCAAAAAAGCCGTACACGTGGCGCTGGGTATCGATACAGGCTGTTTTATCTGGGGCGCGCTGGTGGCGTTTGGTCTGGGAGCGTTACTGGCTGTTTCTGACGTGGCCTACTCGCTGCTGAAATGGTGCGGTGCGGCCTATCTTTGCTGGCTGGGGCTTCAGCTGCTGCTTCGTCCGCGTCAGCAATTTACGCTCACCGCCGGGGAGAATGCGGGCAGCGGTAACGGCTTTATGCGCGGAATGCTCGGTAACGTGCTCAATCCGAAGATGGGCATTTTCTATGTCTCATTCCTTCCCCAGTTTATTCCCGCAGGACATTCGCCCTTTGCCTGGACCTTTTTGCTGGTATCCATTCATGTGTTGATAGGCACGCTCTGGTCATTAACCCTGATTATTGCCACGGGCTATGCGTCTCGCGTGCTAAAAAAGCCGGCCGTGGTGAAGTGGATGGACAGAACCACCGGCGTGGTGTTTTTGCTGTTTGCCGCCAAACTGGCGATGAGTAAACGATAGGAAAGAACGGCACCAAAGGAAGTCTGCCGAAGGGTTGGCAGGCTTCTGCGGCCGATCTTCCCATCGGCGACAAATCTCCCGCGGTGTTGCTATTCGGCATCCGTCATCTGAACAAACAAAAGCTCAGCAGGGGCATTTCAATACATTACAGTAAGTGTGGCCTTTCCCTTAAGCGGTTGGGTTGGAAAAGCCTAATGCGAACATGTTTACTGGAGCAAAGGAAAAATTAACCAGGGCATATAAGTAAAATCCAGGAACAAACAGACATTCACTCGCGCCAAATAATCTATCTTGTTGAAAATTATGTGATATTGATCCAGGGCAATGTCAACATTGGTAACTTAAGCTAAATTGTTATTCAAATTTGAACGAACCTATATCGGTATTATGTTTTTAAGAGCTTTACTGTTTTGCCTTCTGTCATTCTCCTGCTTTGCAAACGCCTTAAATTTCTCCTCTACCTTTTTACGCCTTAATTGCCCACAGCGGGGTCTGGTGGAAGTCATTCTTCACGCCTACGGTCACACGCAGGAAAGGTGGAAAGGAAACTTCGAAACGGGGGCCGGGCATAAACGCGCTGGTGATACCGAAATCATCCCTTTTGCGAATGGCGATACGCTTTTCCACTCAATATCCAGCGACTCATTTGGGTTTCAATACGCGGGCGAAGAGAAACTTTCCGTGTGCGCTAAAATTGATGAGCGCCCTGTTTATCCTTCATTTTAAAGGCATTCATCCATCCTGGCGCCTTGCTCGTTAAACCGGCACGAGAGGTGCATCGATAGCCAGCGGTCATCTTGCGTTTAAACGATGCGGGAGCCAGGATGTTTAGCGCTGTAATTACTGGCCTGTCAGGTTACTTTTGGGTTCAGTGTGCGTTCCAGAAGCTTCCAGCCCAACTCTTTGCCCATATGAAAGTTCTAACGTATTGCCGTCAGGGTCAGCGAAAAAGACAAAATACCCCACCGGATCACCAGCCTGAACCGGCTCTTTTCGCAGCACACCCTCTGCTCGCGCCATCGCCACTTTTTCATCGATCGCTTCGATACTTGAGCAAGCGACGCCAAGATGACCAAAACTTCCCAAAGGGGTATCAGTCACGACATCCGCCTGTACGAGAACCAGTGCAAATGGACGCGTTCGATCGCTGAGCCATGCCACTTGGCGTGCCTCTGGTACATCAGGCTCACGTCTGTGAACAACCTCCATTCCGGCGTAGCGGTGATAGAAATCAATACTCTCATCCAAATCCCTGACGACAAACGCCACGTGGGTAAATCCAACGTCCACCTGTTTCATAAACCGAGTCCTTCTGTCTGAGTTCCAGATAAGCATCTTAAAAGCTCAAGTAAACTTCAGGTCAAGCCGGAAAGTGCTGTCGATTTACGCCATAAAATTGTGTTCACGCAGTGCGTCAAGCCAGATTTGCTGGGGAGGGGAGATGAGCGGGGGGAGGTGAGTGAGGATGCGTTCCCGGCGCGAACCACGAATGAAACGGCATTACGGGTCCGCGCCGGGGCAGTGTGTCTAATACTGCTTAATGACCATCAGGATCACACCAGGCATTCATTAACTGCACCAGGATGTATTTTAGCCCCAGCACAATGAGCAGGGAGAACAGAACTGTCACCACAATAATAGTCATCAGAAACTCCATGTAATCAGTTTTCTTCCCCAAAATCTTAGATCGTATTTTTCATTTGTCACGGTCCTGCAATCATTTTCCTTCTCAGGGCGACCCGAAGTATCCATTCGGGGGCAGGAAAGGGTGGTGCGCTGATATTTGTTGTTCAATTTACGCTTCGTTTCAGGGGCAGAGGCTGATGACATCGTGTTATGGTCTTAATCGGGAGCGGTTCAGCGGTGTCTGGTTCGCGCGATGAGCGAACGGGCTGATAATGAGTCATGACGGGGAAAATGAATGATCAATGAATTGATTGCACTTTCTGCTATTGGTGTTGCTATTCTTTTTGGCGCAATGAGCCCGGGCGTCAGCTTTCTTCTTGTTGCCCGCACGGCGATGTCCAGTTCGAGACGTGTGGCGTTATCTGTGGCGGCAGGTCTCGGTTTTGGGGCGCTTATATTTGCTGTCATAGCGTTAGCGGGCCTTCACACTCTGCTGACTTTGGTCCCCTCACTTTACACAGCCCTTAAAGTTGCCGGCGGTTGTTATCTTTTATGGCTGGCGTTGAAAATTCTTCGTCGCCCTTCAAACCGCGTTATTGCTTCCACCGCGATAGATGAGGTCAGCGCCTCCAAAGCTTTTTTGACAGGCGTATTGACGCAAATCAGCAATCCTCATACTGCGCTGGTCTTTGCCAGTATTTTTTCTGCAGCCCTCAGCAAAAATATTCAACCTGCTATGTACATCATCCTGCCCTTAATGGCATTCGTTATTGATGTGCTGTGGTATGCGATTGTCGCGTGCTTATTATCATCTGACGGGCCGCGTCTGGCTTACATTAAATACCGTAAATTTATAGATAAACTCAGCGGCGGTGTTATGGCCTTTCTGGGATTACGCCTGCTGCTAAAGTGAGTCAGACGATTTTCAGTCAATGGATGCGAGGAATTTAGTTCTACTCCTCGCTTTCAGCAGAAATAGCAGCGATTCCTGCTGCCCATCTCGGATAAAGACGAATGCGAAAATATCATTACCATCAATCACTTGAATTGTCTTGGTGGTGCTGCAAGTCGTCACAGAGTTCTTGTAACTCATTGACCAGTCTTGCCACATGGAAACCGTCGCATACGGAGTGATGCACCTGAACGGCGAAAGGCAACAATACTTTGCCATCTTGTTCGAAGTATTTTCCAAGCGTGAACATAGGGGCAAAAAAGTTCTTCATATTAGCCACATTGACGTTAAAGCTGGTAAAAGTTACCCAGGGAATACCGGATATGAAAAATATATTTTCCCGCGACTCTTCCTTAGGCCAATAAGCAGTATTATTACTGTAGCGAGCCATGTCTTCTGAATATACTTTCTGGAAGTGATAAATATTGCCATCGTAATGACTCCATAATGATGAAAAGGTCTCTGTTTCATTATGGAAAATGGTATAGTTTGGATGAACTTCATCCCATACGACAAGCTCATTATCCTTCATCGCCATACGGAACTCCGGATGCCGATTTACGATTTTGGAAATGAGGAAAATCATCGTCGGATAAAATTTCCAGCCTGTCTCTTTAATATGTTTTAGCAACGCCGTAATGTCTAATTGAACAGTCTGATTAAATGTCGATTGGGCGAAGGTCTGAAATATTTCAAAATGCTCCCTCCTTGCCCAACGAGATAAATCAACAGACGTATAATGTGGCGTTGTACTTTTCATCTTTTAACCTTTGATTCGCATTTATAAATAAGATGTTAGCATAAGATTTTTCGTCTATGAATGATGATTATGAGTCCTAAAGCCTTTAGAGAACAAACGCATTTGCCACAGTCGTTCCTCCTTATACCGGAGTAAATAAAGGTGAAATATGTCAGAAGATCAGACCCGGTTGCGCAATCTTGTCGTGCTCTCCTGCCCGAAAAAATGACGCAGGATTTCCGCCAGGGGAGCAGCCTTGATCGTGTCAGGAGAGGGGGCGTGTCAGCCACTCCTGCGTGGACAGGTAACTGAATGCACCTGTCGTTCAGCCGGAACTGCCGTTGATGAATGCTTTGTTGCTAGCGAGTCAGAAGTCAGCCAGACATTTTTTTCTCAATATTGTGGAATTTTATCCAACAAACTGACAAACGTCAGGCTTGCATCAAAGCCCTCTCTCTTTACCACAACGCGGCCCTGGGCCTGCACCAATCGCTAAGCATTAATATTTGTGTGGGTTTATTTGCGCTAACCAAACACATAGATTATTGTTTGTACAGACATGGTTAAATTTAATGCACTTAAAATAACAGTATCAACCTTGATTAATCATCACTAAACAACTAAAATTTCATAACACATTGATTTTATGCATTAAATTATAATTTTCTTAATGCATTGTTATTCTCCAGACAGCATGTATAAATAGCATAATAACTAAATTATAATTCTTTTATATTTGACGGATGGGTAGATAAAATGAAGTTAATTGTCATGTTGTTCAGCTTAGTGATTGCGTCGCAGGCTATGGCGGGGGAGCTTCCCAAACCTACCGGGAAAGTCCTTTTAACCATGTCAGGTAATATCGAAAATACAAACGAAGAGGGCAAAGCCGTTTTTGATGTCGCCAGCCTTGAAAAGCTGGGTATGGTTAGTTTCCAGACCGCCTCTCCCTGGTACAATGGGCGCACAACTTTTACGGGTATTCCGCTGAAAAAACTCATGGATTACGTAGGCGCCAAAGGCTCTATCGTTAAGGTTACTGCACTTAATGACTACACCACCGTTATCCCTCTCAGTGACTTCCAAAAATACAATGTGATCCTTGCCTTAAAAATTAATGGCGAATACATGCGTGTTCGCGACAAAGGTCCGCTCTTCATCGTCTATCCCTATGACAGCGAACCTGAGCTGAATAATCAGGTGTTTTATTCAAGGTCAGCATGGCAGGTCAGCAAAATGAGCATTGAGTAGGATTTCAGAAGAACAACATGAACAGAATACTGGCTGCCATAATATTCTCTCTTTTTATATCTACAGGATATATCTCTTTTCTTGTGCATGAAAGACAGCAGGAATTGCAGAAACTGACGCACTACGCCAGTTCATGGTCTGCTGGACAGCTGGTCTCGGAGTATTATCGGTTCGAATCATGGCTCAGTCTTTATACTATTGATGAGTCGATGACACTCGACGATGTGCGCCTACACCTCGACATTATGCTCAGCCAGAGTGATTTATTAAAGCAGGGAGATTTAGGCCAGTATATAAATAGCAATGAATCACTTCATGAACTTGCTGTAAAACTCGATAATACCCTTAATTATCTGGATGCACATCTTGAGACAATGACCCGTCCAGAGCTTCAGAAATATCTACGGGTAATGTATTCGCTTGATGGACCATTAAGCCGCCTTTCATCCGGTGCGTTGAACAAAGATCTGAATCTGATTAACAACGCCAACAGTAAAATTCAAACGCTGTACTCTATTTATTCAGCGATTTCTGTTCTTTTGATAATACTGAGTGCGATACTGGGTGTGCTGATTTTTTATCAAAACAGAAATATTCTCAAAGCGCATATTCAGGTTAAGAGCCTTGCTGGAGAGCTTCAGGAATCTAAAGAAAAACTGCAAATCCAGAATACCAAGCTGGAGTATGACGTCTACCATGACCCGCTCACAGAGCTGAGTAACAGACTGTTTTTCTGGGATAATTTAAACAAAACCATCAGGCTTGCAGACGCTAATAAAAGCTCTGTGACCGTGATGTTGTTTGATTTAGACCGATTCAAAGAGGTCAATGACACCTATGGTCATGATGCCGGTGATATGTTATTGCGTCTGATCGCTCAGCGACTTATTTCGATGGGGCTTCCATCAGATATGCTTTATCGCTTAGGGGGCGATGAGTTTGCTTTCCTCACGAGCGACCTGGCAGAAAGTCAGGCTGTTTCGATGGCGCAGAAAATATGCGATTGTATTAACCAGCCCTATACAATTTATAGCGCGGTTATAAATATAACCACCTGTGTGGGCATTGTTAACTCAGATACTGAGCGCCGTTCCGACTATCTCTATAAATTTGCTGACCTGGCCCTTTATGAAGCCAAAAATGAAGGCGCTGGCAAAATTAAAGTCTTCCGCCAGCGCATGTTAGATAAGCTGCTGGAAAGCAGAACGCTTGAGCATGATATGGCGCAGGCTTTAGTGAATAAAGAATTCGTGGTTTATTATCAACCGATTGTGGATTCGTACAGTCGGGAAATTTACAGTTATGAAGCCCTTATTCGCTGGATGCATCCGCTAAAAGGTCTTTTATCGCCAGATACCTTTATTCCTGTTGCTGAAAAAACCGGAATGATTAGCGAGATGGGAAAATCCGTGCTTGAAATGGCCTGTCGGGAAGCGGCTTCCTGGGCTGTTCCGGTGAAAATTTCAGTAAACGTTTCTCCTGTCCAGCTCAGCAGCAAAACCTTTGCAGGAATAGTAATGTCTATCCTGAAAGAAACAGGGCTTGCGGCTGACCGTCTTGAGCTGGAAGTGACGGAGTCCTCCCTCTTTACGGATAACAATACGCCGCTGAATACGCTTAATAAGCTTAGAGCCCTGGGCGTGAAAATATCCATCGACGATTTTGGTACGGGCTATTCCTCTCTTTCCCGCCTGAGCCGACTTGCCTTTGATAAAATCAAAATAGACAAATCCTTTGTGAATTCGATATCCACACAGGGAGACGCCCTAAATATCATTAAACTCATCACCGGCATGGCGAAATCCCTCAGTATGAAAACGATTGCCGAGGGTGTTGAAACCCAGGAACAGCTGGAAAGTCTTCAGGCGCTGGGCTGCGATTTCGCACAAGGCTATCTGTTCAGTAAACCTCTGCCGTTTATCGCCGGAGAAATCAAAAACGGTGAATTCTCAAACGATCCTTCCACCCTGTTAAAGGCCCCGCATGGCTGAATAATCCCCATTGCGCGCGACCGTTCCTCGCGCTAAGCGGCCAGTCGCGTTCAACCGTTTTCCGCTGAGGCCAGTTCACTTTATACAACGGATGATTGTATTGAGCCCTCAATAATGAGGGCTCAATGCTTCCTCTTTCTGATGCACTCATGCAGATCGTTTTCCTTAAGGAATTGCCGGGCTAAATCAGTGGGGGAATGCACTGATTTTCCGGCTTATTTCAGGGCAAAAATCAGGCCGCATCTTCTGCAACGATGTCAATATTTCCCCCTTTCCATCAAACAAAAAGTCTACAAAACTAGACATCTGTCGAATTTTCATCTTAAAGTCCCCCTCCGGGCACTAGACAAAACCATCGTCCGGTTATCAAATGGTTAAATAATATTTCGCTGGATGTAAAGAAGTGGCCCTGAACCTGAAAGGCCAGCAAACAATCCAGCGTTGACGTGCAACACGACACACCTCTTCGGGAGAACTATGCAATCCACTGTTAATCAAAAAGAAAGCCGAACTTTCTTCGGCCATCCTTACCCGCTTGGCTCGCTCTTCTTTACGGAAATGTGGGAGCGCTTCTCGTTCTACGGCATTCGTCCGTTACTGATTCTGTTTATGGCCGCGACCGTTTATGACGGTGGGATGGGGCTGGCGCGCGAAAATGCGTCGGCGATCGTCGGGATCTTCGCAGGCAGCATGTATCTGGCCGCGCTGCCGGGGGGCTGGCTTGCGGATAACTGGCTCGGGCAGCAGCGCGCCGTCTGGTACGGCTCGATTCTGATTGCGCTCGGCCATCTCTCCATCGCGCTCTCGGCTTTCATGGGCAACAACCTGTTCTTTATCGGCCTGATGTTTATCGTCCTCGGTTCCGGTTTGTTCAAAACCTGTATCTCAGTGATGGTCGGGACGCTCTACAAGAAAGGCGATGCACGTCGTGACGGCGGTTTCTCGCTGTTCTACATGGGCATCAATATGGGTTCGTTTATCGCGCCGCTGATCTCCGGCTGGCTGATTAAAACCCACGGCTGGCACTGGGGCTTCGGCATCGGCGGTATCGGGATGCTGGTGGCGCTGGTGATCTTCCGCCTGTTTGCCGTTCCTTCGATGAAACGCTACGACAGCGAAGTCGGTCTGGACTCCACCTGGAACAGCCCGGTGTCAAAGAAAAACGGCGTCGGCGCCTGGCTGCTGGCACTGGCGGTGGGTGTGGCGATGATCGTCACGCTGATTGCCCAGGGCATCATTGTGATCAACCCAGTCGCGGTCGCCAGCATGCTGGTGTACGTGATTGCTATCTCGGTGGCGCTCTACTTTATCTGGCTGTTTGTCTTTGCCGGTCTTAACCGCAAAGAGCGTGCGCGCCTGCTGGTGTGTTTCATCCTGCTGGTTTCGGCGGCCTTCTTCTGGTCGGCGTTTGAGCAGAAACCGACCTCATTCAACCTGTTTGCGAACGACTACACCAACCGCATGATCGGCGATTTTGAAATCCCTGCCGTGTGGTTCCAGTCGATCAACGCCCTGTTTATCATCCTGCTGGCACCGGTCTTTAGCTGGGCCTGGCCGATGATGGCGCAAAAAGGTGTGCGTCCAAGCAGCATGACCAAGTTTGTTATCGGTATTCTGTGCGCAGCGGCGGGCTTTGGCCTGATGATGCTGGCGGCGCAGAACGTCCTCAGCAACGGCGGCGCGGGTGTCTCTCCGATGTGGCTGGTGGGCAGTATTCTGATGCTGACCCTCGGCGAACTGTGCCTTAGCCCGATTGGTCTGGCGACCATGACCCTGCTGGCTCCGGAAAGAATGCGCGGGCAAATGATGGGCCTGTGGTTCTGCGCCAGCGCCCTGGGTAACCTCGCGGCGGGCCTGATCGGTGGTCACGTGAAAGCCGATCAGCTGGATATGCTGCCGGATCTCTTCGCGCGCTGCTCCATCGCATTGCTGATTTGTGCTGCGGTCCTGGCGGTGCTGATTGTGCCGGTGCGTCGGATGCTGGAAAACGCGCAGACCAAAACAGAGTCAAAACCGGTGACCAACGCCTGATAAGCCATGAATTGAGTTCCAACAAACCGGCGCATCTGCGCCGGTTTTTTTGTTTTCAGCCCGCCGGGTAAGGTATAAACGTTCCAGAAACTTCTGCACACGAGACTCACGATGTCTGATGCCGCTGCCAAACATATCCTGACTATCTACGACACCCATGCCGATGCATTTGCGCGGTTACGTTCGCGTCATCTGGTGGAAAAAGGCTGGCTCGATAAGTTTACCCGGCTGATCGGCGGCAAGGGGGCGATTCTGGATATCGGCTGCGGCAACGGGGTGCCGATAGCGGAACATTTTATCCGCCAGGGGTATCGGCTGACGGGCGTTGATGGCGCGCCCGGCATGCTGGCGCGGGCGCAACAGGCGTTTCCCGATCAGCGCTGGCTGCATCTGGATATGCGCCAGATGGCGCTCAATGAAACCTTCGATGGGCTGCTCGCCTGGGACAGTTTTTTCCATCTGTCGCCTGACGATCAGCGCCAGATGTTCCCCATTTTTGCCCGCCACAGCCGCCCTGGCAGCGTGCTGATGTTCACCAGCGGTACGGACAACGGGATCGCCATGGGGGAATTTGAAGGGGAGCCGCTGTATCACGCCAGCCTGTCGCCCGACGAATACCGGCAACGGCTGGCGGATAACGGTTTTGCGGTGATTGAGGTGATGTTTGAGGATCCGGCGTGCGGCGGTCACTCGGTCTGGTTGTGCCAGGCTCGGTGAGGCTCACCCCGCCTCCAGCATCCCAAAGCTCACAATCCGCGATCTCCCCAGCTCTTTGGCGCGATACAGCGCCACGTCTGCCGCACGCAGCAGGTTGTCGCTCTGGGCGTGTTGCGGATAGCTGGCGATGCCGATCGACACATCGACCGGGCCAATCTCCGCCAGACCGTAGCGCAGCGCCAGGGCGCGCACGCCTTCGTAAATCTCCGTGGCGCAGGCGTGAGCACCTTCTTCGCCCGTGTCCGTCAGCAGCGCCAGAAACTCTTCGCCGCCGTAGCGGAAGGCGATGCCGTTGTCATGCACCGCACGCTGCACAATAGCCGCCACGCTTTTAATCACCTGATCGCCTGCCTCGTGGCCAAAGCGATCGTTAATACTTTTGAAGTGATCGATGTCGATCATCAGGCAGCTCAACGGCTCGTTGTTGCGCATTGCCTGGCTCATCAGCGTCTGCATTTTATCTTCGAGGTGATGGCGGTTACGCAGGCCAGTTAAGGGATCGTAGAGCGCTTTTTCCAGCAGGGCGTCGCGCAGACGCTGGTTGGCGAGCGCCAGCCCGAGCGCTTCGGCCATCAGCTCAAGATAGGCGCGGGACGGGGCGGTTTCCGGAGTGATGTTCTGGAACGAGAGCAAACCGATGGCCTCGCCCTGAGCGATCAGCGGCACGCAAAGCGACCGATCCGCCGCCGATTCCGGCAGGTGATAGCAGGCGATATCTGGCTCACCGTTGACCGGCGGATGGCTCTGCCCGCGACGCACGGCCCAGCAATCATCAGGATGGAAGGGGGGATGTTTCTCCTCAGACGTCAGCCACTGGGCGACACAGCGCATCTGCCACGGATCGCGATCGAGGATATACAGCTGCCCGCTAATGCCCGGCGCGATATTCGGCGCAAACAGCTGGGCGACGTTAATCACGTCGGTGAAATTCTCACAGCCCTGCAGCCGCTGCGTCATACGCGCCAGCAATTCACGAATTGCCCAGTCCGCGTCGCGCTCTTTTTCCAGCTGCTGCCGCACCAGGCCGTTCTCGCGGAAAATGCGGATCGCCTGGGCCATATCGCCGATCTCATCGATCTGGCTAAAGTTAGGCGTCTCCACCGCGTAATCCTGCGACGCGAGGCGATGCACGACATCGCTCAGACGCACCACCGGGCGCAGCACGCGGCGTTTTAAAATAAAGCCCATCACAAACAAAAAGAGTAGGGCGGTCAGGCCGACCATCACTTCTGACAGGGTGCGCAGAATGCGGGACTTTTTTGTCGCCTCTTCCACGGCGTTGTGGGCGCGGCGATCCAGCATCAGGCGGAAATGGTCGATCTGATTCTGCACCCGCTCCAGCTCCTGCTCGTAGGGCTTACTGTAGAGCAGAATCACGGCCTGTCTCTCATCACCGCGCGCCATGCTGGCGAGCGCCGCCTGCTGCTCATCCTGCAACTCATCGACCACCTGTAACCCTTCATGCAGCAGCGCCAGCTCTTCGCCGGTCGCGCCGTTATCTTTGAGTCGGGAGAGCCGGTGCTCAATGGGCTTACGGGACTGATCTTTTTGCTGATAGTCCTTCAGGGCATCGGGATCTTTATTGATGACATACAGGCGTGCCAAATCCGACAGCGCCCAGGCATCCGTTTCGACCTCTTCGGTCAGCTGATCAAATATCTGGCGCTGTTCAACGGCCTGTCGCTCGGCGTTATCGGCATTTGAGGCCAGCAGCATGACCACGCCGGAAGCGAGAGTCAGACACACCGTGACGCCGTAGGCCCAGTTGGTTATGGTGGCAATTCGCACCTGTTGGATCCTTTTCAGCCGTTAGTGGGATAGCGTTCTTGAAATTATAGGAAACGCCTGATTTGGCGTGACAAAAAAATGGCGGCCCGTGGCCGCCAGTCTGTTATTTATCGTCACGCTTTCACAAATCGGGAGGATTTTTCCCCTCTTCGATGAACGCCTCGTCGATTTCGTCGACGTTCCCCGCGTGGTCGCGCCCGGAGAGCAAATTCCAGCAGGCGATAAACAGCGCGGCGACCAGCGGCCCGATGACAAATCCGTTGATGCCGTAAATCTCCATCCCGCCCAGGGTAGAGATCAGGATTAAATAGTCCGGCATTTTGGTGTCTTTTCCGACCAGCAGCGGACGCAGGATGTTATCCACCAGCCCGACGATGATCACGAAGAAGCCGACGATAAAGAACCCCTGCCACAGCTGCTGCGTGGCGAACAGGAAGATGGCGGCGGGCACCCAGATAATGGCCGAGCCGACGGCTGGAATGAGGGAGAGGAAGGCCATCAGCGCGCCCCACAGGACGCTGCCGTCGATACCGGCAATGTAAAAGGCGATCCCGCCCAGAATCCCCTGAACTACGGCCACCACGGCGGTGCCTTTAACGGTGGCACGCGAGACGGCGGCGAATTTGGCGAACAGATGCTGTTTAACAAAATCGGACAGCGGCAGCGAATCGAGGATCTGGCGCACCAGATAAGGCCCGTCTTTGAGCAGGAAAAACAGCAAATAGATCATCACACCAAAGCTAATCGCAAAGCCAAACGTCCCTTTGCCGATTAAGAAGGCACTGCCCGCGAGATATTGACCGCCCTTCAGCGCCACATCCGACAGCTTTTGCTGGATCTGACTGGCGTTATCCAGGTTGTGTTCGACGAGGAAGTTCCGCGCCCAGTCCGGCAGGTGTGAAAACAGGCTCGCCACCACCTCCGGAAACTGCGGATTGGTGTGCTGGAGCTTGGTGTAAACCACGTTCAGCTCGATGGCCAGCGACGACAGGATCACGATCAGCGGCGTAAAGACGATCAGGCAGATCACCAGCAGCGTCAGCAGCGACGCCACGCCGTTACGTTCACCCACCCATCCGCGCAGTTTGTTTTTCACCGGATGGAAAATGACCGCCAGGATTGACGCCCATAACACGGCGGAAAAGTAGGGTGCGAGAATATCGAAGAACGCCACTGAAACAATGGCGAGAATAAGAATGAAAAAACCTTTAGTCAGTCCGTTAAAGCGCATTAGCGAGTCCTGGTGGCTAAGAAACAGAGTCGACTATAGAACCCTTTGAGGGAATTACCAATTTTGTTACGGAGATCACCTTAACACCGGCGGTCGGGAAAACGCCGGGCGCCCGATAAAGCGCCCACGCATTACGCGTTTGATGAGATGCGGGCCGCATTTGGCAACACCTTTATGTGTGAACTCCCCTCAGAACGTTACCACTTTCGACTGACCGAAGAAGTCAGCGCCCCACGCCATGCTGTAAGTATCTGCTCTGTGGAGGTGCTTATGGCCTGGCGACCGATTCTCTACGTCATTCTCACTCATCACCCTCGTCTCAGCGCGCGCCGCGCCCGGCTGCGGCTGGTTCATGGCTAGCTTTTTGTTAACAATCACGGTATAACAAACCTTCTTTGGATGTTTAGATGTCCATACGTTTAGAAGGTAATATGCAAACAGAACAAGAAAATGGGCAGCTAAAGCGCACCATGAAAACCCGCCACCTGATTATGCTTTCGCTGGGTGGCGTGATTGGGACAGGGTTGTTTTTCAACACGGGTTACATCATTTCCACCACCGGTGCGGCCGGGACACTGCTGGCGTATCTCATCGGCGCGCTGGTGGTATGGCTGGTGATGCAGTGCCTGGGGGAACTCTCCGTGGCGATGCCGGAAACCGGCGCGTTTCACGTTTATGCGGCGCGCTACCTCGGCCCGGCGACAGGGTATACGGTGGCGTGGCTCTACTGGCTCACCTGGACGGTCGCCCTCGGTTCGAGCTTTACCGCCGCAGGATTCTGTATGCAGTACTGGTTCCCGCAGGTTCCGGTATGGATCTGGTGCGTGGTCTTCTGCGCCGTCATTTTTGCCCTCAATGTCATCTCCACGCGCTTTTTCGCTGAAGGGGAATTCTGGTTCTCGCTGGTCAAAGTGATCACCATCATCGCCTTTATCATTCTGGGCGGGGCGGCAATCTTTGGTTTTATCCCGATGCAGGACGGCTCACCCGCGCCGGGGCTGTCGAATATCACCGCAGAAGGCTGGTTCCCGCATGGAGGTCTGCCGATCCTGATGACGATGGTGGCGGTCAACTTTGCCTTTTCAGGGACGGAGCTTATCGGTATCGCGGCGGGCGAAACGCAGAACCCGCATAAAGTGATTCCGGTGGCGATCCGCACCACCATCGCGCGGCTAATCATTTTCTTTATCGGCACCGTGTTTGTGCTGGCGGCGCTGATCCCCATGCAGCAGGCTGGCGTTGAAAAAAGCCCGTTCGTGCTGGTGTTCGAGAAAGTCGGCATTCCCTATGCGGCGGATATTTTTAACTTCGTTATCCTGACGGCGATCCTCTCGGCGGCCAACTCCGGGCTGTATGCATCGGGGCGCATGTTGTGGTCGCTCTCCAATGAAAAAACGCTGCCGCGCTGCTTTGCGCAGGTCAATAAAAACGGCGTCCCGCTGACGGCAATCTCCGTGAGTATGCTGGGCGGCGTTCTGGCGCTGTTCTCCAGCGTCATCGCGCCGGATACGGTGTTTGTCGCGCTCTCGGCTATTTCAGGTTTTGCGGTGGTGGCGGTGTGGATCAGCATCTGCGCGTCGCACTTTATGTTCCGCCGTCGCCATCTTCAGGCCGGAAAAACGCTGGGCGATCTGCAGTATCGCGCGCCGTGGTATCCGCTGGTTCCGGTGCTGGGCTTTGTGCTGTGCCTGGTGGCCTGCGTCGGGCTGGCGTTTGATCCGACCCAGCGTATTGCCCTTTACTGCGGGCTGCCGTTTGTCGCCCTGTGTTATGGTGCCTACTACCTGACTCAAACCTCAAAAACTCAGGAGCCTGAACATGTCGCAGAATAATCCGCTTACCGCCCTCCTTGAAACACAGCCCTTTATCGTGCTGGACGGAGCGATGGCGACGGAACTGGAAGCGCGCGGTTGTCACCTTGCCGACAGCCTGTGGTCCGCCAAAGTGCTGGTGGAGAACCCGGAACTGATCCGCGAAGTGCATCTCGATTATTTCCGCGCCGGCGCGCAGGTGGCGATCACCGCCAGCTATCAGGCGACGGCAGAAGGGTTTGCCGCACGCGGCTACGATGAAGCGCAATCCCGCGCGCTGATCGGCAAAAGCGTGGAGCTGGCGCGCAAAGCGCGTGAAGCCTGTCTGGCGGAAAACCCGCAGGCGGGCACGCTGCTGGTGGCCGGTTCCGTGGGGCCTTACGGCGCGTTTCTGGCGGACGGCTCAGAATATCGCGGGGATTACGTCCGAAGTGCTGCGGCGTTTACCGATTTTCACCGTTCGCGGGTAGAAGCCCTGCTCGATGCGGGGGCCGATCTGCTGGCCTGCGAAACGCTCCCCTCGTTTGCGGAGATCACCGCGCTGGCGGCGCTGCTGGAAAGCTATCCCCGCGCGAAAGCGTGGTTTTCGTTTACCCTGCGCGACAGCGAGCATCTGAGCGACGGCACACCGCTGCGGGAGGTAGTGGCTGCGCTGGCGGATAATCCGCAGATTGTGGCGCTGGGGATAAACTGTATTGCGCTGGAAAACACCACGGCGGCGCTTCAGCATCTGCATACGCTGACGGATCTGCCGCTGGTGGTCTATCCGAATTCCGGTGAGCACTACGACGCGGTGAGCAAAACCTGGCACCATCACGGCGAAGCCTGTGAAACGCTGGCGGGGTACCTGCCGCAGTGGATTGCGGCAGGGGCGAAGCTGATTGGCGGGTGCTGTCGCACCACGCCGAAGGATATTGCTGAGCTTAAGGCTCTGCGCTAAACATCGCCGGGCGGCGGCTTCGCCTGACCCGGCCTGTAAAACCCGCAGGCCCGGCACGCGTAATGCCGCCGGGCAAACTCACGCCGCGTCTGCCAGCACAAACATGCCGTACGGGTGGATCTCCAGGTAGTAATGGTCACCTTCGTTGGGTTGCAGACGCGTGGCGTTAACCTGCAGCAAAATCTCCTGCCCGTGCCACTCCACAATTACCTCGTACTGCGGCCCCATGTAGGCGACGTGTCGAATAGTACAGCGCTGGCTGTCGTCTCCGCGTTCGCTCAGGGTGATGGCTTCCGGGCGCACGCCGACGGAGCCGGAACCTTCACGCGCAAAGTGCATCGGGCGCGGCAGGCGATAGCCGTGGATCTCCACGTAATCGTCGCTGAAGCGGGCCGGGAACAGGTTTGCGTCGCCCATAAAGCTCGCCATAAAACGCGACGCGGGCTGGCGATAGAGATCCTGCGGCGAACCGATCTGCATAATATTGCCTTTGTTCATCACCAGCACTGTGTCCGACACCGCAAACGCCTCGCTCTGATCGTGCGTCACGTAGAGGGAAGTGATATTGAACTGCTTTTGTAGCTCGCGAATTTTGTCGCGCATACTGCGGCGCAGGTTGGCGTCGAGGTTACTCAGCGGCTCATCAAACAGCAGCACTTTCGGTTTGAGGATCAGCGCACGCGCCAGGGCCACGCGCTGTTGCTGGCCGCCGGAGATCTGATCGACATAGCGATCTTCAAACCCTTCCAGATCGACCATCGCCAGCGCCTCTTTCACCCGGGCTTTGGTTTCCGCGCGCGACACGCCGAGCATTTTCAGGCCGTAGCCGACGTTCTCGCCCAGCGACATATGCGGAAACAGGGCGTAAGACTGGAACACCATGCAGATATCACGCTGCTGGATGGAGCGATGAGTCACATCCTCACCATCAATCAGAATCTGCCCTTCAGTCGGCTTTTCCAGCCCGGCGACCAGGCGCAGAACGGTGGTTTTCCCACAGCCCGACGGGCCGAGGAGCGTCACCATCTGTCCCTGCGGGATCGCCAGGTTGATGTTCTCGATAACGGTGTTATTCCCGAAGCGCTTGGTGACATTGCGCAGTTCAACGAAATGTTTCTGAGTCATAGTTTTACGCCTGGTTTTTAGCTTTGGAACGGGAGGTTCGCGCCTCACCGATCAGCCAGTCAAAGAGGAAAATGATCGCCAGCATGACCACAATCAGGATTGAGCCGTAGGCAATCGCCACGCCGTATTCGCCGTCTTCCACGCGGTTCAGAATGTAGGCCGTGGCCACGCGGGTGTCTGGCGTGACGAGGAACACAATGGCGCTGACGGTAGTAATGGCACGCACGAAGCTGTAGATCAGCGCCGACAGAATCGCCGGGCGCAACAGCGGCAGCAGAATGTGGGTGATGGTGCGCAGGGAGCCCGCACGCAGGCTAAGAGAGGCCTCATCGAGCGATTTGTCGATCTGCCCTAAGCCCGCAATCCCGGCGCGAATGCCGACCGGCACGTTACGCATCACCATCGAAATAATCACAATCGCCGCAGTGCCGGTGAGGTAAACCGGGGCGCTGTTAAAGGCCAGAATGTACGACACACCCGCCACCGTACCCGGCACGGCGAAGCAGAGCATGGTGGTGAATTCGATGGTCTTTTTGCCTTTAAACTGCTGGCGCACGACGACCCAGGCAATCAGCAGACCAAAACCGGCGGTGATCGGCGCGGCGATCCCGGCGTAGAGCAGGGTATCAAGCAGCGAAGGCCATGCGCCGTCGCTCATGCCCTGGCCGAACAGCTTGATAAAGTTATCCAGCGTCAGGGTGTAATCCACGCCCCAGTTGACCGTAAAGCTGCCGTAGAAGATGCTGCCATAAAGCAGGGCGTTAAAGGCGATCCACACCGTCAGCAGGGCGACCACGCTCCACACCAGCGTCACCGGCAGGGGCTGCACGTCGCCACGGTAAGATTTGCCGGAGACCGTGACGTACGAGCGCTTGCCGATCCACATGTACTGAATGCAGAACACCAGCAGGGAGAAGACCAGCAGGAACGCGCCGAGGGTGCTGGCGGCCTGATAATCGAGCTGCGAGCCGGTGATGTAGAAGTAGATTTGGGTGGCTAACACGTCGAAGTTACCGCCGAGCACCAGCGGGTTACTGAAGTCGGCCAGCGACTGGACGATGACGATCAGGAACGCATTGGCGAGCGCGGGTTTCAACAGCGGCACGAAGACGCCGTTAAAGGTCTGCCAGCGGCTGGCGCGCAACGTATAGGAAGCCTCTTCCAGCGAGGGATGAATGGTTTTGATCGCGCCGTCGAGGATCATAAAGGCCATCGGGGTAAACGCCAGCACCTGCGCCAGCCAGATACCGGTGAAACCGTACAGCCAGTTGGTGTTGGTCAGGCCGAACCAGTCGACCATCAGCTCGGTGATGTAGCCGGAGCGGCCCATCATCAGCGTCACGCCTAAACCCACCACAAACGGCGGGGTGACGATCGGCAGGATCGAGAAGATGCGGCCAATGATGGCGCTGCGTTTCGCGATGCGGGTGGTGTAGATCGCCAGCACCAGCCCGAAGAAAGTACAGCCGATACCGACCGCAATCGACAGCAGCACGGAGTTGATAATCACCTGCACGATGTGCGCCTGGGACAGCACATTCATAAAGGCCAGCGGGGCGAACTCCCCGGCGTCGTTGGTGAACATCGGAATGAAAATCGCGATGCTCGGCCAGACGATAAAGATGCCGATCAGGGCCACAATGGTGATCAGCGAGCCAATCACAAAGCGGTCGCCGCCCAGCCACTCCAGACGCGTCAGCGCCAGAGTCATAATCGCGCCGAGAGCAACGAACAGCACAATGGTGGCAAAGCCTAACCCGCGTCCTTCCACCGTAGCGCTGACGACGATAAAGGCCATGCACAGCAGCGCCCAACCGGCGTCGAGATAGTGGCGGCTGCGCTGCTCGCGCTTCGCTTCGTTAAACGGCCGCACCAGCAGCAGGCTTGGCAGCAAATACCACAGCCAGCTGATATTGAAATGGGACCAGCTGTAGGCGTCGAGAATCTCCTCGCGCGTCGACTCCAGCAGGCCGTAATCGAGGCTCCAGCTCGGCAGCAGCGCAAACGCCAGCCAGCCGACTAAAACCCACAGGAATACCGCATCCCGTTTTTTGACGGGATGAAGAGCGAGTGTGTGTGACATAAGTTTTCCGGGCGTTGAGGAAAATGTTGGCCGGGTCACGCGCAGACGCCACCCGGCATTGACCACGTATCGCGGGCTTATTTACCCATCTTCACGTCGCTGACCCATTTGTTGATCAGCGCTTTGCGCACATCCGTTGAGCCGTACTTGTCCATGTCGTAGCTAATCAGCTTCAGATCGTCGAGTTTCAGGGAGTTCGGCGACGTCTCAGCGGTGGTGTTGGTCAGGATTTGGTAGGATTTGCCTTTCTTCCACGCCAGCTCCTGCGCCTCTTTTGACAGCACCCAGTCTACGAACAGCTTCGCGTTCTCTTCGTTACGCGCGCCTTTCAGAATGCTGACGCCGCCAATCTCATACCCGGTGCCTTCGCACGGCGAAATCAGCTCCAGCGGTGCGCCCTGTTCTTTTTCCAGCGAGTAGTCGTGCAGGAAACCAATGCCGATGGCGGTTTCACCGCGCGCGGCGTTACGCGCCGGGGCGATGCCGGATTTGGTGTACTGGGAGACATTGCCGTTGAGCTGTTTCAGGTAGTCAAACGCCTGATCTTCGCCCCACAGCTGCACGAAGGTCGCCAGCGCGGTATAGGCGGTGCCGGAGCTTTGCGGATCGGCGATCTGGATCTCGCCTTTGTATTCCGGTTTGGTCAGATCTTTCCAGCACTTCGGTACCGGCAGGTTTTTCTCTTTCAGGCGCTGGGTGTTGACGCCAAAGCCCAGAATACCGACGTAAACGGCAGAGGAGAGGTTGCCTTTGACCTTGGCGGGATCGCGGAATTTCTCCATGATCTGCTCAAGATTATTTGATTTGTATGGCTGCAGCAGCCCCATTTCACCGGCCTGAGACTGAGGGTCCAGCGTGCCGCCGTACCAGACGTCTGCCTGCGGGTTTTTCTTCTCGGCATCGACTTTCGCCAGCGTGCTGCCGGAGCCGTTGCGGATAAACGAGGTTTTGACGTCGTACTTATCGCCGAACGCTTTGGTTTCGACTTCGCACATTTCGTTGGTGGCGCTGCAATAGACCACCAGACGGCCTTTGGCCTGTGCGGCACCGGTCAAGGTAGCCAGCGCGATCCCGGAAGCAATGAGGGTAGAGAGAAGCGTTGTTTTCATTATTCAGCCCTTTTAAGACGTTATGTGACTGCGAGAAGCGGTGATGCCCGACATCAGCAGCGGCATCAGTAATAAACCCATCAGTACGGCGGCGGTGGAGAGCAAACTGAACATCCCCGACCAGCCGTAATGTTCAATAACCAGTGACAACGGCCATCCGGCAAGCGACGCCCCCAGATAGGCAAAGACGCCGAGAAAACCGGTTATTGAGCCTGCCGCCTGCTTGTGTCCGCATTCGACGGCGGCAAGACCAATCAGCATTTGCGGCCCAAAGACAAAAAATCCGACCGCAAAAAAACAGATCGCCAGCAGGGCGTAGTGGTGAACCGGCGCCAGCCACAGTGCGGCGACAGAAACCATCAGGCCCAGCGTGAAGAGCAAAATCATCGGCGCACGCTGCCCGCTGAAAAGCAGATCCGAGCCCCATCCGGCGAACAGCGCGCCGAGCAAACCACCGACCTCAAACAGCATCACCGTCGCGTTGGCGCTGAGCAGATTGACGCCGTGGCTTTCCGACAGCCAGATGTTCCCCCAGTCGTTCAGCGCGATGCGGATCAAATAGACCAGCAGATAGGAGGCGCCGAGCAGCCAGATCATCGGGTTTTGCAGCATGGTGGTGCGTAACATCTGCCACAAACCCATCGGCGGACTTTGCTGCTCCTGGCGCAGCTCCAGCGGATCGTTGCGCCACTCCCCGACCGTTGGCAGACCCTCTTCCTGCGGTGTCCCCCGCAGTTGCGTGGTCAGCCAAATGCCGAGCACAATGCTGATAATCCCCGGTGTCAGCATCGCCGCCTGCCAGCCCCAGAGATGGGCGGCAAAGGCACATATCAGCGGAATAATCGCCCCACCGATGTTGATGGAGGTATTCCAGCATCCCCACCAGAAGCCGCGCTCGTTGCGCGAATACCAGTGGGTGAGCAGGCGCGCGCAGGGCGGCCAGCCCCATCCCTGAAAGAATCCGTTCAACGTCCAGATGAACAGCAGCAGGCCAAACGAATCGCTGAAGGTGAACAGCACGTTCAGCACCCCGGTGGCCAGCAGGCCGATCCCCATAAACGCCCGCTGTCCGTGGCGGTCATGCCACAGTCCGGCGGCAAATTTCGACAGACCGTAGCTCAGATAAAACAGCGACCCGATAAGCCCGATATCGCTTTTACTCAGCCCTAAATCCATCTGCAGGGCGGGCAGAACGTAATTGACGCTTTTGCGCGTCAGGTAAAACGCCGCGTAGCCCACCACCATGCACAGCAACAAGCGTGGGCGCAGGGCCCGATAGCGTTGAGAAATCTGTTCAGCAGACAGTGCGTGCATGGCGTTCTCCGTTTGAGCTGACTGTAGGGAAGTGCAAGGCAAAAGGGATGAGAGAAAGTCTGGAGTGACTAAGACTTTTTCCTGGTTAGTGCGGTGTTTGTTGCAAAATTGTGGGCAGGTTAACAATTACGCGCGTGCCGCCCTGCGACTCAAGGGTAAATTCACCGCCCAGGGCGTGTACGCGCTCGCGCATGCCCTGAATGCCAAAGCCGGGTGCATTGTCCGGCGCAATTCCGCTGCCGTTGTCCGTGACCTCCAGTAACAGGCGGCCATGGTGCTGGCGCAAGACGATCCGCACTTCGCTGGCGTCTGCGTGTTTGCTGACGTTATTCAGCAACTCCTGCAACAGGCGATAGAGGGTAAAGACCAGGGTTTCGTTTTGCGGCGGCGCGGCCAGCTGCCAGTCAAAACGGCAGTCGATGCCGCGCTCGGCAAAGGCGAATTCGTTCACCAGATGGTGCAGCGCCTCCTGAAGTGAGAGTTCATCCAGCACCGGCGGACGCAGCTGGCGCAACAGCTGGCGGGTAGAATGGTGGATGCGACGCGCCAGCTCGTTGATCTGTCCGGCGGCTTCCACCGCCAGGGGCGTATCTCCTGCGCGTTTGACTAACTGGGACTGGATCTGAATCGCCGTGATGTTCTGGCCGATTTCGTCGTGCAGCTCGCGCGCCAGATGCTTGCGGGTATCTTCTTCCGTGTGGATCAGCTTTTCGGTCAGCGTCCGACGGGCCTGCAGCTCCGCTTCGAGCCTGCGGCGATAGTGATCGAGATTCAGTGCCAATTGCTGCTGACGGCTGATGGCGATCCCCAGCCCGATGCCGAGCAGGGACTGGGTGGCGAGAAATATCTCCAGTTCCAGCAGGTCCGTAAACCCCACGCCCACCTGACGGGCAATGGTGATCATCATGCTGCCGAGCAGACCGGAGAGCACGCCGCCCTGCCAGCCGAATTTCCACGCCATCACCACGTTTGGCAGGAACACCACAATCAGCAGCAGGCGTTCCAGGGCGGGGGAGAGCACCATCTGCGTGCCGATCCCGATGATGAAAAACAGGCTGCACCAGATGATCAGCGACGTGCGCAGGGGCGGATTGGTCGTGTCCAGCCCGAGAAGATGGTAGCGATGCTGCTGGCGTAAAAACTCAAACACCAGATAGACGAACGGTGTCAGCAGCACGCCGCCGGTAAAAGAGGCCAGCCCCAGGAGCGTGGCGGGGCTTTGCAGAAACGGTGCGAGACACAGGGTTTGCAGCAGCGCGTTGACGCTCACCGCCGCAATCAGCAGCGACAGCCGCTGCCAGTACAGGGGAAAACGGTGCCAGTAGCGTTGCACCGCGTAAGCACTGAGTAGCCCGAGGGGCGGCGCGGCCAGCATCAGATAGCTTGTCAGTAATTGCTCACTGTGCAGCCAGAGAATGGCGGCGAGCGTCGGCAATACCACGGCGGGCCAGAAACGGCGCGACAGGAGGATCAGCAGCGCCAGATAGACGCCCTGCGGCAGAAAAAGCACCGCCTGCTGGCCGTTGTGGGTGAGATAAAAACTGAGCGTCCACAGCATCAGCCAGCCGGTTCCCCAGGCCAGCATAATAAACAGGGAGAGAACAATGTGCCGCAGGGAGCGCCGCATCAGTGGCCCGTCAGCAGCTGATTGTCGAGAGCGAAATGCACCAGCTCAATGGTGCTGCTGCACTGCAATTTTCCCAGCACGTTGGCGCGATGGACGTGAACCGTCTTATGGCTCAACTCGAGGGTAAAGGCGATGGCCTTGACGCTTTCGCCTTTTACCAGCAGGTCGAACACCTCCCGCTCGCGCGGGGTGAGGACATCGAGCACTTTCGACACCGGCTGGCCGCCACGCAGGGCTTTGACCGCGTCGGCGCAGAGATAGTGGCCGCCCATGCCGACGGAGCGCACCGCCTGCACCAGCTCCTCCGGGCCGCAGCGCTTGGTGAGATACCCGCTGGCTCCCGCATCGAGCGCGCTTTGCACGAAAGCGGGTGTGTCATAGATGCTCAAAATGATGGCGCGAAACGTCGGGCGCTGCTGGCGCAGGCGCTTGAGCAGGCTAAGCCCGTTTTCATCGGGCATGGCGACATCCAGCACCGCGACGTCAATCTCGCTGTGGGTTAACGCCGACCAGGCGTCAGCCGCACTGCTGTACTGGCCTTCGACCACCAGGTCGTCCTCCAGATTTAACAGCTGCGCAAAACCCGACCGCACTACCACATGGTCATCCACCAGCACCACTTTGATCATTGCTTATTTCTCTTGCCGAAGTTGATATCCATGATGCCTGTTGCGCCGGGGGTGGCAATAAGCTGAGCACGGATATGTAACCTGTGTAACAAAAATGCAATAAATTAAAAACCTCAACGAATATTCCAGCGTGTTTCAGGCGGCGCAGCGGATATCGCCATTTTCAGGGCGGGGAGTAGGCGGCGCCTTTATATATGAATAAATCCGCGCGTTTATTGATGTATTGTGAAATCGGGTAAAGAAGATGTAACGCGCTGCGGCAACAGGTGCTGATTTTACGTCTGTCTCTCGGGCCTGATTCGTTAACTCATGGTTCGATAATCTATTATTTCGCATTTTGTTAGTATTAAAACCTAATGCTGAGATCTGCTGTATTTATTATTCTAATTTTATCTCTTATTTGTTGAAGTTGTTTGTTATTGACTGAAAGGGCTATTTCGCCTTTTTTTTCGGTCATTACGGGTTACTATTTATTGCATCAGTGAGGCGTAAGCCGAAATACGAAAATGGCTTTGAACTTGCTGATGAATATGTTTAGAGATTTTTTGATTTGTGAAGGAATGACGCCAGAGCATTAATCTGGCGCGGGAGTGTTTTACTCAAAATTCATTAATCAAAAATCTTATTTGTGTGTCATTTCCTTAATTACAGGACCACTTTTTATGAAACTGAATAACGTTTTTTCTGCTCTGGTATTGGCTTCAGGTTTAACTGCATTTGGCGCTCAGGCCGATCAAGGTAGCGGTGTGGTGACTTTCACCGGCTCCGTGATTGACGCGCCATGCTCCGTTGCGGCGGGCGATGACGATCAGACCATCGACCTGGGTCAGGTTTCCAGCTCTGCGGTAGCAAACGGCGGGACTTCTACTCCGATTCCTTTCTACATCCACCTGGAAAACTGCTCTGTTGATACGGCAAACACCGTTTCCACCACCTTTACCGGCGCAGATTCCAGCGTTGACGGCGCGGTACTGGGTGTGACCGGTTCTGCCACCGACGTGGGCATCGTGATGACTGACGGCGACAGCAACACCATCACGCTGGGCGAAGCGACCGCAGGCCAGACCCTTCAGAACGGCGATAACACCCTGGCTTACTCCGCCTACATCATCGGTGGCGAAGCGCCAACCGAAGGTGATTTCACCGGCGTGACGAACTGGACTCTGGCATACGAATAAGGTTTTCCCTTATTTCACGATGTTATTCAGGCGGCCTGTCCGGGCCGTCTGAAATTGAACTTTGACCGAATAAGAGAAAAGGGATTGCGATGCATATTTTAATATCTACATCGACACCGCCGATCGTGAAAATCTTCCTTTTTCTCCTGTCTGGTTATTGCCTGCCATTACTGGCGGCAAACCAGGGGGACGGCGCGGTATTCATTAAAGGGGAGGTGCTTTATACCCCCTGCGCAATTGATCTTGATAGCCGCGATCAGACGATTGATATGGGAGAAACGCCCGTCGCTGAAATAGCCACCAAAGGCTACGGCCCAACGCGTCATTTTACCGTTCGTTTAATTAATTGCCTGATGTTGCCATCACCAGGGCACAGCCTGTTCGACTCTGAGTATTACCAAATCACCTTCGATCCCATGACCGGAACAGAACGTTTTGGCATTCGCGGAGAGGCCGAGGGCATTGAGCTGACCCTGCACGACACCGAGGGGAACCGCGCCCTGCCAGGCGTGGCGCTTCCGGCGAAAGAGGTGACGCAGGGAACGCTCAATCTTCACTACGCGCTGCAGATTATCAGCGACGGTAAGCCTCTGAAATCAGGCGCTTATCAGTCTCTGATTCGCTTCAGAATGGATTATTACTGAGATGCATAAAAAGACTCTGCCACGATTCAGACGCTCGACCCTCAGTATGCTTATTCTGGGGATGCTTCTGCCGGTTTCAGCGCCCTGGGCTGATGATGATATCCAGTTCAACACTGATGTGCTGGATACCCAGGACAAAGACAATATCGATCTTAGCCACTTCTCCCGTCGCGGCTACGTGATGCCAGGCGAATACACCTTCACCATTATGGTGAACAAGGAGAGCCTGCGGGAAGAGCAGATTGTGGTCTATCCCGAGGGCGAAAATGGCCAGCAGAGCCTGATCTGCCTGACGCCCGATCAGCTCTCACGCTTCAATCTAAAATCCAGCGTGATGAACGATCTGCGCTGGCTGCGTGACGGCCAGTGTCTGGATAAGAGCAGTCTGGAAGGGCTGGAGATCCGCGTCGACCTGGCGAAAGACACGCTCTATCTGGCTGTCCCGCAGGCTTATCTTGAATTCACCGCCCCGAACTGGGACCCGCCGTCGCGCTGGGATGAGGGGATCCCTGGGGTGATGGCCGATTACAACCTCAACATGCAGACCCAGCACTCGGTGAATGCGTCTGACAGCCAGAGTCTGAGCGGAACCGGCGTTTTTGGGGCCAACCTCGGGCCGTGGCGCGCCCGCGCCGACTGGCAGACCAACTGGGACAAGCGTAACGGCACCACGGATAAAGATTTTAGCTTCAGCCGCTACTACCTCTATCGCGCCATTCCGTCGCTGAAGGCCAAGCTGACAATGGGCGAGGATTACCTTAGCTCGGACATTTTTGACACCTTCCGCTTTACCGGGGTGAGCCTGAACTCAGATCTCAGCATGTTGCCGCCGAGCCTGCGTGGGTACGCGCCGGAAGTGACAGGCATCGCCCGCTCCGGCGGTAAAGTGACGATCAGCCAGCAAGGGCGCGTGCTCTATGAAACCCAGGTGGCGGCAGGGCCGTTTCGTATTCAGGAGCTGAATGACGCGGTTTCCGGCACTCTGGATGTGCGGGTGGAAGAGCTGGATGGAAGCGTGCAAACCTTCCAGGTGACGACGGCCTCTGTGCCGTACCTGACACGCCCCGGCGCGGTGCGCTATAAGCTGGCGGCGGGGAAACCCTCCGAGTGGGAGCACAGCATGACCGGGCCGCTGTTTACCTCCGGCGAAGCCTCCTGGGGGATCGCCAACGGCTGGACGCTGTATGGCGGCACGGTGGTGGGCGGAGACTATAACGCCCTGTCGGCAGGGGTGGGACGCGATCTCTACCTGCTGGGGGCGCTCGCCGCCGATATCACCCAGTCGCGCGCGTCGCTGCCGTCTGAAGGCACGCTGTCAGGCACATCGTACCGGGTCAGCTACTCCAAAACCTTCGATGAATACGACAGCCAGGTGACCTTCGCGGGCTACCGTTTCTCCGAGCGCGACTTTATGAACATGTCGGAATATCTCGACGCGCGCTACGGCAGCGGGGCGTCTCACAGCCCGAAAGAGAAATACACGCTCTCCTTCAACAAGCGCTTTCGCGAGCTGGGGCTGAGCACCTATCTGAACTACAGCCACCAGACCTACTGGAACAGCGCCGATAACGATCGCCTGACGCTCTCCATGTCGCGCTACATCGACGTCGGGCCGTTCAAAAACATGAGCGTCTCTCTGTCCGTGTATCGCAGCGAATACTACTCCCTGAAGGATGACGGCGCGTATGTGTCGATTTCACTGCCGATTGGCAACGGCACGTCATTGAGCTACGGCGCCACCGTCAACCGCACGGATAACACGCATCGCGTGAGCTATTACGGCCGCCTCGATGAGCACAACAGCTTCCAGGTCAGCAGTGGCCTTTCGCGCAGCGGCCCGACGGGCTACGGCTACTACACCTGGCAGGGCGACAGCGCGCAGGTTCAGGCCAATGCCAGCTATCAGTCCGGCAACTACAGCGCCCTGGGGATGACCCTCAACGGTGGAGTGACGATGACCACGGAAGGCGGCGCGGCGCACCGCTCCAACGCGCGCGGCGGAAGCCGGGTGCTGGTGGATACCGCAGGGGTGAGCGGCGTGCCGGTGAAAGGCTTTGGCGCTTCGGTCAAGACCAACCACTTTGGCAAGGCGGTGATTGCAGACGTGAACAGCTACTACCGCAACCCGATCCGCATCGACGTGGACAAACTGGATGAAAACGCCGACGTCACCCGCTCTGTCTCCCAGGCCACCCTCACCGAAGGGGCCATCGGCTATCGCCAGTTCGATGTGATTGCCGGGGGCAAAGCGATGGCGTTTATCCGCAAAGCGGACGGCAGTTTCCCGCCGTTTGGCGCCTCTGTGGTGAACAACAAAAATCAGGAAACCGGCGTCGTGAACGACGAAGGGAGCGTCTGGCTGAGCGGCATCCAGGCCAATGGAAAAATGACCGTGAAATGGGACGGCAAAGCCCGCTGCGTGGTGAACCTGCCGCCTGTTCTTCCGCAGGTACTGGATAACCTGCTTTTAACCTGTGCGCCGGAATAGACCGGCCAAGAAAACGAGATGAGCTGACTAAGATGACGATTGTACGATTGGATGCACTGGCAGGCATCGCACTGGCATTTACTGCTGTCGCCCACCAGGCCAACGCCGCCGTGGCGCTGGACCGGACCCGGGTAATTTTTGACGGTGCGGCGAAATCCGTCAGCCTGCGGATCACCAACGAAAACAAAACCCTGCCGTATCTGGCGCAGGGCTGGGTGGAAGATCCTCAGGGCAACAAAATCACCGATCCGCTGGTGTTACTCCCGCCGGTTCAGCGTATTGAGCCCGGCGAGCAGAGTCAGATCAAGGTGCAATCCACCTCCTCGATCCAGCGTCTGCCGCAGGATCGCGAGTCGCTGTTCTACTTTAACCTGCGCGAGATCCCGCCGAAAAGCACCCGGCCTAACACCCTGCAGCTGGCGCTCCAGACGCGCATCAAGCTGTTTTATCGCCCTTCGGCCATCGAAGTGAAACGCACGGATTACGCCACGCCGTTCCAGGAACAGCTCACGTTGACGCGTGAAGGGGATAAGTACCGCATCACCAATCCGACGCCGTATTTCATCTCGCTGGTGAATGCGTCGTCGACACTGACCGGCAAAGCCGCGGCGGGGTTTAAGCCGGTGATGGTGGAGCCGAAAGGGCAGCTGGTTCTCGCGCCTTCCGCATCGGCACTGGGCGCTGCGCCGGTCCTGACCTATGTGAATGACTTTGGCGGACGCGCGAAGCTGGTGTTTAGCTGCGGCGGCAATACGTGCAAGGCGGTTGCGCAGGAAAAGAAAAAGTAAGTGATTACGGGAGGCGCGATGAAATTCAGAGAGTGGAAAAAAGGGTGTGCGCTGGGGCTGTTGCTCGCCGCAGGACCCGCCGCTGCCGATGATGTGGCGCTGGTGGACGGCGAGTATGGCCTGCTGCAGGTCTACGGTGCGTTAACCGAGAGCGCCTGTCGGCTGGCGATGGAGTCGGCGTGGCAGGAGATCGACATGGGCACTACCGCCACCGGTGAGCTGAAAAAGCCGGGTGACCAGGGGACGCCCGTACGAGTGGCGATCCGGCTCGAAGATTGTCTCCCTTCGCCCGCGACTATTCGCGACGCCTGGAGCGGGAATTTGCTCTGGAGCCGCGATCAGCCTTCCGTCACCGTCAGCTTTGTGGCACCGGGTGAGGTCTTGAATCCCGGTCTGGTGCGCGTGTCCGGCACCAGCGGGGTGGCGCTGCGCCTGACCGATCGCGATCACCGTGATGTGCGTCTGGGAAGCGAAGGGCAGCCGCTGCTGCTTGAGCCTGGCGGCAACACGCTCTTCTACTATATCGCGCCGGAACGTACCGCTGCTCCGCTGGTGGCGGGTGCGTGGAATGCGCTAATCCACTTCAGGCTTAACTATGACTAGTTTCTTTGTCCGCTTGCTGTCAGGCGCATCCGGGCTACTGCTGACGACCGCCTGTTTTGCCGCCCTGACGGTGAATGTGACCGGGGTGATCGTCGAGGGCGTCTGTGAAATTAATAACGGCGAAACCATTCACGTCGACTTCGGCAATAACCTGCAGTCGAAGCAGATCGATGGCGAGCATTTTATGCAGAACATTGATTACACACTGGCCTGCGAGGATCTGAATTCCAACGATCTGGAGATGCAGTTCGAGGGCACCGCGACGTCGTTTAGCGATGATTATCTCGCCACCGACCGCGAGGGGCTGGGTATCAAGCTGTATATGAACGGTGAGTCGATGCCGCTCAATACCTGGATGCCGTTCACCTGGCCGGAAGTACCGGTCTTGCAGGCCGCGCCTGTCAAAAGCGATGCGACCGAGGTGGAAACCGGCGTCTTTACCGCCTCCGCCACCCTGAAAATTCAGTACCAGTAAGGGATATTCTGATGAAACGATTGATGTACGCCATGATATTGCTGGGAGGGCTGGCCACGAGCCAGAATGCTTCGGCGTCGATCTGGACCTGGATTGATACGCTGGAAACCTGCACCATCGCGACCTATTGCTACGACTACACGTTTACCATTTCCGACTGGGATGAGGAGGATTCCACCCCCAATCCCTGCTATGGCTTAACGGCATGTACGATTTTTATAGGCCATCGGCATAACGCAGCTGGCACCTCTGGACTTAACACGCCCCGTTCGTGGGGGTCTGGGAACTATCCGTTTTTATTAACGGCAGAGACGATGGGAGATCTCGGAAAAGAGTTGAAAACGGTCTTTGCGTTGCCTTTCACGTCCACCACGCGGCACAACGGGACGACGGTAGCGACCGAAGAGTGCGTCGGGATCTTTTATGCGGCCGGGAAAGAGCTGGGCAGCAACGCCTCGGAAATTAACTCTTCGACGTTTCAAGATTATCCGTTAATGCCAAACAGTATTTGCGGCGCCGCTCCTGCACCGAGTGGTTCCTGTGATTTCGATCAGGATGTGCTGACCCTCGATCACGGCACGCTGAGTCGTAAGGAGCTGGAGGGCCATGAGGTGAGCGAAAATGTGAGCATCAGCTGCACGACCTCGCAAACGCTGAAACTCTATATTTACTCCGCCGACAAAGTGGATCTGCGCGATGACGGCAGCCTCTATTCTGAGCTTTATATGAACGACAACGTGCTTGGAACATCGGGCTTTACGCTGGATGTCGAAGCGCGGGACAACGTTACGGTGAAGTCGGTGCTGCGCACCAACGGTACGCCGGAAGCGGGCGAGTTTTCTGGCTCAACGATCATGCTGATCACGGTGGAATGATGAACATACCTGAATCCTCTTTGAACAGCGTCGATCTCTATTGCGCCCTGATGATGGGGGAGATCGTCCCTTATTATCAGCCGGTGATTGATGCCCGTACTCAGACCCTTCACGGGCTGGAAGTGCTCATGCGCTGGGCTCTCGCCGATGTGGACGCAACGCCCGTGGCGCTGATCAGCGCCTTTGAAGAAAATGGGCTGCTGTCGGAAATGACCCAGCACCTGCTGCGCCAGGTGGCCGACGATATTAACGAGCTGGATGCGCTGCTGCCGGAGGGATTACATCTGTCATTTAACGCAAGCCCTGCGCAGGTCGCAAAACCGGGCTTTGTTTTCGACACCCTTTCGTTTCTTGCCGCGCTGCCGCTGGAGAAATATCGGCTGGTCGTGGAAGTGACCGAAGCGCAGCCCCTGGCAAATACACCGGAAGTGGCGGGGACCATTCTGAAATTACAGCTTGCGGACGTTGCGGTCTATTTTGACGATTTTGGAACCGGTTGTGCGAATCTGAATTGTATTGAGCAATTCAATGTCGATGGATTAAAAATCGACCGTTTATTTGTCGAGGGATTATCGCAAGGAAAGTGCTCCGCGACGATTATTTCCCTGATTGCCGGACTTGCGCAGTCACAAAATCTCGCACTCATTGCCGAAGGCGTGGAGACACCAGGACAATCTCAGGCGCTTTGTGAAATGGGGATTCAGATCCAACAGGGTTATCTATTTTCAAATGCATTGAGTAAAGCGCAATTACAACAATATCTTGCGGCCTGAATGGTATATTTCCATCAAAAAAATGTGGTTTATTTGTTTGACTGAATTTCAGGTATTTTGTCACCCCTATTCATATACGCTAAAATGGTTATTGGCATTATCGCCATAAAAAGTGTGGATTAATATTGGAGCTGGTGACAGTGCTATGCATTTTATAATAAACAAAAAAGTCTCTTTTAAGGTGGCAGAGAGGACGATATCGGATGATAAAGATCAGCATTTGCTTTCCAATCCGGCGTGTCGGCTTTTACTGGTGTTGTTGGAGAATAATAATAAGCTCATGACGCGAGAGAACCTCTTGCAGAAGGTATGGGGAGATTTTGGATTGACGCCTTCGAGCAATAGTCTGAACAATAATGTCAGCATACTGCGTAAAATTTTTTCAGAATTCGATATTCATGATGTGCTGAAAACAATCCCCAAGCAGGGGTTTACGCTGATGATTGACGATCTGCAATTCAATGAGAAATCACGTGACTATATGGTGATGCAGGCCATCTCCCAGCCAGATAACGAGCCGGGTGTCAATAAGAGCTGGCTGATAGGCGCAGCCGCCACACTTTCCATGATTATTGCCGTGGTGGTGGCGCTGTATTTTAATTTTTTTGGAAAACGAGATGAGGTCATTTTTTATAAACAAGTGAATGAGTGCAAAATATACTATTTCAACGGCGTCAACGTGAATCGTGTCGAGCGCTATTTCGCGGATGGCAAGGGGGCAACGTTATTACAGAAATGCGCTACGCCACATAACATTTATTACGATGACAGCAAGCTCCATGAAAAAACGGATCTTCTCGAAATCATTGTCGCAAAATGCACGCTGGATGTGAAAGGGGCGCTGGGTGAATGTAAAAACTTCGTCACGACTAAAGGTGATTAGTCTCGTCGCTGTTCTTATCCTGTTGTTTGTGGGTGCGCTGCTCTATGTGCCGCAGAGCGAAAGCGATCTCGATTGTACCGCCGATATCAATCTGAATATGGATGATGGCGAACAAAAACTGGATGCCAGAATTCATCTCGCGGTCCATTTTGTTCCCGATGCTCGCAGTTATATTACCGAGTATGGCGTGGTGAATTACGGTGATCAACGCTACATCGTCGACCGTTATGTGCGGCTACGTTATTCCGATGACAGTAACCATGCTTTTGTTGAATTCCAGCGCGAGGGAATTGATAAAAATAGTTCCGAAACGCTGCCTGAGGTTCTGTCTCAAAAATTAACGTCGGCGCAAAAAGTCTTTTTCTTTAAAGTAAGGAAATTACACAACGAAATCTGGAGTATTAGTGATTTACGGCGAACCGTATTGGTGTGCTCTGAAACGGAATAACTCTGTCTCTACGTAGTTTTCGTTGATAATTGCCTGTTCTGACCCTTTAAATATAAAGGGTCAGCGTTCCCCTGTGCTTTTTTTACTGAATAGCTTGATGGTGTAATTGAATGTCTTCAATTGTTTTAATAACAAAAGATAACTATTTGTACGATGGGATTAAGCAATTCCTGCCGCTTCGTCATTGGCAGGAGCTTATTTCTGCGAAAGAACACGCGCGTGAATGTGCAGTATTAATTGATAGTCGGGTCCCGTTACGTTTTCTGGAAAACGCTTATTTATGGCTGTCTGCCACATTCGATAAAACCAAGGCATTAGTCCTGCAAATGGAGAATGAAACCTGTCAGGCGTCGCCGACACTCAGACGGCATCGGGCCGTCGACATGCGATCCTCCTGCGAGAAAGTGGCATTGGACATCCTGACTGAACTGGAAACGTTTTCGTCTGATAAATGGCAGCGTAAGATTTACGTTGAAATTAATGAGCTTGAGAGAACCCTCATCACGAGTTTACTGGCCGGGGTGTGTATTGGGGAGATCGCCGAAATGCTGAATTGCTCGCAAAAACAGGTCTATAAATTGCGCGACAAAATGAGCCATCGATTGAATGCCAAACACTTCTATAGCGTTTGCCAGTATGTGTTTCGTCACGACCTGCTAACCCGGCAGTATATTCTGCCCAACACCTGGCTGCGCGGCTGAGGTGAGTTATCTCTTTTTTCACTTTGCTTTGCACTTCTTTATCTAAAAACTGTTAGGAATTACAGATTCTTTTTTATTCCTTTATCAAAATTCCCGCGCCAGAAATACTGCTCCCATAACAAGAGAGGGGAACAGACATTATGGCAATTTCATCGCGTATAACATTACTCGGCGCACTGGCGCTGTGGGCATTTCAGGCGCAGGCGGTCGATGTGACCGTCGCGTATCAAACCTCCGCTGAACCGGCGAAAGTCGCGCAGGCGGACAACACCTTCGCCAAAGAGAGTGGGGCAAAGGTCGACTGGCGCAAGTTCGACAGCGGCGCGAGCATCGTGCGGGCGCTGGCGTCGGGCGATGTGCAGATCGGTAATCTCGGCTCAAGCCCGCTCGCCGTGGCGGCCAGCCAGCAGGTGCCGATTGAAGTGTTTCTTTTGGCCTCGCAGCTCGGCAATTCCGAAGCGCTGGTGGTGAAGAAAAATATCACTAAGCCCGAAGATCTGATCGGTAAACGCATCGCGGTGCCGTTTATCTCAACCACCCACTACAGCCTGCTGGCGGCCCTGAAACACTGGGGGATCAAGCCGGGTCAGGTGCAGATTCTGAACCTGCAGCCGCCGGCAATTATCGCCGCATGGCAGCGCGGGGATATTGACGGGGCCTATGTCTGGGCACCGGCAGTCAACGAACTGGAAAAAGACGGCACCGTGCTGACCGACTCGGAAAAAGTGGGTCAGTGGGGCGCGCCGACCCTGGACGTCTGGGTGGTGCGCAAGGATTTCGCCGAGAAACATCCTGAGGTGGTGAAAGCCTTCGCCAAGAGTGCCATCGACGCCCAACAGCCCTATATCGAAAATCCGGATGAGTGGCTGAAACAGCCTGCCAATCTGGAAAAACTCTCGCGCCTGAGCGGAGTACCTGAATCCGACGTGCCGGGGCTGGTGAAGGGCAACACCTATCTGACGCCTGCGCAACAGGTGCAGCAGCTGTCCGGGCCGGTGAATAAAGCGATTGTCGATACCGCCGGGTTCCTGAAAGAGCAGGGCAAAGTGCCTGCGGTAGCGGCGGATTACAGCCAGTTCGTGACCGATCGTTTTGTGAAGTAACGGGAGGCCGTGATGCTGCAAATTACAAACCTGTCCGCCAGCTACGGCGGGAAACCTGCGCTGGACGATATCAATCTGACGCTGGATAGCGGTGAGCTGCTGGTGGTGCTTGGGCCATCCGGCTGCGGGAAAACCACGCTGCTCAATCTGATCGCCGGGTTTGTTCCGTATCAGCACGGCACCATTCACCTGGAAGGTAAACGTGTGGAAGGCCCCGGCGCCGAGCGCGGCGTGGTCTTTCAGAGCGAAGGGCTTCTGCCCTGGCGCAACGTGCAGGAGAACGTGGCCTTCGGTCTGCAATTAGCGGGAGCCGAGCGTGCCGGGCGTCTTGAGACGGCGCGCCAGATGCTGAAAAAAGTGGGGCTGGAAGGGGCGGAAAAACGCTTTATCTGGCAGCTCTCGGGCGGCCAGCGTCAGCGTGTCGGTATTGCCCGTGCGCTGGCAGCCAATCCGCAGCTGTTGCTGTTGGATGAGCCTTTTGGCGCGCTGGATGCTTTCACCCGCGAGCAGATGCAAACCCTGCTGCTGCGCCTGTGGCACGAAACGGGTAAGCAGGTGCTGCTGATTACGCATGATATCGAAGAGGCGGTGTTTATGGCCACCGAACTGGTGCTGCTGTCACCGGGACCGGGCCGCGTGCTGGAGCGTCTGCCGCTGGACTTTGCCCGCCGCTACGTGGCAGGGGAACCGGTGCGCAGCATCAAATCCGATCCGCACTTTATTGCTCAGCGCGAATACGTGTTGAGCCGTGTATTTGAGCAGCGGGAGGCGTTCTCATGAGCATTGTTTTTAGCGAAAAACGGGCAGGAAAACGTTTCACCCTCCGCTGGCCGTTTTCACGTCAGATCACCCTGAGCGCAGGCACCTTGCTGGTGTTGCTGGCGATATGGTGGGCGGTGGCGGCGCAGCAGTGGGTTAGCCCGCTGTTTCTGCCCCCGCCGGGTCAGGTGTTGACGAAATTGGTCTCCATCGCCGGTCCGCAAGGCTTTATGGATGCGACCTTATGGCAGCATCTGGCGGCGAGCCTGGGCCGCATTCTGGTGGCGTTGCTGGCGGCGGTGATCGTCGGTATTCCGGTGGGGATTGCGATGGGGCTAAGCCCGACCGTGCGCGGGATCCTCGATCCGCTGATTGAGCTTTATCGGCCGGTGCCGCCGCTGGCCTATCTGCCGCTGATGGTGATCTGGTTTGGTATCGGTGAGACCTCAAAGATCCTGCTGATCTATCTGGCCATTTTTGCCCCCGTCGTCATGTCGGCGCTGGCGGGGGTGAAGAGCGCCCAGCAGGTGCGGATCCGCGCGGCGCAGTCTCTGGGAGCCAGTCGCGCGCAGGTGCTGTGGTTTGTGATTTTACCCGGCGCGCTGCCGGAGATTTTAACCGGTTTGCGCATTGGTTTAGGCGTGGGCTGGTCGACGCTGGTGGCGGCAGAGCTGATTGCCGCAACGCGCGGGCTTGGCTTTATGGTGCAGTCGGCAGGCGAATTTCTGGCGACGGATGTGGTGCTGGCAGGGATCGCGGTCATTGCCGTGATTGCCTTTAGTTTAGAACTGGGGCTGCGCGCGTTACAGCGTCGCCTGACGCCCTGGCATGGAGAGATACAATGAGTGAACGTCTGACCATTACCCCGCTGGGACCCTATATCGGCGCGCAGATTTCGGGCCTCGACGTGACGCGCCCCCTGAGTGATAACCAGTTTGAGCAGCTGTACCACGCGGTACTGCGCCATCAGGTGGTCTTTCTGCGCGAGCAGGCGGTGACGCCGCAGCAGCAACGCGCCCTGGCACTCCGTTTTGGCGATCTCCATATTCACCCGGTCTATCCGCACGCGGAAGGGGTGGAAGAAATTATCGTGCTGGATACCCATAACGATAATCCGCCGGATAACGACAACTGGCACACAGACGTCACGTTTATCGAAACGCCGCCCGCCGGGGCGATTCTGGCGGCCAAGCTGCTGCCGGAAACCGGGGGCGATACTTTATGGACCAGCGGGATTGCCGCCTTTGAGGCGCTGTCGGCGCCGCTGAAACAGCTGCTGAGCGGTTTGCGGGCGGAGCACGATTTCAAGAAATCGTTCCAGGAATATAAGTACCGCAAAACGGAAGAGGAGCATCAGCGCTGGCAGGAGGCGGTCGCAAAACATCCGCCGCTGCTGCATCCGGTGGTGCGCACGCATCCGGTCACGGGCAAGCAGGCGCTGTTTGTGAACGAAGGCTTTACCACCCGAATTGTGGATCTGAGCGAGAAAGAGAGCGAGGCGCTGTTAGGGTTCCTGTTTGCGCATGTGACGAAGCCGGAGTTCCAGGTGCGCTGGCGCTGGCAGCAAAACGATCTGGCGATCTGGGATAACCGTGTGACACAGCATTACGCCAATGCCGATTATCTGCCGCAGCGCAGGATAATGCAGCGGGCGACGATATTGGGCGATAAGCCATTTTATCGCGCGTCGTGATGGTATCGGGTGGCGCAACGCTTGCCCGCCCTGCGTTTTACTGGCCGGGTAGAGGAAGACCGCCACCCGGCAAAAAAGTTAAAGATGTGCCTCAATATACCGCTGATACCGGTTCGCCTTCAGATAGCATAAATCCACCAGCACCAGCCCATCCACACAGTTGTTGAACGCCGGATCGCTGCCGAAATCGATAAACTGCACGCCGCCTGGCTCGCACAGTTCGGAATACTGTTTGTAGAGCGGGGGAATACCGCAGCCCAGATTCCCGAGCAGCGACTTAAGCTTTGTTAAATCCTCAATGTAATTCACGCCACCAAACTGCGCCAGTACATCAGGCAATGATGCCGGATAGGGCTGGCGGGAGGCGGCCAAGGGGTGACTGGCCGGGAACCACAGACGGTAAAAAGCCACCAGCAGATCGCGCGCGGCAGGAGGCAAACCACCGGAGATGGACACCGGGCCGAACAGATAGCGATATTGCGGGTAACGCGCCAGATAAGCGCCAATCCCTGACCACAGATAGTCCAGTCCACGGCGGCCCCAGTAGCGCGGCTGAATAAAGCTGCGGCCAAGCTCGATGCCGTGCTCCAGCACATCCTGCATTTTGTCGTCGTAATGAAACAGGCTGTAGCTGTAAAGACCCTCCAGCCCGCGATGCGCAAGCTGTTTTGCGGTGGGGATAAAGCGGTAGGCGCCGACAATTTCCAGCTCTTCGTCATCCCACAGGATCAGATGCAGATAATCATCGTCGTAGCTGTCGGTGTCGCGACGCTTACCGCTGCCCTCGTCCACGGCGCGAAAAGCGATCTCACGTAAACGCCCCAGTTCTCGCAGCAGGGGCGCGTCTTCTTGTCCGTTGCGTTGCCACAGATAAATCCCTTTCCCATCGGCGGTTTTACCTAGGCATTCAGCCAGCGCCAACTCGCGTTTTAGCGTGGCCCGATCTTCCGGGCGGGCGATAGCGCACTGGGTTTTGAACCTCCCCGGCAATCCCTTGCCAAGACGCATCACGTGCTGGCGGCATTGCTCGGCCATGTCACGGGGTGAAAGGGTTGAACTGAACCAGTGGCTCCAGGCAATCTGCTGGCCGATTTTTATCGGTAAGGTGCTGTGGCGGCGGCGGAACATCTGCTGCATTAACAGCAGCAGCGAAAGCGTCGGTGAGATCAGCGTGGAGGCATAAAACAGCAAACTGTTATGTGCCTGAATATGAATGGGCAGCAGCGGCGCGCGCAGTTTGCTGGCCAGTTTGATGAAGCCAGAATGCCACTTTTTATCGCGGATACCCTTGCGGGTCGGACGTGAGACTTCGCCTGCCGGGAAAAAGATCAGCACGCCTGCGTTTTGCAGGTGGTTTTCCATCTGCACGAGCGACGATTTCGCCGTTTTGCCCCCCATGTTGTCCACCGGGATAAACAGCGAGCTGAGGGGGGCGAGGTGCGTCAGCATTCGGTTGGTGACCACTTTCACATCGCGACGTACGCGGGAAACCGCATACAGCAGCGCCAGACCATCCAGCGTGCCGGTAGGATGATTGGCAACAATAACCAGCGGGCCGTACTCGGGGATCTGTTCGAGGTCGCGTGCGCAGAGAGTGCAGAGAATATCCAGATGTTCCAGAATCTGCTCCACCATATCCAGCCCTTTCAGGTGGCGGTGTCGGGCGGCGAACTGCTGGAACTCGTCTTCGTAGAACAGCTTTTTTAACAGGCTTTTTTGCCAGGGGGCGGGCTTCGCCTGAGGCCAGAGATCGTCAAGAACGCTATCGAGACTGAACATGATGGTTTCTCCTGTCGTCTTGCCGAGACAGTAGAAGCACCCGATGTCGTTTGTATGGCAGTTTGATGAAGTTTCGTAGGGACAGGAACAGGCCGGGCAGGGCGAAGCCGCTACCCGGCACATGGGCGAATTAACGCAGGATTTTCTTCTCGGCCAGATCCAGCGCGAAGTAGCTGAAGATCAGATCTGCGCCCGCGCGTTTGATCGCACCCAGGCTTTCGAGGATCACTTTCTCTTCATCGATCGCACCCGCTTGCGCGGCAAATTTGATCATCGCGTATTCGCCGCTCACCTGGTAGGCACCCAGCGGCAGCTCGGTACGCTCGCGGATGTCGCGCAGGATATCCAGGTAAGCCCCGGCTGGTTTTACCATCAGGCAATCGGCACCCTGGGCTTCGTCCAGCAGAGACTCGCGGATCGCTTCGCGGCGGTTGAGTGGGTTCATCTGATAGGTTTTGCGATCGCCCTTCAGCGCAGTGCCAGCCGCTTCGCGGAACGGGCCGTAGAAGGAAGAGGCGAATTTGGTGGAGTAGGACATGATTGCGGTATCGGTGAATCCAGCCGCGTCCAGCGCCTGGCGAATCGCCTGCACCTGACCGTCCATTGCCGCTGAAGGCGCAATGAAATCCGCGCCGGCTGCGGCAGCAACGACGGCCTGTTTGCCGAGGTTAATCAGGGTGGCATCGTTATCCACACCGTGATCGCACAGCACACCGCAGTGGCCGTGAGAGGTGTATTCGCAGAAACAGGTGTCGGACATGACGATCATTTCCGGCACGGCCTCTTTGCAGATACGTGACATGCGCGCCACAAGACCGTTTTCCTTCAGCGCATCGCTGCCGGTGGCGTCCGTGTGGTGCGAGATCCCGAAGGTCATCACCGAGCGGATGCCCGCGTTGGCAATGCGCTCAATTTCACGCGCCAGGTGTTTCTCCGGAATGCGCATAACGCCCGGCATGGCGTCGATGGCTTTGTAGTCATCGATCTCTTCTTCAACAAAAATCGGCAACACCAGATCGTTCAAACTGAGTGTTGTCTCTTCAAACATAGCGCGCAGCGCGGGGGATTTGCGCAGGCGACGGGGACGTGCAATTAAATCGGTCATGGGATGCCTGATGTCTGTAGAACAATAGCGCATATTGTACCTGAAATGACCGTTCGCTGTTTTACGAAAGTGGTGGTTTTGTTAGAAAAGCGGTGAGAAGTGCAGGGAAAAATGTTGCCAGCAGAGCAAGGGCATCCGGTTATTCTCTATTTGAAAGTAAACTCAGCAAAGCCTTTAATTTATTCATGATATTTCTTAGTGCTGTCATTCCTATTTTCCTGACATATTTCATTGGGCGTAAATATATTAATTAATATGGGTGAAAACGCGTGTAATTCATTGTGTTTATGACGTTTTGATAATTTCTTATTTATATCTGCAGAACTCTTTTTGTTATTTGTCTGGATACGGACTTAATGGAATCATTCATTGAACCTTTTTGAAGTGAGGTCGCATAATTCCCACCGCACGATATTTAGTTGCACTTGTGTTTTTACGGACAAACTTGCTTACGTCCCTGAGGAGGGATTGACTCAATGCAAACATGGAAAAAGAAACTCGCCGTATCTCAAATTGCATTAGCCTGCACGCTGGCTATCGCTTCTCAGGCTAATGCTAAGGACATTTCCGGTACAACATATAATACCTTCGGCTATGACAACACGGTCTCTACTCCCTGGTTTGATGGGTATGCAGACTGGGGATATTCAGACGCCAGCCACGATGGCGATATTTATCCTGTCATCAATAAATCCACCGTGAATGGCGTTATTTCCACGTACTATCTGGACGATGGTGTGGGTGGTCGTGCCAATGCGCTGAGCATTTCAAACAGCACCATCAATGGAATGATCACCTCTGAGTGCAAGTCTGACACCTGCGCAGAGGGATTAGATGCGGACGGTACAACACATTCTCAGTACGATCGTTTCAGCCTGACGGTAGATAATTCCACCATCAATGATACCTATGAGCATTATGCTTATGACGTTGTGAATGGTGATAAAACCGAAACCCATTATCTTGATACCTATGCCTCGGGTAATGCCATTACGCTGGACACTGAATCCGATATTGTTATCCAGAATAACTCCCACGTTGCGGGCATAACCCTGACTCAGGGTTATCAGCAGGTGGATAATACGCCTTATGATGACGTCGAAGGGGTAGCCAATAGCAACCATGTCTTTACGGATACGCTGGTGGTGAAAGATTCCGTACTGACTTCCGGTGCTTACAGCGATCTGGGGACCAACGGTTTTTATGGCCAAAGTGCGAAGCCGAGTGACTATGGCGAAACCAATGCCACAGCGGCGGACGATGCAGCGCTGATCGTTGCATCAAGCGGTGCAGACAACGCCATGCAGACTACCGCGACGTTTGATCACTCCACCGTTACAGGCGACATCCTGTTCTCCAGCACCTTCGATAACAACTTCTTTGAGAACGGCGATCCGGCGACGGATACGACAGACGATGGCGTCTATAACCCAACCACCAACGGCTGGGATGGCACCGATAAACTGGATGTGACCTTAACCAACGGCAGTAAGTGGGTCGGGGCAGCACAGTCCAGCGTTGAAGCTATCGGTACTGCACAGATGTACGGTCTGGGTTATACCGGCGTTGACTGGACCACGCTGTCACCAAATAGCATCTGGCCAGATTCTACCTTCGATACTCATTCCCATGTCGCCGGTGAAGAGATTTATCAGAGCGGCCTGTTTAACATCACTCTGGACAACGCGTCTGAATGGGACACGCGTAAGCTCTCCAACATCGACACGTTGGCGGTGAAAAACCAGTCACAGGTCAATGTTGAAAACTCTGGCCTGCTGGCTGACAGCATCACCCTCACCAACGGCTCATCACTGAATATTGGCGATAGCGGTGGCGTGGCAACAAACAGTCTCTATCTCGACAGCTACAGCCAGGCTGCGCTGACGGAAGAGACCGCTGAGCTGTATGCCAACACCATTACCGTGGATAACGGTGCGGAACTGGCGCTTGGTCTGGGTCAGGTTGATACGCACAACATGGTGCTGACGGATGGCGGTGTGCTGAACGTGGCGAGCCGTGACTACGTGCTGAATTCCGATCTGAACAACGCTCGTTACGTTACCAACGATAAGAGCAAAGCCGATTACGACTACGGCGTGGTTGCGCTGAACTCCGACGGTCACCTGGCGGTGAACGGCGAAGCCGCAGGTAACTACAAAGTGCGTATCGACAATGCGACGGGTGCAGGTTCCATTGCTGACTATAAAGGCAATGAAGTCATTCGTGTCTATGACAACAATGCAGACACACAAGCAACCTTCACCGCAGCCAACAAAGCCGATCTGGGCGCTTATACTTACCAGGCGCAGCAGCAGGGCGACAGCGTGGTGCTGCATCAGGAAGAGCTGACTGACTACGCGAACATGGCACTCAGCATTCCTTCTGCAAACACCAATATCTGGAATCTGGAGCAGGATGCCGTGGGTAACCGTCTGACCAACAGCCGTCATGGCCTGGCAGACAAAGGCGGCGCGTGGGTGAGCTACTTCGGTGGCAACTTCGACGGCGATAACGGCGAAATCAGCTACGATCAGGATGTTAACGGCGTAATGGTCGGTCTGGACACGCAGATTGACGGCAATAACGCCAAATGGATCCTGGGTGGTGCAGCAGGCTTCGCGAAAGGCGACGTGAGCGATCATTCTGGTCAGGTTGATCAGGATAGCCAGACGGCGATGATCTACTCATCAGCGTACTTTGCTAACAACGTCTTTATTGATAGCTCACTGAGCTATACCCGCTTCAATAACGATCTCTCTGCAACCATGAGCAACGGCCAGTATGTGGACGGTAACACCACTACGGATGCCTGGGGCTTCGGTCTGAAACTGGGCTACGACTGGAAACCAAATACTTCTGGTTATGTCACGCCGTACGCCGCTGTGTCTGGGCTATTCCAGTCGGGCGACGATTATCAGCTGAGCAACGACATGCGTATGGACGGTCAGTCCTACGACAGCATGCGTTATGAAGCAGGTATCGATGCGGGCTATACCTTCAACTACGGTGGCGAGCAGGCACTGACTCCGCACTTCACGCTGGCATACGTTTATGACGATGCAAGCAACGATGCGGATATCAACGGCGACAGCATCGACAACGGCGTGAAAGGGTCTGCTGTGCGTGTTGGCCTGGGCACTCAGTTCAGCTTCACCAAAAACTTCAGCACCTATACGGAAGCTAATTACCTTGGTGGCGGTGATGTTGACCAAAACTGGGGCGCAAACCTGGGTGTGAAATACACCTGGTAATGCCTGAATCGCGGGGAGATTCCTCTCCCCGCGTTTTTAACTATAACGACAATAATGAAACAGCACCGATAAGTAAGGATAGCTTGAGGTCTGTATGAATCCTGATGCGAAACCCCTTTCTGAATTTAAACGGCTCGAGCAATGTCTGAAAGCCGAGAGCACACCCTTTAAAGCCTCTGCGCATAATATTATTTACCATGAATGCTTCGATAAAGAACAACATACCTTTGTCATACAGACGGGAATAGTGGCAATCCATCGTCGGCCCGACGATCTTCTCCTCGGAATAGTGACGACCCCTTTCATTCTTGGCCTCACGGCGGGAATGATGGAACATCAGCAGGAATATACGATGGTGGCACACTCATCCTGCAGCGGTTTTTATCTTCCGGCCGCCACTGCCCGTCAACTTATTCAGCAATCTCATCTTTGGCATGACGCATTTTGCTGGCTGTCATGGATAAACCGAATATTAGAAAAGCGGGATATGCAGCTGGTCGGAAATAACTCCTACAGCCAGATTCGTGCCATGCTACTGGATATGGCGGAATGGGATGAAACACTGCGTTCTAAAATTGGTGTGATGAATCATATTCAGCGCAGTACGCGTATTTCGCGTTCCGTTGTGGCGGAGGTGTTGTCGGCTTTACGCCAGGGGAATTATATTAATATGAACCGGGGCAAACTGGTTAGCATCAACCGTTTGCCCGCGGAATATTAATTCGATCAGGATGCGGGAACGACCTGGGCTTTATTTCCGCTCAGTTCGGCCACCAGATTATTGATCCCATCACTCATATTGATAAACCGGGTATTTGGCGAGCGGGTGACCACCACGAACGCACCGACATTTGACTGCGGAATCATCGCCATATAGGTGATGAATCCGCCGCCGCCGCCCGTTTTTTGAATAATACCCGGACGTCCATCTTTTGGAGCCATATAGACCCAGCCCATGCCCAGCGCATCGGCTTTGCCTGGGACATCCATCCCAATCACGCGATGAAGCTGATTGCGTTTATAAATCAGGGTCTGCATGCGATCGGCCTGATTGCTGCGGGCGTAGAAATCGGACGAGAGGAACTGCTGCATCCAGCGCATCATATCGCCGGGCGTGGAGTAAACCCCGCCGCTGCCGATCGCTGCCAGAGTGTTATTACACGGGCTTGCCCCTTTCTCCGCCACCATCAGGCGCTTGCACTGATCGGGAGACGGCGTAAAGGTGGTGTCTTTCATCCCCAAAGGCCGTGTGATCTGCTCTTCAAACAGCTGGGTATAAGGTTTTCCCGATGCCGTCGCCAGCGCATCGGCCAGCAGATCGAACGCCAGATTCGAATAGGCGGCCTGAGCACCAGGCGCGGATTTCAGCGTGGCGTTTGTCAGGTAGGTCCAGCGCTGTTCGCGCGTCGGCCAGACGAAAACAGGGCGATGCGCCGCGCCGCCGGGCTGTTCACGCGGCAGGGCGCTGGTGTGCGTCGCCAGATTCACCAGCGTAATCGGTGTCCCCTGATAAGAAGGCACGCGCGACCCAGGTGGTGCGTATTTGCTTAAGGGATCGTTGAGTTTGACCACGCCCTGATCGAGCAACTTCACCAGCATTTCGCTGGTCATTAGCTTGGTCAAAGAGGCAATGCGAATGACCGAATCAAGCTGTGGACGGACATTGCTGCCAGGACGCGTTTCACCAAAACTGCGAAACACACGCTGATTGCCATCAATCACGACCAGCGCCATACCCGTTGCGCCACTGCCGTAATAGATAAGATTGGCGTAGCGGTCCGCGATATCAGAAGCGAAAACAGGTGCCGTCAGCGGCTGGGCAGCCTGGACAGACGTTAGGCTCACCGCACACAGCGCGGCGAAGGAAAGCAGACAACGTTTCAACGAAAAGCATCCATGAAGTGAATGAAAGAAGTAATGCGTATTTATACTACTAAACGGCCCGGTGCAAAGGGCCGAATTGCATAACGATAGCGGGAAAAACGTAACCACGGGTAAATAAGAACAATTTCGTTGCAATCAGTCTCCTGTTTTGTGACATCGGGCTTATGATAGGGGCTGGTATGACTCAATTCTTCGGAGACGGTGATGGCTGATAAACGTGTGGTGATGGTGGTCGATATGCAGCAGGGCGTGTTTGCGACGCCTCGTATTCAACGCGAACAATGCGTTTCGCGAATCAATCAGCTTACGCACGCCGCCGATACGGTAATATTTATTCAGCACATTGAAGCAGGTGGACTGGAGGAGGGGAGCGAAGGTTTTGCGTTGCTGCCTGAACTGCATCAGCCAGCGGGGGCGTTTTATGTCACCAAAACCGCCTGCGATGCGTTCTATCGCACTCAGCTCGAAGCATTGTTAACAGAACACGGTATTCAGCAGTTCGTCATCTGCGGGTGTGCAACCGACTACTGCGTGGACACCACCCTCAAAAATGGCGTGAGCCGTGGCTATCACATCACAGTGGCGGAAGATGCGCATACCACCGCACATCGCCCGGCGGCCGAGGCGCAGGTGCTGATTAAGCACTATAACGAGGTCTGGGGCACCCTTAGCGCACCGGGTAATGCGCCCACCGTGAAACTCACCGAAACAATTCTTGCCGGGTGGCAGGCGAACTAACCTATAAACCACAGGTCTATTTTTTCTGCATGCGCCGGTGAGCGGCGCGTGGCGGGTTTTTCGTGTGGTATTTTGTTGAACACAGCAACGCCATAACAACAAGAAGGAAGCACCATGTTTAAGTCTTTTTTCCCAAAGCCGGGACCCTTTTTTCTCTCGGCGTTTATTTGGGCGCTGATCGCCGTCATTTTCTGGCAGGCGGGCGGCGGTGCGTGGATTGAGCGCATAACCGGCGCAACGGGCGATGTGCCTATCAGCGCGGCGCGCTTCTGGTCCCTCAGCTATCTGCTGTTTTACGCCTACTATGCGCTGTGCGTAGGGCTGTTTGCCCTGTTCTGGTTCAGCTATGCGCCGCATCGCTGGCAGTATTGGTCGATTCTCGGCACCGCGCTTATCATCTTTGTCACCTGGTTTTTGGTGGAGGTCGGCGTTGCGGTCAACGCCTGGTATGCGCCGTTCTACGATCTGATTCAGACCGCGCTCAGCTCCCCGCACAAAGTCACCATCAATCAGTTCTACCATGAAGTCGGGATTTTCCTCGGCATCGCGCTGATCGCCGTTATTATCGGTGTCATGAATAACTTCTTCGTCAGCCACTACGTCTTTCGCTGGCGTACCGCGATGAACGAACACTATATGGCGCACTGGCAGCAGCTGCGTCATATTGAGGGTGCCGCGCAGCGTGTGCAGGAAGATACGATGCGTTTCGCCTCCACGCTGGAAGATATGGGCGTGAGCTTTATCAACGCCATCATGACCCTCATCGCGTTTCTGCCGGTGCTCGTTACGCTCTCCGCGCACGTTCCGGAGCTGCCGATTGTCGGCCATCTGCCTTATGGCCTTGTGATTGCGGCTATCGTCTGGTCGCTGATGGGGACCGGGCTGCTGGCGGCGGTGGGGATAAAACTGCCGGGGCTGGAGTTCAAAAACCAGCGCGTGGAAGCCGCCTACCGTAAAGAGCTGGTCTACGGGGAAGACGACCCCGAACGCGCCTCGCCGCCGACCGTTCGCGAGCTGTTTGGCGCGGTGCGTCGCAACTACTTCCGCCTCTATTTCCACTACATGTATTTCAACATCGCCCGCATCTTATATCTGCAGGTTGATAACGTTTTCGGTTTGTTCCTGCTGTTCCCGTCGATTGTGGCAGGTACGATTACGCTCGGTCTGATGACTCAGATCACCAACGTTTTCGGTCAGGTTCGCGGTTCGTTCCAGTATTTGATTGCATCATGGACTACGCTGGTTGAGCTGATGTCGATCTATAAGCGTCTGCGCAGTTTCGAACGCGAGCTGGACGACCAGAACTTGCAGGAAGTGACCAACACATTAGGTTAAAACAGGGAGTTGCTATGCCATTTGCCGTACCACGCGCGTTACCCTTATCACTGCTGGCCGCTCTCGTGCTGGCCGGATGCGCTGACAAAGGTGCCGCGCCGCTGAAAAAGGGCGAAAAGCCTGTTGATGTGGCAAGCGTGGTGCGTCAGAAGATGCCCGCCAGCGTCAAGGATCGCGACGACTGGGCAATCGTGCTGGCGAAAACCTTCGAGAGCCAGAAGATTGCCCCGACCGAGGAGAATATCTGCTCGGTGCTGGCGGTGGCGCAGCAAGAGTCCATGTACCAGTCCGATCCGGCGGTGCCTGGGCTTAACAAAATTGCCTGGAAGGAGATAGACCGCCGGGCAGAAAAAATGCACATCCCGGTTTTTCTCGTCCATACGGCGCTCAAAATCACCTCGCCTAACGGCAAAAGCTACAGCGAGCGGCTGGATACGGTGAAAACCGAGAAACAGCTGAGCGCCATTTTCGATGATTTTATCGATATGGTGCCGATGGGGCAGAAGCTGTTTGGCTCGCTCAATCCGGTGCACACGGGCGGTCCGATGCAGGTCAGCATCGACTTTGCTGAGAAACATACCCGCGGCTATCCGTGGGAAATCGACGGCACGGTGCGCCAGGAGGTGTTTTCTCTGCGCGGTGGGCTGTGGTTCGGCACTTACCATCTCCTGAATTATCCCGCCAACTACAGCGCCCCGCTGTATCGTTTTGCTGATTTCAACGCGGGCTGGTATGCCAGCCGTAACGCCGCTTTCCAGAATGCGGTAAACCGCGCGACGGGCGCGAAGCTGGCACTGGATGGCGATCTGATTGCTTACGGCAGCAGCGAAGCGGGCACAACCGAGCAGGCGGTGCGCAAACTGGCGATCAAACTGGATATGAGCAACAGCGAGATCCGCCGTCAGCTGGAGAAAGGGGACAGCCTGGCGTTTGAGAAAACGGATCTTTATCAGCAGGTGTTTAAGCTGGCGGAGCAAAAGAGTGGCAACGCGTTGCCGAGAGAAGTCTTGCCGGGCATTCAGCTTGAAAGCCCGAAGATCACGCGCAATCTCACCACGGCGTGGTTCGCGAAACGCGTCGACGATCGTCGGGCTCGCTGTATGTCACTGAACTAAACGTCAGTGATGACGGCGCCAGCGCAGCACCAGGGCTATCACACCAAGGATGGCACAGCCTGCGAGGAACGGAATCAATCCGAAGATGGTGCTGACACCCAAACCAATTTCGACATGCGGTCGGCCCGTGTCCTGGACCTGCATCAGGTGTTCATAAACGCCCGGTGCATGCACCAGCATATTCAGAAGCTGTGACCCCGCCCAGAAACAGAACAGTACAAACAGGGCATAGGCGATGTTACCGGACGTGGAGGTTCTCGGTTTTCTGCCACCAAAAATCGGCTTCGCCAGTGTAAAGTCTGCCATAAAAACCTCCCCCTATTTCATTCTGGCAATGTGCCAGTCATACAAGGTGAGTCTGACAGGTCATAGCATTTGTCAATATCAGAATCGTGGTAATTTGGGCCAGGGAATGCTCCTGGTTTAGCAATTTATGTCTTACATCACATTTTGCTGACTTAAGTTAAATTGCGACGCATTTAAGATTTTCCGCATCCGCCACAGACCGCATAAGAAAACTGTGAGAGGATATCTTTTTATTCTGCCGGAGTTGCCATGAAGCTGTCTGCCAAACTACGCCGTGACTGGCATTATTACGCCTTTGCGATTGGCCTGATTTTTATTCTTAACGGTGTTGTTGGGCTGCTGGGATTTGAAGCGAAAGGCTGGCAAACCTATGCGGTAGGGCTGGTGACCTGGGTGATCAGTTTCTGGCTGGCGGGCTTTATTATCCGCCGTCGACCTGAAGAGCCGACGACGGAAACGGTCGAGAGCGCCGAAAAAGCAGATTAACCGTTTACGGAGCTTTTCAGGGCGCTGTCAGCGGCATGACGCTCCAGCGCCAGTTCGATCAGTCGGGTGATCAAATCCGGATAACTGATACCGCTCGCCTGCCACAGTTTCGGGTACATGCTGATATTGGTAAACCCTGGCAGCGTATTGATTTCATTGATGATCACGTCATTCTCTGCCGTCAGGAACACGTCAACGCGCGCCATTCCGCCGCAGCCGAGTGCCTGATAGGCTTCAATCGCGATCGCGCGGATCTTGTCATTGATTTCCGGATCCAGTACCGCCGGGACCACTACCTGCGCCCCTTTATCATCGATGTATTTGGTGTCGTAGGAGTAGAAATCACTGTTCAGCACCACTTCGCCACAGGTACTGGCTTGCGGGAAATCATTGCCCAGTACCGCGCACTCGATCTCGCGGCCTTTAATCCCTTGCTCAACCACCACTTTGTGGTCAAATTCAAACGCCAGACGCACGGCTTCGGTGAACTGTGCTTCGCTGGTCACTTTGCTAACGCCAACGGAAGAGCCCTGGTTCGCCGGTTTTACGAAGAGCGGCAGGCCGAGCTGAGAAGTGATTTGGGCAAAGGTGTAGCGCTGGCGATTGGCACGCGTGAGCGTCACAAACGGCGCGATGTTCAGCCCGGCGTCACGCAGCAGGCGTTTGGTCACGTCTTTATCCATGCAAGCTGCAGAACCAAGGACATCGGAGCCGACGAACGGCAGGTTCGCCATACGCAGCATCCCTTGCAGGGAACCGTCTTCGCCCAGGGTGCCGTGTACAATCGGGAAAACCACGTCAATCTGCGACAGCGCTTGCGCATTCCCCGCGTTAATCAGTTGGCCCTGCACGACGCCCGGGACGGTTGCAACGCTGATCTCTGATGGATTCAGCGCGATATGCGCCGGATCGTCTGCGTTCAGCAGATACTGACTGGCATCGTTGACGTGCCACTGGCCTTGCTTATCAATACCCAGCAGTACGACATCAAAACGGCTTTTATCAATCGCATCAACGATATTTTTGGCCGACTGCAGCGACACTTCGTGTTCTGCCGATTTTCCCCCAAAAACAATTCCTACCCGCTGCTTCGCCATCTTCACTTTCTTCCAGTCTGACTCATCAAAGGCCATAACATACCACGATGTTCTGTGGGTTTCGCCGCCTTCTGCCATAATGTTTTGAGCTATTCACGAGGAGGGATTGTGCGAGGGCAAAGTGTGCTGGTCTGTCTGATTGTGGTGGGCGCGGCGGTGATGGGCTATCGCTGGCTGCCGTCATATTACAATCCCTTTACCCCGCTTTCGCTCGACGATCCGCCGGGGAAAATCAGCCAGTTTAAGCTGCGTCGCCTGACGCCCGAAGCCTGTGTCAGTCTGCTGGAGCAGGCCAATCAAAAACAGCTCATCCAGACCCAGGCGCTGGCGGACAGCGCCGGAGAGTGCCCGCTCAACGGCGTCGTACGGGTGCGCAGTTTCGGCCCGGTCTCCCTGAGCAGCAGCTTTATCGCCAGCTGCCCGCTGGCCCTGAGTTCCGCGCTGTTTATCCATCAAAAGGCCCGGCCGCTCACTCAGACGATGATGGGCAGCCCGTTGACGCACGTAGAGCATCTCGGCAGCTTTGCCTGTCGCAATATCTATAACCGGCCTGATGCGCGTCGCAGCGAACATGCCAGCGCCGAAGCGCTCGATATCAGCGCGTTTCAGCTGGCAGACGGCGAGCGGGTGACGGTGCTGCGCGGCTGGCGCAACGACAAAACACAGCCCTGGCTGCGCGCGATGCTGAGCGCCAGCTGCGATTACTACGGTAACGGGCTTGGGCCGGAGTATAACGCGGCGCACGCCAACCATTTTCACCTCGGAATGCGCGGTTTTGGCCTCTGTCGTTAAAGCATAATTCACCACCAAAAAGTGGATGATTTGTGACTTGTTTCACAAATATGATGACTGGGGAGATAAAACACCAAAGTTGTCGCTGCCGCACCTCTGGCGCTACGTGATGTAGCGCAACTTGCTAATCTGTCGGCGAATTCGCCTAAAAATGAAGAGTTTGCCTGTTATGGAATCCTGGAAAGTCAACCTTATATCGGTCTGGTTTGGCTGTTTTTTCACCGGTCTTGCGATCAGCCAGATTTTGCCCTTCCTGCCGCTGTATGTCTCCCAGCTCGGCGTGTCGTCCCACGAAGCGCTGTCGATGTGGTCGGGTCTGACCTTCAGTATTACTTTCCTGGTTTCCGCCATTGTCTCGCCCATGTGGGGCAGCCTTGCGGATCGCAAAGGGCGCAAGCTGATGCTCCTTCGCGCCTCGCTGGGGATGGCGATCGCAATCCTGCTTCAGGCCTATGCCACTAACGTCTGGCAGCTCTTTCTCCTGCGCGGCCTGATGGGGCTGACGTCCGGTTATATTCCTAACGCGATGGCGCTGGTGGCGTCGCAGGTTCCGCGCGAGCGCAGCGGCTGGGCGATCAGCACACTCTCGACCGCGCAAATCAGCGGCGTTATTGGCGGTCCGCTGATGGGCGGTTTTCTGGCTGACCACGTCGGCTTGCGCGCGGTGTTTTTCATCACCGCGATGCTGCTGATGGTGAGTTTTCTGGTGACCTTGTTCCTCATTAAAGAGGGCGTACGCCCGACGGTCAGCAAAGCCGATCGCCTGAGCGGTAAAGCGGTTTTTGCCACGCTGCCATACCCCGGCCTGATGATCAGCCTCTTTGTGACAACGCTGGTGATTCAGCTCTGCAACGGTTCGATCGGGCCGATTCTGGCGCTGTTTATCAAATCCATGGCGCCGGACAGCAACAATATTGCGTTCCTGAGCGGGATGATCGCCGCCGTGCCAGGCGTTTCCGCGCTGATCTCTGCCCCACGACTGGGTAAGCTCGGGGATCGTATCGGTACGGCGCGGATATTAATGGCGACCCTGATTATCGCCGTGGTGCTGTTTTTCGCGATGTCCTTCGTCACCTCGCCGTTCCAGCTCGGCGTGCTGCGCTTCCTGCTCGGATTTGCCGATGGGGCGATGCTGCCAGCGGTACAAACCCTTCTGGTGAAATACTCAAGCGATCAGGTCACCGGACGCATCTTTGGTTATAACCAGTCATTTATGTATCTGGGGAATGTCGCAGGCCCGTTAATGGGCGCGACCGTTTCCGCGATGGCCGGATTCCGCTGGGTATTTGCCGCTACGGCAGTGGTGGTGTTACTGAACGTTATCCAACTCGCGATAGCATTACGCCGTCGCCGTCAGAAAATGGCGAATATCGCGACGTAAAGAAGATATATTATGTATTAATCCACAACAGGCGCTGTTATCAAAAATAATGGCGCCTGCTTTCTACTATTTTGCTGCCACGCAATCAGTTTTTATAATAGCAAAACGTTTCGCTGACGATAAATCATCGTTATTTGCGACATAGCGTGTTTTTTCATAAAGATAATACTTTTCGCCTCTTTGCAATAATCAACCGTAATGATACCGTCAGCAAAAACCTGATAAGGAAATAGCACGATGAAAAATCTCATTGCAGAGTTGCTGGTTAAGCTTGCCCAAAAGGAAGAAGAGTCAAAAGAACTGGTTGCCCAGGTTGAAGCGTTAGAAATCGTCGTCACGGCCCTTTTACGGCAAATGGCACAGACCGATCAGCAGGCGCTGATCCGAAGTATCGAGGGCGCGCTGGAGGATGCCAGGCCCGACTCTCAAGTGCCGATTCAGGATAGCGAAATGCTACAGCAATACGTAAAAAAGCTGTTGCGGCATCCTCGTAGTTAATCTGTCACAGAATCTAAAAACCTGTCATAGCATTGTCATAAGTTGTGCCTATAGTCGCTCTGTTTATTTTTATGTATTTGTACATGGAGAAATAAAGTGAAACAGAGCGCACTTTTCATCGCATTACTGCCTTTATTATTTACCCCTGCCATTTATGCCGACACTACGAATACCCAGGTGCTGGATAATCGCGCGGCTCAGGGAGATATCACGCAGCCGGGCGGCGCACGCCGTCTGTCAGAAGATCAAACCGAAGCGCTGCGTGCATCGCTAAATGATAAACCGGCTAAAAATATTATTTTGCTGATTGGTGATGGGATGGGCGATTCCGAAATCACCGCAGCGCGAAATTATGCCGAAGGGGCCGGCGGCTTTTTTAAAGGTATTGACGCATTGCCGTTGACCGGACAATACACCCACTACGCGCTGGATAAAAAAACCGGTAAGCCTGATTACGTGACCGACTCGGCGGCCTCCGCCACGGCGTGGACCACGGGCGTAAAAACCTATAACGGCGCGCTGGGCGTCGATATTCACGAAAAGGATCACCAGACCATTCTGGAGATGGCGAAGGCGGCTGGCCTTGCGACAGGTAACGTCTCAACGGCTGAACTGCAGGATGCAACGCCTGCGGCGCTGGTGGCGCATGTGACGTCGCGTAAATGCTACGGCCCGTCCGTGACCAGCGAAAAATGCCCGACCAATGCGCTGGAAAAGGGTGGCAAAGGCTCCATCACCGAACAGCTGCTGAATGTCCGCGCCGATGTGACGCTGGGCGGTGGGGCGAAAACGTTCGCGGAAACCGCGACGGCCGGGGAGTGGCAGGGCAAAACTCTTCGTGAACAGGCGCAGGCGCGGGGTTATCAGCTGGTGAGCGATGCCGCTTCACTGGCGGCGATCACCGAAGCGGGCCAGGACAAGCCGCTGCTCGGCCTGTTCTCAGACGGCAACATGCCGGTGCGCTGGGAAGGGCCAAAAGCCTCTTACCACGGCAACATCGACAAACTGGCTGTGACCTGCACGCCAAACCCGAAACGCGATGACAGCGTTCCGACGCTGGCACAGATGACCGACAAAGCCATCGCTTTGCTGAGCAAGGGGGAGAAGGGCTTCTTCCTGCAGGTTGAAGGCGCGTCGATTGATAAACAGGATCATGCGGCAAATCCGTGCGGTCAGATTGGCGAAACCGTCGATCTTGATGAAGCCGTGCAGAAAGCGCTGGCGTTCGCGAAGAAAGATGGCAACACCCTCGTGGTAGTGACCGCTGACCATGCGCACGCCAGCCAGATCGTGGCACCCGATACCAAAGCGCCTGGCCTGACTCAGGCGCTGAACACCAAAGACGGTGCGGTAATGGTGATGAGCTATGGCAACTCCGAAGGCGATTCCATGGAACATACCGGCACACAGCTGCGCATCGCGGCGTATGGCCCGCACGCGGCAAATGTGGTCGGGCTGACGGATCAAACGGATCTGTTCTACACCATGAAAGCCGCTCTTGGCCTGAAATAAAGCGATCGCCCGGCGGAAATCCCCTTCCGTCGGGTGGTATTTTTCCCGCCACGAACCAGACTTACTGTGAACCTTCACAAAAGGATGGTGTTATGAAACTGACTCTTACTGTAACCCTGCTCTCTTCTCTGCTCCTGATGTCTGTGGCGTCCGCCGCCGAAAAAACGCTCACTCCGCAGCAGCAACGGATGACCACCTGTAATCAACAGGCGACAGCCCAGACGCTGAAAGGCGATGCGCGTAAAACGTACATGAGCGATTGCCTGAAAAACAGTTCGTCGAAACCGGGCGAAAAGAGCCTCACGCCGCAGCAACAAAAGATGCGCGAATGTAACGGCCTGGCGACGCAGCAATCCCTGAAAGGGGAAGACCGCAGTAAATTTATGAGCGCCTGCCTGAAGAAATCCGCGTAGTCCTAACGGGTGAGCGGTGCCAGCGGCTCACCCGAAATTTCATACTTTCCCCACAACACCCGTCTCTATAATTTGGGAAATGTTTCAGAATGTTCCCAAAAATTATGAATGACGATAACTTTTACAATAAAGACGTCACGCGAGAAGAGTGGCCCCAGAACCTTTCTCAGGATGACCACCATCGTTCCGGAATCCGATTTGCCCGGCGGGTAAGACTGCCGCGGATGTTCGGGTTAGCGGCGATGTTTTTCCCCATCGCAGGTGCGCTGGTCGCCCAGTCTCCGCCTGGAATCTGGTGGCTGGTGCTGGTGGGTTGGGCGTTTGTCTGGCCACATCTCGCCTGGCAGCTGGCTTACCGCGCCGCCGATCCACGAGCCAGCGAAATAAAGAACCTGAAAGTCGATGCCATTATGGCGGGGATCTGGATGGGGCTGATGGGGCTGAATGTACTTCCCACGGCGGCACTGACAATAATGATAGGCATGAATCTGGTGGGGGCAGGGGGCGTTAAATTGTTCACTGCTGGTGCAACCATGACGATTATTGCGGCCCTGATCACCCTGAAACTCACCGGCGTCTCCCCCACCTTTACCCTCTCTTCGCAGGAACTCTGGCTGGCGCTGCCGGCGATGGTTCTCTACCCGATCTACTTTGCCTGGGTCAGCTATCAGACCGCCATCCGTCTGGCAGAGCACAAGCGCCGCCTGGAGCTGATGAGCACCCGCGACGGTATGACCGGCGTGTTTAACCGGCGTCACTGGGAAATTTTATTGCGTAATGAATACGACACCTGTCGGCGCAGCCATCGCGAGGCGGCGATCCTGATTATCGATATCGATCATTTCAAGAGTATCAACGATACCTGGGGGCATGATGTGGGCGATGAGGCGATCATTGCCGTCACCCGACAGTTGCAACTAGCGTTGCGCGCCGGGGATCTTATCGGGCGCTTCGGTGGTGACGAATTTGCAGTGATCATGAGCGGCACGCCAGCGGAGAGTGCCATTGCGGCCATGTCGCGTGTCCATGAGCGGCTGGCAACCTTAACGCTAGCCTGCGCGCCGCAGGTACGACTGCGGATAAGCGTTGGTGTGGCAACGTTAACGCCTGAATTTGGCCATTATCGCGAGTGGCTAAAAGCCGCCGATGTGGCGCTCTACAAAGCGAAAAATGCCGGACGCAACCGCACCGAAGTGGCAGCCTGACGCCCGGCTCGCGTCATCAGGATTTGCTGAGACTCTCTGATTTTTCCATGCACTTATTCATCGCTTCAATCACCGCCGAGCGGAATCCGCGCTCTTCGAGAACGCGCACGGCTTCGATGGTGGTGCCGCCCGGTGAACAAACCATGTCTTTCAGTTCGCCTGGATGTTTACCCGTTTCCAGCACCATTTTGGCGGAGCCCATTACCGCCTGCGCGGCAAATTTGTAAGCCTGCGCGCGCGGCATTCCGCCGAGCACGGCGGCATCGGCCATCGCTTCGATAAACATGAATACATACGCAGGCGCGGAACCGCTGACGCCCACCACCGGATGGATCATCGATTCGGCAATCACTTCTGCTTCGCCAAAGCAGCGGAAAATGTTCAGCACATCGGCCACGTCTTCTGCTGTTACCAGCGCGTTAGGCGTCACGGAGGTCATTCCCGCATTGACCAGCGACGGCGTGTTCGGCATCGCGCGGACAATTTTTCGGTCGTGGCCCAGGGCGCGTGCCAGCTGATCGAGCGTCACGCCTGCCGCAATGGAGACCACCAGCGTGTCTTTGTTCAGGCTGGAGGTGATGTCGCTCAGCACTTTAATCATGATGTTAGGTTTAACGGCGCCAAAGACGATGTCGGCAATCTGTGCGACATCCTGTGCGCTTTCGGCGGCATTAATGCCGTATTCATCATGCAGCGCGGCAACTTTATCCGGTGACGGGGTATAGACCCAAATCTGCCCTGGCAATACCTGACCGCTGGCAATCAAACCGCCGAGAATGGCTTTTCCCATATTGCCGCAGCCGATAAAACCGATTTTTTTGTCCATCACGTCTCTCCGTTATTATCCGTTGTGAGTTCTGATTTATAGCTTAACAACGAAAAGCAGGCGACAATAGCCACCAATGTCATCCAGGGGAGAAACTATGGCGATTTGGGTGGATGCGGATGCGTGTCCGAATGTGATTAAAGAGATTTTATTCCGCGCGGCTGAGCGCGTGCAGATGCCGCTAACGCTGGTGGCAAACCAGAATCTGCGTATTCCGCCGTCGAAATTTATCCGTTCAATGCGCGTTCCGGCCGGGTTTGACGTGGCGGATAACGAAATTGTGCGCCTGTGTAGCCCTGAGGATTTGGTGATTACTGCCGATATTCCTCTGGCGGCAGAGGTGCTGGAGAAAGGCGCAGCGGCGCTGAATCCGCGCGGTGAACGCTACTCACCGGCGACGATCCGCCAAAAACTGACCATGCGTGATTTTATGGATACCCTGCGCGCCAGCGGTGTGCAGACCGGTGGGCCGGATTCGCTCTCGCAGCGTGACCGCCAGCAGTTCGCGGCCGAGCTGGATAAATGGCTGCTGGAAGTGAAGCGCCGTACTGCGTAATGATAAGCATTGCTGTTTTGTGATATAGTGTGGCAACCGCAGGGTTGTCATCGCCTGGTGCTTTACAGTAAAGTTGACGTACCCGCTCATGCAATAATTTCTTTACAGAGAACAAGCGTTAAAAGCACGCCTGACGCTCTCTGTCATACAAACATAATCTTGTTGTAATCCTATTTTTACAGTTACCTTGCGTACTAGTTTAATGGTATTATTGCTCGTTTTTCGACATTACACACCGCAACCATGCGGTATCAAGGGGAACACCTGGCTATGACCCAACCCATCTTTTTAGTTGGCCCCCGTGGCTGCGGTAAAACGACCGTCGGCCTTGAACTGGCGCGTGTCAGTCAGAGTCAGTTTGTCGATACCGATCACTGGCTGCAAACTCAGGCCCGCCAGACCATTGCCGAGATTGTCGAAAAAGAAGGCTGGGAAAGTTTCCGCGCGCGTGAAAGCGACACGCTGGAAGCGGTAACCGCACCGTCGACCATCATTGCTACCGGCGGCGGCATTATCCTCGCAGAGCGTAATCGCCAGTTTATGCGCGAGAAAGGGATTGTGATTTACCTGTGCGCGCCCGTGTCTACGCTGGTGGAGCGCCTGGAAGCATTCCCGGAAGAGGGGCAACGCCCGACGCTGACCGGGAAACCAATCAGCGAAGAGGTGAGCGAGATCCTCGCCGAACGCGACGCCCTGTACCGCGAAGCGGCGCACCACGTGATCGACGCCGCACAGTCGCCGGAACAGGTCGTAAATCAGATTGTTACCGCCCTGCGTTTGGCTTGCGCCAGCTAGCAGGCGTCTATACTCATAGTTTAGCCGTTAAAAAAGGATGAACTATGCCAACCAGACCGCCATACCCACGTGAAGCGCGCATTGTCACTATTGAAAAAGGCACCGGTGCCCAAACCGTGACCTGGTATCAACTGCGTGCGGACCACCCAAAGCCGGACTCCCTGATCAGCGAACATGAAACTGAGCAGGAAGCGCTGGATGCCAAGCGCCGCTACGAAGATCCTGAAAAGTCCTGATACAAATCTGAAATCGATAACAACCGTGCCTGAATCACACTTTTAACTCAGCGTGAATGTTAAGTGGGGGTTAATATTTAGTTATTACAGTGAGATTCAGACCGGGCGTTGGATCTTTACATTTCGGTGTAGGGATATGCTGCTACGCTTTTGACCTGTTTAAGCTGAAACAAGAACCGCGCAGCGTATTGAGCTTGTGCCTGTATTATCGCAATGGTAGTGAAGAAAGGCGAAAACGATGAAGGCAACATTGGCGATCCTCACCATCGGGGTGGTCCCTGTCAGCGAAGTGTTACCGCTCTTAACTGAGCATGTCTCCGAACAGCAAATCACCCATCTTAGCCTGCTCGGCAAGATGAGTCGGGAAGAGGTCATGGAAGACTACGCACCTGCAAATAATGAGGTGACCCTACCGACATTGTTAAGCGACGGTAAACTCGCGCATGTTTCACATCACAAAATCGAGCGTGCTTTACAGGGCGTGATCGAAGTGCTCGATAATCAAGGATATGACGTCATCCTGTTAATGAGCACCGCCCCGATTTCGGGTCTTATGGCGCGAAACGCTATCCTCCTTGAACCGATGCGGATTATCCCTCCGCTGGTGGCCTCGATTGTCGACGGGCATCAGGTCGGGGTAATTGTGCCGATTGCAGAGCTGCTGGAGAACCAGATAGCGAAGTGGAAAGTCCTGCAAAAACCGCCGCTGTTTGCGCTGGCAAATCCGATCTGGGATAGCGAAGCCAAACTGATATCGGCAGGACGTGAACTGCTGGAGCAGGGCGCTGACGTTTTGATGCTCGATTGTCTCGGTTTTCACCAGCGACATCGTGATTTGTTGCAAAAGGCCCTCGATGTACCGGTGCTGCTCTCGAACGTTCTGGTAACCCGTCTGGCGTCTGAATTACTGGCCTGATGATTTTGCGTGACAGGCACGGAGGATGGCCCCTATAGTAGATTTTTATCCAAAGACATAAGGGCCAGTTCATGCTTTCGAGTAACGAATACTTTTCCGGTAAAGTGAAATCCATTGGTTTTACCAGCAGCAGTACTGGCCGTGCCAGTGTGGGCGTTATGGCTGAAGGGGAATATACCTTTGGTACCGCAGAGCCTGAAGAGATGACGGTGATCAGCGGCGCGCTGAACGTGCTGTTGCCTGGCGAAACCGAATGGAAGGCGTACACCGCCGGAGAAGTCTTCAACGTCCCTGGCCACAGCGAGTTCAACCTGCAGGTTGCAGAGCCAACCTCTTATCTGTGCCGTTATCTGAAATAAAAAAAGGCCGGGTAGCGTTGATGCTGACCCGGCCTGCTTTTCTGATTTGAGAATTTAGCGCTGCGCTTCGCCGCCTAAACCTTCCACCAGATTCTGAATCAATGCCGCCAGCTCACCCGTCATCAGGATAAAGTCCGCATCAAAACGCTGGGCGAAATCTTCACGATCGATATCTTCGTTTTGATCGCGCAACTCATCGCAGAACTTCAGACGCTTAATCGAGCCATCGTCGCACATCACGAACTGAATGCGCTGCTGCCAGTCGAGTGCCAGCTTGGTCACCAGTTTGCCGGCTTCGATATGGACTGCGATTTCGTCGCAGACCAGATCCTGCTTCTTCGCGCGGATCACGCCGCCATCTTCGAGGATCGCTTTTAGCTCGGCTTCGTCCAGCAGTTGGAAACCTTGCGCCGCACTACCGCTGCGTACCCATTCGGTGAGGGTCAGTTCAATCGGATTTTCCATCGCCAGCGGAACCACCGGCAGCGAGCCCAGGCTTTTACGCAGCAGAGCCAGCGTATCTTCTGCTTTCTTGGCGCTGGCGCAGTCCACCATGATCAGACCGTTCACGGTGTCGATCCACATCATGGTCTGGCTGAATCGGCTAAAGGCGCGAGGCAGCAGAGAGTGCAGCACTTCATCCTTCAGGGAATCTTTTTCCGTTTTTTTCAGCTTGCGGCCCTGTTCGGCCTCCAGCTTGAAGATCTTCGCTTCCAGCGCCTGCTTCACCACCGGTGACGGCAGGATTTTCTGTTCCTGGCGCGCGCAAAGAATGATTTGACCATTGGTTGACGAGTGGGTCAGCGCATCGCTTTGAGAACCCATCGGAGAAACCCAACCGGTTTTTGCCATATCCTGGCTACCGCATGGGGTAAAGGTGTAAGCGGCTAACTGTTTTTCCATCTCTTCCGCACGCAGCGAAACGTCGCGGCTGAGACGGTAAACCATCAAATTTTTGAACCACAGCATGATAATTTCCACGGCCTTGTCGTTAAATCAGCGGGCATGATAACGAATTGTGGCAGTGCTTGCATTGCTAATCGGGTAGCCTGCTTCTACTCTGTTGATAATCAAAATAATGAGGAGAGTCCTGTGCGTATTGGTATTGATTTGGGCGGCACCAAAACAGAAGTCATTGCGCTGAGCGATCGCGGCGAGCAACTCTTTAGACATCGTCTTCCGACGCCACGTGACGACTACCAGCAGACTATCGAAACCATCGCACAGCTGGTGGACATGGCGGAAAAAGCCACAGGGCAGACCGGCTCGGTTGGGATGGGGATTCCAGGCTCGATTTCGCCTTACACTGGCGTGGTAAAAAACGCGAATTCCACTTGGCTCAACGGTCTGCCGTTTGATAAAGATCTGAGCGCGCGCCTGAACCGCGAAGTGCGGCTGGCAAATGACGCCAACTGCCTTGCTGTCTCTGAAGCGATTGACGGCGCGGCGGCGGGCGCACAGACGGTATTTGCGGTCATTATCGGCACCGGCTGCGGTGCAGGCGTGGCCTTCAACGGTCACGCCCATATCGGCGGCAACGGGACGGCGGGCGAGTGGGGGCACAATCCGCTGCCGTGGATGGACGAAGACGAACTGAAATACCGCGCCGAAGTGCCATGCTATTGCGGCAAACAGGGCTGTATCGAAACCTTCATCTCCGGGACCGGATTTGCCACCGACTACCGCCGCCTGAGCGGACAACCGCTCAAGGGCAACGAAATTATGCGTCTGGTAGAAGAACAGGATGCGGTGGCCGAACTGGCGCTGAGCCGCTATGAAATGCGCCTGGCGAAATCCCTGGCGCACGTGGTGAACATTCTCGACCCGGATGTGATCGTGCTGGGCGGCGGGATGAGCAACGTCGACCGTATCTACACCACGGTTCCGCAGCTGGTGAAGCAGTGGGTCTTCGGCGGTGAATGCGAAACGCCGATCCGCAAAGCGGTACACGGGGATTCCAGCGGCGTGCGTGGCGCGGCGTGGTTGTGGCCTAACTGATCGTCCGTTGTATTCTGCTGTGAAAAAGCCTGATGTAAATGTCAGGCTTTTTATTTTATCAGGAATGATAAGCGTTGCTGATAAATAGGTTTACATGGACTGTGTGTTTACATCGATATTGCATTTAAAGAAGATGAAATAATCTTTGCAGTGAACAGTCGCGGTGCTGGTCACTAGCATGCTTTTCTGCGATGGATTAACCGGAATAGAAACAGATTTTGACGTGCCGATATTGACACAGCCTTGTAATAAGAAAGCGGCAATCACCAACGAAATACAACTTGTTTTTTTCATTATAAGCCTCTCAAAATCTCAGTACGTTTTGCCTGGTATTCTTTGGTACTAATAAGTTTCTGAGACTTTAACTTATCCAGTTCTTCCAGTCGGGTTGCCACGGTTTCGTTGGCGGCAGGTGCTGGCGCTGCAACGGATGCCGTTGCGGGCGCATTTTCCATCACCCCAACCGGCGTCATGTCTAGATTCACTTTGCAGGTGATAATAAACAGAATATCTTTGCAGCGTGCGGTGGCATTAGTATCAACAACAATATGATCGGCGCCGGGTTGTGGTGTGACCTGAATAGTTTTAGTGGTGGATACCGTTGCACAACCAGCCAGAGCAATCGGTAATAACACAGGAAGAAAATAGCGCATAAAGCCCTCAGTCAAATGTTGCTCCCGACCTGTGAATAATATCCACTGACCTGAATAAGCAAGATAATAAGAAACAAGAAATCAACCACAACGGAAAGGTGGGTAATATGCGAGTTAGAAATATCTTATGGGAGCGAAAAACGTCGCCATAGGGTAAGTAATATTGAAAATGGCTTTTTGATCGCCGTCACACTTTTTGCGATTTGTAATCCCCTGACATAAAAGAATGGGGGCCGGAAAGCCCCCATTGATCGCGCTTACTCCACCGCAAAGGCTCTGTCTAACTTGCTGTAGCCCAGCCCGTTAATTTTCTTCACTTTGATCTGCACCGGTATACGCTCTTTCATCGCCTCGACATGGCTGATGACGCCGATGGTTTTACCCGTGGCGTTCAGGGCATCGAGCGCATCGAGCGCCGTATCCAGCGTTTCGCTGTCCAGCGTACCAAAGCCCTCATCAAGGAACAGGGAATCTATTCGCGTTTTATGGCTCACCAGATCGGACAGCGCCAGCGCCAGCGCAAGGCTTACCAGGAAACTCTCCCCGCCGGAGAGGGTGCGCGTATCGCGCACGGCGTCGGCCTGCCAGGTATCGACCACTTCCAGCTCCAGCGCATCGCTGGCCTTGCGTTGCAGCAGATAGCGCCCGTGCAGGCGGTTGAGCTGCTGGTTGGCCAGCCACACCAGATTATCGAGGGTCAGCCCCTGGGCAAATTTACGGAATCGGTCGCCGGTGCTGGAACCGATCAGCGCGTTCAGATATCCCCAGTCATCCGCAAGACGCGCGGCCTCTTCAATCTGCTGCATCAAGCCCTGCTGATGAAGACGGTTATCGCTATCCTGCTTCAGCTGCTGGCGGATCTCGCCCTGACGCGTCGTATTTTCGCGCAGCTGCTGTGCCAGTTGCTGTAATTGCGCCTGCAATGCCTGTACGTCCAGATCCGCCGGCAGCGCTTCCGGTTGCTTTTCCATATGCTCCAGACGCTGCTGATCCGCCTGTAAGGCCAGCGCAGAAGATTGCTGGAGCTGTTGTTCCAGCGTGTGTTTCAGCTGTTCCAGCTTGCGCACGGTATCGCCATCAAGCAGTGCGGCAAGGAACGCGGCTTCACTGGCAAAACTGCTCTCCTGGAGCGCAGTAGCAAACTGGGTTTGCAGCTGTGCCAGACGCTCGCGATCGCTCTGCTCCTGCTGTTGCAGGGTGGCGAGCTGGCTTTGCAGGGAGATGCAGTCGTTGTGAATATCGCGCCAGTTGTCGGGGACCGGCTCGTCCGCCGTTTCATCTTCGGATGCGGGCAGCGTATCGAGAAGCGGCATCAGGGCGTTCATTTGTTCCTGAAGGGCCGTGAGCTGCTTCTGTTTTTCCTGCCACTCATTCGATTCGGTTTCACGCTGTGCCAGCCACGCGCTCTCTTCGCCCTCTTGCGGCGCGGTGAGGGCGAGCGGCGTTAATGCGCTCAGCAAGGTCTGGCGCTGGGTATCAATCTGCTGCTGAATCTGGTGAATCTGCTGTTCCAGTTCGTTGAGCTGATTCTGCAAGGCCAGGCGTTGGCTGAGCTGATACAGCTGGCGCTCGTACTGCTCCTGCTCCTCCAGCCAGGGGGCAATATCTTCCTGAATGTTCAGACTCGCCTTCAGTGACGCGCACACCGACTGCCACTCCTGTGTGAGCGCTTGCTCCTCCTGAGTGAGCGTCAGGGTTTCTGCGGCTTCGCGCTCACGCTGGTCTATCAGCGCTTTCAGCTGTCCGCGCAGCAACAGTCCCTCTTCTTCAAGCCGTTTCACTTCGGCGTGCAGTTCATCGCGGCGACGTTGGTTAGCGCTAACCTCCAGCGCCTGATAATGCGCCACGGCAGGATGTTCGGTTGCACCGCACAGCGGGCAGGGTTTACCCGCCTCGAGGCTGGCGCGGTGCGCCTCCAGACCCTTGATCAGCGCTTCCTGTTCGCACAGGGTTTTCAGATCCAGATAGTGCTGGTTTTTCTCTTTGTACTGCTGGCGTCGCGCAGCCAGGGTTTGATCAAGCGTGGCCTGCGCGGCCAGGTCTTTTTCCTGCGTTGCCCGCATCTGTAACAGCCGTTTTTGCAGCGGCTGATAGCGGGCATGCAGTGTGGCGAGACGCTGACGCGTCGGGCGATACTGCACCTGATGCTCTAGCGCCTGGGCGGTCTCTTCTGCGGATAGCGTCAGGGGAGTGAGTGGCAGCGCGGCCAGTTTTTGTTGCAGTTCAGTCAGACGCTTACCCAGCGCCGCTGCCTGAGATTTATCCCGCTGCTGCTGGGTAAATAACGCGCGCCAGCCGCCAATGTGCTGACTCAACAGACCGAAGTGGTTGTGTTCGTCGATCCAACTGGCGAGCGATTTGTGCTGTGACTGGAGCCGCTCTGCCTCACGCATTGCGCCGTTACGGATCCGCGCCCGCTGGCCCTTGCGTGAAAGTAAGCGAGTATTTACTTCGAAAATCTGCTGCTGCGTGCGGGTGAGCGTTGACGCCTGCTCCTGCTGACGGTCCCAGAGCGGGCGCAGCGCCAGCGCAGGTTGCGCCTGCTGCAGTTTAAGCAGTTCCGGTTGGGCGTCGGCCTGAGCCTGTAACGCCTGTTGATGTGCCGATTGCGCGCGCAGCTGTTCATGCGCCAGCTCTTCGCTGCGCACCAGCCACTGATGTTGTGCCTGGCGGTTTTGCTGTTCACTGAGCAGCGTTTTTTCTTCGTCAGTCAGTGCTTGCAAACCCTGATGGAGCTGCTGCTGTTGCTCTTCGCTCAGCAGCACCACGCCTGCCGCCTGCGCTTCGCGCATCTCCAGCTCGGTTCTTGCCGTTTTGTGTTTTTCAAACACCATGGCGGAGATTTGGCCGTAAATCTCGGTGCCGGTCAGCTCTTCCAGCAGCTCGGCGCGCTCTTTGGGTTTGGCATTTAAAAACGCCGCGAACTGCCCCTGGGACAGCAGCATCGAACGGGTGAAACGGCCATAATCCAGCCCGGTCAGGGAGGCGGTCAGATCGAGTTTATCTTTCACCTTATCGGCGAGAATTTTGCCGTCTTCGCACCGGGCAAGCTCCACGCGCGGTGCCTGTAAGTTCCCGTCCGGCTGGTTACGGGCGCGGTTCTGGCTCCAGAATGCGCGATAGGCCACGCCTTTCACTTCGAACTCCACTTCGGCGAGGCACTCCGCCGTGTCGCGGGTCATGAGATCGTTTTGCGATTGCGACACCGTGTTCAGACGCGGTGTCTCGTGGTACAGCGCCAGGCAGATGGCATCGAGCAGGGTCGTTTTACCCGCACCGGTCGCGCCCGTTATAGCAAACAGGCCGTTGCTGGCAAACGGCTCGGCGGTGAAGTCGATTTTCCACTCGCCCTTCAGGGAGTTGAGGTTTTTCAGACGCAGGCTGAGAATTTTCATGCGTTGTTTTCCTCGTCATGCAGCGCGTGCAGGGTCTGGGTAAAGAGTTCGTTGAGGCGCGTGCGCTGTGCGTCGTCTAGCGCTTCCTGCGCCAGGCGGCGCTCAAATACCTCTTCCACGTTTAATTCGCTGAGGGTTTCGCGCTGCGCGCTTAAGAGAATTTTCTCGCGCTGTTCGCGGCTGCGGCGTACCAGCAACACCTCAACCGGCAGATCGTCGGTCAGGGGCTGAATTTTGCGCTGCATGTCGTGCAGATATTCATCGGTGCTGATTTCAATATCCAGCCAGACGGGAGGCGACTGTTCCACGCCGCGCCACTGTTCAAGTTGCGCAGAAATGGCGGCCAGATCGCCTTTGAGCATCGCCAGCGGTTGTGTCACCGGTACGGTTAACGTCTCAACCGCGCTCAGTTTGCCCTCGGCAAAACTCACCAGATGCACGCTTTTGCCTTTGCCGGTTTCATCAAAGCTGAGGGATATCGGTGAGCCGCAGTAGCGGATATGCTCGCAGCCGCCAATGATCTGCGCGCGGTGAATGTGACCGAGCGCGATGTAATCCGCTGGCGGGAAATTCTGTGCCGGGAACGCATCAAGCGTACCAATATAAATCTCGCGCACCGCGTCACTTTTGCTGGCACCGACGGTGGTCAGATGCCCGGTGGCAATGACCGGCAGCGGCGCATCACCGCGCAGCGCACAGGCCTCGGCGTACTGCTGGTGATAATAGTCAGTGATGGCCTGCAGCAGATGCTGCTGTTTTTCGCCGCCGGAAAGCCCCGCCTGGCTCTGAACGATGTCACGCGGGCGTAAAAAAGGAATCGGGCAAAGCACGGCGCCTGGCGTTCCGTCGCGTTTTTTGAGGATTTGCGGGGCATGTCCGGCGTTTGCCACTACAGTGGTATTCAGAAACGCAAGAATATCGCGGGATTCGTTGAGCGTGGCGACGGAATCGTGGTTGCCCGCGACGATCACCAGATGACAGCCTGTTTGCTGCAGATTGACCACGAAGCGGTTATACAGCTCACGCGCATAGCTCGGCGGCGAGCCGGTATCAAAAATGTCCCCGGCAACGATGATCGCGTCCACCTCCTGCGACTGCGCCGTCTCCAGCAGCCAGTTCAGGAACGCTTCATGTTCGGCGGCGCGACTTTTGCTGTAAAAATTTTGCCCCAGATGCCAGTCCGAGGTGTGGAGTATGCGCATAACAGTTCCATGGCAAAAAAGGGTGAAGGGGATTATAAGCTTTCAGGGGCTGGAAAATAACCGCTGTAATAAAACAACAGTTTGCCATTCATGGTGGTAATGTTTTTCATAAATCTGTCATAAATCTGACGCATAATGGCGCCGCATTACAAACTGATACTTTAATAAGACAGGGCAAAGTATGGCGAGACGTATTCTGGTCGTAGAAGATGAAGCTCCGATTCGCGAAATGGTGTGCTTCGTGCTCGAACAAAATGGCTTCCAGCCGGTTGAGGCGGAAGATTATGACAGCGCGGTGAATCAACTCAACGAACCCTGGCCCGATTTGATTCTGCTTGACTGGATGTTGCCCGGCGGTTCTGGCCTGCAATTTATCAAGCACATTAAACGCGAAGCGATGACCCGCGATATCCCGGTGGTAATGTTGACGGCGCGCGGTGAAGAGGAAGATCGCGTGCGCGGTCTTGAGACCGGCGCGGATGATTACATCACCAAGCCGTTCTCGCCGAAAGAGCTGGTGGCGCGTATCAAAGCCGTCATGCGCCGTATTTCGCCGATGGCGGTGGAAGAGGTGATCGAAATGCAGGGCTTAAGCCTCGACCCGACCTCGCATCGCGTGATGACCGGCGAAAATCCGCTGGATATGGGCCCGACAGAATTCAAACTTTTGCACTTCTTTATGACTCACCCGGAACGCGTCTACAGCCGCGAACAGTTGCTGAATAACGTCTGGGGGACTAACGTCTATGTCGAAGACAGGACGGTCGATGTCCATATTCGCCGCTTGCGTAAAGCGCTGGAACACAGCGGCCACGATCGTATGGTGCAGACGGTCCGCGGTACAGGTTATCGCTTTTCGACACGTTTCTGAACAATGACAGGAGTGTGACGCGTGCTGGAACGTCTGTCATGGAAAAGGCTCGTTTTTGAACTGATCTTATGTTGTATTCCCGCCGCCATTCTGGGGGCGATTTTTGGTTATCTGCCGTGGTTTTTACTGGCGGCAGTGACCGGCCTGCTGGTCTGGCATTTCTGGAATTTACTGCGTCTCTCCTGGTGGTTGTGGGTCGATCGCAGCATGACGCCACCGCCCGGTAGCGGCAGCTGGGAGCCGTTGCTTTACGGCTTGCATCAGATGCAGATGCGAAATAAAAAGCGCCGTCGTGAGCTTGGAAGCCTGATCAAACGCTTTCGCAGCGGCGCCGAATCGCTGCCGGATGCGGTGATTCTGACCACCGAAGAAGGGACGATGTTCTGGTGTAATGGCCTGGCACAACAGCTGCTGGGGCTGCGCTGGCCGGACGATAACGGCCAGAATATCCTCAACCTACTGCGTTATCCTGAATTCACCCTGTATCTGAAAAAACGCGACTTTACCCGCCCGCATAATCTGGTGCTGAACAATGGCCGTCACCTTGAGTTTCGCGTGATGCCCTACAGCGATCAGCAGTGGCTGATGGTGGCGCGCGATGTGACCCAGATGCACCAGCTCGAAGGGGCGCGGCGTAACTTCTTTGCCAACGTCAGCCACGAGCTGCGTACGCCGCTGACGGTGCTGCAGGGGTATCTGGAGATGATGCAGGAGCAGACGCTGGAGGGGGCGCCGCGAGAGAAAGCGCTGCACACCATGCGCGAGCAAACGCATCGCATGGAAGGGCTGGTGAAGCAGCTGCTTACCCTGTCAAAAATTGAAGCGGCACCGACGCTGGCGATGAATGAAACCATCGACGTGCCGATGATGCTGCGGGTGGTTGAGCGGGAAGCCCAGACCCTGAGCCACAAAAGGCACCAGTTCACTTTCGAGCTGGACAGCAGTCTGAAGGTGCTCGGCAGCGAGGACGAACTGCGCAGCGCGATTTCAAACCTGGTCTATAACGCGGTGAACCATACGCCAGAGGGCACGCAGATTATTGTGCGCTGGCAGCGCGTCCCGACGGGGGCGGAGTTTAGCGTCGAGGACAACGGTCCGGGGATTGGACCGGAGCATATTCCGCGTCTGACCGAGCGTTTCTATCGCGTGGATAAAGCGCGTTCGCGGCAGACCGGCGGCAGCGGGCTGGGGCTGGCGATTGTTAAGCACGCCGTGAATCACCACGACAGCCGCCTTGATATTCAGAGTACGCCGGGCAAAGGCACGCGCTTCAGTTTCGTTATCCCGGAACGTTTAATTGCCAAAAAAAGTGCCTGACAGCGTGTGTGTCAGCCCTCCTTTCCACAGGCCAGCGTATGCTGGCCTGTTTGCTTTGCAGTCAAGCGAAACGTGAATGAATTTTATACGGCTGTTGCTTTTTTGTTCGCATGATTAGCCATGAGTTTTTCTTAACCTTAGAGGATTGTTCTGGTCTGAATTTTCATGCTGGCATATTGTTCTGGTTTTCAGATCCCTCCTTGCCTTTAAACGTTATAAGCGTTTAAATTGCGCCCCATATACTGTCATACCGACTGTATTTACGTGGTAAATCGAAAAACTATTCTTCGCCACGGCATGACGGGAGCATATCCCGCTGAAATTGAGTAAATTTTCCGCTGTATCGTCCCCTTTGGGATGGCGAAAATCTCAACGTTTTCAACACCACATCCACAGGCAGTAAGGTTCTATGACCCATCATTTAAAATCGCGTGACATCATCGCGCTGGGCTTTATGACTTTTGCGCTGTTCGTCGGCGCAGGTAACATCATTTTTCCTCCTATGGTTGGCCTGCAGGCGGGTGAACACGTCTGGACAGCGGCGATTGGCTTCCTGATTACTGCGGTCGGTCTTCCGGTTCTGACCGTGATCGCGCTGGCGAAAGTCGGCGGCGGCGTGGACAGCCTCAGCACCCCGATCGGTAAAGTGGCGGGCGTTCTGCTGGCAACTGTGTGCTATCTGGCGGTGGGTCCACTGTTTGCGACCCCGCGTACTGCAACGGTCTCCTTCGAAGTGGGGATTGCTCCCCTGACCGGTGACGGCGCGCTGCCGCTGCTGATTTACAGCCTGGTCTACTTCGCGCTGGTGATTCTGGTCTCCCTCTATCCGGGCAAACTGCTGGATACCGTGGGTAACTTCCTCGCGCCAATGAAAATTCTTGCGCTGATCGTGCTGGCCGTTGCAGCCATCATGTGGCCAGCAGGCCCGATCAGCGAGTCGCTGGACGCCTACAAAACGGCGGCCTTCTCGAACGGCTTTGTGAACGGCTATCTGACCATGGACACCATGGGCGCGATGGTCTTTGGTATCGTCATCGTTAACGCCGCGCGCTCTCGCGGTGTAACCGAAGCGCGTCTGCTGACCCGCTACACCATCTGGGCTGGCCTGATGGCGGGTGTCGGTCTGACGCTGCTGTATCTGGCGCTGTTCCGTCTGGGCTCTGATAGCGCGACGCTGGTCGATCAAAACGCGAACGGTGCGGCGATCCTCCATGCCTACGTTCAGCACACCTTCGGCGGAGCGGGGAGCTTCCTGCTGGCGGTACTGATTTTCCTGGCCTGTCTGGTGACGGCAGTTGGCCTGACCTGCGCCTGTGCAGAGTTCTTCGCCCAGTATATTCCGCTGTCATACCGCACGCTGGTGTTCATCCTTGGCGGCTTCTCAATGGCGGTTTCTAACCTTGGTCTGAGCCACTTGATTCAGGTCTCCATTCCTGTGCTGACCGCGATTTATCCGCCGTGTATCGTGCTGGTGGTGCTGAGCTTTACTCGTCCCTGGTGGAACAATTCCTCGCGAATTATTGCCCCAACGATGTTTATCAGCCTGCTTTTTGGTATCCTTGACGGGATTAAAGCATCCGCATTCGGTGGGATCCTGCCAGCCTGGACACAGCGTCTGCCGCTGTCAGAGCAAGGCCTGGCCTGGTTAATGCCGACCGTTGTCGCACTGGTTCTGGCTATTATCTGGGACCGTGCAGCAGGGCGTCAGGTGACTTCCAGCGCGCATTAATCAACGACAAATTGTTTAACCACGGGGCTTATGGCCCCGTGGTTTTTTGTTTTTTTCGAGTTGAATGGCAAGATTTAAATGGAAAGCACGAACAAACTCAAACGTGGGCTAAGTACCCGCCACATTCGTTTCATGGCGCTTGGCTCGGCAATCGGGACAGGCCTTTTTTATGGCTCGGCAGATGCCATCAAAATGGCCGGACCCAGCGTGCTGCTGGCGTACATTATCGGCGGCGTCGCGGCCTATATCATCATGCGCGCGCTGGGTGAAATGTCGGTACACAATCCGTCAGCCAGCTCTTTCTCGCGCTATGCCCAGGAAAACCTCGGCCCGCTGGCGGGCTACATTACCGGCTGGACCTACTGTTTCGAAATCTTGATCGTGGCGATAGCCGACGTGACGGCGTTTGGCATCTATATGGGCGTCTGGTTCCCGCTGGTGCCGCACTGGATCTGGGTGCTGAGCGTGGTGCTGATCATCTGCGCCATTAACCTGATGAGCGTAAAGGTCTTCGGTGAGCTGGAGTTCTGGTTCTCCTTCTTCAAAGTGGCGACGATTATCATCATGATTGTGGCGGGCTTTGGCATCATCATCTGGGGGATTGGCAACGGCGGGCAACCGACCGGCATCCACAACCTGTGGAGTAACGGCGGGTTCTTCAGCAACGGCTGGCTGGGGATGGTGATGTCGCTGCAGATGGTGATGTTTGCCTATGGCGGTATCGAAATTATCGGTATCACCGCAGGTGAGGCTAAAGACCCGGAGAAATCCATTCCGCGCGCCATCAACTCCGTACCGATGCGTATCCTGGTGTTCTACGTGGGCACGCTGTTTGTGATTATGTCCATCTATCCATGGAATCAGGTCGGGACTAACGGCAGCCCGTTTGTGCTGACCTTCCAGCACCTGGGCATCGCGTTTGCCGCCAGTATCCTGAACTTTGTCGTGCTCACGGCGTCGTTCTCCGCCATTAACAGCGACGTTTTCGGCGTAGGGCGTATGCTGCACGGCATGGTAGAGCAGGGCAACGCGCCGAAAGTGTTTGCGAAAACCTCTCGTCGCGGCACGCCGTGGGTCACGGTGATGGTGATGACCGTCGCGCTGCTGCTCTCGGTCTATCTGAACTACATCATGCCGGAAAACGTCTTCCTGGTGATTGCGTCTCTGGCAACCTTTGCGACGGTCTGGGTGTGGATCATGATTCTGATTTCGCAGATTGCGTTCCGCCGCCGTCTGCCGCCGGAAGAGGTGAAAGCGCTGAAATTTAAAGTACCGGGCGGCGTCGCGACTACGGTCGTTGGCCTGGTTTTCCTGGTCTTTATCATCGGGCTGATTGGCTATCACCCGGACACCCGTATCTCCCTGTACGTGGGCTTTGCGTGGATTGTTCTGCTGCTGGTGGGATGGGCGTTTAAACGCCGCCGCGAGCGCCAGCTGGCCGAAGCGCAGTAACGTAAAAATGCCGGGTGGCGCTCTGCTTACCCGGCAAACATGCTTTTCGCGATAAAACGCCTCCTCCCTCCACCTCCTCCCCCAATAAACCTTTTCATGATGAGTTATCCTCCACTACGCTGTGGCAAGGTGGCCTCAATTTCATCAAAGGGGATACGTGATGTTGAACGCCTGGCACCTTCCGGTTGCCCCATTTGTTAAGCAAAACAAAGACAACTTAGTGATTACGCTGTGGCTGACGGGAGAAAATCAGCCGGAGCGCGTCATGCTGCGCGCCGAAGTGGATAACGAAGAGACGGCGCTGACCATGCATAAACAGCGCTCGCAGCCGCAGCCGGGCGTCACCGCCTGGCGAGCCACCATTGATCTGTCCCAGGGCCAGCCGCGCCGTCGCTACAGCTTTAAGCTGCTGTGGAATAACCGCCAGCTGTGGTTCACCCCGCAGGGCTTCAGCCGTTTCCCACCCGCACGGCTGGAGCAGTTTGCCGTCGATTACCCGGACAACGGCCCGCAGTGGGTGTACGACCAGGTCTTCTACCAGATCTTCCCTGACCGCTTTTCCCGCAGCCAGCAGCGCACGGCCGATCAGAATCAGGTCTATTTCCACCATGCGGCGGGCCACGACATTATCCGTAAAACCTGGGATGAACCGCTGACGGCGCAGGCCGGTGGATCGACATTTTACGGCGGCGATCTGGACGGGATCAGCGAAAAACTGCCGTACCTGAAAAAACTGGGGGTAACGGCGCTATACCTCAATCCGGTGTTTAAAGCCCCGAGCGTGCATAAATACGATACGGAAGATTATCGCCACGTCGACGAGCAGTTTGGCGGCGACGAGGCGCTGCTGCGCCTGCGGGAGAACACGCATCGTGAAGGGATGCGCCTGATTCTCGACGGCGTGTTTAACCACAGCGGGGATTCCCACGCCTGGTTTGACCGCCACAATCGCGCCACGGGCGGCGCCTGTCACAATCCGGAATCTGCCCAGCGCGACTGGTACAGTTTTAACGAAGAGGGGCGAGCGCTCGACTGGCTGGGCTATCCGAGCCTGCCGAAACTCGATTTTCAGTCCCCAACGCTGGTTGACGAAATCTACGGCGGCGAAGACAGCATCGTGCGCCACTGGCTGAAAGCGCCGTGGAACATGGACGGCTGGCGTCTGGACGTGGTGCATATGCTTGGTGAAGCGGGCGGCGCGAGGAACAATCTTCAGCACGTAACCGGCATTACCCAGGCGGCCAAGGCCGCGCAGCCTGAAGCTTTTGTGTTTGGCGAGCATTTTGGCGATGCGCGCCAGTGGCTACAGGCCGATGCGGAAGACGCGGCGATGAACTACCGTGGATTTACCTTCCCGGTATGGGGATTCCTCGCCAATACCGATATCTCTTACGATCCGCAGCACATCGATGCCCAGACCTGCGTGGCGTGGATGAATAACTATCGCGCAAGTCTGTCCCATCAGCAGCAGTTGCGGATGTTTAATCAGCTCGACAGCCACGATACCGCGCGCTTTAAATCGCTGTTAGGTAAAGATGTGGCGCGCCTGCCGCTGGCGGTCACCTGGCTCTTTACCTGGCCGGGTGTACCGTGCATCTACTACGGTGATGAAGTGGGTCTGGATGGCAACAACGATCCGTTCTGCCGCAAAACCTTCCCGTGGGAGAGTGAGAAACAGGACAAAAACCTGCTGGCACTCTATCAGCGCCTGGCGAAACTGCGTAAGCACAGCCAGGCGCTGCGCTACGGCGGCTGTAAGGTGGTCTATGCCCACGACAACGTGGTGGTGTTTGCCCGCGTCTATAACCAGCAGCGCGTGCTGGTGGCGATTAACCGCGGGGAGGCCTGTGAGGTGGTGCTGGACGACTCTCCGTTGCTCAATCTCCAGACCTGGTTACTGAAAGAGGGCAAAGGGGATATCCAGGAGGGCGTGTTGTCTCTGCCTGCCATTTCTGCCACGGTCTGGTTCGGTAATTAGCCCCTTTCTGCAACGGGCATACGCTGCCCGTTGCAGAATATTCCCCAAAGTCGTTCGGTTAAATTAAACAGAGCGGACAAATATCTTTAATATCCCGTCAATCAATTCTCGCTATACTCAATTTGCTTTATCAGTCAGGGCCCGACCACATATCGCACACATTTAGTTTTCTTTTAACGTATTGATTAAAAGGTACATTTATGTCTATCCGCGAACTGATTGACCCATCAAACTCCACGCTTATTTTTATTGATCACCAGCCGCAAATGTCGTTTGGCGTGGCGAATATTGACCGCCAACTCCTCAAGAATAATACGGTTGCACTGGCGAAAGCAGGCAAAATATTTGATGTGCCGGTTATCTACACCTCGGTCGAAACTAAAAGTTTTAGCGGTTATATCTGGCCGGAATTACTGGCTGTTCACCCGGATGTGAAACCGATTGAACGCACCTCGATGAACTCCTGGGAAGATGATGCGTTTGTTGCGGCAGTCAAAGCAACGGGCCGCAAAAAACTCATCATCTCGGCCCTGTGGACCGAAGTGTGCCTAACCTTCCCGGCGCTGATGGCACTGGATGAAGGTTTTGAAGTGTACGTGGTAACTGACACCTCGGGCGGCACTTCTGTCGATGCTCATGAGCGTGCTATCGACCGTATGGTGCAGGCCGGTGCCGTTCCGGTGACCTGGCAGCAGGTACTGCTGGAGTACCAGCGCGACTGGTCTCGCAAAGAGACTTACGACGCGGTAATGGATCTGGTGCGTGAGCACAGCGGAGCTTACGGGATGGGCGTCGATTATGCCTATACCCTGGTTCACGGCGCGCCTGAGCGTAAAGCGTAAATCCCTTCCGGCGGGTTGATTGAACCCGCCATTTTCATCAGACCTGGATACTCTCATGGCGCAAAATTCACATGTGACGCTGGTGATCACCCATACCCTGCTGGCCGGACAGGCGGCGCGATACGAACAGTGGCTGGGCAAAATCATGCCCGTGGCCGCAGAATTTCCCGGACACCTCGGCGCGAACGTGATTCGCCCGACGGAAGGGCAAGATCTGTGGACGGTCATTATCCGCTTCGACACCCTCGAACACCTCTATGCCTGGACGCAGTCCGATACCCGTTCAGTGCTGGTCAAAGAGATTGAACCGCTGCTGGCCGAAGGGGACAAAACGGAAGTGCGCACCGAGGCCGCGTTCTGGTTTACGCCGCCGGAGACGCATGTGCGCAAGCCGAAACAGTGGAAACAGTTTCTGATGACGCTGATGGTGATTTTCCCCAGCACGCTCGTCGTACCGCAACTGACCGGCGCGCTGCTTCCAGGCCTGAAAGGGTCTTTATTCCTGCATTTGCTTAACGATGCTTGTGTGGTCGCGCTGGTGGTCTGGTTGTGGATGCCCATCGTGACCCGCCTGTTCGCCGGGTGGCTGAAAAAAGCCTGATCCGGCTCAAAGGAGTACGTTATGTCTCAAACTGCCACACTGATCTTAACCAAAGGTCAGATCCATACCCTTGATCGTGAAAATCCGTTCGCTGAGGCGGTGGCCATTGCCAACGGCAAGATCCTCGCCACCGGCAACCACGACCGGGTGATGAGTTACGCCACCGAAGGGACGCAAATAGTCGATCTGAAAGGGAGCACGGTGATCCCCGGTCTCAATGATTCGCACCTGCACCTGATTCGCGGCGGGCTGAACTACAACCTTGAGCTGCGCTGGGAAGGCGTGCCGTCGCTGGCCGATGCCCTGCGGATGCTGAAAGAGCAGGCCGATCGCACCCCAACGCCCCAGTGGGTGCGCGTGGTCGGCGGCTGGAGCGAATTTCAGTTTGCCGAACGGCGGATGCCGACGATCCAGGAGCTGAATGACGCGGCGCCGGACACACCGGTATTTGTGCTGCATCTCTACGATCGTGCGCTGCTGAATCGCGCGGCGCTGAAAGCTGTCGGCTACACCAAAGAGACGCCAAACCCGCCGGGTGGTGAAATCGTCCGTGATAATAACGGCAACCCCACCGGGATGCTGATCGCCAAACCGAACGCGATGATCCTCTATTCCACGCTGGCGAAAGGGCCAAAACTTCCGCTGGAACAGCAGGTGAACTCGACGCGCCAGTTTATGCGTGAGCTTAACCGCTTAGGGTTAACCAGCGCGATTGATGCGGGTGGCGGCTTCCAGAATTACCCGGAAGATTACGAAATCATCGAAGAGCTGCACGCCAAAGAGCAGATGACGATTCGCATCGCCTATAACCTCTTTACCCAGCGGCCAAAGCAGGAGCTGGAAGATTTCGAACGCTGGACCGATATGCTCAAACCGGGACAAGGCACCGATTTCTATCGCGCCAACGGAGCGGGGGAAATGCTGGTCTTCTCGGCGGCGGACTTCGAAGATTTCCTGCAGCCGCGCCCGGATCTGCCTGAGGGGATGGAAGACGAGCTGGAGCGCGTGGTGCGTCATCTGGTGGAGCAGCGCTGGCCGTTCCGTCTTCACGCCACCTATGACGAATCTATCAGCCGGATGCTGGACGTGTTCGAAAAGGTGAACCGCGACATACCGTTTAACGGCCTGCACTGGTTCTTCGATCACGCGGAAACCATCACCGAGCATAACATCGAGCGCGTAAAAGCGCTGGGCGGCGGGATTGCGGTGCAGCATCGCATGGCGTTCCAGGGCGAGTATTTTGTCGATCGTTACGGCAAAGAGGCGGTGAAACACACGCCGCCGGTCGCGAAAATGCTGGAGCTGGACGTGCCCGTGGGCTTAGGCACCGACGCTACCCGTGTGGCGAGCTACAACCCGTGGACGGCGCTGTACTGGCTGGTCTCCGGTCGCACCGTGGGCGGGCTGTCGATGTATGACGACAGCAACCGTCTGCCGCGTGATACCGCGCTGGAATTGTGGACGGCAGGCAGCGCGTGGTTCTCCAGCGAGCAGGGAAAGAAAGGCCGCATCGTGGCAGGGCAGCTTGCGGATCTGGTGGTTCTGTCGAAAGACTACTTCAGCGTGCCGGAAGAGCAGATCAAAGGCATCGAGTCGGTGCTGACGGTAGTGGATGGCAAAGTGGTGTACGCCGCCGGACAGTTTAGTCCGCTGTCGCCGCCGCCGATCCCGGTTCTGCCGGAGTGGTCGCCGGTGGTGAAAGTGCCGGGGCATTACCGCTCAGCGCCGCCAGTGGTCTCAAATGTCGGAGCCGTTGTGCAGATGCATCAGTGCATCGGCAGCTGCGGAGTGCATGGGCACCAGCACGGTATTGCACGCCAGTCGGGTATTCCGGTATCGGATGACCAGGCATTCTGGGGCGTACTGGGCTGCTCGTGTTTCGCGTTTTAACCTGATGATGAGGCCGGGTAGGGCGAAGCTCACTCCCGGCGCAGGGTTCAGAGAAAACAAAAAGGCTCGCCTAAGCGAGCCTTTTTTATCATCCGTGCCGATTACAGGCTGGAGACGTTTTCAGTCAGGTATTTAGCCACGCCGTCTGGAGACGCGTTCATGCCTTCTTTACCTTTTTCCCACTGAGCCGGGCACACTTCGCCGTGCTCTTCGTGGAACTGCAGCGCGTCAACCATACGCAGCATTTCGTCGATGTTACGACCCAGTGGCAGATCGTTCACTACCTGGTGACGCACGATGCCGTTCGCGTCGATCAGGAAGGAGCCGCGCAGTGCAACGCCAGCGTCCGGATGTTCGATACCGTAAGCCTGCTGGATTTCGCGTTTGATGTCCGCAACCATTGCGTATTTCACTGCACCGATGCCGCCTTTGTCGACAGGGGTGTTACGCCATGCGTTGTGTACAAATTCGGAGTCGAAGGAAACACCCACAACTTCAACGCCACGTTTCTGGAACTCTTCGTAACGTTTGTCGAATGCGATCAGTTCAGACGGGCAAACGAAAGTGAAGTCCATTGGCCAGAAGAACAGAACGGTAGGTTTACCGTTGGTGTGCTGTTTGAAATTGAAGTTTTCAACGATTTCACCGTTGCCGAGAACGGCTGCAGCTGTAAAATCCGGAGCCGGACGAGTGACCAGAACCATGTGATTCTCCTGTAGTAACTAAGGTTATTTGGAACGCAACGCGGGCCAGTATAGAGAGTGTTCAGCATTAAGACAAAGAGGCGCTGACAATCGTTCAGCCAGTTTTTACCTATCAATCACACTTCTATTAAAGTTGTTTGTTTTTCGCCTGCGCCATCATGCGCGGATAAAATTGCCAGAAACGGGTCTCCAGCGCGTCGTAATGGGTGTCCAGATCCTGCCAGGAGTCGCGCAGGGCATCCAGCCGTGGACGGCGGCTCGCCATACCGTTCAGTACGCGCTGAATAAATTCCATCTCGCTGTAACGCTCAAGCCAGCGTTCGGACCACAGATAGTCGTTCAGATTAACAAAGCGCGGCGGCGAGTCCGGCAGAATGAGCGCCACCTGCGAATGGGCATAGCGAACAAATTCCGGCAGCGGCAGCTCGGGTGAGAGCTGCGACCAGTGGCGCGAGAGAAAATGATCCCACATCACATCCAGCGTAATCGGCGCCACGCGGCGGGTTTCGGGGCGAAACCACGCCTTCGCTTCTGTCACTTCCGGCAGGTTATCGGTCAACACATCGATGCGACGATGCATGAAAATACCCTCCACCACCTCCTCGGAATAGTCGTCTGCCGGGTTGCCGCGAACAAAATCGGCCAGCAAATTGCCCGAAAGTGAGCTGTCGGCGAGGTGGGCGAGGTGCAGGTGTGCGAGAAAATTCATGCGTTTTGGTATCCGGATACGGCTAGTTGTTGCAGCAAAGAGGTGTGAGCACTAGACTAAGCCGCCTGTTTTTAAGTCACGAGTATAAGTCATGCGCGTCGCCGATTTCTCCTTTGAATTACCTGAATCCCTGATTGCCCACTATCCGCAGCCGGAGCGCAGTGGTTGCCGCTTGCTGTCGCTGGACGGGCCAACGGGCGCGCTGACGCACGGTACTTTCACCGATCTGCTCGATAAGCTCAACCCTGGCGATCTACTGGTCTTTAACAATACCCGCGTGATCCCGGCGCGTCTGTTTGGCCGTAAAGCCAGCGGCGGCAAGATTGAAGTGCTGGTCGAACGTATGCTCGATGACAAACGTATTCTGGCACATATTCGCGCCTCCAAAGCGCCGAAGCCGGGCGCTGAGCTGCTGCTGGGTGATGACGAAAGCATCAACGCCACCATGACGACCCGTCACGGCGCGCTGTTTGAAGTCGAGTTTAACGACGAACGCCCGGTGCTGGATATTCTGAACGCCATCGGCCACATGCCGCTGCCGCCGTACATCGACCGCCCGGACGAAGACGCCGACCGCGAGCTGTACCAGACGGTCTACAGCGAAAAACCCGGCGCCGTTGCTGCACCGACTGCCGGTTTGCACTTTGATGAACCGCTGCTGGAAAAACTGCGCGAGAAAGGCATCGAGATGGCGTTTGTCACGCTGCACGTCGGCGCGGGGACGTTCCAGCCGGTGCGCGTGGATTCTATTGAAGACCACATCATGCACTCCGAATACGCGGAAGTGCCGCAAGAGGTGGTTGACGCTGTGCTCGCCGCCAAAGCGCGCAACAGTCGCGTGATTGCGGTCGGCACGACCTCCGTTCGTTCGCTGGAAAGCGCGGCGCAGGCGGCCAAAACCGACCTGATTGAGCCATTCTTTGGCGACACGCAAATCTTTATTTACCCAGGCTATCAATACAAAGTGATCGATGCGCTGGTGACGAACTTCCATCTGCCTGAATCGACTTTGATTATGCTGGTGTCGGCGTTTGCCGGTTATCAGCATACAATGAACGCCTATAAGGCTGCGGTAGAACAAAATTATCGCTTTTTTAGCTACGGGGACGCGATGTTTATCACGTACAATCCGCAGGCTTTGAATGAGCGTGTCGGGGACTGATTCCGCGACACCGTATGAAAACGTCGGACTGTTTTTCTGACGCTGGAGAAAAAATGAAATTTGAACTCGATACCACCGACGGACGCGCTCGCCGTGGCCGCCTGGTGTTTGATCGCGGCGTGGTTGAAACACCAGCCTTTATGCCTGTGGGCACCTACGGCACCGTAAAAGGGATGACGCCGGAAGAAGTTGAAGCGACCGGCGCACAGATTATCCTCGGTAACACCTTCCACCTGTGGCTGCGCCCAGGCCAGGAAGTGATGAAACTGCATGGTGATCTGCATGATTTCATGCAGTGGAAAGGTCCAATCCTGACCGACTCCGGCGGTTTCCAGGTGTTCAGCCTGGGTGATATCCGTAAAATCACCGAACAAGGCGTACACTTCCGTAACCCGATTAACGGCGATCCGATCTTCCTCGATCCTGAAAAATCCATGGAAATTCAGTACGATCTCGGCTCTGACATCGTGATGATCTTCGACGAATGTACGCCATACCCTGCAGACTGGGATTACGCGAAGCGTTCAATGGAGATGTCTCTGCGTTGGGCGAAGCGTAGCCGTGACCGTTTTGACGGGCTGGAAAACAAAAATGCGCTGTTCGGGATTATTCAGGGCAGCGTTTACGAAGATTTACGCGATATCTCTGTTAAAGGTCTGGTAGAGATAGGTTTTGATGGCTACGCTGTCGGCGGTTTGGCTGTGGGTGAGCCGAAGGAAGACATGCACCGTATTCTGGAGCATGTTTGCCCGCAAATCCCTGCGGATAAACCGCGATACCTGATGGGCGTGGGTAAACCAGAGGATCTGGTTGAAGGTGTGCGCCGCGGCATCGATATGTTCGACTGCGTCATGCCAACCCGCAACGCGCGTAACGGACACCTGTTTGTTACCGACGGTGTGGTGAAAATCCGTAACGCGAAGCATAAAAATGACACCAGCACGCTGGATGCTGAGTGTGATTGTTATACCTGTCGTCACTATTCTCGCGCATATTTGTATCATCTTGATCGTTGCAATGAGATTTTAGGCGCGCGTCTCAATACCATTCATAACCTTCGTTATTATCAGCGTTTAATGGCTGGTTTACGTAAGGCTATCGAAGAGGGTAAATTAGAGAGCTTCGTGACTGATTTTTACCAACGCCAGGGTCGTGATGTTCCACCTTTGAACGTTGACTAATTTAATAATGAGGGAATTTGAATGAGCTTTTTTATTTCTGATGCGGTAGCAGCAACAGGCGCTCCGTCGCAGGGCAGCCCGATGTCTCTGATTCTGATGCTGGTGGTGTTTGGTCTGATCTTCTACTTCATGATCCTGCGCCCACAGCAGAAACGTACCAAAGAACACAAAAACCTGATGAACTCCATCGCGAAAGGCGATGAAGTGCTGACCAATGGCGGTCTGGTGGGTCGTGTGACGAAAGTGGCTGAAACTGGCTACATCTCTATCGCACTGAACGACACCACTGAAGTGGTTATCAAACGTGACTTCGTTGCTGCCGTACTGCCGAAAGGCACGATGAAGGCGCTGTAATCCAACTTTTCCCAAAGGGAACTGCCGTGTTAAACCGTTATCCTTTGTGGAAGTACATCATGCTGGTCGTCGTGATTATCGTCGGCCTGCTGTACGCACTTCCCAACCTGTATGGTGAGGATCCGGCCGTTCAAATCACTGGCGCGCGCGGTGTCGCCGCCAGTGAGCAAACGCTGATCCAGGTCCAGAAAACGTTACAAGAAGAAAAAATTACCGCTAAGTCTGTGGCACTGGAAGAGGGCGCAATTCTTGCTCGCTTCGACACCACCGACACGCAGCTCCGCGCACGTGAAGCGCTGATGGGCGTGCTGGGTGACAAATATGTCGTGGCGTTAAACCTTGCTCCTGCAACCCCGCGTTGGTTAGCCTCCATCAATGCAGAGCCGATGAAACTCGGTCTTGATCTGCGTGGCGGCGTTCACTTCCTGATGGAAGTGGATATGGATACCGCGCTCGGCAAGCTGCAGGAACAGAACATTGATAGCCTGCGCAGCGATCTGCGTGAAAAAAGCATTCCTTACACCACCGTGCGTAAGGAAGATAACTACGGTCTGAGCATCACCTTCCGTGACGCAACGGCTCGCGATCAGGCGGTCGATTATCTGGCTGCACGTCATCGCGATCTGGTGATTTCACGCCAGGGTAGCAATCAGCTGCGTGCCGTCATGACCGATACGCGTCTGAGCGAAGCGCGCGAATACGCGGTTCAGCAAAACATCAATATCTTGCGTAACCGTGTGAACCAGCTGGGTGTTGCTGAGCCACTGGTACAGCGTCAGGGTGCTGACCGTATCGTGGTTGAGCTGCCCGGTATCCAGGATACCGCGCGCGCCAAAGAGATTTTGGGTGCGACAGCCACCCTGGAATTCCGCCTGGTGAACACCAACGTGGATCAATCCGCTGCGGCATCGGGTCGTGTTCCGGGTGACTCAGAAGTGAAACAGACACGTGAAGGTCAGCCTGTTGTGCTGTACAAACGCGTGATTCTGACCGGTGACCACATCACCGATTCCACTTCGAACCAGGATGAATACAACCAGCCGCAGGTTAACATCTCGCTTGATAGCGCGGGTGGTAACATCATGTCCAACTTCACAAAAGATAACATCGGTAAACCGATGGCGACTCTGTTCGTGGAGTACAAAGACAGCGGTAAGAAAGATGCCAACGGTCGTGCGGTTCTGGTGAAAGAGGAAGAGGTGATTAACATCGCCAACATCCAGTCTCGCCTGGGCAACAGCTTCCGTATTACGGGCATCAACAACCCGAACGAAGCGCGTCAGCTCTCTCTGCTGCTGCGTGCCGGTGCGTTGATTGCGCCGATTCAGATTGTTGAAGAGCGTACTATCGGTCCAACGCTGGGTATGCAAAACATCACTCAGGGTCTGGAAGCCTGTCTGGCCGGTCTGGCGGTTTCAATCATCTTCATGCTCTTCTTCTATAAGAAGTTTGGCCTGATTGCGACCACCGCGCTGATTGCAAACCTGGTGCTGATCATCGGTATCATGTCCCTGCTGCCAGGGGCGACGCTGACCATGCCGGGTATTGCGGGTATCGTTCTAACCCTTGCGGTGGCGGTAGACGCCAACGTATTGATAAACGAGCGTATTAAAGAAGAACTGAGCAACGGTCGCTCCGTACAACAAGCGATCGATGAAGGCTATAAAGGCGCATTCAGCTCCATCTTCGATGCGAACGTGACAACACTGATTAAGGTTCTGATCCTGTATGCAGTGGGTACTGGCGCAATCAAAGGCTTTGCTATCACCACCGGTATCGGTGTGGCAACGTCAATGTTTACCGCTATTGTCGGCACCCGTGCCATCGTGAACCTGCTGTATGGCGGCAAGCGCGTCAAAAAGCTGTCTATCTGAGGAGTGCGTTGTGGCACAGGAATATACTGTTGAACAATTGAACCATGGCCGTAAAGTCTGGGACTTTATGCGCTGGGACTACTGGGCCTTCGGCATTTCAGGTTTTCTCCTGATTGTGTCTATCGCCATTATCGGTGTCCGTGGTTTTAACTGGGGTCTCGATTTCACCGGTGGTACGGTGATCGAAATTACCCTGGAAAAACCGGCTGACATGGACCAGATGCGTCTGGCGCTGCAGAAAGCGGGCTTCGAAGAGCCGCAGCTGCAGAACTTCGGCAGCAGCCGCGACATCATGGTGCGTATGCCTCCGGTTCACGATGCCAATGGCAGCCAGGAGCTGGGCAGCAAAGTCGTTAACGTGATTAATGAAGCGACCAGCCAGGATGCCACGGTTAAACGTATCGAATTCGTCGGCCCAAGCGTCGGGGCAGATCTGGCGCAGAATGGTGCTCTGGCACTGCTGGCCGCGCTGATCTCGATTCTGGTCTACGTTGGTTTCCGTTTCGAATGGCGTCTGGCGGCCGGTGTGGTTATCGCACTGGCGCACGACGTGGTTATCACCATGGGTGTGTTGTCTCTGTTCCATATTGAGGTTGACCTGACCATCGTGGCCTCGTTGATGTCGGTTATCGGTTACTCACTGAACGACAGCATCGTAGTATCTGACCGTATTCGTGAGAACTTCCGTAAGATCCGTCGCGGTACGCCGTACGAAATCTTTAACGTTTCTCTGACCCAAACGCTGCACCGTACGTTGATCACATCCGGGACAACCTTGATGGTTATCCTGATGCTGTTCCTCTTCGGTGGCCCGATTCTGGAAGGCTTCTCGCTGACCATGCTGATCGGTGTGTCTATCGGTACGGCGTCTTCTATCTACGTCGCGTCCGCGCTGGCGTTGAAACTGGGCATGAAGCGTGAGCATCTGCTGCAGCAGAAAGTTGAAAAGGAAGGGGCGGATCAGCCGTCCATCCTGCCGTAACGGCAACAGCAATCTGATAACGGAATCCCGGTCGCAAGGCCGGGATTTTTTTATTACAGCTATCTCAAATTTGGTTACTCTCGCATTGTGAATCGCAATGACATGGAGTAATGCTGATGGTCACCCTTTCTTCCATTCCCCAGCCTGCCGTCTGGCATGGCGTGCCTTCCGTAATGTTGAGCGACGAAACCCTGCGTCAGCGAAAAGCCAGTATACTGAGCAAGATGCAACAGCACGGGCTGGACGCGCTGATTGTCTACGCGGATAAAGAGCACGGCGGTAACTTCGAATATCTGACCGGGTTTATTCCCCGCTTTGAAGAGGCGCTATTGGTGCTGCAGGCTTCGGGGGAGGCGGTGCTGGTGCTGGGCAATGAAAACCTGAAGCTGGCCGCCCATGCACGGCTCACAAACCGGGTGATTCATGCTCCGTGGTTTTCGCTGCCCAATCAGCCGATGGATAACAAAAAACCGCTGCCGGAACTGCTGAAGGAAGCGGGCATAACGGCAGGTAAAACGCTGGGGCTGGCGGGCTGGAAGCTGTTTACCGGCTCGGGCGACGATGCGCATCAGATGTTTGATTTACCCGCTTTTATTGTCGATGCCATTCGCCTGGCGGGAGCGGGGACGGCGCAGCTGCGCAATGCCACGGGCATTTTTATCGATCCTGACGTCGGCGCGCGTACGGTCAATAACGCCAACGAACTGGCGCACTACGAATATGGTGCGAATCTGGCCTCAACGGCGATCCTCACGGCGTTAAATGCCATCGAACCCGGTAAAACCGAAAAACAGATTGCGGCGCTGCTGGCGGCAGAAGGCCAACCGAATAATGTCGTCACCATCGCTGCGACGGGCGATCGCTTTGCCTGGGCTAACCTTTATCCCGGTGACAAAGTTATTCAGCGCGGTGATAAATTCTCCCTCACCACCAGCTACAAAGGTGGGCTGACCAGCAGAGCGGCGTATGTCGTGGCGAATGCGTCGGAGCTTGCGCCCGACGTCGCAGACTATCTCGAGGTGGTGGCGAAACCCTATTTTTGTGCGGTTGTTGCCTGGCTTGAACATCTGCACATCGGGATGAAAGGCGGCGAGATGTATGACGTAATTGAGCGTGTATTACCAAAAGCCGAGTATCACTGGCACCTGAATCCGGGGCATCTGGTGGCGGATGAAGAGTGGCTCTGTTCGCCCATTGGCCCCGGGTCGGCCGCGACCTTGAAAAGTGGGATGCTCCTGCAAATCGACATTATTCCGTCGAGAGAGGGATACGCCGGGGCTAGCATTGAAGATACCGTCGCGCTGGCGGATGACACGCTCCGTCAGACGCTGGCAAGTGACTACCCCGCGCTCTGGCAGCGCATTGTGGCGCGTCGGGCATACATTGCCGAGCACATCGGAATCAGGCTGCCGGATGAGGTGCTGCCGATGTCCAACACCGTCGGCTATTTACGTCCGTGGCTGCTGGATCAGGGCCGGGCACTGGTCTGTAAATAACAAAAAAGCCAGCATTGCGCTGGCTTTTTGATGCCGGATGGCGGTTTGCTAATCCGGCCTGCGGCAGGATTAGAAGTTGTAACCTACAACCAGGTAACCACCCCAACCGGTAGAACGTACGCTGAAATCACCGTTACCGAAGTTCAGGCTCGCGTCGTCGTTCCACTGGCCACCGTTGTGCCAGTAACGAGCAACCACGGAGTAGTGCCAGTGATCGTAGTTCAGCGCCAGGATGTGGCTGGAGGCGATGGAGTCGTTGGTACGCGCTTTCTTACCGTTCAGGTCACGGAAGTCGTTGTCGCCCAGGTCTGAACCCCAGTCAAAGTTGGTGAAACCGATATAGCTCAGGTTACCGCCCCACAGCTGGGTGATCGGTACAAAGTATTTCACTTTGAAACGGTAGCCATCCCACTCGTTTTCGTTCGCGGCACCGTAGTTCTGCCACTGGTATTTGGCATACACGTTCATGGACAGGCTCATCGGCAGACCGGTGTCGATGTCAGTACCCAGACCCATGTACCAGGTGCTCTGACGGCCCGATGCGTTGCGGCCCATGTCGTAGATGTAGTTGTTCGCGACATACCACTCTTTGAACGGACCGAAGCTCAGGTCTGCGCCCGTCAGCTTGTCGATAGAGAAGCGCGGTTCGATTTCCATGAACAGCGGAGAACCGTGGTTCCAGATACCTTTCGCATCGGTGTTACCACCGAAGAAGACCGGTGCATCGGCGTAACCGTAGAAATCAAACCAGTCTTTCTTGGCGAAAGCTTCGTACTCCAGATAGGTATCGTTGCGGATCTGTGGTCCGAAGCGAGTGTGGTAGCTACCAACCACGTTGACGCTCTGGTGCCACCAGTCGGAAACATATTCAGGTTTTGAATTTTCAGCTGCGTTTACAGCGAAAGAGGAAGACAGTGCCAGAACTGCACCGGCTGCTAATACTGTTTTTTTCATAATCATGCCACTGATTGAAAATCCCTTTCGGGATGTGAAAGATGCGCGAATTGCGTTTCTAAATATTTCGTGTTTCTGCGGAGCCTATTATAGGAATCCCTGCTCACAAAAATATGTGTTGTTTCACATATCTCTCATGCGCGTAATCGATTGCGTTCACGTTTGCGTACTTTAAACGGCGGGGATTGTAACGGCAATCATTTATCTTGCCAATGTTTCGGAATGTAAGAGAGAGCGGAACGCGGTAAACGTTCCGCTAAAGAGTGTTACTGGGCGGCAGGCTGAATATCGTGGATACGGATGAAACCTAACTGCTCTGGCGTGGTGCCGTTTAACTGCAGTGGGATATCGACATCGCTCGGTGCGAGCACGCTGGCAGGTGCGGTAATTAACTGGTTTTGCACGTTAACCTCCTGATAGCTTTCGGTCGTTCCCTGCAGCTGGCCCCATTCGACCGTGCCGCTAAAGGCTGGCAGCGGATCGTTGGACTGGCCCTGGATACGCAGGGTGGCGCGTGTGCCGTCGGCGTTAGGTGCCACATTGACCAGCGACATGCGCAGCGTACCAATTTGACTTTTTAACAGTGCAGGCGTGTTGGCGCCAGGCAACAGATAAACGCCGCTACTGGATTTCGCATTCAGGGCATTTTGCTGCGTGATTTTAACCGTTTCCTGGTTCAGCTTAGTCATCGCCGTGTTGAGCGTATTAACGCTCTGTTTCATCTGGCGAACTTCGCTTTGCTGTGCGCAGGCGCTAAGGGTGAAGAGGCTTCCCACCACGAGGATTCTTAGGTAACGTCTTGTCATTGCGTTTAATTCCTTGAAATAGCGGATGTCCTAATGGTAGCCAGTAACTCGCCGTCAGGTATAGATCCTTTGTCTCAAAAGCGCTCTTCCTTTGTTGTCGGCCCAGTTCAGGGTAAAATAGAGTTCAGTTAACCAGATAGCCAGGACACCGTATGCATTGCCCATTCTGTTCCGCTGTGGATACCAAAGTAATCGACTCCCGTCTTGTAGGTGAAGGCTCCTCCGTCCGTCGTCGTCGGCAGTGTCTGGTCTGCAACGAACGTTTCACTACCTTCGAAGTGGCAGAGCTGGTGATGCCGCGCGTGGTGAAAAGTAACGATGTACGTGAGCCATTTAACGAAGAGAAACTGCGCAGAGGGATGCTAAAAGCACTGGAAAAACGGCCAGTCAGCGCAGATGACGTCGAAATGGCGCTTAATCACATTAAATCGCATCTGCGTGGCACCGGCGAGCGCGAAGTGCCGAGCAAAATGATCGGCAACCTGGTGATGGAGCAGCTCAAAAAGCTCGATAAAGTGGCGTACATCCGCTTTGCTTCCGTCTATCGCAGCTTCGAAGACATCAAAGAGTTCGGCGAAGAGATCGCCCGCCTACAGGATTAAGCCCATGCAGGATGAGATTTACATGGCGCGAGCGATGAAACTCGCGCAGCGCGGACGCTTCACCACCCATCCCAATCCGAACGTTGGCTGCGTGATTGTCAAAGACGGCGTTGTTGTGGGCGAGGGTTTCCATTATCGCGCCGGTGAGCCGCATGCTGAAGTGCATGCGTTACGCATGGCGGGCGAAAAGGCCCGTGGCGCAACGGCCTATGTGACCCTTGAACCCTGCAGCCATCATGGCCGCACGCCGCCGTGCTGCGAAGCATTAATTGCCGCAGGCGTGGCGCGCGTGGTGACCTCCATGCAGGACCCGAACCCGCAGGTGGCGGGGCGCGGTCTTTATCGCCTGCAGCAGGAAGGCATCGACGTCAGCCACGGGCTGATGATGAACGATGCTGAAGCGCTGAATAAGGGGTTTCTCAAGCGGATGCGGACCGGCTTCCCCTACATTCAGCTGAAGCTGGGCGCCTCTCTTGACGGTCGCACGGCGATGGCCAGCGGTGAAAGCCAGTGGATCACCTCCCCGCAGGCAAGGCGCGATGTGCAACGTCTGCGCGCGCAAAGCCATGCTATTCTCACCAGCAGTGAGACGGTGCTGGCAGACGATCCGGCGATGACCGTGCGTTGGGAAGAGCTTGATGCCGATACCCGGGCGCTCTATCCCGAGGAAAATCTGCGCCAGCCGCTGCGTATTGTGCTGGATCGTCAGAATCGCCTGACGCCCGAACACCGTATCGTGCAGCAGCCGGGTGAAACCTGGATTGCACGTACGCAAGAAGACAGTCGTGAATGGCCGGACGCGGTGCGCAGCATCATGGTGCCGGAGCATCACGGTCATATCGATTTAGTGGTGCTGATGATGCTGCTGGGTAAACAGCAGGTGAACAGCATCTGGGTCGAAGCCGGGCCTACGCTTGCCGGTGCGTTATTGCAGGCGGGGCTTGTGGATGAACTGATTGTCTACGTTGCGCCTAAACTGTTAGGTACCGATGCGCGTGGCCTGTTTGTGCTGCCCGGCCTTGAAAAACTGGCCGATGCGCCGCAACTCAAATTCAGCGAAATTCGGCAGGTTGGCCCCGACGTGTGCCTGCATTTAATCCCTGCGTGAGGCTTTCTGAAATAGAGAAGCAGTGCGCGAAGTATTATGATAAAATCCGCCCCCCTGCGGGGCCAAATGAACCCGTAAAGGAAGAGTATGAATATTATTGAAGCTGCTGTTGCTACCCCGGACGCTCGCGTCGCCATCACTATTGCGCGTTTCAACAACTTCATCAACGAAAGCCTGCTGGACGGTGCGATTGACGCCCTGAAACGTATTGGCCAGGTTAAAGATGACAATATTACCGTTGTTTGGGTTCCAGGTGCCTACGAACTGCCGTTGGCAGCGGGCGCTTTGGCGAAAACCGGTAAATACGACGCGGTGATTGCGCTGGGTACGGTGATTCGTGGCGGTACTGCTCACTTCGAATACGTTGCGGGTGGTGCAAGCAATGGTCTGGCGCACGTGGCACAGGATGCTGAAATTCCTGTCGCATTCGGCGTACTGACTACTGAAAGTATTGAACAAGCCATCGAACGCGCTGGCACCAAAGCCGGTAACAAAGGTGCAGAAGCTGCACTGACCGCGCTTGAAATGATCAACGTATTGAAAGCCATTAAGGCCTGATTTTTTTGTAAGGGGAATTCCGTGAAACCTGCTGCTCGTCGCCGCGCCCGTGAGTGTGCCGTCCAGGCGCTCTACTCCTGGCAGTTGTCCCAGAACGACATCGCTGATGTTGAATACCAGTTCCTGGCGGAACAAGACGTCAAAGACGTTGACGTCCTGTACTTCCGTGAACTGCTGTCGGGAGTGGCGACTAATAGCGCGTATCTCGACGGTCTGATGAAGCCGTACCTGTCCCGTCTGCTTGAAGAGCTGGGCCAGGTTGAGAAAGCAGTGCTGCGCATTGCGCTGTTTGAGCTGTCTAAACGTCAGGATGTGCCATACAAAGTGGCCATCAATGAAGCTATCGAACTGGCAAAAACCTTCGGTGCTGAAGACAGCCACAAATTTGTGAATGGCGTGCTGGATAAAGCCGCACCTGCGATCCGTCCCCACAAAAAGTGATCCGCAAACCGGAGTTTCGCACTGCCGCCTGGCTGTGCGGCTCCGGTTTTTTTATTTTTATTTGCTGAGGCATAACGTATGGCATGCGGCGAATTCTCCCTGATTGCCCGTTATTTTGACCGCGTTCGTAGCTCCCGTCTTGATGTTGAAACGGGCATTGGCGACGACTGCGCACTTCTCAATATTCCCGAAAAACAGACCCTGGCAATCAGCACCGACACCTTAGTGTGCGGGCGCCATTTCCTGGCGGATATCGATCCGGCCGATCTGGCCTACAAAGCGCTGGCGGTGAACGTAAGCGATCTGGCGGCGATGGGCGCCGATCCGGCGTGGCTGACGCTGGCACTTACCTTGCCGAGCGTCGATGAAGCCTGGCTTGAAGCCTTCAGCGACGCGCTGTTTGAACAACTGAACTATTACGATATGCAGCTGATTGGCGGTGATACCACAGCCGGTCCGCTGTCGATGACGCTGGCGATCCACGGCTACGTGCCAGTCGGACGCGCGCTGAAACGCTCGGGCGCGAAGCCAGGCGACTGGATTTATGTCACCGGTACGCCAGGCGACAGCGCGGCGGGGCTGGCGATTTTGCAGGATCGTTTAACCGTGAACGACGCCGATGACGCAGCGTATCTGGTGAAGCGCCACCTGCGCCCAACCCCACGCATTCTGCACGGCCAGGCACTGCGCGAGCGCGCCAGCTCGGCGATCGACCTGTCTGACGGTTTGATTTCCGATCTTGGGCACATTCTTAAGGCAAGTGGCGTCGGGGCGCGAGTTGATCTCGATACCTTCCCGCTGTCAGAGCAGATGCGTAAACACGTCGAGCCTGAGCAGGCGCTGCGCTGGGCGCTGTCCGGCGGTGAAGATTACGAGCTGTGCTTTACCGTCCCGGAGCTAAATCGCGGGACGCTGGATGTTGCGCTGGGCAATCTCGGTGCGCCGTTTACCTGTATCGGGCAGATTTTGCCTGAGAGCGAGGGGATGCAGTTTGTGCAAAACGGCACCCCTGTGACACTCGACTGGAAAGGGTACGATCACTTCGCGTGATGTCGTGTGGTTTGCTGCCGGGTCGCGCTGGGCTTCCCGGCTAACAAAATCATACGCATTGCAGGCCGGGTAAGGCGAAGCCGCTACCCGGCTTTTTTTATTTAAATCCGACAACCGGATGTTGCTGATAGGGTGTTTCCAGCTCGGCAATCTGCTCCGGCGACAGCGTCAAATCGACCGCATTTAACAGTTCATCCAGCTGTTCTTCCCGCGACGTGCCGATAATCGGTGCTGCCACTCCGCGTTTGCTCAGAAGCCACGCCAGCGCCACCTGCGCGCGGGTAACCCCTGTCTCCTCGGCGATACCGGCCAGACGTTCGGCGATCAGCGCATCGCTCGCCTGGGTATCGTTATACAGATTTTTACCCACTTCATCGGAAACGGAGCGCGCGGTGGTTTCTCCCCACGGACGGGTTAACCGACCGCGTGCCAGCGGACTCCACGGAATCACTGCCACGCCTTCCTGATAGCACAGCGGCAGCATGTCGCGCTCTTCTTCGCGATAGATCAGATTGTAGTGATCCTGCATAGTGGCGAATCGCGCCCAGCCGTGCTGCTTCTGAAGATCCAGCGCTTCGGCAAACTGCGAGGCGTGCATTGACGACGCACCGATGTAGCGCGCTTTACCCGCTTTTACCACGTCGTCCAGCGCTTCAAGGGTCTCTTCTATCGGGGTGTTGTAGTCCCAACGGTGGATTTGCAGCAGATCGACATAATCCATGTTCAGGCGCTTCAGGCTGGCATCAATCGAACGCAGGATTTGCGCGCGGGACAGCCCTTCAGTTAAATCGCCTGAGGGATAGTAAACCTTGGTGGCAACCACCACCTCGTCGCGACGGGCAAAATCCCGCAGCGCGCGGCCCACAATCTCTTCGCTGCTGCCGTCGGAGTAGCTATTTGCCGTATCGAAGAAGTTAATGCCACAGTCGAGGGCGTGTTTGATGATCAGGCGGCTGCTCTCTTCCGGCAGCGTCCAGGCATGGTTCCCCCGTTGAGGTTCGCCAAATGTCATACAGCCCAGACAAAGACGGGAAACCTTAAGATCTGTTTTTCCTAACGTGTTGTATTGCATGCTTCCACTCCTGCTGATTGCTTAAAATACTATCTTTAAGCATAGCAGGAGGGAAAAGAGGGGAGTTGTTACGCCAGCCAGCTGCGGATTTTAGCTTCAATTCCGGCAGCATCCAGGCCAATCGCCGCGCGGGCTTCGTCCTGGGTTCCTTGCGGAATAAAGTAGTCTGGCAGGCCGAGATTCAGCACCGGAACTGGCTTGCGATGTGCCATCAGCACTTCGTTCACGCCGCTGCCTGCGCCGCCCATAATGGCGTTCTCTTCCAGGGTGACCAGCGAATCGTGACGCGCCGCCATCTCCAGAATTAACGTTTCATCCAGCGGTTTGACAAAGCGCATATCCACCAGGGTCGCATTGAGCGATTCCGCGACTTTCGCCGCCTCTGGCATCAATGTACCGAAGTTGAGGATCGCCAGTTTTTCGCCGTGACGTTTAACGATGCCTTTCCCGATAGGTAATTTCGCCAGCGGTTCCAGCTCGACGCCCACGGCGTTGCCGCGCGGATAACGTACGGCGCTTGGGCCGTCCTGATAGTGATAGCCGGTAAAGAGCATCTGGCGGCATTCGTTCTCGTCGCTTGGCGTCATCACGATCATGTCCGGGATACAGCGCAGGAAGGAGAGATCAAACGCCCCCTGGTGCGTCTGCCCGTCAGCGCCGACGATACCTGCACGGTCGATAGCAAACAGCACCGGCAGCTTCTGAATAGCGACGTCGTGGATCACCTGATCGTAGGCGCGCTGCAGGAAAGTCGAGTAGATAGCCACAATCGGTTTATAACCGCCAATTGCCAGACCGGCTGCGAACGTCACCGCGTGCTGTTCGGCAATCGCCACGTCAAAATATTGACCCGGGAATTTTTTGGAGAACTCCACCATGCCGGAGCCTTCACGCATGGCAGGCGTCACGGCCATCAGCTTGTTGTCTTTAGCCGCTGTTTCGCACAGCCAGTCGCCGAAAATTTTCGAATAGCTTGGCATCCCGCCGCTGCTTTTTGGCAGACAGCCGCTGGTCGGATCGAATTTAGGCACGGCGTGGAAGGTGATCGGGTCTTTTTCCGCGGGCTCGTAGCCACGCCCTTTTTTAGTCATGATGTGCAGGAACTGCGGGCCTTTCAGGTCGCGCATGTTCTTGAGCGTGGAGACCAGGCCCAGCACGTCATGTCCGTCCACCGGGCCAATGTAGTTAAAGCCCAGCTCTTCAAACAGGGTGCCGGGAACCACCATGCCTTTGATGTGCTCTTCGGTGCGTTTCAGCAGCTCTTTGATCGGTGGCACGCCGGAGAAGACTTTTTTACCGCCTTCACGCAGGGTGGAGTAGAGTTTGCCGGAGAGCAGCTGCGCCAGGTGGTTGTTGAGCGCACCGACGTTTTCTGAAATCGACATTTCATTGTCGTTAAGGATCACCAGCATATCGGGCATGATATCGCCCGCGTGGTTCATCGCCTCAAACGCCATACCCGCCGTGATCGCGCCATCGCCAATCACGCAGACGGTGCGGCGCTGTTTGTTCTCTTTTTCCGCCGCCACGGCAATGCCGATACCCGCAGAAATTGATGTGGAGGAGTGGCCGACGCTTAAGACGTCGTACTCGCTCTCACCGCGCCATGGGAACGGATGCAGCCCACCTTTCTGGCGGATGGTACCAATTTTATCGCGACGGCCGGTGAGAATTTTGTGCGGATAAGCCTGATGACCGACATCCCAGATCAGCTGGTCAAACGGGGTGTTGTAGACGTAGTGCAGCGCAACGGTCAGCTCCACCGTGCCAAGCCCGGAGGCGAAATGTCCGCTGGAACGACTCACGCTGTCGAGCAGGTAACGACGCAGTTCGTCGCTCAGCTTCGGCAGGCTCTCTTTCGGCAACAGACGTAACTCCTGGGTGGAGTCAACCAACGCCAGTGTCGGGTATTTGGCAATATCAAAACTCATCAAAGGCTCATCGAGATTTAGTATGTTTATTTATCACGCTGGATTATATAGTCCGCTAGCGCTTCCAGTGCCGAGGTATCAAGCGATTGTGCGGCCAGCAGATTCAGCGACTGGCGGGCATCATCGATCAGGTCCCGGGCTTTACGTTGGGCTTGCTCAAGGCCCAGCAGGGCGGGGTAGGTACTTTTGCCAAGCTGCTGGTCTGCACCCTGACGTTTTCCCAATATTGCAGTATCGCCCACCACATCCAGAATGTCATCCTGAACCTGGAAAGCCAGACCGATACTTTCGGCGTATCTGTCCAGAACGGGCAGGGCTTTACGCCCCTGTTCACCCGCGCTCAGCGCGCCCAGGCGAACGGCTGCACGGATCAGCGCACCTGTTTTATGACGGTGGATGCGCTCAAGCTGTTCCAGATTAACCTGACGACCTTCCGCTTCCAGATCCAGCGCCTGACCACCGCACATACCAGCGATGCCGCTGGCCATCGCCAGCTCAGAAACCATCGCCAGACGGTCACGGTCGGCCACTTCAACCATCGGCGCATCGCTCAGAATAGAGAACGCCAGCGTCTGCAGAGCATCACCGGCCAGAATGGCATTGGCTTCGCCAAACTTGATATGGCAGGTCGGCTGGCCGCGACGTAAATCGTCGTCGTCCATCGCCGGTAAATCATCGTGGATCAGCGAGTAGGCATGAATGCACTCAACGGCGGCCGCTGGCGCATCCAGCGTGTCATTGCTGATGCCAAACATATTGCCCGTAGCATAAACGAGGAACGGGCGCAGACGCTTTCCACCTAAGAGTGCGCCATAGTGCATGGCTTCAACCAGTGGAGTGTTCTGAAAAGGCTGTGGTTCAATAAAACGACGCAGCGCGTCATTGGCACGTTCCACACATTCCTGAAGCGCTTTGGCGAAATCCATTTACTCAGCGTCCGGTGTAAAAGGGGTTGTGGCGGCGTCTTCGCTATCGGACAGCAGAATTTGCACACGCTGTTCGGCCTGCTGCAATTTAACCTGCCCCTGGCGCGCAAGCTGCACGCCGCGTTCGAATTCATTGAGCGCGTCTTCCAGCGGCAGGTCGCCGCTTTCCAGACGAGTCACAATTTGCTCCAGCTCACTCAGCGCAGTTTCGAAACTGGCTGGTGCGTCATTTTTCTTCGGCATAGTGAATGTAGACTCTCATATTTTCAGCCCCGTCATGGTAGCGGACTCGGGCGGATAAGCAAATAACGCGCAATGTGCACAGGAGCACCGCTATAGTGGTATACTTCCGCGCCTGGATGCAGCCACGGGTGTGGGCTGCTGTACTCTTTTCCATCACAAGCCTTTACGGGCTTGCCAACGAAACATTGCCGCCATGAAGTTTATCATTAAATTGTTCCCGGAAATCACCATCAAAAGCCAATCTGTGCGTTTGCGCTTTATTAAAATTCTGACCGGAAACATTCGTAACGTTTTAAAAAATTATGACGAAACCCTTGCCGTGGTTCGTCACTGGGATCACGTTGAAGTGCGCGCCAAGGACGAAAACAAGCGTCTGGATATTCGCGATGCGCTGACCCGCATTCCCGGGATTCACCATATTCTGGAAGTTGAGGACGTTCCCTTTACCTCACTGCACAATATTTTTGAACTGTCGCTTGCTCAGTACCGCGATCAGATCGAAGGCAAAACCTTCTGCGTGCGCGTAAAGCGTCGCGGTAAACATGAATTCAGCTCGATCGAAGCCGAACGTTATGTTGGCGGCGGTCTGAACCAGCACGTTGAAACGGCGCGCGTGAAGCTGACCAACCCGGAAGTGACCGTCAATCTGGAGATCGAAAACGATCGCCTGCTGCTGGTCAAAGGCCGCTACGAAGGGATTGGCGGGTATCCGATTGGGACGCAAGAAGATGTGCTGTCCCTGATTTCCGGTGGTTTCGATTCTGGCGTCTCCAGCTACATGCTGATGCGTCGCGGCTGCCGCGTGCATTACTGCTTCTTTAACCTGGGCGGTGCGGCGCACGAGATCGGCGTTCGTCAGGTCGCGCATTATCTGTGGAACCGTTTTGGCAGTTCCCACCGCGTGCGTTTTGTGGCGATCAACTTTGAGCCTGTGGTCGGCGAAATCCTCGAAAAAGTGGACGACGGCCAGATGGGCGTGGTGCTGAAACGCATGATGATGCGTGCGGCGTCGAAAGTGGCCGAGCGCTACGGCGTGCAGGCGCTGGTAACAGGCGAAGCCCTGGGCCAGGTCTCCAGCCAGACCCTGACCAACCTGCGTCTGATCGACAACGTCTCGGATACGCTGATCCTCCGTCCGCTGATCTCCCACGACAAAGAACACATCATCGATCTGGCGCGCAAAATCGGTACGGAAGATTTTGCCCGTACCATGCCGGAATACTGCGGTGTGATCTCGAAAAGCCCGACCGTGAAAGCGGTGAAGGCGAAGATCGAAGCGGAAGAGCAAAACTTCGATTTCGAGATCCTCGAAAAAGTGGTTGCTGAAGCAACGAACGTTGATATCCGTGAAATTGCGCAGCAGACCGATCAGGACGTGGTGGAAGTAGAAACCGTAAGCGGATTCAGCGCCAACGACGTGATCGTGGATATCCGCGCTATCGACGAGCAGGATGCCAGCCCGCTGAGCGTGGAGGGCGTTGAAGTTGTCTCCCTGCCGTTCTATAAGCTGAGCACCAAGTTTGGCGATCTGGAGAAGGACAAAACCTATCTCCTGTGGTGCGAGCGTGGCGTGATGAGCCGCCTGCAGGCGCTCTACCTGCGCGAGCAGGGCTTTACCAATGTGAAGGTATATCGCCCGTAAGCAATGCCCTTCGGGGCGCGCTCCACGATCAGGCCGGGTAAGGCGAAGCCGCTACCCGGCTTTTTTATTTCCAAATTTTGCGCCCATGGTAAAGTAACGATCCGTCAGGACGCCGCGAGGGTAGTATGCATAAATACCTGGAAATAAAAGAAAAGATAAAAAAGGATATTCTCGATCAGAAATATCGAATCGGAGAAAGTATTCCCTCCGAGCGCGATCTCGCCAGCGTGTATAACGTGACGCGGGTGACGGTGCAAAAAGCGATGGCGAATCTGGTTCAGGAAGGGTATATCGAGCGCATTCATGGTAAAGGCATGTTTGTGCTGAAAAATACCGCCAGCAATATTTATATCCTTAACAATGAAAAGAGCGACAGCATTCTGGGGTTTTCTCGCGAATTCCAGGGGCGGGTCAAGGTCACCAGCCGTTTAATTACCTTCACGACTATTCAGGCCGATCCCTCGCTGGCACAACACCTTGAGATTAAGCCTGGCGACGACGTCTGGTTTATCCGCCGCGTGCGCCTTCTGGATGGACAGCCCGTTCTGGTCGAAGACACCAATATTCCAGTGCAAACCATCGCGGTGATTCCACAGTCCGTTCTCGAAAAAGGATCGCTGTATGGCTATATCGAAGAATACACCGGGAAAAAAATCAGCGATGCGGATTCGTTAATTGAAGCGGCGCTGTTCGACCGCGAGCTGGCTACGCTGCTGGGTATTACACCGGGGCAAGCGATGCTGAAAATTACGGAAGTCACCCGCCTGAGTGATAAAAAAGCCTTTAACTATTCGATTAGTTATAACCGTGCGGATCTTTTTCGGGTTAAGAATCTACGCATTGAAAGATGACAGGCGCGAGCGCGCCTGTCGGAGCGTTTATAGTTGAGCCGCAGCGGCTTTATCTACCAGCATTTGCACCTGCGGATGGGCTTTTAACAGGGTCGCCGGAATACTGGCGTCGATATCTGAGCGCAGAGTCTGCGCCACGATAGCGGCCTTTTTCTCACCGCTGGCCATCACAATCACTGACTTCGCCGCCAGAATCGTTTTCATCCCCAGAGAAATCCCCTGTTTCACGTCGCGAGCCTGGCCGAAATACTTCACGGAAACCGACTGGGTGACCTCATCCAGATCGACAACGTGACACTCCGTATCCTGCGCCGCGCTGGGCTCATTAAAGCCGATATGACCATTCATGCCGATGCCGAGCACGATAATATCAATGCTCCCGTGGCCCGCGATGAAGCGATCCACGCGGCGGCACTCCTGCTCAGGGTCGGTCGTTAAGCCGTCAAAGAAGCAGATTTGTTCATCACGTAACGTCAGACGGCTGAAGAAATGCCCCCAGACCATCTCGCGACAGCTGCCCTTATCGGCTTTGCCCAGCCCCAGCCACTCGTCCAGGCCGACAAACGCCGCGCGGGAAAAATCGACGTTGCCCTCTTCGCTGGCACGAACCAGAACATCAAACACCCCCAGCGGCGTATCGCCCCCGGCAATGCAGATCAGGGCATCCGGTTTGCGGGTGACGGTGTCGATCACGCGCTGGGCCACAGTGGCGCTGAGCGCCCGGTAATCTTCAACAATTTCAACGTTCATCGCAGTTCCTTAGCGTTTCGTGTATTGCGGCAAATAGGCGTGGTTCACTTCCAGATACTCATCGAGGATTTGCTCGGCAATGGCGGCGGAGGGCACGATGGGGTTGATACTCAGCGCCAGAAGGGCGGTGGCATAATCTCCGGTGACGGCGGCCTCGACCGTCAGCTCTTCGTAGGCTTTGACACTCTGGATTAACCCGCGAATTTTCACCGACAGTCTGCCGTAGGCCAGCGGATGGGCGCCGTTTTTATCGATGACGGCATTGGTTTCCAGGGTGACGTGATCCGGCAGATCTGGCGTCGCGCCGTTATTCACTGTATTGACCACGTGCACTTCTTTTTTGTCGTTGAAAATCGAGCTGATGATCGAGCAGGCCGTGTCGGAGTACCACGCACCACCGCGCTGCTCCAGCTCTTTCGGCTTGTGGTTCAGGTTCGGGTCCTGGTACAGCTCAAACAGTTTGCGCTCGATTTCACGCGTTTGCTCACCGCGTGTGCCCTTATTTGCGCAATCGCGGATAGCCGTTTCCGTCATTTCGCGGGTCAGGAAGTAATACTTGAGATAGGAGATCGGATACATGTGCAGCGCGCGGGCAAAGCGCGCGGTAAAGCCAATATCCGGGATATTTTTCAGCGAGTTATTGGCACTGCCAACGGCCAGTTTTTCGATAAAATCATCGGTACAATCGTCGCCTTTCACGTAAATTTTATCGGCAAAGATCAGGTGGTTCAGGCCGATGATGCGCGCGTAGATATCCGCTTTGCGGACGTCGTAGGCTTTGGCGATGTCCATCATCATGCTGTTTGCACCGCTGCAAATCCCGATGGTCTTAATTGCGGAGTGGCGAGTGATGGCTTCTGTCACAATGCCCGCCGGGTTAGTGAAGTTGATAAGCCACGCGTTCGGACACCATTTTTCCATCGCTTTGCAGATATCCAGCAGCACAGGAATGGTGCGCTGGGCTTTCATAAAACCGCCTGGCCCGGTGGTTTCCTGGCCGAGTACGCCGTATTTCAGCGGGATTTTCTCATCGTTGATGCGCGCATCAAGGAAGCCGACGCGCAACTGAGTAGTAACGAAATCGGCATCTTTCAGAGCCGTTTCCCGATCCAGCGTCAGGTGAATGTTCATCGGGATACCCGCTTGCGCCACCATGCGCTGGGCGAGCTTGCCGACGATCTCCAGCTTCTCTCTCCCTTCTTCAATGTCCAGCAGGTAGAAATCGGTGACCGGCAGTTCGTCGTAGCGTTTGATAAATCCATCGATCAATTCCGGCGTATAGCTTGAGCCACCACCAATCGTGACAATTTTGAGCTTTTTCATCGTGAATCCTTTTTACAAGATGGGATCGGGGAGTTTTTCAGCTTCACGGCGCGAGTGTTCTTCCGCCGCTTCTGTTTCTAACTGTTTGCGTTCTGCGAGTTTGAAAAACGGCAGCCAGACGAGGGCTGAAATGGCAATGGTGCAGACTGACCAAATCACGGCCGGAATATTGCCTCCGGTGACAAACCAGGCCGCGAAAATAGGCGGCATAGTCCAGGGGATTTGCAGTACCGGGCGGCCAATAATGTCGAAATACATCAGCGCGTAAGTCGACGTACAGAGAATCATCGGGGTTAAGGTAAAGGGGATCATCAGTAACGGGTTAAAGACAATCGGGCAGCCAAATATCACCGGCTCATTGATGCAAAATATTGCGGAGGGCAAAGAGAGTTTGCCGACGGATTTATACAGCTTGCTGCGCGAGCGCATCATCGCCATGACTAACCCGAGCGTCGCCCCGGTGCCGCCGAGACACATAAAGACGATATAAAACCCGTCGGCGGTGATGTGCGGAATAGGCTGGTGGTGTAAATAGGCCTGGGTATTTTCGGCGATGTATTTCAGGAAGATTGGTGCGGTGATACCGGAGAGCACGTTGTCGCCATGGATACCGCAACACCAGAGTAGTGAGATCAAAAAGATTAAGACCAGCATGCCGGGAAGCGATCCTAAGCCGGTGACCAGCGGGCTGAGAATAAGCGTAAAGAAATTATTAATATCGAAGTTAAGAATGACCCTAACGAACCAGATTAAGGTAATTGCCACTGCCGCCGGGATCAGGCTTGCGAAAGATTGGGCGACCGCAGGAGGGACGCCTTCGGGGAGTTTAATCACCACGTTATGATGAATAAAGAAACGGACAATTTGCACCGTCAGAATCGAGAGAATAATGGCGGAGAACAGCCCGGCAGCCCCCAGGTTATCGACATTGAGCTGGTACTTATCGTTAAGCTGGGCCAGTAAAAAGACCACCATGGTGATGATGGCGCAGGTCAGGGCGTTGAGGCTGTACTCTTTCGCCAGGTTGTAGCTGATGCCGATGGCTGAAATCAGTCCGATGGCGCCGAAGGTTACAGCAACCGGTGCGCTGAGCTTCTCGGCGTAAGGGCCAAGCCAGTCGGTCCAGCCCGGAATCGGTAAATTCGCGAGGATCAGAAACAGACTGCCGGTAATGGTGAAGGGGAGCGTCAGGGCAATGCCGTTACGCACCGCCACCAGGATTTTGTTTTCACCGACGCGAATCAGGACAGGAATGACTCTGTTCTCAAGAAATGTAATCACATTGCTTACTCCAGAAGAGATTTCTGTTCTTCGCCATTCTTCATTTCCAACCGCTTTAGTGGGCGAAGTGTTTAACTGGTATATGCCAGTTGAAATGAGTTTTTCACGGAAGCCTGTAGCTGTCAAACAGGGGCGAAATGACAAAAGTAATCCGTATCTCAATGAAATTAAGCAGTTTTAGTCACGGTGAAAGTGCGTGATGAGAATCAGTTTCAGAAAGAAAGATAAGAATTGTGATTCCCGCCGCAATTATCAGCAGAGAAAATAAAGGCCGGCGCGATGGCCAGCCTGAGGGGAATAACAGCGTCTATTTACGCCTCGTAGTAGTTATAAATCCCTGCTGCCATCACCAGCGAGGACGCGACCTCATAGGCTTTTTCTCGCCCGACAAGCAGATCGATAATCTTGAGTGCAAAATCAATCGAGGTTCCTGGCCCCTGGCTGGTCAGCAGGTTGACGCGCGGATCCCAGACCACCCGTTTATCGACCCACTGTCCCTCGGGGATGCGGTCTTTCAGCGTCGGGAAGCCGGTCATGTTGCCGATGGGGAAGAGGTCATGGGGAACCAGTACGGTGGCTGCCGCAGCGCAGAGGGTGGCGACAATTCGCCCGGAGAGATGAAACTGGCGCACGGTTTCGACCAAAAGGGGGCTGTCGCGAAAACACTCCGCTCCTTTCAGGCCGCCGGGCAGAACAATCACGTCGAAATCGCCGTCCGCCACTTCAACCAGCGGTGCATCGGCCAGCAGCTTCACGCCGCGCGAGCAGACGATAGTCAGATTGCCATCGCTGGCGACGCTGGCGGTGGTGACGTTTATCCCGCCGCGAACCAGCAAATCAATGGTCGTGACTGCTTCTGTCTCTTCGCTACCAGGGGCGAGGCATACCAGTGCCGACGCGCTCATACTCACTCTCCTTACGTTTAACCAGGTCATACAGGCGGATATTTTCCGGCACGTTGATGCCATGTGCGCGGGCTCGTTTGAGCAGATAGCCGGTGATGTAGTCGATTTCTGTGTGCCGCTGTGCGCGCACATCCTGCAGCATCGATGAGATATTTTCAGCGGTGCTGTCGATAATCTGCTCGACGTAGTAACGGATATCGTCTTCCGAGGTGTGGATGCCCTCACGCTCAATCACGGCCGCGACTTCAGCGCACAGGGCCGCTACTTCCTGCGGATGGTTTTTCAGCTCACCGTTCGGGCAGTCCAAAAGCGCCGTCAGCGGGTTGATCACGCAGTTGACCGCCAGTTTGCGCCACAGCTGTGGGCGAATGTTGTTGTGCCAGGCCACGTCGGGCAGCACATGTTGCAGCACGTCGGCGAGATAGCTGTAATCGCCATCCTGCTCGCGCGCCGGTCCCATATGGGTGACGCCGCTTGCCACGTGGACGATGATATTACCGTCGCGACGGGCCGCATGGGTGGTGATCGCCATCAACAGCGGCTGTGGGATGCTGTTGAGCTCTTCGAGGGTGCCCATGCCGTTATGCACCAGAAGAATGGGCGTGGTGCGGGGCAGGGTGTTCGCCAGCGCTCTGACGGCATCCGATACCTGCCAGGCCTTAAGGGTAACCAGCAGCAGGTCGCTTTGCGCCAGGAAATCAGGATCGTTGGCGGTGAGCGATTCGTTAAAGATACTTCCATCTTCATCGATCAGGTTTACACTGCAATACGGCTGGGGGACGCGTAGCCAGCCTTGTACCTCGTGTCCATGTTTGCACAATGTGGTGAGCCAAAGCTGGCCCAGGGCTCCGCATCCGAGCACGGTAATTTTCATTGTTCCTCCTCACCTGCAACTGCGCCAGGCGTGTCGGTTAAGTATAGCGCCGTCAGCTAAGCTTCTGTTGAGTTATGCCTCGTTGCGGGTATTATGCAACGCAACAAAAGTAAAGGGAGAAGAAAAGATGCCATCTTTCGATATTGTTTCAGAAGTTGATATCCAGGAAGTCCGCAACGGTGTGGATAACGCCAGCCGTGAAGTTGAGTCACGTTTCGATTTTCGTGGCGTAGAGGCGAGTTTTGAGCTGAACGACGCGAATAAGACCATCAAGGTTTTGAGCGAGTCCGATTTCCAGGTCAATCAGTTGCTGGATATTCTGCGTGCCAAGCTGTTAAAACGCGGCATTGAAGGGACGTCTCTGGATGTGCCGGAAGAGTTCGTGCACAGCGGCAAAACCTGGTTTGTTGAAGCCAAACTTAAGCAGGGTATTGAGAGCGCGATGCAGAAGAAAATCGTTAAGCTCATCAAAGACAGTAAGCTGAAAGTGCAGGCGCAAATTCAGGGCGAAGAGATTCGTGTCACCGGTAAAGCGCGCGACGATCTGCAGGCCGTTATGGCGCTGGTGCGCGGCGGCGACCTGGGACAGCCGTTCCAGTTTAAGAACTTCCGCGATTAAAAACGAAAATGCCCGGCAAGCCGGGCATTTTTTCAGGCTTTAATAGCCTGTTCCACTTCGAAGCGATTGGTGACTTTACTGTCGATTTTGACGTAAGCACTTCGCTCTTCTGGGACGATCAGCACTTCGCTGACCCCTTCTGTTGTTTCCAGCCGCTGTTTCAGCGCGTCGCTTATCTCCACACCGTCCGGGATTTCCACCCGCAGGCTGCTTACGTAGCGCGGCTCTTTCATGGTGCTGGCAACCAGCAGCCAGACCATCGCCAGCAGCGCGCCGGCAAGAAATACGGTCTGCGAATCGAATAATCCGTCTACCCAGCCACCGAACGAACCGCCGATGGCGACGCCCAAAAACTGGCTGGTGGAGTAAATGCCCATCGCCGTACCTTTGTATCCGGCTGGGGATTCTTTGCTGATTAACGATGGCAGCAGGGCTTCCATCAGGTTAAAGGCGAGGAAGAACAGCTGCACGCCCAGCACCAGCTCCCAGAAGTGCGGGCCGGAGCCCCACAGCACAATTTCTGCGATTAATAGCAGCGCCACACAGCCCAGGAATACGCGCTTCATGCGACGTTTTACTTCGGCGTAGATGATAAACGGCACCACGGAAACGAAGGAGATCAGCATCGTGACCAGGTAAATCTTCCAGTGCTCAGCCGCCGGGAATCCGGCTGCCGCCAGCTGGCCGGGGAGGGCCACGAAGGTGGACATCAACAGGATGTGCAGACACATGATGCCGAAGTTGAGCTTCAGCAAACGTGGTTCAACGATGACTTTACTGAAGCAGCCTTTCACCATGCCCGATTCACGGTTCAGAACGTGATTTTTACTGTCCGGCACCACCCAAATCGTTAGCGCAATGCCAATCGTCGCCAGTACGGCAATCATCCAGAAGAGGGCATTCAGGCCCAGCTTATGGGTAATGATCGGGCCAAGCACCATGGCAATAGCAAAGGTGACGCCAAAGCTGACGCCAATAAACGCCATCGCTTTGGTTCGGTTCTGTTCGCGGGTTAAATCCGAGAGTAGCGCCATTACGGCGGCGGCAATCGCCCCTGAGCCTTGCAGCGCACGGCCAAGAATAATGCCCCAAATGGAGTGTGACAGCGCGGCAATAATGCTGCCGAGGACAAAGATCAGCAGGCCACCGACAATCAGTGGCTTACGGCCAACGCGATCGGAGAGTAGCCCGAAGGGGATCTGAAATATCGCCTGGGCCAGGCCATAGATGCCAATTGCCAGACCAATTAACGCCTCGCTGGCGCCCTGAAGTGCCATACCATAGGTAGTCAGAACAGGCAGGACCATAAACATGCCAAGCATGCGCAGCGAGAAAACAGTCCCTAAACCCCAGGTTGCGCGCAGTTCGCCTGGTGTCATTTTATAATCGTTCATTACCACCTCTGTTCAAAAGCAGGCACTAGTGTAGGCGGGGTGTTAAGTGCGGTAAATAGGTGTTTGTTTAAGAGATATTACGGGGGCTGAACATTGCCGGTGGCGGCTTCATTTTACCCGGCCTGGCGGTTACGCAGGCCTGTGCAAGCGGAGCGCGACAGGGCAAAAAAAAGCCGGGTTATCATCACCCGGCTTGTTCATATCAGCGTGCTTACCAGACGTAAGTCAGCAGATTGTGTGAATCAGGCACCATAAAGTCGACGGACATCATCACGGACAGGGAGGTGATAGCGACAATCGAGAACACAAACAGCTTACGTGCCCACACTTTATCGTCTTCCACTTTGTACCCGCGCAGCGCCATACCGAGCCACCAGACGCTCACCGCAGCAGCCACCACCAGATATTTGTATCCAGCGTAACCTCCGAGAGAGAGCATCAGCGTCGCCACGGCGAAGGCGATGATGTACAGCGTGATGTGATTCTTGGCGACTGAAATACCTTTCACGACCGGCAGAACCGGGATGTTCGCTGCCTGATAATCCTTGAAGCGGAAAATCGCAATGGCGTACGAGTGCGGCATCTGCCACAGGCTAAAGATAGCCAGCAGAATCAGCGCACCGCTGTCGAACTCGTTCGTGACGGCGCAGTAGCCAATCACCGGCGGCGCAGCGCCGGAGAGAGAACCAATCAGCGTACCGTAGACGGAGTGACGTTTCATATACAGGCTGTAGACGCCCACATACACCACGAAACCCATCACCCCCAGCCAGCAGGCCAGAGGGTTGGCACCAAACCACAGCAGCATAAAGCCAGCAAAGCCCAGCAAGGTGGCGTACACCAGCGAGACGGCAGGAGATATCAGGCCTTTGACAAGCACCCGATTCTTGGTCCTTTCCATCTTCCTGTCGATATCCATGTCGATGTAGTTGTTAAATACACAACCGGACGCAACCACCAGTGACACGCCAATCAACGTGGATGCGAAGAGGGTGTAGTCAATGCTGCCCTTAGAGGCCAACAGGAACCCTCCGATCACAGAGATCAGGTTGCCAAAGATGATGCCTGGTTTCGTTACTTGCAGGTATTGCTTAAACATACTCGCCGCTCTTAGTGAACCATCATGTTGTAGTTCAGGTTCCACATAATCCAGATGGAACCGACTACCAGGATAGCGATGATAATCACGGTAAAGATGAAGGCCGTCATGTTCCAGCCCTCATCGGATTTGGTGTTCATGTGCAGGAAGCAAACCAGATGCACCAGAATCTGCACCACAGCGGAGATCAGGACTGTGCCCAGAATCACCGTGTGAGAAGCCGTTCCGCTCATCACCATCCAGAACGGGAGCGCCGTCAGGATGATCGACAGGATGAAACCTGTCATATAGGTTTTCACGCTACCGTGGGAAGCGCCATGATCGTTAGTATGACTCATTACATCGCCCCCATCAGATAGACAACCGAGAACACGCAGATCCACACCACGTCCAGGAAGTGCCAGAACAGACTCAGGCACATGATACGGGTGCGGTTAGTATTGGTCAGGCCGCGACGATAAACCTGGAACATCAGCACCGCCATCCAGATCAGACCAGATGTTACGTGCAGACCGTGGGTACCTACCAGTGCGAAGAACGCTGACAGGAAGCCACTGCGATCCGGGCCCATGCCTTCAGCAATCAGGTGATGGAATTCATAGAGTTCCATCCCGATAAATCCAGCACCAAACAACCAGGTCAACGCCAGCCAGGAGACAACCTGGCTCTTGTTGTTTTTGTACATGGCGATCGCCGCCATGCCGTAGGTGATGGAGCTGAACAGCAGCAGAGCGGTTTCAACCAGAACGAACGGCAGCTCGAAAATGTCCTTGCCAGTCGGGCCGCCCGCTGTGCCGTTCACCAGAACGGCATAGGTCGCGAACAGACAGCAGAACAGAATGCAGTCGCTCATCAGGTAGATCCAGAAGCCGAAGACTTTCATCGGCCCTGTATCGTGGTGCGCGTGGTCATGCGCATGGGCAGTTGGGTGCGCCAAAGTATCAGTTGCCATTTTTCAGCCCCGCTTTAGAAATCTCATCGAAATGCTGGTTTTCCAGTTTTTCGACTTCACGGACTGGTACGTAGTAGTCCACGTCCTCGTCAAAGCTCTTCACAATCCAGCTAATGATCACGCCAGCGAAGCTCGCGATCGCCAGCCACCAGATGTGCCAGATCATGGCGAAGCCAAATACCGTTGCGAAGGCGGCAATCACAATGCCCGCACCGCTGTTTTTCGGCATGTGGATCTCTTCGTAATGCTCAGGTTGCTTGTACGCTTCGCCTTTCTCTTTCATTTCCCAGAATGCGTCGCGCTCATGGATCTGCGGCACAATGGCAAAGTTATAGAACGGAGGCGGGGAAGAGGTTGCCCACTCCAGCGTACGGCCACCCCATGGGTCACCGGTCAGGTCACGGTTCTGCTCGCGGTCGCGAATAGAGACGTAGAACTGAATCAGCTGGCATGCGATACCCATTGCAATCAGTACCGCACCACAGGCTGCAACAACCAGCATTGGGTGGAACTGTGGATCAATCTGCTGGCTCAGGCGACGGGTCATACCCATGAAGCCGAGCACGTACAGCGGCATGAAGGCCACGAAGAAACCAACGATCCAGAGCCAGAACGCGCGTTTGCCCCAGGTTTCGTTCAGCGTGAAGCCAAACGCTTTAGGCCACCAGTAGGTTACGCCAGCGAAGCAGCCGAAGACGACGCCGCCGATGATAACGTTATGGAAGTGCGCAATCAGGAACAGACTGTTGTGCAGAACGAAGTCAGCACCTGGTACCGCCAGCAGTACGCCGGTCATCCCACCTACAGAGAAGGTGACGATGAAGCCAATGGTCCACAGCATTGCTGAGTGGAACACGATACGGCCCTGATACATGGTGAACAGCCAGTTGAAGATCTTCACCCCAGTCGGGATGGCGATAATCATGGTGGTAATACCGAAGAAGGCGTTTACGTTCGCGCCCGCACCCATGGTGAAAAAGTGGTGCAGCCAAACGATGAACGACAGGACGGTAATACACACGGTTGCCCACACAAGCGAGGTGTAACCAAACAGGCGTTTACGCGAGAAGGTCGCGGCGATTTCGGAGAACACACCGAAGACCGGCAGAACCAGGATGTACACTTCAGGGTGACCCCATGCCCAAATCAGGTTGATGTACATCATCATGTTGCCGCCCATATCATTCGTGAAGAAATGGGTGCCCAGATAACGATCCAGGGTCAGCAACGCGACGGTAACAGTCAGAATTGGGAAGGAGGCAATAATCAGGATGTTGGCGCACAGAGATGCCCAGGTAAATACCGGCATCTTGAACATGGTCATGCCAGGGGCACGCATCTTGATAATGGTCACGAAGAAGTTAATACCGGTCAGGGTCGTACCGATACCGGAGAGCTGAATCGCCCAAATCCAGTAATCGACGCCTACGCCTGGACTGTATTCAATTCCCGAAAGCGGCGGGTAAGCCAGCCAGCCGGTCTGTGCGAATTCGCCCACACCCAGTGACAGGTTAACCAGGATAACGCCGACAACCGTAAACCAGAAGCTCAGGTTGTTCAGGAACGGGAACGCTACGTCGCGCGCGCCGATTTGCAGCGGCACAACCACGTTCATCAGACCGATAACCAGCGGCATCGCCACGAAGAAGATCATAATCACGCCGTGCGCGGTAAAGATCTGGTCGTAGTGGTGCGGTGGCAGGAAGCCGGCCTCACCTGCCGAAGCAAGTGCCTGCTGGCTACGCATCATGATTGCATCGGCAAAGCCACGAATTAACATGACGATACCGACGATGCAGTACATGATACCGAGTTTTTTGTGGTCAACCGAAGTCAGCCACTCATTCCACAGGTAGCTCCACTTACCGAAGTAAGTGATCAGGCCCAGTAAGGCCGCGCCACCAATGATAATTGCAGCAATCGTAACCACGATAATCGGTTCATGGTACGGCACTGCATCCAGTGTCAATTTTCCGAACATTTTCTTCCTCGGCCCCTTAGTGAGAGGTTTCCGCGTGGCTCATGTCCATGCCTTCCATACCTTCGTGCGAGCTGTGCTCACCTTCTGGCTGAGTCATGTTCATGCTCTTCCCGTGGTCCATAAATTTGTTCACAACGTCTTTAAACAAATCAGGTTTCACGTTAGAGAAGTACTCCACCTTGTTGTATTCGCTAGGTGTTGCCACTTTCTCGAATGCCGCCATGTCAGACATGGTGTTAGTAGACTGTTTCGCTTTAGCGACCCACTGGTCGAAAGCGGCACGGTCCGGCGTCGCGATAGCTTTGAACTTCATACCTGAGAAGCCCGGGCCACTATAGCTGGCGGAGATACCGTCGTAGGTGCCTGCTTCATTCGCGATCAGGTGCAGGTTTGTCTGCATACCGGCCATCGCGTAGATCTGGCTGCCCAGACGCGGAATAAAGAAGGAGTTCATCACGGAGTTAGAAGTGACTTTGAACTGCACCGGAGTGTTCGCCGGGAAGGCGATTTCATTCACGGTAGCAATGCCCTGCTCCGGATAGATGAAGAACCATTTCCAGTCCATGGAGACCACTTCAATGGTAATTGGTTTTTCATCGTGAACCAGCGGTTTGCTCGGCTCAAGCGCGTGAGTGGTTTTCCATGTCAGCACGGCAAGGAACAGGATGATCAGGATAGGCACCGTCCAGACCACAGCTTCCACTTTATTGGAGTGTGACCAGTTAGGGCTATACTTCGCATCTTTATTGCTCGCACGGTACTTCCAGGCGAAACCAACAGCCATCAAAATGGCAGGAATAACGACAATCATCATCAGGCCGAAGGCTGTCAGAATCAGTGAACGTTGTTCCAGTCCAATCTGTCCTTTGGGGTCGAGAAGCGCAGAATCACAGCCACTGAGTAAAACAGTGCCTGCAAATAACGACAACCATCCCAAACTTTTATTGTATTTCCTAAGTGTCATTTAACGACCTCAATTCCACGGGGACCTGGTGGCGTTTAAAGTGTGGGGGCATTTTACGGGAAGGTTACATTACTGTAAACATCATTAGCCCTGTGTCAGGAAGGTGTTACCGGGTTCTGCCGCACGTGTCACATGTGTTGCAAATTATGTCTATTTTTAAGACAAAAGCCCGATGGTACGGGAGTTATAACGAAAGGGCTTACAAGGATACCGTAAACGGGGCAATTGGTATAATCATTGTTAAAAATAAACAATAAATTAACAAAAAAGTATCAATTAAAAGACAATTGAAATACGAAAATTTAATCTGCCAGAAGCTGAATCGTTTAACGAAAAATAGCGAAGCAGGGGAGGTTCCAATAATTTCTGGAACCTATCCAGCACAAAACAACAAATATTTTTCCGGGCCGAGGTCGGTTATTTCTCCGTTATAATTTCGTGTCGTTATTACCACGGTAAATAACCTTTCGGTTTTAGCTTCAGGTCAGCCGCGTTTTACGCAGTGCCATGAAATCGAGAAGACCCCCGGTGACAATCCCGATGACAGCAAGTAACCCGCCGACGTCCAGCAGGATCGCTTCAAACGGCAGTTCAAGCGCCGTGGAGGCGTTGATAATCAACAGGATCAGCCACAGCGCCAACATCACACAGCCGACCAGCAACAGCCGCAGGGCAAAACGATAAGCGCCCTGATATTCTGTGCGCGGCATAAAGTGATCCGTCTTCTGGGTATATTCCAGCGTCTGTCGGCAGACCAGCAGCAATAATATCCCTGGGACCGCGGCAAAAACGGAGAACAGATAAAACGTCGGCCAGCCGTGCGCTTCGACAAACCAGCCTGCAATCGGCCCGACATACACACGGCCGACGGCGGAAAGGGCAGAGAGCAGCGCAAACTGTGTCGCGGAAAACGACTTATTGCAGAGCGTCATTAACAGGGCGACAAATGCCGCTGTCCCCATCCCGCCGCACAGGTTTTCAAAGAACACGGCGGCAGCCATGCTGAACATCTGTTTATCGGTAATAGAGAGCAGCCAGTAACCGGCATTGGAGACGCCCTGCAAAATGCCGAAAATCAGCAGGGCGCGGAACAGCGACAGACGCTGCATCAACACGCCGCCATACAGCGCGCCTAAAATGGTTGCAAACAGCCCCAGCGTTTTATTCACCACCCCGACTTCACCCGCATCAAACCCGACACCGCGAATCAGGAACGTGGTGGTCAGGCTCATGGCAAACGCATCGCCGAGCTTATAAAGGACGATCAGCAGTAAAATCAGCCAGGCGTTGTTGCGCCCAAAGAAGTCTCGCAGCGGTTCGGCGACGGCCTGCTCGAGCGTGCGGGGAACCGGGATAACATCGCTCGGTTCAGGGGCGAAAAAGGTCGCAATAATGCACGGGATAAGCAGGGCGGCCATCAGCCAGTACATCCCCTGCCAGCCGAGATAGCGGTCGGCCAGCCACAGGGCTAACCCGCCGGACACCAGCATCCCCAGGCGGTAGCCGAGAACGCTAATCGCCGCGCCGGTCCCGCGCTCTTCTGCCGGTAGTACATCCGTTTTCCAGGCATCAAAAACGATATCCTGCGAGGCTGAACAGAAGGCGATCACAACCGCCAGGGCGGCCATCCAGCGTAATTGTGTTGATGGCTCCAGGAACCCCATCGCGGCGATCGCCAGCAACAGCAGAATCTGAGTCATCACCAGCCAGCCACGGCGTCTGCCGAGGAATGGCGGGGTATAGCGGTCCATCACCGGCGACCATAAAAACTTAAAGACATAGGCCTGGCCGACAAGGGAGAAGAAACCAATGGTTTTGAGATCGATATTCTCGACCGTCATCCAGGCCTGAAGCGTGCCGGACGTGAGGGCGAGAGGTAAACCGGAGGCGAAACCAAGGATCAGCAATATCGCTGATTTTGGCTGCTGGAAAATGCGCAAGTAATGACTGGACATGTTTCTATATGACTGACCCGGCGAAGCGCCGGGTCAGTGTGCGGGATTAACGCGCGTTCTGCTTGATGAATTCGTGAATGCTGGTGTCCTGCGCCATGTCGGCGATGGTATCCGTCAGCACGCTATTCACTGCGTTAGCAATGTTCTGGTTGGAGGCCTGGAAGGCACCTTCAACCGAGTAGCTTGCACGATAGTTTTTGTTCATCTTGTTGCCGTTCTTCGCGGTGGCGATGATGGCAATATCCGCTTTGGTGGAGATATTGTAACGCACGTTGCCCTGAGAAACGTCGGCATACAGATTGTTGACAATGATCTGCAGATCAACAGCCCCGCTTGGACCAACCATGTAACCGCGAGCGGTCATCTGTTTTTCCAGCACTTCCTGCAGCAGGAAGCGCAGGTCGCGGGAAGCGGTCAGCGTTACCTGTTGGTTGTCGCGAGTCACTTTCGCCAGCGCTTGATCCTGACGCTGATCGGCACCGTTGATGCTCACGGTGACGCCCATCAGGCTCGGGTCCTGCTGTGGCAGGGTAATTTTTGGCGAAACGTCAATGGTGGTCGGCGGAGTGGCGCAACCAGCCAGCATGAAGAGAGCTACCAGCGGAAAGAAGAGTTTTTTTAACATTTCAGGTTCTCAACGGATCGTTAGCATATACAGAGAAAAATTGCCGCCATCATAACATCGCTAACGGCAAGGGGAAGTGGTCAACGCATGTAAATTCATCGTCTTGTCTGAAATCTGACCACCACTGACATTTTCTTTACTGCACCAGGGACAAAACGTATGAGGGAGACAGTGAACTTCATCCATTTGAATGAGGAAATCAGACGAAAGCTAAATATTTGTTGTCTTGATGTAATGGAAGCGGTAAAAGCGGCTAACATTTAAAGGGATGGGTGACATCTCAGCGTTGTCAGAGGAGTAATATCATGATGATACGTGAACAGATCGAAGAAAAACTAAGGACAGCGTTTAATCCCGTGTTCCTCGAAGTTGTCGATGAGAGCTACCGTCATAACGTGCCGGCCGGTTCTGAAAGCCATTTCAAAGTTGTACTGGTTAGCGACCGCTTCGTAGGGGAACGCTTCCTTAATCGTCACCGTATGATCTACGGAACGTTGACGGAAGAACTCTCCTCCACAGTGCATGCGCTGGCCCTTCATACCTACACCATTAAGGAGTGGGAAGGGTTGCAGGATACGATCTTCGCCTCACCACCTTGTCGGGGTGCGGGAAGCATCGCGTAATCGATCCGGGTTGCAACCGCTGGAGTTTTTCCAGTATGTTGCATACAGAATGATGTCAAGACGGCCTGCGGGCCGTTTTGTTTTGTCTGCGTTTTGAACGTGTGGGGCGAATTTTAGGCCAAAAATAGCCTTAAATTGTGAAAAAAGCCGCAGCTAGATGCCCCAACCGTTCTCGACTCACCCAAGTGATGCCGCTATAATGCCGCGTCTTAATGAATGTCTTCGGGATGATTCTGGCGACAGGGAATGTGAATCTGCTAAATAGTGAGCATCCCGGTATTGCGAGACAAATTCAGAGTTGACCGAGCACTGTGATTTTTTTGAGGTAACAAGATGCAAGTTTCAGTTGAAACCACTCAAGGCCTTGGCCGCCGTGTAACGATTACTATCGCTGCTGACAGCATCGAAACTGCTGTGAAAAGCGAGCTGGTCAACGTAGCAAAAAAAGTACGTATTGACGGCTTCCGTAAGGGTAAAGTACCGATGAATGTCGTTGCTCAGCGTTATGGCGCTTCTGTTCGCCAGGACGTGCTGGGTGACCTGATGAGCCGCAACTTCATTGATGCCATCATCAAAGAAAAAATCAATCCAGCCGGCGCACCGAACTACGTTCCGGGCGAATACAAACTGGGCGAAGACTTCACCTACTCCGTAGAGTTCGAAGTTTACCCAGAAGTTGAGCTGAAAGGTCTGGACACCATCGAAGTTGAAAAACCAATCGTTGAAGTGACCGACACCGACGTTGACGGCATGCTGGATACTCTGCGTAAGCAGCAGGCGAACTGGAAAGACAAAGACGGCGCTGTTGAAGCAGAAGACCGTGTCACCATCGACTTCTCCGGCTCTGTAGACGGCGAAGAGTTCGAAGGCGGCAAAGCGACTGACTTCGTACTGGCGATGGGCCAGGGTCGTATGATCCCAGGCTTCGAAGACGGTATCAAAGGCCACAAAGCGGGCGAAGAGTTCACCATCGACGTGACCTTCCCTGAAGAATACCACGCTGAAAACCTGAAAGGTAAAGCAGCGAAGTTCGTTATCAACCTGAAGAAAGTTGAAGAGCGCGAACTGCCAGAACTGACTGAAGAGTTCATCAAACGTTTCGGCGTTGAAGATGGCTCCGTAGCCGGTCTGCGCGCAGAAGTGCGTAAAAACATGGAGCGCGAGCTGAACGGCGCCGTGCGTAACCGTGTGAAATCTCAGGCTATCGAAGGTCTGGTGAAAGCGAACGAAATCGACGTTCCTGCAGCACTGATTGACAGCGAAATCGACGTTCTGCGTCGCCAGGCTGCACAGCGCTTCGGTGGCAACCAGCAGCAAGCGCTGGAACTGCCTCGCGAACTGTTCGAAGAGCAGGCTAAACGCCGCGTTGTAGTCGGTCTGCTGCTGGGCGAAGTGATTCGTACCCACGAGTTGAAAGCTGACGAAGATCGCGTGAAAGGCCTGATCGAAGAGATGGCTTCTGCTTACGAAGATCCGCGTGAAGTGGTTGAGTTCTACGGCAGCAACAAAGAGCTGATGGACAACATGCGCAACGTAGCCCTGGAAGAGCAGGCTGTTGAAGCGGTTCTGGCTAAAGCAAAAGTGACTGAAAAAGCCACTTCTTTCAACGAACTGATGAACCAGCAGGCGTAATTCTGCCCCAACGGTTTAAAGTTTGAACAAAAACCCGTTGCCATTTGGTAACGGGTTTTTTTTATCGCAGTAATAGCCCAGGAAGAGTGCTAAAACGCCCTTTCGGTGTTAGCGTTACAACAAAAGATTGTTATGCTTGAAATATGGCGATGCCGTCCCCATAAGTGTGTAATCACGATGAATGAGACTGGCTGATAATCCGTCCATAAGGTTACAATCAGTACAGCAGGTATTTTCCAATTTTTATCCAGGAGACGGAAATGTCATACAGTGGCGAACGAGATAACTTTGCACCCCATATGGCTCTGGTGCCAATGGTTATTGAACAGACCTCTCGCGGTGAACGTTCTTTTGATATCTATTCCCGTCTGCTCAAGGAACGCGTTATCTTTCTGACCGGCCAGGTGGAAGACCATATGGCGAACCTGATCGTGGCGCAGATGCTGTTCCTGGAAGCGGAAAACCCGGAAAAAGACATTTACCTGTATATTAACTCCCCTGGCGGCGTGATCACTGCCGGGATGTCCATTTATGACACCATGCAGTTCATCAAGCCTGACGTCAGCACCATTTGTATGGGGCAGGCGGCATCGATGGGTGCGTTCCTGCTGACCGCAGGGGCAAAAGGCAAACGTTTCTGTCTGCCAAATTCCCGCGTGATGATTCACCAGCCGCTGGGCGGATACCAGGGCCAGGCGACAGACATTGAAATTCATGCGCGTGAAATTCTGAAAGTGAAAGGGCGCATGAATGAACTTATGGCGCACCACACGGGTCAATCACTTGAGCAGATCGAGCGTGATACCGAGCGCGATCGCTTCCTCTCCGCATCAGAGGCAGTTGAGTACGGCTTAGTGGACTCCATTTTGACCCATCGTAATTGATGCCCACGGCGCGAGTGTGCCGCTATACTAAGGTAGGCGGCATTTTGCTTCACAGTAACTTGCGTCTGAGAATGGCATTTGCGTCGTCATGTGCGGCACAAAGAACTTAAAAAGAGGTTTGGACTCATGACAGATAAACGCAAAGATGGTTCGGGCAAACTGCTGTACTGCTCTTTTTGCGGCAAAAGCCAGCATGAAGTGCGAAAACTGATTGCCGGGCCGTCCGTGTATATCTGCGACGAATGTGTCGATTTATGTAACGACATTATCCGCGAAGAGATTAAAGAAGTAGCGCCTCATCGTGAGCGCAGCGCATTGCCGACTCCGCACGAGATCCGTCATCATCTTGATGATTACGTTATCGGCCAGGAACCGGCGAAAAAGGTGCTGGCAGTTGCAGTGTACAACCACTACAAACGTCTGCGTAACGGCGATACCAGCAATGGCGTTGAGCTTGGCAAAAGTAACATTTTGCTGATCGGCCCAACGGGTTCCGGTAAAACGCTGCTGGCCGAAACGCTGGCACGTCTGCTGGATGTTCCGTTCACCATGGCTGATGCTACCACGCTGACCGAAGCCGGTTACGTGGGTGAAGACGTTGAAAACATCATTCAGAAGCTGCTGCAGAAGTGTGACTACGACGTGCAGAAAGCCCAGCGCGGTATCGTATATATCGATGAGATCGACAAAATCTCTCGTAAATCCGATAACCCGTCCATCACCCGTGACGTATCGGGCGAAGGCGTGCAGCAGGCTCTCCTGAAGCTTATCGAAGGTACAGTTGCCGCCGTTCCACCGCAGGGTGGACGCAAACATCCGCAGCAGGAGTTCTTGCAGGTTGATACCTCTAAGATCCTGTTCATCTGCGGTGGCGCGTTCGCAGGGCTGGATAAAGTGATCGCCAACCGTGTTGAAACCGGCTCCGGCATTGGTTTTGGCGCGACGGTGAAAGCCAAGTCCGAGAAAGCGAACGAAGGCGAACTGCTGTCGCAGGTTGAGCCAGAAGATTTGATCAAGTTTGGTCTGATTCCTGAATTCATCGGTCGTCTGCCGGTAGTGGCAACGCTGAATGAGCTGAGTGAAGATGCGCTGATTCAGATCCTGAAAGAGCCGAAAAATGCGCTGACCAAGCAGTATCAGGCATTGTTCAATCTGGAAGGCGTGGATCTGGAGTTCCGTGACGAAGCGCTGGTCGCTATCGCGAAGAAAGCGATGGTCCGTAAAACGGGTGCGCGTGGTTTGCGCTCAATCGTTGAAGCGGCGCTGCTCGACACCATGTACGATTTACCGTCCATGGAAGATGTCGAAAAAGTGGTGATCGACGAATCCGTTATTAGCGGCCAATCTAAACCAATGCTGATGTATGGCAAACCGGAAGCCCAGCAGGCGTCTGGCGAATAATTAGCCAAATCATACAAGCAGTTAATCAAAAAGGGGGGATTTTATCTCCCCTTTTATTTTTCCTTATTCATAGCGTTGAATGTGTGGGAAACATCCCCATATACTGGTTACATGTTTATGGTTGTGTAACACAGTGACATGACCTGCTTACCTGGCGGACACTAAACTAAGAGAGAGCTCTATGAATCCTGAGCGTTCTGAACGCATTGAAATCCCCGTATTGCCGCTGCGCGATGTGGTGGTTTATCCGCACATGGTCATACCCTTATTTGTAGGGCGGGAAAAATCTATCCGTTGCCTTGAAGCCGCCATGGATCATGATAAGAAAATCATGCTGGTGGCGCAGAAAGAAGCATCAACGGATGAGCCGGGTGTAAACGATCTTTTCACCGTCGGGACCGTGGCCTCTATTTTGCAAATGCTGAAGCTGCCTGACGGCACCGTGAAGGTGCTGGTAGAGGGCTTGCAGCGTGCGCGTATCACTACGCTTTCTGATGATGGCGAACACTTCTCTGCCAAAGCGGAGTACCTTGAGTCGCCGCAGCTCGACGAGCGCGAGCAGGAAGTGCTGGTGCGCACGACGATTAGCCAGTTTGAAGGCTATATCAAGCTGAACAAAAAAATCCCACCAGAAGTGCTGACGTCGCTTAATAGCATCGACGATCCTGCGCGTCTGGCGGACACCATCGCTGCACACATGCCGCTAAAGCTGGCTGATAAACAGTCCGTGCTGGAGATGTCAGACGTGAACGAGCGTCTGGAATATCTGATGGCGATGATGGAATCCGAAATCGATCTGCTGCAGGTTGAGAAACGCATTCGCAACCGCGTCAAAAAGCAGATGGAGAAATCCCAGCGCGAGTACTATCTGAACGAGCAAATGAAAGCCATTCAGAAAGAACTCGGCGAGATGGACGACGCCCCAGACGAAAACGAAGCGCTGAAGCGTAAGATCGACGCGGCGAAAATGCCGAAAGAGGCAAAAGAGAAAGCCGAAGCAGAACTGCAGAAGCTGAAAATGATGTCTCCGATGTCGGCCGAAGCGACCGTGGTTCGCGGCTATATCGAATGGATGGTACAGGTACCGTGGAATGCCCGTAGCAAGGTCAAAAAAGACCTGCGTCAGGCGCAAGAGATCCTCGATACCGACCACTACGGGCTTGAGCGCGTCAAAGACCGCATCCTTGAGTATCTTGCGGTTCAGAGCCGTGTGAACAAGCTGAAAGGCCCGATTCTGTGCCTGGTAGGGCCTCCTGGTGTGGGTAAAACCTCTCTGGGTCAGTCCATCGCCAAAGCTACCGGACGTAAATACATCCGTATGGCGCTCGGCGGCGTGCGTGATGAAGCGGAAATTCGCGGTCACCGTCGCACGTACATCGGCTCCATGCCGGGTAAACTGATTCAGAAAATGGCGAAAGTGGGCGTTAAAAACCCGCTGTTCCTGCTCGATGAGATCGACAAAATGTCTTCGGACATGCGTGGCGATCCGGCGTCTGCTCTGCTTGAAGTGTTAGATCCAGAACAGAACGTGGCGTTCAGCGATCACTATCTGGAAGTGGACTACGATCTCAGCGATGTGATGTTCGTAGCGACCTCCAACTCCATGAACATTCCGGCTCCGCTGCTGGATCGTATGGAAGTGATCCGTCTGTCCGGTTACACCGAAGACGAAAAACTGAACATTGCCAAGCGCCATCTGTTGTCGAAACAGATTGAGCGTAACGCGCTGAAAGAGAGCGAGATTACGGTCGACGACAGTGCGATTATCAGCATTATTCGTTACTACACTCGTGAAGCGGGCGTGCGTAGCCTTGAGCGTGAAATCTCTAAACTGTGTCGTAAGGCGGTTAAACAGCTTCTGCTGGATAAATCCCTGAAGCACATCGAGATCAACGGCGACAATCTGCACGAATATCTGGGCGTACAGCGCTTTGATTATGGCCGTGCTGATAACGAAAACCGCGTGGGCCAGGTGACCGGTCTGGCATGGACGGAAGTGGGCGGCGATCTGCTGACCATCGAAACCGCCTGTGTGCCAGGCAAAGGCAAGCTGACGTACACCGGTTCTCTGGGCGAAGTCATGCAGGAGTCCATTCAGGCAGCGCTGACCGTGGTCCGCGCGCGTGCGGAGAAGCTGGGTATTAATCCTGACTTCTACGAAAAACGCGACATTCACGTCCACGTTCCTGAAGGGGCTACGCCGAAAGACGGCCCAAGTGCCGGTATCGCGATGTGTACCGCGCTGGTCTCCTGTCTGACGGGTAACCCGGTGCGTGCTGATGTGGCGATGACGGGTGAGATCACGCTGCGTGGTCTGGTGCTGCCGATCGGTGGTTTGAAAGAAAAACTGCTGGCTGCTCACCGCGGTGGTATTAAAACCGTATTGATCCCGCATGAGAACAAACGTGATCTGGAAGAGATTCCTGACAATGTTATCGCCGATCTGGATATCCATCCGGTGAAACGCATTGAGGAAGTTCTGAGCCTCGCGCTGCAGAATGAGCCCTCTGGAATGCAGGTCGTAACCGCAAAATAGTGACCTCGCGCAAAGAGCGCTAAGAAAAACAAGGCTGACAGGTGATTTCTCACTTGCCAGCCTTTTTTTGTATAGCTAATTTAGATTGCTGATTGGGTTAGCCATCAACAACGGGTGTTGTAAGGTCATGGCAGGCCTGATATAACTGCTGCGCGGTCGCGTCGTGAAGGATTCAGGCGCGATATAAATTATAAAGAGAGGAAGAGAACAGTGAATAAATCTCAACTGATTGACAAAATTGCTGCGGGTGCTGATATCTCTAAAGCTGCGGCTGGACGTGCGTTAGATGCATTAATTGCCTCTGTAACTGAATCTCTGCAATCCGGGGATGACGTTGCGCTGGTAGGTTTTGGTACTTTTGCTGTTAAAGAGCGTGCTGCCCGTACTGGCCGCAACCCTCAGACCGGTAAAGAGATCACCATCGCTGCCGCTAAAGTGCCAGGTTTCCGTGCAGGTAAAGCACTGAAAGACGCAGTAAACTGATCGCTTTCTCGTTCAAGGGAAGTTGAAAAGTACAAGGGCGCATCATTTGATGTGCCTTTTTTGTTTGTCCAGCGCGACTTTATGCGAGTTTATGCGCGTTGTGGGCTGACATTTACCCCGGTTTCTTGTCACAATACAACCTTACGCGCTGCGGTCAGGATTTTCCCCAGCGTGAGGTCACCAGTCACCTACAGCGGAGTGTGGTTTCACCATGATGGACAACTTACGCACGGCTGCTAACAGTCTCGTGCTCAAGATTATTTTCGGTATCATTATCGTGTCGTTTATTTTGACCGGTGTGAGTGGATACCTGATTGGCGGTAGTAGCAACTACGCCGCGAAAGTGAATGGCCAGGAAATCAGCCGCGGGCAGTTTGAAAATGCCTTTGCCGGGGAACGTAATCGCATGCAGCAACAGCTGGGCGAACAGTTCTCTGAGCTTGCAGCGAACGAAGGCTACATGAAAACCCTCCGTCAGCAGACCGTGAATCGTCTTATCGACGAAGCGCTGCTCGATCAGTATTCCCGACACCTGGGACTGGGCATCAGCGATGAGCAGGTCAAAAAGGCCATTTTCGCGACCCAGGCTTTCCAGTCTAACGGTAAATTCGATAACTCCCGCTACACCGCCATCGTTAATCAGATGGGGATGACGCCGGATCAATACGCTCAGGCGCTGCGTAATCAGCTGACCACTCAGCAACTGATTAACGCGGTAGTCGGTACCGATTTCATGCTTAAGGGCGAAACCGACGAGCTGGCAGCCCTGGTGGCTCAGCAGCGTGTCGTTCGCACCGCAACAATTGATGTCAACGCACTGGCGGCAAAACAGTCAGTCAGCGACGACGAGATCAAAGCCTACTACGAGCAGAACAAAAACAACTTCACCGCACCTGAGCAGTTCCGCGTGAGCTACATCAAGCTGGACGCCGCAGCTATGCCGGAAACAGCGTCTGACAGCGAAGTACAGTCTTACTACGACCAGCACCAGGATCAGTTCACTCAGGCGCAGCGTAACCGTTACAGCGTCATTCAGACCAAAACTGAAGCCGATGCTAAGGCGATTGTCGACGAGCTGGCTACAGGCGCCGACTTTGCGACACTGGCCAAATCGAAATCCACCGACATCATCTCTGCGAAAAACGGTGGTGATATGGGCTGGCTGGAAGACGCTACCACGCCAGATGAGCTGAAAAACGCGGGCCTGAAAGAGAAAGGCCAGTTGTCCGGTGTGATCAAATCCTCTGTCGGTTTCCTGGTGGCGCGTCTGGATGATGTCCAGCCTGCTAAAACCAAACCGCTGGCTGACGTTCGCGATGATATCGCCGCGAAAGTGAAGCAAGAGAAAGCGCTGGATGCGTACTACGCGCTGCAGCAGAAAGTGAGCGACGCGGCGAGCAATGACAACGAATCTCTGGCGGGTGCTGAGCAGGCTGCTGGCGTGAAAGCCGTAGAAACGAGCTGGTTCGGTCACGACAACCTGCCTGAAGAGCTGAACTTCAAACCGGTTGCCGATGCCATCTTCAACGGTGGTCTGGTCGGAGAGAACGGTACGCCGGGCAGCAACTCTGACATCATCACCGTTGACGGCGATCGTGCGTTTGTTCTGCGTATTGCGGAGCATAAAGCCGAAACCATCAAACCGCTGGATGCTGTGAAAGATCAGATTGCTACTCTGGTCAAACACACCAAAGCTGAACAGCAGGCGAAGCTGGATGCAGAAAAACTGCTGGCGGAGCTGAAAGCAGGTAAAGGTGATGCGGCGCTGAAAGCGGCGGGTCTGAGCTTTGGTGAGGCGAAAACCCTGAGCCGTACAGGTCAGGACCCGGTGAGTCAGGCGGCATTTGGTCTGAGCCTGCCTGCGAAAGACAAACCGAGCTTTGGTACGGCGTCTGACATGCAGGGCAACATCGTTCTGCTGGCGCTTGACGAAGTTAAAGCAGGCACCATGCCGGAAGAGCAGAAAAAAGCGATGGTTCAGGGCATCACCCAGAACAACGCCCAGATCGCTTTCGAAGCACTGATGAGCAACCTGCGCAAAGATGCCAAAATCAAGCTGGGCGATATCATCACGCAGCAGCAGTAATTACGGCGCTGCTCGCAGATTTTCGCAACGCACTGCAATATTTAAAGGCCGCTTACGCGGCCTTTTCCATTTCTGAAATCTGCTGTTTGTTGTTGTTTTTGAGGGCGGGTATTGTGGCTTCGCTGTCAACAAACAAGGAGAAAACAGCATGAAACATGGAATCAAAGCACTTTTAATGACGCTTGCGATCGCCACAACGGGGATGAGTTTTAGCGCACTGGCGGCGACACCGGCAGCGAAAGCGCATACCGTTGCGACGACGGCTGAAGCCACCACGCCGGACGCGGCAGCTTCCCAGCCTAAGGCGACCGCCAGCACTAAAGCGACTGACGACGAAGGTACCCGGGTCAGCATCAACTCTGCCTCGGCAGAAGATCTGGCGCGCGTCATGAATGGCGTTGGGCTGAAAAAAGCGCAGGCCATTGTCGGCTATCGTGACGAATACGGTCCGTTTAAAACCGTCGACGATCTGAAGCAGGTACCGGGGATCGGTAACGCGCTGGTTGAGCGCAACCTCACGCACCTGACACTGTAATCACACAATAACTTGCACAGTGGCAAAATTTTGCCAGGATAAAGAGGTCATACCAGTTATGACCTCTCATCCTATAACAATTTCAGGGCTAGTGCGCTATGCAGACTCAGATCAAAGTACGCGGTTACCATCTCGATGTTTACCAGCATGTGAATAATGCTCGTTATCTCGAATTCCTCGAAGAGGCTCGCTGGGACGGGCTGGAAAACAGCGAAAGCTTCCAGTGGCTCACGGCGCACAACATCGCTTTTGTGGTTGCCAATATCAATATCAATTACCGCCGTCCTGCGGTGCTGGGCGATCGCCTGACGGTGACGAGCCAGTTGCAGCAGTTAAACGGTAAAAGCGGCGTGTTGAGTCAGGTCGTGACGCTGGACCCGGAAGGGCAGGTGGTGGCTGATGCGCTGATTACCTTTGTCTGCATTGATTTAAAAACGCAGAAAGCGCTACCGTTAGAAGGCGAGTTACGCGAGAAGCTCGATCTGTTAATCGAATAATGTTGCGACCGGGTGAATGTCCTTCACCCGGCCGCGCCAGGGCTTATTTCAGCCCGATTTTTTTCTTCATCAGCGCCATCACTGCAGGCTTATCGGCAAGGTAATGATTCAGACCGTTGGCGCGCAGGTTACAGGCGGCACATTGCCCACAGCCGTCGCCTTTAATGCCGTTGTAGCAGGTCAGCGTTTCATTACGCACCAGATCCAGTTTGCCCCAGTAATCGGCTAACGCCCAGGTCTCGGCTTTATCGAGCCACATCAGCGGCGTTTCAAAGCGAATCTCTTTTGCCATACCCAGATCCACGGCGTGATTAAGCGCTTTCACGAACTCGTCGCGGCAATCCGGGTAGCCGGAAAAATCGGTTTCGCACACGCCGGTGATGATCGCCTCCGCTTTTACCTGGTAGGCATAAATCGCGGTGAGCGTCAGGAACAGGATATTGCGGCCCGGTACAAAGGTATTGGGAATGCCGCTGGCATCAGGCTCATAGTCAGGGACAGGAATACTGTCGCGCGTCAGGCTGCTGACAGCCAGTTCGTTTAACAGCGTGACGTCCAGCACTTTATGCGCACGTGCGCCCAGTTTCAGCGCCAGTTCGCGGGCCACGTCGATTTCAGCGCGATGGCGCTGACCATAATCAAACGTCACACAATGCACTTCATCATATTGATGCAGGGCCTGAACCAGACAGGTGGTGGAATCCTGTCCTCCGCTGAACACGACGACGGCACGTTTCATAAATAGGTCTCAACAGTATCGGTAAAAACAATATGGTAACGTCTGGCACACCTGGCGACCAGCTTCTTCACGCGTTCGGGGCAGGAAGCCAGGCCTGCGAAAAATCAAACCAGCCGCGGGTATTAAGGCGAATACCGTTCACTCCCGGCGGCGCGCTGATTTGATACTGATAGTTAAAGAGAGGCGTTAAAACCGCATTCTCCATCAGGTGGGTGAAAATCGACTGCAAACCGCTGTGCCGCGTGTGCTCGCTGACCTGCGTCTGTACCGCATCCAGTGTTGCCTGAAGATGAGCATACTGAGGCGCGCTGAGCAGATGCGGCCACAGGGTATCGCAGCGCAGCCACTGCTCAAGCGTGTATCCCGGCGCTTCGCCGATCAGTCTGTCACCCATCATCAGATCCGCTTCGGCCAGATTGCCGCAGCCGTCCCAGGTTTTAGCATCATGGAAAATGACGTTGAGCGTACAACCCTGCTTTGCCAGATACTGTTTGAGCTGTTCAGCCATGGTGTGCAATTCAACGGGCAAATGGTAAATCAGGGTCAGCGTGTCGGGGAGAGGAACATCCCGCAACTGCGGCCATTCGGGAATGGTCCAGCCCGGCAGCAATTCGTGCGCGGGGGTAATCAGGTTTTCATCCAGTGGCAGGGTGTGCAGAAGCGTCGTGTGATGGATAATCGTGATGAGCCGCTGCGCCTGTCTTTTACTCAGGCGGCCACTCTGCTTCAGCGTGAGATAGCAAAAGCCAAGACTGGTGCTGCTGCTGACCAGACGCAGATTAGCCAGTTCGTCCGGCTGCCCTATCGCGATTTGTACCGGATGACGACAGCTGGTGCCTAAATCCTGCTCAAACAGTTGCGGAGTGATCCAGTATTCAATGGCTTTGATCAACGGGTGGCTGAGATGGTATTGCTCATGGCTTTCCAGGCGCACCAGATCGGGTTCAAACACCGTCAACCGGAACGGGCCGCAGCCCGTCAGGGGACGCTCCGGATGGGCGAGGCGGCTGCAATAACTCGCCAGGCGATGCGCCAGCCAGTAATCAGGCTGATGCAATACAAAGGTGAGGCACTGGGGATGCGTTACCTCAACGTTCAGCACGCTGTTAAACAACCGTCGCAGGGCGGGAAGGGCAAAGAGTTCGAGCAGGCTCGCGCGCAGCTGTGCGGTTTCGACCTTATCGCCGTTGTGCCAGTGCAACGTCGAACGGATGTAAAAATGCCAGCGTAAGCCATCAGTTGACACTTCCCAGTGATGGGCAAGATCCCCGGCAGGTTCGCGGCTGTCGTCGTCAAAGCGCGTCAGCCCGGAAAAGACCTGTCCGACCAGGTGCTGTTCCGCGCGTCCCGGCAAAAAGCCCGAATGGAGCGGATCAAGGGAGCGGTAGTAGGGTATCCGCAACGTGGGCGTATCGTTTTGCCACTGGCCGCCGAGGAAAGGGTGCAGTAAGGCGCGCAGCTCCGGTGCGGCCAGCTGCGCCAGCTCTAGGGCATCGTGCTGTTGCCCGCGCATCAGCGCCTGCTCCATCATCTCATTGCGCAGGCGGTCAGGGGTGACGTGAAAGGTTAATGTGCCGCGTTTGCCTCGCCCGGACTGTGCCCTCCAGCTCAGCCACCCAGCCTCCTGCGCCTGGCGCAACAGCGTACGCACGTGCCGCTCGCTGCAAAAGCAGCGTTCCGCCAGTTCCGCGACGGTAATTTGCTGCGGCTCACCGGCAGAGGGCTGCCAGAGGCGTTGAAACTGATTCAGTCTGTTGAGTTGACGCATCTTCGGTGCCCGTTGAAAAGTTAGTGCCAGTCATACGCCTGACAATGATGACGCAGCAGATCCAGCAGTCGGCGCGCCGCGAACGTCAGCGGCGATTTTTGCGAATACAGCACGTGATACTCGGCTTGCGGAAGGCCGTCAATATTCAGCAGGCAGAGCTGATCCTGTAAACCGAACGGAGCCTGCATCGCACGCGCCACAATGGTCAGATAATCCGACTGTAACACCAGACTCAGCCCTGAGATCATCGAGTCCGTGCGCACGGGCGTTTCCGCCAGCTGTGGCAGAAAATCGTTCGCTGAAAGCCGAAGCTGCTGGTAATACCCCATATCGGTCTCCGGCAATACCCAGCGAGCATTTTGCAATGCATCGAAGGTGGTGGCCTGCGCCAGAGGATGGCCTTTGCGGGCAATAATGCCGAAGGAGGCATTGAACAGCGGCTCGCGCACGAGATCGTCCAGGGGTAAGCCTGGGCCTGCCGTCCCGACGGCGAAATCCAGTCGTCCCTCCCGCAGCGCGGGCAACAGCATCGAAAGCTGCCCCTCTTTTACCAGCAGCGTAGAGTGAGGAAGCTGTGTCCGGAAGGCGTCGTTTAGTGCCGGAAAGACCGTCAGGGCCAGCAGAGAGGAAATGCCCATCGCCACCGCCCCCTGGGAAAACTGATCGATCTGGCGAATTTCATCGGCCGCTCGCTCCAGCTCCTCCAGAATAAACTGCATCCGCTGAGAAAAGGCCCGCCCGGTTTCCGTCAGCGTCATCCCCTGATTCCCGCGCACAATCAGGCGCGTCTCCAGAGTCTGTTCCAGTTCGCGCAGCGTTCTGCTGACCGCCGGTTGAGATTGCCCTAAGGCTCTGGCCGCACCGCGAATGCTGCCGCTGCGGATAACCTGCTGGAAAACCTTCAGTTGCTGTAATTTCGGCAGATAGCGCAACCCGTACCCCTATCAGTAAAAAGTATCACCTGTACAAAAATTGTATCTTATGGCCGGGTGGCAAAGCTGCTAACGTCGATGAAGAATCCACATAATCTGTTGTTGTTCAGTCTGTTATGTGATGCATGTCGCATTTTAATTTCACCTGTCGACAACTCTCTGGCGGGGTGATAACAAAAGGGATATCGGCTATGAAAAATCGTTTCCTGATGATCTTCCTGCTCTTTGTCGGTTATGTGGTGGTGTATCTCGACAAGACGGTGATGGGTTTTGCGCTGTTGCCCATTGAACGTGAATTTGATCTTCGGCCTGAGCAGTTGGGTTATATCACCGGGATCTTCTTTCTCGCCTATTCCCTGTTTCAAATCCCCGCAGGCTGGCTGAACGATCGCTTCGGCTACAAGAAAGTGCTGAGCGTCTCACTCTGTCTGCTCGGCGGCTTCGCCCTGTGCTTTGGGATGCTGGGATTCGGCCTGGGGCTGCTGGTCACTTTTCGTTTTTTATCCGGGATTGGGCATTCCGGTTATCCCTGCTCCTGCGCCAAAGCGGTGGTCTCGAACTTCTCCCTGGAGAAGAGAACTTTCGCCCAGTCGATTTTGCTCTCATCGGCTGGCTTCGCCATGACCGCCGGGCCGCTGATTGCGGTCTACAGCCTGAATTCCCTCGGCTGGCGCGGCTCTTTTTCGATCCTCGGTCTGCTGGCCTTTGCGATTGCCGTCGCCATTATGCTGTGGGTGCCGAATCCGACACCGGTCAAACCGCACTCCGGCGCAGTCACTGACTATCGTGAGCTGCTGAAAAATCCCATCGTGGTGCTGCTGTTTGTCGCGATCTTCTGCATCAACATTCCGTCCTACGGCCTGATGGCGTGGCTGCCGAAATATCTGGTGCAGCAGCGTGGAATGTCGCTGGATATTTCCGGGCTGGTGGTGGCCGCCGGAGGGCTGGGTATCTGGATCTCGTCGCTGGCGACGGGATGGCTGGTGGGGCGCTATATGCAGGGGAGGGAGCCAAAAGTGATTTTTTGCTGCGCATTGCTAAGCGCAGTCTGCATCTGGCTGGTCTACACCTCCACTTCGGCGTTCACCGCCGGGCTGCTGCTGTTCTTTGGTTATGTTTTCCTGATGGCCGCTTTCGTGACCGTATTTACCTTACCCATGAAACGACTGCCACCGGAGGTGATGGGCGCGGCGATGGGGATTATCAACACCGGTGGGACGCTGGGCGGTTTTGTCGCCCCGATTGCAATGGGGTATTTGATTACCGTCAGTCGCGACTACCTCTCGACGTTTGTTTTTCTGGCGCTGGCAATGGTGGTTGCCGGGCTTGCCATGTTGCCGCTGGCGCTGAAAACGCGCCCCGCTTTGAGCGATGCGGCTTAACTGAGGAGACATGTGATGGCATTTACGATTGAAGGGATGCTGGCTGAAGTGAAAGAGGACGTTTTGCGCTGGCGCAGACACATTCATGCTCATCCAGAGCTTTCATTTCAGGAGCATAAAACGGCGGACTATATTGCCGATGCGCTGGCCAGTTTTGGCGGTTTAACGCTGACGCGCCTGACGCCCAACAGCGTTATTGCCGATCTGAAAGGGGCGTATGACGGGCCATGCTACGCGCTGCGTGCCGATATTGACGCGCTGCCCATCCAGGAAGAGAACGACGAACCCTTTTGTTCGACGGTGCCGGGCGTAATGCATGCCTGCGGCCATGATGCGCATGCCGCCATGCTGCTCGGGGCGGCGAAAGTGCTGACACAGTGCCAGTCGATGCTGCATGGCTCGGTGCGCTTTATCTTCCAGCACGCCGAAGAGGTGCCGCCGGGAGGCGCGCAGGAGCTGGTTGATCTCGGGGTGCTCGACGGGGTGGAAAAAATCTTCGGGCTGCACGTGATGCCGAATTTCCCGACGGGTGAAGTCGGGCTGAAAGAGGGCGTCTTCTGCGCCTCAACGGATAATTTTGATATCACCATTGTGGGCAAGGGCGGGCATGGCTCCATGCCGCATCTGTGCCTTGATCCGGTGGTGATCGGCGCGGAAGTGGTGACGGCCCTGCAGAATGTGGTGTCACGTCGCACCGATCCGCTTCAGGTACCGGTCCTGACCATCGCCACCTTCCAGAGCGGCGAAAGCTATAACGTCATCCCGGAGCGCATCAAACTGGCAGGGACGTTGCGAACCCATCACGACAGCGTGCGTCAGCAGGTGCCACAGCAGATGGAGCAAATTATTGCGGGCATTACCGCCGCGCACGGCGCGCAGTTTACCCTAAACTGGACGCGGGGTTACGCCAGCGGCAATAACCATCCCGAGGCCTGTGCGATTGCCCGCAAAGTGATTAGCGCGACGCTCGGCGATCAGGCACTGCGGGAGATTGCGCATCCCCTGTTCGGTGGCGAAGATTTCTCTTCCTATCAGCAAAAAGTACCGGGCTGCTTCTTGTTTATCGGCAGCGGCAATGAGCACATCGGGGCGACCTACGGCGTACATAATCCGCGATTCCGTCTGGATGAAGCGGCGTTGCAGACGGGCGTCAGACTGCATGTTGGATTTATTCAGCACCTGCTTCTTAATCACGCCTGACACTCTCCCCCATCAAAACGCTGCAACCGCAGCGTTTTTTTACGCCTGTAAAAAACCCGGAACAATAATAATCATCTATTCACTATTACTTCCGTATATCGCGGGCAATACTGATACCCAGATTAACCCCATCACATTTTCGGAGTCATCATGGCGCGGCTTGCAGCATTTGATATGGACGGCACGCTCTTAATGCCGGATCACCGCTTAGGAGAGAAAACCCTGAGCACGCTGAAGCGGCTGCATGAGCGTGATATCACCCTGACGTTTGCCACGGGCCGTCATGTTCTGGAGATGCGCCACCTGCTCGGCAAACTGTCGATGGATGCTTTTCTCATCACCGGCAACGGTACGCGCATTCACTCGGTGGAAGGCGAAATGTTGCATCGTCAGGATCTGGACCCGGAAGTGGCAGATCTGGTGCTACACAGCACCTGGGATACGCAGGCCAGTATTCACGTGTTTAACGACACCGGCTGGCTGACGGGCGAAGAGATCCCTGAACTGCTGAAAGCGCACGTCTACAGCGGTTTTCGCTACCAGCTGACGGATCTGCGCCGTATCCCTGCGCACTCGGTGACGAAAATCTGTTTCTGCGGCGATCACGACGATCTGTGCCGTCTGCGCATTCAGCTTAACGAAGCGTTAGGCGACCGTGCGCACCTGACCTTCTCGGCAGTGGAGTGTCTCGAAGTGCTGCCGGTGGGATGCAACAAAGGGTCTGCGCTGGCTGTCCTGAGCGACCACCTCGGTTTAACAATGCAGGATTGTATGGCATTTGGCGATGCCATGAACGACCGCGAAATGCTGGGCAGCGTAGGTCGCGGTGTGATTATGGGAAATGCGATGCCGCAGCTGATTGCTGAGCTGTCGCATCTCCCGGTTATCGGACATTGCCGTAACGAAGCGGTGTCCCATTTTTTGACTCATTGGCTGGATAAACCAAACCTCCCGTATTCCCCCGAATAGTGAGACCCTTCCAGCAAGCCAGACGTCGATGTTTATCGGTCTGGCTTTTTTTATTTTGTGATCTGCGCTATTCGCGCTTTCCACGGCTCGATGTCGCCAATATTAGCTTTCACCCAGTCCGCGTTGTAGTAGGTGTCCAGATAGCGTTCTCCGCTGTCGCACAGCAGCGTGACGATAGAACCGCTCTTGCCCTCTTCGCGCATCCGCACGGCCAGCTGTAGCGCGCCCCACATGTTAGTCCCCGTGGAAGCCCCCACTTTACGGCCCAGCTGCGTTTCCAGCCAGTGAGCGGTGGCGACGCTTGCTGCATCCGGCACGCGCAGCATCTCATCGACCACATCAGGAATAAACGACGGCTCCACACGCGGGCGGCCAATACCTTCGATTTTACTGCCCACCGGGCTGCGCAGACTGGCGTCACGGTTTTGCCAGTAGTCGAGGAACACGGAGTTTTGCGGGTCAACCACCATCAGTTTTGTATCGTAACCCTGGCAGCGAATATAGCGGCCAATGGTGGCAGAGGTCCCGCCGGTGCCCGCGCTCATCACGATGTAAGACGGTTCCGGATGCGGTTCATTCTTCATCTGGCGGAAAATACTGTCGGCAATGTTGTTATTCCCGCGCCAGTCGGTTGCACGTTCGGCGAAGGTAAATTGATCCATGTAATGGCCGTTCAGCTCGCGGGCCAGCATTTCTGACGCGGCGTAGATCTCGCAGGCGCTTTCAACAAAATGACAGCGTCCGCCGTAAAACGCGATCTGTTCGATTTTGCGTTTTGCGGTGCAGGAGGGCATCACGGCGATAAACGGCAGGCCAAGCAGACGAGCGAAATAGGCCTCGGACACGGCAGTCGAACCCGACGACGACTCAATAATCGTGGTGCCCTCGTTGATCCAGCCGTTACACAGCCCATACAGAAAAAGCGAACGCGCCAGACGATGCTTCAGGCTGCCGGTCGGGTGAGTGCTTTCATCTTTCAGGTAGAGCTGAATTCCGGAAAACCCCGGCAGGGCGAGGCGGATAAGATGGGTGTCCGCCGAGCGCTGATAGTCGGCATTGATTTCGCTGATTGCGTGTTTGACCCAGGTGCTATTCATCGTGTGTATCCATTTGTCATTTTGTGCCTAGGATAGCGAAAAGCACAGAAAAAATTGTTGCTATCTGGCCTTTAAAATAGAATGTCAGGAGAAAATTATTCTCTGTGAGGCGGGGTATGTTAGATAAAATTGACCGTAAGCTGCTCTCTCTGCTGCAAAAGGACTGCACCCTCTCTTTGCAGGCGCTCGCTGATGCCGTTAATCTGACCACCACACCCTGCTGGAAACGCCTAAAAAGACTGGAAGACGACGGCGTTTTACTGGGCCGCGTGGCGCTGCTCGATCCCGAAAAACTGGGGCTTGGATTGACCGCGTTTGTTCTGATAAAAACGCAGCACCACAGCAGCGACTGGTACTGCCGGTTTGTCACCGAGGTTTCTGATATGCCCGAAGTGCTCGGTTTTTGGCGCATGGCAGGGGAATACGACTATCTGATGCGCGTGCAGGTGGCGGACATGAAACGCTATGACGACTTCTACAAACGGCTGGTCAACAGCGTGCCGGGCTTGTCGGATGTCACCTCAAGCTTCGCCATGGAACAGATTAAATACACCACCGCTTTACCCATTGAATAACTTCCAGGCCTTGCCGGAACAATACCTTCAGGAATTTACCGCGTGCGATTATTTGCTCAGTTAAGCTGGTACTTCCGCCGGGAGTGGCGACGCTATCTCGGCGCAGTGGCCCTGCTTATTATTATTGCCATTCTCCAGCTCATTCCGCCGAAAGTGGTGGGATATGTGGTGGACGGCGTCACAGAACAACATTACACCACCGCACGGGTGATGATGTGGATCGGCACGCTGGTCCTGACTGCGGTGATTGTCTACTTGCTGCGCTACGTCTGGCGCGTGCTGCTCTTCGGCGCGTCGTATCAGCTCGCCGTGGAGCTACGCGAAGATTTTTATCGTCAGCTCAGCCGCCAGCATCCTGAATTCTACCTGCGCCACCGCACGGGCGATCTGATTGCACGCGCCACCAACGACGTGGATCGCGTGGTATTTGCCGCCGGGGAAGGGGTGTTAACCCTGGTTGATTCGCTGGTGATGGGCTGCGCGGTGCTGATCGTGATGTCGACGCAAATCAGCTGGCAGCTTACACTGCTGGCCCTGCTGCCAATGCCCCTCATGGCGCTGGCGATCAACCGCTTCGGCGAACAGTTACACGAGCGTTTCAAGCTGGCCCAGGCGGCGTTCTCCTCTCTGAACGACAGAACGCAGGAGAGCATGACCAGCATCCGCATGATCAAAGCCTTTGGCCTTGAAGATCGCCAGTCGGCGCAGTTTGCCGCCGATGCCGCAGACACCGGCGCGAAAAACCTGCGCGTGGCGCGAATTGATGCGCGCTTTGACCCGACAATTTATATCGCCATTGGCACCGCCAATCTGCTGGCAATCGGCGGCGGGAGCTGGATGGTGGTTAACGGCTCCATGACCCTCGGTCAGTTGACCAGCTTCGCCATGTATCTCGGGCTGATGATCTGGCCGATGCTGGCGCTGGCGTGGATGTTTAATATCGTCGAACGCGGCAGCGCGGCGTACAGCCGTATTCGCGCGATGCTGGCGGAAGCACCGGTGGTGAACGACGGCAGCGAATCCGTGCCGGAAGGGCGCGGTGTGCTGGAGGTGGCGATTACGGCGTTTTCGTATCCGCAAACCGAACGCCCGACGCTGGAAAACGTCAACTTTACGCTGCGCCCAGGACAGATGCTGGGGATCTGCGGCCCAACCGGTGCCGGGAAAAGTACTGTGCTGTCGCTGATTCAGCGTCACTTTGATGTCACGCAGGGGGACATTCGTTTTCACGATATTCCCTTGACGCGCCTGCAGCTGGACGCCTGGCGCAGCCGCCTGGCGGTCGTCAGCCAGACGCCGTTTTTGTTCTCGGATACGGTCGCCAACAACATCGCGCTGGGCCATCCCACGGCGACGCACGAAGAGATTGAGCACGTAGCGCGCCTGGCCAGCGTCCACGACGATATTCTGCGCCTGCCGCAGGGTTATGCCACCGAAGTGGGCGAGCGCGGCGTGATGCTGTCGGGCGGGCAGAAACAGCGTATTTCCATTGCGCGTGCGCTGCTGCTGAATGCTGAAATTCTGATCCTCGACGATGCACTCTCCGCGGTCGACGGGCGCACGGAACACCAGATCCTGCATAACCTGCGTCAGTGGGGCGAAGGGCGGACGGTGATTATTAGCGCCCACCGGCTCTCGGCCCTGACGGAAGCGAACGAAATTCTGGTGATGCAGCACGGGCATATTGCCCAGCGCGGGCACCACGATCAGCTTGCGGAACAGCCCGGATGGTATCGCGATATGCACCGCTATCAACAGCTGGAGGCGGCCCTGGACGACGCGCCAGATCTGAACGAGGAGGCCACCCATGCGTAAGTTTACCCAGCTGTGGCCGACCCTGAAACGCCTGCTGGCCTACGGTTCGCCGTGGCGAAAACCGCTCTCTATCGCGGTGGTGATGCTGTGGGTGGCGGCGATTGCCGAAGTCAGTGGCCCGCTGCTGATCAGCTATTTCATCGACAACATGGTCGCCAAAAGCTATTTGCCGCTGGGTCTGGTTGCCGGGCTGGGCGCGGCTTATGTCGGGCTTCAGCTGCTGGCGGCGTCGTTGCACTATGCTCAGTCGCTGCTGTTTAACCAGGCGGCGGTCGGCGTAGTGCAACAGCTGCGCACCGACGTGATGGATGCGGCCCTGCGCCAGCCCTTGAGCGAGTTTGACACCCAGCCCGTCGGCCAGGTGATCTCCCGCGTCACCAACGATACGGAAGTGATCCGCGACCTGTACGTGACCGTGGTCGCCACGGTGCTGCGCAGTGCCGCGCTCGTCGGCGCCATGCTGGTGGCGATGTTCAGCCTCGACTGGCGTATGGCGCTGGTGGCAATCACCATCTTCCCGGCAGTGCTGATTGTCATGGTGATTTACCAGCGCTACAGCACGCCGATTGTGCGCCGGGTTCGCGCTTATCTGGCGGACATTAACGACGGTTTTAACGAAGTCATCAACGGCATGAGCGTCATTCAGCAGTTCCGCCAGCAGGCGCGTTTTGGCGAGCGCATGGGCGAGGCGAGCCGCTCGCACTATATGGCGCGCATGCAAACCCTGCGTCTGGACGGTTTCCTCTTGCGTCCGCTGCTGAGCCTGTTTTCGGCGCTGGTGCTGTGCGGTCTGCTGATGCTGTTTGGTTTCGGCGCGGGCGGCACGATTGAAGTGGGTGTGCTGTACGCGTTTATCAGCTACCTCGGGCGTCTGAACGAGCCGCTGATCGAACTGACGACACAGCAATCCATTCTGCAGCAGGCGGTGGTCGCCGGTGAACGCGTCTTCGAGCTGATGGATCGTCCACGACAAACCTACGGCGACGACGAGCGCGAACTGAAAAGCGGCACGATCGAGATTGATCATGCCTCCTTTGCCTATCGCGAAGATCGTCTGGTGCTGCAGGACATTCATCTCGATATCCCGTCACGCAGCTTTGTCGCGCTGGTGGGTCACACGGGCAGCGGTAAGAGTACCCTCGCCAGCCTGCTGATGGGGTATTACCCGCTTACGAGCGGTGAAATCCGTCTTGATGGTCGTCCGCTCTCCACCCTGAGCCACGACGTGCTGCGCAAGGGGATTGCGATGGTGCAGCAGGACCCGGTGGTAATGGCCGACTCCTTCTTTGCCAACGTCACTCTGGGCCGTCCGTTTAGCGAGGAACAGGTCTGGGCGGTGCTGGAGAAAGTCCAGCTGGCAGAGCTGGCACGCACCATGAGCGATGGGATCTACACCAAACTGGGCGAGCAGGGCAATAACCTCTCCGTGGGGCAGAAGCAGCTGCTGGCGCTGGCGCGAGTCTTGATTGAAACGCCGCAGGTGCTCATTCTCGACGAAGCGACAGCCAGCATTGATTCTGGCACCGAGCAGGCCATTCAGCAGGCGCTGGCGGAAGTGCGGGAGAAGACCACGCTGGTGGTGATTGCGCACCGTCTGTCGACGATTGTTGATGCCGACACCATTCTGGTGCTGCATCGCGGGCAAGCCGTCGAGCGCGGCACGCATCGCGAGCTGCTGGAAGCGAAAGGACGCTACTGGCAAATGTACCAGCTGCAGCTGGCCGGAGAAGAGCTGGCCGCCAGCACGCGCGAAGAGGAGTCTCTGAGCGCCTGATGCACCAAAATTAAGCACTGCGCTAACAGGGATTTCTGTTGGTGCAAAAATGAAACGCACCCTGCACTGTCATGGTGCGTTTTTTTTATCCATTTCTTCAGAAGTGCCATTTCCTGCCTTTCCCGCCTGATTTCTTCGCCATTTCAAACTCTGGCACACCCCTTGCAATACCTCTGTTGTAAAACGCGGCCATTATCGAATTCTGACTGGAGAGGAACTATGAAGCTGGTTACGGTTGTCATCAAACCATTCAAACTCGAAGACGTTCGTGAAGCACTGTCTTCAATGGGGATTCAGGGACTGACGGTTACCGAAGTGAAAGGCTTTGGGCGTCAGAAGGGCCATGCGGAGCTTTATCGCGGAGCCGAATACAGCGTCAACTTCCTGCCTAAAGTGAAGATTGATGTGGCTATCGCTGACGATCAACTCGATGAGGTGATTGATGTGGTGAGCAAAGCGGCTTACACCGGAAAAATTGGCGACGGCAAAATTTTCGTTGCCGAATTGCAGCGCGTCATTCGCATCCGTACGGGCGAAGCTGACGAAGCTGCACTGTAAGTAACTCCTGGCACACAGTGATAGGGATCGAGAAAATGAAGAAAGCAACAATCAAAACAGCTCTGGGGTCTCTGGCACTGCTGCCGGGCCTGGCGATGGCGGCTCCTGCGGTAGCCGACAAGGCGGATAACGCCTTTATGATGATCTGCACCGCGCTGGTGCTGTTCATGACAATTCCGGGCATCGCGCTGTTTTACGGCGGTCTGATCCGCGGTAAGAACGTGCTGTCCATGCTGACGCAGGTCGCAGTGACTTTCGCGCTGGTCTGCGTCCTGTGGGTAGTTTACGGCTACTCGCTGGCCTTCGGCGAGGGCAACGCCTTCTTCGGCAACTTCAACTGGGCGATGCTGAAAAATATCCAGCTGACTGCCCTGATGGGGAGCTTCTATCAGTACATCCACGTGGCGTTCCAGGGGTCATTCGCCTGTATCACCGTCGGCCTGATCGTCGGCGCGCTGGCAGAACGTATTCGTTTCTCCGCCGTGCTGATCTTCGTGGTGGTGTGGCTGACGCTCTCTTATGTGCCGATTGCGCACATGGTCTGGGGCGGCGGTCTGCTGGCGTCTCACGGTGCGCTGGACTTCGCAGGCGGCACGGTGGTGCATATTAACGCTGCGGTTGCAGGTCTGGTCGGGGCATACCTGATTGGCAAGCGTGTGGGCTTTGGCAAAGAGGCGTTTAAACCGCACAACCTGCCGATGGTCTTCACCGGTACGGCAATCCTCTATTTTGGCTGGTTCGGTTTCAACGCCGGTTCAGCCAGTGCTGCAAACGAAATCGCCGCGCTGGCCTTCGTAAATACCGTGGTAGCCACCGCGGGTGCAATCCTCTCCTGGGTGTTTGGTGAGTGGGTGGTACGCGGTAAACCATCCCTGCTGGGCGCCTGTTCTGGTGCGATTGCCGGTCTGGTTGGCATCACCCCGGCGTGTGGTTATGTCGGTGTCGGCGGCGCGCTGCTGATTGGTATCGTTGCCGGTCTGGCGGGTCTGTGGGGCGTAACGGCGCTCAAACGCGTTCTGCGTGTCGATGACCCTTGTGATGTGTTCGGTGTGCACGGCGTGTGCGGTATCGTTGGCTGCATCATGACCGGTATCTTCGCCGCGACGTCCCTCGGTGGCGTAGGCTATGCAGAAGGCGTGACCATGGGCCATCAGCTGCTGGTTCAGCTTGAAAGTATCGCCATCACTATCGTCTGGTCGGGTGTTGTGGCCTTCATCGGCTACAAACTGGCGGACATGACCGTTGGCCTGCGTGTACCGGAAGAGCAAGAGCGCGAAGGGCTGGATGTGAACAGCCATGGCGAGAATGCGTACAACGCCTGAGCAGATTGAGTTTCTCCTGTAGCAAAAAGCCTCCCGATGGGAGGCTTTATTTTTTCCCTCAGTCACGGACCGTCACGAGAAGAGGGGCGAGGTGAGGGCACAGATTACCCCCGGTTTCGCATTACCCCTTCCTGTACCGTTGACGCAACCAGCACGCCCCCCTGCGTATAGAACTCACCGCGAACAAACCCGCGCGCGCTCGACGCCGACGTGCTTTCCACGCTGTACAGGAGCCATTCGTTCATGTCGAACGGACGATGGAACCACATGGAGTGGTCGATGGTTGCGACCTGCATCCCTTTTTCGAGGAAGCCCACGCCGTGCGGCTGTAGCGCCACCGGCAGGAAGTTGAAATCTGACGCATAGCCCAGCAGATACTGGTGAACGCGAAGATCCTGCGGCATTGCACCGTTGGCACGGATCCACACCTGACGTTTTGGCTCGGCGATATGGCCCTTCATCGGGTTATGGAACTCGACCGGGCGGATTTCCAGCGGTTTATCGCACAGGAATTTCTCTTTCACCTGCGGCGGCAACAGATGCGCCAGCGCCCGGGCAATGTCCGTTTCCGATTTCAGTTCATCCGGTGCTGGGGCAGGCGGCATCGTTTTCTGATGCTCATAACCGCTTTCCGGTGCCTGGAATGACGCCGTCATATAAAAAATCGGTTTGCCGTTCTGGATTGCCGCGACGCGGCGGGCGCTAAAACTGTTGCCGTCACGCAGCACTTCGACGTCATAGATTATCGGTTTTGCGCTGTCGCCAGGACGTAAAAAATAGCTGTGAAACGAGTGCACCAGACGGTCTGCAGGCACGGTCTCTTTGGCGGCATACAGCGCCTGTCCCACCACCTGGCCGCCGAAAACCTGGCGTAAGCCAAGGTCTTCGCTCTGCCCGCGAAAGAGTCCTTCTTCAATTTTTTCCAGATTCAGTAATGTCAGCAGATTGTTCAATGCTTGACTCATAGTGGTCCTCAATAAACGCCGTGGCGAAAGATAGGATGATTATAACGTAAAAAGGAGAGTGGTCCGATGGGTGCAATAATCTGAATAAGCGGCTGAAACCAGGCATATATAAGTGATATGTGCCACACTTAGTCACGTTATGTATTTGCTAACGACTCTTGGCGGGATCGATCCCGCTGGTGCATTGAAGATAAGGAGAACTCAATGAAACTCGTGCACATGCTTAGTGGTTTAGCGGTAGCGGTTGCTCTGTCTGCCTGTGCGGATAAAAGTGCCGACATCCAGACGCCAGCGCCAAACCCAAATGCCGCTGGAGCGACGACACAGCCAACCATGCAGCAACCTAACGTTTCCGGTACGGTGTGGATCCGCCAGAAAGTGGCCCTGCCGCCGGACGCCGTCTTAACGGTGACCCTGTCGGATGCTTCTCTGGCCGATGCGCCGTCTAAAGTGCTGTCGCAGAAAGCGGTACGTACCGAAGGGAAACAGTCACCGTTCAGCTTCGTGCTGCCATTTAACCCGGCAGAAATCCAGCCGAACGCGCGTATCCTGCTGAGCGCAGCGATTACCGTGAACGACAAACTGGTGTTCATTACCGATACGGTACAGCCGGTGATCAACCAGGGCGGGACCAAAGCTGACCTGACGCTGGTTCCGGTTCAGCAGACTGCCGTGCCGTTACAGCAGGGCGGTGGTGCCGCGACGACGGTTCCGTCAACGTCGCCAACGCAGGTTAACCCATCTTCTGCCGTGCCTGCACCGACACAGTACTAAGTCTGACCTTTGCCCTCTCCTTCGCGGGGAGGGCAGTTAATACACCCAGCGATACTTCTGCATATCAATCTTCCCCTTTCCTGACACCTGCACACCTTCAGACAGCAATGCCTGGCGCTGACGCTGCAAATCCGGGCCGGTCAGTGAAATTTCGCCATGTCGATTTACCACCCGATACCAGGGCAGCGTACTGCCTTCCGGCAGACGTTTCAGCACGCCGCCGACCTGACGCGCCGCGCGCGGGGAACCGGCAAGCCTGGCGATATCACCATAGGTGGTGACATACCCTTCCGGAATCGAGGCCACAATTTGCCAGACCCGTTGGGGGAAAGAGTCATGTTCATCCATGGGGCGCTCCTTTGGTAGGGTCATCGATTCTTCCGGAACAAGGGCGGGAAGTTCGGGTCTAATGTAGACAGGCATAATCGCGCAGTCCAGCGCGGATTTCATGCGGGGATGGGCATAATCCCGGATAAATTCCATAGTTTGCGCAATAAACCATCATCCGGTCGCGGTTAACTTGCAATTGCGATCCTGTGCAGGGATAATGCGCCAGCGCGTTGGGTAACAACGCTCTCAATGGGGGCTCTGTTGGTTCTCCCGCAACACTACTCTGTTTACCAGGTCAGATCCGGAAGGAAGCAGCCAAGGCAGATGACGTGTGTGCCGGGATGTAGCTGGCAGGGCCCCCACCCATTTCTGCCTCCCTCAAAATTTCTCCCCCTCAAAAATATTGCCCATGAATATAAAGAGGTTATGTAATATATCCTTCATTGCAATGAAATAATATTGTCATAAACCTGTAATAATAGACTGGCAAATTAATGTCGGGGTGTTTTTAATCCGTCATAAGCAAAAAATATATCAGTGGATTGCCCCGGTAACTTCGTGTATTAAATTAAATAACTTATTCCGAAGGGAAGTGACAAACATGGGCACTGCAGTCTTAAACGTAAAAATTGATGAAGCGCTAAAAGAGAGACTTCGTCATTATGCCGAAGCGAATAACGAGAATTTAAGCGTGACGACAGAAAAACTGCTGCTGCTGGCGTTTGAGGCAGTAGAAGAGGCGGGAGTAACGGAAGAGGATATTGATAATCAGCATACGGAAGAAGAGAGTGTGACTCCTTTTACTCCTAAAGAAATCAAGGCTCTACGCAAACTTCTGAAGAAGAGAAAATGAAACAACAACTGTCTACTGCCAACGACTACAAAGAGGCCTGCGATCTGCTTCGTTCAGGCTACGTAAAACACGTACGTCTTGGCTGGAATGTAGGAAGTGATGAGTTCTTTCGCATTGCGTCTGACTGGTGTGATACGGGCGCGAAAATAAAGAAAGAAGGAGAAAATTTCGTTATTTCTCTGAAAGGTTTTCCGATTCCTCCTCAGCACTGATGACAAACCTGTGAAAACTGCTGACTGCATCTAGTGCAGCCAGCAGTTTTTATTTCCCGCTGGTTATATTACGCCACGTTTTAAATAACTTTCACTTCTGTTCAGCGAGTTCCACAGCGGTTTAATTCGCAGTAGCGCATTTTCCAGCTGCGCCGAATCCATTGAGAAAGGCATACGCAGATAGCGGTCAAACGCCCCGGAAAGCCCAAAGCGTGTGCCGGTGCCGAGATGAATTCCCAGCGTCTCCGCCCGCGCGCCGAGCTGCGTGGCGACCATCCCAGGCAGTTCCACCCAATACGACAGCCCGCCCTCTGGCTCGTGAAAACGCCATTCCGGAAAATGCTCACGCATTAACGTGCTGCAGCGATCGCGGCGTTCTGTCAGCATCTGCCGTCTTGCGGGCAGGAAAGTGGCGGCGTGCTCAATCAGCCACAGGGTGGCCAGTTGCTCCAGCAACGGCGATCCAAGATCGAGCGTATCGCGCGTCTGGGCCAGCGTGGCAATGGTGCGCGACGAGGCGCGGATCCAGCCCAGGCGTAATCCCCCCCAGAAACTTTTGCCCGCCGAACCGAGGGTAATGACGTTGGCCTGCGGGTTAAACGCCGCCAGCGGCGGCGGGGGGGGCGCATCAAACCACAGGTCAACCATGGTCTCATCCACCACCAGCGTGGTGCGGGTTTGTGCGGCGATATCGGTGATGGTCTGGCGCGTGGCGATGTCCATGCAGCGCCCGGTGGGATTGTGGAAATCCGGCATCAGGTACGCCAGTCGCGGCGCGGTTTGCGCCAGCGTCGCGGCAAAGCCGTCCGTATCCCAGCCCGATTCCGGCAGCGCCACGCCAACAGGACGACAGGATGCGCCCTGGATTGCCGCAATCGCCAGCGGGTAAGTGGGATGATCCACCACCACCCGATCGCCTGGCCCGGTCAACATGCGCAGCACCAGCGCCAGGCCGCTGACCGCACCGTTGACCACCATAATTTCATCTGCCCGCGTCGGCAGCCCGCGCGACGAATAGCGTGCAGCGATGGTTTCGCGCAGCTCCGGTAAGCCCAGTTGGTCATAACCCGTATGAGAGAGGTGTTGGGTCATGGCGGTGAGCGCGTGGGTATAAGCCTGGTGAATTTCCGGCCCGGCGCTGAGCGCGGCGGTTGAGAGATCCAGCGCAGTGCTGATGGCCGCTCGCGTCGGGACGGCGTGGCTGTCCGGGAGAATAATGCGGGAGCCGCTGCCGTGGCGGCTCTCCAGATACCCGGCGTCGCGCAGGTGTGCGAGCGCGCTGGCAATCGTCGTGCGGCTCACGTTGAGCACCGTAGCCAGTTCGCGCTCACCGGGCAGGCGCGTATCGAGGGCCAGTCGGCCATCGAGAATCAACAGGCGCAGGGCGTCCGCCAGTTGTCGCCATAAAGGCGTGCGGGAGGAGGGCTGTTGCCAGTGGCCTAACAGGCGCACCAGCGACTGGCTACCGAAGCGACGAGATGACATATGCAGTCCACTATTTGAAAACTGGACATTAATCATAGAGCCATTTTCAGCCAGGATGAAAGCATAACTTTCTGGAGAACCATCATGCTGCGTCGCTTACTGCAACTTTACGTCGGACTGGGATTTTACGGGCTTTCTACGGCGATGTTTGTTCGCGCCGATCTCGGTGCCGATCCGTGGAACGTGTTCCATCTGGGCGTCGCCCGTCTGCTGGCGATGGACATCGGCACGGTAATGATTTTGACCGGCGCGCTGGTGCTGCTGTTCTGGATCCCACTACGTCAGCGCCCTGGCCTCGGCACTATCAGTAACGTCATTGTGATTGGTCTGGCGGCCGATGCGTCCCTGTCGCTGCTCCCGGAGATGAGTTCGCTGGTGGCGCGCAGCGCGCTGCTCATCTCCGCCGTGGTGGTCAATGCGCTGGCGACCGGAATGTACATCGGCGCAGGCTTTGGCTCCGGCCCGCGCGACGGCCTGATGACCGGCATTAACGCCCGCACGGGCTGGTCGGTGCGCAGCGTGCGTACGGCGATAGAAGTGTCGGTATTGCTGATTGGTTGCGTGCTCGGCGGAACCTTTGGCGTGGGCACGGTCCTGTACGCGCTGGCTATCGGCCCGCTGATCCAGATCTGCCTGCCGTGGTTTCGTCAGAGGCCGCAGGTGACGCTGGTGCCAGAGCCGGAACGAATTGTTTAAACTGCGAAGCGCTCACATGCTTTAGCCGCCGCGCTGTGCCAGAATACCGGCATCTCTCGCTGCGATACGGAAAGCATGAAAGCCATCACTCTCTATGACGTTGCCCGCCTGGCGGGCGTTTCCTATCAGACGGTCTCCCGCGTAATAAACGACGCGGAGCACGTCTCCGCAAGGACCCGTGAAAAGGTGCAGCAGGCGATGGCTGAACTGCACTACGTCCCCAATCGCGGTGCGCAGCAACTGGCCGGAAAACGCACCCGCACGCTGGGGCTGATTACCACCGACCTGGCGCTGCATGCGCCCTCGCAAATCGCCTCTGCGGTAAAATCCCGCGCGGGCGAGTGCGGCGCAAGCGTGCTGATTTCGATGGTGGAGCATCCTGAGCGTTGCCAGGCGGCACTCCAGGAGTTACTGGCCCAGCGCGTGGAAGGTTTGCTGGTCAACGTTCCCCTCGACGATCCCCTCGCCGAACAGATCCGCCAGCTTGCCGCACCGGTGCCAGTGTTATTCTTCGACGTCTCCCCTGAAGCGAAAGTTCATCGCCTGGCCTTTGATGCGGAGCAGGGCGCTAAGCTTGGCGCAGAGCACCTGCTGGCGCTTGGACACCGACGCATTGCCTTGCTCAGCGGGCCAGAGAGTTCCGTCTCCTCGCGCGCGCGTCTCGCGGGCTGGCAGGCGCGGCTGGCGCAGGACAATCTGGTTCCGTGTGCGATGGCCCATGGCGACTGGAGCGCGGCGTCAGGGTATGAAAAAGGTCATCAGCTTCTGGCGGCTAGCGCCCTTCCGGATGCGATTCTGGTGGCGAACGATCAGATGGCCCTCGGCGTGATGCGCGCCTGTGCTGAAAAAGGGATAGCCGTACCGGGGCAGATGTCGGTGGTGGGATTTGATGATACCGCTGACAGCGCCTGGTTCTCCCCGCCGCTGACCACCATTCGCCAGGCGTTTCGCGTGGCTGGCGAGCGCAGCGTCGAGTGGCTCCTTTCCGGATCAACGGATGAACTCTGGCAAACACAGCTTCCTGTCACGCTGGTGGAGCGCCACTCCAGCGCCCGTCACGCGCCCGATCAGGCCGATCGCGAAGCGCTGGCACAGCAGCTGAAATCCCTGGCGCTATTGGCTGAGCAGCTGGCGCGGCGCTGATCCTTTTGTGATCTGGCTCGCTTCGCCGTGGTCAGATCCTTTACCGATTTCTCTCACCAGGGCATTGTGACTTAAATTGTGAGCGCTTCGTAAAAGAGGTCATTATGTCTGTCGCATCCCCGCACTCTCTTCATTCTGTTTTAGCTCGTCGCGACTGGGAAAACCCCGGCGTCACTCAATGGCATCGGCTGGATGCCCACGCGCCGTTTCACAGCTGGCGCGATGAAATGCAGGCTCGCGATGAGCAGCCACCTTCGCATAAGCGGTTACTGAACGGCGACTGGCAGTTCCGCTTTTTCACGGCGCCAGAGCAGGTTCCTGAGCACTGGATAACCGAAGAGTGTGCAGAGGCTATCACCACGCCGGTGCCATCAAACTGGCAGATGCAGGGCATTGATACGCCGATCTACACCAACGTCACCTACCCGATCATCGTCAATCCCCCGTTTGTGCCCGCCGAGAACCCGACAGGTTGTTACTCGCTCACATTTGAGGTGGATGAAGAGTGGCTTAAGAGCGGCCAAACGCGCATCGTTTTTGACGGTGTGAACTCGGCATTTTATCTCTGGTGCAACGGCGAATGGGTGGGGTATTCCCAGGACAGCCGCCTGCCGGCGGAGTTCGATCTTACACCTTTGCTGAAACCCGGCAGTAACCGCCTGGCGGTGCTGGTGTTGCGCTGGTGCGACGGGAGTTATCTGGAAGACCAGGATATGTGGCGGATGAGCGGGATTTTCCGCGACGTGTCGCTCCAGCATAAACCGGCCACTCACATTGCCGATTACCACTACGTCACCGAACTGAATGCGGATTACGATCGCGCAAAATTGCAGGTGGAAGTGGCCCTCGGCGGCGAGGCAGTGGCCGACAGCGAAGTGGTGCTAACGCTCTGGCAGGATGATGAACCGGTCGCGACGACGACCGCCCCTCCTGGCTCTGCGATTGTTGATGAGCGCGGTAACTGGACTGAGCGTTTACATGTCACTCTGCCGGTGGATCGCCCGGCGCTGTGGAGTGCCGAAACGCCAGCGCTTTATCGTCTGACGCTCGTTCTGCGTGACGGGCAGGGAAATCTGCTGGAAGTGGAGGCCTGCGATGTCGGTTTCCGCCGCGTGGAGATCAGCAATGGCCTGCTGAAAGTCAACGGTCAGCCGCTGCTGATCCATGGGGTGAACCGCCACGAGCACCATCCCGAAAACGGCCAGGTGATGGACGAAGCGACCATGCGCCGCGATATCGAGCTGATGAAGCAGCATAACTTTAACGCCGTGCGCTGCTCGCACTACCCTAACCATCCTCTGTGGTATCGCCTGTGCGACCGCTACGGCCTGTATGTGGTGGACGAAGCGAATATTGAAACCCACGGGATGGTGCCGATGAGCCGTCTGGCGGACGATCCGCGCTGGCTACCTGCCATGAGCGAGCGCGTCACGCGCATGGTGCAGCGCGATCGCAATCATCCCTCGATCATCCTCTGGTCGCTGGGCAATGAGTCCGGCCACGGCGCCAATCACGATGCGCTCTATCGCTGGATCAAAACCACCGATCCGACGCGTCCGGTTCAGTATGAGGGCGGCGGGGCAAATACCGCTGCGACGGATATCGTCTGCCCGATGTACGCCCGCGTTGATCAGGATCAGCCGTTCCCGGCGGTGCCAAAATGGTCGATTAAAAAGTGGATCGGGATGCCGGATGAAACGCGCCCGCTGATCCTCTGCGAGTACGCCCACGCGATGGGCAACAGCTTTGGCGGGTTTGCCAAATACTGGCAGGCATTCCGCAGCCATCCGCGCCTGCAGGGCGGGTTCGTCTGGGACTGGGTGGATCAGGCGTTAACCAAAAAAGACGAAAATGGCCAGGCGTTCTGGGCCTACGGCGGTGATTTTGGCGATACGCCGAATGATCGTCAGTTTTGCCTGAACGGGCTGGTGTTCCCGGATCGCACGCCGCACCCGGCGCTGTTTGAAGCTCAGCGCGCCCAGCAATTTTTCACTTTCACGCTGGTGAGCACTTCGCCGCTGGTGGTGGACGTGCACAGCGATTATCTGTTCCGTCACAGCGATAACGAATCCCTGCGCTGGTGCATCATGCGCGACGGCGACGAAGTGGCGAGCGGAGAAGTGCCGCTGTCCGTTGCGCCGCAAGGCACCCAGCGCATTGAAATGGCTTTGCCTGAACAGGCCGCTGCGCCGGGCGAAGTCTGGCTGAATCTCGACGTATTCCAGACCGCTGCAACCCGCTGGTCGCCCGCCAACCATCGCTGCGCCTGGGATCAATTCCCGCTGCCTGCGCCGTTGTCTGTGTCAGTGCCGGTTGCCGGACAGGTAAAACCGCAGCTGACGGTTAACGATGAAGTGCTGGAAGTGAGCCACCTGGATCAATGCTGGCATTTCGATCGCGCCAGCGGAAATCTGGTCCAGTGGTGGAACCGCGGTACGCAAACACTGCGCTTGCCGCTGATCGACAACTTTACCCGCGCGCCGCTGGATAACGATATTGGCGTCAGCGAAGCGACGCGCATCGATCCGAATGCCTGGGTGGAACGCTGGAAAGCGGCGGGAATGTATAACCTCGCGCCGCGCGTGTTGCAGTGCGAAGGCGAGCAGCGTGCGCAAGAGGTGGCGATTACCACGCTTCATGCCTGGGAGTTTAACGGCAAAACGCTGTTCATGAGCCGGAAACTCTGGACCATTGACAGCAACGGTGTGCTGCAAGGTGATGTGCAGATTCAGGTGGCAAGTGATATTCCACAGCCGGCGCGCATTGGCCTGAGCTGCCAGCTGGCAGAGGCGTCGGCGTCCGCAAGCTGGCTGGGGCTCGGGCCGAATGAGAACTACCCGGACCGAAAACTGGCGGCGCGACAGGGGCGCTGGACGCTGCCGCTGGAGGCGCTGCACACGCCCTATATCTTCCCGACGGAAAACGGCCTGCGCTGCGATACCCGCGAGCTGACATTTGGCGCGCACCAGTTGCAGGGCCATTTCCACTTTACGCTCAGCCGCTACAGTCAGCAGCAGCTGCGCGACACCACGCATCATCATCTGCTGATCGAGGAGCCGGGCTGCTGGCTGTCTCTCGACGCATTCCATATGGGCGTGGGCGGGGATGACTCGTGGAGCCCAAGCGTTTCGCCGGAGTTTATCCTCGCAGACCGTTCACTGCGTTACGCGTTTAGCTGGCGACAGGACTAAACTTAAATCCGTCAGAGGCGGCCACACCAGGTGGCCGCATGATCACTTCGGAGGTTTGACTCATGAAGTATGTTGATGGTTTTGTGGTCGCTGTTCCCGCGGAAAATAAGGAGGCTTATCGCGAGATGGCAGCAAAAGCGGCCCCGCTGTTTAAAGAATTTGGCGCGACACGGATCGTGGAGTGCTGGGCTGACGATGTTCCCGATGGAAAGCTCACCGATTTTCGCATGGCGGTGAAAGCGGAAGAGGGCGAAGAGGTCGTCTTTAGCTGGATTGAATATCCGTCAAAAGAGGTTCGCGATAAGGCGAACCAGCAGATGATGGCCGACCCGCGCATGAAAGAGTTCGGCGAGTCGATGCCCTTTGACGGTAAAAGGATGATCTACGGCGGATTTGCGCCGCTGCTGGATGAGTAATCCGTGCGCCCGGCGAGGCTCGCCGGGCATTACTCTGGATCGAGGTTATTCTCTGCCCACAGTATGAACTCAATTTTTGGCAAGGCCTTGCTGTACAACCAGCCCTGCCCGTACTGCACGCCGTGACGGCGCAGCCACTCAAGCTGTCCTTCTGTTTCAATCCCTTCGGCGACCATCGCCAGCTTCAGCGATTTAGCCATTTCGATAATGTGCGGCGTGACGTTTTTGTACTCCAGTGCGTCCACGAATGACTTGTCAATTTTCAGGATGTCCACGTCCAGATCCTGCAGATAGCTGAGGCTGGAGTAGCCGGTGCCAAAATCGTCGATATGAATCGGGTGGCCTGAGCGTCGGAAGCTGGCAATAGCGGGCGCGCTCACTTTGGGATCGGCAAACCCGCGCTCGGTCAGTTCAAGCGCAATTTGCTGCGGTGTGATCTGCCAGTGGTTCAGCAGGCGGCTAAGCAGGGGCGGCAATTCAGTGCAAAACAGATCGGCGGGAGAGAGGTTGATCGAAATATGCTGATCCGGATTGTGGCGCAGCCATTCGCCCATATCCTCGAACACTTTCTCGAACACCAGACGGGTAAGCCTGGAGGTTAATCCGGTCTGTTCGGCCAGCGGAATAAAGATGTTTGGCGACAGCATACTGCCGTCCGGCTGCGGCCAGCGGACCAGGGCTTCTGCGCCGGTAATCTTACCCGTATCCAGCGCCACAATGGGCTGATAATGCACCACCAGTTCGCGGGCGTTGATCGCATCCAACAGGCGATAGCGTGGCGACTGCAAACGGCGCAACATGCGCAGGATAAATGCGGCGGCCAGTAAACTGATGAGCGCACCAAACGGGAACCAGAAAAGCAGCTGCTGGTGCCAGCTCGCTTTTAACGGTTTCAGGGAGGCCCAGGCGACCACGGCATAGCGTAATTCCGGTACCTCTTTGACCACATACATGAAGCCATCATGCTGCAGGCGCGTGAGATTCTGCGTATGGAGCTTTTTCCAGATCAGCGGGTCCAGCGGGTTGCTGCTGGCGAACACCCGATTACTGTCCTCGCCGACCAGCGCGGCATCAATCGGCCAGGAACCAAAGGGAATAACGTCAATCAGGGATGACGGGTCAATCACCACCATGTAGTGGCCTTTTCCCAGCATCAGCATGAAACGATTAACGTCCAGATCGTTTTGTGTCGTCAGCCAGGCGCGATAGCCATCGGCGGTGGTGCGCACAGGCGCAGGAAAAGGTACGGAGTTGCTGACCTGTTCAAGCGACGAGCAGATCGGCTTTTGGTCGACGACGTACATCACTTCCTGGACGTAACGCAGGGAGAACGCCACGCGGCGCATATCGAGAAGATGTTCGTGACTACAGGGGGGGCTTTGCAGGGGCTGGAGCTGTTTTAAAGCGGTTTTTCCCTGGCTTACGACTTTATCTGCCCGGAGCAAGACGCGTGAGGAGTACCGGTCCAGCGCTTCGACGAAATTCTCTTCTGCCTGGCGGTGCGCCATCCAGACGCTCAGACAAATGGGGATCAGCACGGCAAAGATCAGAACACCAGTCACCAGACTGACCAGTTGGCGAGTTGTCATGCTAGGGTTTCCTTTCTGAGCCGCTGATTTACATTACCGCTGAATAATAATCTTATAGTATGCGGCAGAGTTTGATTTCATTCAGGTAAGGCTTATGAAAAAAAAAGAGTTTGTGACGCAAGATCTGCTGAGCAAAATTTACCAGGATACGACGCCTGGACCGCGTAAGCTGTCGCCGGAAAGACAGCTCGCCGAGGAGTACGGCGTGTCGCGTTTTACTATTCGCCAGGCGCTGGAAAAGCTGGTCAGCATCGGAGTGGTGCGGATTGTGCAGGGTTCGGGGATCTGGATCAACGAGCAGGCGCGCAATAATCCGCTGGTCTATAACTCGATCACGGAGAAACGCTTCGATCAGATCCGCTACCGGATGATCAGCCTGCATAAAACACGCCCGGACCGCGCCGCGCAGCAGATTTTTGGGCTAGACGAGGAGAGTTTTATCTGGCACTTCTGCCGCCTGCGCTACGTCGATGATGCGCCGGTGCAGCTGGAGATCTCCAGCATGCCGGTGGCGGATTTTCCCGACCTTAACCAGCAGGCGATTGAGCGATCGATTCAGCAGTACGTGCTGAGCAAAGGTTTCACCATTTCCCACATGCTGACCACCTATCGCGCGGTGAGCGTCAGCCGCGAACAGGCGGTGATTCTGGGCTGCAAGAAGGGCAGCCCGGCGATGCATATTAATAATCGCGGTATTCTCGACGGAGGACGCGTGTTCGAGGTGAGCGATATTATCGACATCAACTACACCTGTACTTACGTCATTCCCTACAACCGCGACAACTTAACCTGGCGGCAAAATCAGGGTGTATGAATCGCCCCATCGGGCAGGCGGCTCTGCGTCCACTCATGCGGGCGGTAGACAACCGGATGCGCCAGGGCCTGCTCCTCGTTGAAGCCCACGCCGATTCCGGCGTTGACAGGCGGATAGACAAATCCCTCTTTTGCCACCGGTGCGCCAGGGAAAACCGCATCCGTGGTTTGCGAACGGGGAATGAACTCCTGAATCGCCGCATTATGCAGATGAATATTCAGATGGGTATTCACCGCCACGCCGATAGGGGTCATGTCGCCCGGCCCGTGCCACGCTAAACGCACGCCAAAAGCCTGACACAGATGCGCCAGTTTGATGGCCGGGGTGATCCCGCCGATCTGTGATACGTGACAGCGGATGAAGTCGATACGACGATTAACGATCAGGTCGTGCCATTCTGCCGGGTTGTTGAACAATTCCCCCATCGCCAGCGGTACGCAGCTTTGCTGGCGCACCTGTTCAAGCCAGGCGCTCTGCTGCGGCGGTAAAATATCTTCAATAAAATAGGGCTGGTACGGTTCGAGCAGTTTTGACAGTTGAACGGCCTGCTGCGGGAACAGTCGCTCGTGGACGTCGTGTAAAATGTGCAGCTTCCAGCCATATTTTTCCCGCAGCGCGCGGAACATCTCGACGGTGTTCGCCATGTACTCCTGCTGATCGAACCAGGCGCCAGGCGTTGGATTATCCGGGGCGTGAAGTGCCGACGGCGTGCCGCCATAAAAGCCAAGCTGACAGCGAATATGCCGGTAACCCTGCGCCAGCAGTGAATCCACAGAAGCGAACAGTTCTTCCAGCGTTTCGCCGCTGGCGTGGCTGTAGGCGGGGATCGCGTCGCGGGATTTGCCGCCCAGCAGTTGATAGAGCGGCATGCCTGCCAGCTGGCCTTTGATGTCCCACAGCGCCATATCGACACCCGATATCGCATTGTTCATCACCGGGCCGTTACGCCAGTAGGCGTTGACGTTCATCATCTGCCACAGATCTTCGATATTGTTCGCATCGCGACCAATGAGCAGCGGTTTGAGGTACTCATCTACCAGGGTTTTGACCGCCAGCGGGCGCTGCTGAAAGGTGGCGCAGCCGTGGCCGGTGATCCCCTGGTCGGTAGTGACACGTACCGTCACCAGATTATGTCGGTCCGGGCGGGTAATAAAACATTCAATATTTTTAATCATCACAGGCGTCACGAAATAACTCCTTGGGGGCTCTGTGGGAATAGGTTATGGGGAATATCATCACCCTAAAAATGTTGGCGGGTAAACCGTTTTTTTGACTATTTATTTTGGTCAGTTATTTAACGGTAAAGTAATTAAAAAACATACCAATTTTAGATTGATGAGGGTTTTTAGGCTTTTGTTATGGCTAAGTGTGAGCGGAATCAAATTTTATTGGTTTGTTTTGTTGTGAGGGTTTAATTATCCTCATGGCAACATTAAAACGACAACAACATCCGGCAGGAGTCTTTATGGGGACGCAAGAAGCCATCAATAATATTATTCGTCTGGTCGGCGGCCAGGGGAATATAAATAAAGTCTGGCACTGCATGACGCGCTTACGCTTTGATCTGATTGACGATAATAAAGTCGATCAAAACGAGATTAAAAAACTGCCTGGCGTGCTGGGCGCGCAGCTGCAGAGCGATCAGTTCCAGGTGATTATCGGACCGAAGGTGAACAGCTGGTACGAGCAAATGCTCAGCGTGATGGGCAATAACGACACCGCGACACCTGCGGCGACAAAAGGGCGTAAGAGCCTGGTGTCGCTGTTTATGGACACGGTGTCGGGCGTGTTTGGCCCGATCGTACCGGCGATTGCCGGAGCGGGGATGATCAAAGGTCTGCTGGCCGGGCTTATCGCCCTGAAAGTTGTTTCGGCGAAAAGCGACACGGTGATGGTGATCGATCTCATCGCCAGCGGCGTTTTTTACTTCCTGCCATTTTTCCTTGCCGTTTCGGCGGCGAAAATCTTTAAGACTAATGAATATCTGGCGGCGGCCGTTGCGGCCTGTCTGATGTATCCGTCGCTCATCGAAGCGGCGAAAGCGCTGGCCACGCATCAGGAGGGGGCGGTTAGCGCGATCTGGCTGCTGGACGTGATTCCGGTGTCGGTCTTTAACTATGCCTCCAGCGTGATCCCGGTAATTTTCTCTATTCTGGCTTTGAGCTACATCCACCGCTGGGTGGACAGCATCATGCCCGACGTGCTGAAAACGGTCTTTACCCCGACGCTGACGCTGTTCCTCGGCGCACTGGCCGCGCTGGTGGTGATCGGGCCGATTGGCATCTGGCTCGGTAAAGGACTGGCGCTGTTTATCGAAGGCTTGTTTGGGGTGTCGGCGAGTTTTGCCGGGCTGGTGGTCGGCGCGATTCGTCCGGTTGCGATCCTCACCGGCATGCACCATGCAATGACGCCTATCGCGCTGCAAAACTTCAGCGATCGTGGCTACGACATGCTGATGCCAATGATGTTTATGGCTAACATGGCGATTGCCGGAGCGACTTTTGCAATCTGGCGTATAAGCCGCGATCGCCAGGAGCGCACCGTGACCTTATCTGCCGCCATTTCCGCTCTGCTCGGGATTACGGAACCGGCGCTGTTTGGGGTACTGACGCGCTACAAAAAAGCGTTTATCGCCGCCACCGTCGCCAGCTCTCTGGCCTCAGCGTTTATCGCGTTCTTTGGCGTTCGTCTCTACGGCTACATTCTGTCGAGCATTTTCAGCCTGCCGGCCTATATCGGGCCTTACTTTATCTTTGCGCTCTCGGGCGTGGTGATAGCGCTGGTGCTGTCGTTTGTCCTGACGACCATGCTGGTGGGGAAAGAACAGGCGGAAGAAAAGTAAGCTAAACCCTCGCCCGACGGCGGGGGTTGTTTTTTGTTCGCGACTCGGATACCATTTTGTTATGTTATAACGAAACACGCCGAGATGACTATGAAAGCTGATATCCATCCGTACTACCGCACCGTCGTTTTCCATGACACCAGTGCGAACGAATATTTTAAAGTAGGCTCGACCATTAAGACCGACCGCGAAATCGAACTCGACGGCGAGACGTTTCCGTACATCACCATCGAGGTGTCATCGAAATCGCACCCGTATTACACCGGTAAGCAGAAAACCTTCTCGACCGAAGGCAGCGCGGCCCGTTTCCGTCAGCGTTTTGGCGGTTTCATTAATGCGAAGCGAGGTTAATCATGCAGGTACTTAACTCGCTGCGCAGTGCAAAACAGCGCCATCCGGACTGTCAGATTGTTAAACGCAAAGGCCGCCTGTACGTGATCTGCAAAACGAATCCGCGGTTTAAAGCGGTGCAGGGACGTAAGAAAAGACGTTAGTTCTGCAGCATTCGCCAATTTTCCAGGGACTTTATCTGCTTGCCGTCGGCGCTGAAATTGTCGGCGGCAAGCCAGTTCTGAAAGGCGCTATCCCGCGTCTCCCACTCTTTATCTATGATTGAAAACCAGTCCGTATCGCGGTTGTGGCCTTTGGTCACCAGCGCCTGACGAAAACGTCCTTCATACTGAAATCCTAAGCGCAGCGCCGCGCGCCGTGATGGCTCATTGAGGCTGTTGCATTTCCACTCAACGCGACGATAGCCCAGCACCTCAAACACGTAGCGCATCAGTAAATACTGGGCTTCTGTGGACATCGGCGTGCGGCTCAGCAGAGGGGAGAAATGGACGTGCCCTACCTCCACCACGCCGTTTTTCGGATCGATGCGCATCAGCGCTAGCGTGCCGACGGGAGCCTGAGTCTGATTGTCGATGACCGCGAAGTGAATCGGATCGGACAGCGCGCAGACGCTCTCGACCCACGCGGTAAACGCCTCTACGTTTGCATCCGGTTCACGCAACAGCCAGGTCCAGCTGCGGGTATCTTCCGCCAGATGGTATGCGGCGAACAGCGCGGCGGCGTGTTCCGGTCGTAGCGGCGTTAAGGTGCAATAGCGTCCGTTCAGCTCTACGCGCTCTGGATGCGGTCGCGGCTGCCAGTCGATAAGTTCATCGCCCACTGGCTGACCAAACTGGTTGAATTGATTCATCTTGATTCCCGTTGGCTTAAAGAGAGCCTCAGAGTAAGAAAAATGTGGCCCTGTAAAAAGGTCCACATGAGTGTGTTATGGTGGTACCACGGAGGGCGAGATGAACATTCCAGGCGACGACTTTTACACACTCATTACCCAGGCGCTGCAACGCCGTGGGGCAGAAACACTCCAGCGCACGCTGTATCGGGCATTGCGTGAGGCGATCCTGAGCGGCAGATTGCAGGCCGACAGCCGGTTACCCGGCTCCCGTCTGATCGCCCAACAGTTAGCGATTTCGCGTAATACGGTGAATGGCGCACTGGAACAGCTGACGCTGGAGGGTTATCTGCTGCGTAACCGACAAGGCACGCGGGTGGCGCATCTCGCGCACTGTCACGCCGGGCAGTCATCGCAAGCGCTGGATATCACCCTTGCGCGCCGGGTGGCGAATCTTCCTGCGCCGACACCGCGTGGTACCCCGGTGCCCGCATTTACCCCCGGTACGCCTGCGATCAACTATTTCCCGCTGCCTCTGTGGCGGCGTCTGTACGATCGGGTTCTGCGCGAAGAGGGCAGTGCGCTGCTGGGCTACGGTTCACCGGCGGGTGAGCTTACGCTTCGTGAGGCGATTGCCCGTCATCTTGCGCTCTCGCGCGGCATCCAGTGCGATGCCAGCCAGATTGTGATCACCGAAGGGGCGCTGGAAGGCGTCAGTCTTTGTACCCAGCTGTTGAGTGAAACGGGGGATATTGCCTGGATTGAGGATCCGGGTTATGCCGGGGCGAAAAGCGTGTTTGCCAAATCGGGCCTGACGATGGTCGGTTTGCCCGTCGATGAAGAGGGCATGCGTCTGGAAACCCATGCGCACTCACCCAAACTGATATTCACCTCGCCGTCGCACCAGTTTCCCTACGGGAGCGTGTTAAGTATTAACCGGCGGCTGGCGCTGCTGGAGTTTGCCCGTCAGCACAATGCCTGGATTATCGAAGACGATTACGACAGCGAGTTTCGCTACAGCGGCGAACTGGTTCCGGCGATGATGGGGATGCAGGAGAACGCACCGGTGGTGTACCTCGGGACGTTCAGTAAAACGCTCTTTCCGTCGCTGCGTACCGGATTTATGGTACTCCCGAAGGCGCTAGCCCGCGCTGCGCACCCGGCCATCGGCTCGCTGCTGCGCGGTGGGCATCGCGCCGAACAGCGCACCCTGGCGTTGTTTATCGAAGAGGGGCACTACGCGCGCCATCTAGCAGCGATGCGCAGACTATATCGCAAGCGCTACCGACAGCTACGCGAGGCGCTGGCCGCTGAACTGCACATCCCACATCGGGTGCTGGCCGGTGAGGGGGGTATGCATCTGACTGTTGCTATTGATGGTGTGGATGATAAAGCGATTGTGCAGCAGGCAAGAGCCTTTCAGCTCGCACCGGCCGCCCTGAGCGGTTACTACCTTGATACAAAACAGGGACAAACCGGGCTAGTGTTGGGATACGGGAATACGTCAGCGTCGCAGTTTGCGCCTGGGATCAGGCGCTTGCAGACCCTGATTACGCAGTGGCAGGGCGAGAGAGGGTAAAGACGTCGTAGAACGACAGTTCACCTTTGGTGGAGATCATTTTCTGCAGTTTCGCCTTTTGCTCGTCTTCAACCTTTGGCGAATGCAAAATATTGCTGATCAGCTCCGACGGCACATAGCGCGTGTTGTACCACTCACCGTTATAGCAAACGCGGAAATCGAGCACATCGATATCTTCATAGCGATAGCGGGGATTAACGTCGAAAAAGAAAAAGCCGTTAAAGACGACGAAAAGCACCACCAGCAGCCAGACCGAGTCGATCAGCGTTTCTGACAGCAGCATAACGACCAGCGTCGCCAGCAGTGCGGCGTACATCGCCAGGAACAGGCCAGGGTGTTTACGGATAAAGCTAATGCTAAAGCGCGGGCGATTATCGCGCTTTTCGCGGGCATTCAGATCGTCGATGGTTTCAGTAAGCAGGCGCTGTATCTCTGTCATTTCTAACCTTCATGAATTTTGCAAAATACAGGGGATCTGCTTATTTTAGGGGAGCGGTGGGGGTGAAAGAAGTAACAGTTATGGGCATAAAAACCATAACAGTTACCCGTTTCTGACTTAAAGCGTTTTGATGATCTCCGCCGGGTTACCGCCGACCACCACGTTACTCGGCACGTTTTTGGTAACCACCGCACCGGAAGCCACCACCACGTTATCGCCAATCGTGACGCCTGGGTTTATTACCGCGCGGCCACCGATCCACACATTATCACCGATGGTCACCGGTTTGCCTAATTCAGCGCCGCTGTTGCGTTCTGTGGCATCCAGGGGATGGGTGGCCGTGTAGATGTGCACGCCTGGCGCCAGCATACAGTTATCACCGATATGAATAGGGCAGACATCCAGCATCACGCAGTCGAAGTTGGCGTAGAACGATTTACCGAGGTAAATGTTATAGCCGTAATCGCAGCGAAAGCTTGGCTCGATATAGGCATCTTCTCCCTGGCCGAGAAGCTCCGTCAATATTGCCCGACGCTCAACTTTAGCATCGGGTTCCGTATGGTTATAACGATGAACCAGATGGCGCGCGCGCAGACGATCTGCCCGCAATGTGTCATCAGAGGGGCGGTAAAGCTCACCGGCAATCATTTTCTGTTTTTCTTCACTCATGGGAAACCTCACGGGAATGGTCCTGGCGCTACAGCGTAAAGAACCTCATCGTGAAAGGGAACGTTCCCATTAAGCTGATGTGATGATAATCACAACATTGTTGCCGACGTGCACGTTTGAAACGATGGGTCTGTTTGCCACGCAGGGATCGTATATCGAAAGGTGAATTCAGCGTAAGAAGGTAATGATATAACCTCAAAACAAAGCACTAGGTATTAACGGACAAATTTCCACACAGATACTGGGATTTTGTCATACAGTTTATTCATCGTTAACTCTGCAAGGCGGTGGTCGGCTGCTGAATAAAATACAGCCAGTTCATGATCGGGAAGTTCATATTTATTCTTTTCAATAACACGCTCCAGGGTGTCCAGTGACTGGCAGCGTCGCAAGCGCATCAAATAATCTGTCTTTGTTAATGGTTTATCAGACATAAATTCACCTTAGTAATTGTAATAATTTTAACATGAATGACTGACCGGGTTAGCTCTGCTCGCGTTGATGAAACAACGGAATAGGCGGTTTCCCGATTTACGCCATTTTTGCAAATCTTGTGTGTTAATGCCGTAACTGCTGAACAACATAAAGGTGTCGTCCAGATATTCATCAATTTGCTCAATCAATTTATTATCTTCATTGTACTTAATTTTATAATTAAGTGCGAAGGTTGCTATATGCTCTATGAGTTCATTTAGCTGCAAATTGATTGCGGAGGTCGGATCATTAACCCAGCCATGGTTACTTTCATCAAGATTGGCAAGGCAGTCATGGTACAAGGATTCGCAGAGAAATTTCAACTGCGCGATATCATGCCTTTTTGGCGAGTATTCGTCCATAGCGCATCCCCTTTTGAGTGATTCTTTACTCACCCGAGCAACGCTGTCGGGATGGATACAACTAGCTTACCTTAACGGGTGCTGTTTCCTGATGTCTTTAACTATAAGCCATGCTGATCAAGATTTCACCGCGCTATTACGAAAAATTACAATTAAAACGTCAGCCGCCGTTCGTCTCTGAATCTCCTTCATTCACGGTGCCAATTTTATCTAAATCATGGCTGAAATTTTGTCGGCTACCTTAGGATTCATCATGTTAGCTAAAACTTACACCTGAAATGTGGAATCCCAAATCTTCCTCATTACCTAAAACCGCCAGGAATAATCCTAATATCTTTAGGGCACACGAAATAATTAAATAATTGCCGTAAGGATTAACGATGACTTTAAACAACAGAAGTTCAATGCGGTGACATAAAATAAATAAACGAACAATAAGCGTAATTTATGATTTTCGTCAGATAAAGAAAAAGGCCGCAATTTGCGGCCTTTTTAGCATGTGAAACCGGTATCAGTGATGATCTACTGAGTGACTGTGTTCCACATCTTCATTCTTGCGGCTAAAGCGGCGGCGTACCACCACGAAGAACACCGGAACGAAGAAGATAGCCAGTACGGTTGCGGTAATCATCCCGCCCATTACGCCGGTACCCACGGCGTTCTGCGCGCCGGAACCCGCACCGGTACTGATAACCAGCGGCATTACCCCGAGGATAAACGCCAGGGAGGTCATCAGGATTGGACGCAGACGCATACGTACCGCTTCCAGCGTGGCCTCAACGAGACCTTTGCCCTCTTTATCCATCAGATCTTTGGCGAATTCGACGATAAGTATCGCGTTCTTCGCCGACAAGCCAATGGTTGTCAGCAGGCCCACCTGGAAGTAAACGTCGTTGGTCAGGCCACGGAATGTCGCGGCCAGCAGCGCACCGATAACACCCAGTGGTACCACCAGCATGACGGAGAACGGAATCGACCAGCTCTCGTACAATGCTGCCAGACACAAGAACACCACAATCAGCGAGATGGCGTACAGGGCAGGGGCCTGGTTACCGGACAGACGTTCCTGATAGGACATCCCCGTCCAGTCGTAGCCGATGCCGGAAGGCAGTTTCGCCGCCAGTTCTTCCATCAGGTTCATCGCTTCACCGGTACTTCTGCCTGGTGCCGCCTGACCAAGGATTTCCATCGATGGCAAGCCGTTGTAACGCTCCAGACGCGGTGAACCGTATTCCCAACGTGAAGTAGAGAAGGCGGAGAACGGAACCATCTGACCTTCGCTGCCACGCACATACCAGTTGTTGATATCGTTCGGCAACATACGGTACTGCGCTTCAGACATCACGTACACTTTCTTCACACGACCACGGTCGATGAAGTCGTTGACGTAGCTACCGCCCCAGGCTGCGCCCAGTGTGGTATTGATGTCGCTAATAGACACGCCCAGCGCCTGTGCTTTTTCCTGGTCGATATCGATCTTGTACTGCGGGGTATCTTCCAGGCCGTTAGGACGCACGCCGACCAACAGATCAGGGTGTTTCGCCACTTCGCCAAACAGCTGGTTACGAGCCTGAGTCAGTTTCTCGTGACCCAAACCGCCCTGGTCGATCAGCTGGAAGTCGAAGCCGGTCGCCGTACCCAGTTCGACGATCGCTGGCAGGTTAAAGGCGAATACCATCGCATCTTTAATCTGCGAGAAGGTTCCCATCGCACGCCCGGTGATCGCTTCGACTTTGTTCTCATCGCCCGGACGCTCGCTCCAGTCTTTCAGAGAAACGAAGGCGATACCGGTGTTCTGACCACGACCCGCAAAGCCAAAGCCGTTAACCGCAAACACGGATTCAACGTTCGCTTTCTCTTTGGTGAGGTAGTAGTTGGTCACTTCATCCAGCACTTTCTGGGTACGTTCTTGCGAGGCACCCGCCGGAAGCTGTGCCATCGTCAGGAACACGCCCTGGTCTTCATCTGGCAGGAAGGAGCTTGGCAGACGAACGAACAGGAATGCCATGCCCACGACGATAATGATATAGAGCAGCAGATAACGACCGGTACTGCGCAGAATGTTGCCTACGCTGTCGGTGTAATGGTGCGTGCTCTTATCGAACATGCGGTTAAACCAGCCGAAGAAGCCTTTATGCTCGCCGTGGCCGCCTTTCTGAACAGGTTTCAGCATGGTGGCACAGAGAGCAGGGGTCAGAATCAACGCCACGAGAACCGACAGCGCCATTGCCGAAACAATGGTTATGGAGAACTGACGGTAAATCGCACCGGTTGACCCACCGAAGAAGGCCATCGGGATAAATACCGCAGACAGAACCATCGCGATGCCGACCAACGCGCCCTGGATCTGGCCCATGGATTTACGCGTCGCTTCCTTCGGCGGCAGCCCCTCTTCGGCCATCACACGCTCGACGTTTTCGACCACCACGATGGCGTCATCCACGAGCAAGCCGATGGCGAGCACCATCCCGAACATCGTCAGGGTGTTTATCGAGAAGCCGAATATCGCCAGTATTGCAAAGGTCCCTAACAGTACGACCGGAACGGCGATGGTTGGAATCAGCGTCGCGCGGAAGTTTTGCAGGAACAGGTACATAACCAGGAACACCAGGATGATCGCTTCGACCAGCGTTTTCACCACTTCGTGAATCGAGATTTTAACGAACGGTGTGGTGTCATACGGGTAAACGATTTTCAGACCTGACGGGAAGAACGGCTCCATTTTCGCCAGTTCAGCACGGATCGCGGTCGCGGTATCGAGGGCGTTCGCACCGGTCGCCAGTTTAATCCCCAGACCGGAAGCCGGCTGGCCGTTAAACTTCGCCACGATGTCGTAGTTTTCACCGCCCAGCTCAACCTTCGCAACGTCGCGCAGGCGAACCTGAGAACCATCCTGATTGACCTTCAGCAGAATTTTGCTGAACTCATCGGCGGAGGTCAGACGGGTCTGCGCGATGATAGAGGCGTTCAGTTGCTGCCCTTTCACCGGCGGTGTCCCACCTAACTGACCGGCTGCAACCTGGGCGTTCTGCGCTTTAATCGCGCTAATCACGTCGACAGGGGTCAGCTGGAAGTTGTTCAGTTTGTTCGGGTCCATCCAGATACGCATCGCGTACTGGGAACCAAACAGCTGAACGTCACCCACACCTGAAGTACGACTGATGGCGTCCTTCATGTTGGCACCCACGTAGTCGGAAATATCCTCCTGCGTCATGGTGCCGTTGGTGTTGATAACGCCGACAACCATCAGGAAGCTACTGGAGGATTTCTCCACGCTTACACCCTGCTGCTGGACTTCTTGCGGCAGTAACGGCATCGCCAGCTGCAGTTTGTTCTGCACCTGAACCTGCGCGATATCCGCATCCGTACCAGACTCGAAGGTCAGCGTGATCTGAACCGTACCGGTTGAGTCACTGTTGGAGGACATGTACATCAGGTTATCGATACCGTTCATGTTCTGTTCGATAACCTGAGTCACGGTGTCCTGCACCGTTTTTGCATCAGCCCCAGGATAGGTCGCGGTGATCGAAACTGCTGGCGGCGCAATCGTTGGATATTGCGCTACGGGCAGCTTCAGGATCGCCAGTCCCCCTGCAAGCATGATGATGATGGCGATCACCCACGCAAATATGGGGCGATCGATAAAGAAATTAGGCATGTCTTAACGGCTCCTGTTTAAGTTAAGACTTGGTTTGTTCTGACTGGCCACCGGCTGCGGCTTGTTGTTTATCGTCAGATTTGACTTCCTGCGCTTTCACCTGCGCGCCAGGACGTACTTTTTGCAAACCAGTGACAATCACGCGATCGCCATCTTTCAAACCGTCCGTCACCAGCCATTTGTCGCCAATCGCCTGCGTTGCAGTGATTTGACGCGTTTCGACTTTGTCATCCGCACCTACAACCAGCGCGCTGGCATCACCGCGTGGCGTACGTGTTACGCCCTGCTGTGGCACCAGAAGTGCGGTTGGGTTGGTGCCTTCTTCAAGACGGGCACGCACGAACATACCTGGCAACAGCGTGTGGTCAGGGTTCGGGAAGATAGCGCGTAAGGTGATAGAACCGGTGGTTTGATCGACGGTCACGTCAGAGAATTCCAGCGCGCCAGCCTGTGGGAATTTGATGCCATCGCTGGTCACCAGCTCCACTTTTGCTTTGCCGTTTTCTTGCTTCAGCGCACCGCTTGCCAGCTCTTGTTTCAGACGCAGGAAATCGTTGCTGGACTGCGTAACATCAACATAGATCGGATCAAGCTGCTGCACGGTAGCCAACGCAGTGGCCTGACCGTTCTGCACCAGCGCACCTTCGGTGACAGCTGATTTACCAATGCGACCGCTGATAGGGGAGGTCACTTTGGTGTACGCCAGGTTAATGCGTGCCGTTTCAACAGCGGCTTTTGCAGCGAGTACCGCAGCGTTAGCCTGTTGAGAATCGGCCAGCGCCGTGTCGTAATCCTGTTGGCTGATGTACTGCGTGCCGAGCAGCTTTTTATAACGGTTCAGGGTCACCTGAGAAATTTTGGCTGCCGCTTCGGCTTTCGCCAGGTCACCTTTCGCACTGTCGTACGAAGCCTGATAGGTTGCCGGATCAATCTGATACAGAGAAACACCCGCTTTGATATCACTACCCTCGGTGAAGTTACGTTTCAGGATAATGCCGCTAACCTGAGGACGAACTTCCGCAACGCGGTAAGCGCTTGTACGGCCTGGTAATTCTGTGGTGATTTGAAGAGGTTCAGTTTTCAGCGTAACGACACCGACTTCTGGCATCTGCTGTGCTCCTTGTTGAGCCTGTTTCTCATCACATCCTGTAAGCGCTAAGCCGCCTGAGAGCATCAGAACGATCGCCAGAGGCGTTAACCCTCTGTTTTTGTTCATATGTAAACCTCGAGTGTCCGATTTCAAATTGATCAATGGATCAAAAGTCCGCAAACCCATTGCTGCGTTTATATTATCGTCGTGCTATGGTACATACATTCATAAATGTATGTAAATCTGACTCCTGTAAATTCATTGACGTATGGCACGAAAAACCAAACAACAAGCGCTTGAGACACGTCAACACATCCTGGATGTGGCATTACGTCTGTTTTCGCAGCAGGGGGTTTCTTCAACCTCTCTGGCGCAGATTGCTCAGGCCGCTGGCGTCACACGGGGAGCGATTTACTGGCATTTCAAAAATAAGTCAGATTTATTCAGTGAAATTTGGGAGTTATCAGAATCCAGTATTACCGATCTTGAGACTGAGTATCGGGCAAAATTCCCTGACGATCCACTCTCAGTTCTGAGAGAAATTCTGGTCCATGTCCTTGAGGCGACGGTCATTGAAGAAAGACGCCGCCTGATGATGGAAATCATCTTCCATAAATGTGAGTTTGTCGGTGAAATGGCCGTAGTGCAACAGGCGCAGAGAAGCCTGTGTCTGGAGAGCTACGATCGCATCGAATATACTCTGAATCAATGCATTCAGGCGAATATGCTGCCGGAAAATTTACTGACCCGCCGCACCGCCATCCTGATGCGCAGCTATATCTCCGGGCTGATGGAAAACTGGCTGTTTGCCCCGCAGTCCTTTGACCTGAAACAAGAAGCACGCAGCTACGTCGCCATTTTGCTGGAGATGTGCCAGTTCTGCCCGACGTTGCGGATGGACCCGGGCGCGCTGCCAGCCTGATCGGCACCAGGAATTCTCCTGGAGGATTGCCTTCGCGCTATTCTGCTTTCACCCGCCGTGATATCCTTCGCACCAGACTATTCCCGGTCATTTCTGACATCAAATTCATCACTATGCTGCACTACACTCGCTCGCAAAACCCTGTTTTTGTCCTGATCTTCGCCGTGCTTTTTTTCTTCACTACGGCTTCTGCCGTTTACGCTCGCGCTGAGAATAACAGCGACGGCCCGACGCGTGCGGATGTTCAGTCTCAGCTCGATACGCTGAACAAACAAAAAGAGCTGACCCCGCAGGAAAAACTGATTCAGGCCGATCTGACCGAGACGCTCGAAACCCTTGATAAAATAGAGCGTGTTAAAACCGAAACCGCCCAGCTGCGACAGAAAGTGGCTGAAGCGCCGGAAAAAATGCGGCAGGCGACCGCCGCGCTGAATGCCCTGAGTGACGTCGATAACGACGACGAAACCCGCAAAACCCTGGCCACGCTCTCGTTGCGCCAGCTTGAATCCCGCATGACTCAGGTGCTCGATGACCTGCAGACCGGGCAGAGCGATCTCGCCACTTACAACAGCCAGCTGGTCTCGCTGCAAACCCAGCCGGAGCGCGTGCAGAATGCCATGTACTCGGCCTCTCAGCAGCTCCAGCAGATCCGCAACCGCCTGAATGGCACCACGCTCGGCGAGGGGGCGCTGCGCCCGACTCAGCAAACGTTGCTGCTGGCCCAGCAGACGCTGCTCAATGCGCAAATCGACCAGCAACGCAAAAGCCTTGAAGGCAATACCATTTTGCAGGATACGCTGCAAAAGCAACGGGATTATGTCACCGCCAATATTAATCGTCTGGAACACCAGCTCCAGCTCCTGCAGGAAGCGGTCAACAGTAAGCGCCTGACGCTAACCGAAAAAACCGCGCAGGAAGCCGTCTCGCCGGATGAAACCACCCGCATTCAGAACAACCCGCTGGTGAAGCAGGAGCTGGATGTGAACCATCAGCTCAGTCAGCGCCTGATTCAGGCTACCGAAAGCGGTAACTCGCTGGTTCAGCAAAATATCAAAGTGAAGAACTGGCTGGATCGCGCCCTGCAGGCCGAACGCAATATTAAAGAACAGATTGCGGTGCTCAAGGGCAGCCTGCTGTTATCGCGCATTCTGTATCAGCAACAACAGACGCTGCCCTCCGCCGACGAGCTGGAAGACATGACCAACCGCATCGCGGATTTGCGTCTGGAGCAGTTTGAAATCAACCAGCAGCGTGATGCGCTTTTCCAGAGCGACGCGTTTGTCGCCAAAGTGGAAGAGGGCCACACCAGCGAAGTGAACGACGAAGTGCACGACGCGCTGTTGCAGGTGGTGGATATGCGCCGCGAGCTACTCGACCAGCTCAACAAACAGTTGGGCAACCAGCTGATGATGGCGATTAACCTGCAAATCAACCAGCAGCAGCTGGTGAGCGTGTCGAAAAGCCTGAAAGAGATCCTCACCCAGCAAATCTTCTGGGTTAACAGCAACAAACCGATGGACTGGGACTGGCTGAAGTCCTTCCCGGAGGCGCTGAAATCCCAGATTAAGAGCATGAAAATCACCGTGAACTGGGAGAAAGCCTGGCCTGCGGTGATGATTGCCTTCCTGGCCGGGCTGCCGCTGCTGCTGATTGCGGGGCTGATCCGCTGGCGTCTCGGCTGGCTCAAAAAATATCAGGCGAAGCTCGCCCATGAAGTCGGGCAACTGCGCAACGACAGCCAGCTCCATACGCCAAAAGCGATTCTCATCGATCTGATCCGCGCCCTGCCGGTATGCCTGTTTATTCTGGCGGCGGGGCTGATTCTGCTGACGATGCAGCTCAACATCAGCGATCTGCTGTGGGCGTTCAGTAAAAAACTGGCGCTGTTCTGGCTGGTGTTTGGCCTGTGCTGGAAAGTGCTGGAAAAAGACGGCGTGGCGGTGCGTCACTTCTCAATGCCGGAGCAGCTCACCAGCCACTGGCGTCGCCAGATTGTGCGCGTGAGTCTGGCGCTGCTGCCGCTGCACTTCTGGTCCGTCGTGGCTGAACTTTCCCCGCTGCATCTGATGGATGACGTGCTGGGTCAGCTGGCGATTTTCCTCAACCTGCTGCTGATCGCCGTGCTGATGTGGCCAATGTGCCGCGACAGCTGGCGCGATAAAGAGTCGCATAATATTCGCCTGATCACCGTCACGGTGCTGGCGATTATTCCGCTGGCGCTGATGGTGCTCACCGCAACGGGCTACTTCTATACCACACTGCGCCTGTCGGGCCGCTGGATTGAAACCGTCTACCTGGTGATCCTCTGGAACCTGCTCTATCAGACGGTGCTGCGGGGGCTGAGCGTCGCGGCGCGCCGTATTGCCTATCGTCGCGCGCTGGCGCGTCGTCAGAATATGGTGAAGGAGGGCGCAGAAGGAGCGGAGCCACAGGAAGAGCCGACTATCGCGCTGGAGCAGGTCAACCAGCAGACGCTACGCATCACCATGCTGGTGATGGTGGCGCTGTTTGGCGTCATATTCTGGGCGATCTGGTCTGATTTAATCACCGTGTTTGCCTATCTCGACAGCATTACGCTGTGGCAATACAACGGCACCGAAGCCGGTGCGGCGGTGATGAAAAGCGTGACCATGGGCAGCCTGCTGTTCGCGCTGGTCTCATCGGTGGTCGCCTGGGCGTTAATTCGCAACTTACCGGGGCTGCTGGAAGTGCTGGTGCTGTCGCGCCTGAATATGCGCCAGGGTTCGTCTTACGCCATCACCACTATTTTAAACTATGTGATTCTGGTGGTCGGAGCGATGACCGTCTTCGGCTCGCTGGGTGTTTCATGGGATAAACTGCAGTGGCTGGCCGCCGCTCTGTCGGTCGGTCTGGGCTTTGGTTTGCAGGAGATCTTCGGTAACTTCGTCTCCGGTCTGATCATTCTGTTCGAACGCCCGGTGCGTATCGGCGATACGGTCACCATTGGCACGTTCTCCGGGACGGTCAGCAAGATCCGCATCCGCGCGACGACAATTACCGACTTCGATCGCAAAGAGGTGATCATCCCGAACAAAGCCTTCGTCACGGAACGTCTGATCAACTGGTCGCTCTCCGACACCATCACCCGCGTGGTGATCCGCCTCGGCGTGGCGTACGGATCGGATCTGGATAAAGTGAAAGAGGTGCTGCTGCGGGCCGCAACGGAACATCCGAAAGTGATGCACGATCCCGCGCCGTCCGTCTTCTTTACCACCTTCGGGGCGAGCACCCTGGATCACGAGCTGCGTTTATACGTGCGAGAGCTGCGCGATCGCAGCTATGCGGTGGACGAACTGAACCGCACCATCGATCGTCTGTGCCGTGAAAACGACATTAATATCGCCTTCAACCAGCTTGAAGTGCATCTGCGCAATGAGAAGGGCGACGAGCATACGGAAGTGAAGCGCGAGATGAAAGGCGACGATCCAACACCAGCCTAATCGAACGCCTTCTTCTTCAAGTTCAAGGAAGAGGGTCAGGGTGAGGGCGGTCGTCCCTCACTTTCCCTTCGAAATCGCGCCGCACAATCTCCAGCGCTTTCAGCACCGTCTCTGCCGGCAGATCATGATTTTCCAGCAGCATAATCAGATCGACGGCCAGTTTGACTTCGTCGGGGGCGTTTTCAAGCGACATGTTCAGCTCCATTTAGCGGGTCATACGCGCAATTACGCGCTCTATCTCATCCAGCGCCTGACGGCAGCGGGTGAGTCGTCCTTCCAGGGCGGAAATTTCCCGCATCAAACGCTGCTGCTCTTCCAGGGTTTCGCTCCCTTTCAGCTGTTGTTCGCGTGCGTTTTTCATCGCATAGAGACGACGTTCAAAATCCTGATGCTCCAGCCGCTTGCGCTGCCATTTTGCCGCGCCAGGCGAGGGCGTGTCCCACGCGCGAAGCGGCCAGGCGGTCATCTCCCGGTGCAGAGCGGTTATCTGTTCCACTAGATGGTCAGCCAGCCACGCCACCTGCTCGCGTTGCTGACTCTCCACGGCGTGACGCAGCTCATCAAGATTATGTTGGGCTTCATCGAGATAATCTTTTATCAACGTACTGCGTGTACGAAACAGCTGCCGGTCAAAGCGTGGTTTCAGCGTCGCATGCTGCAGCAGCGGTGATGCCTGCGCGCGCAGGGCAATCAGCTGATTTTGCAGCGTCTCTAAAAGCAAGGCTGTTTTCAATACGCTCTCCAGTGGTAAAGTAGCCGTTCAGTTTTGATAACGATTCGCATTATGAAGCGTACTATTTTAATCATCATTGGCTGGCTTGCGGTAGTGCTGGGTACGCTTGGCGTGGTTTTGCCGCTGCTGCCCACGACGCCCTTTATTCTGCTGGCGGCCTGGTGTTTTGCCCGCTCGTCGCCGCGCTTTCACCAGTGGCTGCTCTATCGCTCGTGGTTTGGCGGCTATCTGCGCCACTGGCAACAATACCGGGCGATGCCGCCTGGCGCAAAGCCTCGCGCAATTGCGGTGATCCTCGTGACCTTCGCTATTTCATTATGGCTGGTGAAGATGATGTGGGTGCGAATCCTGCTGCTGGTGATCCTCTCCTGTCTGCTTTTCTTTATGTGGCGAATCCCCGTCGTTGATGAAAAGCAACAAAAGCACTGAAGTGCAATGATGGCTGTTGCAATTATCCCGCGCAGCCAGTAAATTCGACCGTTTTCGAGCACAGGTGCGCCTGGTCAAAAGTTAATCACTTGTTACTTTGACCATCATGTTATGCGCGCCGTGAGTAACACCGTTTTTAACCAGGCATACATTTATGACCGCGACTGCGCAGCAGCTTGAATTTCTGAAAAACAGCATCAAAAGCATCCAGGACTATCCAAAACCTGGCATTCTTTTCCGTGATGTCACCAGCTTGCTGGAAGACCCGAAAGCGTACGCACTCAGCATTGAACTGCTGGTTGAGCGTTATAAAAACGCCGGGATCACCAAAGTAGTAGGGACGGAAGCGCGTGGCTTCCTGTTCGGCGCACCGGTTGCGCTGGCAATGGGCGTGGGCTTTGTGCCGGTTCGTAAACCGCGCAAACTGCCGCGTGAAACCATTGCCGAGAGCTATGAGCTGGAGTACGGCACCGATCAGCTGGAAATTCACGTGGATGCGATCAAGCCGGGTGACAAAGTGCTGGTGGTGGACGATCTGCTGGCCACTGGCGGTACGATCGAAGCGACCGTGAAGCTGATCCGTCGTCTGGGTGGCGAAGTGACCGATGCGGCCTTCATCATCAATCTGTTCGATCTCGGCGGCGAACAGCGCCTGGAAAAACAGGGTATCACCAGCTACAGCCTGGTCCCTTTCCCGGGTCATTAATCCCTCATCCCGCAACCTCGCCCAATGGGTGAGGTTGTGTTAGCATTACCCCCCTGAATATCCACCTTCCAGCGTTGCAGAGCCTGCCCATGAGTTATCAGGTGTTAGCCCGAAAGTGGCGACCCCAAACCTTCGCTGACGTCGTCGGCCAGGAACATGTGCTGACCGCCCTGGCGAACGGTTTATCGCTAGGACGCATCCATCACGCGTATCTTTTCTCCGGCACGCGCGGCGTCGGTAAAACCTCTATTGCCCGTTTGCTGGCAAAAGGCCTCAACTGCGAAACCGGGATCACCGCCACACCTTGTGGTGTGTGTGATAACTGCCGGGAGATCGAGCAGGGGCGTTTTGTCGATCTCATCGAAATCGATGCCGCGTCGCGCACCAAGGTCGAAGATACCCGCGATCTGCTGGATAACGTGCAGTACGCGCCGGCGCGTGGTCGCTTCAAGGTCTATCTGATCGATGAAGTCCACATGCTGTCGCGCCACAGTTTTAACGCCCTGCTGAAAACGCTGGAAGAGCCGCCATCGCACGTTAAATTCCTGCTGGCGACGACCGATCCGCAAAAACTGCCGGTCACGATCCTGTCGCGCTGTCTGCAGTTCCATCTGAAGGCGCTCGATGTCGATCAGATCCGCGCGCAGCTCGAGCACATCCTCGATGAAGAGAAGATCAATCACGAACCGCGTGCGCTGCAACTGCTGGCCCGCGCGGCGGATGGCAGTCTGCGTGACGCATTAAGTCTGACCGATCAGGCGATTGCCAGCGGCGATGGCCAGCTCTCGACCGAGGCGGTGAGCACCATGCTCGGCACCCTCGACGACGATCAGGCCCTGTCGCTGATTGAAGCCATCATCGAAGCCAACGGCGAACGCGCCATGTCTTTGGTGAACGTCGCGGCCTCTCGCGGCGTGGAGTGGGAAGCACTGCTGGTCGAAATGCTGGCGCTGCTGCATCGCGTGGCAATGCTGCAACTTTCCCCGTCGGCGATCGGCGCTGACATGGCGACGATTGAACAGCGAATGCGTGAGCTTGCGCGCACGGTTCCACCGGCTGACGTACAGCTTTACTACCAGACGTTACTGATTGGCCGCAAAGAGCTGCCGTTCGCACCGGACCGCCGCATGGGCGTCGAAATGACGCTGCTGCGTGCCCTGGCGTTCCATCCGCGAATGCCGCTCCCCGAGCCTGAAGTGCCGCGACAATCCTACGCCCCCGTCGCACCGACGGCGGTGATGACGCCGCCACCGATGCCGCAACACGCAGCGCCACCGCCTGGGCCGGACGTTCCGCTGCCGGATGCCACCAGTTCGGTGCTCGCCGCGCGCAGTCAGCTACAGCGTGCGCAGGGAGCAACCAAACCAAAAAAGAGTGAACCGGCAGCGCCAGGAAGAGCGCGGCCGGTTAACAACGCCGCACTCGAACGACTGGCATCGGTAACGGAGCGCGTCCAGTCGCGCCCGTCACCGTCGGCGCTCGAACAAAAAGCCCCGGCGAAGAAAGAGGCTTACCGCTGGAAAGCGACGACCATCACCGAAGAGGTGAAGGTAGAAGTCGCCACGCCAAAAGCGCTGAAGAAAGCGCTGGAGCATGATAAAACGCCGGAGCTTTCCGCGAAACTTGCGGCGGAATCCCTTGAGCGTGACGCCTGGGCCGCAGAGGTCAGCCAGTTAAAGCTGCCGAAACTGGTCGAGCAGGTCGCGCTCAACGCCTGGAAAGAGCAGGACGGAAATCATATCTGTCTGCATCTGCGTCCGGGCCAGCGTCACCTTAATTCCGCCAGCGCACAACAGGTGCTGGCTGAGGCGCTCTCCACATTACAGGGCGCGCCGGTTGAATTGACTATCATTGAAGATGATAATCCGGCGATGCGCACGCCGCTGGAGTGGCGTCAGGCAATTTATGAAGAGAAGCTCGCGCAGGCGCGCGAGTCGATTATTGCGGATAACAACATCCAGACCCTGCGCCGTTTCTTCGACGCCGATCTGGATGAAGAGAGTATCCGTCCCATTTGACCGTGAGTCAGACTCCCGGTCGTTGTCCTTAACGTGACTACTTAAGAGAGAAGCCTATGTTTGGTGGTAAAGGCGGTCTGGGTAACCTGATGAAACAGGCCCAGCAGATGCAAGACAAAATGCAGAAAATGCAGGAAGAGATCGCACAGCTGGAAGTCACTGGCGAATCCGGTGCAGGTCTGGTCAAAGTGACCATCAACGGCGCGCATAACTGCCGTCGCGTGGAAATTGACCCAAGCCTGCTCGAAGACGACAAAGATATGCTGGAAGATCTGGTCGCTGCCGCATTTAACGATGCCGCGCGCCGTATCGACGAAACCCAGAAAGAGAAAATGGCCTCTGTCTCCTCCGGGATGCAGCTGCCGCCAGGCTTTAAGATGCCGTTCTGATGCAAACCAGTCCGCTGCTCACGCAGTTAATGGAAGCGTTGCGCTGCCTGCCGGGCGTTGGCCCGAAATCAGCGCAACGCATGGCGTTTACGCTTTTACAGCGCGACCGCAGCGGCGGGATGCGCCTGGCGCAGGCACTCACCCGCGCCATGTCGGAAATCGGTCACTGTGCGGACTGCCGTACCTTTACCGAGCAGGATGTGTGCAATATCTGTTCGAACCCGCGTCGTCAGGAAAACGGTCTGATTTGCGTGGTGGAGAGTCCGGCGGACATCTACGCCATTGAGCAAACCGGGCAGTTTTCGGGCCGCTATTTCGTGCTGATGGGCCATCTCTCTCCGCTGGATGGCATTGGCCCTGACGATATCGGTCTCGATCGCCTTGAGCAGCGTCTGGAATCCGAGACGTTGACCGAAGTGATCCTCGCCACCAACCCGACGGTGGAAGGCGAAGCGACCGCGAACTACATCGGTGAACTGTGCGCGCAGTACGGCGTGCAGGCCAGTCGAATCGCCCACGGCGTGCCGGTTGGCGGTGAGCTGGAAATGGTAGACGGCACCACGCTGTCTCACTCTCTGGCTGGGCGTCACAAGCTTATTTTCTGACCAAACGGAGGCTGGAACCCTGGCCTCCGCTTGAAATTCTTCCCCGCGATCCCCATCTCACTCTCAACGTGTTCAAACCCCATTAAATGGCATTGTTGAGGTCGATCTAGATGAAAGGACAAGAAACCCGTGGTTTCCAGTCAGAAGTAAAACAGCTTCTGCACCTGATGATCCATTCCCTGTATTCCAATAAAGAAATCTTCCTGCGTGAGCTTATCTCGAACGCCTCAGATGCGGCGGACAAACTGCGTTTTCGCGCGCTGTCCAATCCGGATCTGTATGAAGGTGACGGCGAGCTGCGCGTGCGCGTCTCTTTTGACAAAGAAAACCGCACCCTGACCATTGCCGACAACGGTATTGGTATGAACCGCGACGAGGTGATCGATCATCTCGGGACCATCGCGAAATCGGGCACCAAATCCTTCCTCGAGTCCATGGGCTCCGATCAGGCGAAAGACAGCCAGCTGATCGGCCAGTTCGGCGTGGGCTTCTACTCCGCCTTTATCGTGGCCGACAAAGTGACCGTGCGCACCCGTGCTGCGGGCGATAGCGCAGAAAACGGCGTGTTCTGGGAATCTCACGGTGAAGGTGAATACACCGTTGATGACATCACCAAAGCCGATCGCGGGACCGAGATCACCCTGCATCTGCGCGAAGGCGAAGACGATTTCCTGAATGACTGGCGCGTGCGCTCCATCATCGGCAAATACTCCGACCACATCGCGCTGCCGGTAGAGATCGAAAAAACCGAAGAAGTCGACGGCGAAACCGTAGTTTCATGGGAAAAAATTAACAAAGCCCAGGCGCTGTGGACGCGTAACAAGTCTGAGATTAAAGACGACGAATATAACGAATTCTACAAGCACATCGCCCACGACTTTACCGATCCGCTGACCTGGAGCCACAACCGCGTGGAAGGGAAGCAGGAGTACACCAGCCTGCTGTACATCCCGGCCCAGGCGCCGTGGGATATGTGGAACCGCGATCACAAGCACGGCCTGAAGCTGTACGTGCAGCGCGTGTTCATCATGGACGACGCCGAGCAGTTTATGCCGAACTACCTGCGCTTTGTGCGTGGTCTGATAGATTCCAACGATCTGCCGCTGAACGTCTCTCGTGAAATCCTGCAGGACAGCACCGTCACGCGTAACCTGCGTAACGCTCTGACCAAACGCTCCCTGCAGATGCTCGAGAAACTGGCGAAAGACGACGCTGAAAAATACCAGACCTTCTGGAAACAGTTCGGCCTGGTGCTGAAAGAAGGCCCGGCGGAAGATTCGTCGAACGTGGAAGCCATCGCCAAACTGCTGCGCTTCGCCTCTACGCACACTGACTCTTCCGAGCAGACGGTCTCTCTCGAAGAGTATGTGTCCCGCATGAAAGAAGGGCAGGAGAAGATCTACTACATCACCGCAGACAGCTATGCCGCCGCGAAGAGCAGCCCGCATCTGGAACTGCTGCGTAAGAAAGGCATCGAAGTCCTGCTGCTTTCCGACCGCATCGATGAGTGGATGATGAACTACCTGACCGAGTTCGACGGTAAATCCTTCCAGTCCGTGGCGAAAGCTGACGAATCTATCGACAAGCTGGCGGATGAAGTCGACGAAACGGCGAAAGAGGCGGAAAAGGCGCTGGAGCCATTCGTTGAGCGTGTGAAAACCCTGCTGGGCGATCGCGTGAAAGAGGTGCGTTTCACCCACCGTCTGACCGATACCCCGGCGATTGTGACCACCGATGCGGATGAAATGGGCACCCAGATGGCGAAACTGTTCGCCGCTGCGGGCCAGGCGATCCCTGAAGTGAAATACATCTTTGAACTGAACCCGGATCACCCGCTGGTTAAACGCGCGGCGGATACCCAGGACGAAACGCAGTTTAAAGAGTGGGTTGAGCTGCTGCTGGATCAATCCCTGCTGGCCGAGCGCGGCACACTGGAAGATCCAAACCTGTTCATCAAACGTGTGAATGCGCTGTTGATGGCGTAATCACCCGGCCTCCCCTGGTCTTCTCCTTCTCCCCGAGGGAAAGGGCCAGGGTGAGGGCACCAAACCGCACTAACCTAAATAATCTCCCCCGTTAACCGTTTCAGCCGTCCCGCCTTCCTTGAGCGATACCCGTTCTGATGGTATTGTTTAGCGCTTTTTGAAATATTGAACCAACTTTTGAGGGGATTTTCGCAATGCGTATTATTCTGCTTGGCGCTCCGGGCGCGGGTAAAGGAACTCAGGCTCAGTTCATCATGGAGAAATACGGTATTCCGCAAATCTCTACGGGTGACATGCTGCGTGCCGCTGTTAAATCTGGCTCCGAGCTGGGCAAACAAGCGAAAGACATTATGGACGCGGGCAAACTGGTGACTGATGAACTGGTTATCGCACTGGTAAAAGAACGCATCACTCAGGAAGATTGCCGCAACGGTTTCCTGCTGGACGGCTTCCCGCGTACTATTCCGCAGGCTGACGCCATGAAAGAAGCGGGCATCAACGTGGATTACGTTCTGGAATTCGACGTGCCTGACGAACTCATCGTTGACCGCATCATCGGTCGTCGCGTTCACGCTGCTTCCGGCCGCGTTTACCACATCAAATTCAATCCACCGAAAGTGGAAGGCAAAGACGACGTGACTGGCGAAGAGCTGACCACGCGTAAAGACGATCAGGAAGAGACCGTGCGTAAACGCCTGGTGGAATACCATCAGATGACCGCACCACTGATCGGCTACTATTCGAAAGAGGCGCAGTCCGGTAACACCAAATACGCGAAAGTTGACGGCACCAAAGCCGTGGCTGACGTGCGCGCAGAGCTGGAAAAAATCCTCGGCTAATGTGCGATTTATCCGGCCTGCTTAGAATTCTGTAGGCCGGATAGGCGTTTACGCCATCCTCCGACAATCCCCGCTCCACCTATTGCTGCAATGGGTTCCGTTTCCCCGCTTTTCAGTTACAATCATTAGCTATTCAAATGGTTAAGAGGCGTGAATGAGTCAGGCGAAAACCGGCATCCTGCTTGCCAATCTGGGCACTCCAGAAGCACCTACCCCTGCGGCAGTTAAACGTTATCTGCGACAGTTTTTAAGCGACTCCCGCGTGGTGGATACGCCAAAATTGCTGTGGTGGCCGCTGTTGCGCGGTGTCATTCTGCCGATTCGTTCCCCCCGTGTGGCTAAACTCTACCAGTCTGTGTGGATGGAAGAGGGCTCGCCGCTGATGGTCTACAGCCGTCGTCAGGAAAAAGCGCTGGCCGCCCGTTTACCGGATATGCCCGTCGCCCTCGGAATGAGCTACGGCAAACCGTCGCTGGAAAGCGCGGTCGACGAACTGCTTTCGCAGGACGTGGATCATATCGTGGTGCTGGCCCTCTATCCGCAATACTCCTGCTCGACGGTGGCCGCCGTCTGGGACGAACTGGCGCGCATTCTTGCCACCCGTCGCCGTATTCCGGGTATTACCTTTATCCGCGATTACGCCGAAAACGAGCTGTATATCGCGGCGCTGGTCAGCAGTGCGCGCGCCTCGTTTGAAAAACACGGCGAGCCGGATCTGCTGCTGCTCTCCTACCACGGTATTCCGCAGCGGTACGCCGATGAAGGCGATGACTATCCACAGCGCTGTCGCGACACCACCCGCGAGCTGGTTTCTGCTCTCGGACTGCCGCCGGAAAAGGTGATGATGACCTTCCAGTCGCGCTTTGGCCGTGAGCCGTGGCTGACGCCATACACCGATGAAACGCTCAAAATGCTGGGCGAGAAGGGCGTGAAACATGTTCAGGTGATGTCGCCGGGCTTCTCGGCGGACTGCCTCGAAACCCTGGAGGAGATCGCGGTACAAAACCGGGAGTTCTTCCTCGAAGCGGGCGGCACGAAGTATGAATATATTCCGGCACTTAACGACTCACCGGAACATATTGAGATGATGGCGGCGCTGGTGACCGGCAGCCGCTAATCGCGCATTGGGCCGGGTTTGTGCTACCATTTCCGGCCCAATAGTCACTCGCAGCCCTGATCATGAAATTTCCCGGTAAACGCAAGTCCAAACACTATTTCCCCGTCAATGCCCGCGATCCGCTGCTGCAACAAATTCAGCCGGTCAAAGAAACTAACGCAGCCTGGGTGGTCGGTATCGATCAGACGCTGGTGGATATCGAAGCAAAAGTGGATGATGCGTTTGTCGCACGTTATGGGCTGAGTTCCGGGCATTCGCTGGTGATCGAAGATGATGTCGCCGAAGCCCTGTATCAGGAGCTGGTGCGCGAAAACCTGATCACGCATCAGTTTGCTGGTGGCACCATCGGCAATACCATGCACAACTATTCGGTGCTGGCCGATGACCGCTCAGTCTTACTGGGCGTTATGTGCCGTAATATCGAAATCGGTGGCTACGCCTACCGCTACCTCTGCAACACCTCCAGCCGTACCGATCTGAACTACCTGCAGGGCGTCGATGGCGCCATTGGCCGCTGCTTTACGCTGATCAGCGACGCCGGCGAGCGAACCTTTGCCATCAGCCCTGGGCACATGAACAAACTGCGCGCGGAAAGTATTCCGGAAGAGGTGATTGCCGGTGCCTCCGCGCTGGTGCTTACCTCCTATCTGGTACGCTGCAAGCCCGGCGAACCGATGCCGGAAGCGACCATGAAGGCGGTGGAGTACGCGAAGAAATACAACGTGCCGGTGGTGCTGACGCTGGGCACCAAGTTTGTGATCGCCGATAACCCGGAGTGGTGGCAGGCGTTCCTGAAAGAGCACGTCTCGATTCTGGCGATGAACGAAGAAGAGGCTGAAGCCCTGACGGGTGAAAGTGACCCGCTGCTGGCCGCCGATAAGGCGCTGGACTGGGTAGACCTGGTGCTCTGCACCGCAGGCCCGATCGGGCTGTTTATGGCCGGGTTTACCGAAGAAGAGAACAAACGCAAAACCCAGCACCCGCTGTTACCAGGGGCGATTGCCGAGTTCAACCAGTACGAGTTTAGCCGCGCGATGCGCCACAAAGATTGCGTAAATCCGCTGCGTATTTTCTCGCACATTGCCCCGTACATGGGCGGACCCGAGAAGATCATGAACACCAATGGCGCAGGCGATGGCGCGCTGGCCGCCCTGTTGCACGACATCACTGCGAACGCCTATCATCGCACCAACGTCCCTAATTCGAGCAAACACCAGTTGAACTGGCTGACCTATTCGTCGCTGGCGCAGGTGTGTAAGTACGCGAACCGCGTGAGCTATCAGGTGCTGAATCAGCACTCACCGCGTTTAACGCGTGGCTTGCCGGAACGGGAAGACAGTCTGGAAGAGTCGTACTGGGATCGTTGATGGTTTCCCTCCCCCTGGCGGTGAGGGAAGATTGTTCCCCCTCTCGCGTAGAGAGGGGGGCAGATTGAAGACGTTTAACCCGTTACCGCCTCTTCAATTGGCGGCTTCTCAATCAATGTAATCATGGTATTGGCAATCTCACGTTCGCCCATCACCACCTGATTCGCTCCGCGTTCGGTAATGTATTCCACTTCATCGTCATAATGCGCGCGAGCAATGATCTCGATAGTCGGGCACTTCTCCCGTGCCTTGGTCACGATTTCACCCGCCTCGTAGCCGTTCGGAATGGTCAGCAGCAGCCAGCGCGCACAGTCCAGATGCGCCAGATTCATAATCTCTTCGTTCGCCGCATTACCCAGCACCGCGCGGATGCCGCGCGCGCGCAGCTCATCCACACGGGTGCGTGACGTTTCAATCACCACCAGCGGAATGCCCTGCGCCATCAGTTTCTCACCGAGCAGACTCCCGACGCGGCCAAAACCGACCAGCAGAGCGTGGTTGCAGATATCCACCGGGATTTGCTTCTCTTCTTCAATCGCTTCTTCCAGCGTCTGCTCTTCCAGCGTTTCGGTTTTATCGAGGTATTTCTCAAGCAGGGCAAACAGCACCGGGTTGAGCATAATGGAGAGGATCGCCCCCGCCAGCACCAGATTCTGCCCGGCCTGTGGCAGCAAGTTCAGCGCCATGCCGAGGCTTGCCAGGATAAAGGCAAATTCACCAATCTGCGCGAGGCTGGCAGCGATGGTGAGCGCGGTGCGCGGTGAGTGGCCGAACAATCTGACCAGGCCGAATGCCACCACGGATTTACCGAAGATAATAATCGCCAGTGTGCCCAGCACGGCCAGCGGCTGCTCGATCAGAATTAGCGGATCAAACAGCATGCCGACAGAGACGAAGAACAGCACCGCAAACGCATCACGCAACGGCAGCGTATCGTGCGCCGCGCGGTGGCTCAGCTCGGATTCGTTCAGCACCATACCTGCGAAGAACGCACCCAGCGCAAAAGAGACGTCAAACAGCTCGACGGCACCGAAGGCGATACCGAGCGCCAGGGCCAGCACCGACAGCGTAAACAGTTCGCGAGAGCCAGTAGCGGCGCTGCGGGAGAGGATCCACGGCACCAGACGGCGGCCCACCAGCATCATAATGGCGATAAAGGCGACCACTTTGCCGATGGTAATGCTCATATCCAGCGCCAGCGTGGCAAAGCCGACGTTATCTTGTTCAACCATACCGGCGACGGCAGGCAGCAGAACCAGCGTCAGGACCATCACCAGATCTTCAACAATCAGCCAGCCGATGGCGATTTGCCCGCGCTGGCTGTCTATCAGCTGCCTCTCCTCAAGCGCGCGCAGCAGCACCACGGTACTGGCGGTTGAGAGACACAGCCCGAATACAATACCGGTCATCAGCGACCAGCCAAGCAGAGCGGAAAGCGCCATCCCCAGCAACGTCGCCACGCCTATCTGGGCGATTGCGCCGGGTATGGCGATATGCTTTACCGCCATCAAATCCTTCAGGGAGAAGTGCAGGCCCACGCCGAACATCAGCAGAATCACGCCTAATTCCGCCAGTTCAGGAGCCAGTTTGGTATCCGCAACAAAACCCGGCGTAAACGGACCCGCCAGCACACCCGCTAATAAATAGCCCACGAGAGGAGAAATACGTAATTTGTTGGCAATCATGCCAAGGATAAAAGCGAGCACAAGTCCACCTACAATGGTGGTGATAAGCGGTGTGGCGTGATGCATTCCGTCTCCTTTCGTCGTGGGGTGTTCCATTTTTGGCGTAAAAACCAAAAAGCCGATTAATAGTTTATGACAATTTCGGCCATTATGTTTATGAATAATTGTTGAAATTTGAAGAAAACAGCAATAAGCGTTAAAAAAAGCAGATTAGGACAAATTACCGGAGGGATGAAGAGGAAAGCCTTATGGCAGTAGGTGAGAGGTGCGGCCAAAGTTTACTTTGACCGCAGAGAAACTACGCCTTATGGCGATAATCAGGCAGGAATATGGTCAGTATCCCCAGAAGTGGCAGGAAAGCACAGATTTTATAGACCAGGAAGATGCTCGTGTGGTCTGCAACCAGCCCCAGCACAGCCGCACCAAGGCCTCCCATCCCAAACGCAAATCCGAAAAACAGCCCGGAAACCATGCCAATACGGCCCGGCATCAGCTCCTGAGCATACACCAGGATAGCGGAAAACGCGGACGCGAGGATAAAGCCAATGATCACGGTTAAAATCCCCGTCCATTCAAGACTTGCATAGGGTAAAACAAGGGTAAAAGGCGCTACGCCGAGGATAGAGCCCCAAATCACATATTTACGCCCAATTTTATCACCCACAGGGCCGCCAATGACGGTTCCCGCCGCAACCGCAAACAGGAAAGCAAACAGGTGGAACTGGGCGTTTTGCACCGATAATCCGAATTTCTCCATCAGATAAAAGGTGTAATAGCTACTGATGCTCGCCATATAGAAGTATTTCGAGAAAATCAGCACCAATAGGATACTCACCGCTAGGATGACCTTATCGCGCGGAAGCGGATTGATAATCACGGCTTTAGGTTTCCCCTTGTTTACCCGATGCTGAGCCGCGTACCAGCGGCTGATCTGAATCAGCACCACGATGGCCAGCAGCGCCGCGAGGACGAACCACGCAACGTTACCTTTCCCGTAGGGGGCAATGACCACGGCGGCCAGCAAAGGGCCGAGGGAGCTGCCAAAATTGCCGCCGACCTGGAACAGGGATTGCGCCAGCCCATGACGTCCACCTGACGCCATACGCGCGACGCGCGAGGACTCCGGATGGAAGACCGACGAACCGGTACCCACCAGCGCCGCAGCCAGCAGCACCATCTCAAAGCTTCCTGCCAGTGCCAGCAGCACCAGCCCGCTCAGGGTAAAGCACATGCCAATAGGCAGCGACCACGGCATCGGATATTTATCCGTCCAGTAGCCGACTACCGGCTGGAGCAGGGACGACGCCATCTGGAAGGTCAGCGTAATCATCCCGATCTGCACGAAGGTTAATGAAAATTCTGACTGCAGCAGCGGATAGATCGCCAGAATCAGCGACTGAATCATATCGTTAAGCAGATGCGACAGACTGATGGCACCCAAAATACCAAATGCGGTGCGCGATTTCGGCGCGGACGCCGGAGTGCCCGTAACAGGCGGAGTCGATTCACTGATTGCCATAAATACCACGTCTATTATTAGGAGAAGTGCAGGATGTCATTATTATCCCGCTAACATACCTGTGCGCGAGATTTGAAGAAAGTCGCAATTCTGAAAACATATTTGTCTATTCTTCTTACTCATTGTAATTTTTGCGTTTGTCTTTTGGTCAGGGAGCGAGAATATGAAGTTAATGAAGCGAGGCGTCGCACTGGCGCTGATAGCCGCATGGGCGCTGGCAAGCCAGCCTGCGCAGGCGTACGAAAAAGATAAAACCTATAAAATAACCATTCTCCATACCAACGATCACCACGGCCATTTCTGGCGTAGCGAATACGGCGAGTACGGTCTGGCCGCACAAAAAACGCTGGTGGACGGTATTCGTAAAGAGGTGGCGGCTGAGGGCGGCAGCGTCCTGCTGCTGTCAGGCGGTGATATCAACACCGGCGTGCCGGAATCCGATTTGCAGGACGCCGAACCGGATTTCCGCGGCATGAATTTAATCGGCTATGACGCGATGGCCGTCGGCAACCATGAGTTTGATAACCCGCTAACCGTCCTGCGCCAGCAGGAAAAATGGTCCAAATTCCCGTTCCTCTCGGCCAATATTTATCAGAAGAGTACCGGCGAGCGCCTGTTTAAACCCTGGGCCTTGTTCAAACGCGAAGATCTGAAAATCGCGGTGATCGGGTTAACCACCGACGACACGGCGAAAATCGGTAATCCGGAATATTTCACGGATATCGAATTCCGCAAACCGGCTGACGAAGCGAAGCTGGTGATTCAGGAGCTGAATCAAAACGAAAAACCAGACGTGATTATCGCCACCACCCATATGGGGCACTACGACAACGGCGAGCACGGTTCGAACGCACCTGGCGACGTGGAAATGGCGCGCAGCCTGCCAGCAGGCTCGCTGGCGATGATTGTGGGTGGTCACTCACAAAACCCAGTGTGCATGGCCTCGGAGAATAAAAAGCAGGTTGATTACGTGCCGGGTACGCCATGCGCCCCGGATCGCCAGAACGGGATCTGGATTGTTCAGGCGCACGAGTGGGGCAAATACGTGGGGCGCGCAGATTTTGAATTCCGCAACGGCGAAATGAAAATGGTGCGCTATCAGCTGATCCCGGTAAACCTGAAGAAGAAAGTGACCTACGACGACGGGAAAAGTGAGCGCGTACTTTACACCCCGGAAATTGCTGAGAACGCCCAGATGCTGTCGTTGCTGACGCCATTCCAGAACAAAGGCAAAGCGCAGCTTGATGTGAAAATCGGGACGGTGAATGGCCGACTCGAAGGCGATCGCAGCAAGGTCCGCTTCGTGCAGACCAACATGGGCCGTCTGCTGCTGGCGGCACAAATGGCGCGCACCGGTGCTGATTTTGCCGTCATGAGCGGCGGCGGTGTGCGTGACTCCATCGACGGCGGCGATATTACCTACAAAGACGTGCTGAAGGTTCAGCCGTTCGGCAACATCGTGGTCTATGCGGACATGAGCGGAAAAGAGGTGATCGACTATCTGACCGCCGTTGCGCAAATGAAGCCGGACTCCGGGGCCTATCCGCAGTTTGCCAACGTCAGCTTTACGGCGAAAAACGGCACGCTTAACGATCTGAAAATCAAAGGTGAGCCGGTCGATCCCGCTAAAACCTACCGCATGGCAACATTAAGTTTTAACGCCACGGGCGGCGACGGGTATCCGCATATCGACAACAAACCGGGCTACGTCAACACCGGCTTTATCGACGCTGAAGTGCTTAAGCAGTACATCCAGCAGAATTCTCCGCTGGATGTGAATGCCTACGAGCCGAAAGGCGAGGTGAGCTGGCAGTAACGGGCTATTTTGTTCGCCCTTTTTGAACTCGAGCAGTGCCAGGAATCCGTATGTACGATGTGTACGCGGGTTCCTGCGCTGTCAGGGTGTAGAGACTAAATTCACGCCTGAACGTTGGCCCGCTAAGCGGACAGGGCGTTTAATCCCGGCGCGCAATATCCGCGAACGTCGCATCCAGTATTTTCGCCAGATCCCCCGCCGCCAGCTCAATATCCAGCCCGCGCTTACCGCCGGAAATGTAGATAGTGTCAAAGGTCTGTGACGGCGCATCGATCAATGTCGGCAGGCGTTTCTTCTGCCCGAGAGGGCTAATTCCACCCACCAGATAGCCGGTCGTGCGTTGCGCAACCATCGGATCGGCCATATCGACCTTTTTCGCGCCCAGCGCTTTGGCGACTTTCTTTAAATCCAGCTGCCCGGCCACAGGCGTCACCGCCACGGCCAGGTGCTTCATATCACCGTTCACCGCCACCAGCAGCGTTTTATAGACCTGATCCGCGTTCAGGCCCAGTTTGCGCACCACTTCATCGCCAAAGTTTGTTTCACTGGGGTCGTGATCGTAGGTATGGATACGGAAAGGAATTTTGTTTTTTTCGAGTAATTTAACGGCGGGAGTCATAATGATCCTTCTTACCACAGACAATTTACGCGCTCAGCATACGCCTGACAGCTGTCTAAAAAATAGCACCATCTTGCGCAATAGTATTGGCAGTGATGGTTACTTTGAGCGACAATCGGCTCTGACCGAAGGTCTCCTTCGGCATAATAATAACGATGAAATTCCTCTTTGACGGGCCAATAGAAATATTGGCCATTTTTTTTATTTCAACAGTGACGGCAAATTCCCTTCGCCATACAAATGCAGCGCCCCCACGGCCACCACGTAGCGCCCGGCGGGCAGAGCCTGCAACGTTTCTCGCCAGGCCTGATTGCGCTCATGCATCAGCACATCGTACAGCGATTCGCTGAAGGTCGAGGGCAGTTCCAGCTTGCCGTTGGTCGGCGGCGTCTCCAGCCACCAGCTGATCATCATCTGCAACAGACGCGCGTTGGTGTGCCAGTGGGTGAGGGTATCATCCAGCAGCAGCAGACCATCCTCAGGAAGCTGGCGCAAAAGAGCAACCTGACTGTCGGCGCCCTCCAGCTCAATAATGGCAAGATTACGCGCGCGCGCGGCGTTGAGGAGCTGGTAGTCGATACCGTACTCCCCGCGCAAACCCAGTCGTTGAGCCTGCGTCGCCTGCAACACCATGGCGATTTGCCACAGGGGCTGCGTTTCCAGAAGGGATAAAGAAAGCCCCAGCTCATCGGCCACACGTTCAAGCTCGTCGCGCTGTGTTTCGTTGAGACGTTCGCTCAGCGGCGGCGGGATATCGAGATTGGCGAACGGCGATTCGCTGCCGGAAATATCGGCTTCGACGATCAGCGCATCGGCTTTGCGCAACAGTTGTATCAGTGCCGGTGGCAGGGGCGACATATCGCGCGTACCCATATGGATACTGCCGACCAGGTGCAGATGCTGCCCGCCCGGGAGTGAAATATCCAGCCCCGGCCAGGGATAGCGGCGGGGAAACAAAGCGCGGAAGGTGGTTTTTATACGACTAAACAGACTCATACGCGCTCCATTGATGGAAAAGTTCATGCTAGCGCGTGGTGGCTGAAGGTGCAACTCCAGGCCGGGTTGGGCGAAGCCGCCACCCGGCCTGCAGGTTTACTCTTTCGGTTTGAAGCGCAGCAACCGGTTCGCGTTGCTGACCACGGTTATGGACGAGAGCGCCATTGCTGCCCCGGCGACGACCGGGTTGAGCAAGGTGCCGGTCAGCGGCCACAGGATCCCGGCGGCAATCGGGATGCCGAATGCGTTGTAGATAAACGCACCGAGCAGATTTTGCTTCATGTTGCGCAGCGTGGCTTTCGAAATTGCCAGCGCATCGGCAACACCCATCAGGCTATGGCGCATCAGGGTAATCGCCGCCGTCTCAATCGCCACATCGCTCCCGCCGCCCATAGCGATGCCGACATCCGCCTGCGCCAGTGCGGGGGCGTCGTTTATGCCGTCGCCGACCATCGCCACCTGTCGGCCCTGACGTTGCAGTTTGATAATCGCATCGGCTTTGCCATCGGGCAGCACGCCCGCGATCACCTCGTCGATACCTGCTTCTTTGGCAATGGCGTTGGCAGTGGTTGGGTTGTCGCCGGTGAGCATCACCAGACGATAGCCAGCCTGATGCAGACGTTTCAGCGCGGCCACGCTGTCGGCCCGCAGCGGATCGCGGATAGCGAACAGCGCTGCCGCTTTCCCCTCGACCGCCAACAGCACCGGCGTAGCGCCCTGAGAGGCCTGGGCGGTTAATTCATCGCTCAGCGCAGCGGTATCAATGCCGTTTTCGTTGAGCAGTGCCTGATTACCAAGCAGCAGCGTGTGGCCATCGACTTCACCGCTGACCCCCAGCCCGCGCAGGGTGCGGAAGTTATTCACATGCGGCAATACTGCTTGACCGGCTTTCTCGAGAATCGCTCTCGCCAGCGGATGGCTGGAGCCTTGCTCAAGCGCGGCGGCCAGACGTAAGGCATCTTCTTGCGTGACACCGACGGTTTTCACCGCCACGACCTGCGGTTTGCCTTCGGTCAGGGTGCCTGTTTTATCAAACACCAGCGTGTCGAGCGTGCTGGCGCGCTGGAGGGCATCGGCGTCGCGAACCAACACACCAAACTCGGCGGCACGACCAACGCCGGAAATAATCGACATCGGCGTCGCCAGTCCTAAAGCACACGGACAGGCGATGATCAGCACCGTGGTGGCGATGACCAGGGTGTAGACAATCTGCGGTGCCGGGCCAAAAACGTACCAGATGGCGGCGCTGAACAGCGCGATGCCGACCACCACGGGCACAAATATGGCGGAAATTTTATCGGCGAGCTGACCGATCTCCGGCTTGCTGCTTTGCGCCTGGCGCACCATGCGAATGATGCGAGAAAGCGTCGTATGACTCCCGACAGCACTGGCGCGGAAAAGCACGCTACCGTCCTGCACCACCGTACCGGCATGAACTGCATCACCGGCGGATTTTTGCTGCGGCACCGGTTCACCGGTCAGCATCGCTTCATCCAGCCAGGCTTCACCCTGAGTGATTTCACCGTCGACCGGCACGCGATCGCCCGTCGTTAAGCGCAGCGTCATGCCTGGCTGCACCTCGGCGAGCGGCAGGCCGATTTCACCCTCGTCCGTCACCACGCGGGCCGAGGGTGGCGTGAGATCAAGCAGACGCTCCAGCGCTTTGGACGACCGCTGGCGCGCGCGCGCTTCAAGCATATGGCCTAAGTTGATCAGACCAATAATCATCGCGCTCGCTTCGTAATAGAGATGGCGTGCTTCCATCGGAAACCACTGCGGCCAGACGTTCACGCTCATGGAATAGAGCCACGCCGCGCCGGTGCCGAGGGCGACGAGTGTGTCCATCGTCGCGGTGCGGTTCTTGAGGCTCTTCCAGGCGCTGGTGTAGAAATGCCCACCGGCGAAGACCATCACACCAAGGGTGATCACACCAATCACCAGCCACAGCGTGCGGTTGTCGTCGGTGACCATCATGTTGTCGCCGAGCATTCCCCACACCATCACCGGAATACCGACCAGCAGAGCGACAATCGCCTGCCAGCGGAAGCGTTTCATGGTGGCGATGGCGGTCTCTTGCTGGCGTTCGCGGCGCTCGGCATCATCTTCAATGGCCTCTGCGCCGTAACCGGCTTTTTCCACCGCCTGCACTAATTCTGCGGCTGACGCACTGCCCATAATCAGCGCAGTGCGTTCCGCGAGGTTTACCCGCGCCTGTGAGACGCCCGGTACGGCCTGCAACGCATTCTGTACGCGGGAGACACAGCTGGCACAGCTCATGCCGTTGATCAGCAGCTGTTGGCTGTCGTCAATATCATGGGCTGCCGGAAGCTCAGAAGTATCCGCTGTCAGTGCTTCCGACGGGGTTAATGACTCTGTCAGCGGATTAGCCTTTGGGTGGCTTAGCTCCGCCCCGTAACCTGCTTGTTTAACGGTATCAATCAGCGCGTCGGCGCTGGCGCTGCCAGTGACAACGGCGCTTTCGATCGTCACGTCTGCACTTTCAACGTCAGGACGTTGTTCGAGGCTCTCTTTGACACGTTTGACGCAGTGACCGCAGGTCAGGCCATCCAGCGTCAGGTTGATTGTGTGAGACATAGCAAAACTCCTGTATGATTATTCAGCCAACATACTCTTTCTGGAACAGTGTTATGAAGGTTAAACCTTCCATCAAGGGGAAGGTCAAGGGGGAAATGTGAATATCAGTGATGTGGCAAAAAAAACCGGGTTAACCAGCAAAGCGATTCGTTTTTACGAAGAGAAAGGACTGGTCACGCCGCCGCTGCGCAGCGAAAACGGCTATCGCAGTTACACGCAGCTGCACCTCGAAGAACTCACGCTTTTACGCCAGGCCCGGCAGGTGGGGTTTAACCTTGAAGAGTGCGGTGAACTGGTCCATCTGTTCAACGATCCTAAACGGCACAGTGCCGATGTGAAAAAGAGAACTCTGGAAAAGGTCGCGGAAATCGAGCGCCATATCCTGGAGCTGCAGGCGATGCGTGAACAACTGCTCTCACTCGCCGAATCTTGTCCGGGGGATGACAGCGCCGACTGTCCGATTATTGATAATCTTTCCGGCTGCTGCCATCGTAAGGCCAGCGTTTAACGGGCTTTCACCCGAAGCGTAATGCCTTCTACCGCGATGACTTCAATGCGAGTCCCTGCCACGAGGTCATCATCGGCTACCACTGGCCACGTGCTGTCACCGACACGAACATGTCCGCGCCCGTTGATTAACGTGGTATCCAGCGTATAGCGCTTACCCACCAGCTGCTGGCCGCGCTGATTGAGTGCGGCATCGGCGGGTTTTTGCTCGCGCACCTGGCGCGTTAGCCATCGATACCAGAGCCAGGCGGCGACCAGCGTCAGCAGGGCGAAGAGGGCACCTTGCCACTCCCAGCCAAAAGGTGCGACCCAGACCAGCAGCCCGGTGATGACCGCCGCGACGCCGCTCCAGAGCAGATACCCGTTGCCGCCCAGCATCTCAGCCGCCAGCAACAGCCCGCCCAGGCTGAGCCAGAAAACATGAGGGTGTGCTGCAATCATCTCAATCATTTTTTGCGCTCATCTCCGCTATTCTTGATAAGCTCCGCGATCCCGGCGATAGAGCCCATCAGGCTGCTGGCTTCCAGCGGCATCATCACCACTTTGCTATTGTTGGCTGAGCCAATTTTCTGCAGCGCATCGGTGTATTTCTGCGCCACGAAGTAGTTAATTGCCTGGATATCACCGGCCGCAATGGCCTCGGAAACCATCTGGGTGGCGCGTGCTTCTGCCTCGGCGGAACGTTCACGGGCTTCTGCCTGTAAGAAGGCCGACTGGCGTTCCCCTTCAGCTTTCAGAATTTGCGACTGTTTCTCCCCTTCGGCTTTCAGGATCTCCGCCTGACGCACCCCTTCGGCCTCAAGAATGTACGCACGTTTGGTTCGCTCCGCTTTCATCTGGGCGTTCATCGACGAAATCAGTTCTGCCGGTGGGCGCACGTCGCGGATTTCGATACGGGTGACTTTAATCCCCCACGGATTGGTCGCTTCATCAACGATATGCAGCAGGCGCGTATTGATGTTGTCGCGCTGGGAGAGCATTTCGTCCAGCTCCATCGACCCCAGTACCGTACGGATGTTGGTCATGGTCAGGTTGATAATCGCCAGTTCCAGGTTGCTGACCTCATAGGCGGCTTTTGGCGCGTCGATCACCTGAATAAAGCAAACGGCGTCGATGGTGACGTTGGCGTTGTCTCGGGAGATGATCTCCTGGGAAGGGATATCCAGCACCTGTTCCATCATGTTGATTTTACGCCCAATACGATCCATGAACGGGACGATAAGACTCAGGCCTGGCTGGAGGGTGTTGGTGTATCGGCCGAAACGTTCGACCGTCCACTGATAGCCCTGGGGCACGATCTTTACGCCTGCCCCGACGATCACCAGCGCGACGAAAATAAGGATAGGGATGACGATCAACATGAAAACCTCCTGTTTTGCATTCCGTGGAGCAGCAAAAACTGCTCGTTTGTTGAACTTAAGTATATCGACTATTGCAGGGAAGTTCGCCTCCAATCCATTAACGTGGTTACAATATTGGAACGAAGCTGAATTAAAAAACGGGAAATAATATGAAGGATAATAATGCGCTTCTGGAACTCAGGAACGTGGGTTTTCGCGTGGGCGAAACCACGATATTGCAGCAGATTAGCTTCAACGTACAGCCAGGGGAATTCAGGCTCATTACGGGCCCGTCTGGCTGTGGTAAAAGCACGTTGCTGAAGATTATCGCCTCACTCCTCAGCCCGACGGAAGGGCGAATTTTCTTTGAAGACAAGGACATCACGACACTCACGCCCGAGCATTATCGCCAGCAGGTCTCCTACTGCGTGCAAACGCCTTCGCTGTTTGGTGAGACGGTGTACGACAATCTGATCTTCCCCTGGCAGATCCGCGATAAAGCCCCCGAACCGGAAAAATTCATTGCCGATCTGACGCGTTTTAGTCTGCCAGCGGAAACCCTGACAAAGTCCGTAAACGAACTTTCCGGCGGTGAAAAACAGCGCGTCTCGCTGATTCGTAATCTGCAGTTTCTGCCCAAAGTGCTGCTGCTGGATGAAGTGACCAGCGCCCTCGACGAAAACAACAAACGCAACGTGAATGAGATCATTCATCGCTATGCCAAAGAGAACAACATTGCGGTGCTGTGGGTAACGCACGACGCCGGTGAGATTGCCCACGCAGATGAGGTGATTACCCTTCAGCCACAGGGCGGGAAGATGAAGGAGGAAAACCGTGAACGAGCATAATATTACCAACGAATCACTGGCGCTTTCGATGGTGCTGGTCCTGGTGGCGATTCTGGTCAGCCATCGAGAGAAGCTCGGTCTGGAAAAGGACATTGTGTGGAGCATTTGCCGGGCGGTCATTCAGCTGATTATCGTCGGCTATGTGCTGAAGTATATTTTCAACGTCAACCACGCGGTGCTGACGCTGCTGATGGTGCTGTTTATCTGCTTTAACGCCGCGTGGAATGCGCAAAAACGCAGTAAATACATCGATAAGGCCTTTATCTCTTCGTTTATCGCCATTACCACCGGCACGGCGTTGACGCTGGCAGTGCTGGTGCTGTCGGGATCGATTGAATTTTCACCGATGCAGGTGATCCCGATTTCCGGGATGATTGCGGGTAATGCGATGGTGGCGGTGGGGTTGTGCTACAACAATCTCGGCCAGCGTTTTAGCAGCGAGCAGCAGCAGATCCAGGAGAAACTCAGCCTGGGAGCCACGCCAAAAACGGCGTCGGCGCGTTTGATCCGTGAGAGTATACGATCGTCGCTGATCCCAACGGTCGATTCGGCGAAAACGGTCGGGCTGGTGAGTTTACCGGGGATGATGTCCGGGCTAATTTTTGCCGGTATTGATCCCGTGAAAGCGATTAAGTATCAGATTATGGTGACGTTTATGCTGCTCTCGACGGCCAGCCTGTCGACCATTATCGCCTGCTATTTAACCTATCGAAAATTCTACAACTCCCGGCATCAGCTGGTGGTGACGCAATTGAAAAAAGCAGAGTAACGTGCAGGTGTGTTGCCGGGCAGTATGTCGCTTGCCCGGCTTTCAGACTGGATTAGTAGAGCAGGGCGTAAAGCTGGCGGCGATACTTTGAGGCCAGCGCATCGCCGGTACCCAGTGCCGCCAGGATCTCCTGGAACATTTTACGCGCCTGGCCGTCAGCAGCCGCCAGATCCTTTTTCAGATGGCTAAACAGCAGCTCCAGCGCCTCTTCGTTACGCCCGACCTGATGAAGCTGTAACGCCAGCTGGCTGGCCAGCGCCGCATCGTCAGGGTTCTCGGCTACCTGCTGCTGCAACTGCTGGATTTCCGGCGTGTCAGCCGCCTGCTTCAGCAACTCAATTTGCGCAACCAGACCCTGATAGCGGGTATCCTGATCCTGCAGCGGAATGGTTTTCAGCACCGCTTCAGCCTCTTCTGAACGGTGCAGTTCGATCTGCGTCTGCGCCAGTAGCAGGCCAATCTGGCTGTCCTGGTTCGACATCTGCCACGCCTCTTTCAGCAGCGGCAGCGCTTCGTCGTGTTTGCCTTCCTGAATCAATGCCAGCGCCTGCTGCGCTTTCAGCTCCTCTTCGCGCGGCAGCACTTTATCGAGCAGGGCGCGAACAGCTTCTTCGGGCTGCGGGCCCTGGAAGCCATCTACGGGCTGACCATTCTGGAACAGATAGACGGTTGGAATGGCACGCAGACCAAACTGGGAGGCCACCATCTGCTCGGCGTCGCAGTCCAGTTTTGCCAGCAGGAACTGACCGTTGTACTGCGCCGCCAGGCTTTCCAGCACCGGCGTCAGCTCCAGACAGTGCTGGCTGCGCTCGGACCAAAAATAGAACAGCACAGGTTTGGTCATCGACACTTCGAGTGTCTGGTGCAGGTTCGCTTCAGTGATGTTGACAATATTCTGTACGGACATACGGCATTCTCTTTTATCAATTTGACAAATACATGGGGGATGAGGAGCGTGGCTTCAACTCAACCGCGTAAAATTTTATCCATCATGCGCCCCGGTAGCAGACGTTTGAGCCAGCCCACGGCGTGGGTGACGAGGGTCACCGGGTAGCGTATTTTCGGGCGATCGCTTTCAAAAGCATGGCGCACTTTGGTGACAACTGCCTCTGGTCCGAGGGTAAAGCGTGCGGCAATGCCAGGGTTTTCGACCGGATTGTCGGACTGGGTTTGATTTACGTTTTCTGTGAAACGGGTGCGAATCGGGCCAGGCTCAATAAGGCTGACCTTAATACCGCTATGGCGCAGCTCCATGCGTAAGGCATCTGACCAGGCCTCCAGCGCATATTTGCTGGCGGCATACGCCCCACGGCCCGGCGTGGAGATCAGGCCCATCACCGACGAGGTCATCACAATGCGGCCTTCTCCGTGGGGCAGCATCGCAGGCAACAGCGCCATGGTCAGCTGGTGGATGCCAAAAAAGTTGGTGGAAAACTGCTGCTCAAGCTGCTCGCGCGAGATGGTTTGCAGCGGGCCGTACACGCCGAAACCGGCGTTGTTAAACAGGCCGTACAGACGATTACCCGTCAGGGCTATCACTTCTGCGGCGGCGCGTTCAATGCTTTCCGGCGAGTCCAGATCCAGTAACACGCCCTGAAAACCTTTGCTGTTCATGCGTTCCACGTCTTCTTGTTTCCGGCATGCGGCGATTACCCAAAATCCCTGGCGCTTCAGTTCGAACGCGCTTTCAAGGCCAATTCCGCTGGAACATCCTGTAATTAAGACCGATTTTTGCATAACTTTACCTGTCAGGATCTCCGCTTAATTAAGAGTCATGTTTAACTAGAGGAGCCAGTCGAGTCGCCATCCAGTCTGCAATAAAGGGCTGGGCGTCGCGATTGGGGTGAATACCGTCATCCTGCATCCATTGCGGTTTCAGATAGACCTCCTCCATGAAAAATGGCAGCAGCGGAATATCGAATTCTTTGGCAAGCTTGGGATAGATGGCGCTAAAGGCCTCATTATAACGGCGTCCGTAGTTCGCAGGCAGACGAATTTGCATTAATAACGGCTGCGCATTGGCGGCCTGAATATCCGTAATAATTTTGCGTAAGGTTTCTTCTGTCTGTTGCGGCTGGAATCCCCGCAGACCGTCGTTACCGCCCAGTTCGACCAGCACCCAGCGCGGTTGATGTTGTTTGAGCAAAGCGGGCAGGCGCGCAAGCCCCTGCTGGGACGTATCGCCGCTGATGCTGGCATTCAGCACCGGCGTTTGGGTCTGCCACTTATCGTTGAGCAGCGCAGGCCAGGCGGCAGTGGCCGCCATCCGGTAGCCCGCACTCAGGCTGTCACCCAGCACCAGTAACGTGTCCGCCGCAGCGGCGCGAAAGGTCATCAGAATCAGAAACAGGAAGGGCAAATGCCAGCGGAAAACATTGTTGCAGTTCATCATCTTAAGAAGTCCGTCGGTCAGGGTGAGCACGAGCTATCCATCCTCACCGGAGTTGAACTCGTTGTCAAACGCGCTGAAACCATTGCGCTGATTGGTGAATCCGGTTCCGGTAAGTCCACGCTGCTGGCGATTCTGGCCGGGCTGGACGATGGCAGCAGCGGGGAGGTCAACCTGGTCGGTCAGCCGCTGCATAAGCTCGATGAAGAGGCGCGTGCGGCGCTGCGAGCAAAGCATATCGGCTTTGTGTTTCAGTCTTTCATGCTCATCCCGACCCTCAATGCGCTGGAAAACGTTGAGCTGCCGGGTCTGCTGCGCGGTGAAAACGCCAGTCAGAGCCGCAGCAGTGCAAAAGCGCTGCTGGAGCAGCTTGGGTTAGGCAAGCGTCTGGATCATCTCCCGGCGCAGCTTTCCGGTGGCGAGCAGCAGCGTGTGGCCTTGGCGCGGGCGTTCAACGGTCGCCCGGAGGTGCTGTTTGCCGATGAACCGACGGGGAATCTCGACCGGCAGACCGGTGATAAAATTGCCGATTTACTCTTCTCCCTCAACCGCGAGCACGGCACCACGCTGATTCTGGTCACCCACGATCCGCAGCTTGCCGCCCGCTGCGACAGACGTCTGCGTCTGGTTAACGGGCAATTGCAGGAGGAAGCATGATTGCACGCTGGTTCTGGCGCGAATGGCGCTCGCCCTCGCTGTTGATTGTCTGGCTGGCGCTGAGTCTGGCGGTGGCCTGCGTGCTGGCGCTCGGCAGCGTCAGCGATCGTATGGAAAAGGGCTTAAGTCAGCAAAGCCGCGAGTTTATGGCGGGCGACCGCACCCTGAGCAGCTCACGCGATGTGCCGCAGGCGTGGATCGATGAGGCGCGTAAACAGGGGCTGAAGGTCGGTCAGCAGTTGAGTTTCCAGACCATGACCTTCGCCGCTGATACGCCCCAGCTGGCGAGCGTGAAAGCGGTCGACGACATCTATCCCATGTACGGCGAGCTGCAAACCGAGCCGCCGGGCTTAAAACCGACAGCAGGCTCTGTGCTACTGGCCCCACGGCTGATGGCGCTGTTGAACCTGAAAACCGGCGACAGCATCGACGTGGGCGACGCCACGCTGAAAATCGCCGGGGAAGTGGTGCAGGAGCCGGATTCCGGCTTTAACCCCTTCCAGATGGCACCGCGTCTGCTGATGAATACCGCTGATGTGGCAAAAACCGGAGCCGTACAACCGGGCAGCCGCGTCACCTGGCGCTACAAATTTGGTGGCACGCCTGCGCAGATCGACGCCTACGAAAAGTGGCTGAAACCGCAGCTGAAACCGGAACATCGCTGGATTGGCATGGAGCAGGACGACGGCGCGCTGGGGAAATCCCTCGAACGCTCGCAGCAGTTTTTACTGCTCTCTGCGCTGCTGACCATGCTGCTGGCGGTTGCTGCCGTGGCGGTAGCGATGGGGCACTACTGCCGCAGCCGCTACGATCTGGTGGCGATCCTGAAAACCCTCGGCGCGGGCAGGGCGCAGCTGCGTAAGCTGATCGTCGGCCAGTGGCTGATGGTGCTGGCGTTGTCTGCCATTACCGGCGGGGCGATTGGGCTGCTGTTTGAAAAAGTGCTGATGATCCTGCTGAAACCGGTGCTGCCTGCCGCACTTCCGCCAGCCAGCCTGTGGCCGTGGCTGTGGGCCATGGGGGCGATGGTGGTAATTTCGCTGCTGGTGGGGCTGCGCCCTTATCGCCTGCTGTTGGCCACACAGCCGCTGCGGGTGCTGCGCAGGGATGTGGTTGCCAGCGTCTGGCCGCTGAAATTCTATCTGCCGGTTGTGGTGGCAGTGGTCGTGATGTTGCTCGCCTGGCTGATGGGCGGCAGCATGTTGCTGTGGGCGGTGCTGGCCGGTGCCGTTGTGCTGGCGCTGCTGTGCGGCGTGCTGGGCTGGATGCTGCTAAACGTGCTGAAAGGGCTAACGCTGAAATCCCTGCCCGTGCGTCTGGCGGTTAATCGTCTGCTGCGCCAGCCGTGGTCCACCCTCAGCCAGCTGTCGGCATTTTCACTCTCCTTTATGCTGCTGGCGATGCTGCTGGTGCTGCGCGGCGATCTGCTTGACCGCTGGCAGCAGCAGCTCCCGCCGGAAAGTCCGAACTATTTCCTGATTAACATCGCACCGGAGCAGGTCACGCCGCTGAAGGGTTTCCTGTCTGAGCATCAGATTGTGCCCGAGTCGTTCTATCCGATTGTCCGCGCGCGGCTGACGCAGATTAACGGCAAGCCGACGGAGGGGAATCAGGACGAGGCGCTTAACCGTGAGCTGAATCTGACCTGGCAGGACAAGCGTCCGGATCATAACCCGATTACCGCCGGAAACTGGCCGCCAAAAGCGGGTGAGGTGTCGATGGAAGAAGGGCTGGCCGCACGGCTGAAAGTCGGTTTAGGGGATACGGTGACCTTCACTGGCGATACCCAGGACTTTAGCGCCAAAGTGACCAGTCTGCGCAAAGTGGACTGGGAAAGCCTGCGTCCGAACTTCTTCTTTATCTTCCCGTCCGGGGCGCTCGACGGGCAGCCGCAAAGCTGGCTGACCAGCTTCCGCTGGGAAAACGGCAACGGCATGCTGACGCAGCTGAACCGCGAGTTCCCGACGGTGAGCCTGCTGGATATTGGCGCGATCCTGAAACAGGTCGGCCAGGTGCTGGAGCAGGTAAGCCGTGCGCTGGAGGTCATGGTCGTGCTGGTCACCGCCTGCGGCCTATTGCTGCTGCTGGCGCAGGTGCAGGTGGGGATGCGACAGCGCCATCAGGAGCTGGTGGTGTACCGCACGCTCGGCGCGAGTAAATCCCTGCTGCGCACAACCCTGTGGTGCGAGTTTGCGCTGCTGGGGCTGGTGTCGGGACTGGTGGCGGCCATCGGTGCAGAAACCGCGCTGGCCGTGCTTCAGACCAAAGTCTTCGACTTCCCGTGGGAGCCGGACTGGCGGCTGTGGCTGATCCTTCCGGTCTCCGGCGCAGTGCTGCTCTCCTTGTGCGGCGGCTGGCTGGGAACGCGTCTGTTAAAAGGCAAAGCCCTGTTCCGTCAGTTTGCCAGTTAATTCCCTCACGTGATGATTACGCACCGGTTTATATACTGGTGTGTAATCATTAAGTAGCACAAATCGATAATACCCCCACTTTTAGCAGCACAAAACATTAAAAACCCAACACCACGGCTCGTTTAATTCCGGATATTATTTGTCTGCTAAATAATTAGCAGCGTGTCTATCAAGGAATAATAATGACCATAAAAAAAACAGCGCTGGCGGCAACGATCGGCGCGGCAGTGGCATTGGCGTCTTTCGCAGCACAAGCGGAAATCACCGTACTGAAACAAGATCCGCAGGCGGGCAACCCCCTGAGCCGTCTTAACTTCACCGTTGGCGGCAGTATTCGTCCTCAGTTCAACATGATGACGGGCGACGGCGACAAAGGTTCTTACAAGCGTAACGGCTTCGACGGCGGTACACGTTTCCGTTTCGCCGCAGATTACTACCTGTTCGATGACATCAGCTGGATAAGCTACTACGAGCTGGGTGTGAACATTCCGGCGCTGTTCGACTGGGATAATCACTACGCAGAAGGCGCGAACAACACCTCTCGCCGTATGCTCTACACCGGCCTGAAAAGCGATACCTGGGGTACGCTGACCTTCGGTCAACAGAACAGCGTCTATTACGATGTGGTGGGCGCGAAAACCGATATCTGGGACTACGACATGATCGGTCAGGCTCCGGGTAACGGCATCAACGGCGACTACGACGGCTCTTATCGTTCACGCAAAATGCTGAAATATAAGAAAACCGTGGGCGATGCCGATATCTACGCCTCCTACCTGTTTGAAGACGGTGAATACCTGCCAGGTAACGGCCTGCGTTACAAACGTAAAGGCGGCGGTTCACTGGGTCTGGATTATCACCTGACTACCGACCTGACCTGGGGCGCGGCGTGGAACTACACCCGTGCGGATATGCGTAACCCGGATAACGGCGACAGCAAATCTTACGACCAGAATATCCTCGGTACGGCACTGAGCTGGACCCCGGACAACTGGACCTTCTCCGCAGGCGGCGGCTGGTATCAGAACTTCATGACCACCAAAAAAGTGTCCGTGAACGACTACTTTGCCGGTGATGCGTGGGGTATTGAATACTTCGCGGGCTACAAAATCCCGGTTGGCCAGTATGCGCTGAAATCCGTTCAGCCGTACGTGATGGGCGATCGTATTGAGTATGTGAATGGCCGCAACTACCAGCGCACCGATAATGGCGTGGGTGTGAGCTTCCAGCTGGATTACGGTTTCCGTGTTGATTACGAGCACGTCTTTACCTCCAGCACCGACGACCTGGGTGATATGAACCTGGTACGTCTGCGTTACGACTTCTAAGTCTGAACGCGTGGCCCCGGTGGCACGTTGCTGCCGGGGCGACGAACTGTGCCGATCTCACCGGTCATATACGCGCACGGTCTATCCTTTCCCATAAAACGCATATCCCAATTTCCTGCACATTCAACGACATATTCCGCAACATCATGAAATAATTTCAAGGACAGCCGCTTGTGATCTGTGTCATGTTAAACAGACTCTGCCCCGCATCGTACGGGGCATCACAACGTCACACCGCTTTGAAATGGAGATCTCATGGGAATTCGTCACACGCTTCGCGCCGCCGCCGGTGCGCTTTTGCTGCTCTGCGGTTTGCAGACCGCCCACGCTAACAGCGATCCGCACACCATTGTGTTTGGCGTCGCACCAGGCCCTTACGGCGATATGGTTAAACAGGCCATTGCCCCCTCGTTGAAAGAGAAGGGCTACAACGTCGTGGTGCGCGAATTCAGTGATTACGTGCAGCCGAATATGGCGCTCTCAAACGGCAGCATCGACGCTAACCTGTTCCAGCACTCGCTCTATTTTAATAAGTTCACGGCGGATAAAGGGCTGAAACTGACCAAATTACTCACCGTGCCGACTGCGGGAATGGGCTTTTACTCGCGCCAAATCAAGAGCCTGGATCAGCTTAAAAAGGGCGATATTGTGACCCTGTCAAACGACCCGACCAACCTCGCGCGCGGCCTGCGTTTCCTGCAGTCCCTGAAATTAATCACCATCAAAGACAACATCGATCCAACCAAAGCCTCTGAGCGCGATATTGCCAGCAACCCGAAAGGGCTGGTCTTCAAACCGCTGGAAGCCGCGCAGCTGCCGCGCACGCTTGATAGCGTCACGGCCTCGCTGGTGAACGGCAACTTTGCGATTGCCGCCGGGCTGGATCTCTCCAGCGCTCTGGCGCAGGAGCATCTCGATGAAAACCTGAAAAATATCATCGCCGTACGCACGGAAGATGCGGATAAACCCTTCGCGAAAGATATCGTGGCGGTGGTGCAGTCCCCGGCCTATCGCGCGGTGATCGACGATCCGAAAAACGTGTACACCGCTTTCCAGAAACCGGACTGGATGACGGCCGCAAAACCGTAATCGCGTAACCGATCGACAGGGCAGCCGAGTCTGCCCTTTTCGCATTTCTGAGGTAGTCATGATTGAGTTAGACAAGGTATGCGTCGACTTCCAGACAGGACGTGGACCTTCCACCCGCGCGGTTTCCGACGTCAGCCTGACGATTGCGGCAGGCGAGATTTTTGGCATTGTCGGCACCAGCGGCGCCGGGAAAAGCACGCTGCTGCGCACCCTTAACGCGCTTCAGCGCCCGAGCGCGGGCCGCGTGAATGTTAACGGCGTGGAGATTTCAGCCCTCGACGGCGTGAATCTGCGTAAAGCACGCCAGCGTATTGGCATGATTTTCCAGCATTTCAATTTAATGCATACCCGCACAGTGGCGCAGAACGTGGCGTTCAGCCTCAAAGCCGCCGGATGGGCGCGCAGCAACATCGCCCCGCGTGTGGCGGAGATCCTCGCCCTGGTCGGGCTGACGGACAAAGCGAATCGCTATCCGGTGCAGCTGAGCGGCGGACAGAAACAGCGCGTGGGGATCGCCCGTGCGATTGCCAACCATCCTGACGTCCTGCTCTGCGACGAACCGACATCCGCGCTGGATCTGGAAACCTCGGCCACCATTCTGGCGCTGCTGAAGCAGATCAACAAGCAGATGGGGATCACGATCGTGCTGATCACCCATGAGATGAACGTGATCAAATCTATCTGCGATCGCGTGGCGGTGATGTCCGGCGGCGAAGTGGTGGAGCTGGGCGAGGTGTTTGACGTCTTTGCCCATCCGCAGCATCCGTTCACGCAGCAACTGGTCTCCCATACTCTGAACCTGACCCTGCCGGAGCGGTTGCAGCAGCACCTGCCGGGGCAACTGCTGAAAATTCTGTTTATCGGGGATTCCGCCGAGCAGCCCGTGCTCTCGGATGTGGCGATTAAATTTGGCGTGGCGGTGAATATTCTGCACGGCAAAATCGAGTACATCGGTGAACGCGCGCTGGGGATTCTGGTGGTGCAACTGACGGCGGATGACCCGTCCGTGGTGGCGTCTGCCGTGGAACATATTCGTCATCGTACAGCCCAGGTGGAGGTGATCCGTGGATGATTTAGTGGCCGATCTGGGCCTTGCGTTTAACGAAACCTTCCAGATGCTGGGCATCTCAACGGTGCTGGCGATAATTGGCGGCCTGCCGCTCGGCTTTTTAATTTTCGTCACCGACCGCCACCTGTTCTGGCAAAACCGCGCTGTCTATCTGGTGAGCTCTGTGCTGGTGAACATTATCCGTTCGGTGCCGTTCGTGATCCTGCTGGTTCTGCTGCTGCCGTTGACGCAGCTGCTGCTCGGCAACACCATCGGTCCGATTGCGGCGTCGGTTCCGCTCTCCATGGCGGCGATTGCGTTTTACGCCCGTCTGGTGGACAGCGCCCTGCGAGAAGTGGACAAGGGGATCATCGAAGCGGCAGAAGCCTTTGGTGCTAGCCCGATGCGGATTATCTGCACCGTTTTACTGCCGGAAGCGAGCGCCGGGCTGCTGCGCGGCCTGACCATTACGCTGGTGAGCCTGATCGGTTACTCGGCGATGGCGGGAATTGTCGGCGGCGGTGGGGTAGGGGATCTGGCGATCCGCTACGGCTATTACCGTTACGAAACCCAGGTGATGGTTGTCACCGTGATCGCGCTGATCGTGCTGGTGCAGATTGTCCAGGTGCTGGGCGACTGGCTGGCGAAGCGCGCCGATAAGCGCGATCGCCGTTAGAGAATCAGGCCACCAGCCAGGTGGCCACCGCGTTAAAATCGCCCCGAAAGACAATTTTGTCGGCTTTTTTCGCCAGCTGAAAGCGGTACATCGGGTCGTAATAGTCATTGAGCAGTGGCGCAAGCCAGGAATAGTGCGCCTCGGTACGTCCGGTGCGCTGCTGCTCGATGAGCGCGGAATCAAGTAAGGCGCTGAACTCTGCAAACCGCTGTAACCCCAGACGGCGGCGGATGGCGAACAGGCCGTGGTGCAGATAGTCGGTGTACTCCTGCCAGCCTTTTTCTTCGCCGAATGCGGCTGAAAAATCCTGCCACATGTGCGCGAAATACTCCTCGCGCAGGCGTTCAAGACGGATATCAAAAGGATCGTCCACCACCACGATAGGCGATTCCGCCATGCGCTCGCGCAGACACTCCGGCAGATGGTTGGAGCCAATCATTCGGCCTTCGTCTTCCAGCACCCAGCGTGCGGCGTCCTTTTTCAGCAGCGCAACGGCCAGGTGATTTTCAAAACTGGCCTGCGACAGCTGGGCGTTAAGCGTGCGGCCAAAGGATGAGCCGCGATGACGCGCCAGCCCCTCCAGGTCGATGGCCGATGCGTGCTGTTTAACCAGCAGCGTTTTGCCGCTGCCGGTACAGCCGCCAATCAGCACCATCGGCTTTTGCACCTGTTCGGCAGTGGCTTGGATCGCGGTCTGACGCAGGGCTTTGTAGCCGCCCACAATCAGCGGGTAATCAATGCCCACCGCGTTTAGCCACGCCTGGGCAATGTGCGAGCGCTGCCCGCCACGCGCGCAGCAGAGATAACCGCCAGGGTTAGCCAGGCAGGCGTCGCGCCAGGCGTTAATCCGCTCTTCCCGCGTGTCGCCGCTGACCAGGCTATGGCCCAACGCCAGCGCGGCTTCTGGCCCCTGGCGTTTATAGCACGTGCCCACGGCGGCGCGTTCGTCGTCGGTCATCAGCGGCAGATTGAGCGCAGCAGGCATGGCGCCCTGGGTGAATTCGATCGGCGCGCGAACGTCGAGTAAAGGGGTATCGGCGGCAAGGATCGCGCGATAGTCCGTTCCATCGTTCATGAGAAGTCCTGAAGGAAACAAAACAGCAATAGGCGGGGATTTTACGCGCGTTGAAAGATGCCGGGGAAGGAAAAGATCAATTCCCCGGCATTTAGACCTTATTTGAGTTTGCTTTGCGCCCAGGCGATGCCGCTTGCGTACTCAGGTGGCAGCAGCGGAACCATCGCTTCGAGGGTGGCGCTCAGGCGGCCAGCGTCGTCATCGTTCAGATTGAGATGCCCGACTTTTCGGCCTTCGCGCACCTCTTTGTCGTACCAGTGCAGATGGACCAGCGGCAGTTTCAGCCAGTCATAATTCAGATCGGTACCGATGAGATTGATCATCACCGACGGGCTGTTCACCACCGGCTGCGGCAGCGGCAGATCGGTGATGGCGCGCAGATGCAGCTCAAACTGGCTGATAGAGGCGCCGTTTTGCGTCCAGTGGCCACTGTTATGCACGCGCGGGGCGAGTTCGTTGATCAGCAGACCGGCTGGCGTGATAAAGCACTCCATCGCCATGACGCCGACATAGCCCAGCTCATGCATGATGGCTGAGAGCATATCTTCGGCCTGCGCCTGCTGAGTGGCGTTCGCCTGCGGGAACACCACGCTGGTGCGCAGAATGCCGTCCTGATGCAGGTTATGGGTCAGGGGATAAAACACCGTGCTGCCGTCATGGGCGCGCGCGCCAACCAGCGACACTTCGCCGCTAAAATTGATCCCCTGCTCGACGATACATTCGCCGTAGCACTCGTCCGGCAGCTCGGCGGTTTCGTTCGCACGCAAACGCCACTGTCCGCGCCCGTCGTAGCCGCCGGTGCGACGCTTCACGATCGCCAGCTCGCCGAGGGTCTCGAAGACCGCAGGCCATTCGCGTTTATCCGCCAGCAGTTGCCACGGGGCCGTCGCCAGGCCCAGCTTGTCGAACAGCTGTTTTTGCGTCAGTCGGTCAGCAATAATCGGGAACACATCGCGGTTCACGAAGGCGTTATGACGCGCCAGCTCGCGGGTTAACGCGGTTTCCGGCCAGCGCTCGATTTCAGCGGTGATAACGCTTTGCTGAAACGGCACGGCTTCCGGCTCAGCGTCCAGCCCGACGGGCCAGACGCTGATGCCCAGCGGCTCACCTGCCTGACGCAGCATTCGGCCCAGCTGGCCGTTTCCGAGGACGCAGACTTGTTTCATGCCTCACCTCGCGGATCCGGATTCTCCAGCACCTCGTCGGTCTGGGCTTTACGCCACTCTGCCAGACGCTGATGTAGCTCTTTATCGTGTGTTGCCAGAATTTGTGCCGCCAGTAGTGCAGCGTTCGCGGCGCCCGCTTTGCCAATCGCCAGCGTACCGACCGGGATCCCGCGCGGCATCTGTACGATGGAATAGAGGCTGTCGACGCCGCTCAGGGCAGCACTTTGCACCGGCACGCCCAGCACCGGCACCAGCGTTTTGGCGGCAATCATGCCTGGCAGATGTGCAGCACCGCCCGCACCGGCAATGATCACCTGATAGCCGTTCTCTTCTGCGCCTTCGGCGAAGCTGAACAGTTTATCGGGAGTACGGTGCGCGGAGACCACTTCAATATGATGTGGAACGTTCAGGATTTCGAAGATTTCGGCGGCAAACTGCATGGTAGCCCAGTCGCTTTTGGACCCCATCACGATGGCGACACGCGCCGGATTATTGCGGGAAGACATGCGTCTTAAAACTCCTGTTGGTGCGGAACACACTGCTTTGAGGGCACAGAGAATAGCATTAAATTACGAGCAGGAAAACGATTGCGTAGCGATGATTTCGGCAACAAACAGAGGGGGATTAAAACGGGAAAGGGATCAGTTCTATACCGTCTGGCGTGACTTTTACCATTGAGCCTTCCGTATGCCAGGCGCCTAACACGACGCGGTGCGCGGGCTCGCCGTTAGCGCACAGCGTGTGGACGTCCGGGCGATGGGTATGGCCGTGGATAAGCCATTGCACGCGATGTTTTTCCATCACCTCGATAACCGCCTGCGGATTCACATCCATGATGGACAGGGATTTGCTGCTGTTGGCGGCTTTACTGCCTGCGCGCATTTTGGCGGCAATGCGGTTGCGGATAAACAGCGGCAGAGCAAGAAACAGGGTCTGAATCCATGGCGTATGGACTTTGGCGCGAAACGCCAGATAGCCGGTATCGTCGGTACAGAGCGTGTCGCCGTGCATGATCAGCACCTGGCGACCGTAGAGATCGAGCACCTGTTCTTCCGGCAGCAGCGTCATGCCGCTTTCACGGGCAAAGCGTTTGCCAATCAGAAAATCGCGATTGCCGTGGATGAAGAAGCAGGGAACGCCGGAATCAACCAGCGCTTTGATGGCGGCGGCGATTTCACGGTGCAGAGGGTTGGGGTCGTCGTCGCCAATCCAGGCTTCAAAGAGGTCGCCCAGAATGTAGAGCGCATCGGCAGAGCGGGCTTCGCCTTGTAAAAAACGCAGAAAACCGGCGGTGATCGCCGGTTCTTCTGTTTGCAGATGGAGGTCTGCAATAAAGAGTGTCGCCACCAATTACTCGCTGACGGTCACGCTGGTAATGATAACGTCTTCTTTAGGAACGTCCTGGTGCATACCGCTGCGGCCAGTTGCCACGCCTTTGATTTTCTCAACCACGTCCATGCCTTCAACCACTTCTGCGAATACGCAGTAGCCCCAGCCCTGCATGCTTTCGCCGGAGAAGTTCAGGAAGTCGTTGTCAGCCACGTTGATGAAGAACTGGGCAGTCGCAGAGTGTGGAGCCTGGGTACGCGCCATTGCCAGCGTACCACGGGTGTTTTTCAGACCGTTGTTCGCTTCGTTTTTGATCGCTTCTTTGGTTTCTTTCTGGGTCATGCCAGGTTCAAAACCGCCGCCCTGAATCATAAAGCCATTGATCACGCGGTGGAAAATAGTGTTGTTGTAGAAACCTTCGCGGCAGTAGTCCAGGAAGTTTTTAACTGTTTCAGGCGCTTTATCGTCAAAAGTTTTGATGACGATATCGCCATGATTAGTGTGGAAAGTAACCATTTTTGCATCCTGTTCCGGTATTGTGGTACGTCGACCTCTGTAAGGTCACAGATAAGAGGGCTGTTATAGCATAACCGTAAGACGGGATCATCTTGCATTGTGTGCTGATTCCGGTCTGAATTATGGGTATTATACAGACTTTATTATCCACACACGTCTACACGGAATCTTCGATGTTAAAAATCTTTAATACTCTGACGCGCCAAAAAGAGGAATTTAAACCTATCCATGCCGGGGAAGTCGGCATGTACGTGTGTGGTATCACTGTTTACGATCTCTGTCATATCGGTCATGGGCGTACTTTTGTCTCGTTCGACGTGGTCTCTCGCTACCTGCGTTTCCTGGGTTATACGCTCAAATACGTGCGTAACATCACCGACATTGATGACAAAATCATTAAACGTGCTAATGAAAATGGCGAGAGTTTTGTCGCGCTGGTGGATCGCATGATCGCTGAGATGCACAAAGATTTTGATGCACTCAATATTCTGCGTCCGGACAGCGAGCCGCGTGCCACGCACCACATTCATGAAATTATCGATATCACCGAAAAGCTGATCGCCCGCGGTCACGCCTATGTTGCCGACAACGGCGATGTGATGTTCTCGGTGCCGACCGATCCGAACTACGGCCAGCTCTCTCGCCAGGATCTGGACCAGCTGCAGGCCGGTGCGCGCGTTGACGTCGTTGACGTGAAGCGCAACCCGATGGACTTCGTACTCTGGAAAATGTCCAAAGCCGGTGAACCAAGCTGGCCATCCCCGTGGGGCGAAGGGCGTCCGGGCTGGCACATTGAGTGCTCGGCGATGAACTGCAAGCAGCTCGGCAAGCATTTTGATATTCACGGCGGCGGGTCGGATCTGATGTTCCCGCACCATGAAAACGAAATCGCTCAGTCCACCTGTGCTCACGGCGGCGAGTACGTGAACTACTGGATGCACTCCGGCATGGTAATGGTCGATCGCGAAAAGATGTCTAAATCACTGGGCAACTTCTTTACCGTGCGCGACGTGCTGAAATATTACGACGCGGAAACCGTTCGCTACTTCCTGATGTCCGGCCACTACCGCAGCCAGCTGAACTACAGCGAAGAGAACCTGAAACAGGCGCGTTCTGCGCTGGAGCGTCTGTACACCGCGCTGCGCGGTACCGACAAATCTGTCGCACCGGCAGGGGGCGATGCGTTCGAAGCACGCTTTATCGAGGTGATGAACGACGATTTCAACACCCCGGAAGCCTACTCGGTGCTGTTTGATATGGCGCGTGAAGTGAACCGCCTGAAAACAGAAGATATGGCTGCCGCGAACGCGCTGGCCGCTCATCTGCGCAAACTCTCTGCGGTGCTCGGCCTGCTGGAGCAGGAGCCGGAAGTGTTCCTGCAAAGCAGCGCACAGGCGGACGATGGCGAAGTGGCAGAAATTGAGGCGCTGATCAAAGCGCGTCTGGAAGCGCGTCAGGCGAAAGACTGGGCGGCGGCGGATGCGGCGCGTAATCGCCTGACCGAAATGGGGATCATCCTGGAAGATGGCCCGCAGGGCACCACCTGGCGTCGTAAGTAGGTCACTGTTACCCGGTCAATTCCGTAAAACAGTCAATAAAACGCCCGGCATGTTCGGGCGTTTTGCTATTTCTAGGCCGACTCCCGCGCGATCAGCTGCCCGGAAAGGGTGATCCGCTGCGTTTGCAGATCCGGCTCTTTCAGCTTGCGAATCATTAAACCGGCCGCCTGACGGCCCGTCTCTTCACTCGCCGACGACACATAGGTGAAGGACGGCGAGGTCAGATTCACATGCAGCATATCTTCAAACCCGACCAGCGCGACCTGCTGCGTCAGAAACACATCTTTCCCGACGGTACGCCCGACCTGATGAATCCCGGAAATCGAACCGATCATCGCATCCGGCGAATGGCAGAGCAGGGCGGTGATGGTGTTGTTTTTTTCCAGCAGCTGACGGGTAATAAACCCTGCCGCCTGGGTATCGTCGCTACAGACCGGGGCGGATTCTTCGCGGTTCACCAGGCCGTATTGCGTCATCGCGCTGCGAAAACCGAGCAGGCGCTGCTCGCGGATCAGACAGCCTTCCCGCCCGCCGATATAGGCGATATTACGATGCCCGCGTTCAATCAGATAACGGGTGGCGAGATTCGCCGCCTGGCGATTATCGCGCATCACCAGATTGCAGGTTTCATTCAGCAAGGACTGGGAGACCACGACCAGCGGTAACGGGCATTCGCGAATTTGCGCCGGAAGCGTGGAGGTTCGCGTATCGGACGCCAGATAGATCACCCCGGCGACGCCCTGCTGTTTAAATGAAAGCAGGCAGCGCTCAAGATGCTCGTGATCGTTAAGCGGCTGCCCGAGGAAAACCATATAGCCTTGCTTTTCCAGCTCCTGCACGATGCTCGCCATCACTTTGATGGAGAAACTGTCGCTGAAATCACGCAGGATCAGGCCGATAAGATTGGAGGTGTTGGCGCGAAGATTGGCGGCAGCGACGTTATGAATGTAGCCAAGCGTATTGATGGCAGCGTGGACTTTCTCAATCGTTGCCTCTGAGATTTTCCCTTTCTGACGTAACACCAGCGAGACGGTGGACACCGATACGCCTGCGTGTTTTGCGACATCAATAATGCTGACTTTCTTCAAACTCGCTCCCTGAAATTTCTCGATTATCAGCCAGATAAGACACGCCTCCCAGAGTACAGGAGACGTGCCGGTCCGGCATCTTATTATTTACCGATCATGGTGGACATGGTCTGGGCGATAAACTGTGCTCTGGCACCGAAAATCACCTGAATACCGTTATCGCCGACGAAGACGACGCCGCGCGCACCCAGACCGTTCAGCCCGTCTTTATCCACTTCATCACTCTTCGCCACTTCCAGACGCAGACGCGTGATACAGGAGCCGACGGAGTCGATGTTTTTCGCGCCACCCAGCAGGCCGATGATTTCGGTCGCGATTTCGGTGTCGGTTTTGTCATCCGTGGTGGCGGTCACTTCCGTGCGGCCCGGCGTTTTGACGTCGAAACGGCGGATGACGAAGCGGAAGGTGAAGTAGTAGATCAGCGCCATCGGAATACCGATGATCACCGCGTTGAGGAAGTTAGTCTGATAGCCGTTGAACGACGGCAGGATACCAAACGAAATGTAGTCAATCAGGCCCGCAGAGAAAGATTTGGCGATGTGAGCGTGCAGAAGGTACATCGTCATGTAGGCCAGACCCGCCATAATAGCGTTAAAGACGTACAGGATCGGGGCCACGAAGATAAAGGTGAACTCCACCGGCTCAGTGATACCCGTCAGGAAGCAGGTTAACGCCGCCGAGAACAGAATACCGAAGGCGATTTTCTTATTCTTGGTGTGGGCTTCGTGATACATCGCCAGACAGGCCGCAGGCAGCGCGAACAACATCAGCGGGAACTCGCCCTGCATGAATTTACCGGCGTTCTGGTAAGTGTCGCTGCTAAAGGATTTGGTCCCTTCTTCCAGCATTTTGAACCAGATTGTCTGATCGCCGTGGATCACCTGGCCCGCCTGGGTAGTGTAATCGCCAAACGAATACCAGAACGACGGATACCAGATGTGATGCAGGCCGAGCGGGATTAACGCACGTTCAACCAGACCAAAGATAAAGGTCGAGGCCGCCTGATTATCGCCGTTCACAATCACCGACAGGGCATCGATCCCCGCCTGAATGTGCTGCCAGACATACGGCAGCAGCAAACCGAGAACGAATGACAGAAACGCAGTGGCGATGGCGACAAAACGTTTGCCGGAGAAGAAGCCGAGGAACTCTGGCAGCTGCATGGTGTGGAAGCGGTTATAGCACCAGGCCGCAAGAATACCGCAGATAAGCCCGCCGAAAACGCCCATTTGCAGCGTCGGAATACCCACCACCATGGCGTATTTCCCGCCCTGGGAGGCCATTTCCGGTGTAATGCTCAGAACGGTGCCGATGGTGATGTTAGTGACAAACACCGATACCGCCGCCGACAGGGCTGCGATCCCGGATTCAGACGCCAGGCCTACGGCAGAGCCAATGGCGAACAGCATCGGCAGGTTATCAAAAATAACCCCACCGGCGTTCATCATCAGCGGCATGTGGAATTTATCGCCGAAGGCTAACAGCAGGCCCGCAGCAGGAAGCAGTGAAATTGGCAGCATCAACGCGCGGCCAATCATCGATAACTTAGACAACGATTTAACAAACCCTGATATCAGACTCATGCTGATTTCCCCCGAGAAGCGCTTTGAGAGGCGCTGTTATTGTAAGTAGAACGTTTTAGTAGAACGTTCTACTTATCGTGAGAGAAGCCTGAAATTCGTGCAACTTAATTTTCACATTTCAACAAACGAAATAGTGATTCTTTGAAGTTGATCGAGAATTAACCGTTATGGTTGAGGGGAAATCAGGGGGCTGAGAGGGGGGGAAATACCGGGCGGCAGAAATGCCTTACCCGGTCTACAAACACCAACCACGCGTCATTGGCCCGACAAGCTAAGCGCCGCCGGGCCTTAAGCGACTCAGGCGGTAATGGTGATGCTCTGGTTTTCGAAGGTGACCGTCTGCCCTGCGACAATTTTGCAGCGCTTGCGGGTTTCAACCACGCCATCGACTTTAACCAGACCGTCGGCGATGAAAATCTTCGCCTGTGCGCCGCTTTCGCTCCAGCCTTCCAGCTTCAGCAGATCGCACAGTTCAACGTGCGGGTGTTTACCTAATGAAAATGTTGCCATCTTACGCTTCCTCTGCGTCGTGATACTCAACGCATGCTTGCAATGTATTCTGAATCAGGGTTGCTACGGTCATTGGACCCACGCCACCCGGTACCGGTGTGATGTAAGACGCGCGCGCGGCGGCGTCTTCAAATACCACGTCACCCACCACTTTGCCGTTTTCCAGACGGTTAATACCCACGTCCACTACGATGGCGCCTTCTTTGATCCACTCGCCCGGAATAAAGCCCGGCTTACCGACCGCCACGATCAGCAGGTCGGCATTCTCGACGTGCTGACGCAGGTTTTTGGTAAAGCGGTGCGTCACGGTGGTGGTGCAACCGGCCAGCAGCAGCTCCATGCTCATCGGGCGGCCAACGATGTTGGATGCGCCAATCACCACGGCGTTCAGACCGTAGGTGTCGATGTTGTAGCGCTCCAGCAGCGTCACAATACCGCGCGGCGTACACGGACGCAGACGCGGTGCGCGCTGGCACAGACGTCCGACGTTATACGGATGGAAACCGTCCACGTCTTTATCCGGTGCGATACGCTCCAGCACCTTCACGTTGTCGATGCCCGCAGGCAGCGGCAACTGCACCAGAATACCGTCGATCGCGTCGTCGGCATTCAGGGTGTCAATCAGCTCAAGCAGTTCTGCTTCGCTGGTGGTTTCGGGCAGATCGTAGGAACGGGAGACGAAGCCCACCTCTTCACATGCTTTACGTTTACTGCCGACATAAATTTGCGATGCCGGGTTGCTGCCAACCAGCACAACGGCTAACCCTGGAGCGCGTTTTCCGGCCGCTGTACGCGCCTTCACTTTTTCCGCGACCTCAGAGCGCACCTGCTGCGCAATCGTTTTACCGTCAATAATCTTTGCTGCCATCAGAGAGAGGATTCCGTCTGTAACGTTTGAAAGGGGGATTGCCTATATTTTGTCAGAAGCGAGGCCCGCTGTCAGTCACCCATTGAGAGATTTCCACAATCAGGCTCTAAACCCTGCTCATTGAATGGTCTTTTCCTAAGGGAAATTAGGATGTAGCCTGGAATTATCGCAGTGTTTTGACCTGTTTTAATATTTGTCCGTGGGCTACTTTGTTGCTTCCAAAATAAACTTTCAATTACGCAATTGAATGTGTTTTTTATTCCCGAATTAACCCGGGAAGGGCTTTTTACATTCCAAAGGAACAGATATGAAACTTAGCAATATTGCTTCTTCCGTCATTGCTTCGCTGGTATTGGTTGCGGGTGCAGCTCATGCAGCAGATCCCGTTTCCGTCAATGGCGGTACCGTTCACTTTAAAGGTGAATTAGTTAATGCGGCATGCGCAGTAAATACTGAATCTGCGGATCAGATCGTGACTCTGGGTCAATATCGTACCGCTAAATTCACGAAAGTGGGCGATACCACTTCTAATATTCCGTTCAACATTGAACTGAATGATTGCGATCCAGAAGTGGCTGCCACCGCTGCTGTTGCCTTCACCGGCCAGATTGATGCGACCGATAAAACCCTGCTGGCTGTAACCGCAGGCGATAACGACAACACGGCTAAAGGTGTTGGTATCGAGATCCTGGATAGCGCGTCCAGCACCCTGACACCAGACGGTGCAACCTTCTCCGCAGCGAAAACGCTGATCGCAGGGACCAACACCCTGAACTTCACCGCACGCTACAAATCGACTGCGGCAACCACTGAGCCTGGTCAGGCGAACGCGGACGCCACTTTCGTCTTGAAATACGAATAATCGGCTTTTCAGGGAAGACCGGGCCTCAGGGAAGAGGCCAGTTTGATCCACATCGAGGGCTAAGGATGACCAGAATTGGGCTTCTGTTTCTGCTGACGATTACTGCCGTACAGCCTGTGATGGCGCACCGCGTGGTGGTGGATGGCGGACGGGTACATCTCAAAGGTGAGCTGGTCAACGGCGGTTGCGCCGTGGCGCCCGAGAGTCAAAGCCTGCGCGTGGAGATGGGGCAGTATCGCACCAACGCCTTTCACGGTGTGGGCAGTTTTTCGACGGTGGATGTGCCTTTTACCCTGCGTCTGGTGGATTGCAGTGTGGATGTTTCCCGCACGGTCGGGATGATGTTTCAGGGCATTACGCCCGCTGAAGATCCGCAGGTTTTTCTGGCAACATCCCGTCCCGGCAACAGCCGCGTCAGTAGCGGGATTGGGCTGGCACTTTTTGATTCGCAGAAGCGACAGATTATTCCCAACGCCACCGCCAATAATATGCTGCCGATCGACACGCCCGAGCTGAACTTTCATTTCAGTGCGCGCTATCGGGCTATTTCAGAACACCTTGTGCCGGGCAATATTCAGTCGGATGTCTGGTTTACGTTGATTTATCCATAACGTCGTACACGCCTGCGAACTTAATAGTAAAGGTATTGTTGTGATGAACTCCCTAATAAAACCAGGACTGATCTTTTCGCTTATTTTGATGATGATTTCTCTGCCCGTTCAGGCATCCGGTGGGATTGCTCTGGGGGCGACGCGCGTGATTTATCCGGCCGACGCGAAACAGACATCGCTCGCGATCACGAACAGCAATAAACAAGAGCGCTATTTAATTAACGCGTGGATTGAAAACGATCGCGGGCAGAAAGAAAAAACCTTCGCGGTCACGCCGCCGCTGTTTGTCAGCGAACCCGACAGCGAGAACACGCTGCGCATTATCTATGCGGGGCCGCCGCTGCCAACGGACCGCGAATCCCTGTTTTACATGAACGTGAAAGCCATTCCTTCGGTGAACAAAGCCAACCTGGAAGGAAAAAACGTTCTGCAGCTGGCGATTCTGTCGCGTATCAAACTGTTTGTGCGACCAAAAAATCTGGCGATGCAGCCGGAAGAGGCGCTTTCGCAGCTGCGCTTTGAACGCGCGGGCAATCACCTGAAAGTCAGCAATGCTTCACCCTATTACGTCACGCTGGTGAACCTGCAACTGGGCGGCAAGAAGCTGGAAAATATCATGATTGCGCCGAAGAATTCAGCCCAGCAGGCGCTACCTGACGGGGCCAGCGGAACACTCTCCTGGCAGAGCGTGAATGATTACGGCGCGATTACTCCCGCGCGTCGCGTCAGTCTTTGAGCAGAGTCACAGTGATGAATCCTTCACGATGGCGTTACCGCCCGTGTGTGCTGGCCATAATGGCGGTGCTCTGCCCGGGGATAGCCTGGTCTGAGAACTATTTTAACCCCGCGTTTTTGTCTGATGACACGGCGGGCGTGGCGGATCTGTCGCGCTTTGAGCAGGGGCATCAGCAGGCGCCTGGCACCTATCGCGTGGATATCTGGCGTAACGATGAGTTTATCGGTACCCAGGATGTCCGCTTTGAGGCCGGCGATGAAAATACACCTCCGGTCGCGGGCGGGCTGTCGCCGTGCATCACGCGCGCGATGCTGGATCGCTTTGGCGTCAACATTACTGCCTTCCCTGAACTGCTTAACGTGACCGGCGAAACCTGCGTTCCGCTGGCGACGGCGATCCCCGGTTCGGAGATTGGCTTCAATTTTGCCTCGCTGCGCCTGAACGTCAGCCTGCCGCAGGTGGCAATGCAGAACAGCGCGCGCGGCTATATTCCGCCGGATCAGTGGGACGAAGGCATACCGGCGCTGCTGCTGAACTACAGCTTCAGCGGCAACAAAGGCAATGACGCCGACAACAGCTACTACCTGAATCTGCAAAGCGGACTGAACTATGGCCCGTGGCGGCTGCGTAACAACGGGGCGTGGCGCTATACCGAGAGCAACGGGGAAAGCCATCGCGAGTGGCAGAACATCAGCACATCCGCCCAGCGGACAATCATTCCCCTGAAAAGCGAGCTGGTGGCCGGGGACAGCAACACCGGGAATGACGTGTTCGACAGCCTCGGTTTCCGCGGGCTGCGCATGTACTCCTCTGACAGCATGTACCCGGACAGCATGCAGGGCTACGCGCCGACCGTGCGCGGGATTGCCCGCACTCCAGCGAAAGTGGTGATCCGCCAGAACGGGTATGTCATCTATCAGAGCTACGTGCAGGCAGGGGCATTTGCCATCAGCGATCTGAACCCGACGTCGTCGAGCGGCGACCTTGAGGTTACGGTTGAAGAGAAAGACGGCAACCCGCAGCGCTATACGGTCCCGTACTCCACGGTGCCGCTCTTGCAGCGTGAAGGCCGCATGAAATACGATCTGGTGGCGGGGGATTACCGCAGCGGCAACGACGATCAGGACACGCCGTTCTTCACCCAGGGCACGCTGATTGCGGGCCTGAGCAACGGTTACACCCTGTATGGCGGCACCCAGCTCGCCTCGCGCTACAGCGCCATCGCGCTCGGTGCGGGGAAAAACTTCGGCGACTGGGGGGCGATTTCACTCGATGTCACCCAGGCGCGCAGCCAGCTGGCTGACGACAGTCGCCACGAAGGGCAATCTTTACGCTTCCTGTACGCCAAATCTCTGAACGGATTCGGGACTAACTTCCAGCTGCTTGGCTATCGCTATTCCACCAAAGGGTTCTACACCCTGGATGATGTGGCGTGGAAAGCCATGGAAGGTTACCAGTACAGCGACAGCAAGGACGAGAACGGCGTGTCGGATGTGGTGAGTTATCACAATCTGACGTGGAACAAAAAAGGGCGCTTCCAGGTGAACATCTCTCAGTCGCTGGGGGATTACGGGTCGCTCTATGTGTCGGGCAGCGAGCAAACCTACTGGGGAACGAGCGATTCCAGCGTCTGGTATCAGCTGGGTTATGCCGGCGGCTGGCGGGGCGTGAGCTATTCCGTCTCCTGGTCGTGGAATCAGGCGGTGGGCATTGATGGCACAGACAAGCTGGCCTCGTTCAACGTGTCGGTTCCGTTCAGCCTGTTTACCCGTCACGGTTATCGCCGTGACAGCGCCTTCGATCGCGCCTACGCCACGGCCTCCGCCAGCCGCAACAGCAGCGGAGATACCACCTGGCAGACCGGCGTCAGCGGCACCTTGCTGGAAGATCGAAACCTGAACTACAGCGTGAGTCAGGGACACACCAGCACCAACGGTGCAAGCGGCAGCGCCAGCGCAAACTGGCAGGCCACCTATGGCACCTTCGGCGCTGGGTACAACTATTCCCGCGACCAGCACGATCTGAACTGGCAAATGTCAGGCGGCGTGGTGGGCCATGCGGACGGTGTGACCTTCAGCCAGCCGCTGGGGGATACCAACGTGCTGATCAAAGCGCCGGGCGCGTCCGGGGTGAATGTCGAAAACCAGACCGGGGTGAAAACCGACTGGCGGGGTTACGCCGTGATGCCTTACGCCACGGTCTATCGCTACAACCGCGTGGCGCTGGATACCAATACCATGAACAACAGTACCGATATCGAAAACAACGTCAGCAGCGTGGTGCCGACCAACGGTGCGCTGGTGCGTGCCAGCTTTGATACGCGCATTGGCGTTCGTGCGCTGCTGACCGTCATGCGCGGCAATCAGCCGGTGCCTTTCGGTGCCGTTGTGCGCGAAACCGGAAGCGGCGTCACCAGCATGGTGGGCGATGACGGACAAATTTACCTCAGCGGGCTGCCGCTTAAAGGCGAGCTGCTGGTTCAGTGGGGCAACGGCGCCAGCGCCCAGTGCCACGCGCCGTACGTCCTGCCTGAAAAGAGCCTGCAACAGGCAATCACGATGAAGGAGATTCGCTGTGATTAAGAGTCGATACCTGATGGTCGCGCTGCTGGTAATGCTTCCTGTCACGCAGGCGCTGGCCACGGTCTGTGCTAACGAAAATGGTGTGCCGACGGATATCTATTACGATCTGACGGATAAGTTTAATAGTTCCAATAACCAGATTGGGCAGATTGTCACGCTTGCGGAGAAATCCCAGTGGGTGGGGGTCAACGCGGTCTGCCCGAAAGGGACATCGGGCAACACCACCAAGCGCAGCTACGTGACCGATTTCCCGATCACCAGCACCATTGATGGCTACAAATATCTGAAGCTGAATGAGTATCTGGATGGCGCGATGAAGATCACCGACAGCTACTCTGGCGTGTTTTACCCGCCGCAGAATTTTATTCAGATGGGGAGCCACCCGAACGTCTCTAAAAATCAACCTTTCGGGGTGAAAGACTCGAATCTGGTGTTTCGCCTGAAGGTGACGCGGCGGTTTATCAATATGGTGGAGATCCCGCGTCAGACGATGTTCCGGGTCTATGTTACGACCACCTCATCGGACCCGCTGACGACCCCGGTGTATACCATCAGCTACAGCGGAACCATTCAGGTGCCGCAAAGCTGTGCGATTAACGCCGGGAAGGTGGTGGAATTCGATTTTGGTGATATTGGCGCCTCGCTGTTTAGCCAGGCCGGGGCGGGTAATCGCCCGCAGAACGTCTCGCCTAAAACCCAGACCATCGCCATAAAATGCACTAACGTGGAGGCCAACGCCTACCTGACTATGCGAGTGGAAACGGAAAAAGTGTCCGGGAATGCGCTGGTTTCTGATAATCCTGATCTCGGTTTTATCGTCGCCAGCACGAACAATACGCCCCTGACGCCCAATAATCTCGCCAGCAAGATCCCGTTCCGCCTGGATGATAACGCCTCGGCAGTCATTGGGATCACCGCCTGGCCGGTGAGCGTCACCGGGAATAAACCGAGCGAAGGGCGCTTCACCTCACGCGGCTATCTTCGCGTGGATTACGATTAAGGAGAGGGCGATGCGCATAGGGATTTTAGTTGCCGCTGTAGCCGTAGCCTTTATGCCTGTGAAAGGCGTGCTGGCGGCAAGCCCACTGGGCGAAATCAATATCGAACTGTACGGCAATATTATCGATTTTACCTGTGTGGCTGAGGGGAGCGACAGCGACAAATCGGTGACGCTGGGCACCTGGCCGACCAAACAGCTCAGCACCACGGGCAGCAGAACCCAGGCGATGCCGTTTACGCTAAAGCTGACCGGCTGCCCACCGGGTGCGGCGTCGATAACCTTTTCTGGAAAAACGGATCCGCAGGACCCAGAACTGCTGGCCTTAAACGATGCCAGCCAGGCGACGAATGTTGCGGTAGAAATACGCGATCGGGATAAAACGCGTCTGCCATTACAGCAGGCGAGCCAGAATGTGGTGGTTGATGAGCAAGGAAATGCAGTTTTGAATTTTTATGCGAATTATATCGCTACGGCAAATAATCCCCAGCCGGGGCGTGCAGATGCCGATGCGACCTTTATGATTAATTATAATTAAGCCTAAACACCCTCCCTGAAACTCACTGGAGTCTCAGGGAGGACTTTCAGATTAAAGCAGCTCGTGCGCTTTGGCATAATCAATCAGCTCTACAATAGTCTGCACACCTAATTTCGAGTAGATGTTGGACTTATGCGCACTAATTGTTTTGTTGCTAAGTAATAATTGCTGCGCGATTTCCTTGTTAGATAATCCATTGGCCAGATAACGCAAAACAGTCACCTCGCGGTTTGATAACGGCATGTCATTTATTGCTCCCCGGTGTGAGCCTTGATGATTTATAAAGCTCAGGGTCTCATAGGGAAAGAACGAATATCCAGAGAGCAACATTTCCACGGCGTTATAGATATCATTCAGATCTTTTCTTTTGCTCACAAATCCATTTGCACCTGCTCGCATGGCGCGGCCAGCGTAAAACGATTCTGATTTGGAAGACAAAAACAGAATTTTTATGTTGTCATCTAAGTTCTTGATTCTTTTTAGCAATGAAAACCCATCTGTGCCAGGTAATTCGATGTCGAGGATCACCAGATCGATAGGGTGATTGCGAATGTAGTCGAGTGCTTCATGGCTGTCTCCTGACTTGAGTTTAATCTCAATGCTTTTGTTTTTCTGGAGCAGGACTTCAATTGACATTCTGACGATAGGGTGCTCGTCAATAATGATGACGGATGCCGGTTTCATTTTTTATGCCTCAGGTTGTGAAAGCGCAATTGCAATCTCTGCAAAAGTGCCTGGTAAGCCGGAAGGATAATTCTGCAGATCCTTATACGGGGGTAATTCCCTGGAAAAAGCGTAAGCATCCTTGTTTGCATTCTGATAAAAAATGGCAGTAGCGCGTTGGCTTATTAATATTTTGGAAAGAGTAAAGGTATTTCTTATTCTCCTTTGGAACATGCTTATTATACCGTGTAAGTTTTCTCCGAAAAGCCTGTAAATTATTCAGGGTGTACTTATTAATATGATCTTCTGGAGACGGAAAGTGATTATTTTAAATTTGGGCTAAATCACCAGACATTCCTCTTAATGTGGATTATCCTATTTATGTAATTGCAAAAAATAATAGAATCCCCTCAATGTTAATTTAATGTTGCCATTTCACCCACGGTAAGCGGAATCTTCTGGGCCATCACGGTGGAAGATTTATTGCCGCTTTCCGCGCGACACCTTCATTTGAAAGTGCTGTTCACCTTTCAGCAAAAAAAGCCGTCGGTTGCAGAAGGATCTGCTGCCAGTAAGGGATGGCGTTTTTAGCGACTCATTGAATACTCACGTTTTTACATCGTTATCATCTTTTTAACGGATGAGATTAAAACTTAACTTCTGGATGAAAATGCTGTTTTTTGATCGCTACGCAGAGATTAACATCACGAGAAATCCTGGATTAGGAATAGTTGTAATCTTTGCATAAATGTTAATTTAAAACACAATTTTAATATTGTGCGTAAGTAATTTCTTAAAGGTCTTTAGGAATTAAGGGGTTATTCGGAAGAGGAGACAGAAAGGCGATGCAGCAGATGCAGTAATTCCTGACGATGGTTTAACCCTAATTTACTGAGAATTCGTCCCAGACGATAAACCACGCGGCTGTAAGGACGCTGGCGAAAAAGCGCAATATTTCTTAGTGATTCCCCCTGTGTCAGATATTGCAGGACAAACCACTCTTCTCTGGAAAAGTAGATGTGGCGATTATTCACGGGAGGGAGGGCCGTCGCTAACGCATGTTGCAGCGCCTGAGCCGGGAGCTGGCGCTCAAGCACATCAAAGGGACCGCTGGTTTTACAAAACAGCCGGGCATCATAGTCATCAGCGCGTATCAGCAGGCTCACGGCAGTGTAGGGGGGATACAGAATGGCACGTCGAAGCGTGGTGAGCATCTCCATCAGCGGCATCGTGCGGCTCTCCATATCGACAACCAGTCTGGCCGAGGGCCAGTTTTCCAGCGCGCTGAAAGCCGATTCGAGCGTGTCATATCCGCAGCAGTGTTTCAGGGGGGATGGGCCGTGCTGAATTCCTGCATGCAGGAAACGATCGTGGGTCACGAGAACGATAAAGGGGGCGTCGGGTCTGCGTGTCTGGTTGATGGATTGACTCAAATAAACAAGACGATCAAAAAAAGGGGCGCTGGAACGCGAATGTGAAAAACCCAGCGAATCGCTTCCTTTACGACGACGCCGATAGCGGCGTACGGTCATGCGCATAGATTCTCTCTCAGGCTAATGTCCTTTTTTCTTCAGACCAGCCTACAGACGGCCAGTAATATCCCTGACCGAATCCCGCTCCTGCCTGCAGCGCGTACTCCCGATCCTTGTTTGACTCAATACCTTCAATCAGCACATTGCTGGCGACCTGTGCGCAGAGATTTACCAGCTGGGCTAGTGCAGGCGAGCCTTTTTTCCGCCAGAACGCCATCTTATCGATCTTGACGCCACATAACGGTAAACGACAGCCTAAAAATGGACGAACAGATGCCGTGTTTACGTCATCAAGCCAGAGATGGCATCCGCGTTCGACGAGCGTCCACCAGTGGCGGGTCACGCGCTCACGCATGGGAGCCGGAAGTCTGAAGAGTGCGCTGGGTTCGACAATTTCAATATTCTGGCCGGCGTTAAGCAGCGGCAGGATTCGGGCGAAGGATTCTGGGTCACTCAATACGGTTATCGGCAGGTTGATAAAAAGGTTTTTAGCGTAAAGTGTGTTTTTTAACATGGCGAGCTGCAGTTCAAGCAACCTAAGCGACTGTTTCACCGACTGTTGCTGAAAAAACGCTTCACTTTGCTCAGGGGAGGCGAGAAGGCTAAGCACTTCGCGCCCGACCACTCGCGAAGAGGAGAGGGCAACGATGGGCTCCAGCTTGATGCCGATAATCTCTGGCGAGACGCTACGCAGTGGGGGGAGATCGCATTCTGGCAAGCCGGAATGGTTAAGCGGGAATGGGGGGGTCACTACACTGTCCTGTTATCTTCCGGCTCCTCGGCGCCGGGATACCGGAGGCTAGTGTGAGAGCGATGGTCGGCAGAAAATACCAGGCGTTACTTAAACGGCGTTAAGCCTTTTCGTAGAGTCATCAAGTGGCAGAAAAATGAGAGGAATGTCGAAAAAACAGACGTATTGACGAGGGATAAACAGGGGGATGGTGAGAAGGCAGGCGATTGCGCTAAAAGGCATTGACTCACTAGCCATTGACCGTATAATTCCAGGCGTTTCACACCGCAAGTGCACGCTTCTCCGTGCGCCCTTAGCTCAGTTGGATAGAGCAACGGCCTTCTAAGCCGTAGGTCGTAGGTTCGAATCCTACAGGGCGTACCATTAAGTCGCTGTTACTCACGCCATCACCACGTTAAGCAACTCCTCCACCGGTAGCGGTCGGCAAAAATAAAACCCCTGCAAGAAGTCGACCTGTTTAGCACGCAGATAGTTCGCCTGTACCTGTGTTTCCACCCCTTCGGCAATAATCTTCAGATGCATGTTTTTGGCCAGCGCAATCATGCTGTCCACGAGCCGTGTATCGGCACTGACGCCAATCTGGCTGATAAACATTTTATCGATCTTGATGAATTCCGGATTCAGGGCAGAAATATAGGACAGGTTCGAATAGCCGGTGCCAAAGTCATCCAGCGCGACAGAGATGTTGGCGCGCCGCAGGGTAGCAAACCAGTTACTCAGCTGCGGGGTGAAATGCAGCGGGTGTCTCTCGGTGATTTCCATCACCACCTGACTCTGATTCGCGACGCATTTCTTTAACAGCTCGCAGGTGTCGATCTCGAAATTCGGATCGAGACAATTTTGCGCGCTGATATTAATGCAAATGTAAGTTCCCACCGGGAGGTGCTGAATCGGGTGTTCGAGATCGGCAATCACCTGCTGGATAAGCTGATGGGTCAGCGAAATAATCAGGCCGTGTTGTTCTGCCAGTGGGATAAATACGTCGGGTGAAACATCGCCATAAGTGGGATGCCGCCAGCGAGCGAGGACTTCGACGCCCGCGATTTTCCCGGTCTGCGCGTTGATAAACGGCTGATAAACAGGGGTAATTTGCTTTTGCGCGATGGCCGTTTTCAGGGTTTTCAACCCAGGCCGGGCGGGGATCGTTTTAAAGCGTGACAGACCGCGGATCAACGATGATCCCAGCCCGTTGAGAAACGTAGGATCTTTTTTAAGGGTGTTTTCCATAGGTCACTTTTATCGCGTTTCCGTCAGGCAAACCGGGAAGGTTTACCTGACGAGAAGGGGGGAATCACTGGCTGGATTAGAATTTCACCCAGTCGTCCTGGTCGCTGACGCTCTCTTTTTTGCCGGGAGCCAGCGCAATAACATGCCCTTTGCCCGCCGGACGGCTCTCCTTAAGCTGGCGTGGGGTATTCGATACACGGAAGATCGACACCACCTTCTCTAGCTGCACGGCCTGATCTTCCAGCGAACTGGCCGCAGCGGAGGACTCTTCAACCAGCGCGGCGTTCTGCTGCGTGGTGGTATCCATCTCGGCCATCGCCTGCGCAATCTGCGAAATCCCTCGGCTCTGTTCGTCCGTCGCGGTCGCGATTTCACTCATGATATCGCGCACCTGAGCCACCGATTTTTCAATTTTGAACATCGCGGCACCGGCGCCTTCCACCAGGTTAAAACCGGTATCGACGTGAACGGCGGATTCGTGAATTAGGTTCTCAATCTCTTTTGCTGACTGCGCGCTGCGTTGCGCCAGGGTGCGCACTTCGGCGGCGACAACCGCAAAGCCTTTCCCCTGATCGCCCGCGCGTGCGGCTTCGACGGCGGCATTGAGCGCCAGAATGTTGGTCTGGAAAGCGATACTGTTAATCACTGTGGTGATCTCAGAAATACGGTGCGAGCTGAGTCGCACATTTTTCATGGTATCGATCACTTTCTGCGAAATCAGGCTGCCTTCGCTGGCATTTTGCGACGCTTCTTCCGCCAACAGGCGCGCCTGGTTAGCGTTTTCCGCGTTCAGCGCGACGGTGGAGGTCAGCTCTTCCATGCTGGCTGCGGTCTCCACCACGGCAGCAGACTGCTGCTCGGTGCGTGAAGACAAATCCATGTTGCCTGCGGCGATTTCCGTGGAGGAGCGGGCCACGCTTTCCACCCCTTCGCGCACGTCATTAATAATGCTTTTCAGGTTTTCGTTCATGGTTGAAACGGCCTGCATCAGCAGCCCAGGTTCGTCATGACGCGTGCTGGTCAACGTACTGGTGAGATCGCCTTTGGCGATTTGCTCTGCGACGCGCAAAGTTTCGTTCAGCGGACGGGTGATCGATGCGGTGATCCCCATTGCCAGCAGCAGGCCAAGGGCAATACCAATGGCAGCCACAATGCTCATCTGCAGCCGGACGCCATCAACGGTCTCAACCACTTTTTGTTGCTGTCTGGCGAACATCGACTGAATGGTCTCAATCAGTGTCTCTGCTTTATCCGTCAGGGTGTCTGAGAGGGTCGATTGTTCTGCCCACACAACTTTGTAGTGGTCGAGTTCTGCAGCGATTGCCTGCATATCTTTAAGAGTGCTGTTCAGCCAGGCGTTTTGATCTTCCGGCACAAACTGCAGCATCTCTGTTATCCCGTTTTTGGCCGCGTCCAGACGCGTCAGGACGTTTTGCTTTGCCGCCTCCGTCGGGTGCTGCTTATAGAGAGAGACCTGGGAGTCAATATCGCTCAGGATGAAGGCCACCTGTGACGCAACCAGCGTCTGCTGTGGAGTTAACGCCGCGCTGTGGCTTAATTTCGATGCGATTTCTGAGTTATCGCACAGGGATTGCGTATTGAGTTTGCGCTCGCTGTCCGTTTTTTCGCTCGCCGCTTTGGTAAACGGCGTAAGGGACGCGATGTAGTTTTTCACCGCAGCGTCCGTCTTATCCACGGAAACTTTTCCCTCAGGCGTCCAGGTGTAAGTTTCAAGCCGGGCGATCATATCCTGCATCGTCTGGGCGGCATCGTTGGTCTGATCGAGATACTTCTGATCCTGCGTATACAGATAGTTCAGACGGGCCAGTCGCACGGCAGACAGTGCGTTAAACAGGCCGGTGGTATGTTCATTTTTCTCGACGCGATCCTGAATGCTCACCATCCCCAGCATTCCCGACAGCAGAATGGCCAGTGTCACCAATAAAATAGTCGAAAAGCCGAACAAGAGTTTTCGGCTGACTTTTAAATTTTGAAAACGATTCATTACACTCATCTATTTTTCCCGGGCCGGTTTTTACCGAGCGATAATATTTTTAGCTATGTTGCCATCATTAATGGAATGCAAAACATGAAACTGAAGAAGTAAAAAAAAGCCCTTTGCACTCAGGTACGAAGGGCAAAACCGCTGAGTTGACATCACTCACTCAGGGGATCAGACTTCTCCTCTTTTTTAACAGAGTGAGCAGGGAGTTCGCTCATTCTATAATATACGGGGACGACATCCTGGTAATTAATGATGTAACCATGCCCTCTAATATTGCGAATAAAGTCCTCGGGTAATCCAAGAAGATTCAGTTTGTTGTTCAGGTTATGAAGCACTTGCCATAAACGCTGGGTCGAAGGACTGAGGTTATTGTCCTCCCAGATCTTTTCGAACAACTCTTCTTTGGCGATGACTTTCTTACGACCATGTTCCAGCAGATACAGGAAAAGCCGTAACATCGTTTCGTTAAAATAGATTGATGCAAACGCCACACTTTTATCGTTGTGACTACCGGTAAGTCGGTACAGTCTGCGATTTGTAATATCGAAGTGAATTTCATCACCAATCATAAAGCCATATAGACGATAGCCCATCTCTTTATTCCTGCATTAGAGTCAACCTGACATACGCCGCTGGAAATACACTTTTCTAATAAACCATACATTTTATAAGGTGGATTATATGTATGCCGTTCGTGCTTTCCAATACACAACCCTATGCGCTATAAGAAACCCTGTGTTGACGATTTGTTTATAGAGTTTCTATTTACATAAGTTGCATCTGTAGTGCTAAGTACCTTGTTTTTTATGATTTCTGGAGATTAATGCTAAAAACGCGTAATGAATCAACCACTCAACATAAAGTCGCGAAGTTTTCTGGTTTTCAAGCATCAATGGCTGATTGTGAGTGTCGATGATCACGATTCCTTCATCCATGGGTTTCCGATGCCACAACTTTAAGAATTGCCTGACAAAAACGTGAGTGAAGTTATATGATTTATACTGATTAAGAGGCTTAAGGCGCGAGCGAAGAGCGGTTTTTTGCATGAGGGTGTTTATTTCAACCTGCTGATATATAATAACTAAATTCTGAATCAGGTTTTCTATGTCAACTATCGATCGCACCATGAAAAAAGTGTACGTCATCAACGATACCTTGCTGTTTGAACCTGATTTGCGGCGTCTCGGTCCGCTGGACGGGTATCCCCAGAGGGCTACCACGCTTCATGGCCCGGTGAGCGAGTGCCTGCTTTTACTCTTGGAAAACAACAACCAGGTTGTGACGCAGCGGGTTCTGTTTGCCTCCATTTGGGAGAAACAGGGGGCGATTGTCAGTACCAATGCCCTTTACCAGACCATTTCCCAAATCCGCAAGGCGCTGAAATTTGCGGGGTTGGAAGAAAACATCATTAAGACCCTGCCTAAAGAGGGGTTTAAGTCGATTGCGCAGCTGCGCGAAGGGGAGCTGGACGAGTTTATTCGCCCGCAGACAACGGCGCTGGTTTCGGTTTTGCCCGAAGAATATCCCGTCGCCGAGGTTACGGCGGTGGCTGTTTCTGAGGTGATTCGCAAACCCCCTTTTTTCCCGGCAAAGCTTGCCTATGGGGTGGCAGGCATTCTTTTTCTGCTCTCCTGCGCGATATCGTACTTTCTGATTAAAGAGGATAAGTCCTCTCTGACGCATTATCAGTCGGTGAGTCAATTTAACGGATGTGACGTATATTCATCCTGGCGGGATAAAGAGAAAACCAGTGAAATGCTGGCGGGACTGGCGAAACGCTATCCCATTCAGTGCAAACCCGGAGGGGTACTTTGGATGACCAGCAGTTTTTCGCAGCAGGCTCATTCGGTCATTATTTGCGACCGTCCGCTAAAGGACAAAAATGCGCAGTGTGATTCCATTATTTACAGGCCGCAGAATCATGATGATGAATAAAATAACGCTGCGCTGGACGTTTATCGTTCTGGCCATTGCCGCACCCTTGCTTTATGCGTGGTATATTCATTACCAGCGTAATCACTTTAGCTGCGAAGCACATGTAACGGTGGTAGACGATAATTATCTTCTCGACGTCATGATGGATTATTCATTTATGAACGGGGAGGGTAGCTATGCAACGTCAGGGGAATATACCCAGAAAGGCCAGCCACCTGTCGAAGTCAGTAATAAAATTGCGTTTAATTACTGGCGAGAAGCGGGGGATATTATTATGGTGTCCAGCGACACCAGTGGACGCCCAAAAAGAAATGAAGCCTTCAGGTTGGATGTCCCGGACTTTTTCCGTTTGCGCGATCGCGGCCTTAAAGTTCAGATAACGCCGGCGAACGCCTCCAGCTATTTCATTATCTACAGAAACGCGCCTGTTATTTATTGCGCAAAAGAGTAGATGAGGTGACCTAACGCTCTCTCATCCCTGCTTGTTTTATCTTGTTGCCCATTTTTACGCTTGATCATATAAAGATAATGAGTATAGTTCTCATTCTCTTTAGTGTTTGTGGGCAGCGACGGACGATTCCCGCATCAACAGTGAGCGCAGATCTCACACGGAACACTGAGTGTTAACGGTGGACTCTGCACTGGCCTCACAGCCTGTAAAACAACCTTAATCGCACAGCAGCATGCGACGCAGTTTCCCGCCTGATTCTCTTTTTGAACGGTAAAGGATGTTCCTGATGACAAAAAAATTGTCCGCGCTGGCGCTGCTTGTGGCTGCCTCTCTTTCCGGCTGCGCCGCGCAGCATGCCGCCAAACCTGCCCCTGAAGCCCACACCGCCGTAACCGCGCCTGCTGAAACCGGCGTGGTGAAGCGTGAACTGGCCGACGGCTTATACGAAATGGTGCTCAGTCCGAAAGGCGATGCGCTGTATGTCGCAAGTGCCGAAGGGTTTAAGGACGTGCAGGGCGGGGTGATCTACAAACTCGATCCCACTACGCTCAAAACCCTTGGCCGCAGCCATACGGATCTGAAAAACTTTGCGCTGGCGATATCAAAGGATGGCAGCACCGTCTATGCGACCAACTCGCTGGACGGCGGTATCAGCGCCATCAGCACCGCAGACGGCAAAGTGAAAAATCGTCTGCTGTTCACCGAGCGCAACAAAGAAGGTTTCCCGTACGGGGCGCGCCAGGTGCTGCTGCATGATGGCACCCTTTACATCGGCGGTGTCGCCGATCCGGCAGTGGTCTGGGTGGTGGATGCCGAAACGCTCAAGCTGAAAAAAACCATCAAAAATGCCGGGCAGTGGGTGACGGGGCTGCTGTGGTCTGAGCAGACTCAGCGCATATACGTGGCTAACGGCGGCGGCGAAATCCTGATTATCAATCCGCGCAACAATCGCATCGAAAAACGCTGGAAACCGCTCGGCGACAAACCGGCGCTGCTGCTTAACCTGGCAGAAGACAAGGCCACGGGTCGTCTGTTCGTGACCGATAACTCCAAAGCCAAAACCACGCTAGTGCTGGATATCCACACCGGCGAAGTGATCAAGCAGCTCGATGTGGGCGATTCGCTGGCGGTGAAATTCAACGCTAAACGCAACGAGCTGTACATCACCCAGCGCGAAAGCGGAAAACTGCTGAGCCTGGATGCCACGACCTATGCCGTCAAACAGAGCTGGGATCTGCCTCCGAATCCAAACAGCCTGCTGCTGTCCGAAGATGGCCAGACGCTGTACGTCACCGTCAAACAGGCGTTCAACAAAGACCACTCCACGAACGGACCGGACAGCGTTGTCAGAATTTCACTGAAATAAACCTCTTATAAATTTTCAGGCCCGGCGACGGGCCATTTTGCGCGTATGTTGAACGAGTTAATCATGAACAACACCAGAATGAACAAAACGCTGCTGGCGCTCGCCATCGGCGCGGTTACGCACTCCGCCTTTGCGGCGGAGACCTCAAAAGAAGAGACTCTCGTGGTGCAGTCTGCGCCGGCCAGCGATTTCAAACCGGGCGGCGATCAGCTGGTGCCCGCCTTCCTTGACGGACAGGTCGCCAACGGTGGCCGCATGGGAATGCTCGGCCAGCAGAACGCGATGGACGTGCCTTTTAACATCATCAGCTACACCTCGAAGCTGGTGGAAGATCAGCAGGCCAAAACCATTGCCGATGTGGTCGCCAACGATGCGGGCGTGCAGTCGGTGCAGGGCTACGGTAATAGCGCGGAAAGCTATCGCATTCGCGGCCTGAAATTCGACGGCGACGACATGACTTTTGGCGGTCTCTCCGGCGTGCTGCCGCGTCAGGTGGTCGATACGCAGATGGTTGATCGCATTGAGATCTTCAAAGGCGCTAACTCCCTGATGAACGGCGCGGCAAGCTCCGGCGTCGGCGGGATGATCAACCTTGAGCCAAAACACGCGGGCGATACGCCGCAGGCCAAAATTGGCGTCGATTACACTTCTGATTCGCAGATTGGCACCACGCTGGACGCCGGTCGGCGCTTCGGGGAGAGTGACCAGTTTGGCGCACGCGTGAACCTGGTCCACCGCGAAGGCGAAGCACCGGTCGCCAACGACCGCCGTCGCACGACGCTGCTCTCTACCGGGCTGGATTTCAAAAGTGACAACTTCCGCACTTCCCTGGACATGGGCTATCAGAAGAAAACCTTCCATGGCAGCGAAACGGGCGTCAACATTTCCGGGGTCGACTTCGTGCCGACGCCACCGAAAAACGATCGTAACTACTCGCAGAAATGGGCCTACAGCAATATCGAAAACGAATTCGGCATGTGGCGCAGCGAGTACGACATCACCGATAACTGGACGGCTTACACCGGACTGGGCGCGCAGCACGCCCACGAAGAGGGGCTGTACAGCGGCGCGAAGCTGATGGATAAGAGCGGCAACGCCACGGCGACACGTCTGGATACCAATCGCATCAGCGACGCCGTGAGCGGCATGGCGGGCATTCGCGGTAACTTCGATACCGGTTTCGTGTCGCACAAGGTCAACGTGGGCTACTCCGCAATGACCAAAAACGAAAAAATCGCGTGGAAGATGTCGGCGGCAGCGGATAACCCGATCACCAACATCTATCACAATACCGGTGTGGATAAACCTGACAGCAGCAACTTCAATGGCTCCGGCGGTAACTACAGCGATCCGTTGACCAGCGGCCGCACCCGCACTCAGGGCTGGTTGCTCAGCGATACCCTTGGCGTACTCGACGACAAACTCTTGTTTACCGCTGGCGCGCGCCATCAAAAAGTGGTGATTCGCGGATACAACAAAATCACCGGTGCGGAAAACGACGCCGATGGTTTTGACGGCAGCCGCTGGATGCCAACCTACGGCGTGGTCTACAAACCGTGGGACGAACTTTCGCTCTACGCTAACCACACCGAAGCGCTGCAGCCGGGTAAAACCGCGCCAGACACCGCGACTAACTACGGGCAAAGCACCGGGATTGTTCACTCGAAGCAGAACGAAGTGGGCGTGAAAGCAGACTTCGGACGGGTGGGCGGCTCTTTGGCCCTGTTCGAAATCAAAATGCCGTCGGCGATCCTCGACAGCGTGACCAAACACTACGGTCTGGATGCCGAGCAGCGTAACCGCGGCGTGGAGCTGAACGTGTTCGGCGAGCCGATGCTGGGAATGCGTCTTAACGCCAGCGCCACCTGGCTGCAGGCAGAAATGACCAAGACCAACAACGGGCTGAATCAGGGTAACAAGGTCATCGGCGTACCGAATTTCTATGCGGTGCTGGGTGCGGAATATGACATCAAACCGATCGACGGCCTGACGGCCACCGCGCGCGTGAACCACTCCGGCTCTCAGTACGCGGATCTGGCGAACAGCAAAAAACTCGACAGCTACACTACGCTGGATCTGGGCATGCGCTATCGCTTCGCGGTAAACCAGAACCAGAATCAAATGACCGTGCGTGCCGGTATCGACAACGTGACGGACGAAAACTACTGGGCAAGCGTGGACGATTCCGGAACCTACCTGTTCCAGGGCGAGCCGCGTACCTTCAAAGTTTCCGTCGGCTACGAGTTCTAAGTTTTACCCTCGTTATCAGGGGCACGGATGCCCCATCCATTTCTTAAGCGTGCGCCAGCGCAAACGCAATTGCGGCGTGAACGGTCACGATCTGCGCGCGCGTACAGGCCTCTGGCGTGGTGCCGGGGCTGTCGGGATAAACTTCCGTGGTGGTGGTAAACGGAGCACCGGTAAGGGTGGCGCACAGATGATAGGCATGAATGTCATATTCCACCACGCCCTCGCTGACGACGATGAACTCCATCATTTTGCCATTCTCATCGGCAGGGGCGATATGGGTGACTTTCTTCACGGCGTCGATAATCGCCTGCTGGAAATCCAGGCGTGAATTCTGCGTATCGCTCACCAGATAGTAGCCATCGGGAATTGTCCCCGGCTCAAACGGCAGTCCGTCGCGCGCGGCCTTCGCCGGTCGGAACTCGCTCTCATCGCTGTCGGTGGTTTCGTGCAGATCTACGTGCAGCAGGAATTTGCCTTTCAGCGGGGCGGTTAACGCCATCAGCGCGCGGGCTTCTTCGCCTTCCCCTTGTGGCCAAAACTGGCGGTTGGTATCCACGGCTTCATAGGTCCAGCGAGTGATATGCTCGTAGGCCCACGGGCTAACGCACGGCACCACCAGTAGATTGATTTTCCCCGCATACTCATTCTGATACTCCGCCAGGAAGTTCAGCGCGCCCATCACGCCACTGGTTTCGTACCCGTGAACACCGCCGGTAATCAGCGCGACGGGAAGGTTGTCGTTCCAGTCTTGTGATTTCACGGCCATTAGCGGGAAAGTCTGGTCGCCGTAATGTAATTCGCCGTACTGACTCACGTCGTAGCGAGGCTTGAGGGCATTGATCGCGTCAAGCACGTCCGTCTGATAGCTGCGAAAACGCGTCTGGTTCTCGCGCCACTGCTGTTTTTCCGCCGCAGTCCATGGCTGGCCTGGCGTACCGATAGGGTAGAACTGTTTCTCAGTCATAGGTCACTCTGTCAGTGTAGGGTTCTCAATATCATACCCAGCCGCGCTTTTAAATTCATATGGGTATTTGAGCCGGGCCTGCAACTTGCTCCTGCTGACCCGAAGTGTTAAAAGGTGCCCCTTCCAATAAAAATACACAGGGGTCAGACGTGAAAGACGCGTCATCCGCTTCAGACAATGCGGTTTCTGAAGCCTCGTCGGAACAGACACCGACGCTGCAACGTGGTTTGCAAAATCGACATATTCAATTAATTGCCCTCGGCGGCGCGATTGGTACCGGACTGTTTCTCGGCATCGGGCCAGCGATTCAAATGGCCGGGCCTGCGGTACTGCTGGGATACGGCATTGCGGGCGTGATTGCCTTTCTGATTATGCGCCAGCTCGGCGAAATGGTCGTCGAAGAGCCGGTTTCTGGCTCTTTCGCCCACTTTGCTTACAAATACTGGGGGCCGTTTGCAGGCTTTCTGTCCGGCTGGAACTACTGGGTGATGTTCGTGCTGGTCGGCATGGCTGAACTCACCGCCGCGGGTATCTACATGCAGTACTGGCTGCCGGATGTCCCGACGTGGATCTGGGCTGCCGTCTTCTTCATTATTATCAACGCCGTAAACCTGGTGAACGTGCGTCTGTATGGCGAAACGGAATTCTGGTTCGCGCTGATCAAAGTGCTGGCGATTATCGGCATGATCGGCTTTGGCCTGTGGCTACTCTTCTCCGGGCACGGGGGCGAGCGCGCGAACATCGATAACCTGTGGAAACACGGCGGTTTCCTCGCGACCGGCTGGAACGGGCTGATTATGTCCCTGGCGGTGATCATGTTCTCCTTTGGCGGGCTGGAGCTGATTGGGATCACGGCGGCAGAAGCGCGCGATCCGCACAAAAGCATTCCGAAAGCGGTCAACCAGGTGGTCTACCGTATTCTGCTGTTTTATATCGGTTCGCTGGTGGTTCTGCTAGCCCTCTACCCGTGGGTTGAGGTGAAATCCGATAGCAGCCCGTTTGTGATGATTTTCCATGATATGAACAGCAATCTGGTGGCATCGGCGCTGAACTTCGTCATTCTGGTGGCGTCGCTCTCGGTCTATAACAGCGGCGTCTACTCTAACAGCCGCATGCTGTTTGGCCTCTCCGTGCAGGGCAACGCGCCGAAGTTCTTAACGCGCGTCAGCCGTCGCGGCGTACCGGTCAATTCGCTGCTGCTCTCCGGGGGCATTACCTCGCTGGTGGTGCTGATCAACTATCTGCTGCCGAAAGAGGCCTTTGGCCTGCTGATGGCGCTGGTGGTGGCTACCCTGCTGCTGAACTGGATCATGATCTGCCTGGCGCACCTGCGTTTTCGTGCGGCGATGCGTCGTAAAGGGCGTGAGACGCAGTTCAAGGCGCTGCTCTACCCGGCGGGTAACTACCTGTGTATCGCGTTTCTCGGCATGATTCTGGTGCTGATGTGCACCATCGATGACATGCGTCTGTCGGCGTTCCTGCTGCCCGTGTGGGTGGTATTCTTGTTTGTGGCCTTTACCTTATCGCGCAGTAAAGCGCGCTAACAAAAAGCCCGCCAGCGGAACCGCAGGCGGGCTTTCACATCATCTCATCAGAACAGATAACTCATACTCACTGAGACACTTCGCGGTTCGCCATACACCGCCGAGTCGTCGAGATACGAGTAATATTCCCGATCAAACAGATTGCTGACGTTGGCCTGCACCGCCAGCTGTTTGGTCAGCTGATACTTCGCGAACAGATCGACCAGCGGGTAGCTGCCCTGGTACAGGCGCTGGGTTTCGCCATCCGGCCCGGTTACGTCTTTATACACCCGGTTTTGCCAGTTCACGCCGCCGCCGACCGTCAGGTCCGGCAGTACCGGCACGCGATAGCGGCTGAAGAGTTTGAGCTGGGTCTGTGGCGCATAGCTGTTGAAGCGGCCATCCGTATCGGTGGCGACGTAACGCGTGGCGCTGAAGGTCAGCTGCAGATCGTCGGTCACGGCGCCGTTCACTTCAAACTCGGCCCCTTTGCTCACCGCCCCTTTTGTTGCGCGATAGGCCTGCTCGCTGGAGCCATTGACAAACTCTCCGCTGATCGCCTCCGCTGCGTTTTCCTGCTCGATGCGGAATATCGCAACGTTGGTGGTCAGGCGACCGTCCATCCAGTCGGCTTTCAGGCCGGTTTCGTAGTTTTTGCCGGTCACCGGCGACAGCCACGCGCCATCTTTGCTGCGCTTGGTCTGCGGCGCGAAAATCGAGGTGTAGCTGGCGTACGCCGAAAGCGCGTCGGTGATATCGAACACCAGGCCGCCGTACGGAGTGGTGTTGTATTTACGCATATCGCCACTGCTGCCGTTAGTGCTGTACTGGGTGTAACGCGCGCCTAAAATCAGCGACAGGGGATCGGCCAGCGACAGGCGTGTCGCCGTGTAGGCCGATTTCTGGCGCACGATATCATCGGCGTTTTGATACCAGTCGCCCCACGCCGGTTCCGCCACGCTCCCATCCCAGTTGTTGTTAAAGATACCCACGCTGTCCATCGGGCCATCCTTACTGAAGGTGGCGTTATGCTGGCGGCTGTAGCTGGCCCCGGCCATCAGCTGGTGCTGGCGGCCAAGCAGTTCAAACGGGCCGCTGGCGTAGGAGTCAAAGGAGTCGAGGGTACGTTTGCCGCGATCTTTGCTTCCCCAGCCGCTCGCGCCGTCGCCCGTATTCGCGTCCGGATTGCCCATCACATACAGCAGCGTATCGTTAAAGTTCTGCTCGCCGTGGGTGCCGTTGAAACGCACCGACCAGCCGTTGTCCCAGCTGTGGGAGAGGTTCGCGAACACCTTGCGGGATTCGATGGAATAGCCCGTCCAGTCCGCCGAGGTGTTGACGTTGCGATCGTAATGGGTGCGCGAACCGTTGCTGTAGAGGCTCGGCAGGCCGCCCCAGGTCGGGTTGGCGGTGTTGGTCTGCTGATAATCCCAGCCGAGTGAAAGGGTGGTGTGGTCCGTAAGATCCGCATCCATCACGCCGTAGAGAAATTTTTTGCGTTTACCGTAGCGATCCAGCCAACTGTCCTGATCCTGATAACCGGCGATCACCCGTCCGCGCAGGCTGCCGTCAGCGTTGAGCGGGGCAGAGAGATCGGCGACGTAGCGCTGCTTATTCCAGCTGCCATAGCTGGCGCTGACGTTGCCGGTTACGGTTTTGCTGTCGGCGCGTTTACGCACCATATTCACCGACGCCCCCGGATCGCCCGCGCCGGTCATCAGTCCCGCCGCGCCGCGCACCACTTCGATACGATCGTAAATCGCCGTATCTTCCGTCGCATCGCCAAAGTTCCACGCGTCGCCCATGGACGTCGGGATGTCATCGTAGGAGAAGTTGGTGATCTCAAAGCCACGGGAGAAATAGTTCGAGCGCTCGCTGTCGATCTGCTGCGACGACACACCGGTGGCGTTGGTCAGCACCTCATCGATGTTTTGCAGGTCCTGATCCTTCATGCGCTGCTGCGTTACGACGCTCACCGACTGCGGGATATCGCGCGGGGCGAGCAACATTTTGGTCCCTGCGCGCGTGGTTTTAACCGCGTAATCCTGCTGCTCATCCACCGTGGTGTTTGCGTCGCCGTAAACCACCATCTCCTGTTCGCTTTTGTTTTCTGCTGCCAGTGCCGGGTGAACGACGGTCTGGATTGCCAGCGCGATAAGTGAAACCGCGAACGGTTTCGTGATTTCCTTGCCATTAAAAGAGGTCATGTTTCCTGTCCGGAAGAGTTGTTATGTTATTTTTTGAATGAGAATCGGAATCATAATTATTTAATGAATTAAGCGCAGACTAATTTTTCGGGCAAATGTAACTGAATGTGTAAATTCGGAGAAAGCGTGGGAGAAGGGGGCGGAAATTAAGATCGTGACCGTTCTCGCAGTTCTGTTTTGATCCGCAGGATCTTTATTTTGTAATCGATTACTTTTTAGTTGACGTGGTTTGTAATCGATTACTTTTTAAGGGTGAGGCTTATCATGGTGTCAACAACTGAAAGTAGTGGAAAGGCGATAGCCCAGCATCGGCTGCTGGTGCCGCGGCTGTCGCTGATGATGTTCTTACAGTTTTTTATCTGGGGAAGCTGGTCGGTCACGCTCGGGCTGGTGATGACTCAGCACAACATGTCCCTGCTGATTGGCGATGCGTTCTCCGCCGGGCCCATTGCCTCGATTCTGTCGCCGTTTGTGCTCGGGATGCTGGTGGACCGCTTCTTCGCCTCGCAGAAGGTGATGGCAGTGATGCACCTCGCTGGCGCGGCGATTCTGTGGTTCGTGCCTGGGGCGCTGATCGCGGAAAACGGCGCGCTGCTGATAGGCCTGCTGTTTGGCTATACGCTCTGCTACATGCCGACGCTGGCGCTGACCAATAACATCGCGTTTCACAGCCTGGCGAACGTCGACAAAACGTTCCCGGTGGTGCGCGTCTTCGGCACCATCGGCTGGATTGTTGCCGGGATTTTCATCGGCGTGACGGGCGTGGCGTCGAGCGTGACCATTTTCCAGGTCGCGGCGGTAAGCTCCGTTCTGCTGGCGCTCTATAGCCTGACGCTGCCGCACACGCCAGCTCCGGCAAAAGGCATGCCCGTTGCCGTGCGCGATCTGTTCTGTGCGGATGCCTTCGCGCTCCTGAAAACGCGCCACTTCTTTATCTTCTCCCTGTGCGCGATGCTGATCTCCGTTCCGCTGGGCACCTATTACGCGTACACCGCCTCCTATCTTGCCGACGCCGGTATCCGTGATGTCAGCACCGCCATGTCGTTCGGGCAGATGTCAGAGATCGTCTTTATGCTGGTCATCCCGCTGCTGTTCCGCCGCCTCGGGGTGAAATACATGCTGTTGATCGGCATGCTGGCGTGGTTTGTGCGTTACGCCTTCTTTGCGCTCGGCGTCAGCGAAGAGGGGCGCTTCCTGCTCTATCTCGGCATTTTGCTGCACGGCGTGTGCTATGACTTCTTCTTTGTCGTCGGCTTTATCTACACCGACCGCGTGGCGGGCGAAAAGGTAAAAGGCCAGGCCCAGAGTATGGTGGTGATGTTCACCTACGGCATCGGCATGCTGCTCGGCTCGCAGATTTCTGGCGCACTGTATAACAGCCTGGTGGCGGGGCAGGCCGTGCCGCAGGCGTGGGTCACATTCTGGTGGATCCCGGCGATAGCTGCCGCCGCGATCGCGCTGATTTTCCTTATCGCATTCAAATATGATGAAGATAAGGCGTAATTTTCTGGAGGTGTTATGAGGACGATTAAGGGACCGGGCATTTTTCTGTCGCAGTTTATTGGCGAGCGCGCGCCGTTTAACTCCCTCGACGGGCTGGCGGGCTGGGCGGCAGCGAAAGGTTATAAAGCGCTGCAAATCCCCTGCAACCATCCACAGATTTTCGATCTGGAGCAGGCGGCGAACAGCCAGACCTACTGCGATGAGATCACCGGGATACTGGCCGGGCATGGGCTTGTCATCAGCGAATTGTCCACCCATCTGGAAGGGCAGCTGGTAGCGGTCAGTCCGGTCTACGGCGAGGCCTTTGACCACTTCGCGCCGCCTGCGGTGCGCGGTAACGACGCGGCGCGCCAGGCGTGGGCAACCGCCAAAGTGAAACAGGCCGCTGCGGCGTCGGCGAAGCTTGGATTAACCGCCCACGCCACCTTTTCCGGTTCGCTGGCGTGGCCGTTTTTCTACCCGTGGCCGCCGCACAACGAGCAGCGTTTTCGCGATGCGTTTGCAGAGCTGGCACGCCACTGGCGCCCGATCCTCGACTGCTTTGACGAGCACGGCGTCGATCTCTGTTTTGAGCTGCATCCGGGGGAGGATCTGCACGACGGCGTAACCTTCGAACGCTTCCTCGCGCTGGTCGACAACCATCCGCGCTGCAACATTCTCTACGATCCGAGCCACATGCTGCTGCAGCAGATGGATTACCTGACGTTTATCGATATCTATCACGCACGCATCAAGGCGTTTCACGTCAAAGACGCCGAGTTTCGCGCCAATGGACGCAGCGGCGTTTACGGCGGCTATCAGCCGTGGATTAACCGCGCCGGGCGTTTTCGCTCGCTGGGCGACGGGCAGATCGACTTCAAGGGTATTTTCAGCAAACTCACGCAGTACGATTACGACGGCTGGGCGGTGCTGGAGTGGGAGTGCTGCATGAAAGACGGTGACGTGGGGGCGAGCGAAGGCAGCGAGTTCATCCGCCGCCACATCATTCCGGTCTCTGGCCGCGCATTTGACGATTTCGCCGCAGGAGGCGCGCATGATTAACGTCGGGATCGTCGGCAGCGGCTTTATCGGCCCGGCGCATATCGAGGCCCTGCGTCGGCTGGGTGTTGTGCAGGTCGTCGCCCTGTGCGACGGCTCGCTTGAGCAGGCGCAGGAAAAGGCGCGGGCGCTGAATGTGCCGCATGCCTACGGCAGCGTGGACGAACTGCTTGCCCATCCGGGGTTGCAGGTGGTTCACAACTGCACGCCCAACCATCTGCACGCGCAGATTAACCGGCAAATTCTGGCAGCGGGCAAACATGTGTTCTCTGAAAAGCCCCTGTGTATGACACCGGAAGAGGCGCGGGAACTGGTGGATCTGGCCGGGCAGGCGGGGGTGATCCACGGCGTGAGCTTTGTCTATCGCCACTTCGCGATGGTGCGCCAGGCGGCGAGCATGATGCGCGAGGGGAGTGTGGGGCGGCTGTTTGCCTCGCACGGCAGCTATTTGCAGGACTGGATGCTGCGGGAGACCGACTACAACTGGCGCGTCGATGCCGCTCTCGGCGGGGCCTCGCGGGCGGTGGCGGATATCGGTTCACACTGGTGCGACACGGTGCAGTTTGTCACCGGACGACGGATTGTCGAGGTGATGGCCGATCTGTCGATCGTCTGGCCGACGCGTAAAGCGAACGTGGCGGGCAACCAGACCTTTACCCGCCAGGCCGACGCCGTGTATGCGGACAAAGCCGTCACGACGGAGGATTTTGGCTCGGTCCTGTTCCGCTTTGACGACGACAGCAAAGGCAGTTTCAGCGTCTCGCAGGTCAGCGCCGGGCGCAAAAACCGCCTCAGTTTTGAAATCAACGGCAGCGAGCGTTCTGTGGCCTGGGATCAGGAAATTCCGCAGCAGCTGTGGATCGGGTATCGCGAGCAGGCAAATCAGACGTTGTCAGACGATCCGGGCCTGATGAACGCAGATGCCGCCGACAGCGCCCACTTCCCCGGCGGGCACATCGAAGGCTGGCCCGATGCGTTCAAGAATATGATGGCGCAGTTCTATCGTGCCGTGCAGGCAAATGCCCTGCCCGAGAAGCCACTTTTTGCGACCTTCCACGACGGCGCGAACGTGATGCATATCATTGATGCCATTGTTAAAAGCCACCAACAGCAGCGCTGGATACGCGTTGAGCGGTAACGTGTTGCCCGGTTCGCCGGGCAGCAAAATTATGTTAGCCTGATGAAAACGCTAACTGCAGGATGTGCCGTCGTTATGTCAATTCAGAAAATCGCTAAGCTCGCCGGTGTCTCGGTGGCGACCGTGTCGCGCGTGCTTAACAACAGCGACTCGGTGAAAGCGAAGAACCGCGAGCGCGTCTTGCAGGCGATTAAAGAGAGTAACTACCAGCCCAATCTGCTGGCGCGCCAGCTTCGTACCGCGCGCAGCTACATGATCCTCGTGATGGTCTCGAACATCGCCAACCCGTTCTGCGGCGAAGTGGTGAAAGGTATCGAAGAAGAGGCCGAGAAAAACGGCTATCGCATTTTACTGTGCAATTCCGGCTCGGATCTGCAACGGTCGCGCTCCGGCCTGAGCCTGCTGTCGGGCAAAATCGTCGACGGCATCATCACCATGGACGCGTTCTCGAAACTGCCGGAACTCTCCGCCCTCATCGGCAGTGCGCCCTGGGTGCAGTGCGCGGAATACGCCGACTCCGGTACCGTTTCCTGCGTGGGCATTAACGATGTGGACGCGTCGCAGCACGTGGTCAGCCAGCTGGCCGACGGCGGGCGTCGACGAATTGCGCTCATTAACCACGATCTCAGCTACAAATATGCCCGTCTGCGCGAGCGTGGCTACAAAAGCGTACTGCATCTGCGCGATCTCGAGTATCAGGTAGTGGAGTATGCGAGCGATCTCAGCTCCAGCGCGGGCATGGCGGCAATGAATAAACTGCTGGCGAACAACCCGCCGGATGCGGTGTTTGCCGTATCGGACACCCTGGCAGCGGGTGCTCTGCGCGCCATCGAACAGGCCGGGCTGCGGGTTCCGCAGGACATCGCGGTGGTCGGTTTTGACGGCACGGAGCTGTCGGAGATGGTTTCCCCGCCGCTCAGTACCATTGAACAGCCGTCGCGGGATATCGGGCGCAAAGCGGTCGATCTGCTGCTGAATAAAATCGATAACCCGGATGCGCCGACGGAAAGGGTGATGATGGACTGGCGCTACGTGGCGCGCGCCAGTACCTGAGCATTATTTCGCGAACGCGCCCGCCAGCGAGCGAATATCGTTCCCGGTGGGCGACTGATGAATTCGCAGGCCAAACTCTTCGACCACGGCGTAAATATGGTCGAAAATATCTGCCTGAATGGATTCATATTCCGCCCAAACCACGGTATTGGTGAACGCATATATCTCAATGGGTAAACCATTAGCGTCCGGTGCCAGCTGGCGCACCATCAGGGTCATATCTTTACGAATACGCGGATGGTTGCGCAGATATTCATTCAGGTACGCGCGGAATGTACCAATATTGGTCATTTTGCGCAGATTTAATACCGATTCCCCTTCACCATTTTCCTGATTCCAGAGATGAATTTCTTCGTGACGCGCCGCCATATAGGGCTTCAACAGTTTCGCCTGAATTAAACGCTGCTGCTCGTGCTCATCAAGAAAATGAATGCTGGTGGTATCGATGCTCAGGCTGCGCTTAATTCGCCGTCCGCCGGAGGCTGACATGCCGCTCCAGTTTTTAAAGGAGTCCGACACCAACGCCCAGGTAGGAATGGTGCTGATGGTGTTATCCCAGTTGCGCACTTTCACGGTGGTCAGGCCGATATCCGTCACCGCGCCATCCGCGCCGTATTTCGGCATCTCCAGCCAGTCGCCGAGCTTGAGCATGTCGTTCGCCGAGAGCTGAATACCGGCGACCAGGCCCAGAATCGGATCTTTAAAGACCAACATCAGTACCGCGGCCATCGCACCAAGACCGCTGATCAGAATCGCCGGGGACTGACCGATCAGCAGGGAGATCATCAGAATGCCGACGAGGATCGCACTCACTAACTTCACGCCCTGGAATATTCCTTTGAGCGGAAGCTGAGAGGCGGTTGCCAGCTTTTGCGACAAATTGAAGATCACATCTAATAACGAGAAGAAGGAGAGAAGGGCATAAACCATGACCCACAGTCGGGCGCAGGTGGTTAATATTTCAGCCGCTTCGCTGCCTTTTTGTAACCACAGCGCCGCCTGAACGTTGACGATTATCCCCTGAAGGGTAAAGGCCAGGCGGTGAAATAACTTATTCTGGGTAATGATTTGTAGCCACAAATGTGAGCTGGCCTGCGCCCGTTTTTCAAACAGACGCAGCACCACTTTGTGCAATATCAGATGGACAATAACGGCGGTGAGTAAAATGATGCCAAAGATTAACACCAGCGAAGTGGTGTGATTAATTTCAATTCCAAGCTCTTCAACCTGAGCAATTAATTCCTGCATAACGTCTCCTGAATATCCTCCTTTTATCATGACGGCTGCGTGTTTATTATGCAACCCGCGACGCTATGCAGGTGTTGTTATGACGCGGCAGGCAGCGGGCCGGCCTCCAGGCGGTGGCGCAACCACAGGGCAATGCCGCCAAGCGCCAGCATCATCACCACTTCAATACTCAGAAAACCGATCATTGCCTGCGGGTAATGGCCGCCGTTGTGACGCGCAAAGGTCAGGAACAGGGTACCAAGAATGGCGGGGCCGAGACCGAGCGTGGCCTGTTGCAGCGTGCTCAAGATTGCGCTTCCCGCGCCTGCGTCGCAGCTGCTGATATCGCGCATCCCAATCCGGTAAAAACTGTTGACGATCAGCGCCTGGCCATAGCCAATCAGGATTGTGGCGGGGGCCAGCGTCAGCGCCGTATTTGCCTGACCGAAGCGCCAGAAGGTGGCGATCAACAGCAGCAGGCCTGCGATCTGTACCGTCAGGCCGGTCATCAGAATGCGCCCCATGCTGTAGCGGGCAATCAGTTTTGGCGCGTACCAGGCGGAGACAAAATAGGCCACGCCGAGGGCGATAAAGCTATTTCCTGACTGCCACGGCGCCATTCCCAGCCCGGCCTGCATGGTCAGTGCCATACAGAACATAAAGCCTGACCAGGCGCTGAAGAACAGCAGGGCGATCACCATCCCAAAGCGGATGCTGGTGAGTTTCAGCAAACGCGGGGGCAGCAGGGGATGTTCGCCGCGCTGCTGCTTACGCAACGCGCTGGCGCGCATCCACAGCATCAGTGGAACCACCGCGATCAGCGCCAGTTGCAACATCAGCGGCCAGTGGAGTTCCGGCCCGAGCGCCATCGGGAACAGCAGGCAGCACAGGATCACTGCCAGCAGGGTGGTCCCCTGCCAGTCGATGCGCGATGGCGTTTCGCGGCGAGTTTCCGGCACGTAGCGACGGCTCAGGGCCAGCACCAGCAGGCAAATCGGCACGTTGATAAAGAACGCGTTTCGCCAGCCCAGCCCGGCAATATCCGCCGACACCAGCCAGCCGCCGCCCATCTGGCCGACAATAAACGCAATTCCGCCGATGCCGCCAAACAGACTGATGGCTTTGGCGTGGGCCGTGCCTTTCAGGGTGACGTGCAGCGTGGCGAGGATTTGCGGCACGATCAGCGCCGCGCCAGCGCCCTGCAACACGCGAGCGCCCAGCAGTTGCTCCACGCTTCCCGCCATGCCGCACAGCAGCGAGGCCGCGCCAAAGGCGGCCACGCCCCACATAAACAGTCGGCGGCGGCCAAGGTTATCGCCAAGCTTACTGCCCAGCGCGAGACAGACGGCGAAGGCCACGCCGTACAGCGCCACAATCAGCTCCAGTTCGGTGGCCGTGGCGTGCAGTGAGTGGGTGATCGAATCCAGCGCCACGTTGGTGATTGAGGTATCAATCAGCGGCAGCATCTGGCCTGTAAGCAGCAATATCAGGCCTGCGCGACCCGGTGAAACAACAGACGTATTCATGGTGACTCCATTGCGTCATTCAGCAGATGGACGTAGCATCGGTGATAATAAAAACGGGTACCAGTTCTTGCTTATACTGGTACTGGCACTACCACGCAGGGGGCCGTATGACGCTGATGACCGAACCCACTTCCTCTTTGCAGGACGACAACCGCAAGCAGCTCGGGGCTTTTTTACGTGCGCGCCGCGAAAGCCTCGATCCCCAGCGGCTGGGCCTGCCGCGCAGCGGTCGGCGCCGCACGCCGGGGTTGCGTCGCGAAGAGGTGGCGATGCTGGCGGATGTGGGGGTGACCTGGTACACCTGGCTTGAGCAGGGCAGGGACGTCAATCCCTCCAGCGCCGTCATGGTGGCGGTGGCGAAAGCCCTGCAATGCACCGCCACGGAAACCCGCCATCTATTTGTGCTGGCGGGGCTGCCGCCGGGCGAAGCGCCGCAGCAGACCGTGTGTGAGGGGATCAGCGAAGGTACGCGGCGTCTGCTGGATACGCTGATGCCGAAACCGGCCAGCATTCAGAAACCGAACTTCGACATCGTGGCGTGGAACGACAGTTTTGGTCATCTGATGGGGGTGGATTTCAACGCCATTCCGCCGGAAGATCGTAACTGCATCTACCTCTTTCTCACCCATCCGGCGTGGCGCAGTCGACTCGGCAAACGCGATGACGTGCTGCCGATTTTCGTCTCCTACTTCCGCGCGGCAATGGCCGAGCATCGCGGCGAACCGCAGTGGGAAGCGCAGCTGGCGCGCTTCTTTGCCGTCTCCGCAGAGTTCGAGGCTCTGTGGCACCAGCGCTATGACGTGCGCGGCGTGGAAAATCAGCTGAAACTCTTTAGTCATCCGCAGCTGGGGGATTTTCAGCTTCAGCAGATGTACTGGTACTCCGCTCCGCGCAACGGCTCGCGGCTGCTGGTTTATCTCCCGGTGGACGACGCGGGCGAACATGCGCTCACGTGGCTGGCGGAACAGGCTGTTATACTCAACTAAATTTCACTCATTCAGGGACAGAACATGAACGTGACTCGCAAACAGGAACGCCTGCTGCGTCGGGCGCTCGTCGAATGGGAGCAGGAGGGCGCGCTCAGTGCCGATGAACACCAGCGGCTGGCGGGCACCCTCAAACGCGTGGCGATGGACTGGCAGCGACTCAGCCGTTACGCCTTCTGGACCGCACTGGCCTGCGTGATGATCGCCTTCGCCAGCCTGTTTGCTGACAGCGAGCTGATGGAACGTATCATCGCCTTTTTCTCCTTCTCTTTCGTTGCCCGCATCGGGCTGCCCGCCGTGCTGGCGGTGGCCTTTTATCTCTGGGGATTCAGCCGCCAGCGGCGAGAAACCCAGTGGCACTACAGCACCGAAGCAATTCTGTTTCTCGGCGTACTCTTCACCGCCATAGCGCTCTGGCAGCTGGGCGAGCGGCTGGATAACGGCAGCGGGCATATCGCGCCGCTATTCCTTGCGGGCTGCGTGGTTTACGGGCTGGTGGGCTTCTTTGGGCGCTCGGGGCTGGTGTGGCTCTTTTTCCTGCTGTCGCTCGGCAACTGGTTTGGGGCTGAAACCGGGTATATGTCCGGGTGGGGGGCCTACTGGCTGGGAATGAACTACCCGGTGCGGTTTATCTTCTTCGGCGGGGCGCTGCTGGCGCTGTGCTGGCTGCTGCGGGCAATGTTAATCAAACGTCACTTGTACACCACCAGTAAAGCGATGGGGCTGACGTACCTGTTTGTGGCCCTGTGGATCATGTCGATTTTTGGTAATTACGATATCGACAGCTGGTATGGCGTTACTCGTGCCGCGCTGCTGCCGTGGGCGCTGCTTTTCGCCGTCGCCGCCATTGTCTGTATTTATATCAGCCTGAAAACCGACGACGGCATGCTGCGCGGTTTTGGCCTGACGTTTCTCGCCATCAACCTCTACACCCGCTATTTCGAATACTTCTGGGACGGGATGAATAAAGTGATTTTCTTCCTGATTCTGGCGGCGTCGCTGGCGGTGATTGGGCGTTATGCGGAGAGAATTTGGCACGCCGGAAACCAGCGTGCCCATGTCGATTAGCACTCAGTAATAATCGTGCTCAACGGCAGTCGAGATTTTGGCAGAGCGGCGTTGAAATCTTCCACGCTGTGGTGGCCGACCGGCACAACGACCAGACTGGTGAAGCCCTGCGCTTTCAGGCCGAACTCTTCGTCGAGGATGGCGGCGTCGAAACCTTCAATCGGCACCGCGTCCAGACCCAGCGCACCCACGCCCAGCAGGAAGTTACCGACGTTCAGGTAAACCTGTTTGGCCATCCACTGATCGTCATCTTTTAGATCGACGCGATGCATGTCGGCAAAGTAGCAGCGGCCCTTGTGGTTTGCGGCTTTCGCTTCTGGGGTCGCAAAACGCCCGTCGGCTTCTTCCTGATCCACGACGCGCTCGAGCCACGCATCGTCCAACGCGGTTTTTGCGCAGAAGACGACGACGTGGGACGCATCCAGCATTTTACGCTCGTTGAACACGTAAGTGCCTGCCGCTGATTTTGCCACGCGCGCTTTGCCCTCTTCGGTGCTGGCGACGATGAAATGCCACGGCTGTGAGTTGGTGCTGGACGGGCTGAACTGCAGCAGCGTTTTAATTTGTTCTGCCTGTTCTGCGGTCAACTTTTTGGTGGGATCAAATGCCTTGGTCGAGTGACGCTTCAGGGCAACTGAAATGATATCCATAACAACTCCTGGTCAATAAATTCGCCATCTGCGGGCGAGAAAAGAGAGCAGATTACAAGGACTCGCGGGAAAAGATAAGTGCCAGATATGCGCTTATACTGTTCGTCTGACGTGAACAATCAGGCAGGGCGAATGCGCTTCTGATCTTTTTTCGGCAGTTTATCCACCACCAGATTCCACGAGTCGAGAACCAAATCCGCCACCAGTTCTGGCGTGATATCGTCGGCTTCGTAGAGGGAGATCCAGTGCTTTTTGTTCAGATGATAGCCGGGTTCGATGCCGCGATAGATCTGCTGGTTGAGCAGTGATTTCTCCGGATCGGATTTCAGGCTGACATGCGCCCGCCCGTGGGCGACCGCCATCAGCATGAAGATCTTCCCGTTGATCTTAAACACGTCATATTCCGGGCCAAAGGGCCAGCAGTGCTCGGTGAAGGGCAATTCCAGCGCGACGCGTTTGGCGCAGGCCTGCAGGGATTTACTGTCCATTCACATCCTCGATGGCGAGCGCGCGCCACATGGATTCAAAGCCAAGGGATTTAAAATCACTCGCGCGGGACGGGTCGCGGGTGGCGAATTCCATCGTCGTTTCGGCAAGCGATAAGAAAATTGCATCGCCGAAGGTGCGAAACTCATCGGACATAAACACCTGGCGCACGGAGCGACGGCACAGCTCGTGCAGTTCCGGGAACATCTCATGCACCGCCTGTTCCGTTTCGGCGTTGATCTTTTCACTCACGCCGAGCTGGCGGATAGCGCCGTGGGCGACAGGGTTGCGAATCCCCCAGTCCACATAGCTGTTCCAGATATTGCGGGTATGTTCTTTCGGGGTGTTAATGGCGCGGTCCAGGTTTGCCAGCATGGTCTGGCAGAGATCCTGTTTCAGGTGCAGATAGAGGGCATTCAGCAGGTCGTCTTTAGTAGCAAAATAGCGAAACAGCGTGCCTTCAGCGACGCCCGCGTTACGGGCGATAAGCGCCGTCGATGCAGCAATCCCTGACTGCGCAAATGCAGCGGTTGCTGCCTCCAGTAACGCCTGTCTTTTATCTTCACTCTTCGGACGTGCCACTAAAATTCCCCTCCTGTCAATGTGTAAAACCCTGATTGAAACATGCTCTTTGCCACGCTGCAACGCGGAATGTCAAAGATCGAAAACGTCTTGACGACTTTATCATCATATCTATAATGAGTGCTTACTCACTCATAATCAAGTTCAACCCGCGCAAACCAACGGAAGGGGGCGCGTATTCGGGTCAGGATATGAAAAAGCCTCTTCTTCTTAGCGTGGTGTTTGTCATGATTATTGCTTCAGCGGCGAGTTTGCCCTTTGTGTTAAATGCCGGATTCGGCCAGCCGCCGCAGGGCGCACAGCTCAGTGAAGTGGAGGCCTCGCCACATTATCGCGACGGACAGTTCCACAATACGCTGCCGACGCCGGGCTACAACGGCGACAAAAATATGCTGGTGGCGATGTGGGAATTTCTGGTCAGCAAAACGGAAAACGCCCGTCCCGCTCAGCCGTTGCCGCTGGTGAAAACCGATCTGGCGGCGATTCCACTGGAGCAGGAGACGCTGGTCTGGCTCGGGCATTCGTCGTGGTATCTGCAGCTGGCGGGCAAACGCATTCTGATCGATCCGGTCTTCAGCAACTACGCCGCGCCGTTTTCGTTCCTCAACAAAGCCTTTGCCGGGGAATATCCGTGGCGCGCGGAAACGATGCCTGAGATCGACCTGCTGATCATCTCGCACGATCACTACGATCACCTCGATTACGCCACCATCAAGGCGCTGATGCCGAAGGTGAAGCGTGTGGTCACGCCGCTCGGCGTCGGCTCGCATCTGCGCTACTGGGGAATGGACCCACAGATTATCGACGAGCGCGACTGGAATCAGTCGGTGCGTATCAGCGATGAGCTGACGGTACACGTGCTGCCCGCACGCCATTTCTCTGGTCGAGGGCTCAAACGCAATCAAACCCTGTGGGGCAGTTTTATGTTCGTCACGCCTGAGCAAAAGGTCTACTACAGCGGCGATTCTGGATACGGCCCGCACTTTAAAGCCATTGGTGAGCAGTTCGGCGAGGTCGATCTGGCGATCATGGAAAACGGACAGTACGACCAGGACTGGAAATACATTCACATGTTGCCGGAAGAGACCGCGCAGGCCGCCGCCGATATCAACGCTAAAGCGGTGGTGCCGGGCCATTACGGACGCTTTGTGCTGGCAAAACACAGCTGGAACGACCCGGTAATTCAACTGACGCGCGCAAGCCTGGATAAAAAGTATCGTTTGCTGACGCCGGAGCTGGGCGAGCCGGTCAGGGTGAATGATACAACGCAGCAATTTCGTGAGTGGTGGGAATAATGTTTAACCGACAAGCAGTAGAGGGGGAGAGCAGCATGACTATTTCCGCTCAGGTCATCGACACCATCGTTGAGTGGATCGACGACAATCTACATCAGCCGCTGCGCATTGAGGAGATCGCCCGTCACGCGGGGTACTCCAAATGGCATCTGCAGCGGTTGTTTATGCAGTACAAGGGTGAAAGCCTGGGGCGGTACATTCGCGAGCGCAAACTGCTGCTGGCAGCGCGGGATCTGCGCGAGTCCGACGAACGGGTGTATGACATTTGTCTGCGCTACGGGTTTGATTCCCAGCAGACATTTACGCGGATTTTTACCCGCACCTTTAATCAGCCGCCGGGTGCGTACCGCAAAGAGAATCACAGCCGCACGCATTAAAAGACGTGTGCGTTTGTATGCCGGGTGCGGCGGTGCCCCACCCGGCAATTGCTCACTACCAGCGATAATTCACCGTCGCCGTCACCGTACGACCAATCCCGTAGAAACACGCCGTATCGCTGGCGCAGGACGCCACATACTTGGTATCCGCCACGTTATTGACGTTGAACTGTACGCTGGCCCCTTTCAGGCTGCTGTTCAGCTCGCCCAGCTCATAGCTCATCATCGCGTCATACAGATCTACTGAGGCCACTTTGAAGGTGTTTTTCGCATCGCCATAGCTGGTGCCGATGTAGCGCATCCCCACGCCCGCCGTCAGGCTTTTCAGCGCCCCGCCAGGCACGGTGTAGCTGGCGAAGGCCGACGCCATGTGTGCCGGAATACGCGCCGGGGTTTTGCCTTCGGTGCCTGCCACCGTGGTGCTCTGCGTTTCCGCATCGGTGTAGGTATACGACCCGATGAGGTTGATGCTCTCCATCAGCGTTGAGTGGATCTCGGCCTCCACCCCTTTAGAGCGCACTTCGCCCGCGTTTTCGAACCAGCCCTGGGCGCTGTTGTAGGTCGCCACGTTGCTCTGGGTCAGATCGTACAGCGCCAGGGTCATCAGCGTGGAGTCGACCGGCTGATACTTCAGGCCGATTTCTGTCTGCTTGCCGGTTGTCGGTTTAAACGGTGCCACGCCCGGTGCACGGTTAGTTTGCAGGCTCGGCTCGAAAGAGGTGCTGTAGCTGACGTACGGCGAGAGACCAAAGTCGAACGCATAGAGCAGCCCGGTGCGCCAGGTGAACTTGTTATCGTTCTGCTGGGTCGGCGCGCCGCCGGTGAAATCGGTGGTCCGCACTTCGGTCCAGTCGTAACGCCCGGACACCAGCCACTCCCAGTTATTCCAGCTCAGCTGATCCTGCAAATAGACGCCCATCTGGTCGAGGTTTTGCTGCTCGTCCGTCGCGGTGCTGAACGTGCTCTCATCGACGTTGATGCCATATACCGGCTTCGTCCAGTCGAGGTCGTACTGTTTGCCCATCCCGCGTTCCAGCAACTGCTTATCTTTGCTGGTTTTGTAGTCCAGCCCGCCGAGCAGGGTGTGGCTCACATCGCCGGTAGTGAACAGGGATTCCAGCTGGTTATCGAGACCAAACTCGTTGGTGGTGCGCTCTTCATGCTGGGCGCGGCGGGTCAGCACCGTGCTGTCTGCCGCGCTGTTGGCGTACACCAGATAGCGATATTTCTGCTTGATCGAGGCGTAGCGGGCGTTCTGGCGGAAGGTGAGGTTATCGGCGAACTGATGTTCCAGCTCGTAGCCGATCATTGTCTGCTCACGCCAGGACTGGTTGTAATCCGGATCGCTGACGTTAAAGTCGCGCGGAATGTAGCGCCCGTTGGCGCTGGTCACGGTGCCATAAGCGGGCAGGAAGTTGCGATAGCCCGCGTCAGGATCTTTCTGGTAGCTGGTCAGCAGGGTAAAGCGTGTCTGATCGTTAGGGTACCAGGTGATCGCCGGGGCAATCGCCATCCGCGTCTCTTTGTAATCGTCCACCTGGTTATGCTGCGTGCGGGCTATTCCGTTCACGCGATACAGCACGCGACCATCGTCGCTAAGCGGGCCACCGAAATCAAACGCCCCTTCGGCGAGATCGTGATTGCCGGTGCGGAACTGCACGTTGTGGACTGGCTCACTGGTCGGGCGCTTGCTGGTCATGCTGATCAGTCCGCCTGGGTTGACCTGACCAAACAGCACTGAGGCCGGGCCGCGCACCAGCTCGACGCGCTCCAGCAGCCACGGATCCATGGTGCCGGTTTGCGAGGAGGCCGTCGCGCCGTAGCTCAGCCCGTCGAGGAATTTCGGCACGTAGCTGAAGCCGCGCACGAACACTTCATCGTTACGGTTGGACGAGCCGCGATATTCCGTAAACACCCCGGCAGAGTAGCGCAGGGCCTGTGACACGGACGTGACATCAAGCAGCTCCATCTGATCGCGCGTAATGACGGAAACCGACTGCGGCGTTTTCACAATATCGGCACTGGTTTTGGTCGCCGAAAGGGTTTTCGTCGCCACGATCCCCTTCACCGGAGCGGTCGGCTCCTGGCTGACACTCTGCGTGACCAGAAGGGTTTCTTCATTTGTTTCTGCCTGAGCCGCCACGCTGACGCTGGCCAGACTCAGCAACCAGAGTTGCATTATCTTATTATTTTTAAACATTTTTATTAAAATCCCTTAATTGCTATCGCCATAAAAACACCCTAATAACGGCGTAGATGATATTGCAAATTATTACCATTTGCATTAGCGTTGCTAACAAATTTTGCAGGGGAACGAGTCGGTATGAAAAGGGCGTGGAGTGGGTTGCTGTTAGGGATAAGTACGCTGCCAGCACTGGCGGCAACGTGCGAGCATCCTTCCATTCAGGGCGAACAGAAAGGGAAATTCGATGCCAGCGGCGAGGTCTGTTTCGTCCTGCCCGCGCTCGATGAAAACTACGTTTCCGCGACGCTGAGCGGTGTAACCGATGCCAGGCTGCTGGACGGGCAAAACCGCCGTATTCGCACACTGATTGAAAAAGGTCCCAGCGATGGCGAGCACTCACTGCTATTTGCGCTGCCGGTGCAGCAGAGCACGTCTCTGGTGCTGCACGGGGAAGAGGGCAAGCCGTGGCGCTTTACCTGGCGGATGAAAGAGACGTCGCCACTCCCGCGCACGCAGATGCTCGAGCCAGAAAGCCCGACGCTGCAAACGCTGGCTAAAACGGTTGCTGCCGGTGGAGATACGCATGCGTTCTGGCAGGCGCAAATTCGGCAGGGAACGCCGATGGTGGAGCCGGTCGATGCCAGCCACAAGCGCGTGACGTTCTTATGGCGCGGCGCGCGGGATAACGTTTTTCTTCTCGGATCGCCCGCAGGCGATCACGATCCGCTGTTTCGTCTTGGCAAAACAGACGTCTGGTTCCGCAGCTACGTGGTGCCTGCGGATACGATCATGCAGTACAAACTGGCACCGGACGTGCCGCGCGTGGAGGGCAGCGCACGCGATCAGCGCCGCGCCATTCTGGTGAGCGCGCAGGCCGATCCGCTCAATCCTCGAACCTACGGCGATCAGCAGGCCGATCGCTGGAACCGCTATTCGCTGCTCGATCTCAGCCCCGCGCGCTACTGTTCTGCGCAGGCCGCCGCGCAGCCGCTTACCCATGGCTCACTGACGCGCCAGCCGTTTACCAGTCATATCCTCGGTAACGCGCGGGAAGTGATGATTTACAAACCGCGCGGCGCACAGCCCGCACGCTGGACGCTGATCCTGTTCGACGGGCAGATTTACCAGGATGAGTACCATTTTGCCAATGTGCTCGACGGTCTGATCGCCCGCCATCACCTGCCACCGATTAACGTGGTGTTTATTGATAGCCTCGATCACGCCCGTCGCGGTAAAGAGCTGCCGCCGAATCCGGATTACGCCGATTTTATGGCGCAGGAGCTGTTGCCGTGGCTGCGCGGGCAGGGGATTGTGCTGCAGCGTCAAAAGACGGTGCTGGCGGGATCAAGCTACGGCGGAATTGCGTCGTCCTGGGTGGCGCTGCGCTATCCGTATCTGTTCGGCAATGTGCTGAGTTTGTCTGGGTCGTACTGGTGGGCGCCGAAAGAGGACGCACCGGGCTGGCTCACGCGTCAGTATCAGCAGTCGCCGCCGTATCCGATTCGTTTCTGGCTGCAGGCCGGGCGCTTCGAAACCTCCGGGCCGGGCGGTGGGATCTATCGCAATACGGAAAAGTTTGAGCAGGTATTACGCGAGAAAGGCTATCGCGTGAGCTTCCATCCGTGGTCCAGCGGCCACGATTACGCGGCCTGGTGCGAAGCGCTGATCCACGGAATGCGCGATTTCACGGGGCTACGCGGCCAGTGAAAACCAGCGGCGCCAGATGAAACGCAGGACGAAAAATTCGATGGCGCCGAGCAGGATAAACCACAGACAGAACACCAGAGTGTAGAGCTGGTTCAGATCCATCAGATGAAACAGAGCGACCAGTTTCTGCGCCAGCGCCAGTCCGAATGATGGCGCGGGAAGCAACAGGCAGGAGAGCAGTGCCATCAGCAAAATGCCTCCTGCCGTTAACAGCGATTCTAACGGGTGTTTCATATCAATGTTAATTGTCAGTTAAAAAAGTTATTGTCCGGCATCCTGCAACGTAAAGCAATATCATCCCGAAATTCACTTTCCTGATAAAAAAAGAATAATTATTCCGGGAATATTCCTGATTTAATTAAACCTCGAATGAATGAATTCAATTATTCTGTGGTTATGTAAATAACTGTCATCATCAGGTGAATAATTTTACAAACGTATATGTGCTGTATCCAATTAACGTCGCAATAACAATGGCAACAACTATGTACAAAGCCAGGCGGCGCCCGCGATAAATCCCAAACATGCTCTCTCCTCGTTTAGATTGCGTTTAGAAATATTTTGTAAAAATCATCTCATCGAAATATTGAATGTGTGTTTTGAATAAGCCGGCGCTAATTATATTGCGGCAGAACAATTTACACCGCAAGAATTAACGCCATAAAAAATGAATTTAATAAAGCCAGAAAGGAATTCAGGCTTCCGTCCACCGGATATTGAAGGAATTGCATCAATGACCAAAAAGACTCACTCCCAGAATCGGCCATACCAGCAGACCATCGAGCAGGTACTGGCGCAAAAAAAGAGCCATGCCAACGGACTGGACCGTGCAGAAGCCCAGGCGCGTTTGCAGCAATATGGCCCAAATGCCCTGCCTGAGAAAAAAGGCAAACCGGCCTGGTTGCGTTTTCTCGCCCATTTTAATGACGTCCTGATTTATGTTCTTCTGGCCGCCGCCGTATTAACCGCCGTGATGGGTCACTGGGTGGATACGCTGGTGATTCTGGGCGTGGCGGTAATCAACGCCTTAATTGGTCATGTGCAGGAAAGTAATGCGGAGAAATCGCTGCAAAGTATTCGCAATATGCTCTCCAGCGATGCGCGTGTTATTCGTAACGGCGTCCATGAGACCATTCCAACCACGGATATTGTGCCGGGCGATATTATTGTCCTGCGCGCCGGGGATCGTATTCCGGCGGATATGCGTCTGATCGAGGCGCATAATTTACGCGTCGAAGAGGCGATTCTGACGGGTGAATCGACGGTGGTGGATAAACATACTAATCCATTGCAGGGCGATTTATCGCTGGGTGACCGCACGAACCTGGTGTTCTCCGGCACCACCGTAAGCGCAGGCGGCGGTGTGGGCGTGGTTATCGCCACCGGCCAGGACACCGAGCTTGGTCACATCAACCAGATGATGGCCGGAATTGAAAAGCACCGTACGCCGCTGCTGGTGCAGATGGACAAACTCGGCAAAGCGATCTTCGCCATTATTCTGGCGATGATGGCGGCGCTGTTTGTCTTCAGCCTGGTGTTCCGCGACATCCCAATGGGCGAGCTGCTGCTCTCTTTGATTAGCCTGGCGGTGGCCTCTGTGCCGGAAGGTCTGCCAGCGATTATCTCGATTATCCTGTCGCTCGGCGTTCAGGCGATGGCGCGCAAAAAGGCGATTATTCGCAAGCTGCCAACCGTTGAAACCCTGGGGGCGATGACCGTGGTCTGCTCGGATAAAACCGGCACCCTGACCATGAACGAAATGACCGTTAAAGCAATTATCACCGCCGACTGCTGCTACCGCGTGGAAGGCAACAGCTACGAGCCAGTGGGCAACATCTATCTGGACGGCAGCGACGAGCCGGTGCACGTTCAGCAGGGCACGGTGCTGGAGCACTATCTGCGCACCATCGACCTGTGCAACGACAGCCAGATTATTCAGGACGAGCGCGGCCTGTGGGGTATCACCGGCGGGCCGACGGAAGGGGCGCTGAAAGTGCTGGCCGCCAAAGCCAATCTTGCGCCGGTCGTCACCAGCCTGATTAACAAAATCCCGTTCGACTCGCAGTACAAGTACATGAGCACCCACTACCAGATTGGCAGTGAGGAGCAAATCCTGGTCACCGGTGCGCCGGACGTGATTTTCGCCCTGTGCGACCAGCAGCAGACTCGCCACGGTGTGGACGCGTTTGACCGCGCCTGGTGGGAAACCGAGATGGAGCGTTATGCCAGCCAGGGGCTGCGCATGGTAGCAGCCGCGTACAAACCGGCGGCGGCCGACCAGCAGGGGCTGAGCCACGACGACCTGAACAACGGTCTGATTTTCCTCGGCATCGCCGGGATGATGGACCCGCCGCGTCCGGAGGCTATCGATGCCATCCACGCCTGTCAGCAGGCCGGTATCCGCGTGAAGATGATCACCGGCGACCACCCGCAGACCGCAATGAGCATCGGGCAGATGCTGGGGATCACCAACAGCGCGCAGGCTGTCACCGGCTATCAGCTGGAGAAGATGGACGACGCCGAGCTGGCGGATGCGGCGGTGGAGTACGACATCTTTGCGCGTACCAGCCCGGAGCATAAGCTGCGCCTGGTGAAAGCCCTGCAGGAGAAAGGTGAAATCGTCGGGATGACCGGCGACGGAGTGAACGATGCGCCCGCGCTGCGTCAGGCGGATGTCGGGATCGCCATGGGCATCAAAGGCACGGAAGTGACCAAAGAAGCCGCCGATATGGTTCTGACGGACGACAACTTCGCCACCATCGCCAGCTCGGTAAAAGAGGGGCGTCGCGTCTACGATAACCTGAAGAAAACGATTCTGTTCATTATGCCAACCAACCTGGCGCAGGGTCTGCTGATTGTGATTGCCCTGCTGGCGGGGAACATTATTCCGCTGACGCCGGTGCTGATTCTGTGGATGAACATGGCGACCTCCGCCACGCTCTCCTTCGGCCTGGCCTTTGAAGCCGCCGAGCGCAACATCATGAAGCGTCCGCCGCGTCAGACCGGTCAGCACGTGATGGATGCCTTCGCCGTCTGGCGCGTGGCCTTCGTCGGCACCATGATTGCGATTGCAGCCTTTGCGCTGGAAGCCTGGCTCGCGCCGCGCGGCCACAGCGCCGAGTTCATCCGCACCGTGCTGCTGCAGATGCTGGTGTGTGCGCAGTGGGTGTACATGATTAACTGCCGCAACAGCGATGGTTTCTCTCTGAACCGCGGTCTGCTGGCGAACAAAGGGATTTGGCTGGTAACGGGTGTGCTGTTCCTGCTGCAGCTGGCGATTATCTACCTGCCATTTATGCAGATGCTGTTCGGCACCGAAGCCCTGCCGCTGCGCTACTGGGGGGTTACCCTGGCGCTGGCTGGCGTGATGTTCTTCATCGTCGAAATTGAGAAGCGACTGACCCGCAGGTTCCGTAAGGCTGCATAACTTTTTGCCCTCACCCTCATCCTGACCTTCTCCACTGGAGCGGGCCAGGGTGAGGGAGAGAATCACCTGAGGACTTCCCCATGAAATCCACCTTCCTGCGCACCGCTCTGGCGGTCGCACTTCTTTCCTGCACCCTGCAAACCGCTCTTGCCGCCGCCATTCCGGTACGCGTCGCCAGCGTCGAGCAGACCACCCACGCCGCTGAGCGCCAGATCCCTGGCCGCATTGAGGCGATCCATACGGTAGAGCTGCGGGCGCGCACGGAAGGGGCGATTGCCAAAATCCATTTCCGCGACGGGCAGTACGTCAAACAGGGCGATCTGCTGTTCGAACTCGACGACGCGGAGCCGCGTGCGGCGGTGCGTCTGGCGCAGGCGGAAGTGAAAAGTGCCGAAGCCACCCTGCGCCAGGCGCAGCAGCAACTCACGCGTTTTCAAAGCCTGAAAACCGGCAACGCTATCAGCCGTAATGACGTCGACAATGCACAGATGCAGCGCGACGTGGCTCGCGCGGCGCTGGAGCAGGCCAATGCCCGTCTCGAGGCGCGAAACGTCACCCTCGGTTTCACCCGGATAGTCTCGCCCATCAACGGGCGTATGGGCCACAGCCGCTTCCATGTCGGCAGCGTAGTGAATCCATCGAGCGGCCCGCTGGTGGAGGTGGTGCAGCTTGACCCCATCCGCATTGCCTTCGCCCTGGAAGAGGGGGCATTTGCCGCGAAAGCCGGGCAGCATGCGGATATCACGGCGCTAAAACAGGCCTGGCTGGCGCAGATTCAGAACGGCGAGCAGCGTGAAAACGGCACCCTGACCTCGGTGGATAACCGTATCGACCCGCGCACCGCCAGCGTAATGCTGCGCGCCGAATTCGCCAATCCGCAGCACCGCCTGCTGCCGGGGGGCAACGTGAATGTCTGGCTGCGACCGCAGAGCGAGCAGGATTCGCTGGTGATCCCGGCGGCTGCGGTACAACAAAATGGCGACGGATTTTTCACCTGGGTAGTGAACGCCGACGGAAACGCTGAAAAACGCGCGCTTACGCTCGGCGGACAAATGGGCCAGCAGTTCACCGTGCAAAGCGGCGTTGAGGCGAATGAGCGCGTGGTCACTGACGGCGCACCGCGACTGCAGCCCGGTGCTGCTGTCCAGATTCTGAATTAAGGAGCCACCATGCTGACGTTGTTTATCAAACGCCCGCGCTTTGCGATGGTGATTGCGCTGGTGATCACCTTGCTCGGGGCCATCGCCCTGAGGCTGATTCCGGTGGAGCAGTACCCGCAGATCACGCCGCCGGTGGTGAATGTGAGCGCCAGCTGGCCGGGTGCCAGCGCGGCAGATGTGGCAGAAGCCATCGCCACGCCGCTGGAAACCCAGCTTAACGGTGTGGATCACATGCTGTACATGGAATCGACCAGCTCCGATGAAGGCGCCTACAGCCTGAACATCACCTTTGCCGCAGGCACCGACCCGGATCTGGCGGCGATTGATGTGCAAAACCGCGTGGCGCAGGCCTTGGCGCAGTTGCCCGCCGAGGCGCAGCAAAACGGCGTCCAGGTGCGAAAACGCGCCACTAACCTGATGATGGGGGTAAGTCTTTACTCACCGGAAGGTACCCATTCAACGCTGTTTGTCAGCAATTACGCCAGCACCCAGGTGCGCGAAGCCCTGGCACGCCTGCCGGGCGTCGGGCAGGTCCAGTTGTTTGGCGCGCGCGACTACAGCATGCGCATCTGGCTGCGTCCGGATCGTATGAACGCTCTCAACGTCACCACGGATGATGTGGCCCAGGCGCTGGGCGAGCAGAACGTGCAGGGTGCGGCAGGCCAGGTGGGGACGCCGCCGGTCTTCAACGGGCAGCAGCAAACGCTCACTATCAACGGGCTGGGGCGTCTCAACGAAGCCGACGCCTTTGGCGATATCATTATTCGCGCCGGTGACATGGGGCAACTGGTTCGCCTGAAAGATGTGGCGACCATCGAGCTGGGATCGCGCAGTTACAGCTCTGGCGCGCAGCTGAACGGTCACGATTCGGCGTACTTAGGCATCTATCCGACGCCGTCGGCCAATGCCCTGCGCGTGGCCGAAGCGGTGCGCGGCGAGCTTGAGCGGCTCTCCACTCGCTTCCCGGCGGATCTGACCTGGGAAGTGAAGTTCGACACCACCGAGTTTGTGGCGGCGACCATCAAAGAGATTGGTGTCTCACTGGCCCTGACGCTGCTTGCCGTGGTGGTGGTGGTTTCCCTGTTTCTGCAAAGCTGGCGCGCGACGCTGATTGTGGTACTGGCAATCCCCGTGTCGCTGATTGGCACCTTCGCGGTGCTCTACACGCTCGGCTATTCGGCGAACACCCTGAGTCTGTTCGCCATTATTCTGGCGCTCACCATGGTGGTGGATGACGCGATTGTGGTGGTCGAGAGCGTCGAAACGCTGATGGCGGAAGGGCAAAGCCGCACGGAGGCGACGGCCAACGCGCTGCGTCAGATTGCCGGGCCGGTGATCGCCACCACCCTGGTACTGCTGGCGGTATTCGTGCCGGTGGCGCTGCTGCCGGGGATTGTCGGCGAGCTGTATCGCCAGTTTGCGGTCACGCTCTCCACCGCCGTAACCCTTTCAAGTATTGTGGCCCTGACGCTTACACCGGCGCTGTGCGCCTTATTGCTGCGCCCGCGCGTCGGGCGTCCTGCGGCGATTTTCCGCGGCTTTAACCGCGCGCTGGACGCCACGCGGCAGGCTTACACCCGTCTGGTGGAGGTCTTTAACCGTCGCCCTGTGGTGGCACTGCTGGCGACTGCCGGTGCGGCGGCCATCGTGGCGCTGAGTTTTACCGCCATGCCAAAAGGGTTCCTGCCGCAGGAAGATCAGGGCTACTTCTTCGCCAGCGTCCAGCTGCCGGAGGCGGCATCCCTGGAGCGCACCGAAGCGGTGATGACGACGGCGCGCGAGCTGATTGCCGCCAATCCGGCGGTGGCGGATGTGATTCAGGTCTCGGGTTTTAATATTCTCAACGGCACCAGCGCCTCGAACGGCGGATTTATCTCGGTGATGCTGAAAGACTGGAGCGAGCGCCCGCCGCTCGACGAGGTGATGGGCGGGCTGCAACGTCAGCTGTTGGCCCTGCCGGAAGCGACCATCATGACCTTCGCGCCGCCGACGCTACCGGGGCTGGGTAATGCCTCCGGGTTCGATCTGCGTATTCAGGCCCAGGCAGGGCAAAGCCCGGCGGAGCTGGAGCGCGTCACCCGCGAGGTGCTGGCGAAAGCCAACCAGCATCCGCAACTCACCCGCGTGTTTACCACCTGGAGCAGCAACGTACCGCAGCTGACCCTTGAGGTGGATCGCGAGCGCGCAGCACGTCTGGGTGTGCCCGTGAGCCGCATCTTCAGCAGCCTGCAAACCGCCTTTGGCGGCACGCGCGCCGGGGATTTCAGCATTAATAATCGCGTTTACCATGTGGTGATGCAAAACGAGATGCAGTGGCGTGAGCGTGCGGAGCAGATCAGTGAGCTTTATGTGCGCAGCAATAACGGCGAGCGCGTGCGTCTGAGCAATCTGGTGACTATCACCCCGACCGTCGGTGCGCCGTTTGTACAGCAGTACAACCAGTTCCCGTCAGTGTCGGTGAGCGGCTCGGCGGCGGCAGGCGTGAGCAGCAGCACGGCAATGGCGGCGATGGGTCAGTTGCTGAACGATACTCTGCCCGCCGGGTATGACTACGCGTGGAGCGGTATGTCGTATCAGGAGCAGCAGACGGGCAATCAGGCGATCTGGATTGTGCTGGCGGCGGTGGTGATGGCGTGGCTGTTCCTTGTGGCGCAGTACGAAAGCTGGACCTTGCCCGCAAGCGTGATGCTCTCGGTGCTGTTTGCCATCGGCGGCGCGCTGGTCTGGCTGTGGGTTGCAGGCTTTGCCAACGACGTGTACGTGCAGATTGGGCTGGTGTTGCTTATCGCCCTGGCGGCCAAAAACGCCATTCTGATCGTCGAGTTTGCCCGCGCGCGGCGCATAGACGGCATGGCGATTGTCGATGCCGCCCGCGAAGGGGCGTCGCGCCGCTTCCGCGCAGTCATGATGACCGCCGTGTCCTTTATTATCGGCGTGCTGCCGATGATGCTGGCCTCCGGTGCGGGGGCGCAGAGCCGCCGCATCATCGGGACCACGGTGTTCAGCGGGATGCTGGTGGCGACCGTGGTCGGGATTGTCTTTATCCCGGCGCTGTTCGTGCTGTTCCAGCGTCTGCGCGAGTGGGGGCACTCACTTACGGGTGAGTAGTCCACAGCTCGCAGTGTTTTTGTACCAGCGAGATCAGCGAACCGCCGTCGGCGATAAAATCCCGCATCCGCTGCGCCTCGCTTTTGCCCTGTTTTAACATCAGGGCAATTTCCGCAATCGCGCTTGTCGCGCCCACCTTATCGGCTGATGGCGCGACGCGCTCCAGCAGCCACTCGATATCCTCGGCAATGGTTTTTTGTTCGCCGCTGTTCACGTCGGTCAGCAGGCCATCCAGCCCATAGCGGCATGCCTGAAAACGGTTGAAGTTATAGAGCAGGGCGTCCTGCGGCTGGTGCTTGTACGGGCGTTCGGTTAGCAACCAGTGCGACGTGGCCTGAATCAGCCCGGCGATGTTAATCGCGTGCGCCAGAGTCAGCGGCGTATCCATCACCCGCACCTCAACGGTGCCAAAATGCGGGCTGGGGCGGATGTCCCAGTGCAGATCTTTGATGCTGTCGATGGTGCTGGTATAGCTAAGGCGGCGAAACAGCCCTTCGAACTCCTGCCAGTTATTCACCCACGGCATTTTGCCGTTATCTGGAAACGCCGAGAAAATATTGAGCCGCGAGGAGGCGAATTGGGTATCGCTGCCCTGCATGTAAGGCGACGAGGCAGAGAGGGCGATAAAGTGCGGCACAAAGCGCGAAAGACCATGCAGCAAGTAAATCGCCTCATCACCGTTTCGGCAGCCGACGTGAACGTGCTGGCCGAAAACCGTCGCCTGCAAAATCAGATAGCCAAACATCTCCAGCGTGCGGTTGTAGCGCTCGTCGTCGCACACCTCCTGACGCTGCCACTTCTGAAACGGATGTGTGCCGCCGCCACAGATCTGAATATGCTGATCCGCCGCCGCGCGCAGGATCGCCTGCTGCATCGCGGAAAATTGCGCCGCCGCCTGATGAATGTCCTGGCACACGCCGGTGGCGATTTCGAGCATACTCTCGGTGATATCATGTTTGACCTCACCGGCCTTGATATCGTTTTTCACGGCGGCAATCAGCGCCGAAGAGTCCTGGCTGAGATCGTACCCCGGCGGGTTCACCACCTGCAGTTCGAGTTCAATACCCAGCGTAAAAGGGTCGGATACATGGAAGTCGGGTAGGGGCATGGCGCGCTCCGGTTGCGGGGATGAAATGAGTATAGACATCTCCTGCAAGCGGCGTGATTTGCGGCACTGATTAGGCCGATGCGGTGGCTATGCGTGAAATAGGGTAACCCGTAGCAGATGCCAGCGCGGCTACGCGTTTAAAAGACGGATTCCCATTTGGAGAGAGTGATTTGTAGAGCGATTCACGGGAAACCCCCGCGCGCTTCGCGACAGCAGTCATGCCTCCAGTGGCTTCAATAACGTGGCGTAGTGCCAGCATGAATGCCTCGTAACCCCCTTCTTCATCGATCTCAATTAATGCCTGGTGAAGATAGACAGGGGCAAATGCCGGATCGTCTTTCAGCAGTTGTACCATCGCATCATCGTGGAGAATGGATTTAGCCATTATTTCCTCTCATTACCTTGCTTTGTAGTCGTTAAGATAGATTAACGCAGTAGTAATATCGGCGTTTTGACTCTTCTTCGTCCCGCACAACAACACCAGATTTACGCTGCCATCACTGGAGTCTGTTACATAACTAAAATACACCCGATACCCCGGCCCTTGAGCGATCCGCAACTCTGATATACCGTCGCGACACACTTTACAATCTCCGTAGTTGCCGGTTGCCATTCGGGCGATGCGTGTCGCTATCATGGCTTTGGCTATCGGGTCTTTGATACTGCGAAAGTACTCGTCAAAAGGGTTACGGTCGTCAGCCGTTTTATAGTGCTTCACTATCGGCATGATTGTAGCCTGTGATTAACACTCATTTATTGTATCCTATAAGTTACGATTTACAAGATAAACGCCTTTATAGCAGATTCTATCTGCCCGGCACCTCGGGGAAACATCATCAGTGTAATGGCGAGTAAATCGATAACTACCTATTTTTTAAAGCTAATCTTCGGTTTGCGAGGCGCGTTCCAGAGAAGAAACGCCGGTTGACGGTTACACTTCACCTGGCTAATACCGAAGCGGTACGTAGGCCCGTGTAAGCAACTTTCCCACCGGGCGATGGACTCGCATCCCACAAATTTATCGTCCAGACTTAACCCAAAGACGTAGTCTGCGCAGGCAATGTGCTTTACACTGCGCGCTGCAAAATTTGTGTTGATAAACGATTAATCAGGCGGTAATGGCGATGAACGGAACGATCACAACGTGGTTTAAAGATAAAGGCTTTGGATTTATCAAAGATGAAAACGGTGACAACCGGTATTTTCATGTGATCAAAGTTGCCAATCCTGAGCTGATTAAGAAAGACGCGGCGGTCACGTTTGAACCGACGACCAACAACAAAGGCTTGTCCGCGTATGCGGTGAAAGTGGTGCCGGAAAGCAAATACATCTATATCGCGGGCGAGCGTATTAAGCTGACGTCGATTAAATCTTTCCTGGTCTACAGCGAAGAAGTGCCTGCAGACTCGGGCATCGATAAAGAAAATGCGGTGCTGTCAGTCGGCCTGCTGCTGAACAATATCCGTCCGAAATCTGCGGCGAAACCGGGTGAGATGCGCTCGGTGAAGAAACTGGCGATCACCACCTTCCAGGGGACGACGCTGATCTTCTCTGAAGATGAGATCGACATCGAGGCCACGGTGAAACTCCTCAAGTGATCCTGTGCCGAAATTCTGTGCCATTCATCTGCAGAATTTCGGCCTCACTCCTGCCTCAGTGCGCCGTGATGTACGGCTCCTTCACAAAATCGGTCAGCAGCCAGACCATATCATGCAGCAGCCCCGTTAACTCTTTTGCCACATTCGGTGGCAGAGTCCCTGCCAGAATGGCGTTCGTCAGCGCCTGAATGTAATCCAACAGCGTGGCGGTTTCTTGCCACAGATCCGGCACGTTTGAGCTGATTTTCTCGCCCTTGATCAGTTGCTCAATCAGGTACGGTGGAAGATCTTTATCGCACAGTTCGCGCAGCTGGTTGAGCGCTTGCAGTAAACGCTCGCACAAGGCTTCGCGCGTTTTGCTGTCGTGGGTTTCGACCAGCACGCACACAAATGAGGCGCAGAGATCGGCCACCTGGAATAAATCCGCCGTTTGCGGGAGCGGGGCGGTGAGAAGCTGCTGAATAACGCTTTCGTCAGATTGCGCGTAAAACAGGGTTGGGATAGTAGCCATTTGGCATCCTCATTATGCATGAAATTAATTGACCACCCTGTAAGTCCCTGCGCTCAGGGAGGGGCAGCGCTGACGGAGGTAGGAATACCGTGCACAAAGAAAACGGCCAGCGTTTGCTGCTCCGCCAGCGCCACCGTAAGTTAACGGGGTATGCGCTGTCGCGAAAAAAGTTATCGCTTTATGCCAACGGGTTCCTACGCCCGGTCGCGGATAAACCGCAACGCAGGCACTTTACGACCGAGGAAGGGCAAATAAAAGGCTAAACCCTGAGTTTCACAAGGTTACTTTTCGATTTGCGAGGCGCTTTCCAGAAAACACCTGTCGGGCGGTAGCCGGTCTGAAAGGGCAGACACTGGCCCACGTGAAACCTACCCCATCCGGTGCTCGCCGTTTCGCATCGCTTCACGATCAAATACCCGTTGAATCTCGCCGTGCGCCATAAACGCCGCGCGGTCTGACATATGCGCAATCACATCCGCGTCGTGGCTCACCAGCAGATAGGTCATACCGTGCTGCTGTTTCAGGCGGTTCAGCAGATTCAGGATCTCCGCCTGCACCGACATATCCAGCGCCGAGGTTGGTTCGTCCAGCAGCAAGAGCTGGGGGCGCAGCAACAGGGCGCGAGCAATCGCCACGCGCTGACGCTGGCCGCCAGACAGCTGATGCGGATAACGCTGGCCCGCGTCAGCCGACAGCCCCACCTGCTGCAACGCGTCGGCTACTTTCTCTGCAATCTGTGTTTCACCGTGAATTTTTAGCGGTTCAGTCAGCGTGCGTGAAAGGGTGTGATTCGGATGCAAGGACGCCCACGGATCCTGAAACACCATCTGCACGTTGCGCCGCAGCGCGCCGGTAAACCGGGCGTCGGGTTTCAGGTTTTCCCCGAGCAGCGTCACGTCGCCGCGCCACTGGCGTTGTAGCCCGGCCAGCACGCGCAGAATGGTCGATTTTCCGCAGCCGGACTCCCCGATAAGGCTGAAAGTTTCCCCTTTTTCGATGGCAAAGCTGGCCGACGATACCGCCGTTTTTTCGCCGAACGCCACCTGCAACTGACGGACATCAACGAGTGCCATGGTGTATCTCCTTGCGATCCAGCGTCGGTAACATTTGCCCATAGGTGCTGGCATCCGGGCGGCAGGTCCACAGCGTGCGGGTGTAGGGATGCGTGGCCTGCGGCAGTTCCCGCGCGGTCATCTCATCGACGTTTTCGCCCTGATACATCACCAGCACGCGGTCGCAATGTTCAGCCACCAGCGGTAAATCGTGACTAATCAGTAACATCGCCATCTGACGCTCCTCGCACTGCTTCACCAGCAGTTCGAGGATTTGATTGCGCAGACGCGCGTCGAGGGCCGACGTGGGTTCATCGGCAATCAGCACCTGCGGATTATTGATGAGCGCAATGGCAATCATCACCCGCTGGCCCATCCCGCCGGAGAGTTCACCGGGATAGCTCGTCAGCACGCTCTGCTCCAGCCCGACGGCGTGGATGATGTCGCGAATACGCTCCTGCCGCTCCTTGCGGGAGAGAGACTGATGCAGCGTCAGCGACTCTTCGAGCTGCGCGGCGACGTTTTTGGCCGGGTTGAGCGCATAGCGCGGGTCCTGTAGCACCATCGCAATGCCGTTGCCGCGAAGGCGCTGCCAGCCGCGATTACTCATGGTCAGCAGATCGTGGCCCAGCACGTTAAGCTGCCGGGCACTGACCACGCCGGGCCTGCGTACCAGGCCCATCAGCGCCCTGGCCGACATGGATTTACCGGAGCCGGATTCGCCCACTAACGCCAGCCGTTCGTTGCCGAGGGTAAAACTCAGGTTGTTCACCACACGCGCGGCGGGGTAGTCGATATTCAGCGCATCGACGATAACGCGGGAGTCAGTCATGTTGCGGCTCCAGAATGTCGCGCAGGCCGTCGCCCAGCAGGTTAAACGCCAGGCTGGCGAACAGGATCGCGCCGCCAGGAATAGCGGCGATCCACCATTGATCGAAAATCACCTGCATGCCGTCGGCGATCATCGCGCCCCATTCGGCCATCGGCGGACGCGCGCCCAGACCCAGGAACCCCAGTCCGGCGGCGGCCAGAATAATGCCCGCCAGATCCAGCGCCAGTCGCACAATCGCTGACGGCAGGCAGAGCGGCAGAATATGCCCAAGCAACAGACGCCCGCCGCGAATGCCCATCATCTCGGCAGCCGCCAGATAATCGCTGTGACGCAGACGCTGAATTTCACTCCGGGCCTGACGTGCATAGGCCGGCCAGGTGGTGAGCGCCAGCGCCAGCGCGCCGTTCACAAGGCCAGGGCCGAGCATGGCGACAAAGGCAAAGGCGAGGATCAGACGTGGCATCGACATCACCACGTCGGTAAAACGCATCAGCACACGCTCCAGCCAGCCGCCGTAGTAGCCTGACAAAATCCCGATCAGCAGCCCGGTGGGCAGGGTGATGATCGTCACCAGCGCCACCAGCCCAAGAGCGGGACGGCTGCCGTAGATCAGGCGTGAGAGCAGATCGCGCCCGAAACTGTCCGTGCCGAGCCAGTGCGTGGCGTTCGGTGCCTGCAGGCGTGCCGCCGCGTTCTGCCAGTTCGGATCGAGCGGAGCGAGCCACGGAGCAAACAGCGCGATCAGCAGCAACAGAACGATTGCGATAAGCCCGCAGAACGCAGCGGGAGAGCGGCGCAGTCGGCGCAGAAAAAGATAAAAAGGCATCAGCGCACCCTGGGGTCGGTGGCCCGCACAAGCAGGTCGGTCAGATTATTTATCAGCACAAAACAGACGCCAATCACCAGCGTACCGCCCATGATGGCGGTGGTATCGCCCGCGAATAACGCGGTGGTGAGATAGCGGCCAATGCCCGGCCATGAGAAGACGGTTTCGGTCAGCACTGCGCCTTCGAGCATGCTGGTGTAGGCCAGCGCGATCACCGTCAGTAGCGTGCTGCGAATATTAGGCAGCACATGGCGCAGCAGAATGGCCATCTCTCCCGCACCTTTGGCGCGCGCGAGCAGGATGTACTCTTTGTTCATTTCGCTGAGGCACGCCGAGCGCGTCAGGCGGGTGATGCTCGCCAGGGAATAGTAGGCCAGCAGCAGCACCGGCAGCACCAGGTGGCTGAGGGCATTTTTAAACGCCTCGCGGTCCCCTGAAAGCCAGGTATCGATCAGCGCAAAACCGGTGCGTGGCTCCACGGTGTATTGCCAGATATCGTCCAACCGGCCCGGCCCGGCGCTCCATTGCAGCTTCGCGTAAAACAATGCCAGCATGAGCAGTCCCAGCCAGAAAACAGGCACCGAGTTACCGAGCAGGGTGAGGGTGCGGATGATCAGATCCAGCGGTGAACCGGCAAAACGCGCACACAGCACTCCTGCAATAATTCCGAGCACGGAGCCGATAATCAGCGCCAGCGTGGCGAGTTCCAGCGTGGCGGGAAATGCGTGCAGCAGATCCTGCAATACCGGCTGTCCGGTGGCGCTGGCGGTGCCAAGATCGCCGTGAAACAGGTTCAGCAGGTAATGCCAGAACTGCACCGGCAGGGGCTGATCCAGCCCGAGCTGGTGACGAACCTGATCGTACGTCGACTGGCTGGCGTGATCGCCGACGATCTGCAAGACACGATCGACGGGGGAAAATGCGGAGAGCGCAAAGGTGACGAGCAGCAGCCCGAACAGCGTGAGGAGCAGGGTGAAAAGGCCCTGAACAACACGCATCACGTGGGAAGATAGAGGTGGCATGGAGAGAGCGTTATTCCTTTTGCCCGGTGGCGCTGTGCTGGCCGGGCCGACGTTTCACTGTGTTGTAGGCCGGGTGAGGCGAACCCCACCCGGCCATCAGGGCAGATTATTTAGTCACTTTATCGTACCAGACCATATCGGCATTCAGCCCTTGCTGGTACCCCTTCACATTATCGCGCACCACGATCTGGGTTTTGCCCTGATCGACAAACACGTACGGCGAATTATGCTGCAACTCCTGCTGCATTTTGGTGTACAGATCCAGGCGTTTTGCCGGATCGGGCTCGGCCACCGCGGCCAGCGTGGCTTTGGTCAGCTCGGGGATTTTCCAGCCGTTAAGACCGGCCACGGTGCTGGATTTTCCGTCGTTCCAGGCAAAGGCACTGGCATTGGAGTGTGCATCGAAGTAATCCGGAATCCACAAGCGAATCGCCGCCTGGTGCTGCTTGGCGCGCACGCGCGCATACACCTGGCTGCCCGCAGCAGGCAGCAGATCCACCTTCACACCGCCCTGGGCGAAGCTCGCCTGCATTGACTGCGCGATAGTAATAAACGGCGGTTTGTTCTCCACGTCCAGCGTGAAGTGCGCATCTTTAATACCCGCTTTGGCGAGGATCGCTTTCGCTTTGGCCGGATCGAATTTGAACGGATTATCTTCCAGCGCGCCCGGCAGCCCGACTGGCAGGAAGCTCTGATGCACAAAATACTGGCCCTTCAGCAGATCCTTAGTGATCCCGTCGTAATCCACCAGCCAGCGCGACGCTTCCCAGAACGCTGGGTTGTTCAGCAGCGGGTTAGCGCTGTTTCCGGCGTTAAACACCAGGTAGTTCTGCTCGGCAGACGGGATGCTTAACACCTTCACACCCGCTTTGCCTTCCAGCGCGCTGATTTGGTCTGCGCCCAGATCGCGGGCCACATCCGCATCACCCTGCTGAATCAGCAGACGGCGAGAGGCCGGGTCCGGGACGTTTTTAATAATGATGCTTTTAAGCTTCGGCGCGCCGCCAGGGGCGGTGTCGTTAGCTTCCAGCACGATGGCCTGATGCGGCTGGTAGACGCGCATTTTGTACGCGCCGCTGCCCGCCGAGTGCATTTTCAGCCAGGTGTTACCGAAGTCATTGTCTTTCACATTCGCTGAAACCAGCTTTTCATCGACGATAGAGGCGATCGGCGTGGAGAGAATATTCAGCGCCACCGCCGGGCTGACGTCAGCCGTCCAGTGCAGTTGCAGCGTGTGGTCATCCACTTTTTTCAGCTGGCTGGCGATATTGCCCGGCTCCCAGCCCAGCACGTTCAGAATAAAGGCCGGGGATTTGTTCAGGGTGATGGCGCGGGTGTAGGAGAAAATCACATCTTCCGGGCGCAGCGGGTTGCCGGAGGCAAATTTGGCGTCAGGCTTGAGTTTGATGGTCAGGGTTTTCGCTGCTGCGTCTGCTTCCCAGCTTTCCGCCAGAATTGGGGAGATTTTTGCCGGATTATCGCGGTCGGGCTGCACCAGACGCTGGTACAGGCTCGGCACGGTCTGGATGCTGGAAAGCTCGTTGGCTTCCGCGGGATCGAGGCTGACGATATCATCAAGCCCCTGAGCGACAACCAGCGTATTCGGCGGAGTAGCGGCGTTGGCGGCGGCTGACAGCGCGGCCAATACCAGTAACGGCAGCAGTTTTTTCGTCATAGCGATCCCTGAAAGAAAATGTGTTGTGATTGTTTTTGGCATCGCTACGTTAGGCCTGCCGTGAAAATCCTCAAAGTCTAAATTCTGCTTTGCTTATGCCATGGGGATATAACGCATGCAGATTGGCTATTAAGCGCTTTCCTTCACGCAGGGCTTTTCGCCTGCTTTTTGTCCTGATATAACAATTGCATTACATATCAGGGAGTCGCGGGCGTGCCGGAAATTAATCAACATGGTCAAGTCGTAAACGATATTGTTCCCCACTGGAAAGGTGCCTCGGTGTTGCGTCGCACGCCGCTGAACGGGCGATTCTGTCGTCTGGAGCCGCTGGACGCCACGCGGCACGCCGTGGATCTGTTTGACGCGTATGCTCTGGGCGATGACAGCGACTGGACCTGGCTTGCCAGCACGCAGCCGGAGAGCATCGACGCCACCGCGCACTGGCTGTTGGGCAAGGTGATGGACGATGCGCTGGTGCCTTACGCGGTCATTGATTTACGTTCAGAGCGTGCGGTTGGCGTGGTGAGTTATATGGCGATTGAGCGGCTGATGGGGTCGGTGGAGATCGGCCACGTGACCTGGTCGCGTCAGATGAAAAACTCTCCCATGGGAACGGAAACGGTCTGGCTGCTGCTGCAAAATGCTTTCGAACATCACTACCGCCGCGTGGAGTGGAAATGCGATTCGATGAATGTGGCGTCGCGGCGCGCGGCAGAGCGGCTGGGGTTTGTCTGGGAAGGGCGGCTGCGGCAAAAACTGATCCGTAAAGGGCGCAACCGCGACAGCGATATGCTTTCCATCATTAATACCGAGTGGCCGGAGCGCGACGCCGAGCTGCGCGCGTGGCTGGCGGCGGAGAACTTTGACAGCGAAGGGCGGCAGATCCAGCGCCTGGAAGCGTTCAGGCAAGGGGTTGCGGAGGATATTCCCCGTTAAACTGCCCGACGGCTCCATGTAATTTTATGAAGAAATAAATAGCGGGTTTTGAAAGTAACAGGGAAGGCGGGTTAACGCTGAGGCGAATTATTCGCAGAGCAGCGTTATCACGCCGACGTTTTGCTGGCACCAGTTAAAGTGAAAAGCGTGGTTGTGCGAAAAACCGGCCAGTGGGCGAGCCAGCGACAGGGTGAGCGTGCTGCGAGTCATCGCCGTCACGCAGGCGCTGTCAAAACCCATATAGGCGTTAACGCGCGGGAACAGGGCTTTAAACAGGCTCTCTTTGGCGCTGAAGACCAGCGTCAGGGCGAGGGCAAACGGATATCCCGCGCCCAGCAGAACACGCTTTTCCTGCTCGTTGATAATCCCGTCCTGAATCTCTACGGCTTCCTTTTCTGCAATCAGCGCTTCGCAGTCAATCCCCACCAGTGCGTTGTCGCGGCGCACCGCCAGCGCCAGCGCCTGGGTGCTACTGTGAGAAATACTGCCCGCAAAACCGGTTGGCCACAGCGGTTCGCCGTTCGCGCCGATACCGGGCACCGTGGTGATGCCAAAGGGCTGTAGCGCCTGGACGGCGGCGATGCGTCCGGCGAGGTGTTCCGCTTTGCGTTTGGCAGAGGTGTGGCTGAGGTCGGCGTGATGAGGCAGCCAGAGCAGATCGGCGTGATCAAAGGTGGAGGGATCGAAATCAATGCGGTGCAGCGAGACGCCGCCGAGTGTCAGCAGGCTGTGTGTGGTGTGCATCGGTCCCCCTGATAGAAAAAGCCCCCTTCGATGGAAGAGGGCTTACAGTCTATCAGAAGTGGGTGTTAACGCTCATGTACCAGGTACGACCCGGTTCGTTGTAGGTGTAAGCACCTGCACCGTACATGTACGCGCCCGTGGTGGCATTCCCGGTGGTCTGGGCATTACCTGCACGCCACTGGCGTTTGTCGAAGACGTTATCCACGCCGCCGGTCAGGCTGACGTATTTGGTCACGTCCCAGGTCGCGCTCAGGCCCACGATGCTGTACGGGCTGACTTCGTCTTTTTCAGACCCGCTCACCGGCTGGCCTTTGTAGTTGTATTTCTTCGGCTGCTGCTTGCCGTACCAGGTGAAGGTCGACTGCACCGACACATCCTGCTGTACCTGCCAGCTCAGGGTTGAGTTCAGCGTGTACTCCGGGATGATCGACAGACGATCGCCGGTCTCTTTGTTCTTACTTTGCAGCATGTAGGTGATGTTGTTGGTCCAGTTGACAGCATCCGTCACCGGCACGTTTAAGGAGCCTTCCAGCCCTTCTACGACGGCTTTCGGCACGTTTTCCCACTGGTAAATATCGGTGGAGACTTTGCCGGTAGAGGTCTGGCCGATTGGCGCATAGCCCGCTTCGATTTTGTCGCGATAGTCGTTACGGAACCAGGTTGCACCCGCCAGCCAGCCGTCGCGTTTCCACTCGAGGCCAATTTCTTTGTTGATGCTGGTTTCGGCTTTCAGATCGTCGTTACCCATCATGTAACAGCCGACGCCGTCGCCGCTGGCGTAGCAGCCCTGGCCTTTGCTGTAGAGCAGGTAGTTCGGGTTGGTCTGGTACAGGCTCGGCGCTTTATACGCCCGGGCGATACCCATCTTCAGCGTGAAATCATCCCCCAGACCTTGCGACAGGTTCAGGGACGGGCTCCAGTTGTTACCCACAATAGTGTGATGATCGAAGCGCAGCGCCGGGGTCAGCATGGTGCTGTCGGTCAGCTCCATGTTGTTTTCGGCGAACAGGGAGAAGATCTCCGCTTTCGAGTACGGGCTACGATCGTCGCTCATGCCAGGGATCGCGCCGCCCTGCTGGGTCTGAGAGTTAGAGGCGTAATCCTTCATGCGCTGCTGGTTCCACTCGGTCCCCAGAGTCAGGTTCTGGTTGACCAGGAAATCGAACGGCAGGTTAACTTCGCTGTGCAGGGTGACGTCGGACAGATCCGTATCGGTAAATTTGTCGCTGTTGAACAGTCCTTCCAGACCGCCCGCCAGCCCTTCGCCGAGACGCGAGTTACGGGTGTGCTCGTATTGTGCCCAGTTGCTGGTGGTCACGCCGTTATCCCAACCGCCGTTCCAGGTCACCGCCCAGTTCTGGCGGTAAATACGGTTGGTCTCTTTGCCGTAATTCTTCTTCACCAGCCCGTTCGAGCTGTTGTCGTTGTTGGTGTTCTGGGTATCGCCCGCGTAGAGGTTATTCTGGCGGCTGTAGCCCGCTTCAAATTCCAGGGACTGCATTGGCGCGAAGTCCCAGCGCACCACGCCGTTGATATCTTTGTTTTCCACACCTTCACGACCGGCCGGCAGGGTATCGGCATACATTCCGGTACGGTCGGACTGATGGCCCTGGTTGATATCCCATGCGTCGGCCTGGGTTTTGTCCAGATTACCGAACATGCGGAAGCTGAAATCGCCGCCCAGCGGGCCGCTCAGGCTGAAGTTGGTGCGCTTGGTGGAGCCTTCGTCTTTATGCTCCGGCGCGTTCAGGTAGGTGTTCCACGAACCATGCCACTGGTTGTCGAATTTCTTGGTGATGATGTTCACTACGCCACCCGCTGCGCCGTTACCGTAGCGCGCGGCCGCCGGGCCACGAATGACCTCGATGCGCTCGATCATCTCAGGCGGTACCCAGCCGGTGTCGCCGCGCGTATCACGCTCGCCGCGCCAGCCGAGACGGATGGAGTTACGGCTGGTGACGGGTTTGCCGTCGATCAGAATCAGGGTGTTTTCCGGGCCCATGCCACGAATATCAATCTGGCGGTTGTTACCGCGCTGACCGCTGGTGGAGTTACCGGTCAGGTTAACGCCCGGCATGGTACGAATGATTTCGGCCACGTCGCGAGCGGGAGGATTTTTACGAATTTCATCAGCCGTGATGGTTGAAACGCCCGGCGCCTGCAGGTTTTGCTCGGCGGCGGTGATCACCATAGTATCTTCGTGCGCGGCACTGCTGGTGGTTTTGTCGTCTGCCATGGCTGGCATGGCCACGCCGTAAATCCCCAGATTGACCAGCAAGGCCAGGGAGTGAATCTTCTTATTCATTGTACGTCCTGCTTTTCGTTGCCGCGTCCCCTTGGCTCCATTCCCTAACGGGAGAGGAGGCGGCATGAATTATCACCGGCACGTTGCGTAAGCAGCCCTGTCCTCGAGCGCACACAATGCGTGGCATGGTTATTTTATGAGCGCGCTTCCCACAGCGCGGGCACTACGCTATTGCAAATGCAAATAGTTATCAATAATATTATCAATAATTTTTGTCATATAACAAAAAAGACGCGAAAAACATGAGGTTAAACGGGTGACGGCGCTAACAACGGGAAGTGATGCCTGGTGGCAGTCAAAAAAAGGGCCGGAAGCGGTCCGCGAAGGGGATAATTATCGTGTCACTTTCTGGTGGCGCGATCCCGGCGGAACGCAACTCACCTCGACGGTGCAGCGGGTGTGGATCTACATCACTGGCGTCACGGATCACCATCAAAATGCGCGTCCCCAGTCGCTCACGCGCCTTCCCGACACCGACGTCTGGCAGTGGCAGGGGGAATTCAGCCCTGAGTGGCGCGGCAGCTACTGTTTTATTCCCTCCGAAAACGCCCAGGATTTCGACCAAACCGTCTTCACCGCCGACGCGCCCGATCGCATGGCGCTGCGTGAGGGCTGGCGCAAACTGCTGCCAAACGCGATTGCCGATCCGCTGAATGCCCAGAGCTGGCGCGGCGGACGCGGCCATCCGGTGTCGGCGCTGGAGATGCCGAATGCGCCCGTTCAGCCTGGCTGGAATCATCCCGAAACGCCGTATTCTGCGCCGCACTGCATTCAGTGGCACAGCTCGCGTCTGGGGAATTCGCGCCGGGTGTGGATCTTCACCACGGGCGAGGAGCGCGTAGCCGAGCGCCCGCTGGCAATTCTCCTCGACGGCCAGTTTTGGGCCGAAAGTATGCCCGTCTGGCCCGCCCTAACGGCGCTGACAAACGAGGGGCAACTGCCTCCGGCGGTCTACGTGCTCATTGATGTGATCGATACCGCCCATCGCAGCCGCGAGCTGCCCTGCAACCCCGATTTCTGGCTGGCGGTGCAGGATGAATTACTCCCGCAGATTCACGCCATCGCGCCTTTCAGCCCACGAGCTGACCACACGGTCGTCGCCGGGCAAAGTTTTGGCGGCCTGTCCTCTCTGTACGCCGGGCTTAACTGGCCGCAGCGTTTTGGCTGCGTGCTCAGCCAGTCTGGCTCCTACTGGTGGCCGCATCGCGGCGCGCAGCAGGACGGGCTGCTAATCGAACAACTCAAAGCGGGTGAAAAATCCGCGCAAAACCTTCGCATCGTTCTTGAGGCGGGCCAGCGCGAGCCGCTGATTTTCCGGGCCAATCAGGCCATTTACGCCCAACTACAACACACACAGCAGTCGATTTTCTGGCGTCAGGTTGACGGCGGACATGATGCGCTTTGCTGGCGTGGCGGGCTGACGCAGGGGCTTATTACTCTCTGGCAGCCACTCATTCACTAACGCCAGGCAGGCGATTTTTTTCGACAGGAGTTTGGTATGGAATTCAGTAATCCCTTCGACAATCCGCAAGGGCAGTTCTCTGTGTTGCAAAACGAAAACGGTCAGTACAGCCTGTGGCCCGCGCAGTGCGCACAGCCTGCGGGCTGGCGTGAAGTGTGCGCCCCGCAATCCCAGGAGGCCTGCCAGCACTGGCTGGCAGAAAACTGGCAGACGCTGATCCCGTCCTTTTTTGCCGAGGAGAACGTATGAGCACGCATCTTCCTCTCGTGGCCGCCCAGCCGGGTATCTGGATGGCAGAACAGCTCTCCACGCTGCCTAATGCCTGGAGCGTGGCGCACTACGTTGAACTCAACGGCGAAATTAACGCGCCGCTGCTGGCGAAAGCGATTGTCGAAGGCATGATGCAGGCCGACACGCTGCGCACGCGCTTTAGCGAAGACAACGGCGAAGTGTGGCAGTGGATCGATGACGCCATGACGTTCGCCGAGCCGCAACGGGTCGATCTGCGCGACAGCGCCGATCCCCATGCCGCCGCCGTGGCGCTGATGGAGGCCGATCTTCAGCAAAACCTGCGCGTCGAGAGCGGCCAGCCGCTGGCGTTTCAGTGCCTGATTCAGGTGGATAAACACCGCTGGTACTGGTATCAGCGCTATCACCATTTAGTGGTTGATGGCTTCAGTTTCCCGGCGATTACGCGCCAGATCGCCGCCATTTACGCGGCCTGGTCGAAAGGCGAGCCGACACCGCCCACGCCGTTCACACCTTTTGCCGAGGTGGTGGAAGAGTATCAGCGCTATCGCGACAGCGACGCTTTTCAGCGCGACGGCGCATTCTGGGCCGAGCAGCGTAAACAGCTGCCGCCGCCCGTTTCGCTCTCCCCCGTGCCGCTGCCGGGGCGTGCTGCCACGACCGATATTTTACGTCTGAAGCTGGTCGCCGATCGTCGCGCATTCAGCCAACTGACGGCCTCCTGCCCGCAGGTGCAGCGCACGGATCTGGCCCTCGCACTGGTGGCCCTGTGGCTCGGGCGTTTAACCGGACGCATGGACTACGCGGCGGGCTTTATCTTTATGCGTCGCATGGGATCGGCGGCGCTCACCGCCACCGGCCCGGTGCTGAACGTGCTGCCGATGGCGGTCAACATTAACCCGCAGGACACGTTGCCGGAGCTGGCCCTGCGCCTGGCGAATCAGCTGAAAAAGATGCGCCGCCATCAGCGTTACGACGCCGAGCAGATTGTGCGCGACAGCGGCCGCGCCGCAGGAGACGAAGCGCTGTTTGGCCCGGTGCTGAACGTGAAGGTCTTTGATTATCAGCTGGATATTGATGGCGTTGAGGCTGTCACCCATACGCTGGCGACCGGCCCGGTGAACGATCTCGAACTGGCGCTGTTCCCGGACGAGCAGGGCGGTTTGAGCATTGAAATTCTGGCGAACAAACAGCGCTATGACCAGGCAACGCTCACTCGCCACGTGGCGCGCCTGAATGCGCTGCTGGCGCAGTTTGCCGCCAATCCGGCACTCGGCTGCGGCGAGGCGGAAACCGTCTCGGAAGCGGAGTATCAGCAGCTGGCGCAGATCAACGATACAGGCGTGATGCTCAAGGCGACCACCCTGAGTGCGCTGGTGGCAGAACAGGCGCGCAAAACGCCGGACGCCCCGGCGCTGGCGGATGCCCACCATGCGCTGAGCTATCGTCAGATGCGCGAGCAGGTCATCGCGCTGGCGACGCTGCTGCGTGAACGCGGGGTTAAACCCGGTGACAGCGTGGCGGTGGCGTTGCCGCGTTCGGTGTTCCTGACTCTGGCGCTGCATGGGATTGTCGAGGCCGGAGCCGCCTGGCTGCCGCTCGATACGGGTTATCCCGACGACCGCCTGCGGATGATGCTGGAAGATGCGCGCCCATCGCTGCTCATCACCACCGACGATCAGCTCCCGCGTTTTAGCGACGTGCCGGGCCTTGATAGCCTGTGCTACGACGCACTGCTGCCTGCGAACGGCAGTGAACCGCTGAACCTGAGCACGCCGGAACAGACGGCCTATATTATTTTCACCTCCGGTTCGACCGGACGTCCGAAAGGGGTGATGGTCGGGCAAACCGCCATCGTTAACCGCCTGCTTTGGATGCAAAACCACTACCCGCTGGACGCGCAGGATGTGGTCGCACAGAAAACGCCGTGCAGCTTTGACGTCTCCGTGTGGGAGTTCTGGTGGCCGTTTATTGCCGGGGCAAAACTGGTGATGGCCGAACCGGACGCCCACCGCGATCCGCTGGCGATGCAGCACTTCTTCGCCCACTACGGCGTGACCACCACGCACTTTGTGCCGTCGATGCTGGCGGCATTTGTTGCCTCGTTAACACCGGAAAATGCGCATTGTTGCGCGAGTCTGAAGCAGGTGTTCTGCAGCGGTGAAGCGCTGCCAACAGATCTGTGCCGCGAGTGGGAAGTGCTCACGCATGCGCCGCTGCATAACCTCTACGGCCCGACGGAAGCGGCAGTGGACGTGAGCTGGTATCCGGCCTTTGGCGACGCGCTGGCGGCGGTGTCAGGCAACAGCGTGCCGATTGGTTTCCCGGTGTGGAATACCGGCCTGCGGATTCTGGACGCCATGATGCGCCCGGTGCCGTTCGGGGTGGCGGGCGATCTCTATCTGACGGGCATCCAGCTGGCGCAGGGCTATCTGGGCCGTCCGGACCTGACCGCCAGCCGCTTTATCGCCGATCCTTTTGCGCCGGGCGAGCGGATGTATCGCACCGGTGATGTCGCCCGCTGGCTGGACAACGGCGCGGTGGAATACCTGGGGCGTAGCGACGATCAGCTAAAAATTCGCGGTCAGCGTATTGAGCTGGGTGAAATCGACCGCGCGATGCAGGCGCTGCCTGACGTGGCGCAGGCGGTGGCCCATGCCTGTGTCTTTAATCAGGCGGCCGCCACGGGTGGCGATGCGCGTCAGCTGGTGGGTTACGTCGTTTCCGAATCCGGCCTGCCGCTGGATCGCGAGGCCCTGCTCGAAGCACTCAAAGCGCAGCTTCCGCCGCACATGGTGCCGGTGGTGCTGCTGCAAATCAGCGAACTGCCCCTGAGTGCCAACGGGAAGCTCGACCGCAAAGCACTGCCGCTGCCGGAGTTAACCAGCAAAGCTTCGGGCCGCGCGCCGGAATCGGACACTGAAATTGCAGTGGCGCAGGCGTTCTCCTCGCTGCTCGGCTGCGAAGTAAATGATATCGAAGCGGATTTCTTTGCCCTCGGCGGCCACTCGCTGCTGGCGATGCGTCTCGCGGCGCAGCTCAGTCGTGCGTTCTCCCGCAAAGTTACGCCGGGGCAGATTATGGTCGCCTCGACGGTTAATCAGCTCAGCACGCTGCTGGAGTCGACCATCAGCGATGAGCAGGCTCAGCGTCTGGGGTACGAAACCCTCCTTCCGCTGCGCCAAAGTACGGGCCCGACGCTGTTCTGCTTCCACCCGGCGTCCGGTTTTGCCTGGCAGTTCAGCGTGCTGGCGCGCTACCTCAGCCCGCGCTGGTCAATTACCGGTATCCAGTCGCCAAGGCCCGATGGCCCGATGGCGCAGGGCGCGACGCTCGATGCGGTGATCGAACATCATCTGCAGACGCTACGCACTCAGCAGGCGAAGGGACCCTATTATCTGTTCGGGTACTCGCTCGGCGGAACGCTTGCACAGGGTATCGCGGCACGTCTGCGTGAGCAGGGCGAAGCGGTAGCGTTCCTCGGCCTGCTGGATACCTGGCCGCCGGAAACGCAAAACTGGGCGGAAAAAGAGGCTAACGGGCTGGACCCGGAAGTGCTGGCCGAGATCGAACGCGAGCGCGAAGCGTTCATGGCGGCCCAGCAGGGGCAGGCGTCCGGCGAGCTGTTTAGCGCTATCGAAGGGAACTACGCCGATGCGGTGCGACTCCTGACCACGGCCCACAGTTCACGCTTTGACGGCAAAGCGACGCTGTTTGTCGCCGAACGCACGCGCACCATGGACCCGCAGCAGGCGTGGGCCCCGTGGGTGGGTGAGCTGGAGGTCTATCGCCAGGATTGCGCCCACGTGGATATTATCTCTCCGCAGGCGTTTGAGCAGATTGGGCCGGTGTTGAAGGGCATTTTAGGGTAAGCACAGGTTTCTGCCCTCTTCTCAGGGAGAGGGCAGAAATGAGAGGCGTCAGACCGCGCGTTTCCCCAACGGTACCACCAGCGGCGTACCCGCCACCGGATCGTCAATAATCATGCAGCGCATGCCGTAAATCCGCTCGATAAGCTCCGGCGTGACAATCTCTTTCGGCGCACCTTGTGCCACAATCTTCCCGTCGCGAAGCGCAATCAGGTGCGTGGCGTAGCGGCACGCCTGGTTGAGGTCGTGCAAAACTGCCGCGAGTGTATACCCCTGGGTGCGGTTCAGATCGCTCAGCAGTTCCAGCAGATCGATTTGATGGCTGATATCCAGCCAGGTAGTTGGTTCGTCGAGCAGCATGATCGCGGTTTCCTGCGCCAGCACCATCGCAATCCACGCGCGCTGCCGCTGGCCGCCGGACAGCGTATCGACACTCTGCGTCGCCAGATCCGTAATGCCTGTTGCCTGCATCGCGCGCGCAACGGCCTCTTCATCCTCTTTGCGCCAGCGGGTAAACAGCGGCTGATGCGGATAGCGTCCGCGAGCCACCAGCTCGTGCACCGTGATATCCCCCGGCGTGGTGGCGTTTTGTGCCAGCAGACCAATCCGGCGCGCGACCTCTTTGCTGGCAAAACTCTGGATCTGCTCGCCGTCGAGAAACACGCTGCCGTGCTGGGGCGTCATCAGGCGGCTCAGGGTGCGCAGCAGGGTCGATTTTCCGCAGCCGTTCGGGCCGATAATCGCCGTGAAATGGCCGTCAGGAATCGAGACGCTCAGGTCGTCGACCACGATTTTTTTACCGTAGCCGAGGGTCAGTTTTTCGCCGCGCAAGCGGGAGGTGATGGCATTCATTTCTTGCGGGACTCCTGGACTAACAAGACGATGAGGTAAATCCCGCCAAGACTGACGGTCACCACCCCCACCGGAAGTTGATAAGGCATAAACAGCTGCTGGGCGCAAAGATCGGCGGCCAGTAAAAGTAATGCGCCGCACAGGGCTGCCTGGGTTAGGCCCCAGCGCGCGGTGCCGCTGATGCGTCGCGCAATGTGCGGAGCGACCAGAGCAATAAACGAAATCGGGCCCGCGATGGCGGTGGAGGCAGCGGTTAACACCACGGCGACCAGCATCAGGGTCAGGCGCGAACGCTCCACGCTGACGCCCAGCGCACAGGCGCTGTCATCGCCCATCTCCAGCAACCGCATTCGGCGCACCAGCAGCCAGGCACAGATAAACATCAGGGCGATAATCGGCGTGGTGGGCAGGGTTTTGGCCCACGTCAGGCCGTTGAGCGAACCTGCGTTCCACAGCCCCGCAGAGAGGGACGTTTCCAGCGAGGCGTGCAGCAACAGCCAGGTGTTGAAGGCCATCAGCATGGCGCGAATGCCGATGCCGATAATGATCAGGCGGAAGGTTTCGATGCCGTTGCGCCAGGCGAGCGCCCAGACCAGCAGCGAGGTGAGAATACCGCCCGCCATCGCCGCAAACGCAATGGCCGTCAGATGCTGGCCAAACAGCACCATCGCCACCAGCACGCCGCTCCATGCCCCGGTGTTGAAGCCCATCACGTCCGGGCTGCCGAGAGGGTTACGCAGCAGAGACTGGAAAATCGCGCCGCTCACACCCAGCGCGGCGCCGACCACAATCGCCATCATCACGCGCGGCAGACGCCACTCCGTCACAACCATGGTGATATTGCGCGGTGCGCTGCCGGTGAGGGCGTTAAACACCTGGCTGAAATCGAGGGGCACCGCGCCGCTGCGCAGACTCCAGACGGCAATCAGCAGGCTGGCGGCCACCAGCAGCAGGCAGGAGAAAACTAAACGTCGGGACGGGGCCATCACAGGGCACCTCCGCGCTGGCGTCGAACCAGGAAAATCAGCACCGGCGCGCCAATAAAGGCGCTGACCACCGAGACGCGCAGTTCGCCCGGTACCAGCACGCGGCCCAGAATATCGGCAAACAGCAGCAGCGTCGGCGTAGCGAGCAGCGTGACCGGCAGCAACCAGCGGTGATCGGCCCCGACAATCCAGCGCGCCATGTGCGGCATCATCAGGCCAATAAAGGCAATCGGGCCGACGACTGCCGTTGCGCTGCCGCACAGCACGGTGATCGCCAGTAAACCGAGCAGCTGCGTACGCGCCACGCGACTGCCGAGCGCGGTAGCGGTGTCGGTTCCGAGACTCAGGCTGTTCAGCGCCCGGCTGGAGAAGAGCGCGATGGTGGCGGCGATCAGCACCGGCAACGTCACCACTTTCAGGGTTTGTAGTGTGCGAATATCCAGCGAACCGGCCTGCCAGAAGCGCAGCTGATCCCAGACGTCCGGGTTGAGCAGGGCGATGCCGCTGGACAGACCTTCGAGTACCGCGCCGAGCGCCACGCCCGCCAGCGTCAGACGGACCGGGCTAAGCTGGCCGCCGCCCTGGCTGCCGGTAAAGGCCACCAGCAAGGACGCGGCGAGGGCACCGCAGAAGGCCATCAGGAGTTGTTCGCCGGGGGAGGAAAAACCAAACAGCGCCGCGCCGAGGACGATAGCAAAACTGGCACCGGCGTTAACGCCGAGAATGCCGGGGTCGGCGAGGGGATTACGGGTCAGGGTTTGCATCAGCGCACCGGCGAGGCCAAGCGCCGCACCGGCCAGCAGCCCGGCAAGGGTGCGCGGCAGACGGGCGTCCAGCACAATAATGCAGTCTGCGCGTTGGCAAGTACCGGACAGGGCATCGACGATCGTGGATGCGGGCAGCGGTTTCGCGCCAATCAGCAGGCTGAGTGCAACAGCAAGAATGAGTAACAACAATAAAACGGGCACGGCAGCATCGCGCACCGTCAAAGAGGAAGACGACATAGCAACATCCATGATTTGATAATGATAGTAATTATCGTTATCTATCTTATTTGGCTATGTTAGCATGTGCGGCCATGGAATTGGTAGAAAGTTAGACCACAAGGCCTTGTCATGAATCAAAAATCCTGGCTGCTCAACCTCAGCCTGTTGAAAACACATCCGGCGTTTCGCGCCGTGTTTATCGCCCGTTTTATCTCCATTTTATCCCTTGGCCTGCTTGGTGTTGCCGTACCGGTGCAGATCCAGGCCATGACTCACTCCAGCTGGCTGGTCGGGCTTTCCGTCACATTAACGGGCAGCGCAATGTTTATCGGCCTGATGGTCGGCGGCGTGCTGGCGGACCGCTACGAGCGTAAAAAACTGATCCTGCTGGCGCGCGGCACCTGCGGCGTGGGCTTCGTCGGGCTGTGCCTGAACGCCTTGCTGCCGGAGCCGTCGCTTATCGCCATTTACGCGTTAGGGCTGTGGGATGGTTTTTTTGCCTCGCTGGGTGTGACGGCACTGCTGGCGGCGACGCCAGCGCTGGTTGGGCGTGAAAATCTGATGCAGGCCGGGGCGATCACGATGCTCACCGTGCGTCTGGGTTCGGTGATTTCGCCGATGGTCGGCGGCCTGCTGCTGGCGACCGGGAATGTTGCCTGGAACTACGGCCTGGCGGCGGCGGGGACCTTTATTACCACGCTCACCTTGCTGCGTCTGCCGCTGTTACCCCCTCCGCCGCAGCCGCGCGAACACCCGTTAAAATCGCTGATGGCGGCGATCCGTTTTCTGTTCAGCAATCCGCTGATTGGCGGGATCGCGCTCCTCGGCGGGCTGCTGACGATGGCGAGCGCCGTGCGCGTGCTTTATCCGGCGCTGGCAATAGAGTGGCAGATGAGCGCCTCGCAGATCGGCCTGCTGTACGCGGCGATCCCGCTCGGTGCGGCGTTTGGCGCCCTGACCAGCGGCAATCTGGCGCACAGTGCGCGGCCTGGACTCATCATGTTGTCGGCGACGCTGGCCTCGTTTATCGCCATCGCTTTCTTTAGCCTGATGCCATTCTGGGCGCTGGGCGTGGTGTGTCTGGCGCTGTTTGGCTGGCTGAGTGCGGTGAGCTCTTTGCTGCAATATACCCTGATTCAGACCCAGACGCCGGAAGGCATGCTCGGGCGGATCAACGGCCTGTGGACCGCGCAGAACGTCACGGGCGATGCAATTGGCGCGGCAATTCTAGGCGGGCTGGGGGTGATTATGACCCCGGTGGCGTCGGCGAGCAGCAGCGGTTTTGTGTTGGCCATCGTCGGGGTGATTTTATTGATGACGCTGGCAGAGTTACGCCGGTTCCGTCAGGAACCCGTTGTGATTGAAGAAGTATAAAATGCAGTGCCCGGTCAGGCGTAACTGCCACCGGGCACAACCGTCTTCGCTATTTGAATAACGCCTCTAAACGCTGCAACACCAGCATCGCACTGTAGTAATCCAGGCGGAAGGTCTCCGTGCCGAGCGCCCAGACGCGTTTGTTTTGCACCGCCGGCAGATGGGCCAGCAGCGGGTTAGCGTAAATCGCATCCACATCTTTCTGGTCACCCGCAAACAGGAACAACCCTTGTCCGTTCAGACCCGTCGCCAGGTTTTCACCACCCAGCTGGATAATATCGTGGCGTTGGCCCTGGCTTTTGGACGTGTGTAGCCCGGCAGGCAGTTCAGCCAGCTGGAAGCCGAGCTGTTGCAGGAATTTCCCCTGCGCCGATTCGGTTGTCCACAGATTCGCGCTGTGCGCAGCGGCGGTGTAGACGATGGCGTTTACCGGCTGTGGCGGCAGCTTCATTTTCTGTTTCACCTGCGCCAGCTGCGTGTCGAATTCTGCGATGCGGGCGGCAGCCTGCTTTTCCTGCCCGGTGATCGTGCCGAGCTGCGTCAGCAGCTCCTGCCAGCTTTTATCGTCGTAGTTAATCACCAGTGTCGGCGCGATGGCGGAAAGCTGATCGTACAGCGCGAGGGCCGAATCGCCGCCGGTAGCGCTGATCAGGATCAGATCCGGCATTTGCGCGGCCACGGCTTCTGCGCTCGGTTCGCCGATATAGAGGCGGGAGAGTTTGCGTGCTTTGGCGATATCGCCCCACTGGCGCATAAAGCCCTGCGCATCCGCCACGCGGTTGTTCGGGGTGGTGGCACCGCTGGCAATGACCGGCGCGTCAATCGCCAACAGCGAGCCGGTGAGGGTCACGCTGGTGGAAACAATGCGGGTCGGTTTGCTTTCGAGGGTGAGCGTACCGTGGCTGTCGCTCACCTGACGCGGCCAGTCGGCGGCGGTGGCTGAGGTTAGTCCTAAAACAAAAAGTCCTGCGAAAAGCAGGGTTTGACGACAAACGGCAGGGAGTTTCACAAAGCGGCATCCTGTTTTTGTTGAGGTTAATGCTTCTCATTTTCATGAATGCGCCGAAGGGATGCAAGCGATAGTCGCACAAGATGCGCTGTCGGCGGTTGACACCGTCGCGCTCTGCTATTAGGTTAGCCATCGAAAATATAAATGATAATTATTCGTACTGCGTTTATCATTTTTAAGGAGGATGATATGGATACGTCATTGGCTGAGGAAGTTCAGCACACCGCGACCACGCTGCAATCAGACAGCTTTTTCTTTATGTCGCCTTATCGCAGTTTTACCACGTCAGGCTGTTTTGCCCGTTTTTCTGAATCCGCCGTTGGCGGCGACGATCCGGCAGGTGCCTTCCAGCAAAAGCTGGCGCAGGCGTTTCAGCATGCCAAAGACAGCGGAATAAGCCATCCGATTATGGTCGGCGCTATTCCGTTCGATACCCGCAAACCGTCGTCACTGTTTATTCCGCAAAACTGGCAGACCTTTTCCCGCCCGGCGCGACAAAAATCCGCGCGCTATCTCCCAGGGGCGCAGGAGCTGTCCGTCACCCGACGCACCGAAATTCCCCCTCAGCCCGTTTTCGAAGAGATGGTGGCCCGTGCCGCTGCGCTCACCGCTACGCCGCAGGTCAATAAAGTGGTGCTTTCGCGCCTGATTGATATCGCCGCTGACCAGAAGATTGACAGCGGGGCGCTGCTCGAGCGCCTGATCGCACAGAACCCGGCGAGTTTTAACTTCCACGTGCCGCTCGAAGACGGCGGCGTGCTGCTGGGCGCAAGCCCAGAGCTGCTGCTGCGCAAAGAGGGGGCGCATTTTAGCTCTCTGCCGCTGGCCGGTTCCGCGCGTCGTCAGCCGGACGACATGCTGGATCGCGAAGCCGGAAACAAGCTGCTGGCCTCAGAAAAAGATCGCCACGAGCATGACCTGGTCACGCAGGCGATGAAAACCGTGCTCGAAAAACGCAGCCATCATCTGACCATGCCCTCTTCGCCGCAGCTGGTGACGACGCCGACGCTCTGGCATCTGGCGACGCCGGTGGAGGGCGAAGCGCACGACAACGAAAATGCCCTGACGCTGGCCTGCCTGCTACACCCGACGCCCGCCCTGAGCGGTTTCCCGCATCAGGCGGCGAAACAGCTGATCGCGGAGCTGGAGCCGTTCGATCGCGAACTGTTTGGCGGCATCGTCGGCTGGTGCGACAGCGAAGGTAACGGCGAGTGGGTGGTGACGATCCGCTGCGCGCGCATTCATCAGAATTCTGTTCGCCTGTTCGCGGGCGCGGGCATTGTCCCGGCCTCTTCACCGGTCGGTGAGTGGCGCGAAACCGGGGTGAAACTCTCCACCATGCTGAACGTTTTTGGTCTGCACTGAGGAACCATCATGAGCATTCCCTTTACCCGCTGGCCCGAAGACTTTGCCCGGCGCTACCGCGAAAAAGGCTACTGGCAGGATCTGCCTCTGACCGATATTTTGACCCGCCACGCCGGGAGCGAGGCGACGGCGATTATTGACGGCGAGCGTCAGTACACTTATCGACAGTTCCATCAGGCCGTGAACAATCTTGCCTCCGCGTTGCAGGCGCAGGGCGTGAAACGCGGTGAAACGGCGCTGGTGCAGCTCGGCAATGTCGCCGAGTTTTACGTGACCTTCTTCGCGCTGCTGCAGGTGGGCGTTGCGCCCGTAAATGCCCTGTTCAGCCATCAGCGCAGCGAACTGAACGCCTACGCCGCGCAGATTGAACCGGTGCTGCTGATTGCCGATCGCCAGCACGCGCTGTTCGCGGGCGATGAATTCCTGAATACCTTTGTCGACCAGCACCGCTCCGTGCGCGTGGTGTTGCTGCGCGGCGATACGGGCGAACATGCGCTGGAAGCCGCGATTGCGCGCCCGGCCGATAACTTTATCGCCAGCCCAACTCCGGCCGACGAAGTGGCCTTTTTCCAGCTCTCCGGCGGCAGTACCGGCACGCCGAAGCTCATCCCGCGCACGCACAACGATTACTACTACAGCATTCGTCGCAGCAACGAGATTTGCGCCATCAACAGCCAGACGCGCTATCTGAACGCGCTGCCTGCCGCGCATAACTACGCCATGAGTTCCCCTGGTTCCCTTGGCGTGTTCCTCGCGGGTGGCTGCGTGGTGCTGGCCAACGATCCGAGCGCCACGCTCTGCTTCCCGCTGATCGAAAAACATCAGATTAACGTCACCTCGCTGGTGCCTCCAGCGGTCAGCCTGTGGCTGCAGGCGATTGCCGAAGGGGCGGGCAATGCACAGCTCGCCTCGCTGGCGCTGCTGCAGGTGGGCGGGGCGCGTTTGTCTGCGACCCTTGCCGCACGTATTCCGGCGGAGATTGGCTGCCAGCTGCAGCAGGTGTTTGGCATGGCGGAAGGGCTGGTGAACTACACGGCGCTCGACGATTCCCCGGAAAAAATCATGAACACCCAGGGCCGTCCGATGTGTCCGGACGATGAAGTGTGGGTGGCGGATGAACAGGGCAATCCTCTGCCAAGCGGCGAAGTGGGACGTCTGATGACGCGCGGGCCGTACACGTTCCGTGGCTATTTCAACAGCCCGGAGCACAACGCCAGCGCCTTTGACGCCGACGGTTTTTACTGCTCCGGCGATCTGATCGCCATCGATGAACAGGGTTACATCACCGTTCAGGGGCGCGAAAAAGATCAGATCAACCGCGGGGGCGAGAAGATTGCCGCCGAAGAGATCGAAAACCTGCTTCTGCGCCACGACGCGGTCATTCATGCGGCGCTCGTCAGCATGGAAGACAGCCTGCTCGGCGAGAAAAGCTGCGCGTATCTGGTGGTGAAAACCCCGCTGCGGGCGGTGGAGGTGCGGCGTTTCCTGCGTGAGCAGGGCGTGGCGGATTTCAAGCTGCCGGATCGTGTCGAAAGCGTGGATGCGCTGCCGCTGACGCCGGTAGGAAAAGTGGACAAGAAACAATTGCGCCTGTGGCTGGCCGAACGCGCCCAGGGCTGAGGAGTTAAAAATGGCAATTCCAAAATTAACCAGTTATGCGCTGCCAACGGCGGCCGATCTGCCAGACAACAAAGTGAGCTGGGCGTTTGAGCCGGAGCGCGCGGCGCTGCTGATCCACGATATGCAGGAATATTTCCTCAACTTCTGGGGCGATAACTGCCCGATGATGGAGCAAGTGGTGGCGAACATCGCCCAACTGCGCGATTACTGCAAAAAGCACAACATTCCGGTCTACTACACCGCGCAGCCGAAAGAGCAGAGCGATGAAGATCGCGCCCTGCTGAACGACATGTGGGGACCGGGCCTGACCCGTTCACCGGAGCAGCAGCGCATTGTCGCGGCGCTGACCCCGGACGAAGCCGATACGGTGCTGGTGAAATGGCGCTACAGCGCGTTCCACCGCTCGCCGCTGGAACAGATGCTCAAAGAGACGGGGCGCAATCAGCTGCTGATCACCGGTGTGTACGCGCACATCGGTTGTATGACGACCGCGACCGACGCTTTCATGCGCGATATCAAACCGTTCTTTATCGCGGATGCACTGGCCGATTTCAGCCGCGAAGAGCACCTGATGTCCCTCAAATACGTGGCGGGCCGAACCGGTCGCGTGGTGATGACTGACGAACTGCTGCCGTCCGTGCCGGCAAGCAAAGCGGCTCTGCGCGCCGTCGTGCTGCCGCTGCTGGATGAGTCCGACGAGCCGATGGATGACGAAAACCTGATCGATTACGGTCTGGACTCCGTGCGCATGATGGCTCTCGCGGCTCGCTGGCGCAAAGTGCATGGCGATATCGACTTCGTGATGCTGGCGAAAAACCCGACCATTGATGCCTGGTGGGCACTGCTTTCCCGCGAGGTGAAGTGATGGCCGGATTCGATTTTACCGGCAAAACCGTCTGGGTGACGGGGGCCGGAAAAGGCATCGGGTACGCCACCGCGCAGGCCTTTGTGGACGCGGGGGCGCGGGTGACGGGCTTTGATCTCGCATTCCCCGAGCAGGATTACCCGTTTGCCACTGAAGTGCTGAACGTGGCGGATGCCACCGAGGTGAACGAGGTTTGCGGGCGCGTGCTGGCGACCATCGATCGCCTCGACGTGCTGGTTAACGCGGCAGGGATTTTGCGCATGGGGGCGACGGATCAGCTCTCTCAGGACGACTGGCAGCAGACTTTTGCGGTTAACGTCGGTGGGGCGTTCAATCTTTTCCAGCAGACGATGGGCCAGTTCCGCCGTCAGCAGGGCGGGACAATTGTGACGGTCGCTTCTGACGCTGCGCATACGCCGCGGATCGGCATGAGCGTGTATGGCGCGTCGAAAGCGGCGCTGAAAAGCCTGGCCCTGACGGTCGGGCTGGAGCTGGCGGGCAGCGGCGTGCGCTGCAATATTGTCTCGCCTGGCTCGACGGATACGGACATGCAACGCACATTGTGGGTGAGTGACGACGCCGAGCAGCAGCGCATTCGTGGGTTTGGCGAGCAGTTTAAGCTTGGCATTCCGCTGGGTAAAATCGCGCGTCCCCATGAAATTGCCAACACCATTCTGTTCCTCGCCTCGGATCTGGCCAGCCACATCACGCTGCAGGATATCGTGGTGGACGGCGGTTCAACCCTGGGGGCGTAGATGATCTGGAAACGTCATTTGTCCCTCGAAGAGCTGAACGCCACCAGTCACAACACCATGGTGGCGCATCTCGGGATGGTTTACACGCGTATCGGTGACGACACGCTGGAAGCGGAAATGCCGGTCGATGCGCGAACGCATCAGCCGTTTGGTCTGCTGCACGGCGGGGCTTCGGCGGCGCTGGCGGAGACGCTCGGTTCAATGGCCGGTTTTCTGATGACCCGCGACGGGCAAAACGTGGTGGGTACAGAGCTGAACGCCACCCATCATCGCGCCGTGTCACAGGGCAAAGTGCGCGGTGTGTGTCAGCCGCTGCACCTCGGGCGTCAGAACCAAAGCTGGGAGATCGCGATCTTTGACGAGCAGGGGCGGCGCTGCTGTACCTGCCGGTTAAGTACGATGGTGCTCGGGTAATTTGGTTGCGTGGGATTGCCCGGTAAGCGCACTGCTACCGGGCAATCTTCGTCTTACAGCATTGAAATCACCCGCTTTAACAGGCGAATGCGTGGCTCAATCGAGGCTTTATCCAGCCACTCGGCAGGGCTATGGAAACCGGCACCGATCGGCCCGAAGCCGTCGAGAGTCGGAATGCCGAGTGCTGCCGTATGGTTGGCATCGCTGCCTCCGCCCACGGCCTGCCAGGTGATGTCGATACCTTCCTCTTTGCCAGCCTTTTCCACCTGCTGCATCAGCGCCTGAGTCGCTTCGCTGGCCGCCATCGCAGGCTTGTGATTAACGCGGGTAAGCGTGGTCGTCACTCCCTTCAGAAAACCGTTTTCGCACAGGGCGGTGAGCGCGCGATGCACACGGGTGTCTTCGTCATTTTCCCAGAAACGCACATCAAGCTCCGCAACGGCGCTCTCCGCCACCACGTTTGCCGCGCTTCCGCCGTTGATCACCCCGACGTTGAGGGTGGTGCCGCGATCCCAGTCTGCCAGGGCATTGATGGCGATAACGCTGTTAGCGAGGGCGGTGATCGCCGAACGGCCTTTCTCCGGATCGTTCCCCGCGTGCGCCGCCACGCCGCTAAACGTCAGATGATATCCGGCCATCCCTTTACGGGCTTTCACCAGTGAACCGTCGGCGCGGGCGGCTTCGCACACTAGCACGCAGCGGGCGCGTTTCGCCAGCCCGCCGATCCATTCGTGAGAGTAAACTGAGCCGGTCTCTTCGTCCGGATTCATCGCCACGGCAATAGAAAGGCGCGCTTTGTCGGCGGCATCCAGCTCGCGCACCGCCCACAGAATATTGAGTAACCCGCTTTTCATGTCCGAGACGCCCGGCCCGTACAGACGAGTATCATCCTCGCTCATCGGGCGCTCCGCGACGGTACCCGGCGCAAAGACCGTATCCAGATGGCCCACCAGCAGGACATCCAGCTTTTCTGCGTCGGGTTTATTGCAGACCAGCACGCCGGGGCCGACCTGCTCGCCAAGATTCACCCGCTCGGTGTGCCAGCCCTCCTGCTGCCACAGTGATTCCATAATGCCGGCAACGGTGGCAACGCCCGCCAGAGTCTGGGTCCCGCAGTCTACGTTCACCAGGGTTTTCAGTTCGTTGATGTAATGGTCAAGATTCATGGTTCCGTCCTGTTCAGAGAATAATGCGCATCAGCAGCATGGCTAAGAAGGCGTTGATGACCGAAATGGCAATCATCAGAGGAATACGTTTGGCGCGGGTTCCGATCACGCCAAGAATGCGGCCCAGATACTGGACCTGAGAACCCATCAGATAGATGGCCGGGGCGAGGATCGCCAGATGTTCGCCGCTCAGAATGCCTTTATCAAACAAGCCGATAGCGACACCAATACCGCCGCCCATCGACATCCAGCCGCCAATCAGCACTGCGGCCGCTTCACCCGGCAGGCCGAACAGCCCCATCAGCGGGGCGAAAATCATCCCCAGCCCTTTGAGTGCGCCGGTGATCTCCAGCGCTTTAATGATGATAAAAGCCATCACCACGTTCGGCAGGGTACTGCTGGTGGCGATGCTCCAGCCTTTACGCGCGCCCTCGACAAAAACATCGGTAATGACGGGATTGGATTGCGGTGCACTCATGAGGCTTCTCCTTCTGCCTGTTGGGCCACGGCGGCTTTGTTACCGGTGAGTAAGAGGATCAGGCGCAGGATGTTGGCGCCGACGATTTTCATGATGAACATCACGGCGACACAAGTGCCGATGGAGGTCGGGACGGCGGCGGTGCCGTCTATCGCGATCAGGGTGAATAAAATGGCGCCGGAGGAGAAGAAGTTAGTGATCATCGCCCCGGCCGAGAACTGGAACATCGCAAAGACGTCTTTCTCGTTTTCGCTGATTTGCCCTTCATCGGCGAGATTACGGGTGAGCGACGCGCCGACATCGGTACTTTGCAGGCTGCCGATCAGCGCCAGTCCGGTGGTGCCCGGAATGCCAATCAGCGGGCGCAGCAGAGGGGTCAGCAGTTTACGCGCCGCCCGCAGCGCGCCGTAATGTTCCAGCACGTTGATCATGCCGAGTGCGAACATCACCGCCGGAATCAGCCCCAGTGCAAACAGAAACCCGTCCATCGCGCCGCTGCCGCCGGTACCGCGAAAGGCGCTGGTCGCCGTGGTCAGGGTACCGTCTTCGAGGCTGGCTTTGCTGACCACTTTGCCGAAAGCCCCGTTGAGCGTGGTGAAATCAAACACGCCGTACCACTCTTTTCCCCCTAACAGGCCGGAGAAGAAAACGGCGGCGAAAGCCAGCGCAAAATAGGCGCCGGGCCCTACCTTATAGTCCTGAGGTATTGAACTTTTCATATCCTTTTCCTTGTTAACGTGCGAATACACAAGGGTATTTTGTTGATTATTTGCTCAGATAAGATGATTCAAATCATTTCGACAGGGAGCTTTGCCAGGAAAAAACCAAAAATGTGACGGGGGAGGAGAGAGGAAAACGTACGCGGAAGGCACGAAAGTGATCCGCTTAACACTGTGGCGTAAATATCTGGTTTGACCACACATTATTGCGTTTCAGAGTTGTTAAATTTTAAGCAGTGATCTAGAAACAAAATGTAACATCTCACTGTTTCACGCTAACGGACAACAACTATGAACAACTCAGGGAAATACCTCATCTGGGCAGTGCTCTCCGTTGTGGGCGCATTTGCTCTGGGCTATATCGCCCTCAACCGTGGTGAACAGATCAATGCGCTATGGATTGTCGTCGCTTCCGTCTGCATTTATCTGATCGCGTATCGTTTTTACGGGCGCTTTATTGCTGACAAAGTGTTGGCGGTAGATGGCACGCGCATGACACCTGCGGTTCGTCATAACGACGGGCTGGACTACGTCCCGACGGATAAAAAAGTGCTGTTCGGCCACCATTTTGCGGCGATTGCCGGGGCGGGGCCGCTCGTCGGGCCGGTGCTGGCGGCGCAGATGGGCTATCTCCCTGGGATGATCTGGATCCTCGCGGGCGTGGTGCTGGCCGGTGCGGTGCAGGATTTTATGGTGCTGTTCGTCTCGACCCGCCGCGATGGGCGCTCGCTCGGTGAGCTGGTGAGAGAGGAGATGGGCGCAACGGCCGGGGTGATCGCCCTGATCGCCACCTTTATGATCATGGTGATCATTCTGGCGGTGCTGGCGATGATCGTGGTGAAAGCCCTGACCCACAGCCCGTGGGGAACGTACACCGTAGCCTTTACCATCCCACTGGCGATTTTCATGGGGATCTACATTCGCTATATCCGCCCTGGGCGCATTGGTGAAGTGTCGGTGATTGGCCTGTTCTTCCTGGTCTTCGCGATTATCTCCGGCGGCTGGGTAGCGGAAAGCCCGACCTGGGCGCCGTACTTTGATTTTACTGGCGTGCAGCTGACCTGGATGCTGGTGGGCTACGGTTTTGTGGCGGCGGTTCTGCCGGTCTGGCTGCTGCTGGCCCCGCGCGATTACCTCTCCACCTTCCTCAAAATCGGTACGATCGTGGGGCTGGCGATCGGGATTCTGATCATGCGCCCGACCCTGACGATGCCGGCGCTGACCAAATTTATCGACGGCACCGGCCCGGTCTGGACCGGTAACCTGTTCCCGTTCCTGTTTATCACTATCGCCTGTGGTGCCGTCTCGGGCTTCCATGCCCTGATCGCATCTGGCACCACGCCGAAGATGCTGGCCAATGAAAATCAGGCCTGCCTGATTGGCTACGGCGGTATGCTGATGGAGTCCTTCGTCGCGATTATGGCGCTGGTCTCTGCCTGCATTATCGATCCGGGCGTGTACTTTGCGATGAACAGCCCGATGGCGGTGCTGGCGCCGGCCGGAACCGTTGACGTGGTAGCCTCTGCGGCGCAGGTGGTGAGCGGCTGGGGCTTTGCGATTACACCGGAAACCCTGACCCATATCGCTAACGAAGTGGGGGAACAATCGATTATCTCCCGTGCGGGTGGTGCGCCGACGCTGGCGGTGGGGATGGCCTATATTCTGCACGGCGCGCTCGGCGGATTGATGGATGTGTCGTTCTGGTATCACTTCGCCATTCTGTTCGAGGCGCTGTTTATTCTGACGGCGGTGGATGCGGGGACGCGCGCGGCGCGCTTTATGCTGCAGGATCTGCTGGGGGTGATTTCGCCGAACCTCAAACGCACGGATTCGCTGCCCGCCAACCTGCTGGCAACGGCGCTGTGCGTGCTGGCGTGGGGTTACTTCCTCCATCAGGGGGTCGTCGATCCGCTCGGCGGGATCAATACCCTGTGGCCGCTGTTCGGTATCGCTAACCAGATGCTGGCAGGCATGGCGCTGATGCTCTGCGCGGTGGTGCTGTTCAAAATGAAGCGTCAGCGTTACGCGTGGGTGGCGCTGCTGCCAACGGCGTGGCTGCTGATCTGTACGCTCACCGCAGGCTGGCAGAAAGCGTTTAGCCCGGACAACAAAGTCGGTTTCCTCGCGATCGCCAATAAATTCCAGGCGATGATCGACAGCGGCAAGATCCCGGCGCAGTACACGGAGTCGCAGCTGTCACAGCTGGTGTTTAACAATCGTCTGGATGCCGGGCTGACAATCTTCTTTATGGTGGTGGTTGTTGTGCTGGCGTTGTACTCTCTGAAGACCGCGCTGGCGGCACTGAAAGAAGACAAGCCGACCGCGAAAGAGACGCCATACGAGCCGATGCCAGAAAATCTGGATGAGATTGTGGTTCAGGCAAAAGGGGCACATTAATCATCATGCCGGGTGGGGCTTGCGCTCACCCGGCCTGCTATTTTCACCACTCCGGGAACCGAATCATGTTCGATACCTTATCCAAAGCAGGGAAATACCTCGGCCAGGCGGCCAAAATGATGATCGGCGTGCCAGACTATGACAATTATGTCGAGCATATGCGGGTTACGCATCCGGACCAGACGCCAATGACCTACGAGGAATTTTTCCGCGATCGTCAGGACGCCCGTTACGGCAGCAAAGGCGGGGCGAAATGCTGTTAACCCTCTTTCGGGTGATACAGACTGATCTGCTCCTGCGTGCAGCCGTAAATGGCCGCAAGTTTTTCACGCGTGCGCTTTTGCGGGCGTGAGTCGAGCGCCTCGAGCTGTGAAACGGCAGACTGACTGATGCCCAGTTTGTCGGCAACGTCCTGTTGAGATAAGCCGCGCAAAATACGCCATGCAGCCTGCAGACTGACATTTTCTTTATGCATCACGTCGCAGACATCACCCGGTAGCTCGACATCATCATAGGTATCGTGCTCACACTCGATATCTTCCAGATCGCTATCCCTCTCGTCATCGTTTTCCGACAGCTGTAAACACATGCGCGAATATTCATGCCAGGGGATCACCACAAACTGCGTTGTTCCTTCATCATCCTGAATTAGCTGAACAGCCATAGGGCACAATCTCCTCATGCAGATAAGTGGTTGAGGTTCTGCGTTTAACGGATATGACCAGGCACTCGTCATACGCATCACCTCTTATGGTGAAAACAATCCTGTAATTGCCCACTCTCAGGCGGTAGTGATTTTCCGGAATCGTTAATTTTCTGATGTCCGGAGGGGGAGCCGATCGATCATTGAATTCAGAGAACTTATGAAGAATGCGTTTCTTCGCATGAGGTTCAATCCTGGCGAGCTCTCTTTCTGCGTTTTTTGACCAACAAATCGATTTGAATCTACGCACTTTACACCCACAGTTTTTATAAGGAAATAATAAGACTATTAGACAATTTCCGAATTTCTTTTGGGCACTGTAAGGCACAGAATTTGCTGGTGAAAGAGGCAAAATAGAAGGCTGCGAGACCCCTCGCAAGCGCCTCCGTCAGGCGACAGAGGCGTGCAAAAAACCTGGAATCAGGGCGGCAAAAAAGTCTCAGGCATTGAGGCCGCCATCCACATCCAGACCGGTGCCGGAGATTTGCCCTGCCGCCGGGCTTGCCAGGAAGGTGACCGCCGCCGCGATATCTTCCGGCTGGCCGTAATGACCGATGGCGATCAGCTGGCGCTGGGAGTCGGCCTGCTCGCCATCTTCCGGATTCATATCGCTGTTGGTAGGGCCGGGATGGACCAGATTAACGGTGATGCCGCGCGGTCCCAGATCGCGGGCCAGACCTCGGGTCAGGGAGTTAAGCGCCGATTTCGTCATGGAATAGACCGCAATACCCGGCTGGGCGACGCGGTTGGCGAGACAACTGCCGATATTGATGATGCGCCCGCCGTCAGACAGATGGACCAGCGCGGCCTGGGTGGCGATCACCACGCCGCGAATGTTGACGTTGATAAGGGCATCAATGTCCGCCAGCGTCATGGACTCCAGCGGACCGCCGCGCGCAATCCCGGCGTTATTGACCAGAATATCCAGCCCACCGAGCGTGCGTGCCGCCTGCGTAACGGCATCCTGAATGGCCTCTGCGCTGGCGCTGTCTGCCTGAATGGCCTCGCTGTTGCGCCCCAGCGCCGCTATCTCTGCGGCGACGGCCTGGGCTTTATCGGCGGATTTTTCATACGTAATAACCACGTCGGCCCCGGCCTGAGCCAGGGATAGCGCGATGGCACGGCCCAAACCACGACTGGCGCCAGTAACCAGCGCCTTCTTACCCGTTAAATCGATCTGCATGATGACCTCGTTGCGAGAGTGGTGAGAATCATCATTAGGTATAGACGGTCGAAGCGATTAGCGGCTGAGGTTTTCCACCTTCACCAATGCGGCGTAAAGCGACTCGGGCGTAAGCGTCACCGGCAGAGAGTGAATCGACTCCACCGGGCGCAGCGTATGGGCGATCACCTTATCCAGTTCAGCGCGGTTGTTAATATCCACCTCCAGTTCGCGAAGGGTCGTTGGCAGATGAAAACGCTGATACGACGCAATTAACTGCGCGAGCACATCGTCCTGACCGAGCAGGGCGCTCTGCACCAGAATGCCGTAGGCCACTTTGGTGCCGTGGAGGAATTTTTCGGTCTGCGGCAGAACCGTTAAACCGTTATGCACCGCATGTGCAGCCGCCACGCGAGTATAGCGCTCGCCCAGCCCGCCAACCATCCCGCCACCGGCGATAATGGCGTCGACCACATCGCGAAACGCCTGGGTTTGTTCGCCGCGCGCCTGATCGGCCAGCGCCTGCTCGCTGCTCTCCAGCAGCACGTCGCGGATCGCCAGCGCGCCGTTAATGCCAAGCCGCACTGTCAGAGGCAGCGCTTCCGGTTTCGGTGCCAGCACCACCGCTTCGTACCATTTCGCCAGCGTATCACCGATACCCGCCAGCAGGTATTCCGCCGGGGCGTTGAGGATAATCTGTGGCTCGACCAGCACCAGGAAGTTGGCGTCATCGAAAATCTCAAACTGAAGCGCCTGACCGGCGTCGTTGTACCACACGGACAGCGGCGTCCAGGCCGCGCAGGTGGCGGCGATAGTCGGAATGCCGACGAACGGCGCACCCAGACGACGCGCCACGGCTTTGACCGTGTCTATCACTGCGCCGCCGCCCACGCCGATCACCACGCTGACGTCATCGCCCGCGTCATTCACCAGATGGGTGACATCTCGCTCGCTGCAGTGGCCTTTAAACAGCAGATGCTTCGCGCCAGCGGCGTGGAAGCTGTCAGGCAGGAACGGACGGGCACCTTCGATGGCGCGTTCACCGTAAATCCACACCGCGCGGGACAGCTGTTCCGGGGTGAAGAAATCGCTCAGGCGCGCGAGGCTGCCGTTGTGGGAGAAGTAGTTTGCCGGGCCGGGTACGACGCGAATATCAGTGTGACTCATGAGGGTGTCCTTTTTGCGAAGCGCTAACCCGATGTTATGTCTGGACATCCGGATGGCTAATAATATTTAGCTTTATCTTATGCCTTTTCTATCATTGCCAGTCAACCCGAGCTGTGAAAAATTCCATAAATCAAAATATTAAATAAGAAGGAATGACAGCGGATGGGTTCCAGTCGCCTTGAGATGCGTGGTATCAGCCTGGCCTTTTCCGGCTTTCAGGCGCTATCGCGCGTGGATTTCACCCTAACGGGCGGCTCTGTCCATGCGCTGACGGGGGCCAACGGGGCGGGAAAATCGACGCTGATGGCGGTGCTCTGCGGCACGCATGACCACTACGAGGGCGAAATCAGCATTAACAATCAGCCGGTGGCCATTCGTGAACCGCTGGACGCCAAACGGCTGGGCATTCACCTGGTGCAGCAGGAGGTGGATGTGGCGCTGATCCCGGGCCTGAGTATCGCCGAAAACATTATGCTCGATAATCTGGCGCAGCCGGGTCATCGCTATCGCTGGCGCGCGATTCGCGAGCAGGCGCAGCAGGCCCTGGCGCAGCTGGATATCTCCCTTAATGTCCGTCGTTCCATCGATAGCTGCACCCTCGCCGAAAAGCAGCAAATTCTGCTGGCGCGGGCGTTGTCGCATCACTGCCGTTTTCTGATTCTGGATGAGCCGACCGCACCGCTGGACACGCACGAAAGCGAGCGCCTGTTCGCGGTGGTCCGACGCCTGCAACAGCAGGGGATCGGCGTGGTGTTTATCTCCCATCGCATTCATGAGCTGAAAGCCATTTGCGACACCTTAACGGTGCTGCGCGACGGCAAGCTGATTGAGTCCGGGCCGATGGCGTCACTCTCCGGCGAAGATATCGTCGAGAAGATGCTCGGCCATGAGCTGAGCGACATCTATCCGCCTGCGCGACCGCCGCACAGTGACGAAACTTTGTTGCGCGTGGAAGGGCTGCACGACGAAGCGCTGCTGAAAGATATCTCCCTGCACCTGCGCAAGGGCGAAATTCTTGGCATTGCCGGGCTTGCCGGGGCGGGTAAAACCGAGCTGTGCAAAGCGCTGTTTGGCGCCTCGAAAAGCCGTGTCGATCGCGCAGAGCTGAACCATCAGCCGTGGCAGCCGCGCGATCCGGCGGATTCTGTACTGCGCGGGCTGGCGCTGGTGCCGGAAGAGCGGCGCAAAGAGGGCATTTTTATCGACGAGCCGGTGAGCATGAATCTGGCCGTTAGCGCAGATCACAGCTTCTCGCGCTGGAGCCTGTTTGGACATCGTCAGGCGTGGCGCTGGGCTGAGGAGGTGATCGCCCGCGTCGGTATTCGTGCGCGGGGGCCGGGGCAGGTTTTACGTCGTCTGTCAGGCGGCAATCAGCAGAAAGTGGCGATTGGCAAATGGCTGCGCGGCAACGCCAGCGTACTGATTTTTGACGAGCCGACCAAAGGCGTGGACGTGAAGGCCAAAACCGATCTGTTCCAGCTGATTGATGGCCTGGCGCGCGAAGGCAAAGGGGTGATTTATGCCTCCGGCGAATTCGCCGAGCTGGTGGGATTGTGCGATCGCATCTGCGTGCTGTGGGACGGGCGTATCGTGGCGGAAGTCGCCGGGGCACAGGCCCGCGAAGAGACATTACTTTATTATTCAACCGGAGGTACGGCGTCGTGAGCAAGGCCCTTTCAGTGAATGCGACGGCGTCGGGCCGTCAGCAGTTTTTCGATTTTCTCTACAAATGGGGCATGTTGCTGACCGTTGTCGCGCTGGTGGCGATTTTTGGCATCGCATCGGACAACTTCCTCGATCCTTTTAACATCATCAATATTTTACGCTCCATCGCCATCGTGACGGTGATTGCCATCGGGGTGTCGATCTCCCTGACTGTCGGCGGGTTTGATCTCTCCGTAGGCTCGACGGCGTCGCTGGCCAATGCGCTGGTGATTTCACTCTTCGTCTGGCACGGCTTCGGCACCACCGAATCGATTCTGATCACCCTGGCGCTCTGTACGCTGGTCGGGCTGTTTAACGCCTTCCTGATTGTCATCCTGCGGATTCCGGACATGCTGGCGACCCTCGCCAGTCTGTTTGTGATTCAGGGCGTGGCGATGACCTACAGCTACGGCGGATCGATTACCGAAAACATGGTACTGCCGAGCGGCGACATGGCTGAAGGGACCATTCCGGCGGCGTTCGGGCTGCTCGGTCAGGTGCCGACCATTGTGATCATCATGCTGGTGGTGACGGTGCTGGCGCAACTGGGTCTCTCCCTGACCACCCACGGACGACGCATGTACGCCATCGGCGGAAACCCGGAAGCGGCGCGCCTGTCTGGAATTCGCACCACGCGCTACAAAGTGGCGGCGTATGTGATTGCCTCTCTGCTGGCCGGTTTAGGCGGCATTTTGCTGGCGTCACGCATTGGATCTTCTCAGGTCAATGCGGGCGGCGGTTATCTGATGGACGCGGTAGCCGCGGCGTGGATTGGCTTCTCGCTGGCGGGTTCCGGCAAACCTAACGCGCTGGGAACTCTGGTGGGGGCGGTGATTTTAGGCGTGCTGTCGAACGGGCTGGTGATGCTCTCGGTTCCGTATTACGCCATGGACATTATAAAAGGGCTGGTGCTGGCAGTGGCACTGGCGATTACCTACATACAAAAACGTTAACAACACAATGGGATAACAGAATGAAAAAAATAGCACTCTCTTTGGTGGCGCTGGGGTTACTGACCGCGTTACCGGGTTACGCGGCCACCCCAGCACCCGTTCCGGCGGCGATTGCCAATCATGACGGCCCGATTCGTATCGCGGTGATCCGCAACCTTGGCTCCGACGACAACACCACGCAGTTTGTCTCGGGCGCGATTCAGGAAGGGAAAAAGCTCGGCTTTAAAGTCAGCACCTTTTTAAGCAACGGCGATGACGCCAAATTCCAGGATTTCGTCAACCAGGCCATCAGCCAGAAATATGACGGGATTATTCTCTCCCAGGGCCGCGATCCTTACTCCACGGCGCTGGTGAAAAAGGCCGTGGATGCCGGGATCAAAGTGGCGGTGTTTGATACGGCCGTCAACGGTGAGATTCCGGGCGTGACCGTCACTCAGCAGGATGATGCCTCCCTGACGAATCTCTCCTTCGGCCAGTTGGCGAAAGATTTCAACGGCAAAGCCAATATTATCAAGCTGTGGGTCGCGGGTTTCCCGCCGATGGAGCGCCGTCAGGCGGCGTACCAGGCGCTGCAAAAAGAGTATCCGGGCATCAAAGAGCTGGAGTCGATTGGTGCGGTGTCCTCTGACGTGCAGGGCGATACGGCGAACAAAGTGGGCGCGGTGCTGGCGAAGTACCCGAAAGGCCAAATCGATGCGATCTGGGGAACCTGGGATGCCTTCAGCCAGGGCGCTTACAAAGCGCTGAAAGAGAATGGCCGCACCGAGATCAAACTCTACAGCATCGATATTTCGAACCAGGATTTGCAGCTGATGCGTGAATCCGGCAGCCCGTGGAAAGTGAGCGTGGCGGTTGACCCGAAACTGATTGGCGCCACAAACGTGCGCTTGATCGCCAATAAAATCGCAGGTGAAACCACGCCAGCGACCTACGACTTTAAAGCGGCGGCAATTCCGCAGGCGCTGCTGGCGGCCCAGCCGGGTGCGGTCAATGTGGCATCACTCGGAAAAATCATTCCGGGCTGGGGCCAGACCGAAGATTTCGTCGCGCCGTGGTTTGCGACCCTGGAAGCGAAGAGCAAATAATATTGCCCGGTGGCGCTGCGCTAACCGGGCCTACGTTCTGTAGGCCGGAGAAGGCGTAGCCGCCATCCGGCAAAAGGAACGGATATGTCCTCTCAATTACCTACACCGGAATACAGCCGCAATATGCGGCTCATCGGTCACAGCGATCAGGGCGGTCGCCCGGACGGCGTTCAGCTGATGGTCCATCGCGGCTTTGCCTACATCGGGCATATGGTGTCGCAGGGCTTTTCCATCGTCGACGTACGTGACCCGAAAAATCCCAAAGCGGCGGGCTACGTGGCTGCGCCGCCCGGCACCTGGAATGTGCATCTCCAGGCCCATGACGATCTGTTACTGGTCATCAACGCCCGCGATCTGTTTGCCGACGCCCGTTTTGCCGATGAAAAGGTCTACTACACCCGCCAGGTAGGGCACACCGTCAGCGACGTGCAGGACAAAGGCTGGAGCGCAGGGCTGCGAATTTTTGATATCTCCACGCCGGACAAACCGCGTGAAATCAGCTTCTTGTCACTCGACGGGATCGGCATTCATCGCATCTGGTACGTCGGCGGGCGCTGGGCGTATGTCTCGGCGCTGATTGACGGCTTTACCGACTACATTTTCCTGACTATCGATCTTGCCGATCCGCGCAAACCGGAAGTGGCAGGCCGCTGGTGGCTGCCGGGGATGAATCAGGCGGCAGGCGAACAACCGGGCTGGCCGGAGGGCAAACGCTACGCGCTGCATCATGCGATCATCGCAGGCGATACCGCCTACGGCAGCTGGCGCGACGGCGGGCTGACCCTGCTGGATGTGAAGGACAGAACCCAGCCGAAGCTGATTAGCCATCGCAACTGGAGCCCGCCGTTTGGCGGTGGTACGCATACCGCGCTGCCGCTGCCCGACCGGGACCTGCTGGTGGTGCTGGACGAAGCGGTGCTCGATAACCAGGAGGACGGTGAAAAGTTGATCTGGCTGTTTGATATCCGCGAGCCGTCGAACCCGGTCAGTATCTCGACCTTCCCGCAGCCGGAAGAGACAGATTACGTGGCGAAAGGGGCGCACTTCGGGCCGCACAATCTGCATGAAAACCGACCCGGGAGTTTTATCAGTTCGACGCTGATATTCGCCACCTACCAGAATGCAGGCGTGCGCGCGTACGACATTTCGAATCCGTACCGCCCGGTGGAAACCGGCGCGCTGGTTCCGGCTGCGCCGGAGAAGATGATGGACACGCGCCCTCATCGCCCGCAGGTGATTCAGTCATGCGACGTGTTTGTGGATGCGCAGGGGATTATCTACAGCACGGATTACAACGGCGGGCTGTCGGTGATTGAGTATCTGGGATAAGTGTGACAGGCCGGGCAGGCGACATCGCCACCCGGCAAGAGTTACGGAATCAGCTGTACTGGCGAACACGCGCCACGAGTTCTTCGGCGCTGTCGATTCGGTCGGCAATCACAATCAATGCTCTGCCGAGCGTAATGGCGTGGCGCAGGCACTCGTGGCGCATTGCTTCGTCCGCAATGGTGTCGATATCCGCCACGTGCGACAGCCCAACGCTTCGGCGAATCAGCTCGGTGCCGCAAAAACCGATGGCATCGGTCCAGACCTTTTTCAGAAATTCTGACGCATAGCCCGGCACGCTCAGGGCCGCATCGCGGGTTTTTTCACGCGCCAGGGCCTGGAAACGTTCCGCGAAGGTGTTCCACAGCTCCTGAATATCCGTCAGGCGCTGCTCGCGGGCGGCAGCGGCATCGCGAATACCCAGATGGCCCGGCAGACCGCAGAAGTTCAGCAGCAGATTGCCGATGGCGGTGCCGATATCGAAACCGATCGGCCCGTAATAGCCGAACTCGGCGTCAATCGCCTTCAGGCTGCCCTCTGCGACAAAAATCGAGCCGCTGTGAATATCGCCGTGCAGCAGCGCTTCGGCCTGCGAGAAGAAACGGTGCTTGAGCGAGGCGACGGCAATTTTCAGCCGATCGTCACTGCGCAGGGCGGCCACGTCCGCTTCCAGCGCCGCCGGATAGTTATTGCGCTCGTGGATCTGGTACGGATCGTTAAAGAACAGATCCTCGGTGATCTCACACATTTCCGGGTTGATGTACTTCGCCACCTGCGCCTTTTTGACGTGCGGATGGAGGTAAAAATCGCTGGTGTGGAACAGGGTGTGAGCGAGATATTCCCCCAGTTGGCGCGAAGCCTGCGGGTACCAGACGCCGTTAATCAGCTCGCCGCGCCAGATTTTATGACTGGAGAGATCTTCCATCACCATCACCGCCAGCTCCGGATCGTAATGGTGGATTTTGACCGTGTGCTGCGGGCTGTGCTGGTAGTGCTCGACCAGGGTTTGCGCTTCGAGGCGGGCGCGATCCAGCGTCAGTGGCCAGGACTCACCCACGCAGCGCACGTAAGGCAGCGCCTGCTTGACGATGATACGGCTGACGCCGTCGGCATCGAAAATTTTAAATACCAGATTGAGGTTGCCGTCGCCCACTTCCTGCGCCTCCATCAGCGATGATGGGTCATCAAGGCCGCCGAACTGCTTTGCATATTCCACGGCATCCTGGGCGGTAAAGGTACGGTATTGCGACATTGCCTGTTCCTCATCAGTTCTGGTAATAAAGACATTTAGACGTCTATACATCTGAATTTTATCCTGACACAATGTGATACAACAACGCAACAGAGAATTAACGACATGCAGACATTACAGACGACAAGCCTGCGGGTGGCGGGTAATCAGCTATTTATTCTCGACCAACAGGCGCTTCCGCAGGAGAAACGCTGGCTGGATGCCTCTACGGTAGAGGCGCTGGTCGGCCACATTCACGCGCTCAGAGTGCGCGGCGCACCGCTGATTGGGCTGTCTGCGAGCCTTTTGCTGGCGCTGCTGGCCGAGGCAGGGAAAAGCCGCGACGAGCTGGCACTGGCCCTCGACACCCTGCGGGCGTCACGCCCAACGGCCGTGAACCTGATGAACAATCTCGATCGCATGAAGCAGGCGCTGTGGCAGGAGGATTTTGTCCCTGCGCTGAGCGCTGAGGCCCTGCGGCTGATCGATGAGGATAAGCAGCTTTGCGACGCCATCGCCCGCGCCGGAAGCGAACTGGTGAAGCCTGGAAGCCGTCTGCTGACCCATTGCAATACCGGTGGGCTGGCGACTGCGGGCGTCGGTACGGCACTGGGCGTGATTGCGGTTGCCCATCAGCAGGGAAAAATCGCTAATGTCTGGGTGGATGAAACGCGCCCGCTGTTGCAGGGAGGCAGACTCACCGCCTGGGAACTGGGCGAGCTGGGCGTGCCGTATCAGCTGATCACCGACTCCATGGCCGCCAGCCTGATGGCGAAAGGGCTGGTGGACGCAGTGTGGGTCGGGGCGGATCGCATTGCCGCCAACGGCGATGTGGCGAACAAAATCGGCACTTACTCACTGGCGGTACTGGCGAAATTCCACGGCATTCCCTTTTATGTCGCAGCACCGCAAACCACGCTGGACCCGAACTGTCCGAACGGCGATGCCATCCCTATCGAGCAGCGCGCGGCCAGCGAAGTAACGGGTGTTGCCGGCAGTTTTGGCGCGGTGCAGTGGGCACCGGAAGAGGCAAAAGTCTACAACCCGGCGTTTGACGTAACGCCTGCGGCGCTGATCAGCGGGTGGGTGCTGGATACGGGCGTAGTGTGGCCGGAAGCGGTGGCAAAAGGGGAATTCGCCTGAGAGCGGTTATCCTTTAGGGCATCCCCTTGGGAGGAAAGAAACGTGACCCGTGATCCTGCTTTAACGCTCGAATGCATGAAGGATGGGGCATCGTGCTGGAGCGGCTGGTTGTTGATGCGAACGGACTGAAGCGCTGAAGGCATCTACCGCTGAACAAGCCGGGTCAGCGGTAGACGCCGCCCGGCAATGCGCTTAAGCCAGTCGCGGATAGCCATCCGCAATTTCACTTCCCGTGAACTGCGCAATCCATCCTTCCGGGTTATCGAAAATGCGGATCGCGGTGAAGTTAGGTTCGGAACCCATATCAAACCAGTGCGGCGTGCCGGCGGGTACGGAGATGAGGTCATTTTTCTCGCACAGCACCTGGTACACCTGGTCTTCGATGTGCAGACAAAACAGCCCGGCCCCCTCGACAAAGAAACGCACTTCATCTTCGCCGTGAGTATGTTCGTTGAGAAACTTCGCGCGCAGCGCCTCTTTCTGCGGGTTATCCGCGCGCAGGCTGATAACATCCCAGCTCTGATAGCCTTTCTCCGCCACCAGTTTATCGATCGCGTGCTGATACGCATTAATCACCGTTTCCGGTGCGGGATCGCGGCCTAAATCGCGGTCGGCTTCCCAGCGTTCAAAACGCACACCGCGGGCGTTGAGCTTTTCAGCGATATCACGGGCATCGGTGCTGTGCCACAGCGGGGCGCGGGTGTCGGTGTCGGAATAAATGGTCAAAGCGCTCATGAAGGGATCTGCTCCGGATTAATCTCGTCGAATTGGTGTACCTGATGGTGGTGGCTCGCGCCATCGTCATCACCGCGAATCAGCTGCAGGGTACGAAAACCTGCCTGCTCAGCGGCGTCCAGCTCCTGGTGAATGTCCGAGAGGAACAGGATTTGCGACGGGGCGGCGCCGATCTGCGCGGCAATGGTGGTGTAGGACTGCACATCACGTTTAGCGCCCACGTGGGTATCGAAATAACCGCTGAACAGATGAGTAATATCACCTTCGTCGCTGTAGCCAAATAACAGTTTCTGCGCTGCGACAGAGCCAGAGGAATAAACATAGAGATCAATGCCTTGCGCTTTCCATTTTTCCAGCGCAGGCAAAACGTCCGGGTAGAGATGGCCCGTGAAATCGCCGTTGACGTATCCGTCCTGCCAGATGATCCCTTGCAGGGCCTTCAGGGCGGTGGATTTCCTGTCTTCATCCATAAACGTAAACAGGGTGTCGATAAGCTCGCTGATGCTGGCGTGGGGGCTGGCAATTTCATCACGCAGATTGTCCAGAATGGATTTCACCGGTTCGGCGTACTGCTGGGCGGTGACAAACGCCGCCAGCCGCTCGCGCGCATAGGGGAATAGCACATTGTGGACAAAACGAATATCGCTGGTGGTCCCTTCAATATCCGTCACAATCGCGCGAATCATAATCTCTCCAGTTGTCGTAAACGCATTTCGCATTCAAATAAGAATTCAAGGCCTTCAAGGTGACGGCGGGCTTCGGCCACATCGCGTCCCCAGCAGGTTAAGCCATGACCGCGCAGAAGAAAACCATAATTAAGTGGGGTTTCCTGTGCGTAATGGGCGATTCGCGAGGCGAGGGCGTCAATATCCTGGTCGTTGTCGAACACCGGAATAACGAGGGTATCCAGATGGGTGGTCTGCCCGCTGAGGGATTTTTGCATCTCAAAACCGCTGATGCGCAGCTCGGCCGTTTTGGTCAGGCGCGATAGCACGGTGGCATTGACCGTATGCACGTGCAGCACCGCGTTGGCCTGCGGAAACAGGCGATAAATCAGCGTGTGCAGGCCCGTTTCCGCCGACGGTTTGCGCCCGGACGGCGCGCGGTTGGTGGCGATCTCCACTTGCAGGAAATCATCTGTCGTCAGGCTGCCCTTGTCTTTGCCGGATTCGCTCAGCCAGCACAGCGTGTCGTCCTGTCGCACGGACATGTTCCCGCCCGTCGCGGGGGCCCAGCCTTTGGCGCCAATCCAGCGGCAGGCGTCGACGAGTTGTGTGAGTTGCAGGTGGTCTGTCATTTTCCTTTACCCTCTCGGCAGGAATAATTATATGATTTAGACGTCTAAGCGTCTTGATTGCCAAAGACTAACATCGTGTTATAGTGGCAGCAACATAAGTATTACATGCAGGCACGACACAATGAGCAATAACCCGTTGATTCCGCAAAGCAAACTCCCTAATCTCGGTACCACCATCTTTACGCAGATGAGCGCGCTGGCCCAGGCGCATAACGCCATCAACCTTTCGCAGGGATTCCCTGACTTTGACGGCCCAACCTATCTGCAGGAGCGCCTGGCGCACCACGTGGCGCAAGGGGCCAATCAGTATGCGCCGATGACGGGCGCGCAGCCTCTGCGGGAGGCGATTGCCGATAAAACGGCTGAACTCTATGGCTACAAGCCGGATGCCAACAGTGAAGTGACGGTGACGGCGGGGGCGACAGAGGCGCTGTATGCGGCGATTACCGCGCTGGTGCGTACCGGTGATGAGGTAATTTGCTTCGATCCGAGCTACGACAGCTACGCGCCAGCCATTGAACTCTCCGGCGGCGTGGTCAAACGTGTTGCGCTTCAGCCGCCGCATTTTCGCCCCGACTGGCAGGCTTTCGCCGCGCTGCTGAGTGAGAAAACCCGTCTGGTTATCCTTAATACGCCTCACAACCCGTCCGCGACCGTCTGGCGCAAAGCGGATTTCGCGGCGCTGTGGCAGGCGATTGCTGAACGTGAAATCTATGTGCTGAGCGACGAAGTCTACGAGCACATCTGTTTTGCAGACGAGGGGCACGCCAGCGTGCTCGCCCATCCGCAGCTTCGCGAACGCGCCATCGCGGTGTCATCGTTTGGTAAAACCTATCACATGACCGGCTGGAAAGTGGGCTATTGCGTCGCGCCTGCGGCGATCAGCGCCGAGTTGCGTAAAGTGCATCAGTATCTGACGTTTGCTGTAAACACCCCTGCGCAGCTGGCGCTGGCGGATATGCTCCGCGCCGAACCGGAGCACTATCGTGAATTACCGGCATTTTATCGCGCGCGACGGGATCGGTTTGTGAATGCGCTGAGCAACAGTCGGCTGGAAATTCTGCCGTGCGAAGGGACTTACTTCCTGCTGGCGGATTACAGCGCGATTTCCGATCTGGACGACGTCAGTTTTTGCCAGTGGCTGACCAAAGAGGCGGGCGTCGCCGCGATACCGCTGTCGGTATTTTGCGCCGATCCCTTCCCGCATAAACTGATTCGTCTCTGTTTTGCGAAGCAGGAATCGACGCTGTTAGCGGCGGCCGAGCACCTGAACGCGCTGTGATTATTTAACGGTCCAGGCGTCTGAATAACGACGGTCTGCGAACAGTTCCAGCAGGCCGTTGATCTGTTTCAGGCGCAGCACTTCGTCGCTGTCCATTCCAAGCTCCAGCCCGATTTTCTCATTGTCCCAGCCGAGCAACACCAGTTCCCGGACAATCTCCGACATCGAGTGGATTTGATGGCGCCCGCGCGCACGGTTGTGACGAATGGTGGCGGCCATCCGGTCGAACTTCTCCTGCCGTTCTTTACGCAGGCAGGTGACGGGCAGATAGCCCTTCAACTGCCGTTTTAACGCCGCCCGGTGGCTGCCAAGCTCACGCCGATGGAAACCGTCCACGATCTCGTAATTATGCGGGCCGTTTTCAGTGACCAGGATCGGCTGCGTAAAACCATCCAGCTCCAGCGATTTGCTGAGCAAGCGTTTTTCCGGCGGGGCCACGGTATTGGGGTTGTAGTCGTTAGCGCTGATCTCTTCTTGTTTAATCCACAGTACGCAGTCGACGGGCTGTTCGTGAAAGGGGCTGAACTGGTGAATCGCCTGACGAAACGCGTTGATGGCCTCTATTTTCTTTTCTTCAGAAAGCGATTGCAGATAGTGCTCCATATCGTTAATTAATCGTTGTTGCATAAAATTCCCCACTGCTGGCGTTTGGTTTTCATTCGGTCACTGTAGCGCTGGTAATGCTTAGGTTTATTTGGGCTAAATGATAACGCCCGGCACCAATAATCATTATTAAGAAGTACCTTACAAATTCGCCGCCAGGAGGGAATGTCTTTTGAGCCAATATCCGCGTCCTGAGTGTCCGGTATATTTTCCATGCCCTGTTTTTGATACCAGTGCAAATAGACGGCGATTTTGTTGCGATAATGTTCTGCCGTGGCGACAGGCATACTGTCGAGTAATAACAGGGCATATTCCTGCCAGCAAAGATGATCGGGTTTGAGAATTTTACGGTGGCCGTAAAAATGGTTGTCATGACCCGCGTAAATGCCTCCGCTGCGCACACCGCTGACCCGCTCGCACATCGCCGCCCAGCGTTCCGGCTCCAGCACATGGTAGAGCCATAATCCCTGGCGCTGCTCCGGGCCAAAGGGTTCGCAAATGCGCATATAGCGAAGGGGGACGCCCGCCTGGTACATCAGATTGTACAGGGGGTTATAGCTGCAGCCGGTTTTGGCAAACCAGGTCCAGATATCGGCGGTTTTCCAGTCGTAGATGGGATACATGTACCAGGCGTGGCCGCCGGGGGCGAAGGTGGTCCAGGGTTTGTCGTCCGCGAACCGCTGTTTGCGGGCGCTGGCGATACTCAGAAAGCGGTTATAGGACTCGTCGGCGCGAATGCCGATCAGCACGGCAGCAGGGCGTTTTTGCGCATACCAGTCGGAAAAGGCTCTGACGAACGATTCGAAGGTCATCCCTTGCTGATAGAAATCAAAATAGTGGGGATCGGTAATGGCGTCTTCCGGCGGCTGGCGGACCCAGTCGGTGCCCGGCTCCCAGCACTGCCACTCAGGCTGAAATTGTGACAGGGAGTTTTGCGTGGTGAGGGGCAGTGCCACCCAGTAAAAGTGATCGATGACGTCGGAATAGTGCGCCCGCATGTTCTCGACATGTTCGATGGTGTAAGTAAATTGCGCCTCCCAGTCGATAAACAGAACGCTAATTTTCCGTTTCTGTTTACGCGCCCGCTGCGCCGTAAGATGCAACATAATGGTGGAATCTTTTCCACCGGAAAAAGAGACGCAGACTTTCGATAAGTTTTCGAGCGTCCAGTCGATTCTCTCTATTGCGGCGTCGAGAACATTCAGTTTAAGAGGATATTTATAGATGGACATAATCAATCTCTTTATGACTTTTTCTGCCATATCATTACTTCGTCGGGAATGACGTGGTGATAATAAAGCAATTCCCCTGCATGTAAAAAGAAAGTTGTCCTTAAATAAAATTTGATTGGATAGTGCCCTGGTGTTTTGTGATAACACTCGGTTTTGTGCTGACTGAAATATTATGTTTCACAATATGCGTTAAATAAAATGCATCCATGAAAATGTTTCTGACTATTAATAATAATTGGGCTGCATGAATTGCGGTGTGTTAATAATTATTTTGTATTTTTAAATGGGTAAATACAGCATCAAGGGTAATTTTATTTCCTCACGAGAATAGAGGGGAAAGGACCGTCAACATCGTTATTCGGAAAAACCTATCACAGCCATAGACAGGAATGACCCGGTCGTGGATTGCTCAATGCCTGCGCGGGTGGTGTAATCGATACCGCTGTTACGACCTGACTCAGGTTCTGTAGAGCGCAACGCAACGCCAGCTCCGGCTGGCACTGAAGGTACCTACGGGGAATTCAGGTATCAGGGCCGCCCGTTGGGGCGGCCTTTTTACTTTTGGGCTACCCAACACCATTCACAACGTTGTCGGTTCGGGTTGTAAGGTATGACTGATTGATTTGATACGGCAAACGCATTAGCCCCATCCGTCAAAGTTCGTTACCTTACATCTCAACGAAAACACGGAGGAAGTACAGATGTCTTTGATTAACACTAAAATTAAACCTTTCAAAAACCAGGCGTTCAAAAACGGTGAATTCGTCGAAGTGACCGAGAAAGATACCGAAGGTCGCTGGAGCGTGTTCTTCTTCTATCCGGCAGATTTCACCTTCGTTTGCCCGACCGAACTGGGCGACGTAGCGGATCATTACGACGAACTGCAGAAACTGGGCGTGGACGTTTACTCTGTTTCTACCGACACCCACTTCACTCACAAAGCATGGCATGGCAGCTCTGAAACCATCGCGAAAATCAAATACGCGATGATCGGCGACCCGACTGGCGCCCTGACCCGTAACTTCGACAACATGCGTGAAGATGAAGGCTTGGCTGACCGCGCCACCTTCGTCGTTGACCCGCAGGGCATTATCCAGGCTATCGAAGTTACCGCTGAAGGTATCGGCCGTGATGCATCTGACCTGCTGCGTAAAATCAAAGCAGCACAGTACGTGGCGTCTCACCCAGGTGAAGTGTGCCCGGCTAAATGGAAAGAAGGCGAAGCGACGCTGGCTCCATCTCTGGACCTGGTTGGCAAAATCTAAGATTTCCCTCTTTTTCACGCTCAGGCGCGAAATCCAAAGGACATTGACGACGATTGGCGGGTGCATTGTGGCACCCGCTTTTTTGAAATTTTTACGTTATCTCATGTAAGTCGCATCGCGGCGGCGCTAAGCGAATCCCAGGAATAAGTGACCGGGGCGCGAAGGCCGCCAGCAAAGAGGCGGTTTACATGAGGAAACGTAAAGCAGGAGATTAACGATGCTCGACACCAACATGAAAACCCAGCTCAAGGCCTACCTTGAGAAACTGACCAAACCTGTTGAGCTGATTGCCACGCTGGATGACGGCGCTAAATCGGCAGAAATCAAGGAACTGCTGGCGGAAATCGCCGAACTGTCACCAAAAGTGACCTTTAAAGAAGATAACAGCCTCGCAGTACGCAAGCCGTCATTCCTGATTACTAACCCAGGTTCTGACAAAGGGCCGCGCTTTGCAGGTTCTCCGCTGGGGCACGAATTTACCTCCCTGGTACTGGCGCTGCTGTGGACCGGTGGGCATCCGTCGAAAGAGGCACAGTCTCTGCTGGAGCAAATCAGCAACATCGACGGCGATTTTGAATTTGAAACCTATTACTCGCTCTCGTGCCATAACTGCCCGGACGTGGTGCAGGCGCTGAACCTGATGGCGGTGCTTAACCCACGCATCAAACATACGGCCATCGACGGCGGCGTATTCCAGAACGAAATCACCGATCGCAACGTGATGGGTGTTCCGGCGGTGTTCGTCAATGGTCAGGAGTTCGGCCAGGGGCGTATGACGCTGACGGAAATTGTCGCCAAAATTGATACCGGTGCCGAAAAACGTGCGGCCGAAGAGCTGAATAAACGCGATGTTTACGACGTGCTGATTGTCGGTTCCGGCCCGGCGGGTGCGGCGGCGGCGGTCTATTCCGCCCGTAAAGGCATTCGTACCGGCCTGATGGGTGAGCGTTTCGGTGGCCAGGTGCTCGACACTGTCGACATCGAAAACTACATCTCGGTCCCGAAAACCGAAGGTCAAAAGCTGGCGGGTGCCCTGAAAGCGCACGTTAGCGATTATGAAGTGGATGTGATTGATAGCCAAAGTGCCAGCAAACTGGTTCCGGCTGCGCAGGAAGGTGGCTTACACCAGATTGAAACGGCTTCCGGCGCGGTGCTGAAAGCGCGCAGCGTGATCATCGCCACCGGCGCGAAGTGGCGCAACATGAACGTCCCTGGCGAAGATCAGTATCGCACCAAAGGCGTGACCTACTGCCCGCACTGCGACGGCCCGCTGTTTAAAGGTAAACGCGTTGCGGTGATTGGCGGCGGTAACTCCGGCGTTGAAGCGGCTATCGATCTGGCGGGTATTGTGGAACACGTTACCCTGCTGGAATTTGCCCCGGAAATGAAAGCCGATCAGGTGCTGCAGGATAAAGTGCGCAGCCTGAAGAACGTCGATATCGTGCTGAACGCGCAGACGACGGAAGTGAAAGGCGACGGCAGCAAAGTGACCGGCCTCGAGTATCGCGACCGCGTCAGCGGCGATGTGCACAGCGTGCCGCTGTCCGGGATTTTCGTCCAGATTGGTCTGTTGCCAAACACCACCTGGCTGGAAGGCTCCGTTGAGCGTAACCGTATGGGCGAAATCATCATCGACGCCAAGTGTGAAACCAGCGTGAAGGGTGTCTTTGCGGCAGGCGACTGCACGACGGTGCCGTACAAACAGATTATCATCGCCACCGGCGAAGGGGCGAAAGCGTCATTAAGCTCGTTTGATTATCTGATTCGCACCAAAACAGCATAATAAAAGAAAGTAAGGCACCACCTGCATCAGACAAAACCCCGCGCAAGCGGGGTTTTTCTTTTGGGCGTTAGCGAACGACCATCACCGGAATATGGGTGTGGCGAATCACGCTTGAGGCATTCGAGCCGAGCAGGTGGGTGCTGATGGACGGATTACGCGAGCCGATCACCACCACATCGGCTTTCAGTTCGTTCGCCATTTCATTGACCGCATCGCGAACGCTGCCGAAACGCACGTGGGTTTTAATCCGTGACGGATCGAGGGTGAAATGGCCGACCATGGTTTGCAGCCGCGCTTCGGCTTCGTGCTGAAGATGCTCTTCAAAGCGGCGAACATCGGCTGCAAAGCGGTGCAGGCTCAGGCTGGCCGAACCGGGCAGGACGTGCAAGAGGTGAATCACGCCATCCTGCTGCGCCAGAAACTCAGCATGGCGGACGGCTTTGTCGCTCAGTTCCATTTCGAAAACATCAACCGGCATAATAATTGTCTGATACATACCCGTTTCTCCTTGTTTATAAACGCTCGATTCATTCAATCACAAAATAATATGGTTTTCTGATATCTGTCAGACACTTTTCATATCGTGGCGTTATTTGACGTTTCTTTGCGGAATTCAGGCGGGGGGAAAGGTTACCAGTGACGTTCAAGATATAGCACGGCCGTGACGATAATCGCCAGTAAAATGAAATAGATAAGAGAAATGACTTCTATCTCATCCATAGAAGACCCTGGGCCGTTGAAACGGATTAAGCCTGGATGAAGATAATTTTGGCTTCTATAGGAAATAAAGGTGATTTTACGGAAAGAGGATGCGGGTGCATCCTCTGGGAAACGCGGTTATGCGCTTATTCAGATGAGATTAACGAAGGTAATCGCCGGCCGCTTCTGGCTGGTAGAGCAGTTCCAGCACTTCCAGATGCGCGGAGGCGCCGCCCGGTAACTCCCAGTGAATGGTGTCGCCGGTACGCAGGCCCAGCAGCGCGGCGCCGACGGGGGCGAGAACGGAAAGCTGCGTGCTGCTGTCGGTCATCTGCGCAGGATAGACCAGGGTACGCGTGCGCTCATCGCCGGTGGTCAGATCGCGGAATTTCACCTGGCTGTTCATCGTCACGACGTCATGCGGCATGGTTTCCGGGGTACACATCTGTGCCCGGTCCAGCTCCGCGTTCAGGGCGTCGGCAACCGGCAGTGAAGCAAACTCTGGTTTTTCCAGAAGGCGGTCGATACGTTCTGCGTCGAGTTCATTAATGATAATTGTGGGTCTGGACATTTATTACTCCATGTCGTTAATGCTGCGTGTACCGCAGAAACCAATCCAAAAGAAAACCCTCGCCGTCTGGCAGCGAGGGTTTTATCTGTTCTGATGATACTGGCTGTGCACGCAACTTTGAAGTGATCAATGTCACATTCGTTGCGCAGATGAATTTTATGATTGGAATGATTTCATCGCGGCTGCTGTACCGGGCCAAATCTCACGGCATAATGAGGTTCTGACTACTCACCGGAGAGCGTAATGTACTTTTATCAGCCTTCGCAGGGACATGGTTTACCGCACGATCCTCTGAACGCCATTATCGGCCCTCGGCCCATCGGCTGGATTGCCTCGCAGAATGCGTCGGGGCAAACCAATCTCGCGCCCTACAGTTTCTTTAACTGTTTTAATTACCGTCCGCCCATTATTGGTTTTGCCAGCAGCGGCTGGAAGGACAGCGTGCGAAATATCGTCGAGACAAAAGAGTTTGTCTGGAACCTTGCCACACGTGAGCTTGCAGAGGCGATGAACGAAACCTCGGCCAGCCTTCCTCACGGAGAAGACGAATTTGCCTTTGCCGGGCTGACAAAAGCCGATAGCACGCTGGTCAAGGTGCCGCGCGTGGCGGAAAGTCCGGTGAACTTTGAGTGCAGGCTTTCGCAATGTATTCAGTTGACCGGCGCAGATGGAACGGCGATCGATAGCTGGCTGGTACTGGGTGAGGTCGTCGGGATCCATATCGCCGAGTCGCTGCTGGAAGAGGGCATCTTTCAGACCGCGAAGGCCAACCCGATTCTGCGAGCGGGAGGCCCAACGGCTTACTATTCGATAAGCGAAGACCACCGCCTGGATCTGGTGCGCCCGGATGCGCGCAGGGGATAGTATGGCTGAGCGCCCCTTGCCTGCCGACCAGCAGTTTTTTGCCGACCTGTTGAGCGGTCTGGTACTCAATCCGCAGCAGCTGGGCCGCGTCTGGTTCGCGCATCGACCTGCCACGCTGCCTGCGGGCAGTGTGAGTATTGAGTGGCCACGGCTGGAGGTGGTGCTGCGTGGTGAATACGAGAACCGGCTTATCGCGGAGCAAAAGCTGATTGGGCAGGGGGAGATGCTGTTTCTTCCCGCACGTGCCGTGACGATGTCGACGTTTGAAAAGCCGGTCATGCTGCTGAGTATTGTCTTTGCCCCTTCCTGGCTCGGTCTGGCATTTCACGACTCCCGTAGCGGGCAGACCGGGTATCCGCAGCGAAAAATAGAGTTGCCGCATCCGGAGCGGGGCGAGCGCACGGCGATGCTGATGGCGCTGACTCATCTGAGCGCCTCGCCGCAGGACCAGGCCATTATTCAGCCCCTGACGCTGAGCGTATTGCACTGGTGCCGTAAGGTGGTGTCCACGAGGCCCGAGGCGGGTTTATCGCGCGGCGATTTTCTCTATCAGAGCATCTGCAACTGGGTACAGGAAAATTATGCCGGGCCGGTAGCGCGTGAGAGCGTCGCCGCGCTGTTTACCATCACCCCTAATCATCTCTCCCGGCTGTTTTCGCAGCATGGAACCATGAGTTTTGTCGATTATGTGCGCTGGGTGCGGATGGCAAAAGCGCGTACGATTTTACAAAAGTACCACCTGCCCGTGGGCGAAGTGGCGAAACGCTGCGGCTACCCCGACAGCGACTATTTTTGTCGACTGTTCCGGCGCCAGTTTGGCCTGACGCCGGGTGAGTACCGCGCACGTTTTCAGTAGCGGTCAGAAGCTGAGTTCAGCATTGAGCAAATCGAGGATCTGCTGCGGGGTATTTGCCGCAAACAAAGATTCGCGGAATGCTTTGTTCACCAGTTTTCGCGCGAGCTGAGAGAAGACTTTTACATGGTTTATCCCTTCCTGCGCGCCAAGCGTCAGCATAATCACCAGTTCCACCTCGCCCATATCTGACTCCCAGTCGATGGGCTTTTCCAGGCGTGCGATGCTAATGCTGGAGTGGCGTATCCACTGGGATTTGGTATGCGGAATGGCCACGCCGAAGCCCACGGCGGTGGTCACAATTTCTTCGCGCTGCCAGAGATCTTCTTCCAGCTCCAGCGGATTCTCCGTGCGCCCCTGAATAGCCAGATTGCCGCACAGAAACTGCAGAACCTGCTCCTTTGACGCGAGCGGTTCGTTCACCACGATATTCTGAAGCGCCAGCAGCGGGCGGGCCGGCTCTTGCGGTGTAAATTCGGCGAGCAGCGTCTCTATCTCCTCGGCGCTGCGGCATTCGCAGGCACTGTCGGCCAGCGCCTGGCAGGCACCGCTCTCAAGCTGGCGTAGCTGCGCTTTTACCGGCGGAATGCGCGGGCCGCTCATACTGAACTCATCAATCCCCAGCCCCAAAAGCAGTGGAAGATAGCGGCGTTCTCCGGCGAGTTCTCCGCAAATTCCCACCCATTTTCCGTGGCGGTGGGCGGTGGTAACGATCTGGCGCACCATGCGTAAAAATGAAGGCGTGATCGGATTATAGAGCGGCGACACGCGCGGGTTGTTGCGATCCACCGCGTAGAGATACTGGGTCATATCATTCGATCCGATGCTGAAAAAATCCACCTCATCGCAGAAGTGATCGATGATATAGCAGACCGAAGGCACCTCGACCATAATGCCCAGCGGCAGGTGGGAGGTATGGCGTAGCCCTTGTGCTTTCAGCGCTTCCTGCACGTTTCGCAACTCCTGTTTCACCCATAAAATCTGATCGAGGCTGTGCACCATGGGGATCATCAGCAGGGCGTTACCGCTCGCACCGGCCCGCAAAATGGCGCGCAGCTGCGTGCGGAAAAGGTCGACAAACTCAGGGTAAATACGCACCGCGCGGTAGCCGAGAAATGGGTTCTCCTCTGGCGGAATATTGAGCCAGGGGATCTGCTTATCCCCGCCGATATCCATGGTGCGGAAGATGACCGGCTTGCCTTCGGCAGACAATAGCACCTGCTGGTAGGCTTCAAACTGCTCCTGCTCGTCCGGGGCGGCGTCGCGATCCATATACAGCATTTCTGTGCGAAACAGTCCTACGCCCTGCGCGCCATTGGCAAATGCGCCGGGTGCCTCCAGCGCGCTGCCGATATTGGCGGCGATCGCCACCGGGATATTATCCCGCGTCACTGCGGGAAGCCCGGCGTCTTTGATCTGCTGATGATGACGTTTGTCGGCGAGGCGCTGCGCCACGCTGTAGTACTGGCTGACGGCCTCGTCAGGGGCTACCACCAGCACGCTGCACACGCCGTCCAGAATCACCTCTTTGCCGATATCCGCAGCCAGCGATGCCACCGTGATCCCGCTCATCACCGGCACTGATGCCGCACGCGCCAGAATCAGGGTATGCGAGGTGCGCCCGGTTTTCTCTAGGATCATCCCCTTAAGCTGGCGGGTGTCGAGGCTTAAAAACTGGCTGGGCGTGAGGTCCTCTGCCGCCAGAATGGTCGGCGTCTCGAGGGTAAAGGGGGTTGTTTGCTGAAGCTCAGGCCAGGTAATACTCAGCAGTTGTTCGCTGATGTCGCGGATATCGCTGACCCGCTCGCGAAGATAGTCACTGGCGGAAAGCGAGAGTTTGTCGCAGATCTGCTCCATATTGCGAATGATGGCATTCGCCAGGCTCAGGCGTTCTTCGACAATCAGACGACGGATATTCGCACCAAACTCGTCATCCTGAATAAGTGACAGATGAGCACTGATGATGGTTTTACTCTCTCCATCAAGCCCACGCAGGCGCTGGTTGAGCTGTTCAGCGAGGGTCGCCAGGCTGTGCTCCAGCCGCGTGATATCTTCCGGGCTTGCCGGACGCTGGCGATAGCGCTCGAGGTTATCGCTTTGCAAGCGGCGAAGGGTGCCCGAGCCAATGCCGCTGGCAAGCGTAATGGCCTCGCGTAAATGGGGATTGAGCCGCACCAGCGAGCGGGGAAGAGGATGCGCGATATGAGGCGCATCGCCCGACGGGATGCTGTCGCTATCGATAAACGCGACATTGAGATAATGCTCCAGCACGCGTCTGGCCTGCTCTTCGTCGCTACCGTTGATTTCAAGCACACAGCTGTCGTTAAAGAGCGTACCGGTACTGATAAGCGCAAGCGAGCTTTTGGCATCCGCGTGGGTGTTCAGGCGCTTGTTGATAAAGCGGATGTCGCTGCGCCATGCGCTGCACTGCTCTTTCAGCGCCCAGGCCGGGCGAGCGTGCAGGCCGTTTGGCAACGGACAACAAAATTCAATCGATAACATGTTTACCTCCGTTCAACGTGAGATCAGCATCTGAAGTCCGTCAGATGATCCACGGTCTCACGATTCAGACGAGCCAGCAGGGCAACCAGCAGCTGGTGGGTATGGTCAATATCCTGGATGTCAGCAATGGATGCAGCACAATGACCGTGCCGGGTCGGCGGCCCGAGTACCACCGCCGGGACGCCGGTTCCGCAAAGATGGATTGCGCCTGCGTCGGTGCCGCCGTTGCTGAACATATCTTTTTGCAGCGCAATGCTCTGAGCCAGAGCCACCTCCTTAACGAAAGCGGTGAGCTTCGGCGGGGCAATGTGTGATTTGTCATACAGCACCAGCATGGGTCCGGCCCCCGTCTGACGGTGATTTGCAGAGCTGTAGTCGAAGTTTTTGGACCAGCAGGCGGTGTCCAGCACCAGGGCGAGGTCAGGATTCACGACCCTGCATGCCGTCTGTCCGCCGCGTAGCCCGACCTCCTCGCTTGAGCTGGCAACCAGCCACACTTCACAGTCCAGCGGTATGGCGTGCAGTTCACGCAAAAGGGTAATCAGCAGATAGCAGCCGAGACGGTCGTCAAACGCTTTGCCCATCACCCGGCCGTGAGGAAGGGGCTGAAAAAGGGTGTCGAAAGTCACCCGATCGCCCGCATCAATGCCTGCCGTCAGCACCTCGTCGGCGCAGGTCGCCCCGATATCAACGCGCAAATTCTCTACCGTCTCGCCTTTCGTCTCGCCGTCCAGTAATCCGGGGATTTTCCGCCCGTCGCGCGTAGTGATTCTGACAGGCTGCAGAGTGCGGGCCATCATGCGGACATTGCCGACAGGCAACACCTCGATGGCCCCCTCTTTTGTCACGGAGCGCACGATAAAACCCACTTCATCCATATGAGCGCACACCATTACCTTCGGCCCGTCGCTGCGGTTGACGCGAATGAGCACCGAGCCTAGCCCGTCAAACCGGACCTCTTTCGCGTAACGTTGCGCTTCAGCCAGCAGGATATCGCGCACCTCTTGTTCAGAGGCGGCGATGGCATCGGCCTCACTCAGTTTGCGCAGAAGTTCTGTGTCCATTAACGTTCCCCTGTTGTCAGTAGCGTTTTGTCCATGGTGTAGAGAACCTCAGCGCCAGTGGGCGTCACCAGTACCACATCCTCAATACGCACCCCGCCCAGGCCGTCAAGGTAGATCCCCGGCTCAACGGTCAGCAGCATACCGGGCTGAAGCAGGGTGGTGTCGGTGGGAGAGAATCTCGGATTCTCATGCACATCGATACCAATCGCGTGCCCGGTATTATGACCAAACTGCGGGCCGTACCCTGCGCGTTCGATAATCGTTCTGGCTGCAGTATCAACCTGGTGACAGGCGACGCCGGGGCGAATGGTGGCGATGGCGGTGAGCTGTGCCTCAAGCACCGTCTGATACACGTAATAGAGAGGATGGTCCTCAGGCTTCTGGCCGTGTCCGGCGACAAGGAATGTCCTCGTCATGTCCGAGCAATATCCCTGGTGTTGGGCGCCAAAATCGAGAGTGACCATCTCTCCTGCGTTTATCACTTTGTCGGAGGCCTTACCATGCGGCAGCGCACCGCGCGTTCCGCTGGCGACGATGGTATCGAAGGAGGGTTTATCTGCCCCCTGTTGCTTCATAAACCATTCCAGTTCCGCTGCCACCTCGCGCTCGCGCATACCGGGCTGAATCACGCGACGAATATGCTGCGCCGCGCTATCGGCAATCCGGCAGGCCGCGCGAATCGAGGCGATCTCCTCAGCGGTTTTGATCTGCCGTAAGACGTCGAGGGAGATACTGCAAAGCTTCGCATCCAGCGTATTACGCCAGTGGGTTCCGGTCTGCCAGCTGACCTGTTCGCCTTCAAAACCCAGTGTGGCGATCCCTTCGCGGGCAATCAGCCGGTTCACTACCCTGGTGAGCGGGTTTTCTGCATCCAGCAGGTGCATGTGATAGCCGCTCACACGGGAGGCGATGTCGCTGTAATAGCGAAAATCCGTCAGAATATGCGCACTTTTGTGGGTTATCAGAACAAAACCGGAACCGGTTGAAATACCCAGATGCGGCTGCTTGTTCTGGCGCGAGGAGATCAGCACTCCGTCCAGATTTTCTGCTGCAAGCCAGGCGCGCAGCTGTGTCAGTAATTCCATCTCATGACCTCGTTACAGCGTATCGACGGACAGTTTTCCGCGCTTATGCATGTTGTTACGTATCAGCACCACCAGCAGGGCGGTGATCGTCGCGCCAACCAGAATGCTGAGCATGTAAGCTCCCAGGTTGGTAACCAGCGGCCATGCCCAGATAGCGGATTCCGGGAACCACTGCACGGCACCGAGCGCTGTTGCCGTCATCGCTCCGGCAATTGCGCCCACCATATAGGCCGGTAGCGTGGCGAGCGGGTTTTCCAGCAGGAAGGGGATTGCCCCTTCACTGATACCCATGAACGCCAGAAACATTGCCGTTTTTCCCTGCGGGTAAAGCTGCGGGCTAAACAGAAGTTTGCCGGTCAGACGATGGTCGATTAACGTCGCCAGCCCCAGACCAATCGGCGGGATAACAATCGCGACGGCGCGGGAGGTGATCGGTAATACGTGATCGGTGGTTAGCCCAAGCCCGACAAATCCCGCCGCTTTGTTGATCGGCCCACCGAGATCAATGGCGGTCGCCGCCGCCATGCCGATGGCGTACATCATCGAGCCAGACTCGCCTGCAGCCAGCAACAGCGTGCGCATGCCTGCGTTCAGCCAGCCGCCAACAGGCGTAATGACGTAATACATCGCCAGCATCACAAACAGCGCGGAGAGAATTGGAATCAGAAAGGTGCTTTTAAACGCCAGCAGATACTGAGGAAGGTTAATTTTGTTGTTCAGCCATTTGACCAGATAGCCTGCCGCAATAGCGATAATCAACGCGCCAATAAAGGTAGAAGGCACAGGTTTGGTGGCAAGCCAGGTGAGTTTTTCCGGGTCGAAATTTAGCACCAGCGTCGGCTGGGTGGAGACCAGCCCGCCGATAAAACCTGCCGGGAAGGCCAGCTTGCCGCCGATAGAGTTGGCGACAAAGGCAGAAAACATCGGGATCGCGAAGCTGAACAGCAGCCCGCCGAAGGATTCCGTCAGGTAACCAAACTTCAGCATCGACAGATTAAAACCTGTGAAGTGGCCGGAGTTCAGCGCATCCAGAATGACGGTGTCCGGCGGGATCTCCAGCCAGACATAGGCGATGAGCTGCGAAATGGCGAGGATCACCCCGCCCATGATCAGCGTAGGTACCATGCGGGAAATTCCCGACATAATGTGCTGTGGAAGTTCTTTCCAGAAGGTATTGCCCGTTGCGGCGGGCGCGGGGGTGAGTGCGAGGGTATCGCCTTCGTGACCGTCCGACCGAACCGCACTGCGTTTTTTAATTGCCATAACCAGGACCCCTGAGGTGGAGGATTATTGTTGTTCTGCAGCAATCATTTCTTCGATTTCTTTCAGGGTTCCCGCCGCGTTTTTAATGGCGTCCTGAAGGGTAATTTCGTACACGTCCCGCGTTTCAAAGCGTTCGTTGTCTTCCGGTGTGATCGCGATGGCGTGAATAATAATGTCCGCCCCGGCGATATCCTGTGGCGTTAAGCGGTTCTGGATGCCATCCGCCCCCTGGGTTTCAATTTTGACTTCGTAGCCTGCTTCTACCGCGGCCTCTTCCAGCGCCTGAGCCGCCATAAAGGTATGTGCCAGGCCCATCGGGCAGGCGCACAACGCAATCAGTTTTTTAGCCATGTGAACATTCTCCTGTAGATGACACCGCGATTATGGCGGGGAGGTTTCCAGGTTGTTTACCGGATAAATGATGCATTAGCTGGAGAGATGAGGCGTGAGATCAGAAGTGTGACGCTTATCGTCATATAAGGGAAAAGGATGAAACGCCGGGTGCGGGTGCCCCCGGCAGAGGATCAGTAGCCGACTTTATCAATGACAAACTGTTTGCCACAGTTGCCAGGGTGCGGCTGGGGCGCAAACGACGCCGATGAGAGCGGTGCGTTGATGGTTGTGGCCTTGAGTGAAAGCTGCAGTTCGGTGAGATACGCCGGGTTATTGTTGCAGGTCAGCTTGACGGCTTTAACGGATTCGTTGCCCCAGCTTTTGGCGACGGCCTCGTCAAAATCGCGGCGAGAAACCGTTTTGCCGTAGTGATCAGCAAGGAAGTTCCCCAGCGCGCTGCTTTTCACCTCCTGATTCATGCGCACCATGGTGCCAAAATAGGCGTCAGGATCGAACCCAAAGCAGACGCCGTGCTTGGCGTATTCATAGCGTTCCAGACAAGACTCTCCGCCCGCGCCCGGCATTACGCCGTTGAGTTTTGCGGCGGCTTCAAAGGAAAGCCCGGTTTCGGCAGCGGCGCATTTACGGCTGGCTCTGGCTTCTGGCATGTTGGGGACGGGGCGAGTGGCGCAGCCAAATCGCATCCAGCGGCGATCGTCCACTCCGCGTGAGGCGATAGATTTGGGCAGGCTCGGCCACAGGCCGTGAACCGTCAGAAAATCCGTTTTGGTTGTGCTCTCTTTTTGCAGGCGGCACTCGTCAGGCTCATTGCGGTTGCGGTCGTGCATGCTCTGGCAAAAACCGGTCTGCCAGGAGAGGGCAAGGACGTAGCGATCAAAATCGGCATATTGAGTGGCCTGAAGCGACGCGGCATGTGCTGAGAAGGCGCACAGGGTAAGGGCGGTTGCACTGAACCGGAGAACGATATCCTTCCTGAACATTTGAATTCCTGATGATTAAAGGGAAATTAATTCCAGGAACTTATTAAAGCACAAAAAGCGCCCGCAGGCGCTTTTTGTGCCCGGCGACGCGGGCTGAGGGTAAGGCAGGCCTGGCTAGCGCAGCGCCGCCAGGCCCATTCTTTTATCCCGCGACCGTACCCGGCACGAGGATTTCTGTTGCGATAATCACAATGACCAGGCCGACCAGCACCGGAACAGAGGTGCGTTTCACCACTTCGAACGGGGAAATTTTGGCCATACCGGCGACCGCAACCACCACGCCGGAAACCGGGGAGATAGTACGGCCCAGGTTGGAGGCCTGCAGCATTGGAATCGAAAGGTAGGCCGGGTTGATTCCGGACGAGTGTGCCAGTTTTGGAATCATCTCGACGAACGCATAGAACGGGGCGTTACCGGAGCCGGTCGTCATGGCGGCCAGCATCGTCAGGACAACCAGCACCAGCATCAGGATAATGCTGGCAGAGCCGAAGGAGGTAGCGATGGAGATCAGGCTCTGAATAAAGCCGATGGTGCTCAGACCCTGGGCGAAAACGCCCGCCGCGACCAGCAGCATCACCACGCCCGCAAAGGCGTCAGCCATCCCGCGATACGCCACTTCCAGGCCGGAGAACACTTTCTGAGTATTAAAGCCGCGTACGAATTCCAGCACCGCCGCCAGCAGCATGCAGATCACCAGAATGGTAATAATGTGCAGCTGTGGGCCCCATTTACCATCGAAAATCAGTACGCCAATGATCGGCGTAAACGGCAGAATGGCGTAGAACGATGGCGCGGTGGTGGTGATTTCACTCACGTCCAGCATCTCGTGGCTGATGTTTTCTTTTTTATCGAGATACTTCTGCCAGAAATAGTGCGCAACTGCCATACCGATAATGGCGGCGATAGAGATCGGCAGGGTAGTTTTAAAGGCGAAATCTATCAGCGGCATTTCGGCGGCTTTTGCAGCTAATACCACGTCACCGGACGTTGGGGAGAGGATAATCGCGGCAGGGGAGGCGCAAATCGCCGCCGCGGCACCGCGGCTGATACCCACGTTCACCATCACCGGGAACAACGTCGCCATCAGCAGAACGCCGAGACCGGTAGCGGAGGAGACCGCCAGCGACATCAGGCACGCCACGAAATAGGCGGCAATCATCAGAATGTAGGGGGAGTTAATATATTGCAGCGGCTTTGAGGCCAGTTTGACAACCATATCATTGGCGCCGATATGGGTCATATACGCGGCGAAACCACACAGCATCATAATCATCATGCCGAGATCGCCACCGCGGCTCATCAGCAGAATTTTAATATATTCCACAATATCGGTGGCGGTATAACCGGTGCTGGTTTCGCTGGCCGGTAACACCTGGTGGCCCATTAGCGCACTAATAATAAGCAGCGTTAAACCGCCGACGAATAATACCCCGGTGGCGGAATAGCCTTTAATGATGTAGCGCGCAACGCCGACAATGACGACCACTCCGATGAGGAGTTCGATAACGGTAAGCATGGTTTCCCCTGTACGTGCGCTCCCCAGAGAGCACGGAAAATCAAAAAAATGAAGTGTTGAAATGTGCCGAATAAATGGGCAGTTCTTGCTGACTAAAATCAATAAAATGACTACTAAAATGGCCATCAACGATATTTTGCCACCACTACGTCATTTGTGTCACCACACTATTGACCGCAGCTATGATTATTATATGTCATTAAAATGATAATTAATTGTTGTGATATTTAGAGGGTTTTATCCGTGAAAGGATTTAGAACGTAAAACTATTTAAAATAGCTTTAATTTCAACACGCGCTGTTCTTATACTCGGCTTCATTTTGCCACCCGACGACGCGAATATGCATGCCAGCTGGAGTTACCGCCTGCGCTTTCTAAAAAAACATCTGCTGATGTTTTTGTTCGCGTTCGGCTGGCTGCTGATTCAGAGCCAGGTCGCGGTTGCGTCCCATGATTGCTCCCTGAGCCCGCGCGGCGAAAGCGCCATGATCCAGCATATGGACATGATGACCACGCCGCTTCATCACGAGCTCAGCAATATTTCGCCTCTGTGTGAAAAACACTGCGTTCCGGATCAGGCGCAAAAAGATCCCGGGCAGACGCAGGTGGTCGCGCTTCCTGCGACCATGACTATCAGCTTAAACACCCCTTCATGCAGCGACGTTTCGCCGTCCGCATGGTCACTCACCCCTCCCGCAGCGGGGCCGCCGGCAACGATCCGTTTTTGCCGGTTCCGGGAATAGCTCTCTGTTAATTCGTTGAATTTATTTTTCTTTTACGATTAACAGGAGTTTTATCATGCGTGCAATTTTTGTCTCTGCGCTTACGGGCGTGCTGTTTTCCCTTATCTCTCTTTCCGTTCAGGCCACCGATCCGTCATCTGCAGCCCAACACTGGCAAGGCCAGGGCGTGGTTCAGGAGATCGCACCACCCCAAATCATCCTCCAGCATCAGGCCATTCCTGAACTGCAGTGGCCCGCGATGACCATGCCGTTTGTGCTGGCGAAAAATGTGGATACCGCTTCGCTGAAGTCCGGCGATCGCGTCACCTTTACGCTCGAACGCGCGGGTGACGGCTTCCAGATTATCTCCCTGACGCCGCTGCGCTAAGGGAGAAGACCATGAAATATCAGACACTGAGCCTGTGGCTCGGTGGGGTGCTGCTCGGCTTTTTAAGCTCAGCGGTTCAGGCCCAGTCCTGGACGCTCGCGCAAACCCTGACCGAAGCCCAGCGCTATTCTGCGGAGCTTTCTGCCAGCCGCAACGAAGCGCAGGCGCTGGATATGATGGCGGATTCCGCTACTCAGCTGCCCGACCCTAAACTCAAATTCGGCATCGAAAACGTGCCGGTGCAGGGGAGTAATGACCAGCGGTTTAGCCGCGAAGGGATGACGATGCAGCGCATTGGCGTCATGCAAAGCTACGTGAGTGCGGAAAAGCGGGAGCGTAAATCGCAAACGTTACAGGCCCAGGCGCGGGGTGTGGAGGCGAAGTCCGAGGCCATTCGCGCCGCGCTCCAGCGTGATACGGCGCAGGCGTGGCTCGATCTTGCGTTATCAAAGCAGGCACTCACAACCGCCAAAAATCTGGTGAGTGAAACCGAGCGTCAGCAGGGCGTGCAAAAGGCCAGCGTCGGCGCAGGAAGTGCATCGCCCGACAGCGTGCTCTCGTTGCAGATGACTCTGAGCGCAATGCGCGACAAAGTGACGCTCGCGAGCCGGGATGTTCAGCTGGCGCAAAGCCGCCTGTTCCAGCTCACCGGGCAAGCTATTACCGATGTGCAAGGCCCGCTGCCGCGCTATCAACGTTTACCTGCCGACGAAAAGACGCTGGAGGAGGCGATTGTGCGGCATCCGGAAGTGGAAGCCGCGCAGCGCGAGTCGGAAACGGCAAAAGCCCGCTCGGCCCAGTCGGCGATAGCGGCGATCCCCGACGTTGATGTGGAGGTGTTCTACGCTCATCGCGCCGAAGGGTATGACGATATGGCGGGCGTGATGTTTACCGTCGATCTGCCGCTGTTCCAGTCGCGCCGACAGGACAAGGACTATGCCGCCGAGGTGTCGCGATCGATGCAGGCCGTGGATCAGCTGACGTTGATTCAGCGCGAGCATGTCGCGCAGGTGCAGTCGCTGGTGGCGCAATATCAGGCCGCGCAGACCCTGTGGCAGCGCCAGCGCGATGATCTTCTGCCGCTCCAGCATCAACGGCTGGCGGTGCTGGCCGCACAGTACCGTTCCGGGCAGTCGGAACTCCCGGCGCTCCTTGAGGCACGTCGCAGCGTGCTCGATACCGAACTGGCTGCCAATCAGGCCGAGCGCGAGATGGCGCGGACCTGGGCGGCAATTCAATGGCTGATCCCGCAGGACATCACACAATGAAAATACTGACGTTAAGCGCAACCGCACTGGCCGTTCTGCTGGCTGCGGGCGGCGGCTATTACGCGGGGCAGCGCACGATGCACACCGCTCCCGACGAGGCAAAACCGGCCGAGCGCAAAGTGCTCTACTGGTACGACCCGATGATGCCGGGCCAGCGTTTCGATAAGCCCGGGAAATCGCCTTTCATGGATATGGATCTGGTGCCGCGTTACGCCGACGAAGAGAAAGCGGCGACGGGCGTGGGGATCAGTGCCGAGCAGCAGCAAAACCTCGGGATGAAAACGGGTAAAGCGCAGAAGCGCGCGCTGGCGCAGCCTTTCTCGGCCTATGCGACGGTCTCGACTAATGAACGCAGCCTGACAATTTATCCGGCACCCGCTGCGGGCGTGATCGCAAAACTCTACGTGCGTGCGCAGCAGCAGCAGGTCAAAGCCGGTGAACCGCTGGCAGAGATCTGGGTTCCCCAGTGGACAACGGCGCAGCAGGAGTATCTGGCCGTACGTCAGCTTGGGGACGCGACGCTCACCCGCGCGGCGCGGGAGCGGCTGGCGCTACAGTTTATGCCGGAAGAGACTATTCGCGCCGTCGAGCGCAGCGGGAAACCGCAAACCCGATTAACCCTGCGCGCCGACCGCGCCGGGTATGTCGTCAAGCTGGACGCGCGGGAAGGGGCGCAGGTGGCGGCCACCGCGCCATTATTTGAGATCGCCGCGCTGGATACGGTCTGGCTGGTTGTGGATTATCCGCAAACCCAGGCGCAATCCCTGACGGTGGGCAGCGAAATGAGTGCCACGTCCGAAAGCTGGCCGGGCGAGCGTTTTCACGGCACCGTCAGCGAACTGCTGCCGCAAATGGAAGCGACCACGCGCACGCTTCAGGCGCGAATCGTACTGGAAAACCCAGGCAATAAACTGAAGCCAGGCATGTTCCTGAATGTTTCTCGCGCAGAGCAAACGCGCGGTGCTGCGGTGCTTGCTGTCCCGGAAGAGGCGGTGATTAACAGCGGTGAATCGCAGCGTGTTTTGCTGGCAACGGGCGATGGCTATTTCCGCCCGGTTAAGGTGACAACGGGAATGACGGCTGAAGGCTGGACCGAAATCACCTCTGGCGTGCAGGAGGGCGATATCGTGGTGACCTCCGGGCAATTCCTGATCGACTCGGAAGCGAGCCTGCGCAGCGCGCTGCCGGAGGTGACGCCATGATTGCCGCCGTCATTCGTGCTTCATTACGCAACCGGCTGCTGGTGATCCTCGCAGCCGCGATCATGGCTGGCTGGGGCTGGTGGGCGGTCCAGCGCGCGCCGCTGGACGCGCTGCCGGATCTCTCGGACGTGCAGGTGATCGTCAAAGCCAGCTATCCAGGCAAAGCGCCGCAGGTCATTGAGGATCAAGTGACCTGGCCGCTCACCACTTCGATGCTCTCCGTGCCGGGGGCCAAAACCGTGCGTGGTTTTTCAATGTTTGGCGATGCCTATGTCTATGTGCTGTTCGAAGATGGCACCGATCTGTACTGGGCGCGTTCAAGGGTGCTGGAGTATCTGAGCCAGGTGCAGTCGCAATTCCCGGCGGGAGTGAAAGTCTCTCTTGGGCCGGATGCGACAGGGGTCGGCTGGATTTATGAATATGCGCTGATCGACCGCACCGGCAAGCACAGCCTCGCCGATTTGCGGGCGCTGCAGGACTGGACCTTAAAGTTTGAGCTTAAAACCGTCCCGAACGTCTCTGAAGTCGCCAGCATCGGCGGTATGGTGCGTCAGTATCAAATAGTGGCCTCGCCCGAAAAAATGCGTGCGCTGAATATCACTCACGGTCAGCTGGTGAGTGCCATTCAGGCGGCGAATAAGGAGAGCGGCGGCGCGCTGCTGGAGATGGGGGAGGCGGAATACATGGTGCGCACCACCGGTTATCTGCGCTCGCTGGATGATTTCCGCAATGTGGTGCTTACGTCGCGTGACGGCAAACCGGTGCTGCTCAGCGATGTCGCGACGGTGGGCTACGGGCCTGAAATCCGTCGTGGAGTAGCGGAACTAAACGGTGAAGGTGAAGTGGCGGGCGGCGTGGTGGTGATGCGCTACGGGCAAAATGCGCTGGAAACTATTCATGCGGTGAAAGATAAACTCCAGGCGCTGCAAAAAACGCTGCCGGAAGGGGTGGAGATTGTGCCGGTTTACGATCGCTCAACGCTGATTGAAGAGTCGGTCAAAACCCTGACCCATAAACTGCTGGAAGAGTTTGCGGTAGTGGTGCTGGTGTGCGCGTTATTCCTCTTTCATTTCCGCTCGGCGCTGGTGGCGATCGTCTCGTTACCCTTAGGGATTCTGGGGGCGTTCGTGGTGATGCACTACCAGGGCATCAACGCCAATATTATGTCGTTGGGTGGGATTGCGATTGCGATTGGCGCGATGGTCGATGCGGCGATTGTGATGATTGAAAACATGCACAAAGTGCTGGAGCAGTGGCGACACGATCATCCGGATCAGGAGCCTACCTCCGGCGATTACTGGCATCTGGCCGAGCGGGCGGCGGTCGAAGTGGGACCGGCGCTGTTTTGCAGCCTGCTGATTATTACGCTGTCGTTCATCCCGGTCTTTTCCCTCGAAGCGCAAGAGGGCCGCATGTTCTCGCCGCTGGCTTTCACCAAAACCTGGTCGATGGCGGTGGCGGCAGGGCTTGGGATCACGCTGGTTCCGGTGCTGATGGGCTATTTCATTCGCGGCAAAATCCCGGATGAAAAGGCCAACCCAATAAACCGCTTTTTGATTCGGCTGTATGAGCCGCTGCTCGATAACGTTCTGCGCTTTCCCAAAACAACCCTGGCGCTGGCGCTGGTGCTTTTACTGGTGACGCTGTGGCCACTCAGTCGGCTGGGCAGCGAGTTTATGCCGCCGCTCAATGAGGGGGATCTGCTGTATATGCCGTCGACGCTGCCGGGCATTTCAGCGCGCGAGGCCAGTCGTCTGGTGCAGCAAACCGATCGGCTGATTAAGAGCGTACCGGAAGTCGCGAGCGTGTTTGGTAAAGCCGGACGAGCGGACACGGCAACGGATCCGGCGCCGCTGACGATGATAGAAACCACGATCCACTTTAAGCCGCGCGACCAGTGGCGGCCTGGCATGACGCCTGAAAAACTGGTGGAGGAGCTGGATAAAACCGTCTCGGTCCCTGGTATTGCCAACGTCTGGGTGCCGCCGATTCGTAACCGTCTGGACATGCTGGCGACGGGGATCAAGAGTCCGGTGGGGATTAAGGTGAACGGCAACAATATTGCCGATATCGAACGCGTCGCCGGGCAGATTGAGTCGATTGTGAAGCAGGTGCCGGGCGTGACGTCTGCGCTGGCAGAACGGTTGGCGGGCGGGCGCTATGTCGATATTCGTATCGACCGGCAAAAAGCGGCGCGCTACGGTGTCTCCGTCGATGAGCTGCAGAGTATGGTCTCGACGCTGGTGGGCGGTGACAACATCGGAGAGGTGATTCAGGGGCGCGAGCGCTATCCCATCAACGTGCGCTATCCCCGCGATCTTAGGGATAACGTCGATAAGCTGCGGGTTCTGCCAGTAGTGACGGCAAATGGCAGCCAGATCGCGCTGGGAGAACTGGCGGATATCCAGGTGACAGAAGGGCCGCCGATGCTGAAAAGCGAGAACGCACGGCTCTCGAACTGGATTTATGTCGACCTGCGCGGGCGGGATTTGAAGTCCGCTGTTGAAGAGATGCAGCAGCGCGTCGCCGAACAGGTCACATTGCCGCAGGGTGTTTCTCTGTCGTGGTCCGGGCAATTTGAATATCTGGAACGCGCCACGGAAAAACTGAAACTGGTGCTTCCGGTGACGTTGATGATTATCTTTATTTTGTTGTGGCTGACGTTTAAGCGGATCGCGGATGTCTTATTAATAATGGGGACTTTACCGTTTGCGCTTATAGGTGGCGTATGGCTGTTGTGGCTGCTGGGATATAATCTTTCCGTCGCGGGTGCTGTCGGATTTATAGCCCTCGCCGGGGTGGCTGCGGAATTCGGCGTTATTATGGTGCTGTATCTCAATCAGGCTCTGGATAAATATCCTGAGGGGGGAAACACGCAACTGATGCGTGCGATTCATGAAGGTGCAGTGCTGCGCGTGCGGCCAAAAGTGATGACGGTTGCCACGATCATGGCGGGATTGCTACCCATCATGTGGGGCGGCGGAAGCGGCTCTGAGGTGATGCAGCGCATTGCGGCACCGATGATCGGCGGTATGGTCACAGCACCCTTATTATCCATGCTGGTTATTCCTGCTTTGTATAAATTGTTACATAAGCGTTAATTAATCTTTGCGCCCCGATTATTTCGGGGCGTTTTGCTGTTATTCGCCAGGAATATTCCCACTTTTGAAAGTAAATAATTCGGATTAAGGGCGATGTTATTCAGTCTTCATTTAATTAATATTTGTTAAAATCGCCCCGAATACGAAAAATGGTAATTTCATTGTGACGATAAGAAATAATATTTTCCTGGTTATGTTGTTTGTTTTTGCTCAGCTCACCTTATCGGCTTCGGCGATGGCAGATGAGAAAACGGCTGATAAAGGGTGGTTCTCAACCTTCACCGACAACGTAGCGCAGACCTGGAACGAACCTGAGCATTATGACCTGTATGTTCCGGCAATCACCTGGCACGCCCGTTTTGCTTACGACAAAGAGAAAACGGATCGTTACAACGAACGCCCGTGGGGGGCCGGTTTTGGTCAATCCCGCTGGGATGATAAAGGCAACTGGCACGGCCTTTACCTGATGGCGTTTAAAGACTCCTATAACAAATGGGAGCCGATTGGTGGTTACGGGTGGGAGAAGACCTGGCGTCCGCTGGCGGATGATAATTTCCACATGGGCCTGGGGTACACGGCGGGCTTTACGGCGCGTGATAACTGGAAATACATCCCGATTCCTGTGCTGCTGCCGCTGGCGTCAATCGGCTACGGCCCGGCCACATTCCAGATGACTTATATTCCGGGTACCTACAACAACGGTAACGTTTACTTCGCCTGGATGCGCTTCCAGTTTTAACTGAAAAAAAACTGTCGATTGGCTGAAAAATGCACGCTTTTTGAATCGCAAAGCACAAACAGCCAGTCGATAAAATTAACGCGACTTTTGTCACTTTTTAACAAAGAACCGCTGGACAAAACGGCCCACAATTGTTGTACTGATACCCGACACAGCATTTGTGTCCATTTTTCATGTAAAGGTAATTTTGATGTCTAAGATTAAAGGTAACGTTAAGTGGTTTAATGAGTCCAAAGGATTCGGTTTCATTACTCCGGAAGATGGCAGCAAAGACGTGTTCGTACACTTCTCTGCAATCCAGACTAATGGTTTCAAAACCCTGGCTGAAGGCCAGCGCGTTGAGTTCGAAATCACTAACGGTGCCAAAGGTCCTTCTGCTGCTAACGTAACTGCTCTGTAATTCGAGCCGTTCAGCAAGAACTCCAAAACCCGCTCATTGAGCGGGTTTTTTTTGTGCTTTTTTTAGAGCTAAAACAGATACATTTTCAGAAAGCTGGCGACGATAAGTACGCTCAGTAACATCATGCCTGCGCTCATCACTTTTTCTTTCATCTCATCACCCCTGGTCGATTTGTCGACAAGCGTGACAGAGAAAAATTAAGCTAACATTAATATGCCAGTGATTAATGCGCGCTGGCGGCAGAAAATAACCAAAATGCGAGCGCGGTCATCGCAAACGAGCCGAGCATGTTGACGGCAATGTTTGTCAGTGCCCAGCCAAAACGCCCGTCCTGGAGCAGAAATACCACTTCAGCCGAGAAGGTGGAAAAGGTCGTTAACCCGCCGCAAAAACCGGTGGTGATCAATAATTTCCACATCGGATCGATGTGAGTCATGCGGTTAAACCACGCTAATCCCATACCAATGATAAACGCGCCGATCAGGTTCGCGGCGAGTGTACCCATCGGAATGGCCTGATGCATGGGGTTAAAGCGCATGCTGAGAAACCATCGCGCAACGCTGCCCGTGCCGCCGCCAATAAACACGGCTAAAAGGAGTTGTAACACTGTCAATTCCTGCTATTGAATGAGTCAAAGTATTGAGTGTATCGCTAAGTGAAGCAGGGGGAAAATATGTATGTTGCGGTTGGACAGTTCGCGGTTAGCCCATTCTGGGAGGAAAACGCCCGACAGTGTGTCTCATTGATGGCACAAGCGGCGCGCCAAGGAGCCGCGCTGCTGGTTCTCCCGGAGGCGCTTCTGGCACGTCATGATCAGGACCCGGACCTTTCGGTAAAGTCGGCGCAGCCCCTGGACGGCGGCTTTTTACAGCTGTTGCTGGATGAGAGCCAGCGCAACCGGCTCACCACGGTGCTGACGGTGCATGTCCCGACGACCGAGGGCAGGGCAGCCAATACCCTGGTCGTACTGCGCGAGGGGAAAATCATCGCGGATTACGCCAAGCTCCATCTCTATGATGCGTTTACTGTTCAGGAATCCCGCCTGGTTGATCCCGGCAGCCAGATCCCACCGCTGATAGACGTCGAGGGCATCAAGCTGGGGCTGATGACCTGCTACGATTTACGCTTCCCGGAGATGGCGCTGAACCTGGCGCTGGCCGGGGCGGAAGTCTTAGTGCTGCCCGCCGCGTGGGTCAGAGGGCCGCTCAAAGAGCATCACTGGGCGACGTTATTAACCGCACGCGCGCTGGACACCACCTGCTACATCGTTGCCGCCGGAGAGTGCGGTAATAAGAATATCGGCCAGAGCCGGATTGTTGATCCCCTGGGCGTGACGATTGCGGCAGCGGGTGAAGCGCCAGGCCTATTTATGGCCGAGATCTCTTCTGAGCGAATCGCTCAGGCGCGGCGGCAATTACCGGTTCTGACCAACCGACGGTTTGCGCCACCGCAATTAATGTGATGTTTTTTTCATCAGAGCTTGATTCACCTTGTTACAGATTGCTATTGTGTGCGCGCGTCGAATGTCCGTTAATAACATCAGGTTTTCTGGCGCTGTTTGCAGCCTGTTTTAAGTGAAGAAGGTATCTATGGGTGAGATTAGTATTACTAAACTGCTGGTGGTTGCGGCGCTGGTCGTCCTGCTGTTTGGTACCAAGAAGTTACGTACTCTGGGCGGAGACCTGGGTACAGCCATTAAAGGCTTCAAAAAAGCGATGAACGATGACGACACCACTGCTAAGAAAACGGCAGAGGGCGACGTCCCGGCTGAGAAGCTGTCGCACAAAGAGTAATGGCACTGTCCTTCCAGTTCTCTGGAAAGAAAAAAACCGGCGTAATAGCCGGTTTTTTTATGGGTGAAGTGTAATAAATTATTACTTCACTTCTTCGCCTTTCGCCTGCATATCCGCATGGTAGGAAGAGCGAACGAATGGACCACAAGCCGCGTGGGTAAAGCCCATCGCCATCGCTTCGGCTTTCATTTCATCGAACTCATCTGGGCTGACGTAGCGCTGTACCGGCAGGTGATGACGGCTAGGCTGCAGATACTGGCCCAGGGTCAGCATCGTCACGCCATGGCGGCGCAGATCGCGCATCACTTCGATAATTTCGGCGTTTGTTTCACCCAGACCGACCATCAAACCAGATTTGGTTGGAATGTGCGGATGCGCTTCTTTAAAGCGTTCCAGCAGCTTCAGTGACCAGTTGTAGTCTGCGCCCGGACGGACCTGACGGTAAACGCGCGGCACGTTTTCTAGGTTGTGGTTGAACACATCCGGTGGCGTGGCGGTGAGAATATCCAGCGCGCGATCCATACGACCACGGAAATCGGGCACCAGCGTTTCAATCTTAATGTTCGGGCTTTTCTCACGGATGGCGGTGATGCAATCTGCAAAGTGCTGCGCACCGCCGTCGCGGAGATCGTCACGGTCAACGGAGGTAATCACCACGTAACGCAATGCCATGTCGGCAATGGTCTGGGCCAGCTTCAGCGGCTCGTTGGCGTCAGGGGCGACCGGGCGACCGTGTGCCACGTCGCAGAACGGGCAGCGACGGGTGCAAATCGCTCCCAGAATCATGAAGGTGGCCGTACCGTGGTTGAAACATTCCGCAAGGTTCGGGCAAGACGCTTCTTCACAGACAGAGTGAAGGCCGTTCTTACGCATCGCCGCTTTGATACCCTGAATGCGTGACGAGTCAGCCGGAAGTTTGATTTTCATCCATTCCGGTTTTCTTAACAGCGCTTCGCGCTCCGTAACCACGTTTTTAACCGGGATAAGGGCCATTTTATCGGCGTCGCGGTACTTAACACCGCGTTCCATCACAATGGGTTTACTCATAGCGTGCGTGTTCCAGTTGCGAAATTCGAGGGAAAGCGTTTCAATTCAAGGGAATGTTGTATTTATCAACTATTTTTGAACGAACGACAGGCAGTATATCATTGATAAGGGCGATAAAGCAGCCTGTGAGGTCGCCAAATTGTAAAATAGTTGTTGTTTTGTGCCCTTTGTCCCCTGCGGGGCAGGGGCTTGCGCTGGAAGGGGCTTTAAAACGCCTGACGGATAATGTTAATCACGTTTTCCAGAACCGGGTCGCGCAGGCTCAGTTTATTGTAATGCAGCGCAATCTCAATAGATTCAGCATTTAGCGGCGCGTAGGGGATCTGTTCCAGTGGCCAGCACTGGCGCAGCAGGGTATAAAGGCGCGAAGGCATAATGGTGATCATGTCGCTGTTGCCCACCAGCGCCGCAATCGTAAACATATTGTAACTGCTGAAGTTCACCAGGCGATCCGGGAACAGTTCGTTAACGCGCTGGTGCAGCTGATTCAGGTTGTGCCCGTCATTCATGAACAGGGCGTACTCATACTCACGCAGATTTTCAGCCGTTGCCGTCTGGCTGAGGGCCGGATGATTTTTGCGACATACCAGCAGCAGCCCGTCGGCATACAGCACGCTGTGGGCCAGCGATCGTGCGCCAAAAGCATTGCTGTCGATAATCAGGTCAGTCTGGAACTGCGCGAGCTGGGTTTCCGTGTCGTTAACCGGAATATTGCGCAGCATCAGCTGCGGGGCTTCACGCTTAACCGCCTGATAGATAATCGGCAAGACCATCGCGCCGACGGAAGGCGATGTGCCTATCGTAATGGTGCGTTGTTTGTCATAGCTGCCAGTGAGATCCAGTGCACCGAGAATCGACTCCAGCCCTTGGCTGATGTACTCGTGAAGGTGCGTGGCGTAAGCGGTAGGGGTGACACCCTGGCCTTTACGAATAAACAGCGGGTCAGGAAATATAGCGCGCAATTTCTGAATTGACTGGCTAATTGCTGAGGGGGTGAGATTAAGAATTTTCGCAGCATTAACGATACCCTTATGGACATATACGGCCTCAAAGATCGTCAATAAATTGAGGTCAATATTACGCAAAGTCCGAAAAACTTGCGGCTTGTCCTGACCGCCTGGCTCATTCAGTCGTTTAGCCGGTAAATTATTATAATCCACGCTGTCACTCCGTATTCATTCACAATATGAATGATAGTTGAATTTATATATTGTGCTTGTAGTGATTGGTAAAGTATTTTGTGGATGTCAATTGTTTAGGGAAATCAACTAACTGTGTAATTTTCAATCAAATGAAGGCCAGTTCGCAAGGTGGTATTCACGTACTGAAATTAAACGCAGCAAAATATGTGAACCTGCTCAAGCGCTTCGAAAATATAGAAACAATGGATTATTGTAAAGCGTAAATGCGGTAAATACGCGAAGGTCCATAAAATAAATGGACCATCATGTATAATATATTAAGCGGGAATATATTCGTGTGGTGGATTGTTTAGCAGCGCTAAAAGATTACTTACCAGCGTCGGGCGAATAATATCTGGGGTGACATTTTCTACCCAATGGTGCATTTGGGTCATTTCCATTCCCGCATAACCACACGGATTGATGCGCAGGAAAGGCGAAAGATCCATATTGATATTGAGCGCAAGGCCGTGGAATGAGCAGCCCTTGCGGATGCGCAACCCGAGCGAACAGATCTTCATCTCCCCGACATACACCCCCGGCGCATCGGCACGCGGATGGGCATCGATGCCGTATTCTGCCAGCGTATCCACTACGGTTTGCTCCAGCAGCGTGACCAGTTCGCGTACCCCGAGTTTGCGGCGTTTCAGATTCAGCAGGACATACATCACTTGCTGACCCGGTCCGTGGTAGGTCACTTGCCCGCCGCGATCGCTTTGAATAACCGGGATATCACCGGGAACCAGCACATGCTCTGCTTTACCTGCCTGCCCCTGAGTGAAAACCGGCAGGTGCTCGACCAGCCAGATCTCATCGGGCGTGTTGTCATCGCGTGAGTCAGTGAAATCATGCATAGCCTGAGAGACAGGCTCATAAGGTTGCAGCCCGAGATGGCGGACAAGAATTTTATCCTGATACAAAACAGCAACTCCGGGGGAGGTAGCGAGAAAAGGGTGTGGGGAGTATATCACAGAGAGGGGAGCGGGTTACCCGGCAAAGCGGGTAACCACGAGGGGACTACAGCACCATACGGACGATTTCGATATTGCCGAGCTCTTCGTACAGGGTTTCGACCTGCTCAATATGCGTGGCAGTAATGGTGATGGAAACCGAGTGGTAGTTGCCCTTGCTGCTTGGTTTTACCGTCGGAGAGTAGTCACCCGGCGCATGGCGCTGTACCACTTCAACCACCTGGTCAACCAGCTCCGGCAACGCCTGACCCATTACTTTGTAAGTAAACGGGGTAGGGAATTCAAGCAGTTCGTTAAGTTTGGTTTTCATGTCAGCTCCGGCATTACATCAAAAAAATAATAACTCCCACGTGAGGGTGGGAGTTATCAGGATACCTAGTATATGGGGATCAAAATCACACTTTCAAGTGTTCAATTTTTATCCAAACCAGTGATGGAACATCAATTTAATGTAATCAATGATTTTGCCGAAGAAATTGCCTTCAGGAATTTCATCCAGCACCACCAGCGGACGCTGATCGATGGTTTTACCGTCGAGCTGGAAGTTGATGGTTCCCACCACCTGGTTCTTCTGTAGCGGCGCGTGAAGTTCGCTGGTGTTCAGCACGTAGCTGGCTTTCAGGTCTTTCATGCGACCACGAGGAATGGTCAGGTACAGATCTTTATCTACGCCCAGGGATGCGCGGTCGTTGTCGCCAAACCACACTGGCTCTGACGCAAATTCTTTACCGGCTTTCAGCGGATTCACGGTTTCGAAGAAACGGAAGCCCCAGGTCAGCAGTTTTTTACTTTCCGTCTCACGGCCTTTAAAGGTACGACCGCCCATCACCGCAGAGATCAGACGCATCTGGCCTTCAGTCGCGGAGGCCACCAGGTTGTAGCCCGCTTTATCCGTATGACCGGTTTTGATGCCGTCGACGTTCAGGCTGTTATCCCACAGCAGACCGTTACGGTTGGTCTGGCGGATACCGTTAAAGGTGAACTCTTTTTCTTTATAGATGGTGTATTCGTTCGGCACGTCACGAATCAGCGCCTGGCCAATCAGCGCCATATCACGTGCGGAGCTGTACTGACCGTCTGCGTCCAGGCCGTGTACGGTCTGGAAGTGGCTGTTTTTCAGGCCCAGCGCGGAAACGTAGCTGTTCATCAGGCCAACAAAGGCGTCCTGGCTACCGGCGGCGAAATCGGCCATGGCCACACAGGCGTCGTTACCGGACTGCAGGTTAATGCCACGGATCAGCTGAGAAACGGGCACCTGCATCCCTGGTTTCAGGAACATCAGGGAAGAGCCTTTAAACACCGGGTTACCGGTCGCCCAGGCATCGTTACCCACGGTGACCAGGTCAGTCTCTTTGAATTTACCCGCTTTCATCGCCTGGCCGATGACGTAGCTGGTCATCATTTTGGTCAGGCTCGCAGGGTCACGGCGCGAATCAGCGTTCTGTTCTGCCAGCACTTTGCCGGAGTTGTAGTCGATCAGGATGTAGGATTCCGCGTCAATTTGCGGAACGCCAGGGATCATGGTCTTGATATTCAGGTCATCGGCGTGAGCGGCTGAGAGAGCGGCTGCGCAAAGGGCCGTGGTCAGCGCCATGCGCTGCAAGAATCGAGCGGAGAGAGTGGTCTTCATGGTCAGAACTACGACATCCGTGATGGAATTAAAAAAAGTGCCTTACTATAGCAAATGCTATACAGGCAGGCATCCGACTTTCAGCATGAGATTGTGAACGTTGGTTACACAAACTGACAATTCGGATACCGCCGATTCATTACTTCGCAACAGCGATAAACGACTGTAACTGCGCTTCGTTTTGCAGACGCTGCTGCAACGACGCGGCCTGCGATTTGCTGGCAAACGGCCCCATCTGGATACGCCAGACGGCACCGTTTTGCTCAACGCGACCAGGTACGCCAAATTTCTGGCTCAGCTGCTGCTGATACTGCTGCGCACGCGCTTGCTCGCTTACCGCACCGACCTGAACCACAAAATTGCCGCTGGCAGAGGTCGCCGCTGGCGGCGTCACCGCGGCAGGCGCGGTCACCGGCGCTGGCTGAGTGACAGGTGTGGCCGCAACGGGGGCTGGTGTTGGTTCACTGCCTTCCAGCACGCCGGAGGCCAGCGGTGTCGCTGCGCCCAGGAAACCGCTGCTGCTCACCGGCGCACCGGTGGAGTCGTCACTTTTCAGCGTATCGTTGCTGATGGCGCGCACATTGTCCGGTGGCGTGGTGTCTTGCGGCAGGGAAGAGGCGCTCCCCATTCCTCCGTTCAAATCCGGACGAGCGGGCAGGGCATAGGTCTGTTTGGCGACGGTCGTACACACGGTTCCAGGGCCAGACAGCGTTCCGTCCTGGGCCACGATAATCGGATCGATGCGGACTTTAGTATTGTTGGAGGTATTCAGACGATCGGCAGCCGCGCGGGAGAGCGAAATCACGCGATCGTTACCGTAAGGGCCACGATCGTTAATACGCACCACAATCATGCGGCCATTCGCCAGGTTGGTGACGCGGACATAGCTTGGGATAGGCAGCGTCGGGTGTGCGGCTGTGATTTGCGCCGGGTCGAAGGTCTCGCCAGAGGCAGTCAGGTTGCTGCCTGGCTCTGCGTCATAGATGGCGGCAAAACCGGCCTGACTGAAACGGGACGGGTCCTGAACGATCTTATAGCTTTTGCCGTCGCGTTCGTAATTCTGATTGGCGCCCGCGTTCAGCGGCTCATAAATCGGGTCCGCGCCACTGATTTCAACAACCGGACCGTTACAGACCGCAGGCTGCGGCGGCGCGATGGTTGCCTGTTGCTGACCATCATCACTTGAACAAGCTGCAAGTAAACTTGCTGCGATGCAGATACCCAGCCACTGCTTACGCATGGCGATCCCCTTATTTTTATACGCTTTTGGACAACATTTTTCTGTGGGTATGGATAGACATCACTATCCCAAACCCGGCCATCAACACGATCAGTGCCGAGCCTCCGTAACTCACCAGCGGTAATGGCACGCCTACAACCGGCAGAATCCCACTCACCATACCAATATTTACGAAGACATAAACGAATAAAATCAGCATCAAACCGCCTGCCATGACGCGACCGAAGGTGGTCTGCGCGCGCGCGGCAATCCACAGTCCACGCATGATCAGCAGGAGGTACAGGGCCAGCAAAATCAAAATACCGACCAGGCCAAGCTCTTCCGCCAGAACGGCAAAAATAAAGTCCGTATGGCGTTCCGGCAAGAACTCCAGCTGTGACTGTGTTCCGTGCAGCCAGCCTTTACCGCGCAAACCACCCGAGCCAATTGCAATCTTAGACTGAATAATATGATAGCCCGCGCCCAGCGGATCGGTTTCCGGATCGAGCAACATCATGACGCGCTGACGTTGATAGTCATGCATCAGGAAGAACCAGAGTATCGGGATAAAGGCGGCCACCAGCACCACCGCGATACCGATTAATCGCCAGCTCAGGCCGGACAGGAACAGCACGAACAGGCCGGACAGCGCCACCAGAATCGACGTTCCCAGATCGGGCTGCGCCGCAACCAGCAGGGTCGGGAGGAAGATCAGCACCAGCGCAATGGCGGTATTTTTCAGCGACGGCGGACAGACGTCACGGTTGATAAAGCGTGCGACCATCAGCGGAACGGCGATTTTCGCAATCTCGGAGGGCTGGAAACGCACAATCCCGAGATCGAGCCAGCGCTGCGCACCTTTCGAAATCGCCCCGAATGCATCCACGGCGATCAGCAAAATAATACAGATAAAATAGAGGTAGGGCGCCCAGCCTTCATAGACGCGCGGCGGGATTTGCGCCATCACCACCATGATCACCAGCCCCATCGCGATCTGGCCAATCTTGCGCTCCATCATGCCAATATCCTGGCCGCTGGCGCTCCAGATAACGAGGGCGCTGTAGGTCAGCAATGCCAGCAGGATCAGCAGCATGGCCGGGTCGATGTGGATTTTGTCCCACAGCGATTTCTTATTTGGATTATCCGTCATGATTATTGGTCCTCCGCCGCAGAGGCGGCTGGGGTTTCAGCCGGCAGGTCGGTGTTGTTGTCGCCCAGCATAATGTGGTCGAGGATCTGGCGCATAATCGTACCTACCGCCGGACCAGCGCCGCCGTTTTCGAGAATAATCGCTACCGCCACCTGAGGCTTATCATAAGGCGCAAATGCGGTCATGAGTTTATGGTCACGCAGACGTTCAGCGATTTTATGCGCATTATAGGTTTCGTTGGCTTTCAGGCCGAAGACCTGTGCGGTACCGGATTTCGCCGCCACTTTATACGGTGCGCCCGCAAAATACTTATGGGCGGTGCCGTTTGGACGGTTGGCGACGCCGTACATCCCGTCTTTGGCGATTTCCCAGAAGCCGGAGTGGATATCACCCACCGGTGCTTCATGGGGCTGCGACCATGGAACCTGTTTGCCATCTTCGACGGTGCTCATCAGCAGGTGCGGTACTTTCACCACGCCGTCGTTGATGAGGATCATCATGGCTTTGTTCATCTGGATTGGCGTAGCTGTCCAGTAACCCTGGCCGATACCGACCGGAATGGTGTCGCCCTGATACCACGGCTTTTTAAAGCGTTTCAGCTTCCACTCGCGCGTTGGCATGTTGCCTGAGCGCTCTTCCGAGAGATCCACGCCCGTGTAGTGGCCGTAGCCAAATTTGCTCATCCACTCCGAGAGGCGGTCAATCCCCATGTCGTAGGCGACCTGATAGAAGAAGGTATCCGCCGACTCTTCCAGTGATTTGGTGACATTCAGGTGGCCGTGGCCCCATTTTTTCCAGTCACGATAGCGTTTTTCTGAGCCGGGCAGTTGCCACCAGCCGGGGTCAAACAGGCTGGTATTGCGGTTGATAACGCCGGCGCTCAGGGCGGAGACGGCGACATACGGTTTGACCGTAGATGCGGGCGGATAGACGCCCTGGGTGGCGCGGTTCACCAGCGGAGTGTTCGGATCGTTCAACAGACCGGAATAGTCTTTGCTGGAGATGCCATCGACGAACAGGTTCGGATCGTAGCTTGGCATAGATACCAGCGCCAGAATGCCGCCGGTACGCGGATCGGTGACCACCACTGCCGCACGGCTGCCTGCCAGCAGGGTTTCGATATACTGCTGGAGCTTAAGATCCAGCGTCAGATAGACGTCGTGACCGGCTTGCGGCGGCACCTCTTTTAGCTGGCGGATCACGCGGCCACGGTTGTTCACTTCAACCTCTTCATAGCCCGTTTGTCCATGCAGCACGTCTTCGTAGAAGCGCTCAATGCCAAGCTTACCGATATCATGGGTAGCGGCGTAGTTTGCCAGTTTGCCGTCTTTGTCGAGACGATCGACGTCTTTATCGTTAATTTTGGAAACGTAGCCGATGACGTGAGTCAGCGCGGAGCCGTAAGGGTAGAATCGACGCTTATAGCCTTTGACCTCAACACCAGGGAAGCGGTACTGGTTCACCGCAAAGCGGGCGACCTGGACTTCCGTCAGATTGGTTTTCACGGCGATGGAGGTAAAGCGGTGCGAACGCGAACGCTCTTTCTTGAAGGCGGCGATATCGTCATCCGTGAGATCGACCACGCCTTTCAGCGCATCCAGCGTGTCCTGCACGTTATCGACTTTTTCCGGCATCATCTCGATTTGGTAGATGGTGCGGTTTAACGCCAGCGGCGTGCCGTTACGGTCGTAGATAATGCCGCGGCTCGGTGCGATGGGCACCAGCTTGATGCGGTTTTCGTTGGAGCGCGTTTGATAATCGGTGAAGCGGACGATTTGCAGATTGTAGAGGTTGGCGACGAGTACGCCAGACAGCAGCAAAATCCCGGTAAAAGCGACCAGCGCCCGGCGCACAAACAGCGCGGACTCAGCCGAATAGTCGCGAAAAGAATTCTGTAGTTTCATCCGCTGCTTAATTTGCCCTGGTCAATCATTACTCACGGTGATAAGGGTGGTTGGTAGTAATGCTCCACGCGCGATAGAGGCTTTCTGCGACCAGCACCCGAACAAGCGGGTGGGGCAGCGTCAGCGCGGAGAGGGACCAACTTTGTTCTGCGGCCGCTTTGCAGGCGGGGGACAACCCTTCCGGACCACCAATCAACAGACTGACGTCGCGGCCATCCTGCTTCCAGCGCTCTAATTCGTGCGCCAGCTGCGGCGTATCCCAGGGTTTGCCTGGGATATCGAGGGTTACAATGCGGTTCTTGCCAGCCGCTGCCAGCATTAACTCACCCTCTTTTTCGAGAATACGTTTGATATCCGCGTTCTTACCGCGCTTTCCTGCTGGGATCTCCACCAGTTCGAACGGCATGTCTTTGGGAAAACGGCGCAGATATTCAGTAAAACCCGTCTGTACCCAGTCCGGCATTTTCGTGCCGACGGCTACCAGTTGCAACTTCACGCATTAACCCCAGAGTTTTTCCAGCTCATACAGACGACGGCTCTCTTCCTGCATGACGTGGACGATCACATCGCCAAGGTCCACAACAACCCAGTCAGCAATGGCTTCGCCTTCTACGCCCAGCGGCATCAGGCCAGCTGCACGCGATTCCTGAACCACATGATCGGCAATAGAAGCAACATGACGTGTGGATGTGCCGGTGCAAATGATCATGCAGTCGGTGATACTGGATTTACCTTGAACGTCGATAGTGATGATGTCCTGACCTTTCAGGTCATCAATTTTGTCGATAACAAAATCCTGGAGTTCTTTACCCTGCAAGTTTTCCCCCTGGTGAGTGAAGTTGAGCAACGATTAAATGGATAGCCTGGCAGTATACCTTAACTGGCGGCTGTGTCGGGACAAATGTCACCTGACGGACTTTTAAAGGCGGGTATCATCCCATCCCCGGCCTGACAATGCATCGCCATTTTTGTAAAACAATTTCTATTTGGCAACGACTGGCAGGAAGTCAGGTTGCGGAGGATATCAGCCTGAAGAGGGCTGTCAATGGCACGGCGGTGAATAACGCGAATTTTCGCGCTTCCCCTCATTCATCTGCGCTTTTCTGATACAACCCGTGTTGATGGATATAGTTGAGTACTGGCGCGGGCAGCATATCGTCGCAGGATAAATCCTGCTGAAGCCGTTCGCGAATCAGGGTGGCGGAGATATCAAACCACGGCGTCTCGGCCAGATAAATTTTACCGGCAGGCAGGGTGTGCAGATCTTCCACATCGTTCGTCAGATGGGCGTCCAGCCAGGCCTGATGCTGCTCTTCCTTCATGGTCAGCGGATAACCTGGACGGCGGCAGACGATAAGATGGCTGTTTTGCAGAATGGTTTCATATTGATGCCAGGAGGGGAAATTGAGCAATGAGTCCTGGCCGATGATAAATCCCAGCGGTTGCGTCGGGCCGCGCTCAGCGCGCCACTCCTGCAACGTTTGCGAAGTATAGGAGGGCGTATCCCGGCGCAGTTCGCGCTCATCAAGCTGAAACAGCGGCTTATCGGCGATGGCCAGCGCCAGCATCTCTTTGCGCTGTTCACTGGTCGCTTCAGGCTGCGGGCGGTGCGGGGGAACATTATTCGGCATGATGATCACGCGCTGCAGGCCAATCAGATTCGCCAGAATTTCGACCGGCTTCAGATGCCCATAATGGACCGGATCGAAGGTGCCGCCATACAACGCCTGTAAAGAACTCATATCAACCATCAATAAAGACGTCTGCCAGCGCCTTATGGCACAGCAGAAGGGAAAGACTTTCCAGCTCCGCCCAGACCGACTGACCGTAATCCTGCTTTAGCGTCAGTTCGGCGCGTGTCAGCAGATGCACCGCCTGACGAAGCTGTTCAGTGCTGAGGCGATTAACTGCCTCGGTGGTCATGGCGCGGCGGTTTTGCCAGACGCGATGTTTATCGAACAGGGCACGCAGCGGCATGTTGGCCGACTGGCGTTTCAGGGTGTTGAGCAATAACAGTTCACGCTGCAGCGTGCGCAGCAAAATCACCGGCTCACTGCCCTCGAGCCGCAGCTGCTGCAAAATGTGCAGTGCGCGTTTGCTCTTGGCCGCCAGCAACGCATCGACCCAGTGGAAAGGGGTGAAGTGCGCCGCATCATTCACCGCCTGTTCAACACGCGGTAACGTCAGTTTGCCGTCCGGCCACAGCAGTGACAGGCGATCCAGCGCCTGCGCCAGCGCCAGCAGATTGCCTTCATAGCAATAGCACAGCAGCTGATTGGCCGCGTCATCTAGCTGCAAATTGAGCTGTTTGGCCCGGACTGCCACCCACTTCGGCAGCTGCGCCTGTTCAGGGGTTTGGCAGGTCACCTGCACAGAATGGGCCGCGAGCTGGGTAAACCAGGCCGCATTTTCCTGCGCTTTGGTGAGTTTATTCCCGCGAACAATCAGCAGTAAATCGTTGTGCAGCAGGCTGACCAGCGTGGCGAGCTGTTCGTTAATCGCCGCATTCGGGCCATTTTCCGGTAGCTGGACCAGGATCGTCTGGCGCGAGGCAAACAGGCTCATCGCCTGGCACAGGGAAAAGAGTGTCTGCCAGTCGGTGCTGTTGTCTATCTGGAAAGCGTGATGTTCATCGAAGCCCTGAGACGCGGCGACCTGGCGCACGGCATCCTGGCTTTCCTGAAGTAAAAGGGGATCGTTTCCGAGGAGCAGATACGCCGCGCGCAGCCCTTCATTGAGCTGCGCGCGGAGTTGTTCAGGATACAACCGAACCATTAGTTACCCAGCGTTCCGGTAACTTGCGGCGTGGTATCCAGTGGCACAGAGTGTTCCGTGCTGGTGTCTTTTGACGCCATCTGAATGCTTGGCAGTTTACGGATCAGCTGTTCCGCCGCCTTGTCGTACATTTCGTTGATGATAATTTGCTGCTCGGCATCTTTTGCCAGCGCAGTTTGTGGGTTATCAAAGAACGAACGGTAGACTTTGGTACTGATCGGATAAATGTCTTTACCCGGCACCAGCACGGCAGCACTCACCGACATCACCATCTGGTATTCCGCCGTACGGCCATCCTGGAAGATGGACGCCGTGTCTTTGCTCAGCACGGAGCTCAGTACACGGAACGATGGAACATCCTGACGCAATGTGCCTTTTTCGATCAGCTCAACGCCGTTAAGACGCAGCTGGTTACGAATGGCGCGGCTCAATGGACCATTCGGATCCCCGGAATCGAAGATCATCGTTTTCATCTGAGGCGGCACTGCCGTGGTATTGCGCAGATGCCAGCCACAACCTGCGGTGACAAGCACCGCCAGAGATAAGAGTATTGTTGCCAGTTGTCGCACGTTTCCTCCCGCGCTTAGCCAACGACCAGATTCAGCAGTTTACCCGGTACATAGATCACTTTACGTACGGTAACGCCATCAAGGTACTTCGCAACCAGATGTTCCTGGCCTGCGCGTTCACGAACCTGTTCTTCCGTTGCATCGACGGCAACAGTAATTTTACCGCGCACTTTACCGTTAACCTGAACCACCACCAGCGTGGTGTTCTCAACCATAGCGGCTTCATCAGCAACCGGCCACGGTGCGTTATCGATATCGCCTTCACCTTTCAGCTCCTGCCACAGGGTAAAGCTGGCGTGAGGCGTGAACGGGTTCAGCATGCGAACGATAGCCAGCAGCGCTTCACGCATCAAGGCACGATCCTGCTCGCCTTCCTGCGGGGCTCTCGCCAGCTTGTTCATCAGTTCCATAATAGCCGCAATTGCGGTATTGAAGGTCTGACGACGACCAATATCATCGGTCACTTTTGCGATAGTTTTGTGAACATCACGACGCAGCGCCTGCTGATCTTCGCTCAGTGCTGCCACATTCAGTGCCGGAGCCTCACCCTGTGAGGTGTGCTCGTAAACCAGTTTCCAGACGCGTTTCAGGAAGCGGTTCGCGCCTTCAACGCCGGATTCCTGCCACTCCAGAGTCATATCCGCCGGAGACGCAAACATCATGAACAGACGCACGGTATCCGCGCCGTAGCGCTCTACCATGACCTGCGGGTCGATGCCGTTGTTTTTGGACTTCGACATTTTGCTCATGCCGGTATACACCAGCTCGTGGCCTGCCGCGTCTTTGGCTTTCACGATACGGCCTTTCTCGTCGCGCTCAACGATGGCGTCAACCGGGGAAACCCAGTTACGCTCGCCGTTTTCGCCGAGATAGTAGAACGCATCTGCCAGAACCATACCCTGACACAGCAGCTGTTTGGCTGGCTCATCAGAGTTCACCAGGCCCGCATCGCGCATCAGTTTGTGGAAGAAGCGGAAGTAGAGCAGGTGCATGATGGCGTGTTCGATACCGCCGATGTAGATGTCAACCGGCAGCCAGTAGTTGGCCGCTTTGGCGTCCAGCATCCCTTCCTGATACTGCGGGCAAGTGTAGCGCGCGTAGTACCAGGACGATTCCATAAAGGTATCGAAGGTGTCGGTTTCACGCAGGGCTGGCTGGCCGTTGACGGTGGTTTTTGCCCACTCAGGATCGGCTTTGATTGGGCTGCTGATCCCATCCATCACCACATCTTCCGGCAGGATCACCGGCAGCTGATCTTCAGGCGTTGGGATTACAGTACCGTCTTCCAGCGTCACCATAGGAATCGGTGCGCCCCAGTAACGCTGACGGGAAACACCCCAGTCGCGCAGACGATAGTTCACTTTACGCTCGCCCACGCCCAGCGCAGCAAGTTTGTCAGCGATAGCGTTGAAGCCCTCTTCGAAGCTCAGGCCGCTAAATTCGCCGGAGTTGAACAGGGTGCCTTTTTCAGTCAGCGCCTGCTCGGACAGATCCGGTTCAGAACCGTCGGCGGCCAGGATTACCGGCTTAATAGTCAGGCCGTATTTGGTCGCAAATTCGTAATCGCGCTGATCGTGGCCTGGCACCGCCATCACGGCACCGGTGCCGTATTCCATCAGCACGAAGTTAGCCGCCCAGACCGGGATTGCTTCACCGGTCAGCGGGTGAATGGCGTTAAAGCCCGTCGCGACGCCACGTTTCTCCATGGTTGCCATTTCGGCTTCGGCCACTTTGGTGTTGCGGCATTCGTCGATGAAAGCAGCCAGTTCAGGATTGGTCGCCGCCGCCTGCTGTGCCAGCGGGTGACCGGCAGCCACGGCCAGGTAGGTGGACCCCATGAAGGTGTCAGGGCGCGTGGTGTAAACCGTCAGTTTTTGATCGCTGTTCTGCACGTCAAAGGTGATCTCGACGCCTTCAGAACGGCCAATCCAGTTGCGCTGCATGGTTTTAACGGTATCTGGCCAGTGATCCAGAGTATCCAGGTCGCGCAGCAGTTCGTCGGCGTAAGCGGTGATTTTGATAAACCACTGAGGGATCTCTTTACGCTCAACTTTGGTGTCGCAGCGCCAGCAGCAGCCGTCGATAACCTGTTCGTTCGCGAGAACGGTTTGGTCGTTCGGGCACCAGTTAACGGCAGAAGTTTTCTTGTACACCAGGCCTTTTTTATACAGCTCGGTGAAGAATTTTTGCTCCCAGCGGTAGTATTCCGGGGTGCAGGTCGCCAGCTCGCGGCTCCAGTCGTAACCAAAGCCCAGCATTTTGAGCTGGTTTTTCATGTAGGCGATGTTGTCGTAAGTCCACGGCGCAGGAGCCGTGTTGTTTTTGACGGCCGCGCCTTCGGCTGGCAGACCAAACGCATCCCAGCCGATGGGCTGCAGCACGTTTTTGCCCAGCATACGCTGGTAGCGTGCAATCACATCACCGATGGTGTAGTTACGCACGTGGCCCATGTGTAGTCGACCAGAAGGATAGGGAAGCATCGACAGGCAGTAATACTTCTCTTTGCTCTCGTCTTCAGTGACTTCAAAGGTACGCTTCTCGTCCCAGTGTTGCTGGACTTTTGATTCTATCTCTTCCGGGCGGTATTGCTCTTGCATGGCAGCCAGTGGTCCTGTTCTCAATACAGCTACAAACGTAGCCAATGGATGTGGTATTTCAGATCCGCATAGCATAGCCCAAACGCCTGCGTCAAAACAGCCTTTCACGCAAATGCGTTAACGTCACGGGATGTGGCCCTGGCGACCGGTTCGTCCACCCAAAAGTGAGGGGCATCCATTTTTAGGCAACAGGCTCGGCGCGCGTTTTATTATTCATATAACGAGCGTCACTGGCGTTGACAATATAACTGACAGTAACCCGGTGTGAGTGGGTATCAGGTTTCATATTCAGATAATTGCCGCAGAGATTCATTTTCTTTAATGTACTGAAAAGGCAGTAGATGAATTTTCTGCTCGTGGAAAAACCATTCGCAATCGTAGCGTTGAATAATTTCTCCAGGGTTAAAACAGATCCCGGAATCAGCGCGCACAATGGCATATTTTCCATTACTGAACATGACGCTGTGAATACAAAAAGGCTGGCAGGATTCGCCAAGCCGTCGATTAGCAACAATATGACCTTCAATAAAAACTGCTTTCCTGGTTTTCATGATGATGGCCTCGGTTAAGGTTATCCTCCAATGCACCAGCATTCGGAGGGGCGGAAAAGTAATCCGCATGAGGGGCATTCAAGCACCGCATCCTTTCGCATCTTCCCCGCTTTTTGATCGGCCCTGTGGGAACAGACCGGGCAGGCCACGTGTACGGGCCGCTCTTTAAATTCCCGAAGGCCACTGGTATAGGACATAAATGAATACTCTTAAGGGTGGTTATTAATTATACGCTTTTATGCTGACGTTTACGGGTAATGTTTTCGCGCATTCATGGCGTAAAAGGGGACCGGGAATTCAGACAGGATTTATGATATAATACCCTTCCGTGAGAATTTTATAATGAAATCAGAAGACACTCTCGACTGGTACCCCGCACAATTACCGCCCGTCAAAATTATTTTAGGTGAAGCTGTCCTGGCTGTGGGTAAGCAGGGAAGGCCGATCAATACTCGAACGTTGCTCGAATATTTGCAAGTGATGCAAGCGCAGCAAAAAAAGCGGGATAATAAAATTGCGATGCAAACGGCAATTGATGTCCTCCGCGACAATCAGCGCATTAACGGCAGGTGTTAATGCGCCTGTTTTCAGAAATTAATTCTGAACAATCTCAACCGTATGAGATTGCCCATCCTTCATCAGCGGAATGCGGTCATCAGGCAGCATAACGCCATCAAGTCGTACCTGGTAGGCTTCACCACCCCGCGAAACCGTAATGTGATACTGACTACTTCCTTGCTGATAGGTCATGTTGAGTGACGGCCAGTCATGCGGTAACTGCGCATGTACGACAAACGTTTCACCGTAGCGTTTTATCCCCAGCAACTCCTCTGTGAGCAGGCGATAGGCCCATCCCGCTGAACCGGTATACCAGCTCCAGCCCCCACGTCCGCTATGCGGCGCGACGCTGTAGACGTCAGCACTCATGACGTAAGGCTCGGTTTTATACCGTTCAACGTCATCGGCCGTTAAGGCGTGGTTGATAGGATTGATCATCGACCACAGCTGCCACGCCCGCTCCGTATTGCCCATTCGGGCAAAGGCCATCACCGCCCAGATCGCACCGTGGGTATACTGCCCGCCGTTTTCCCGTACGCCGGGCAGATAGCCTTGAATGTAGCCCGGATTCGGGCCGTGGCCATCGAACGGTGGCGTCAGCAGTTTGATAAGCCCGGCGTCGTTATCCACCAGCAGCTTATCCAGCGATTGCATCGCCCGCGCGCTGCGCACCGGATCGGCGGCTCCGGAGAGCACCGACCAGCTTTGGGCGATGGCATCAATTCGGCAGTCCTGAGAGGCCTTCGACCCCAGCGGTTCGCCGCCGTCAAAATAGCCGCGACGATACCACTCTCCGTCCCAGCCGGAAGCCTCCAGGTTTTTCTGCAAACGTGACGCCTGGGTGCGGCACAGTTCCGCTATCGTCCCGTCCTGACGCTGTTCAGCCAGATCCGCGAAGCGCTGCAAAATGTCGTACAGGAAGAACCCGAGCCAGACGCTTTCCCCTTTCCCCTCGATCCCGACCCGGTTCATGCCGTCATTCCAGTCGCCCGCGCCCATCAGCGGCAGACCATGCTGTCCGAACTGTAAACCATGACGCAGGGCTTTCACGCAGTGCTGCCACAGCGTCTCTTCGACGGCGCTCACTATCGGTGTGTCGTAAACCGACTCTTCGCCGGGCTGAAGCAGACGGCCTTCAAGATAAGGAATCTGTTGCTCAAGCACGCCGTTATCCCCGGTAGTCTCAACATAGTGACAAACCGCCAGCGGCAGCCAGAGATAATCGTCCGAGCAGCGCGTGCGCACGCCGTTGCCGTGCGGTGGATGCCACCAGTGTTGCACGTCGCCCTCGATAAACTGCCGGGAAGCGCAGAGCACAATCTGGTCCCGCAGGCGTTCAGGCGCGGCGTGGCTCAGGGCCAGCGTATCCTGGAGCTGATCGCGGAAACCAAACGCGCCGCCGGACTGATAGTACCCGCTGCGCGCCATCAGACGACAGGCCACCGTCTGATACAGCAGCCAGCCGTTGGTCAGTAGATTGACGGCACTGTCCGGGGTGTTAACCACGATGTTATCGAGCACGCTGTGCCAGTAACGGTGAACGTTGTTCAGCTCCTCGCGGGCGGCCTCTTCGTTGAGATACCGATTGAGTAGCGTCTGCGCTTGCGCCGGATCGTCGCCCACTCCCAGCACAAAAATAAAGGTCTTGTGATCGCCGTCGATCACCGTGGCAGCCGATTGCACCGCGCCGCAAGGGTCCAGCCCGGCTCCGGTTTTATCCGACAGCCTTTGCAAGCGCATCGCCAGCGGATCGTGCAGGGAGCCGTTGCGACCCAGAAACTCACGTCGATCGCCCGTCAGGGAGCAGTGGGCACCGCTGACGGCGAAAAATGCCGTACGGCCGCTGCCGTTGCCGCCGTAAAAGTTGTTCGCCAGCACGCCGCAGCCGCCGTTGACGCTGGCCGCATGGGTCACTATATGGTGGGCCGACTGCGAGCGTGATTCACCCAGCGTCCAGGCCACGTATCCGGTGACGGAGAGTTTTCGTGTCCGCCCGGAGTTGTTGCTGAGCGTCAGGATTGCCAGTTTGACCGGCTCATGCTCGGCGACCAGCACCGTCAGCTCGCTGTCGATGCCGCTCTCCCGGTGGCCAAAGACGCTATAGCCGAACCCGTGGCGAGAGAGGTAATCCCCTTCACCGCGAAGCGGCAAGGTGGTCGGCGACCAGCACGCGCCGCTCTCTTCGTCGCGCAGGTAAAACACCTCTCCGCCAGGGTCACTGACGGGATCGTTTTCCCACGGCGTGATGCGGTATTCATGGGCATTTTCATACCAGCTGTAGGCTTGCCCGGCCTCCGACAGCACGCTGCCGAAACGGGCATTGGCCAGCACATTCGACCAGGGGGCGGGCGTCGGGGCATTTTCCCGAAGGACAATCTGGTACTCGCGGCCATCCTGAGAAAAACCGCCGTGGCCGTTGAAATGCAGCAGTTGTCCCGTTTCCGGCGTCCAGGGAATATGCTGAATAACGCCTGATCCTCCGTGCGCAATAAAGGGCGCAGGCACGGTTTTAAGGCTATGAATACGTTGATCCAGCTGTTCGTTCAATCCGCCTGCGCGATCGTCGAGATACAGGTGCGCGACGCTCATCAGCAGCAGTTTGTCCTCGGTGGAGAGGTGTTCGCCGTTACGGACAAAAATCCCGCCCGATTTATCCAGCAGGCTTGCTTCTGAGCCGGCATAAATCAGGTCCATGATCTGATTTTGCAGCGCTTGCTGATAACCGCCGGGGCTTTCATTCAGGATCACCAGATCCACCGCCAGCCCTTTCAGCCGCCAGTAACGGTGCGCCTGAATCAGGGTGGTAATCGACAGAATGCTCTCTTCGCTGCTGATACTGAGCAGCACAATCGGCAGATCGCCGGAAATCGCCCAGCCCCAAAGGCCCGACTGGCCGCGTCGATTGCGGCTGAGGGTCTGGCTGTCGGCGCGCAACTCCTGGCACGGATACAGAATCGCACCGGCGAGCCGGTTAAACAGGGCGGCGTCATCTTCGTTGGCGTTAATCTGGCGCAACACCACCAGGCTGTGCGACCAGGCAAGCTCAAAGACGCGGTCGGCGATCGGATGATCGCGATATTTCTCCAGCAGCGTCAGGCTCTGCTGGCGATTTTCGCTCACGCCATACAGGATATCGACGGTGACCGGCTGGCCGGGTTGCAGGGTGATCGACTGGCGAATGGCCAGCACCGGGTCCAGCACCGAGCCAGAGGAGTTACTGAGCGGCCCGCTTTGTCCGATTGCCTGCGCATCTGCCGGATGCCTGCCGCGGCCAAGAAACGCCGCGCGGTCGGTTTCAAACGAGGCGTGAGGTTGACTACTACCCTGTACCACCATCATGTGGAACAGCCAGGGACTTTTTTCATCCGGCGCGCGTGGACGTCGGTGGCACAGAATGGCGTTCTGAGCAGGGACCAGCTCAGTCTGGATAAACAGTTTGCTGAACGACGGATGCGCCAGATCGCTGGTGGCCGGTGCCAGCACCACTTCGGCGTAGGTTGTCAGCTCGATGGTGCGCGGCTGGCGGCCGCGGTGCAGCAGCGTTACGCGCCGCAGTTCGATATCATCTTCCGGCGACACAACCACCTGAGTTTTCACACTCAGGGAGCCGAGCGTGCGCCGGAACTCCGCGCCCGCATCGGTAAAGATCACTTCGTCGCTGCTGTCCGCATCACCCATCGGCTGCCAGGTATTGCTCCAGGTTTCGCCCGACTGCAGATCGCGGATATAGCAGAACGCACCCCAGTTATCGCGGGTGGTATCGCTGCGCCAGCGGGTGAGGGCCAGATCGTTCCAGCGGCTGTAACTGCCGCCAGTGTGGGTCATCATCAGATGGTAATGACTGTTTGAGAGCAGCTGAACTTCAGGGATCAGGTTGTCCGGCGTAGTGAAAATCCTCGGCTCGTAGTGCACCGGTTTAACGCGTCCTTCGTGAGACTCAAAATGACGACGCGGGCTATAGAGATCGACCGCATCCGGTACTCGCTCCTGCAACAGCAGGCTGGCAGACTGGAAGGCGGTGCTGGCCATAAACCGGTCGGCCATCGGCGCATCCAGCAGGACGTGCGCCAGCGCCTGAAACGCCATCCCCTGATGGTGCGCCATCCACGACTGCACCACCGCGTACAACTGTCCGGAGGCGAGACGCGACGGGGTGTAATCCAGCGCTTCATAAAAACCGAACTCCCCGCGCGCGCCGTTTTTTTCCAGACGGAGCAGGTTGTCACAGGCTTTTTGCGGCGCAATCATCAGCGCCAGCAGCGTGGCGTAAGGGGCGACGACCATATCGTCCGCCAGCCCACGACGCAGGCCGAGACCCGGCACACCGAAGGCCTGATACTGATAGTTCTGCTGCACATCAAAGGCGTGATAGCCCGACTCCGACACGCCCCAGGGAACGCCGCGCTCTTTTCCCCAATGGATCTGGCGCATCACCGCCGACTGGCTCATCTCGTCCAGCAGGCTGCCGGGCCAGGTGGGCATCACCAGATTCGGCATCAGATATTCAAACATCGAACCGCTCCAGGACATCAGGGCGGTTTCGTTCTCAATGGTGGTAAACAGCCTGCCGAGCGCGTACCAGCTCTTCTGCGGCAACTGGTTAGTGGCGATAGCGAGGAAACTGGTCAGGCGAATTTCGGAGGGCAGCAGATCGTAGTGGCTTTTATCCAGCATATTGCTGTCGCAGTTGTAGCCGATGCTGAGCAGGCTGGTCACTTCGCTGTAGAGGAACGTGAAATCCATCCGCGCATGCTCGTTCAGCCGCTGTTCCAGCTCGGTAATGATATTCAGGCGCATGCGTGCCAGGGTAATCGCCGAAGTGGAGGGCGTGCCTTCACCGCGGTGCGTCGCCTGAGCAAGCTCGCTCAAAGACGGCAGCGTCGGGGAGTCATAGGCGGGCGTTATCCAGCCCAGAAGATGCGACCATTCATGGCACAGCTGCACCAACTGGCGCTGCAAATGCTCGATCCAGCGCAGAACCAGTTTGTCATCCTGATGGCACAGCGCCGTCAAATGGTTGCTTTGGGTACGCATCTGCTTCAGTTCGAGGTAAACCTGCGCCGGAGACAGGGCGTTAGCGTTCAGACAGTGTTTACGCAACAGCCGCAGCCCGGTTGGGGCGTGTTGTCCCCAGTGTTTTTCGAGGATACCCAGGGTATCGTTCAGCCCGGCCAGCACCTGCGTGCAATTTAACACGGGCTGATTTCGCATGGCGGTCAGCCCTTCGCGCAGGGTCAGCAGGTGGCCCGCCATATTGCCGCTGTCGACGCTGGATACGTAGCGCGGGCTAAGGGGCGCGAGGGTCTGGGTGTCGTACCAGTTATACAAATGCCCGCGGAAATGCTCCATTTTATCCAGCGTGTCCAAGGTCAGCGTCACGCGCTGCAACACCTCGCCAATCGGCAGATAGCCAAAATCCCACGCCGTCAGGTTTGCCATCAACGAAAGGCCAATATTGGTCGGCGACGTTCGATGGGCAATAACAGGGTGGGGGATCTCCTGATAGTTATCCGGCGGCAGCCCGTTTTCTTTCGCGGTGGCAAAGGTTTCAAAAAAGGCCCAGATTTCGCGGCTCGTCTGGCGCAGCAGCAGCTTCTGTTCCTTGTTGGGGGAAAATGTCCGGCGCGCAGGCTGGCGGCTCATCCAGCTCAGCAGCAGCGGTGTCAGGCACCACAGCAGGCTTAAAGGCAGCGCGATAAAGGAAAACATCGGCGCAATATGGGCGGTCAGGACGTTGAGAGCCACGCCGCAGGCGACATTCATCCACATCGCGCGATAAAAGCGGAGCGGTGAGGTTTTTGCCACATCGTCGTCTGGGCTGAAGCTGGCCCACTGGCTCAGATTGCGGTGGCTGAATCCCAGACGCCAGAACGTGACGGCAATGGCATACAGTGAATACCCGGCCTCATGAGGCAGCGTCGCCACAGTCAGCCCGATTCGGGAAAGCCGCTTCAGGGCGCCGGAGGCGACCAGCAGCAGATGCTGCACAGTATGGCGCCGGGCAGGTTTATTGATCAGATCCCAGGCGACCGCCAGCCCGGTGGGCAAGAGCCACACCAGCGCGAGCACGCCCAGCCAGTACAGGGGATTCGGCACCCACAGCAGGGTGCAAAACAGCAGCGTCAACAGGGATGGGGCAACCAGGCTACGGCGCAGGTTGTCGAATAATTTCCAGTACGACAGGGCTGACAGCGGGTTTTTATCGCGCGTGCCATCGGCTTTTCTGACGCGCGGTTTAAGCCAGTTCAGCAGTTGCCAGTCGCCGCGGATCCAACGGGTGCGGCGCGCGACATCTGAGAGATAATTATTCGGGTACTGCTCGTAGAGCAGCACTTCGCTTAACAGCCCCGAGCGGGCATAACACCCTTCCAGCAAATCGTGGCTAAGCACCAGGTTTTCCGGGCAGGTGTTTTGCGTGGCCCGCACAAAAATATCGACGTCGTAAATACCTTTCCCGACGAAAGAGCCTTCGTTGAAAAGGTCCTGATAGATATCGGAAGACATCATTGAATAGGGGTTATTCCCCGCAATGCTGCTGCACATGGCGGCATAGCGCCCTTGCCCGTTGCGGGGCATCTCTTCCGCCATGCCCGGTTGCAGAATGCCGTAGCCTTTGACTACCCGCTGGCGCGCGGCGTCATACTCTGGCCGGTTGAGTGGATGGGCCATGGTTGCGGCCAGCTTATGGGCGGTATCGCGCGGCAGAAGAGTGTCGCTGTCGAGCGTGATCACGTATTTGATCGGCGCCGGTCGCTGGTGGGCTGGCAGATCGGCGACGCTGGAAAACTGTTTATCGGGATGGCGTAACCAGCTGTTCAGCAGCGCCAGTTTTCCCCGTTTGCGTTCATAACCCATCCACACGCCCTGCTGCGGGTTCCATTCTGGGTTCCGGTGGAGCAGATAAAACAGCGGGCGGCTGGCCGGATAGCGGCGGTTGAGATCCTGAACGTGTGACATCGCCTGGTCGAGCAGGGCACTGTTTTGCGGTGAGTATTCTTCTGCTGAATCGGCAAAATCGGTCAGGAGCGCGAAACAGAGATGATCGCTCTGATTGCCCAGCCAGCACACTTCCAGACGGGTGATGAGCTTGATGATTCCGTCGGCGCTGGTGAGCAGGCAGGGAATGACCACCATCGTGGCCGACTCTGCCGGAATACCGCTGGAAAAGTCCATGCGCGGCAACGGGCGCGGCGTACGAAAACGGGTCGTCGCTTCACTCAGCAGGTCGCTGGCAAGCTGGCTGAGCACAATAATCAGCGGCAGTGCGAGGAGGATCAGCAGCCAGCCCATCCCCTGCTGCGCCGTGCGGTGCAGGATTTCAGCCGTCGCGGCGGTGGTCAACAGGCTCAGGCTGCCGAGCCATGACATCAGCGGGATCTGGTTGAAGCTGTGCCGCAGGCGAATCAGCCGCGACGCATCTGCCGTAAGCAGGATCTCCAGCTGCTGGCGGCCTTCGCCCTTCAGGTAATAGCCAATATGGGCGCCGGGTGTCTCGGGCGCATTTTCACTGGCAAGCGCCAGCACGCGGCGGGCAACTTCCGGCTCGCTAAAGCGGCTGTCTCGCGCCAGAACCTCAATGACGTGACGATAGTGATCGCGCGTATCGAAGTGCATCAGCGGGTAAATGCCTGCCGGGTCCTGGCGCAACGTCTGCTCGACGACGCTCATGGCTTCGGCAAAATCGGCCCAGTTGGTTTCACTCAGCAAACGCAAGCCCGCGATGCTGTTGCTCACGGACAGCTGGCTGGCGGCTAACTGCTGGTTGAAGCGGTGGATCAGGGTATCGGTGGTGACTCCCTGTTCTGCCAGACGCTGTTCGACCCAGGTCAGCGGTAACGCCAGCATATTGCCGCGTCCCTGCAGGCGGCGCACCAGCTCGGCGACAAACGCGCTGGTCAGCGGTGGGCTGGAGCGCGCCAGATCGGCGATCACCATGATCAGATCGGCGGGCGTGTTCTCCGCACATTCGAAAATGCGGGTGACCCAGCTATCCGCCAGATTGCGCTCCTGCTGGGCTTTAACCACGTCGATACTGACCCGGCGCAGATTCTCGATCAGCGCCAGGCGCAGCATGCCGGGCAGCGCCCAGACTTCGCCCAGCGTCAGCGGCGTTTCCTGCTGATAGGCGCTGATATAGCTGGTGAGGCTGGTGGCGTCCCAGCGCCCGTCGCCATGGGCAATCGCCTCGGCGGCAATGGCATAAATTCGCGGGCAGTCATGAGGGGAGGCCAGCGCCGGAAGCCCTTTGCCGAAATTCTTCGGCAGATGCTGGCGCACGATGCGGATCTGCTCCTCGATCAGGTAGTAGTTGTCGAGCAGCCACTCACCGGCGGGCATAATCGTCGCTTTTTTACCGGCATTGAGGTCGTAGCAGTTTTGCGTAATGACTGCCTCGTTATCATCGAGGCGTTTGAGCAGGTAATAGGGCAGTTTGTCGGGCGACAGCTTGTGCGAACGCGCCAGTTTTTGACCGTAGCGCGCCATCTGCGCCGTCGAAAAAAGCTCGGCCTGCAGACTATTTTCCGGCACAGGCTCGTGCCCCTTCAGGGCAGAGACGTTGACAGGCGGAAGTGAACGGGAACGACTCCGCCACGATTTAAGGCTCATTTTCATAGGATTGCTCTGGTGCGACATGAACGCGCAGGAGCAGTTGTGAAATCAGATCAGAAACGTTCTCTCAGGATGGGTGTGGGGCATCTTGGATTTAACAGCTGCTGGACTCTTACTTCAGTATAGAACACCGATGTTGCGCCAAAGGGCGCGCGTGCAATCAGCGTGGAGCAACAAACAGGGCTTTACAGCCGGGGCACAGCATGGCCTGTTTGAGACGAATTTTGGAGGTCGGGTGGGAGGACTTGAGGCCGCAGTGCGGGCAAGTCACTGTGGTGGTTGATGCGCCACCGATAAGCTTCATTGCGTAATCGAGAAGAGACATGATGATTAACCTTTCAATGAATGAGCTTCATCCTAGCACGAACTGTTCAAATACTGTGCACGGTATCGCATCCCGCCTTTGCAGGAATTTACCCGGTCTGTGGTCGACCTGACAAAGCAGCGGCAAAATAAGGTCTATTATTAGAGACAGTTACTTACCCGGGAGGCGAAAGGATGAACAAGGTTGCTCAATTTTACCGCGAACTGGTTGCCACACTGACGGAACGCCTGCGTAACGGCGAACGTGATATTGATGCTCTTGTCGAGCAGGCGCGTGTTCGGGTTGTACAGACGGGTGAGTTGACGCGCACCGAAGTGGAAGAGGTGACGCGAGCCGTGCGCCGCGACCTTGAGGAGTTCGCGCGAAGCTATGAAGAGAGTCAAAACGACGTTACCGACAGCGTATTTATGCGGGTGATTAAAGAGAGTCTGTGGCAGGAACTGGCAGATATCACCGATAAAACCCAGCTGGAGTGGCGCGAAGTGTTTCAGGATCTGAATCATCACGGCGTGTACCACAGCGGCGAGGTGGTTGGGCTGGGCAATCTGGTCTGTGAAAACTGTCATTTCCATCTGGCGGTGTATACCCCGGACGTTCTGCCGCGCTGCCCGAAATGCGGCCATGACCAGTTCCAGAGACGGCCTTTCGAGCCGTAACCTCAACGCCGGTGGCGCGACGTTTACCTGGCCTGCAAAACCGTAGGCCGGAAAAGCGCAGCGCCGCCCGGCGCACTGATTAGGCGTAAAACTTCAGTCTTTCCGCCAGCAAATCGACAAACGCTTCCCGGTTGATATCCACCATCAGCGTGGTATTCGGCGTATTGCCCGTCAGGAAATAATAATCCACCACCGTCATGCCCTGAGTGTATTTCCCCTGGGTTTCAACTCCTACCCAACGATCAACGGTCGTGAAAATCTCCGGTTTCAGCAGCCAGGCGATGGTGCACGGATCGTGCAGCGGCGCGCCCTGGAAGCCCCATTTCTCGGTTTTGTGGTACTCCATAAAGAAGTCGAGCAGCTCAGCGACCGTGGTGGCAACAGGATTGCCAATTGCGCGAAAACGCGCGATATCTTCTGCCATGATCTGCGCCCGGTGGGTGACATCCAGACCGGCCATCACAATCGGGATGCCCGACTGGAAGACAATTTCTGCGGCTTCCGGATCGACGAAGATGTTGAACTCTGCCGCGGGCGTCCAGTTCCCCAGCCCCATCGCTCCACCCATGATCACAATCCGCGCGATTTTGGCGTGCAGTTCCGGGTGGCTGTTGAGCAGCAGCGCCACGTTGGTTTGCGGGCCTGTCGCCACCAGCGTCACCGGCTCATCACTTTCTCGCAGCACGTTCGCCATCAGCTCAACCGCCGTGCAGTTTTGCGGCTCAAAGCCTGGCTCAGGCAGCGCCGGGCCGTCCAGCCCACTCTCGCCGTGAACGTTATCAGCGATGATCAGATCGCGCATCAGCGGTTTCACCGCGCCGCCCGCCACCGGGATATCCATGCGATTGAGCAGGGTCAGCATGCGTAACACATTGCGCAGGGTTTTGTCCGGTGTCTGATTGCCGGCGGAGGAGGTGACGGCTTTGAGGGCTAATTCCGGTGAGGCGAGGGCAAGGACAAGCGCGATAGCGTCATCATGACCAGGATCGCAATCGAGAATGATCGGCAGTGGCATAGGGTGCTCCATTTTTGGCGTTATTTTGTGACAAGGTTAACGCCGCAAGATGAAGCAGACGAGAAGAAGAGACCTAAAGCGTGAAGTGGTGCGCAATCCGAAGATTGCGCACCCGGTTGATCAGTGCAGGATTTTGGCGAGGAAATCTTTGGCGCGATCGGATTGCGGGTTAGCGAAGAAGTCCTCTTTCGGCGAATCTTCGACAATTTTCCCTTCGTCCATAAAGATCACGCGGTTGGCCACTTTGCGGGCAAAGCCCATCTCGTGGGTCACCACCATCATGGTCATCCCTTCGTGCGCCAGCTCCACCATCACATCCAGCACTTCGTTGATCATTTCCGGATCAAGCGCGGAGGTTGGTTCATCAAACAGCATGGCGATAGGGTCCATGCACAGCGCGCGCGCAATCGCCACTCGCTGTTGCTGACCACCGGAGAGCTGGGCCGGGAACTTATCGGCGTGAGCAGACAGCCCCACGCGTTCCAGCAGTTTTAAGCCTTTTTCACGCGCCGCTTTTTTGTCGCGTTTCAGCACTTTTACCTGCGCCAGCGTCAGGTTCTCGATAATCGACAGGTGCGGGAACAGCTCAAAGTGCTGAAACACCATCCCGACGTGGGAACGCAGTTTCGCCAGATTGGTATTTTTGTCGTTCACCTTCGTGCCATCGACGACAATCTCGCCTTTCTGCACCGGTTCCAGGCCGTTGACGGTTTTAATCAACGTCGATTTACCGGAGCCAGACGGCCCGCATACCACAACCACTTCGCCTTTTTTCACTTCGGTGGAGCAGTCGGTCAGCACCTGAAAGTGCCCATACCATTTAGAAACATTTTTCAGGGAAATCATGAGACTGTCCTTTTCTTCAGCCAGGTAACCAACAGCGACGCGCTTAAACTAATTGCAAAATAAACTGCACCTGCGAACAGGATCATCTCAACCTGCGTACCGTCGCGTTCGCCGATAGTGGAGGCCGTACGGAAGAAGTCCGCGAGGCTCAGCACATACACAAGCGAGGTATCCTGGAAGAGAACGATGCCCTGCGTCAGCAGCAGCGGGACCATGGCGCGAAACGCCTGTGGCAGAATAATGAGCTTCATGGACTGCCAGTGGGTCATCCCCAGTGCCAGTGCTGCGCTCGATTGTCCGCGAGAGATGCTCTGAATACCCGCGCGAATAATTTCCGAATAGTACGCCGCCTCAAACATTGAGAACGCGACCATGGCAGAGATCAGGCGGATATCGGTTTTCGGCGATAGCCCCAGCACGTTTTGCAGCAGGCCGGGGACGATGAGATAAAACCACAGCAGCACCATCACCAGCGGAATGGAGCGGAAGACGTTGACGTAGGCGGTGGCGAACCAGGCGAAAGGCTTGAAGCTCGACAGGCGCATGACTGCCAAAATCGTGCCCCAGACAATACCAACCACGATCGCAATGGCGGTGATTTTTAAGGTAATAACCAGCCCGTCGAGCAGATAGGGCATGGCGGGAACAATGGAACTCCAGTCAAACTCGTACATTATTTGCCCCCCAGATTGCCCGGCAGGCGAGTTTTACGTTCAACCAGGTTCATCACCAGCATGATGAAAGCATTAATCAGCACATAGGCCACGGTAATGGCGGTGAAAGATTCCCACGCGTGGGCGGAGTAATCCAGCAGCTTGCCCGCCTGTGCCGCCATATCGACCAGACCAATGGTGGAGGCGATGGCCGAGTTTTTCACCAGGTTCATCATCTCGGAGGTCATTGGCGGAACGATTACGCGATAAGCGTTTGGCAGCAGCACGTAGCGGTAGCTTTGCGGCAGCGTCAGGCCCATCGCCAGTGCGGCGTTCTTTTGCCCGCGCGGCAGCGACTGAATCGCGGCACGCACCTGCTCGCACACGCGCGCAGCAGTGAACAGGCCAAGGCAGAGCATCGAGGAGACAAAGAACTGAATATTCGGGTCCAGCTCAGATTTAAACCACATGCCGAGATTTTCCGGCAGCAGTTCAGGCACGACCAGATACCAGGTAAAGAACTGCACGATGAGCGGAACGTTACGGAACAGTTCGACGTACAGGGTACCCAGGGAAGAGAGAAAACGGTTCGGAACGGTACGTAAAATACCGAACAGGGAACCGACCAGGAAAGCGATTATCCAGGCCGTTATCGATAACGCAACGGTAACCTGAAAGCCGCTCCACAGCCAGCCAAGATAGGTGGTGTTGCCGAACGGGGCTTGTTGCAGAAAAATGCCCCAGTTCCAGTCTATTGACATAATAAACTCCAGAAAAAAAAGGGTAGCAGCGCTACCCTCGAAGATTGGTGAGAAGCTCAATGTTCGCGCTGAGTGGGGAACGACCACTCAACGTATAGTCTGTCCGCGCTTCCCGACAATCGAGAGGGCAGGAGATCCCGCCCCTTAATGGTTCTAATTAGTTAAGTGCTTTGTCGTTTGGTTCTTTGAACAGGGCTTTCATGTCGTCAGACAGTTCAAAGTTCATGTTGAGATTTTTTGGTGGAATCGGGTTCTTGAACCACTTATCGAACCATTTTTCCGCTTCGCCGGAGGTCTGAACCTGAGCGATGGTGTCATCGATCAGCTTTTTGAAGCCCGCGTCGTCTTTACGCAGCATACAGCCGTATGCCTCTTTCGACTGCGCCGTGCCGACGATGTCCCAGTTGTCTGGTTTCTTCGCTTTTGCACGTTCGCCCGCCAGCAGCGCGTCATCCATCATGAATGCCACCGCGCGACCGCTCTCCAGCGTACGGAAAGAGTCACCGTGGTCTTTCGCGCTGATGATGCGCATATCCAGTTTCTTCTCGTCGTTGAGCTTATGCAGCAGCACTTCAGAGGTGGTACCGGAAGTCACAACAACCGCTTTGCCTTTCAGGTCTGCGAAGTCTTTAATCTCGCCGCCTTTTTTGGTCAGCAGACGCGTACCGACCACGAAGATAGTGTCGGAGAAGGCCGCTTGTTTCTGACGTTCGAGGTTGTTGGTGGTGGAACCACACTCAAAATCGAAGGTGCCGTTTTGCAGCAGAGGAATACGGTTTTGCGACGTAATTGGAATCAGCTTCACCTGCAGGTCAGGTTTGTTGAGCTTTTTCTTGACCGCTTCTACGATCGCGTTGGAGTAGTCCTGAGAGTAGCCTACGACTTTTTGCGTGTTGTCGTAGTATGAGAACGGGACGGAAGATTCACGGTGGCCGACCACGATCACGCCATTTTTGGCAATCTTGTCGAGAGTGCTCCCGGCAGCCGGAGCGTCTTCAGCGTGAACGACGCCTGCAGACATCCCCATTACCAGCATTGCTGTGGCCAGTTTACGTAATTGCATACCCAACTCCTTTATTATCTGCGCCAATGACGCATTGATACCCATTGTGATGTTGTTATATCTCGCGCGATGCGAGTGCAGTGTTATGCAAGCTTGTTAACATTTAGTCTGGCTTAATGTAAAGATTTTGCTGCGTTATTGTTTATTTTTGCGAAGCGCGCCGCACCATTCAGAGGCAAAAATATCTGCCTGCACCGTTTCGGTGCTACCGATGAACTGCGGTGGTGCGCCAACGTTGCACGTTAAGCCAAACCACTGAATCTGTGATTTAATAAAGCAATAGGCGTGCCAGAAATGGGAGTCGAGGGGGATTTGCCGGGTATCAGATGTGTCGTGCCAGGCCAGGCCTGGAAATGAGGAGATGAAGGCCCGGCAAGCGAAACGCCGCCGGGCACTGGGGGATTACTTACGACGCTGACGCAAACTCATTAACACAGCGCCAAAACCAAACAGAACCGTCAGGATCCACAGCGGCCAGTTGCCGGTGCGAGCATACGGTGTGAGGCCGGAGGTTGGCGTGACGTTGGTTGTCAGCACGGCGCGTGTGAATTGCGGGATCATCGCCTGGATTTCACCCTGCGGACCAATCACGGCGGTAATGCCGTTATTGGTGCTGCGCAGCAGCGGACGGGCCAGCTCCAGGGAGCGCATGCGCGCCATCTGGAAGTGCTGCCACGGGCCAATCGACTTACCAAACCAGGCGTCGTTGGAGATGGTCAGCAGATAATCCGTATCGGGACGGAAGTTATCGCGCACCTGTTCGCCAAGGATGATTTCGTAACAGATCGCCGGGGTCAGCGCCAGGCCATGCGCATGAAGCTGAGGCTGGACATAAGGCCCGCGGCTGAAGGACGACATTGGCAGATCGAAGAACGGTGCCAGCGGGCGCAGAATCGTTTCCAGCGGCACAAACTCACCAAACGGCACCAGGTGGTTTTTGTTGTAACGATTCGCCGATTCGTAGCTGTACGGGTTGTCTTTGCCGAGCGTGATAATGGTGTTGTAGGTGTCGTAACGGTTCTGTTTGTTCAGACGCGCGTCGACAATCCCGGTGATCAGCGTGCTGTTCTTCGCGCGCAGCAGATCGTCCATCATGCTCAGGAAACGCTGCTGGTTGATCTCCAGATCGGGAATCGCAGACTCCGGCCAGATAATCAGGTCAGATTTGCCCATCTCTTTCTGCGTCGCATCGAGATAGATTTTCAGCGTATTGATCAGCTGGTTCTCATCCCACTTCAGCGACTGCGGAATATTGCCCTGTACCATCGACACCTGAGTTACGCGCGCGGGCTCCAGGGTGAACCACTGGATAAAGCGCAGCGGGAAGGGAAGGGCGAACAGCACTACTGCCGCGACCAGCGGTTTCCAGTTGCGCTGCACCAGGGCCAGCACCAGCAGACCACTCACCACCATCAGCAGGAAGTTGATCGCCTCCACGCCCATCACCGGCGCCAGGCCTTTTAGCGGGCCATCGATCTGGCTGTAGCCAAACTGCAGCCACGGGAAGCCGGTCAGCACCCAGCCGCGTAAAAACTCGGTGATTTGCCAGACCACGGGTGCCGCAATCGCCACGCGCAGCCAGCTGGTTTTCGGCCACAGGCGCGACAAAATCCCCGCGAAGAGACCGGTATACAGCGAGAGATACGCCGCCAGCAGCACCACCAGGAAGACGTTAACCGGGCCAGGCATACCGCCGAACTGCGCGATACTGACGTAAACCCAGTTAATGCCAGAGCCAAACAGGCCCAGACCCCAGAAGTAGCCGATGGCCGCAGCCTGAATCGGGCGACGATTCAGCGTCAGCCCTTGTAACCCCATCAGTGAGAGGAGGGCGGCAGGCCAGATGTCATAAGGAGAAAAAGCCAGCGTTCCGCTGGCTCCGAGCAACAGCGCCAGCAGCAAACGGACGCGCTGGCGTTCAAGCAGTGGGGCAAATGCCATTTACATTAATCTTCCAGTTTTGGCACCGGGGAGTCGTCCGGCATTCTGACGTGAACCTGAATAATACGTCGGCTGTCGGCCATAGCGACCTTGAACTGGTAACCATCGATGTCAACGGACTCGCCGCGCGCCGGGAGATGGCCAAAGGCCTGCATCACCAGCCCGCCAATGGTATCCACCTCTTCATCGCTGAAGTGGGTGCCAAAGGTGTCGTTGAACTCTTCGATGGAGGCCAGTGCGCGCACGGTCCAGGTATGGCGGCTCAGCTGACGGAATTCGATATCGTCTTCTTCGTCGTACTCATCTTCGATTTCACCGACGATCAGTTCGAGAATATCTTCGATAGTCACAAGGCCGGAAACACCGCCAAATTCATCGATAACAATCGCCATATGGTAGCGCTGGGAGCGGAACTCTTTCAGCATGCGGTCAACGCGCTTGCTTTCCGGAACCACCACCGCCTGGCGTAACACTTTTTCCATGCTGAAAGCTTCGGCATCGCTGCGCATAAACGGCAGCAGATCCTTGGCCATCAGAATCCCTTCAATGTGATCTTTGTCTTCGCTAATCACCGGGAAACGCGAGTGGGCCGATTCGATGATCACATCGAGGCACTCGTCCAGAGTCTGGTTGCGTTTCAGGGTAATCATCTGCGAGCGGGGGATCATAATATCGCGAACGCGCTGGTCGGCGATGTCCATGACCCCTTCGAGCATTTCGCGCGTATCTTCGTCGATAAGATCGTTCTGCCCGGAATCACGAATCAGCTCCAGGAGTTCATCACGGTTTTTCGGTTCGCCGTGGAACAGCTGGCTCAGAATGAGGGAGAAAAATCCCTTCTTACTGGTTGTCGTGTCGCTACTGTGTGAATTGTCGTCGCTCATGGCGTTTGTTAAGGGTTCTCTTGTGAGTTTAATGCGCGCCGCCGCAGGAAAGGTCCTGATGCGGCGGCCTGATCGGTCAATAAAGCCTGATGCTTAACTGACTATTCTTTCTCGGCAATGTACGGATCCTCATAGCCCAGAGCAAGCATTATCTCTGTCTCGAGGGATTCCATCTCTTCCGCTTCTTCGTCTTCAATATGATCATAACCCAGCAGATGCAGACTGCCGTGGATAACCATATGCGCCCAGTGTGCGTCGAGCGGCTTTTGCTGCTCTTTGGCTTCCTGTTCAACCACCTGACGGCAGATGATCAGGTCGCCGAGCAGCGGCATTTCGATGCCCGGCGGCGCTTCAAACGGGAAAGAGAGCACGTTGGTCGGCTTATCTTTCCCGCGATAGGTCAGGTTCAGCTCGTGGCTCTCCGCTTCGTCGACCAGGCGAATCGTGACTTCTGACTCTTCCTGAAACTGCGGGATCACCGCATCCAGCCATGTTTGAAACTGACGCTCTTCCGGCAAACCGGAATTGTCTTCACAGGCTAGCTGTAAATCGAGGATCACCTGACTCATTTGTTCTCATGCTCCTGGGCTTCGCGTTTTCGTTCCGCGGCCTGTTCTGCTTTACGTTTTTGTTCTGCTTCTTCCCACGCTTCATAGGCGTTGACGATGCGGGCGACCACCGGATGGCGCACCACGTCTTCACTGTTGAAGAAGTTGAAGCTAATTTCGTCTACTTCCGCCAGCACTTCGATGGCGTGACGCAGACCGGATTTGGTGCTGCGCGGCAGGTCGATCTGGGTGATATCGCCGGTAATGACCGCTTTAGAGTTGAAGCCGATACGCGTCAGGAACATCTTCATCTGTTCGATGGTGGTGTTCTGGCTCTCATCGAGAATGATAAATGCATCGTTCAGCGTACGGCCGCGCATATAGGCGAGCGGGGCGACTTCGATGACGTTACGCTCGATCAGCTTTTCCACTTTCTCGAAGCCGAGCATTTCAAACAGGGCGTCATACAGCGGGCGCAGATACGGGTCTACCTTCTGGCTCAGATCGCCGGGCAGGAAGCCCAGTTTCTCACCGGCTTCAACCGCCGGGCGCGTCAGCAGGATACGACGAATATCCTGACGCTCCAGTGCATCGACGGCGGCGGCAACGGCCAGATAGGTTTTACCCGTCCCCGCCGGGCCGACGCCGAAAGTGATGTCATGGTCGAGAATATTGGCGATGTACTGCGCCTGGTTTGGCGTACGCGGCTTGATGACGCCACGCTTGGTTTTGATATTGATGGCCTTGCCGTAGTCCGGCACGCTTTCCGCGCTCTGCTCAAGCACTCGCGCTTCTTTAATGGCGAGGTGGATATGCTCAGGCTCGATATCCTGAGTTTCGCCGCGCATCGGGGCGGTATCGACATACAGGCTGCGCAGAATGTCCGCAGCGGCGTTGACGCAGATGGCGCGTCCGGTGAGTTTGAAGTGATTATCGCGACGATTGATTTCGATACCCAGACGTCGCTCCAGTTGTTTGATGTTGTCATCAAACGGCCCGCACAGGCTCAGCAGGCGAGCGTTGTCTGCTGGCTCCAGGGTAAGTTCACGCGTTTCTGTATTCAAACTGTTCCTCTTAATGTGTGTAGGGTCAGAGAGCAACGTGCCGAACTGACTTACAGACGAGTCGTCTTTACGAAATTATTCACGCCACAGTTTAAAGGCGCAAGCTTATGGTTGCATATTGGGGACGCAGAGGGGAAATACAAGGCCTGCCAGAGCGACAGGCCTGAATGGATCAAGGCTGGTAAACACCGACACCCAAATCGTTTTCTTTACGCGTGCGGGCAATAACTGACGCTGGCGTTTCGGCGACGCGCAGGCCCATTTCCGCTTCCGTGCGTACCAGTTTGCCGCGCATGGAGTTGGTGAGCACTTCCTGGATTTCGATATCGACAAACTTACCGATCATGTCCGGAGTGCCTTCGAAGTTCACCACGCGGTTGTTCTCGGTACGTCCAGATAGCTGCATCAGGCTCTTACGCGACGTGCCTTCCACCAGAATACGCTGCGTGGTGCCGAGCATACGGCGGCTCCAGGCGTTGACCTGCTGGTTGATACGCTCCTGCAGAATATAGAGACGCTGTTTTTTCTCCTCTTCCGGTACATCGTCCACCATATCGGCGGCTGGCGTGCCCGGACGCGCAGAGAAGATAAAGCTAAAGCTGGTGTCGAAATTGACTTCGCCAATCAGCTTCATAGTACGCGCGAAGTCGTCGGTGGTTTCGCCAGGGAAGCCGACGATAAAGTCGGAGCTAATCTGGATATCCGGGCGCGCTTCACGCAGCTTGCGGATGATCGCTTTGTACTCCAGCACCGTATGCGTGCGGCCCATCAGGTTCAGCACGCGGTCAGAACCGCACTGAACCGGCAGGTGCAGGAAGCTCACCAGCTCTGGCGTATCGCGATAGACATCAATGATGTCATCGGTAAATTCGATCGGATGGCTAGTGGTGAAACGCACGCGGTCGATACCGTCAATGGCGGCAACCAGACGCAGCAGCTCGGCGAAGGTGCCGGTGGAGCCGTCGTAGTTTGCGCCACGCCAGGCGTTCACGTTCTGGCCGAGCAGGTTTACTTCACGCACGCCCTGGGCCGCCAGCTGGGCCACTTCAAACAGAATATCGTCGCAAGGGCGGCTGACCTCTTCACCGCGCGTGTAAGGCACGACGCAGTAGGTGCAGTATTTGTTGCAGCCTTCCATGATGGAGACGTAGGCGCTTGGGCCATCGGCACGCGGCTCCGGCAGACGATCAAATTTCTCGATTTCCGGGAAACTGACGTCAACCACCGGGCTGCGATCGCCGCGCACTGAGTTGATCATCTCCGGCAGGCGGTGGAGAGTCTGCGGGCCAAACACAATATCGACGTAATGGGCACGTTGACGGATCAGCTTGCCCTCTTGCGAGGCCACGCAGCCGCCGACGCCGATAATCAGGTCCGGATTTTTCTTTTTGAGGAGTTTCCAGCGACCTAACAGGTGGAAGACTTTTTCCTGCGCTTTTTCACGGATTGAGCAGGTGTTAAGCAGCAGCACATCGGCTTCTTCTGCCACTTCAGTCAGTTGGTACCCGTGGGTGGCATTCAGCAGATCGGCCATCTTCGATGAATCGTATTCGTTCATCTGACAGCCCCAGGTTTTTATATGGAGTTTTTTAGTCATCGACTTGCTCAGGCTCAGGATTGCAAGCCGCGTATTGTAATGCTTTGGTGGGGTTGTGACCAGTATGAAGGTTGGCTGCCTCAAGGGAGAAAAAATCCGGTAAACTTAAGGGATTCTCTTCAAAGGATTATTGACCATGACACTCCAGAAAACCGAAATCGCCGTGGTCGGCGGCGGGATGGTCGGCGGCGCACTGGCGCTGGGACTGGCACAACAGGGATTCCAGGTAACGGTGATCGAGCAGGCCGCGCCCCCCGAATTTGACGAGGCTCAGCAGCCGGACGTGCGGATCTCAGCGATCAGCGCCGCGTCGGTCGATCTGCTGCGCGGGCTGGGCGTGTGGGAGGCGATCCTCGCGATGCGCGCCCATCCGTATCGTCGACTGGAGACGTGGGAGTGGGAAACCGCGCATGTGACCTTTGACGCCGCTGAACTGAAGCTGCCGCTGCTGGGCTACATGGTGGAGAATAACGTTCTGCAGCTAGCCCTGTGGCAGGCGCTGGAGGCGCATGAGAACGTGACGCTGCGCGTTCCGGATTCTCTGAAAGCGCTGCATCGCCATGAGGGCGGTTATTTGCTGGAGCTGGCTAACGGCAATGAACTGGCCGTGAAGCTGGTCGTGGGGGCCGACGGTGCGAATTCACAGGTGCGTCAGATGGCCGGGATTGGTATTCACGCCTGGCAGTATCAGCAATCTTGTATGCTGATTACCGTTAAATGTGAAAATGAGCCGGGCGACAGTACCTGGCAGCACTTTACCCCCAACGGCCCGCACGCCTTTTTACCGCTCTTTGGACACTGGGCGTCACTGGTGTGGTACGACACGCCGGCGCGCATTCGCCAGCTGCAAAGTTTGTCGATGGATCAGCTGCAGCGCGAAATCGAAAAACACTTCCCGCCGCGTCTCGGCGCGGTGACGCCGGTGGCGGCGGGGGGATTCCCGTTAACCCGTCGCCACGCCCTGCAATATGCACAAGAAGGGCTGGCGCTGGTGGGGGATGCCGCGCATACCATTCATCCGCTGGCCGGGCAGGGTGTTAACCTGGGATATCGTGACGTCGAAGCATTGTTATCGGTGATGAGCAGCGCGCGTGACCATGCGGAACCCTGGGCGAGTGCGGCTGTGCTGAAGCGCTACCAGACGCGTCGCATGGCGGATAACTTTTTAATGCAGTCGGGGATGGATCTGTTTTATGCGGGATTCAACAACGATCTCGGCCCGGTGCGGATTCTGCGCAATGTGGGTCTGATGGCGGCCGAGCGTGCGGGCGGATTGAAGCGTCAGGCATTGAAGTACGCGTTAGGTCTGTAGGTTCTGTCTCCTCCCTCGTTGTTTTGAGGGAGGGGGATATCTCCAGAGCACAAAAACAAAAAAGCCCGCAGAGCGGGCTTTTTTGCTATTAAGTGGCTGGGGTACGAGGATTCGAACCTCGGAATGCTGGTATCAGAAACCAGAGCCTTACCGCTTGGCGATACCCCAACAGGGTGCGTTAAACAAACAACAATCTAACGACTTTTGAAATTGGCTGGGGTACGAGGATTCGAACCTCGGAATGCTGGTATCAGAAACCAGAGCCTTACCGCTTGGCGATACCCCAACAATTTTTTCTAGTTTATCGAAATAATCGATAAATTCCTAATTTGGTGGCTACGACGGGATTCGAACCTGTGACCCCATCATTATGAGTGATGTGCTCTAACCAACTGAGCTACGTAGCCAGACTGCTTTCTTCGATGGCTGGGGTACCTGGATTCGAACCAGGGAATGCCGGTATCAAAAACCGGTGCCTTACCGCTTGGCGATACCCCAATAACCGCGGAGAACCGCTAAATCGAAGAAGATGGCTGGGGTACCTGGATTCGAACCAGGGAATGCCGGTATCAAAAACCGGTGCCTTACCGCTTGGCGATACCCCATCCGTGCAACGCGGAACTGGAAATGGTGCGGGAGGCGAGACTTGAACTCGCACACCTTGCGGCGCCAGAACCTAAATCTGGTGCGTCTACCAATTTCGCCACTCCCGCAAAAAAAGATGGTGGCTACGACGGGATTCGAACCTGTGACCCCATCATTATGAGTGATGTGCTCTAACCAACTGAGCTACGTAGCCATCTTTTTTTCGCGTTACCTTATCGGCGTTGCGGGGCGCATTATGCGTATAGAGCTTTGCAGCGTCAATACCTTTTTCAACGAAAATGGCCGGATTGTGACTGTTTGGTTAGGTTGCGAACAGCGTGGCCGAATAATCGGCAATTATTGGTTATTAATCGTTTTTGTTCTGCAAAACGCGAGGCATAAAAAAGGCCCCGAAGGGCCTGAGTACGATTCTGGCGATTACTTATAGGCCGACTGGTGAACCCCTACCGCGCGTCCTGATGGATCGTTCATGGATTTGAACGATTCATCCCACTCGATGGCTTTCGCTGAAGAGCAGGCCACTGACGGGCCGCCAGGCACACACTCTGCCGCGCTTGCGACCGGGAAAAGTTCTTCGAAGATTTCACGGTACAGATACGCTTCTTTCGAGCCAGGCGTGTTGTACGGGAAGCGGAAGCTGGCAGTTTCCAGTTGTTGATCGGAAACCTGCTTCGCCGCCACCTCTTTCAGGGTGTCGATCCAGCTGTAGCCCACGCCGTCGGAGAACTGCTCTTTCTGACGCCATGCGACGCTTGCCGGCAGGTAAGATTCGAAACATTCACGCAGGATATGTTTCTCCATTTTACCGTTGCCGCACATTTTGTCCTGCGGGTTGATGCGCATGGCCACGTCGAGGAACGATTTATCGAGGAACGGCACGCGGGCCTCCACGCCCCAGGCGGACATCGCTTTGTTGGCGCGTGCGCAGTCAAACATATGCAGCGCCTGCAGTTTACGCACCGTCTCTTCATGCAACTCTTTGGCGTTTGGCGCTTTGTGGAAGTACAGATAACCGCCAAACACTTCGTCAGACCCTTCGCCCGACAGCACCATTTTAATGCCCATCGCTTTGATTTTGCGCGACATCAGGTACATCGGGGTGGATGCGCGAATGGTGGTCACGTCGTAGGTTTCGATGTGATAAATCACGTCGCGGATCGCGTCTAAACCTTCCTGCACGGTGAAGTGAATTTCATGGTGTACGGTACCCAGATGGTTTGCCACTTCCTGCGCGGCTTTCAGATCCGGTGCGCCTTCCAGGCCTACGGCGAAGGAGTGCAGCTGCGGCCACCAGGCCTCAGAGCGCTCTCCGTCTTCCACGCGGCGCGCAGCGAATTTTTTGGTGATCGCGGAAATCACGGAAGAGTCCAGACCGCCAGAAAGTAGCACGCCGTAAGGCACGTCAGACATCAGGTGGCTTTTTACGGAATCTTCCAGCGCCTGACGCAGCGCGTTTTTGTCGGTGACGTTATCTTTCACCGCGTCGAAATCGAACCAGTCGCGCTGGTAATACTGACGGATTTCGCCGTCTTTGCTCCACAGGTAGCTGCCTGCCGGGAACTCTTTAATGGTGCGGCACACCGGGACCAGCGCTTTCATTTCAGAGGCGACGTAGAAGTTGCCGTGTTCGTCGTGACCCATATACAGCGGGATAATACCGATGTGGTCGCGGCCAATCAGATAGGCGTCTTTTTCGCTGTCATACAGTGCGAAGGCAAACATGCCCTGCAGATCGTCCAGGAATTCGGGTCCTTTTTCCTGATACAGGGCAAGGATGACTTCGCAGTCGGAACCCGTCTGGAACGCGTAGCGATCGCCATATTCTGCGCGCAGCGCCTGATGGTTGTAGATTTCACCGTTAACGGCCAGCGCGTGAGTTTTTTTCTCGTTATACAGCGGCTGGGCACCGGCGTTGACATCAACAATCGACAGACGTTCGTGAGCCAGAATTGCTTTATCGCTTGCGTACACGCCGGACCAGTCCGGGCCGCGGTGACGCATCAGGCGAGAAAGCTCCAGTGCTTTTTTACGCAGTTCGCCCGCGTCAGTCTTGATATCCAGTACGCCAAAAATTGAACACATAACCTTCTCCGTTAACCCTGTTGCAGTGTGATGTTGCTTGCTTATGAAAATGCCGCAAAACACGGTGCGTGCGCAAGACTTTTACGGGCGAAAACGCAAATAACGCAACAGTCATTGCTGAATGTTGAAAAAAGAGTATGTCGTGAGCAGTTTTATTGATGATTATGCAATGAATGGCGTTTTTTATTAGATGGCGTTGCGTTTTTAAGGCCTGAAAATGAGAAACCACGCTCAGCGGCGTGGTTTCTCGTCATATAACGTCGATTTCAGCAACCGACGGGTAAATCCAGCTCGGCCTGAACGGCATGGCGTCAATGTCATCCAGGGTGGAGACGCCCGAGAGCACAAGGATCGTTTCAAGCCCGGCCTGGAAACCGGCCAGAATATCTGTACGCAGGTTATCGCCGACAATCACCGTTTGCTCGGAGTGGGCCTGCATTTTGTTGAGCGCCGCGCGCACAATCCACGGGCTAGGTTTGCCTACCACGAAAGGTTTACGGCCAGAGATTTTCTCGATGCCCGCGCAGAGCGCGCCGCACGCCGGGTAATATCCGCGCCCATGGGTATCCGGGTTGGTGGCAATAAAGCGCGCGCCTGTTGCCACGAAATAGGCGGCTTTGTGCATCATTTCCCAGTTAAATGAACGGGTTTCACCCACGATGACAAAATCCGGGTTGACATCGGTGATGGTGAATCCGGCTTTATACAGCTCATGGATCAGCGCGCCTTCCCCGACCACGTAAGCCTTTTTCCCTTCCTGACGTTTCAGGAAGTCGGCGGTCGCCATGGCGGAGGTGTAAAACACGCTGTCCGGCACGTCGACACCGGCGGTGGCGAAGCGGTTGGCCAGATCCTGGCCGGTCTGCGACGGATAGTTAGTCAGCAGAACCAGCGGCATTCCCTTTTCCAGAATACGGTTCAGAAACTCAGCGGCACCGGGCACCGCAACGTTATCGTGCATCAGCACGCCGTCAATATCACAAATCACATTCTGAATGGTCATGGACTACCTGGCATCTCAAAAAAGAAGGCGTAACTATAAAGGGCTGTTAGCTTTCCAGCAAACGCTGGAGCAGCAGACCGTTAAGCATGGCGCGTTTCACCAGCGCAAAAGCACCAATGGCGGAGCGGTGATCGAGCGTCGAGCGCACGACCGGCAGGTTCTGGCGGAAGGCTTTCAGCGCCTGAGTATTAATGCAGCCTTCGATGGCCGGAAGCAGCACTTTTTCCGCTTCGGTAATTTCACCGGCAATCACCACTTTCTGCGGATTGAACAGGTTGATTGCGATGGCGATGGTTTTACCCAGATGGCGGCCAACCTGCTCAATCACTTCGCACGCAAGCGCATCGCCTTTGTTGGCCGCTTTGCAGATAGTGTTGATCTTGCAATCGTCCAGGGTGATACGGCTCTGGTAGCCCTGTTCAAGCAGATGACGCACCCGGTGTTCAATCGCTGCATTGGCCGCGACCGTTTCCAGACAACCGAAATTACCGCAGTGGCAGCGTTCGCCAAGGGGATCGACCTGAATATGGCCTATCTCACCGACGTTGCCGTTACGGCCAATGAAAATGCGGCCGTTGGAGATGATCCCGGCCCCGGTACCGCGGTGTACGCGCACCAGAATAGAGTCTTCGCAATCCTGACTCGCACCAAAGTAGTGCTCCGCCAGCGCCAGGCTACGAATATCGTGGCCGACATAACAGGTGACGTTGAAACGTTTTTCCAGCGCGCCGACCAGCCCCCAGTTTTCGACCGGGATATGGGGCATATAGCGAATCACGCCGCTCTCCGGGTCGACCAGACCTGGCAGGATCACTGAAATGGCGATCAGCTCGCGGATTTTACGCTGGCAGCTGTCAATAAACTGCGCGATGGTATTCAGCAGCGCGTGTTCCAGCGTCTCCTGAGTTCGTTCGGGCAGGGGATAGTGCTCTTCCGCCACCACTTTACTGCTCAGATCGTACAGGGTGAGCGTGGTGTCGTGACGGCCAAGACGCACGCCAATGGCGTGGAAATTGCGGGTTTCGGTAATGATGGAGATGGCGCGGCGGCCCCCGGTGGAGGCCTGCTGATCAACTTCTTTGATCAATCCACGCTCAATCAGCTGACGCGTGATTTTGGTCACACTGGCGGGGGCAAGCTGGCTCTGTTCGGCGATCTGAATACGCGAGATTGGACCATGCTGGTCAATCAGGCGATAAACAGCCGCACTGTTGAGTTGTTTTACGAGGTCAACATTACCAATTTGAGCTTGTCCGCCAGATGTCATACTTTTACTTACTCAGTGACGACCTCGTTACCATTAACGATGGTCTTAATAATTTTATAATCGCGCGTGAAGGCGGTGAGGTTAGCCACCATGCCCGGTGCGATACCGCCCAGCTGTTTGTCCACGCCGATCGCGCGAGCCGGGTAGAGTGTTGCCATACGCAGCACTTCATCCAGCGCAATGCCGCAATGTTCAACCAGGTTACGAACCCCTTCGATCATCGTCAGCGCAGAGCCGCTCAGCGTTCCGTTCTCATCTACGCACAGTCCGTTGCGGTAGTATATTGTTTTACCAGCAAAAATGAACTGTTCAATATTTGCCCCTGCCGGTGCGGTAGCGTCGGTAACCAGGCACAGCTTATCGCCTTTCAGGCGTTTCGCGTTGCGGATGTTGGTGTAATCCACATGCAGGCCATCAGCAATAATGCCACAGTAAACGTCCGGCTCATCAAGAATCGCACCGACCAGCCCTGGTTCGCGGCCCGTTATGTACGGCATGGCATTATAAAGGTGGGTCGCAAAGGTTATACCTGCGCGGAAACCGGTTTTCGCTTCGGCGAGGGTCGCATTGGAGTGACCCGCAGAGACGACGATGCCTGCCGCCGCCAGTTTGCTGATCACATCCGGCCCGGTCATTTCCGGTGCCAGCGTGACTTTGGTGATCACATCGGCATTAGCGCACATGAAGTCGACCAGCTCGGGGTCTGGCTTGCGCACGTAATTCGGGTTGTGGGTGCCTTTCTTCACAATGTTCAGCCAGGGGCCTTCAAGGTGCAGACCCAGCGCCTGATGCGGATATTTTGCCAGGTATTCACGCATCACGCGGATACCTTGCTTCATCAGGTTGTCATCGGAAGTAATCAGCGTTGGCAGATAGCTGGTGCAGCCTGATTTCTCATTGGCTTTCTGCATGATCTCCAGCGTTTCAACCGTGACCGCCTCTGGCGTGTCATTGAACTGCACGCCGCCGCAGCCGTTAAGCTGGACGTCGATAAAACCGGGGGAGATGATTGCTCCATTGAGTGAGCGCTGTTCGATCTCTGGCGGTAATTCAGCCTGTGGGCAGACACGTTCAATCAGGCCATTGGCGATAACAATCGCATGGTCATCCAGAATTTCATGGCCGGTATAAATCCGACCGTGGGTTAAAGCGTACATAACGACCCCCGGTTTAAAAAATCGACCGCCTCTCAGGGAAGAGGCGGCTCATCAATTACAGACCTTTAATGTTTTCAGCTTCTAACTCGTTGAAGTATTTCAGCGTCTTCACTTTCAGTTCCATGGTAGACGGCTCATCGCACACCACAACGGCTTTCGGATGCAGCTGCAGGCAGCTGATGGTCCACATGTGGTTAACGTTGCCTTCAACGGCAGCTTGCAGCGCCTGCGCTTTCACATTACCCAGCACCAGAATCATCACTTCTTCGGCATCCAGCAGGGTGCCCACGCCAACGGTCAGGGCGTATTTTGGCACCTGGCTTACGTCGCCATCAAAGAAGCGAGAGTTTGCCACGCGGGTGTCATGGGTCAGGGTTTTAATACGGGTGCGAGACGCCAGAGAAGAGGCCGGTTCGTTGAACGCGATGTGACCGTCGTTGCCCACGCCGCCCATGAACAGGTTGATTTTGCCATAAGAGCGGATTTTTTCTTCGTACTGGCGGCATTCTGCGTCAATATCAGGCGCGTTGCCATTCAGCAGGTTAATATTTTCAGCTGGGATATCAACGTGATCAAAGAAATTACGGTGCATGAAGCTATGGTAGCTCTCCGGGTGCTCCTTCGGCAGGCCGACGTATTCGTCCATGTTGAAGGTGACAACGTGTTTGAAGCTAACCTGGCCTGATTTATGCATTTCGACCAGAGCTTTATACGCGGTCAGTGGTGTGCCACCGGTTGGCAGACCCAGAACGAAAGGACGATCGGCAGTCGGTTTGAACGCGTTGATGCGGTTAACGATATGGCGTGCAGCCCATTTACCGACTTGTTCAGCAGTCGCCAGGGGAATCAGTCTCATTGTTCACCTCTAAAGTTAAAGTTAAAAAAAGTGGGCGGATGGCGCGCCTTGACCTGAAATAAGCGTAACCTGGATCACGCGAGGCAGGGGGCAATCCGACTTGATTTTTTGAATGATAAAATAAGTTTTCACTGTTAGCCAGCAAAAGGGAGGGTTAATAACGATATTTGGTGACAAAACTCACAAAAAGTATGCATTTAATTTGCGATACGAATTAATTTTTCACACACTCAGAATGCCAGTGATTCATCAACTGTATTGATAAGTTAGTGACACAATAAAAAACAGCTGAGAACGTGCCTTAAACGGGGTCTCATAGGGGGAAGCACAAGTGAGTATTCTAGGTTATTTACAAAAGGTTGGCCGCGCACTGATGGTGCCGGTCGCCACGCTGCCGGCGGCAGCAATTCTGATGGGTGTGGGTTACTGGATTGACCCGGTTAGCTGGGGGGGTGATAACGCGCTTGCGGCGCTGTTCATCAAGTCCGGTTCCGCCATCATCGACAATATGTCTGTACTGTTCGCGATTGGTGTCGCTTATGGTATGTCCAAAGATAAAGACGGTGCAGCAGCATTGACCGGTTTTGTGGGCTTCCTCGTGTTGACCACACTCTGTTCTCCGGCCGCGGTTGCCATGATTCAGAAGATCCCGGTGGACCAGGTGCCTGCCGCGTTCGGTAAGATCAGCAACCAGTTCGTCGGTATCCTGGTGGGTATCATCTCTGCGGAACTGTACAACCGCTTCAGCGGCGTTGAGCTGCCGAAGGCGCTGTCGTTCTTCAGCGGTCGTCGTCTGGTGCCGATTCTGACCTCCTTCGTGATGATCGCCGTGGCGTTCATTCTGATGTACGTCTGGCCGGTGATCTTTGACGGTCTGGTGAACTTCGGTGAACACATTCAGAAACTCGGCTCTGCAGGGGCGGGTATCTACGCGTTCTTCAACCGTCTGCTGATTCCGGTCGGTCTGCACCACGCGCTGAACTCTGTGTTCTGGTTTGACGTTGCAGGTATTAACGATATCCCTAACTTCCTCGGCGGCGCACAGTCCATCGAAGCAGGTAAAGCGGTTGTCGGTATCACAGGTCGTTACCAGGCGGGCTTCTTCCCGATTATGATGTTCGGTCTGCCGGGTGCAGCGCTGGCCATCTACCACTGCGCACGTCCAGAGAACAAAGCAAAAGTTCTGGGTATCATGATGGCGGGCGCATTCGCGGCCTTCTTCACAGGTATCACCGAGCCGCTGGAATTCTCCTTCATGTTCGTGGCACCGGTTCTGTACGTGATCCACGCAGTGCTGACCGGTATCTCCGTATTCATCGCCGCATCAATGCACTGGATTGCAGGCTTCGGCTTCAGTGCGGGTCTGGTGGATATGGTTCTCTCTTCCCGTAACCCGCTGGCCACTCACTGGTGGATGCTGATCCCTCAGGGTCTGGTGTTCTTCGTGATTTACTACGTGGTGTTCCGCTTCACTATCACCAAATTCAACCTGATGACTCCGGGTCGCGAACTGGCTGTTGCCGGTAGCGAAGCAGATGGTCAGGACGTGAATGTGAGCGGTGACAAAGAGCAGGATGTTGCAGGTCTGGCGCGTCAGTACATCGCCGCTGTGGGCGGTTCTGACAACCTGACCGGTATCGACGCCTGTATCACGCGTCTGCGCCTGAGCGTCAAAGATTCTTCTCTGGTTAACGAAGCACTGGCAAAACGTCTCGGCGCATCCGGTGTGATTCGTCTGAACAAAACCAGCGTGCAGATTATTGTGGGCTTCGTGGCAGAAAAAATCGCTAACGCCATGAAAACCACTGGCCCGGTAGCCGCTTCTGAAGCTGCACCTGTCGCCGCTGCCCCCGCTGCTGCTAAACCGCAGGCTGTTCCTAACGCCACCACCATCGCCGCGCTGGTTTCTCCAGTCACCGGTGAAGTGGTTGCCCTGGAGCAGGTTCCTGACGAAGCATTCGCCAGCAAAGCTGTCGGCGACGGCGTAGCCGTGAAGCCAACGGAAAAAACCGTGGTCTCTCCAGCAGCCGGTACCATCGTGAAAATCTTCAACACGAACCATGCGTTCTGCCTCGAAACCGAGAAAGGCGCTGAGATCGTGGTCCACATGGGTATCGACACCGTTGCCCTGGGCGGTAAAGGCTTCACGCGTCTGGTCGAAGAGGGTGCCGAAGTGGTGGCAGGTCAGCCGATTCTGGAAATGGATCTGGACTTCCTGAACGCCAATGCGCGCTCCATGATCAGCCCGGTTGTTTGCAGCAATATCGACGACTTTAGCGGTCTGGTTCTCCAGGCGAAAGGTCAGGTTGTTGCCGGTCAAACGCCACTGTATGAGATTAAAGGCAAGTAATCGCTCCTGAGTAGAGTCATGCCTTAAGCGGCGGGGGATATCCTCCGCCGCTTTTTTTTGCAGCAATCCTCCCCAATATTCACCTCAAAGCCGTTTTTTGCATAACTAAAGGTTGTCACTACGTCCTGCTTATAAGATCATATGCCGTTATACGTTGTTTACGCTTTGAGGAATCCACGATGAGTGAGGCTGAAGCCCGCCCGAGTAACTTTATTCGCCAGATCATCGATGAAGATCTGGCCAGTGGTAAGCACACCACAGTTCATACCCGTTTCCCGCCGGAGCCAAACGGCTACCTGCATATTGGGCATGCGAAATCTATCTGTCTGAACTTCGGCATTGCGCAAGATTACCAGGGCCAGTGCAACCTGCGTTTCGATGACACCAACCCGGTAAAAGAAGACATCGAATACGTTGAGTCCATTAAGAACGACGTGCAATGGTTAGGCTTCAGCTGGTCTGGCGATATCTGCTACTCCTCGGACTACTTTGATCAGCTGCACGCTTACGCGATTGAACTGATCAACAAAGGCCTGGCCTATGTTGATGAGCTGTCTGCAGATGAAATCCGCGAATACCGTGGCTCGCTGACTGCACCCGGCAAAAACAGCCCGTTCCGCGATCGCAGCGTCGAAGAGAACCTCGCACTGTTCGAAAAAATGCGTGCCGGTGGCTTCGAGGAAGGTAAAGCCTGTCTGCGTGCGAAAATCGATATGGCGTCTCCGTTCATCGTGATGCGCGATCCGGTGCTGTATCGCATTAAATTTGCCGAACACCACCAGACCGGCAATAAGTGGTGCATCTACCCGATGTACGACTTCACCCACTGCATCAGCGATGCGCTGGAAGGCATTACGCACTCTCTGTGTACGCTGGAATTCCAGGACAACCGTCGCTTGTACGACTGGGTGCTGGATAACATCACCATTCCTGTGCATCCGCGTCAGTACGAGTTCTCTCGTCTGAATCTGGAGTACACCGTGATGTCCAAGCGTAAGCTGAACCTGCTGGTGACCGACAAGCACGTTGAAGGCTGGGATGACCCGCGTATGCCGACCATCTCCGGTCTGCGTCGTCGCGGCTACACGGCGGCCTCTATTCGCGAGTTCATCAAACGTATCGGCGTGACCAAGCAGGACAACACCATTGAGATGGCCTCTCTGGAGTCCTGTATTCGCGAAGATCTGAACGAAAACGCCCCGCGCGCAATGGCGGTTATCGATCCCGTTAAACTGGTCATCGAAAACTACCCGCAGGGTGAAAGCGAGCAGGTCACTATGCCTAATCATCCGAGCAAGCCGGAAATGGGCAGCCGTGAAGTGCCGTTCAGCGCGGAGATCTGGATCGATCGCGCCGACTTCCGTGAAGAAGCGAACAAGCAGTACAAACGTCTGGTGCTGGGCAAAGAAGTTCGCCTGCGCAACGCCTACGTGATCAAAGCTGAGCGCGTAGAAAAAGACGCGGAAGGCAACATCACGACCATCTTCTGCACTTACGACGCCGAGACCCTGAGCAAGGATCCGGCGGACGGACGCAAAGTGAAGGGCGTCATTCACTGGGTCAGCGCGGCACACGCACTGCCGGTTGAAATTCGTCTTTACGATCGTCTGTTCAGCGTTCCTAATCCAGGCGCAGCAGAGGATTTCCTGGCGACCATCAACCAGGAATCATTGGTCATCAAACAGGGCTATGCAGAACCTTCCCTGAAAACGGCCGAAGCAGGCAAAGCATATCAGTTCGAGCGTGAAGGTTACTTCTGCCTCGACAGCCGTTATGCAACCGCTACCAAACTGGTATTTAACCGTACCGTCGGTTTGCGTGATACCTGGGCCAAGATTGGCGAGTAAGACTGGTCAATGAGAGACAAACGCCGCATAACGCGGCGTTTTTTTTGCTTATCGATCATGCTTTTACTTTTTACGTCTATTTTTAACATTCAAATTACACGTCAATGAGCTGCTACTTATTTTTTTTAATAAAGTTTCGCGTAACGTGAAATAAGCGAAATTAAAGTATGTAAGCGCTATCAATTATCATTACCTACTGAATTTAACCATTTTTTTTTGATTAAGCCTTGTCCCGAGTGATATGTTTCAAATCACTACCAATTATGTGCACTTCGTCATAATCCTGCATTTTGCCCACTGAAAAGCGTTGATAATTCGCGTCGCGAAAAATAGTCTAAAGGCGGTAGTTAATTCGAGGGTATTACAGACTACCCCTGACCATTTGGTCTTTTAGATTTTTCGCCGTTTAAGGCGCTTTTATTCGTCAAAGAGGAACAATCTATGCGTACGTTCAGTGGCAAACGTAGTGCGCTGGCGCTGGCTATCGCCGGTGTGACAGCAGTGTCGGGATTTATCGCGGCTCCGCAGGCTCAGGCAGCAGGCTTTATTGATGATTCAACGCTCACGGGCGGTATCTATTACTGGCAACGTGAACGTGACCGTAAAGACGTCACCGAAGACAAATATAAAACAAACCTTTCTCACTCCACCTGGAACGCCAACCTGGATTTCCAGTCCGGTTATGCCGCTGATATGTTTGGCCTGGATATTGCCGCGTTTACTGCCATTGAAATGGCGGAAAACGGCGATAGCGCACACCCGAACGAAATCGCATTCTCCTCCAGTAATAAAGCTTACAAAGAAGACTGGTCGGGCGATAAGAGTGGTATCAGCCTGTATAAAGCGGCGGCCAAATTTAAATACGGTCCGGTATGGGCGCGCGGCGGTTATATTCAGCCAACCGGCCAGACTCTGTTAGCACCGCACTGGAGCTTCATGCCGGGTACTTACCAGGGCGCAGAAGCCGGGGCGAACTTTGATTATGGCGACGCTGGTGCGTTGAGCTTCTCGTACATGTGGACCAACGAGTACAAAGCGCCGTGGCACATCGAGATGGACAAGTTCTACCAGAACGATAAAAAGACGCGGGTGGAATATCTGCACTCACTCGGCGCGAAATATGACTTCAAAAATGATCTGGTACTGGAAGCGGCATTCGGTCAGGCAGAAGGTTACGTCGATCAGTACTTCGCCAAAGCCAGCTACAAATTCGATATCGTTGGCGGCCCGCTGACCACCAGCTATCAGTTCTACGGTACGCGCGACAAAGTCAGCGATGGCGGCGTAAACGATCTGTATGACGGCACCGCATGGCTGCAGGCACTGACCTTCGGCTACAAAATTGGTCAGGTAGATTTACGCCTCGAAGGAACTTACGTTAAAGCGGAAGGGCAGCAGGGCTACTTCCTGCAGCGTATGACGCCAACGTATGCCTCGTCTAACGGTCGTCTGGATATCTGGTGGGATAACCGTTCTGATTTCAACGCCGACGGCGAAAAAGCGCTCTTCTTCGGCGCGATGTATGACCTTAAAAACTGGAATCTGCCGGGCTGGGCGGTGGGCGCATCTTACGCCTACGCATGGGACGCGAAGCCAGCTGACATGGCGACGCCAGATGCTTACTACGATCCAAACTATCGTCTGAAAGAGTCTTCATACAGCCTGGATGCGATGTACACCCTGCAGGATGGTCGCGCCAAAGGCACCATGTTCAAACTGCACTTCACGCAATACGACAACCACTCCGATATTCCGAGCTACTCGGGCGGTTACGGCAACATCTTCCAGGATGAGCGTGACGTGAAATTCATGGTTATCGCACCTTTCACCATCTTCTGATGAACGATCTGGCGGGATCACTCCCGCCGGAATGGAGACCGACATGTTGAAGAAAATCGCATTCGTTGCTGTGCTGGCCGCAGGGCTGACCGCTTGCGCACAACCTCAGGCACAGAAAGAAGATTCTCGCCTGAAAGAGGCCTACAGCACCTGCATTAACACCGCTGAAGGCTCGCCGGAAAAAATCGAAGCCTGTCAGAGCGTACTGACGGTGCTAAAGAAAGAGAAAGCCCATGAGCAGTTCGCGACGCAGGAAAACATCCGCGTGATGGATTACCAGGCCTGCATTCAGGCGCGTAAAACCGGTAACGATCAGGAAGTGGCAAAACGTTGCGATCAGATCTGGAAAGAGATTCGCAGTAACAACGCACAGTAATTCGTTGTATTCAGCGCCCGGCCGCGAAAGCTTGCCGGGCGTTTTTGCGTTTATTGCAGGCAAAAAAAAGCCAACCGTCAGGTTGGCTCAGAGTTTGTAACACGATTATTTGGTATCGTGTGCATGCTCGTTTTCGCGGCAATCGCCTTCAGCACAATGACCATACAGGTACAGGCTGTGGTTGGTCAGACGGATGCCATGTCGGGTGGCGATTTCACGTTGACGTGCTTCGATAGAGTCATCGCTGAATTCAATCACCTTGCCACAGTCGAGGCAGATCAGGTGATCGTGATGATGCTGTTGCGTCAGTTCAAAAACGGATTTACCGCCTTCGAAATTATGTCGGGTGACAATCCCGGCGTCATCGAACTGGTTCAGAACGCGGTATACGGTCGCCAGTCCAATCTCTTCGCCCATGTCGATCAGACGTTTGTATAAGTCTTCCGCACTGACGTGATGGTTGTCCGGCCCTTGCAGAACTTCCAGGATTTTTAAACGAGGAAGCGTAACTTTCAGGCCAGCCTTCTTTAATGCGGTATTGTTGTCAGTCATGCGGAATCTGTCCTGTTGCTAAACGATTCACTTCCTTAGAAGAAGTGACAGAAAATGCAGTTGGGATAATGCGTCTCATTATAGAACTGCCATGCCTAAATGAAAACTGCAAGTCTCAAGCAAAGTATGCTTATAAAAACGTGGTATCACCAACAAACTTGTTGGATGGCATCCACTTTAACCCGGGGACATTGTACAGGTATGAACACGAAAGTTAAAAATTTGTAGCAATTATTTTAATCGCTATTATCTATCAATGAGGTGCAACGTAGTCAGTTGCACCTCATCACTGCATTACGCGTTCAGGATGTCGTCGAGGTGCAGCTCTTCGCGGATCTGTTTTACCCACTTGTCGACGCGCTCAGCGGTCAGTTCTGGCTGGCGGTCTTCGTCGATAGCCAGGCCGACAAAGTGGTCGTCATCCGCCAGGCCTTTAGAGGCTTCGAAATGATAACCCGCCGTTGGCCAGTGACCGACGATTGCCGCGCCGCGCGGTTCAATGATGTCGCGGATAGTGCCCAGTGCATCACAGAAGTATTCCGCGTAGTCTTCCTGGTCGCCGCAGCCGAAGAGGGCAACGAGTTTACCGTTGAAATCCACTTCTTCCAGCGTCGGGAAGAAATCATCCCAGTCACACTGTGCTTCGCCGTAGTACCAGGTTGGAATGCCAAGCAGCAGAATATCGTAACCTTCGAGATCCTCTTTGCTGCTCTTAGCAATGTCATGTACGTCGGCAACGTCTTTACCAAGCTGTTTTTGAATGTTTTTTGCGATGTTTTCGGTATTACCGGTATCGCTGCCGAAGAAAATGCCGATGATTGCCATGAGTGAAATAACCTCTTGAAACTTAATGGTATGGTGGCGCAAATTGTCCACGGATAAGGGCAATCATAGCAGAACAGGGAAGTCTGCGGAAACAGCTATCACGCGGGACTGCACTCTGTGCTACATGAAAGGGACAATTGAGGGGATTTTCAGACGATCACCTGGTGCTGCGCCATGCCTGAAGCTGTGCCATCAGCATCTCTTCAATCAGCTCGCTGCGGCTGATCTCGCGGGCATCGGCCAGTTCACTTAAGGCGTCGGCGGCCTCCGCGTTGAGTTTCAGCTCGACGCGTTTAAGCCCACGACTTTTGTCGCGTTTCAGCTGATTGCGCTTATTGATGCGCAACTGTTCATCACGCGAAAGCGGATTGGTTTTTGGTCGTCCCGGTCGACGTTCAGTCGCGAACAGATCTAGTGTCGTGCGGTCCGTTTGTTCTTTGGCCATGATTCAGAGACTTCGGGGAAAACGAGCGGCCCTGCTATTGCCGGGGCGATGAGCGCGACATCATACATCACGGATACCTGCACGCCAACGACTGGTGGCCTGCGGGCAACCGGTCGCTGGCTTTTTAATCAAATCGCTTTATCAGAGAGATAGCGACGGATCGCCCGCAGCACGGGTTCGGGTTTTTCAGCGTGAACCCAGTGCCCGGCTCCGGCAATCACATGCGCACGCGCCTGCGGGAATTGCGCCAGCAGCGTATCGCGATAGGCATCGGTGACATACGGAGAATTGCCGCCGCGAATAAACAGGGTAGGGTGTGGCCAGGCTGGAACGGTCTGCCAGCCGACAATCTGAGGATACTGATCCCACAGCACCGGCACATTAAAACGCCAAGCGCCATCGACGAAAGATTTCAGCAGGAACTGCACCACGCCTTCTTCATCCAGATGTTCACGCATGATGGCTGCGGCCTGCTGACGTGTAGACACGCCGGCCTCGGTCACGGCATTAATCGCCGCAAAGATTTCGTCGTGGCGACGCACGTCGTAATCCACCGGGGCGACATCAATCACCACCAGCTGATCGATACGCTCCGGTGCCAGCGCCGTCAGGGCCATCACCGCTTTGCCGCCCATGGAATGGCCAATCAGCGTCGCTTTTTCAATCTGATTCGCATCGAGAGTATCCAGCAGATCCTGGGCCATCGCGCTGTAAGTCATCTCCGGGCTGCGCTCGGAAAGCCCGTGGTTACGCATATCCACCTGCAAAATATCGCGATCGGTCACCAGATCGCGGGCCAGCACGCCCAGATTATCCAGGCTGCCAAAGAGGCCATGAACCAGTACGATGGGAGAATTATTGTTCGGCGATTGTGCAGATTGCGCTCGGCTATTCAATTTCATGGCAAAGTTCTTTTTTTACGTATGTCAGGTTAGGGTATTATGTTGACCATTCTGCCGCCCGGCTGCAAGGTTCCAGTTTAATCTGACTTTTGCCGCCACCCAGGTTTGACCCTATCCGCGGTTGGGATTAGCCCTTATAATCCCAACGACTTGTATTCAGATAAGATATTGCACTGGATTAAGATGAAAACAATCGAAGTTGATGATGAGCTCTATCAGTATATTGCCAGCCACACGCGACATATTGGCGAGAGTGCATCAGACATTTTACGGCGCATGCTGAAATTTTCCGCCGCCTCACAGCCTGCAACTCCGGTTTCTAAAGAGGTTCGTCAGCCAAATGTGGTCGCAGAAGCGAAAACAGTGGCACCGGTGAAAGACAAAGTCCGCGCGGTGCGTGAACTGCTGCTTTCCGACGAATACGCCGAGCAGAAAAAAGCGGTTAACCGCTTTATGCTGGTGCTGTCTACACTCTATTCACTGGATAACAAAGCGTTTGCTGAAGCCACTGATTCGCTTCATGGCCGTACCCGCGTTTACTTCGCGGGCGACGAACAGACGCTGCTTGCCAACGGCAATCAAACCAAACCTAAACATGTCCCTGGTACGCCGTACTGGGTCATCACCAATACCAACACCGGACGCAAATGCAGCATGGTCGAACACATCATGCAGTCGATGCAATTCCCGGCGGAATTGATTGAAAAGGTTTGCGGTACCATTTAACCCTTGCACAGGAAGGACCAGGCAATGGCAAATCACGATCGTGCGGGTCAGCCTGCACAACAAAGCGATTTGATTAACGTCGCTCAACTCACCGCGCAGTATTACGTACTGAAGCCGGAAGTGGGCAACGCAGAACACGCAGTGAAGTTTGGTACGTCTGGCCACCGCGGCAGCGCGGCGCGCCATAGCTTTAACGAACCGCATATTCTGGCCATTGCTCAGGCCATCGCGGAAGAGCGCGCTAAAAATGGCGTGACCGGTCCGTGCTATGTCGGGAAAGACACCCACGCGCTGTCCGAACCGGCGTTCATTTCCGTGCTGGAAGTGCTGGCAGCGAACGGTGTGGATGTCATCGTGCAGGAAGACAACGGCTTCACCCCGACGCCTGCGGTCTCAAACGCGATTCTGGTGCACAACAAAAAAGGTGGCGCGCAGGCTGACGGTATCGTCATCACCCCTTCGCACAACCCGCCGGACGATGGCGGTATCAAATACAATCCACCGAACGGTGGCCCGGCTGATACCAATGTCACCAAAGTGGTCGAAGACCGCGCCAACGCGCTGCTGGCTGACGGCCTGAAAGGCGTAAAACGTATCTCTCTGGATGCGGCGATGGCTTCGGGTCACGTGAAAGAGCTGGATCTGGTTCAGCCGTTCATCGAAGGGCTGGCCGATATTGTTGATATCGCCGCGATTCAAAAAGCGGGCCTGAAGCTGGGCGTGGATCCGCTCGGCGGTTCCGGTATCGAATACTGGAAACGCATTGCCGAATTCTACAAGCTGGATCTGACTATCGTTAACGATCAGGTCGATCAGACGTTCCGCTTTATGCACCTCGATAAAGATGGCGCAATCCGCATGGACTGCTCCTCCGAGTGCGCAATGGCGGGTCTGCTGGCCCTGCGCGATAAATTCGATCTGGCCTTTGCCAACGACCCGGACTACGACCGCCACGGTATCGTTACTCCTGCGGGCCTGATGAATCCGAACCACTACCTGGCTGTGGCGATTAACTATCTGTTCCAGCATCGCCCACAGTGGGGCAAAGAGGTGGCTGTCGGTAAAACGCTGGTCTCTTCCGCGATGATTGACCGCGTGGTGAATGATTTAGGCCGCAAGCTGGTAGAAGTGCCAGTGGGCTTCAAATGGTTCGTTGACGGTCTGCACGACGGCAGCTTTGGTTTTGGCGGCGAAGAGAGCGCGGGTGCATCCTTCCTGCGTTTCGACGGTACGCCGTGGTCGACGGACAAAGACGGGATCATCATGTGCCTGCTGGCCGCGGAAATCACCGCCGTCACCGGCAAAAACCCTCAGGAACACTACAACGAGCTGGCGGCTCGCTTTGGTGCGCCAAGCTATAACCGTATTCAGGCCGGTGCGACATCCGCTCAGAAAGCCGCGCTGTCTAAGCTCTCTCCAGAGATGGTGAGCGCTAACACGCTGGCAGGCGACCCGATCACCGCACGTCTGACGGCGGCACCCGGTAACGGTGCGTCAATCGGCGGTCTGAAAGTGATGACAGATAACGGCTGGTTCGCCGCGCGTCCGTCCGGTACGGAAGATGCGTACAAAATCTACTGCGAAAGCTTCCTCGGCGACGAACACCGTAAGCTGATCGAGAAAGAAGCGGTTGAGATTGTGAGTGAAGTGCTGAAGAACGCGTAAGTCTGCGGTCTGATACCCTCAGCCGACAGGCGTGAGGGAAACATTAAAAGCGGCAACCTCGGTTGCCGTTTTGCTTTTACCTCGCAGGCCCGGTGGGCAGTAATGCCCCCGGGCTTTTTTGTCGCTCTTAGCTGTGCTTATTCTTCAGCTCAAATCTTGGCGACACCAGACCGTACAACGTCCAGCCCATAAACGTCACCATCGCCCCGTACAGCATCGCTTCCTGGCCGGAAGAGTAGAGCGCATAGAAGCTGTATATCGCCCCAACCAGCGCCACGAAATTCGCAATCTTCGCTTTTCGGGGATCGACATTCGCCATTTTCTGGATAATCACCAGTGCGGCCATCGACAGAATATACGGAATAATGTTGGTCACCACCGCCAGGTTCACCAGCACGTTGAACTGGCTGTTCAGCGACGGGCTAATGGTCATCAGCGACAACCCACTCTGGAAAATAACAATCGCCAGCATCCCCTGAATCGGTGCGTCGGACTTGCTGACGCGGGAGAAGATTTTCGGGAAATATCCGGAGTCGGCTGAGGATTTAAACACCTGGGCAATGGTGAACTGCCAGCCGAGCAGCGAACCGCAGCAGGACATCACCATCAGGCCCATGATCACTTTCCCGACTTCCGGCGTGAACATCTGCGCAAACGCCAGGCCAAACGGCGCGGTCGAATTCGCCAGATCCATGTTCGGCACAATCCCGGCAATCACGTTGGTGGAGACGATGTAAATCACCGCAGCCCCCAGCGTCCCGCCCAGTACCGCGATCGGCACGTTGCGTTCCGGGTTTTCCACCACCTCGGCGTTCGCACAGGCCGATTCCAGCCCAAGGAAAGCCCACAGCGTCATGGCGATTGAGGAACCGACCGCCGCGAAGAACGGCACGTGGTGCGGGTTCCAGGAGTTGGCGTACAGCGTCGGACTAAACCAGAACCAGCCGATAATGCACAGACCCACCACCGGGATGATCACCCCCCAGACGGTGATACTGCTGATCTGCCCGGTGATGCGCGCGCCGCCGAAGTTAGCGACGGTACAAAGCCACAGCACGCCGATGGTCGCGATACCGATCTGCACCGGGCTCAGGGCGACGCCGAACAGCTCGGTGCCGTACCCGACCGCCGAAATCGCAATCGCGACGTTAGCGATCAGCAGCGACACACCGTAGGTATAGTTGGCCATAAAGTTGCCCGACTTGCCGAAGGCATACTCCGCGTAACCGCCCATCCCGCCGGACTTACGGCTGAACATCCCGCATTTGGCGAAAGCCCACGCCAGTGCCATCGAGCCAACGGCGGTCACTAGCCAGGAGATAATTGAGATGGTACCGACTTCGGCGAGTTTGGTCGGGAGCATAATAATCCCCGAGCCCATCATATTGACCATGGTCAGGACGGTGAGCTGCACCACGCCCATCTTGTTGGATTTTTTACTCATAGTGTTTCCCCTTTCAGCAGCGCGGGCTGGGCGGCTGGCTGCTTAATCACGTAACAGCGAACCTGTTTGCGTCCGTCGCACTCTTCGACGTACACACCCTGGAGTTCTGGCGCGAAGCCCGGCAGAAGGTTAATCCCTTCTTCCAGCGCTGTGAAATAGCGCAGAACCGCGTCGCCCCACACTTCACCCGGCACCACGCACAGCACGCCCGGTGGGTAAGGGAGCGCGCCTTCCGCGGCAATACGGCCTTCTGCATCGCGCAGAGAGACCAGCTCCACTTCGCCGCGCAGATAGGCGTAGTTCGCCGCCTGCGGGTTCATTTTCACTTGCGGGAAATGCGCCTTGCGGAACATCTCTTTTTGCAGCTGTTTCACGTTGTGACGGGCGTAAAGGTCATGCATCTCCTGGCAAATTTGGCGCAGAGAATAACCGGCGTAGCGCTCAGGATGCTGCTTGTAGAGGGACGGCAGCACCTCTTTCAGCGGCGCATCAGTTTCCAGCAGTTTCTCGAAACGCACCAGTTGAGCGATCAGTTGCTGCAACTTGCCCATGTCTTCGGCAGGCGTCAGCAGGAACAGGATGGAGTTGAGATCGCATTTTTCCGGGACGATGCCGTTTTCGCGCAGGAAGTTAGCGAGGATGGTAGCCGGTACGCCGAAATCGTCGTATTCCCCGGTACGGGCGTTGATGCCGGGCGTGGTCAGCAGGAGTTTGCACGGATCGATAAAATACTGATGCTCAGCGTAACCTTCGAAGGCATGCCAGTTTTCACCCGGCACAAAGTGGAAGAAGCGCAGATCCGTGGAGATCTCTGCCGTCGGCCAGCTTTCCCACGGCTTGCCATCTACCGTTTCAGGCACAAACGGGCGGATGAACTGGCAGTTTTGCAGGATCAGCTTGCGCGCTTCGATACCGTTCACCACGCAGTCCATCCACATGTTGCGTCCGCTCTGGCCCTCATGCATGCGGGCGTTGATGTCCAGCGCGGCAAACAGCGGATAGAACGGGCTGGTAGAGGCGTGCATCATGAACGCGTTGTTCAGACGTTTGTGCGGAACGTAGCGCTGCTGGCCTTTGATATGGCTGTCTTTTTTGTGGATCTGCGAAGTCTGAGAGAAGCCTGCCTGCTGCTTATGCACCGACTGAGTGACCAGAATTCCCGGATCGTTCTCGTTCAGCTCCAGCAGCAGCGGGGAACAATCTGCCATCATGGGAATAAACTGCTCGTAGCCGACCCACGCCGAGTCAAACAGGATGTAGTCGCACAGATGACCAATCTTATCGACCACCTGACGGGCGTTGTAGATGGTGCCATCGTAGGTGCCGAGCTGAATGACTGCCAGGCGGAACGGACGCTGATCGCGCATCCGGCCCGGAGCCACTTCGGCCACCAGTTCGCGCAGATAATTCTCTTCGAAGCAATGGGCGTCAATCCCGCCGATAAAGCCGTACGGGTTGCGAGCGGTTTCCAGATAGACCGGCGTTGCACCGGCCTGCAGCAGCGCGCCGTGATGGTTAGATTTATGGTTGTTACGGTCAAACAGCACCAGATCGCCCGGCGTCAGCAGGGCGTTCAGCACCACTTTGTTGGACGACGACGTGCCGTTCAGCACGAAGTAGGTCTTATCGGCGTTAAACACTTTCGCCGCATGTTTTTGTGCCGTACAGGGTGCACCTTCGTGAATGAGCAGATCGCCCATCGCCACGTCGGCATTGCACAGGTCAGAGCGGAACAGCGTCTCGCCAAAGAAATCGACAAACTGATTACCGGCAGGGTGACGGCGGAAGAACTGACCGCCCTGATGCCCCGGGCAATCAAAGGCGCTGTTACCCTGTTTGACGTAATCTACCAGCGCGCGGAAGAACGGCGGGCGCAGCTGAGTTTCATACTTCAGCGCGGCGGCTTCCAGCTGGCGTCCGTAGAAATCGTTGCTGGTGTCGTTGCACTCAAATACGCCGTGAATGCGCGGCAAATATTCGGCCGGAACCATCTCTTCTTTGTGCGTCGCGATAAATACCGGGATCCCAAAACCGGTGGCTTCTATTTCTTCAATGGTGCCATTAAAAATATCGCCGACGGCCAGTACTACGGCTGCCACATCAATATAATCGGTCGCACTGGCGTCGACCATTTCCCGAGTAGTGGTGAAGCAGTCCGGGCAAGCGCGGCTGGCAGCGATTTTTAGCATTTTCATATTTATCTCTTTATTTTAGGCAATATTTGTCCTTCGACTTCGTATAAATAAGAAATCGAAATAGTCCGGAAAAAAAAGCAAAGAGGAGCCGCTGATAAAAAATCAGTGAATTGCTTTTTGATGAGTTAAATCCCAGGCCGTCCGGAAACGGAATAGACAGGATTTAAGGAAAAGGAGCGCAGTGCCCACAGGCAAATGCCTGTAAGTCAGGGTGTTTCAGGAGAACCTGTAAGCAGACGCGCCCTGGGTCGAAGGACTACCGGGCGTTGAAGAAGTGAAAGTCAAAGCTATTGCGGTGGGCGAACATCATAATATGCGTTGTTCGCCTTATATGCGGCATTAAACGATTATTGTTTTCCATGACTGTTTTTCCTTTCAGTAATTGAAAGCAAGGCCATTTTATCCATGAAAAGGCAGCAAACCGTGAAGGAGATCACCAATAACCGATCAAATCAGAAATAAATATTCGTTTTGCGTGAATAGAGCAGTGCATAACGCTGCTTTGTATTACTAATGTTAATACAATGTATTACTGGTGTGTTTATTTAATTTAAAGAGGGCGGGAATACGTGTTTTCGTAATAATTAAAAACGCAGAAATATGTTGAGCTAATTTAATTGAGTTAATTCTGAATAATTATTCAAAGCATAAACCGATAACCGATACCGGTTTCAGTTAATAAATGGCGGGGGCGTGCGGGGTCAGTCTCAAGTTTTTGACGAAGGTGGCCCATATATATGCGTAAATAATGACTATGCTCAACGGCGTTCGGTCCCCAGACCTGATTAAGCAGCTGACGTTGGGTCAGCACTTTGCCGTGATTGTTAAGCAGCACGGCCAGCAGGCGAAACTCAATCGGGGTGAGGTGGATCTCTTGGGTACCGCGCAGAATTCGACGGGCAGGCAGATCGACATGGATATCTGAAAAGGTAAACACCGGATCGGACGGCGTCGTCGCACTGTGGCGGCGCAGCGCCACGCGCAGGCGCGCCTGAAGTTCACCAATACCAAAAGGTTTGCTGAGATAGTCATCGGCCCCGGCGTCCAGCGCCGCAATTTTATCCGTCTCTTCGGCGCGGGCAGAGAGCACAATGATGGGCATTTGGCTCCACTGGCGCACTTCGCGGATAAAATCGAGACCGTCGCCGTCGGGGAGGCCTAAATCGAGGATCACCAGGTCGGGTTTGCGGGTGGCCGCTTCGATAAGTCCGCGCTGTAATGTCCCGGCGTCATACACGCGCAAGCCGTCTCCCTCCAGCGCAGCGCGCAGGAAACGGCTAATGGCGAGTTCGTCTTCAACAATCAGGACGTTAATCACAAATCCTCGGGTAATTCATTCATTTCTGGCGGGACATCCAGCGGAAGTGTAACACAAAAACAGGCTCCTCCTTCCGGTCGGTTGTGAGCGGTAATGGTTCCGCCGTGCACATCGACAATCGCCTGACAGATGGCCAGCCCCAGCCCGACACCGGGAATGGCCGACTCTTTATTCCCGCGCGCAAACTTCTCAAAAATCGCGCTTTCCTGACCGGACGGAATGCCCGGCCCGTCGTCCCACACTTCAAGGCGCAGTGCCTGATGCGCGACGCCCGCCGTTAAACCAATTTCCGCTTTTGCGCCCGCGTATTTCGCCGCATTCTCCAGAAGATTGATCAGCACGCGCTCGAACAGCGGCCCGTCGACGTGGATCAGCGTGAGCGGTTCAGGCATGTCGAGGGTGATATGGCGACCGCCCAGCCCTGGCTCCAGCATTTGTAACGCGCTGCCGACCACCTCTTCCAGCGTCAGCCACTCTTTTTTAAGGTTAAACCCACCGGACTGAATACGCGCCATATCGAGCAAATTATTCACCAGCCGGGTGGTGTTCAGCACGTGCTGGCGGATCTCGCTGGCCTGCAGAGCGTGAGGGGAATTTTCCGCCGCCAGGTCGAGGGTCAGGATCTCCGACTGGCCAAACAGCACCGTCAGCGGCGTGCGCAGATCGTGAGAGAGCGCCGCCAGCAGGGAGTTGCGAATACTTTCGCGCTCGCTCGCCAGCCGCGCTTGCTCTTCGCTGGTGGTGAGGGCCAGACGCTCCAGCGCGCTGGCAACCAGCAGGGTAAAGGTTTCCAGCAGACGCTGCTGTTCCGGGATCATCAGCTGTCGCAGGTTCGACGGCTCAACAATCACCAGCCCCAAGGTTTTATCGGCGCTGCGCAGGGGGAGAATCAGATAGGGCACGCCGGGTAGCGTATCGGTTCCGGCTCCGGCGGGCAGCCCTTTGTCAAAACTCCAGCGGGCGATGGCTTCATCCCACGGCGTCATGCCGTTGGCCGAGGTGAGCGGGCGCAGTTTTCCGTGCTCGTCCGGGAGCAAAATCAGGCTGCTGGCCTGGAACGTGGAGCGAATAAACTGCTCGCTGGTCTGGACGATATCCAGCGGCGTGCGCCCGACGGCGAGCGATTTCGACATCTCATACAGATGGCGCGTGCGCTGTTCGCGGTAGCGGGCGATACGCGCCTGGTAGCGCACGCCCGCGGTGAGATTACCAATCACCAGCCCGACGGTCAGCATCACGGCAAACGTCAGAATGTACTGCACATCCGACACCGCCAGCGTACCGCGCGGGGCGATGAAGAAGAGGTCAAAGCTGGCGACGTTAATGATCGTCGCCAGTACCGACGGCCAGCGCCCGTAGAGCAAAGCCACCACCACCACACCCAGCAGATAGACCATCACCAGGTTGGCGGCGTCAAAGGCAATCAGCCATTGGCTGGCGACAATGGTGATCAGGGCGCAAAGCACCGTCGCCACCAAGCAGCCTCTGAGCTGGATGCGCCATTTATCGCCAAAGCTGCGGGCGTCAGGCGTGCGGCTGGGAAGGGGGGCTGGTTTTTCGTCGAGCGCGACAATCACCAGATCCAGATCCGGCGCGCGTTTCGCCAGTTTGTCAGCGAAAGATTCGCGGCTGAACCAGCGGCGATGCTGACGACGCCCGATGACGATTTTGCCGAGATTATGTTCCCTGGCGTAGCGCAGGATGGCTTTATCTTCTGCTGGATCGGACAAGGTAGCGGTCTCCGCGCCTAACTCCTGGGCAAGGCGCAGGGCGCTAAGGATAGCGCGCCGCTGATTTTCCGGCAGGGCGTGCAGGTGTGGGGTTTCGACGTAAACCGCATGCCAGGCGCTGCCGAATTTTGCCGCCAGCCGCGCGGCGGTACGCACCAGTTTCTCGTTGCCGCCGCTGTGCCCGATGCAGAGCAAAATAGCGTCGCGGGTATGCCAGACGCGGTCCTGCCCCTGTCGGTCGCGCCAGGCGCGCATCTGATCGTCCACCCGATCGGCGGTGCGCCGCAGCGCCAGTTCGCGCAGGGCAATCAGGTTCCCTTTACGGAAAAAGTGCTCGATAGCGCGTTCGGCCTGTCCGGCGATATAGACTTTGCCCTCGTGCAGGCGCTGGCGCAGATCGTCCGGGGGGAGATCGACCAGCACCACTTCATCGGCGGAATCAAAAAAGGGATCGGGGACGGTTTCACGCACCTGAATGCCGGTGACGCCGCTGACCACGTCGTTCAGGCTTTCCAGATGCTGCACGTTAACGGTGGTAAAGACGTCGATACCCGCTTCCAGCAGCTCTTCGACATCCTGCCAGCGCTTGGGATGACGCGAGCCTGGCGCATTACTGTGCGCCAGTTCGTCCATCAGAATTAATGCCGGACGGCGGGCGAGGGCGGCGTCGAGATCAAACTCGGAGACCAGACGGCTGCGATGGCTGATGCGACGGGCCGGCTGCGTCGCCAGCCCCTCCAGCAGCGCCGCTGTCTCTTTACGCCCGTGGGTTTCCACCACGCCGATGAGAATATCCAGCCCCTGCGCCCGCAAACGCTGCGCCTCGGTTAGCATGGCGTAGGTTTTCCCGACGCCCGCACAGGCGCCGAAAAACACTTTTAATTTGCCGCGATGCGCTTCAGCGGTCTGCTCAAGCAGCCGATCCGGATTCGGGCGCAGGGGCTCGTCGGTCATTTAGTTTTTCCTTAGCGCGTCCAGCGCCAGATTCAGCTCAACAATATTCACGACCGGCATGCCAATAAAGCTGACCAGCGGTTTTTGCGTATGTTCAGCAACCAGTTTGCTGACCTGGTCAGTGGTCAGCCCGCGCGCGGCCGCCACGCGCGGGATTTGCCACGTCACAGCGGCGGGCGTCAGGCTATAATCCAGCCCGCTGGCCGAAGCGGTGACCAGTTCAACGGGCACCGTCGGGTTCGCCTGCGGGTTAGCCGCGCGCAGGGCGCTGACGCGTTCACTCACGGCTTTATCCAGTTCAGGATTACTTCCTGCCAGGTTGCTGCCACCCGATGCCATTGGATTATACGGGGTTTCAGCGGTGGCGGAAGGACGCCCCTGAAAGTAACGGGCATCGGTAAAGTTCTGCCCAATCAGGCGCGAACCGCGGCTCTCACCGTTTTGCATAATCAGCGAGCCGTTGGCCTGATCCTTAAACCACCACTGGCCCAGCGCGGTGGTCACCAGCGGGTAAAGCCCACCGGTAATCAGCGACAGCAGAATAAACAGAAGTATAGCGGGACGTAACATAGTCATTTGATTTCTCTCTTAAACCAGCCCGAACAGGGTCAGTAACAGGTCGATAATTTTGATCCCGATAAAGGGCACCACTAATCCACCAAGACCATAAATCCACAGGTTACGGCGCAGCATCGCGGCCGCCGTCAGCGGTTTATAGCTCACCCCTTTCAGCGCCAGCGGGATCAGGAAGACAATGATCAGGGCGTTGAAGATCACGGCGCTGAGAATCGCCGACGCGGGCGAGTGCAGATGCATCACGTTCAGCGCGTTGAGTTGCGGATAGGTGGCAGCAAACGCGGCCGGGATAATGGCGAAATATTTCGCCACATCGTTGGCGATACTGAAGGTGGTGAGCGACCCGCGCGTCATCAGCATCTGTTTACCGATATGGACCACCTCGATAAGCTTGGTTGGGTTAGAGTCCAGATCGACCATGTTCCCCGCTTCTTTTGCCGACTGGGTGCCGGAGTTCATCGCCACCGCCACGTCAGCCTGCGCCAGCGCCGGGGCGTCGTTGGTGCCGTCGCCGGTCATCGCCACCAGACGGCCTTCCGCCTGGTACTGGCGGATCAGCGCCAGCTTCGCTTCCGGCGTCGCTTCGGAGAGGAAATCGTCCACCCCCGCTTCGGCGGCAATGGCGGCGGCGGTAAGACGGTTATCCCCGGTGATCATCACCGTTTTGATCCCCATTTTGCGCAGCTGGGCAAAGCGTTCTTTGATGCCGCCTTTGACGATATCTTTCAGGGCGATCACCCCCAGCACGTTAGCCCCTTCAGCGACCACCAGCGGGGTGGCACCCTGACGCGCCACGCTTTCCACCAGCTGATCGACCTGCGGAGGGAAGTGGCCGTTATTGGCTTCGATGTGGCGACGAATGGCGTCCACGGAGCCTTTACGGATCATGCGATCCTGAATGTTAATCCCGCTCATCCGCGTTTGTGCTGTGAAGGGCACAAAGGTGGCGTGCAGGCTCTGCACATCGCGCTGACGCAGATTGAAGCGCTGTTTAGCCAGAATCACGATGCTGCGGCCTTCCGGCGTTTCATCCGCCAGCGAGGAGAGCTGCGCCGCATCGGCCAGCGTTTTCTCATCGACACCCGGCGCAGGCAGGAAGTCCGACGCCTGACGGTTGCCGAGAGTAATGGTCCCGGTTTTATCCAGCAGCAGCACGTCCACGTCGCCCGCTGCTTCGACCGCGCGGCCGCTGGTGGCAATCACGTTCGCGCCGAGCATCCGGCTCATCCCGGCCACGCCGATGGCCGACAGCAGACCGCCAATGGTGGTCGGAATCAGGCAGACCAGCAGGGCCACCAGCACCGTGACGCTCACCGCCGTGCCGCCGTAAGCGGAGAACGGCCACAGGGTGGCGGTCGCCAGCAGGAAGACGATGGTCAGGGCTACCAGCAGAATGGTGAGCGCGATTTCATTTGGCGTTTTGCGACGCTGCGCGCCTTCGACCATGGCGATCATCCGGTCGAGGAAGGTTTCGCCCGGATTGACGCTGCACTGGATCACCAGCCAGTCAGAGAGAATGCGCGTCCCGCCCGTGACCGAGGCAAAATCGCCGCCGGACTCACGGATCACCGGCGCGGACTCCCCGGTGATGGCGCTTTCGTCCACTGACGCGCCGCCTTCGATCACCTCCCCGTCGCAGGGGATAATATCGCCCGCTTCCACCAGCACCACGTCGCCTTTGCGCAGTTCATCGGCCGGGACGTGATCCATCTGTGCGCCATATTTCGGTTCGCGCAATTTGCGGGCAAACGCGGTCTTTTTGACCCCTTTCAGGCTGTTGGCCTGCGCTTTGCTGCGGCCTTCCGCCAGCGCTTCGGCGAAGTTGGCGAACAGCACCGTAAACCACAACCACAGGCTGATGGCCCCGGTAAACAGGGCGTCGCCCGTCAGGTGTCCGGTACTCATGGCGATGGCAAGTGCGGTCGTGACCACGCTGCCAATCCAGACGATAAACATCACCGGGTTGTGCCACTGCACGCGCGGGCTGAGTTTTTTCACCGCATCCATCAACGCCTGGCGAACCAGTGTCGGTTCTAAGAGGGCCAGTTGTTTACGACTCATGACTGATATCTCCGCTCTGTTAGCGTAAAGAAAGATGTTCCGCGACCGGGCCTAACGCGAGGGCGGGGATAAAGGTCAGGGCACCGACCAGCAGGATGGTGCCAATCAGCAGGCCAATAAACAGCGTGCCGTGTGTCGGGAGCGTACCGGTTGAGGTGGGCTGAATTTTTTTACTCACCAGCGATCCGGCGATAGCCAGTACCGGCACGATCACCCCAAAGCGGCCCACGAACATGCAGAACGCCAGCAGGCAGTTCCAGAACGGAGAGTTGGCACTTAACCCGGCAAAGGCGCTGCCGTTGTTATTGGCCGCAGACGACACGGCGTAAAGCACTTCGCTAAAGCCGTGGATACCTGGGTTGAAAATGCCGCTGCGCCCGGCCTCGGTCATCAGCGCCAGCGCGGTGCCCATCAGCACCAGCGCAGGGGTTACCAGGATGGCGAGGGCGGTCAGTTTCATTTCGCGCACGTCGATTTTTTTACCCAGATACTCCGGCGTGCGGCCAATCATCAGCCCGGCGATAAACACCGCCAGCAGAACGAACAGCAGCATGCCGTACAGACCGGCACCGACGCCGCCGAAGACCACTTCGCCAATCTGCATCAGCCACAGAGGGATCATCCCGCCGAGGGCCGTGAAGGAGTCATGCATCCCGTTGACGGCGCCGCAGGAGGCAGCCGTTGTCACCACCGCGTACAGGCTGGTGGCGAGGATGCCGAAGCGGCTCTCTTTGCCTTCCATATTGATACTGCTGTCAGCACCCAGCTGCAGGAAATGGCTGTTGCCGTGCCACTCCGCCCACATCACCAGCGCCGCGCAGACCACAAAGATAATCGACATCGCCCACAGCAACGTCCGGCCCTGACGGCGGTCATTTACCACATCACCAAAGGCGAAACAGAGCGCGGCGGGGATCAGGAAGATCGCCAGCATCTGCACGATGTTGGTCAGCGCGGTCGGGTTCTCGAACGGATGCGAGGAGTTGGCGTTAAAGAAACCCCCGCCGTTGGTGCCCAGCATTTTGATCGCTTCCTGCGATGCCACTGGCCCCATCGGCAGCATCTGTTTCACGCCTTCAATAGAGGTGTAAGACGAGTAGGGCAGCAGATTTTGCAGGGTGCCTTGCTGAATAAAGAACAGGGCGATCAGCAGAGCAATCGGCAGCAGTAGCCACAGGGTAATGCGCGTGAGATCGACCCAGGCGTTGCCCAGGGTGCTGATTTTCTGGCGGGAGAAGGCGCGGATAAGAGCGAAGATCACCGCAATGCCGCTGGCGGCAGAGAGGAAGTTCTGCACCGTTAACCCCACCATCTGGCTGAAATAGCTGAGGGTGGTTTCACCGGCATACGACTGCCAGTTGGTGTTACTGACAAAGCTGACGGCAGTATTGAGCGCCAGGTGCCACGACAGGCCCGGCAGCTGCTGCGGGTTGAGGGGCAGAATGCCTTGCAGCATCAGCATCGCGAACAGCACCACCAGCCCGACGATATTCAGCAATACAATTGCGATCAGATACTGCCACCAGTTCATCTCCTGGGTGTTGATACCAAGTACGCGCCAGATCCCGTTTTCGACGCCCCCAATCACCGGCAGCGCGCCGCCGTTAATCATCCGTGCCAGCCAGCTTCCCAGCGGCCTTGCGAGCAGGAAAAGCACCAGCAGGAAGCTGGCGATCAGTAAAAATGCCTGGGCCACCATCAGAACGCCTCCGCATTAATCAGGGCATAAATCAGATAGCCCAACAACAGGAACACCAGCACGATGCCAGCAATCAGACCTGCACTCACAATTCACCTCCGGGTGACTTTTGTCGTTGTGCAAAAGGTAGGATTTATGGCGCAAAGATTTCGCAAAAATCAGCGGGGTGGGTGTAAAAAAAGTATAAAAATGATAAGACCCTGATTTAACTAATGGTAAGTATTTTGTTAACTTTTATGTAACTTAATTACAGGTGGAGTGTAAATATTCACTAAATGGATGAAAATAAGTGGTCGGATGAGTAGTAAAATTACAAACAAAGCGGTACTATTTTAGCCAGATAACCACTTTTGAAATTTCCGGATAACGTTTCCGGCCAGCTATAGGGGAGAAAATCATGGACCTGTATAAAGAGTTTCCAGCACATGTTGTCTTTTTACGTCGCACCTTCGCCGTAGTGGCCGGGATTGTGGCGCTGCCAGTGATGTTGTTCTGGAAAGACCGTGCACGTTTTTACAGCTATCTGCACCGCGTCTGGGCGAAAACCAGCGAGAAACCGGTATGGATGGATCAGGCCGAAAAAGCGACCTGCGATTTTTACTAACAAATAGTCACACAGCAATGTCGAACCGCCACAGCGATGTGGCGGTTTTTTTGTGTCTGTCGCTTTCCGCTCGCCCGCCGGGCAAAGGTTACACTTGCTCCTGTAACATAACTTAAACATTATAGAGTCAGATATCCCACGTTTAGGGATAGACGACGCGGTTTCGGCCTGCGGTCAGAAACGCTACGCTTAGGTTATGGACAATTATTCAGGAGTGTTATGACCACGCATCTGGTCTGGTTTCGCGCGGATCTGCGCCTTCATGACAACATCGCGCTCGCGGCCGCCTGCCGCTCTCAAGACGCCCGCGTGCTGGCCCTGTTTATCGCCACGCCCGAACAGTGGCGTGAGCACGGCATGGCTCCGCGACAGGCGGCATACCTGCGTGCGCATCTCAATGCCCTGCAGCAGGGGCTGGCGGAGAAAGGCATTCCACTGATTTATGAGGAAGTGAGCGACTTTGCCGCGCAGATCGACAAAGTGCAGCAGGTCTGTGACGCGCACAACGTCACCCATCTTTTTTACAACTATCAGTACGAATTCAACGAGCAGAAGCGCGACCGACAGCTTGAAAACCGGCTTACTACGGTTGTGTGCCAGGGCTTTGACGACAGCGTGATGTTAGCGCCGGGCAGCGTCATGACCGGCAATCATGAGATGTATAAAGTCTTCACCCCGTTCAAAAATGCCTACCTGAAACGCCTGAAAGAGGGGCTACCGGAGTGCGTCGCCGCGCCAGCGGCCCGAGGAGAGGCACTGACCGTTTCTGCGGAGATCAGCGTTGACTACCCTCAGCGTGATTTCGACCCGGACCACTTCCCACCGACCGAAAAGGCCGCGATTGCGCAGCTGCGCCAGTTCTGCAAACAGCAGGCCGCTGAGTATGAAGCACAGCGCGATTTTCCCGCCATCGAAGGCACCAGCCGTTTATCCGCCTGTCTGGCGTTGGGCGTGCTCTCCCCGCGTCAGTGCTTGCACCGCCTGCTGGCCGAACAGCCGCAGGCCCTTGACGGCGGGCCGGGGGCGGTATGGCTTAATGAGCTGATCTGGCGCGAATTCTACCGTCATCTGATGACGTATCATCCTGATTTATGTAAACATCGTCCCTTCATCCGCTGGACGGACAAGGTGCAGTGGCAGCAGGATGACGCCCAGCTACAGGCGTGGCAAAACGGGCAGACGGGCTATCCAATAGTCGATGCGGCCATGCGTCAGCTAAACGAAACGGGGTGGATGCATAACCGCCTGCGGATGATCGTAGCCAGCTTCCTGGTGAAAGACCTGCTGATCGACTGGCGCGCCGGAGAGCGATATTTTATTTCTCAGCTGATCGACGGCGATCTGGCGGCCAATAACGGCGGCTGGCAGTGGGCGGCGTCGACCGGAACGGATGCCGCTCCCTATTTTCGTATTTTTAACCCGACAACCCAGGGACAACGATTTGACGCTACGGGCGAGTTTATCCGCCAGTGGCTACCTGAACTGGCCGACGTGCCGGGAAAATCGATCCATGAACCCTGGGTGTGGGCGGATAAAACGGGTGAAACCCTCGATTATCCGCGCCCGATTGTCGACCATAAACAGGCGCGAGTCGCCACACTGGCGGCCTATGAAGCCGCCCGCAAAGCGTAAGAGAGTAATGATGAAAAACAGCGAACTGGAAACCTTAATCAATGAAAAGCTGAACAGCGCCAGCTTCAGCGACTACGGCCCTAACGGCCTGCAGGTGGAAGGGCGTGAAACGGTGCAAAAGATTGTCACCGGCGTCACGGCGAGCCAGGCCCTGCTGGATGAAGCGGTGCGCCTGCAAGCGGATGCGGTGATCGTGCATCACGGCTATTTCTGGAAAAACGAAGCACCGATTATTCGCGGCATGAAGCGCAACCGCCTGAAAACCTTGCTGGCGAACGACATCAATCTGTACGGCTGGCACTTGCCGCTGGATGCACATCCGGAGCTGGGCAATAACGTTCAGCTCGCTCAACTGCTCGGCATCACCGTGATGGGCGAAATCGAAGAGCTGCTGCCGTGGGGTGAGCTGTCCATGCCGGTTCCTGGCCTGGAACTTGCTTCCTGGATTGAGGCGCGTCTGGGCCGCCGTCCACTGTGGAGCGGTGATACCGGCCCGGATCTGGTGAAGCGCGTGGCGTGGTGTACCGGCGGCGGCCAGGGCTTTATCGACAATGCGGCGCGCTTTGGCGTCGACGCTTTTATTACCGGTGAAGTGTCCGAGCAGACCATTCACTCTGCCCGCGAGCAGGGGCTGCATTTCTACGCGGCAGGGCACCATGCCACCGAGCGCGGCGGCATCCGCGCCCTGAGCGAATGGCTGACGGAAAATACCGATCTCGACGTGACCTTTATCGATATCCCTAATCCTGCCTGATGAGAGGTGCGTAAGTGCAGCGAGCGCGTTGTTATTTATTAGGCGAAACGGCAGTGGTACTGGAGTTAGAGCCTCCGGTCACGATGACGACGCAAAAAAGGATCTGGCGCTTAACCCAGCGGCTGGGCGAAATCCCTGAAGTGGTCGAGGCCATTCCGGGGATGAACAACATTACCGTGGTGCTGCGCAATCCGCAGTCGGTGGCGCTGGACGCCATCGAGCGGTTGCAGCGCTGGTGGGAGGAGAGCGAGGCGCTGGAGCCGGAGTCGCGATTTATCGAGATCCCGGTGGTGTACGGCAACGCGGCTGGCCCGGATCTGGGCGACGTGGCGCGTCATGCGGGGCTGTCGGAAAAGCAGGTCGTCGAGCTGCATGCCTCGGTGGACTACGTGGTGTGGTTCTTAGGGTTCCAGCCTGGTTTCCCGTATCTCGGCGGATTGCCAGAGCCACTCCACACGCCCCGCCGGGGCGAGCCGCGCCTGATGGTCCCTGCCGGTTCCGTGGGAATTGGCGGGTCGCAGACCGGGGTTTATCCGCTCGCCTCGCCGGGGGGCTGGCAGCTTATCGGCCATACCCCCCAGATGCTGTTTGATGCTAAACGCGAAGAGCCGGTGCTGTTGCGACCGGGCGATACCGTACGGTTCGTGCCGCAGAAGGAGGGGGTATGTTGAAGGTGATTCGCGCGGGGTTATACACCTCGGTACAGGACGGCGGACGCACCGGGCTGCGCCAGTCCGGGGTCAGCTACTGTGGCGCGCTGGACAAACCGGCGTTGCAGATCGCCAACCTGCTGGTGGGCAACGATCCGAATGCCGCAGCGCTGGAGATCACCCTTGGACAGTGCAGCTTTGAATTTGAACGTGACGGCTGGTTTGCCCTGACGGGCGCGGGCTGTGACGCGACGCTTGACGGCGCGGCGGTGTGGACCGGCTGGCGGCTGCAGGTGAAAGCGGGGCAGCGTCTGACGCTTCATCGCCCGACTCACGGCATGCGCAGCTATCTGGCGGTCGGCGGCGGGATTGACGTACCGGAAGTAATGAACTCGTTCAGCACCGATCTCAAAACGGGTATTGGCGGCTTTGAAGGGCGCCTGCTGAAGGATGGCGATAACCTGCCGCTGGGCAGCGAATCACGTCAGTTTACCGACGCGCAGGGGGTGAAACAGCTCCTGTGGAGTAACCGCATTCGCGCCCTGCCGGGGCCGGAGTACCATGAGTTTGACCAGGCCTCGCAGGATGCCTTCTGGCGACTGCCGTGGCGGCTCAGCCCGCAGAGTAACCGCATGGGCTACCGTTTGCAGGGCCAACAGCTGGCGCGTACCACCGATCGTGAAATGGTCTCCCACGGCCTGCTACCGGGCGTTGTTCAGGTGCCGCACAACGGCCAGCCGATTGTGCTGATGAATGATGCTCAGACCACCGGCGGTTATCCGCGTATCGCCTGCATCATCGAAGCCGATATGTACCATCTGGCGCAAATCCCGCTCGGACAGCCGATCCACTTTGTGCCCTGTACGCTGGAAGAGGCCCTCGACGCGCGCCGTGTGCAGCGGCAATTCATCGAACAACTGGCATGGAGGTTGAATGATCGTCGTTGATTTAAATGCGGATCTGGGTGAAGGCTGCGGGAGCGATGCGGAGCTACTGACGCTGGTGTCGTCGGCCAATATTGCCTGTGGCTTTCACGCCGGGGACGCGCAGACCATGCGCGAAAGCGTGCGAGGCGCGTTAAAAAACGGCGTGGCGATAGGTGCCCACCCGAGCTTTCCCGATCGGGAGAACTTCGGGCGCACGGCCATGAATCTGCCGCCGGATACGGTTTACGCCCAAATGCTGTACCAGATTGGTGCGCTGGCGGCGATTGCCCGCGCCGAAGGGGGGCAACTGCGTCATGTGAAACCTCACGGGATGCTCTACAACCAGGCGGCGAAAGACGCGCAGCTGGCTGACGCTATCGCCCGCGCGGTGCATGCGGTGGACGGCAATCTGATCCTGGTCGGGCTGGCGGGGAGTGAACTGATCCGCGCCGGTGCGCGTTATAGCCTGGTGACCCGCGAAGAGGTGTTTGCCGATCGCGGCTATCGGGCCGACGGCAGCCTGGTGCCGCGCAGCGAGCCGGGGGCGCTGATTGCCGATGAAGAGCAGGCGCTGGCGCAAACTCTGGACATGGTGCAGCAGGGGCGGGTGAAAAGTACGAGCGGTGAATGGGCCTCTGTGCGCGCGCAGACGGTCTGCCTGCACGGAGACGGCGAACACGCGCTGGCATTTGCCCGTCGCTTGCGTGCAGAATTTGAGTTAAACAATATAAAAATCAGTGCCTAAAGCACAAAGCGCAAACACAACAAAACGCTATACAACAACAGGAAGGACAACATGGCAGAGACGCTTTCGCTCTGGCCACTCATCGGTATTGCGGTGATCGTGGTCGGGTTTATCTTACGTTTTAATCCGGTGCTGGTGGTGATTGTCGCCGGGATTGTCACCGGTGTGGCGGCGAATATGCCGGTCGCAACTATCCTCGAAAAGCTGGGCGAAGGGTTCCTGAATACCCGTAACCTGCCTTATATCCTGCTGATCCCGCTGGCCGTTATTGGCCTGCTGGAACGTCACGGTTTGAAAGAGCGCGCGCAGGCGTGGATTGCCAAAATCCACAGCGCCACCGCAGGGCGACTGCTGATTGTCTATCTGTTTGTACGTGAGGCGACGGCGGCGATGGGGCTGACCAGTCTGGGCGGGCATCCGCAAATGGTGCGACCGCTGCTGGCTCCAATGGCGGAAGGGGCTGCGGAGAAAAAATACGGCGAACTGCCGGGCGCGGTGCGCTATCGCCTGAGGGCGATGTCGGCGGCGACGGACAACGTCGGGCTGTTCTTCGGTGAAGATATCTTTGTCGCCTTCGGGGCGATCATCTTTATGCATAACTTTATGCTGGAGTCCGGCGGAATTCAGACCGAGCCGCTGCACATTGCGCTGTGGGGCATTCCGACGGCGGTCTGCGCCTTTATTATCCACGCCACCCGCCTGTGGCGACTGGACAAGCATCTTGAGCGCGAGCTGGCGAAAACCGCGCACACGCAGGGAGATGCCTCATGAATTTCCAGCAAAGTTATCTTTACTGGCTGGCAGGGCTAATCCTGCTGATTGTCGCCGTGATGTCGTTTCGCGATAAAGCGAACCCGCGTCGCATCACTACCGGCCTGTTCTGGGGCGTGTACGGCCTGATTTTCCTGCTCGGTGACTGGACATATCAGCTGGTGGGCGATAAGCGCACCGTGCATATTGCGGTCGGTGTGGCGGTAGTTGGGCTGGCGCTGATTGCCGGTTTTGGCGGCGTGCGTCTGGGCAGCTATCACCAGCGTAAACCCGAAGAGCGGGAGGCCAGCGCGAAGCGTCTCGGCAACCGTCTGTTCTATCCGGCGTTAGCCATTCCTGTGGTGACGGTGGTGGGCGTGCTGATGTTCAACCATGTGCCAGGATTGCAGGAGAATCTGTTCGGACCGGGTAACCATTCGACGCTGGTGACACTGTTCTCGATGACCGCCGGGTCGCTGATTGGCCTCGCAATGGCGGTCAAAATGACGCACGAAAAAGTGCATCAGCCGTTGCAGGAGGCGCGCCGTCTGCTGGATTCCATCGGCTGGGCGTTTATCCTGCCGCAGATTCTGGCGACGCTGGGCCTGCTCTTTACCGCCGCTGGCGTGGGTGATGGCATCTCCTGGCTGACGAAAAGCTACCTGGCGGTGGACAGCCGCTTTATCGCCGTGGCGGTGTACACCATCGGGATGGCGCTGCTCACGATGGTGATGGGCAATGCGTTCGCGGCGTTCCCGATCGTGACGGCGGGGATCGGCATCCCGATCCTGGTGCTGCAGCATGGCGGTAACCCGGCGGTGATGGCGGCGATTGGCATGTTCTCCGGCTACTGCGGAACGCTGATGACGCCGATGGCGGCGAACTTCAACATCGTGCCCGCCGCGCTGCTGGAGCTGCCGGATAAAAATGCGGTAATCAAAGCGCAAGTGCCGACCGGCGTGCTGCTGCTGATTGCCAACGTGTTCCTGTTGTACTTCCTGATGTTCCTGTAAGGAGAGACGATGCGTAACGTATTAGTCACCGGTTTTGAGCCGTTCGGCGGCGAGACCGTTAACCCTTCGTGGGAAGTGGTCAGGCAGCTTGAGGGGAGTATCATCGACAGCTGCCGCGTAGTGACACGCCAGCTGCCCTGCGTTTTTGGCGAGTCGTTAAGCGTGCTAAATGCGGCTATCGATGAACTTGAACCAGCGGTGGTGATCGCGGTCGGACAGGCGGGCGGTCGTGTGGATGTGACCGTCGAGCGCGTCGCCATTAACGTGGACGACGCCAGGATTGCCGATAACCGCGGCCAGCAGCCGATTGATGTGGCGATCGTCCCGGACGGTCCGGCGGCGTGGTTCAGTTCGCTGCCGATCAAAGCGATGGTGGCGGCGATGCGCGAGAAGGGGATCCCCGCCTCCGTTTCGCAGACGGCGGGCACCTTCGTCTGTAACCACGTCATGTACGGGCTGCTGCATAAAATCAGTGGAAAAACCGCAGTGAAGGGTGGATTTATCCATATTCCGTACCTGCCTGAACAGGCCGCAGCCCATCCGGGCGCACCGAGTATGGCGGCGCACACGGTGAAAGCGGCGCTGATCGTGGCGGTCGAAGTGGCCCTACGCCAGACGTCTGATGTGAAAATCGTGGGCGGCGCGACGCACTAAACAAAGGAAGATAAGATGCCAGAAGGTCCGGAGATCCGCCGCGCGGCGGATAGCCTGGAGGCGGCGATAAAGGGCAAACCGCTGACCGATGCGTGGTTTGCTTTCCCTCAATTAAAACCGTATGAAACGCAGTTGATTGGGCAAACCGTGACGCACATCGAGACGCGCGGTAAAGCGTTGCTGACCCATTTCAGCCATAACCTGACGTTATATAGCCACAACCAGCTTTATGGCGTCTGGCGAGTGATCAATGTGGGTGAGCAACCGCAAACTAATCGTGTCTTGCGCGTCAGATTGCAGACGGCGGAGAAGGCTATTTTGCTCTACAGCGCGTCGGATATCGAGATGTTAACGCCGGAGCAACTGCTCACTCACCCGTTCCTGCAACGGGTCGGGCCGGACGTGCTGGATATGCGCCTGACCGCAGAAACTGTCAAAGCGCGGCTGCTATCGCCTGCCTTTCGCAACCGACAGTTTTCCGGGCTTCTGCTCGATCAGGCTTTTCTCGCCGGGCTAGGTAACTATCTGCGCGTTGAAATTCTGTGGGAAGTGGGGTTGGCAGGTCAGCGAAAAGCGTCGCAGCTCAATGAGAGACAGCTCGATGCTTTGTCTCATGCCTTGCTGGAGATCCCGCGCCTTTCCTACAACACGCGCGGCGTGGTGGATGATAAAAAACATCATGGGGCGTTGTTCCGCTTTAAGGTGTTTCATCGGGAAGGAAAGCCGTGCGAGCGGTGCGGCGGGGCGATTGAACGTACGATGTTGTCGTCGCGACCGTTTTACTGGTGCCCGGCGTGCCAGCAATAAAAACAAAACGGTAACCCGAAGGTTACCGTTTTTGGTATTAGCGTCCTCTCCAGTGTGAAGAAGATTAAGGTGCGGGCAGCAGGCCGCACCTCATGGCGCTTATTTGGTTTTCACATCAGACTTAAAATCACGCTGGTCGTAGCCGGTATACAGCTGACGCGGACGCGCGATTTTCATGCCTTCGCTGTGCATTTCGTTCCAGTGTGCAATCCAGCCGACGGTACGTGCCATCGCGAAGATCACGGTAAACATGGAAGACGGAATGCCCATCGCTTTCAGAATAATGCCAGAGTAGAAATCGACGTTCGGGTACAGTTTCTTCTCGATGAAGTACGGGTCGTTCAGCGCGATATGTTCCAGCTCCATCGCCACTTCCAGCAGATCATCTTTGGTGCCCAGCTCTTTCAGCACTTCGTGGCAGGTTTCACGCATCACGGTGGCGCGCGGGTCATAGTTTTTGTAAACACGGTGACCGAAGCCCATCAGGCGGAAGGAGTCATTCTTATCTTTCGCACGACGCACGAACTCTGGAATGTGCTCAACGGAGCTGATCTCTTCCAGCATCTTCAGTGCCGCTTCGTTAGCACCACCGTGCGCCGGTCCCCACAGGGAGGCGATACCGGCAGCGATACAGGCGAACGGGTTCGCGCCTGAAGAGCCTGCGGTACGGACGGTAGAGGTCGATGCGTTCTGTTCGTGATCGGCGTGCAGGATCAGAATACGGTCCATGGCGCGCTCAAGCACCGGGTTAACCTCGTAGGTTTCGCACGGTGTGGAGAACATCATGTTCAGGAAGTTGCCTGAATAGGAGAGGTCGTTACGCGGGTAAACAAATGGCTGGCCGATGGAGTATTTGTAACACATCGCCGCCATGGTTGGCATTTTGGACAGCAGACGGAACGCCGCGATATCGCGATGGCGTGGGTTATTCACGTCCAGAGAGTCGTGGTAGAACGCGGCCAGTGCGCCGGTAATCCCGCACATGACGGCCATCGGATGTGAATCACGACGGAATGCATGGAACAGACGGGTAATCTGCTCATGGATCATGGTGTGGCGGGTAACGGTGGTTCTGAACTCATCGTATTGTTCCTGCGTCGGTTTTTCGCCGTTCAGCAGGATGTAGCACACTTCCAGATAGTTGGATTCGGTGGCTAACTGATCGATGGGGAAACCGCGGTGGAGCAGGATACCTTCGTCACCGTCAATGTAGGTGATTTTGGATTCGCAAGATGCGGTAGAGGTGAAACCAGGGTCAAAGGTGAATACTCCTTTGGAACCCAGTGTACGGATATCAATAACATCCTGACCGAGCGTGCCTTTTAGCACATCCAGTTCAATAGCAGTGTCACCGTTTAGGGTGAGCTTTGCCTTTGTATCAGCCATTTACGGTCTCCTTAGCGCCTTATGCTTAAGACCACGTTTTTACCAACTTGCTTTCAGCTGTTTATCACATCGTTACCGGTTTGTTATTTGGCTTACCGCTCAGCTCGCGAGGAGGAACCAGGGTACAGAGCTATGGCGCCTTGCAGGTAAACGTGTGAAAAATCAGAGAAACAACAGCAAATCAGTGTCTTCGCAGTCCGAATTATTCAAACCTGTATACCACTAATAACTGTCCTGATAACTTCGGTCAATACCATCACACTGTTACATAACTAAATCTCAGGTGAAAGAGAGACCTCATAACTTTTGCGCATTATATGCCTTTTCTGCTGTAGTTTGTAACAATAATGTTTAATCTTTGTCAAATCCGATGATTAAAATTTAAAATAATGTTGTTATCGTGACTCTGATCACTGTTCCGCATAAAACCCGACAAACTGTATGTAGGTTAATTGTAATGGTTTTGTGAACGACCTATACTGCCGCCAGGTCTCCGGAACACCCTGCAATCCCGAGCCACCCAGCGTTGTAACGTGTCGTTTTAGCATTTGGAAGCAATGTTTACCATGACGCGCAGTTATAGATATGGACGCTGCTTGACCCGCACGCAGACCGGAGGAAGGAAATCCCGTCGTCTTTCACGCTACAGGTGTGTTGGCTGCGTCAGGTCACCCCGGTCACACAGTTTACTGTGATGCAGGGGATTCCCGGACTTGCCGCCTTCCTGTAACGCGAATTCAAAGGGAATTATAAGAACAGCATGTGGGCGTTATTCATGATAAGAAATGTGAAAAAACAAAGACCTGTCAATCTGGATCTCAAAACGATCCGATTCCCCGTAACGGCAATAGCGTCCATTCTGCACCGTGTGTCCGGTGTGATCACGTTTGTGGCGGTCGGCATTCTGCTGTGGTTACTGGGTACCAGCCTCTCTTCTCCTGAAGGATTCCTCCAGGCCTCTGCCATTATGAGCAGCTTCTTCGTGAAATTTATCATGTGGGGCATTCTGACGGCGCTGGCATACCACGTTGTGGTGGGTGTTCGCCATCTGCTGATGGATTTTGGCTATCTGGAAGAAACCTTCGAAGCAGGTAAACGTTCTGCCAATATTTCATTTGTGATTACTGTCGTGCTTTCAATTCTTGCAGGAGTCCTCGTATGGTAAGCAACGCCTCCGCATTAGGACGCAACGGCGTACATGACTTCATTCTGGTCCGCGCTACTGCCATCGTCCTCACGCTTTACATCATCTACATGATCGGTTTCTTTGCGACCAGCGGCGAGCTGACGTGGGAAATCTGGAGCGGGTTCTTCGGATCTGCCTTCACCAAAGTGTTCACCCTGCTGGCTCTGTTCTCCATCCTTATTCATGCCTGGATTGGCATGTGGCAGGTGTTGACCGATTACGTTAAACCGTTAGGCGTTCGCTTGCCGCTGCAACTCCTGATTGTTGTGGCTCTGGTGGTTTACGTTATTTATGGATTTGTTGTGGTGTGGGGTGTGTGATGAAACTGCCAGTCAGAGAATTTGATGCTGTTGTGATTGGTGCCGGTGGCGCAGGTATGCGCGCGGCTCTGCAAATTTCCCAGAGCGGCCAGACCTGTGCGCTGCTCTCTAAAGTGTTCCCGACCCGTTCCCATACCGTGTCTGCGCAGGGTGGTATCACCGTCGCTCTCGGTAATACCCATGAAGATAACTGGGAATGGCATATGTATGACACGGTGAAAGGCTCCGATTACATCGGTGACCAGGACGCCATCGAATATATGTGTAAAACCGGCCCGGAAGCGATTCTGGAGCTAGACCATATGGGTCTGCCGTTCTCCCGCCTGGAAGATGGCACGATTTATCAGCGTCCGTTTGGCGGCCAGTCGAAAAACTTCGGGGGCGAGCAGGCGGCACGTACTGCGGCAGCGGCTGACCGTACCGGTCACGCGCTGTTGCACACCCTGTATCAGCAGAACCTGAAAAACCACACCACGATTTTCTCCGAGTGGTATGCGCTGGATCTGGTGAAAAACGAAGATGGCGCAGTGGTGGGGTGTACCGCGCTGTGCATCGAAACCGGTGAAGTGGTCTACTTCAAAGCCCGCGCGACCGTGCTGGCGACCGGCGGCGCAGGCCGTATTTACCAGTCCACCACCAATGCCCACATCAACACCGGTGACGGCGTTGGTATGGCGATCCGCGCAGGTGTGCCTGTGCAGGATATGGAAATGTGGCAGTTCCACCCGACCGGCATCGCCGGTGCGGGCGTTCTGGTTACCGAAGGCTGCCGTGGTGAAGGCGGTTACCTGCTGAACAAACACGGCGAGCGCTTCATGGAGCGTTATGCCCCGAATGCGAAAGACCTGGCGGGTCGTGATGTGGTGGCGCGTTCCATCATGATCGAAATCCGTGAAGGTCGCGGCTGCGACGGTCCGTGGGGCCCGCACGCGAAACTGAAACTGGATCACCTCGGTAAAGACGTTCTGGAGTCCCGTCTGCCGGGCATCCTGGAACTGTCGCGCACCTTCGCGCACGTTGACCCGGTGAAAGAGCCGATTCCGGTTATCCCAACCTGCCACTATATGATGGGCGGTATTCCGACCAAAGTAACCGGTCAGGCGCTGACCGTGAACGAGCAGGGCGAAGACGTGGTAATTCCGGGTCTGTTCGCGGTTGGCGAAATCGCCTGCGTATCGGTCCACGGTGCTAACCGTCTGGGCGGCAACTCGCTGCTCGACCTGGTGGTGTTTGGTCGTGCGGTCGGTTTACATCTGCAAGAGTCCATCGCCGAGCAGGGCGATCTGCGCGATGCCCGTGAATCGGATATCGAAGCCTCTCTCGAACGTCTCAACCGCTGGAACGGCAACCGTGATGGCGAAGATCCGGTCGAAATCCGCAAAGCGCTGCAAGAGTGTATGCAGCACAACTTCTCGGTATTCCGTGAAGGCGATGCGATGGCTAAAGGGCTTGAGCAGCTGAAAGCGATTCGTGAGCGTCTGAAAAATGCCCGTCTGGACGATACCTCCAGCGAGTTCAACACGCAGCGCGTCGAATGCCTTGAGCTGGATAACCTGATGGAAACTGCCTATGCAACGGCCGTCTCCGCAAACTTCCGCACCGAAAGCCGTGGCGCCCATAGCCGCTTCGACTTCCCGGATCGTGACGACGAAAACTGGCTGTGCCATTCCCTGTATCTGCCAGAGTCGGAATCTATGACGCGACGTCAAGTCAACATGGAACCGAAACTGCGTCCGGCGTTCCCGCCGAAGATTCGTACCTATTAATGCGGAGACAGGATAATGAAACTCGAATTCTCAGTTTATCGTTATAACCCGGATGTTGATGACGCTCCGCATATGCAGGATTACACCCTGGAAGCGGAAGAAGGTCGCGACATGATGCTGCTTGATGCGTTAATGCAGCTGAAAGAACAGGACCCAACACTGTCGTTTCGTCGTTCCTGCCGTGAAGGGGTGTGTGGCTCCGACGGCGTGAACATGAACGGCAAAAATGGCCTGGCCTGTATCACCCCGATTTCAGCGCTGCAGCGTTCAGGACAGAAAATTGTGATTCGTCCTCTGCCTGGCCTGCCGGTCGTTCGCGATTTGGTGGTGGACATGGGGCAATTCTATGCACAATATGAGAAGATTAAGCCTTACTTGTTGAATAATGGGCAAAATCCACCCGCTCGCGAGCATTTACAGTCGCCAGAGCAGCGTGAAAAACTCGATGGTCTGTATGAGTGTATTCTCTGTGCATGCTGTTCGACCTCTTGCCCGTCGTTCTGGTGGAACCCGGACAAGTTTATCGGCCCGGCTGGCCTGCTGGCCGCGTATCGCTTCCTGATTGACAGCCGCGATACCGAAACCGACAGTCGCCTTGAAGGATTAAGTGATGCTTTCAGCGTATTCCGCTGCCATAGCATCATGAACTGCGTCAGTGTATGTCCTAAGGGGCTGAACCCGACGCGCGCCATCGGCCATATTAAGTCGATGCTGTTGCAGCGCAGTGCCTAAGTAATACCGCCGGATGGCGCTCCGCTTATCCGGCCTACTTTTATGTAGGCCAGTAAGCGGAACGCCACCGGGCAAAGAGACATTGTAGGAAACCTCTAAAAACTGCCCTGACAGGCAATAATTGAGGCGTTCAGAACGACACACGGCGCGGTTGACCGAAGTGGGTGAAAACCGCAACGACAGCACCGCCTGAACGACGAAGATTATACAGACAGTTTTTAAAGGTTCCTTCGCGAGCCCAAGACAACATAAGAGCTCGCAGGTGAACCCCGGCACGTACACGAGGTGTGCGTGGTAGTTTCTACGGCGAAATAAGCATAAAAATGCTTAAGGGATCACGATGCAGAACGGCGCAATGAAAGCCTGGCTGGACTCTTCTTTCCTCTCTGGTGCAAACCAAAGCTGGATCGAACAGCTCTATGAAGACTTCTTAACCGATCCTGACTCAGTGGACGCTAACTGGCGTTCCATGTTCCAGCAGTTACCTGGCACTGGGGTCAAACCGGATCAATTCCATTCCAAAACACGTGATTATTTCCGTCGTCTGGCGAAGGATGCCTCACGTTACTCTTCCTCGATCTCTGACCCTGACACCAATGTGAAGCAGGTTAAAGTCCTGCAGCTCATCAATGCTTATCGCTTCCGTGGTCACCAGCATGCGAACCTCGATCCGCTGGGACTGTGGAAACAAGAACGTGTGGCGGATCTCGATCCGGCGTATCACGATCTGACCGAGGCAGATTTCCAGGAAAGCTTTAACGTCGGCTCTTTTGCCAGCGGCAAAGACACGATGAAGCTGGGAGAGCTGCTTGAGGCGCTCAAACAAACCTACTGCGGCTCCATCGGCGCAGAGTACATGCACATCACCTCCACGGACGAAAAACGCTGGATCCAGCAGCGCATTGAGTCGGTGACAGGCCACGCCAGCTTTAGCGTTGAAGAGAAAAAACGCTTCCTGAGCGAACTGACCGCAGCAGAAGGTCTGGAGCGTTACCTCGGTGCTAAATTCCCGGGTGCAAAACGCTTCTCCCTGGAAGGCGGCGATGCGTTAGTGCCGATGCTGAAAGAGCTGATCCGCCATGCGGGCAACAGCGGCACCCGTGAAGTGGTGCTGGGTATGGCGCACCGTGGGCGTCTGAATGTGCTGGTCAACGTGCTGGGTAAAAAACCGCAGGACCTGTTCGACGAATTCGCGGGCAAACATAAAGAACATCTCGGTACCGGCGACGTGAAGTACCACATGGGCTTCTCATCGGATATCGAAACGCAGGGCGGTCTGGTTCACCTGGCGCTGGCGTTTAACCCGTCGCACCTGGAAATCGTAAGCCCGGTGGTGATCGGTTCCGTGCGTGCGCGTTTGGATCGTCTGGACGAGCCAAGCAGCAACAAAGTGCTGCCAATCACCATTCACGGTGATGCGGCGGTAACCGGGCAGGGCGTCGTTCAGGAAACCCTGAATATGTCCAAAGCGCGTGGATACGAAGTGGGCGGTACCGTTCGCATCGTCATCAACAACCAGGTGGGCTTCACCACCTCGAACCCGCTGGATGCACGCTCTACGCCGTACTGTACTGACATCGGTAAAATGGTGCAGGCGCCAATCTTCCACGTGAACGCGGACGATCCGGAAGCTGTTGCTTTCGTTACCCGTCTGGCGCTGGACTTCCGTAACACCTTCAAACGCGATGTGTTCATCGACCTGTTCTGCTATCGCCGTCATGGCCATAACGAAGCGGACGAGCCGAGTGCAACCCAGCCGCTGATGTACCAGAAAATCAAAAAGCATCCGACGCCACGTAAGATCTACGCTGACAAACTGGAAGCCGACAAAATCGCGACCCTGGAAGATGCGACCGAGCTGGTTAATCTTTACCGCGATGCGCTGGATGCCGGTGAGTGCGTTGTGAAAGAGCTGCGTCCGATGAACATGCACTCCTTTACCTGGTCGCCGTACCTCAACCACGAGTGGGATGAGAGCTACCCGAACAAGGTCGAAATGAAGCGTCTGCAGGAGCTGGCTAAACGCATCAGCACGGTACCTGAAGCAATTGAAATGCAGTCCCGCGTGCAGAAAATCTACTCCGACCGTCAGTCAATGGCGTCCGGCGAGAAGCTGTTCGACTGGGGCGGCGCTGAGAATCTGGCGTACGCGACGCTGGTCGACGAAGGCATTCCGGTGCGTCTGTCCGGTGAAGATGCGGGCCGTGGGACCTTCTTCCACCGCCACGCGGTTATTCACAACCAGACCAACGGTTCAACGTACACCCCGCTGCAGCACGTGCATAACGGTCAGGGCCAGTTCAAGGTCTGGGACTCCGTGCTGTCCGAAGAAGCGGTACTGGCGTTTGAATACGGCTATGCCACCGCAGAGCCGCGCACCCTGACTATCTGGGAAGCGCAGTTCGGTGACTTCGCTAACGGTGCGCAGGTTGTTATCGACCAGTTCATCAGCTCCGGCGAGCAAAAATGGGGCCGTATGTGTGGCCTGGTGATGCTGCTGCCACACGGCTACGAAGGGCAGGGTCCGGAGCACTCCTCCGCGCGTCTTGAACGTTATCTGCAGCTCTGCGCTGAGCAGAACATGCAGGTCTGCGTGCCATCCACGCCAGCACAGGTTTACCACATGCTGCGTCGTCAGGCGCTGCGCGGTATGCGCCGTCCGCTGGTGGTGATGTCACCGAAATCTCTGCTGCGTCATCCGCTGGCAGTTTCCAGCCTGGATGAGCTGGCGAACGGGACCTTCCAGCCAGCGATTGGTGAGATTGACGAGCTGGATCCGCAGGCCGTGAAGCGCGTCGTGATGTGTTCTGGTAAGGTTTATTTCGACCTGCTGGAACAGCGCCGCAAGAAAGATCAGAAAGATGTCGCCATCGTGCGTATCGAGCAGCTTTATCCGTTCCCGCATCAGTCGGTGCAGGAAGCGTTGAAACCGTACGCACACGTGCATGATTTTGTCTGGTGCCAGGAAGAGCCGCTCAACCAGGGCGCCTGGTACTGCAGCCAGCATCATTTCCGTGATGTGATTCCATTTGGGTCTGCCCTGCGTTACGCAGGTCGCCCGGCCTCCGCCTCTCCGGCGGTAGGGTATATGTCCGTTCACCAGAAGCAACAGCAAGATCTGGTGAATGACGCGCTGAACGTCGAATAATTTAAGGATACATAATGAGTAGCGTAGATATTCTTGTTCCCGACCTGCCTGAATCCGTCGCTGACGCCACGGTTGCGACCTGGCATAAAAAACCGGGCGATAGCGTTAAGCGCGATGAAGTGCTGGTAGAAATCGAAACTGACAAAGTGGTACTGGAAGTACCGGCATCGGCGGATGGCATTCTTGATGCAGTGCTGGAAGACGAAGGCACCACGGTGACCTCTCGCCAGATCCTCGGTCGCCTGCGTGAAGGCAACAGCGCGGGCAAAGAGTCCAGCGCCAAGTCTGAAAGCAAAGAGTCCACCCCGGCTCAGCGTCAGCAAGCGTCTCTGGAAGAGCAAACTAACGATGCACTCAGCCCGGCGATCCGTCGCCTGCTGGGTGAACACAATCTTGAAGCCAGCGCCATTAAAGGCACCGGTGTTGGCGGTCGTCTGACCCGTGAAGATGTGGAAAAACATCTGGCGAAAGCGCCTGCGAAAGAAGAAGCCAAAGCACCGGCGGCAGCGGCCGCAGCGCCTGCTGCACAGCCAGCGCTGGGCGCACGCAGTGAAAAACGCGTGCCGATGACGCGTCTGCGTAAGCGTGTGGCTGAGCGTCTGCTGGAAGCGAAAAACTCCACCGCGATGCTGACCACCTTCAACGAAGTCAACATGAAGCCAATCATGGATCTGCGTAAGCAGTACGGTGACGCGTTTGAAAAACGTCACGGTATCCGTCTGGGCTTTATGTCCTTCTACGTGAAAGCGGTTGTTGAAGCGCTGAAACGCTATCCGGAAGTGAATGCCTCTATCGATGGCGAAGATGTGGTTTACCACAACTACTTCGATGTCAGCATGGCGGTCTCCACGCCGCGCGGCCTGGTGACCCCGGTTCTGCGTGACGTTGATACCCTGGGCATGGCAGATATCGAGAAGAAAATCAAAGAGCTGGCGCTGAAAGGCCGTGACGGTAAGCTGACCGTTGAAGACCTGACCGGCGGTAACTTCACCATCACCAACGGTGGTGTGTTCGGTTCCCTGATGTCTACCCCAATCATCAACCCGCCGCAGAGCGCGATTCTGGGTATGCATGCCATCAAAGATCGCCCAATGGCGGTTGACGGTAAAGTGGAGATTCTGCCGATGATGTATCTGGCGCTCTCCTACGATCACCGTCTGATTGATGGTCGTGAATCTGTGGGTTATCTGGTGGCGATTAAAGAGCTGCTGGAAGATCCAACGCGTCTGCTGCTGGACGTGTAGTAGTTTTTGCCTCACCTGCCCTGTAGACCGGGCAAGCGTTGCGCTGCCGGTCTACAGGTTTGAAAAAAACGATTACCTGAAGGATGGATAGAACACATGAACTTACATGAATATCAGGCCAAACAGCTGTTTGCCCGGTATGGCTTACCGGCTCCGGTGGGTTATGCCTGTACTACCCCACGTGAAGCAGAAGAAGCCGCATCTAAAATCGGTTCCGGCCCTTGGGTAGTTAAGTGTCAGGTTCACGCTGGTGGCCGCGGTAAAGCGGGCGGTGTGAAGGTTGTGAAGAGCAAAGAAGAGATCCGTGCCTTTGCTGAACACTGGCTGGGCAAACGCCTGGTGACCTATCAGACAGATGCGAACGGCCAGCCGGTAAACCAGATCCTGGTTGAAGCAGCGACTGATATCGCAAAAGAGTTGTATCTCGGCGCGGTCGTAGACCGTAGCTCCCGTCGCGTGGTGTTCATGGCATCCACCGAAGGCGGCGTGGAAATCGAGAAAGTGGCTGAAGAGACGCCACACCTGATCCACAAAGTGGCTATCGATCCACTGGCTGGCCCTATGCCTTACCAGGGGCGCGAGCTGGCGTTCAAACTGGGTCTGGAAGGTAAACTGGTTCAACAGTTCACCAAGATCTTCATGGGCCTGGCGACGATCTTCCTGGAGCGCGATCTGGCGCTGATCGAAATCAACCCGCTGGTGATCACCACTCAGGGCGATCTGATCTGCCTCGACGGCAAACTGGGCGCTGACGGTAACGCACTGTTCCGCCAGTCCGATCTGCGTGAAATGCGCGATCAGTCTCAGGAAGATCCGCGTGAAGCGCAGGCTGCACAGTGGGAACTGAACTACGTCGCGCTGGATGGCAACATCGGCTGCATGGTTAACGGTGCGGGCCTGGCAATGGGCACCATGGACATCGTTAAACTGCACGGTGGCGAACCGGCTAACTTCCTTGACGTGGGCGGCGGCGCGACCAAAGAGCGCGTAACCGAAGCGTTCAAAATCATCCTCTCTGACGACAACGTGAAAGCCGTTCTGGTTAACATCTTCGGCGGTATCGTTCGTTGCGACCTGATCGCTGACGGTATCATCGGTGCGGTGGAAGAAGTAGGCGTGAACGTCCCGGTTGTGGTTCGTCTGGAAGGTAACAACGCTGAACTCGGCGCGAAAAAACTGGCTGACAGTGGCCTGAATATTATTGCAGCGAAAAGTCTGACGGATGCAGCTCAGCAGGTTGTTGCCGCAGTGGAGGGGAAATAATGTCCGTTTTGATTGATAAGAACACTAAAGTTATCTGCCAGGGCTTCACCGGAAGCCAGGGGACTTTCCACTCCGAACAAGCGATTGCTTACGGTACGCAGATGGTTGGCGGCGTGACGCCAGGCAAAGGCGGCACCACGCATCTGGGCCTGCCGGTGTTTAACACCGTGCGCGAAGCGGTCGAAGCGACGGGTGCAACCGCGACCGTGATCTACGTTCCGGCTCCGTTCTGCAAAGACTCTATTCTGGAAGCGATCGACGCAGGCATCAAACTGATCATCACCATTACTGAAGGCATCCCGACGCTGGACATGCTGACCGTAAAAGTGAAGCTGGATGAAGCGGGCGTTCGCATGATCGGGCCAAACTGCCCGGGCGTCATCACCCCAGGTGAATGCAAAATCGGCATCATGCCGGGCCACATTCACAAGCCAGGCAAAGTGGGCATCGTGTCTCGCTCCGGTACCCTGACCTATGAAGCGGTTAAACAGACCACCGACTACGGTTTCGGCCAGTCCACCTGTGTGGGCATCGGCGGTGACCCGATTCCAGGCTCTAACTTCATCGATATCCTGAAACTGTTCCAGGAAGATCCGCAGACTGAAGCGATCGTGATGATCGGTGAAATCGGCGGTAGCGCGGAAGAAGAAGCTGCAGCTTACATCAAAGATCACGTGACCAAGCCGGTTGTTGGCTACATCGCGGGTGTGACGGCGCCAAAAGGCAAACGTATGGGCCACGCAGGCGCCATCATTGCCGGTGGTAAAGGCACAGCGGATGAGAAATTCGCCGCTCTGGAAGCCGCAGGTGTTAAAACCGTTCGCAGCCTGGCCGATATCGGCGAAGCGCTGAGCGCTATCATCAAGTAAATCCTCTCTGCTCTCCGCAAGGGGAGCTTTGACATAATAAATGTCCGTTTCGACATGGTTGGCCGCTGAAAAGCGGCCTTTTTTATCCCTGCATGAACACCACCTCCTATGGAGGTGGTCAGCAATAAGTTGGCTCTGCCAATAATGCTACTCATGGGAAAATCCGAATCTGTTATCCCCATAACTGATAAGGATTTAACCATGAGTAGATTCCAGAAAGCATCTCATGTGCTCTGGTGTTGTCAATATCATATCGTATGGACACCCAAGTACCGATTTCGCATCCTTAGGAACAATGTTGGTAAAGAGGTCTACAGGCAGATAAGGATCTCAAGCGAGCAGCTCGGGATAGAAGTGGTAGAGCTGAATGTTCAGATAGATCATGTCCATCTACTGGTAAAAGTCCCGCCACGTCTTTCTATTTCACATGTGATCGGTCATTTGAAAGGTAAAACAGCCCTTAGGTTGTTCAGCAAATTTCCCCACCTGCGGAAGAACAAGCTGTGGGGAAATCACTTTTGGGCACGAGGTTACTGCGTGGATACCGTAGGTATAAATGAAGAAATGATCAGAAAGTACGTGAAATATCAGGAAAAGCATGAAGTTGAAGAGAGCCAGCTTCCACTAAAAGAGGTGTGAAGGGAAGGCTCTCAGAGTCTGGACTTAGTACGCCCCTATGGGGCGTTATCAATGCCACCTGCTATGCAGGTGGTTTTTTACTGGCCAGCATACGCTCACTGGCGTTGCGTTTACCGGGCATACGGTTTTGTAGAGAGGGTAAGCGGAAATACCATCCTGCGTTTACTCCAATAAAAAAAGGGAGCCTTTCGGCTCCCTTCGTATTCACGGCTAAATCACGGCGAACTTAGAAACTGTAGCTTCCGCTCACAGAGAAGTTACGCGGTGCGCCATAGACACCATAAGTGCCCAGGTAATCGTAATACTCTTCGTCAAACACGTTGTTCAGGTTGCCCTGAACCGAGAAGTTTTTGGTGACCTGATAGCGGGTAAAGAGATCGACTACGGTATAGCCATCCTGAGTAATCTGCTTCACGCCGTTCGGGCCGTTATCGATATCCTGCCAGGTTTTGTTCTGCCAGCGAGCGCCACCGCCCACGGTCAGCTCAGGCAGCATTGGCAGCTGGTAACGGGTAAACAGTTTCAGTGACGTACGCGGCTGGCCTGGGTTTACTGCGGCGCCATTCTCATCATCTGCAATGTACCGGCTTCCACCGAAGGTCAGCTGCCAGTTATCGGTCAACGCGCCGTTCAGTTCGAATTCGATACCTTTACTGACGGTACCATCCACAGATTTATACGCCGACTGGCCGCCGGAGCCTGGGATCGTTGTCCCGGTATTAACGGCCACGTTGTCCTGCTCGATACGGAAGACAGCAACCGTCGCGGTCAGACGGGTGTTGAACCAGTCGCCTTTTACACCGGCTTCATAGCTCTTACCGGTGGTCGGGTCGATAAACTTGCTGTTGATATCGCGCTGGCCCGTTGGCTGGAAGATAGAGGTATAGCTCCCGTAGACCGACCAGGTATCGTCGATGTCATAGATCAGGCCCGCGTATGGCGTGACGTCATCGAACTTCGCGTTGCGGATTTCGTCGGGTTGACGCTCCAGGTTGTACTTCGCACTCCACTCGGTGTAACGCGCGCCCAGAATCAGGTGCAGCGGATCGGCCAGTGACAGGCGGGTGGCGCCATAGACTGATTTCTGACGGATGACATCACGCTGATAGAGCGAGAAGCCGGACCAGCTCGGATCAGCCAGTTTGCCGTTGTAATCGTAAATGCTGCCGACATCCATCAGGCCATAGTTATCGTTAACCGGATAGGAGTTGTCATAGTTATTGCGCTGACGGCTGTAGCTGCCGCCAAACATGACTTCGTGCTGACGGCCCAGCAGCTCATAGCCGCCGCGCACGAACGCATCCACAGAGTCCTGTTTACGTTCGCCCCGGTTCCAGCCGCCCCAGGCGCCGTACCAGCTGGAGGCATCGTACAGGCCGGTTGTTTTATCCGGATAACCGTCGATGTACATCAGCTTGCTGTCAAAATTGGTTTCCGCATGCATGGCGTTAACTTTGGCTTCCCAGCCGTTATCAAAGCGCTGCGTCAGGTTAGCGAAGACCTTGGTAGAGTCGTTGTTGGAGTAAGTCCAGTCGGCCGCCGTGTTAAAGCCGCGGCGGAAATCGGTTTTGCTGCCATCGCTGAACATGGACGGGAAACCGCCCCAGGTCGGGCTGTCCTCTTCGCTCTCCTGGTAGTCATAGCCCAGGGAGAGGGTGGTGGAGTCCGTAATGTCTGCGTCGAGGATCCCGGAGACAAACTTCTTACGGTAATGGTTACGTTCAACCCAGGAGTCGCGGTCTTCATAACCGGCGATCACGCGCCCGCGCACATTGCCGGATTCCGTCAGCGGTGCCTGCAGATCCATCACGTAACGCTGTTTGTCCCAGCTGCCATAGGTGGCGGAGACGTTGCCTTTGAACTCTTTGCTGTCGGCGTGTTTACGCACCATGTTGACGTAGGCGGATGGGTTACCCGTTCCGCTCATCAGGCCGGCTGCGCCGCGCACCACTTCGATTTTGTCGAAAATGGCCGTGTCGCCTGCGGTATCACCAAAATTCCAGCGGTTATCGAGGAAAGTGGGCATATCTTCATAGGCAAAGTTGCTGATGAAGAAACCGCGAGAATAGAAGTTGGTACGGCTGGTATCGATGCGAGACGCACTCACACCGACGGTATTATCCAGCACCGCGCCAATGGTGTTCAGCTCCTGATCCTGCATACGCTGCTGGCTCATGACGCTGACCGACTGGGGAATATCACGCGGAACCAGCAGTAATTTGGTGCCGGTCGTGGTGGTTTTGACGCTGTAATCCTTATCCTGCGCGCTATTTTGGTCTTGCGCGTTATCAGCCCCGTCAACGACAACGGTATCTTCTGGATTCGTTTCAGCGAAACTTGCGGTCGGCATCAATGCCATAGCAATACAGGCTGCCAGCAACGAAGGTGTTGCGACAGACTGACGTTGCCCATCCCTGGTGTGATTAATGAAAGACATTATCAAACCCTTTCTGAGTGAATGGTAATTTTTTGCCCCAGTCCCGATAACGGTCGGAGGTCATTTCTATGTTGAAAATGCGCATGAAAATGCAAATGCGAAATATACGCATTTGATTTAACCGTGTAAACAGATGTAACCATTGCCACTGAAATTATGTTTCAGTTCATTCCGGGGGGGGAATGGTCAATCAGCGACCATCCATTGGACGTTAAAGAAAGAAATAACGGGATAAGGTTGAAAGGACAGGAGAAACTCGCTCATACTCTTGTGTTGTGTCACGGGCAATTGCCGTATGTCAGCCTTTGCCGGTCACGCCACGCCAGATTAAACCAAAAAGGAAAACGTCATGGCTGAAGAAACCATTTTCAGTAAAATTATCCGCCGTGAAATCCCGTCGGATATCGTGTATCAGGATGAACTGGTCACTGCTTTCCGCGACATTTCGCCTCAGGCTCCGACACACATCCTTATTATCCCCAATATTCTGATTCCGACCGTTAATGACGTGAAAACTGAGCATGAAGTGGCATTAGGCCGTATGCTGACGGTAGCAGCGAAAATTGCTGAGCAGGAAGGGATTGCCGAAGACGGATACCGTCTGATCATGAACTGCAATCGTCATGGTGGGCAGGAAGTTTATCATATTCACATGCATCTGCTGGGCGGTCGTCCGCTGGGTCCGATGCTGGCGCATAAAGGTCTTTAACATGCAAAGAGGGCGTATCGCTGTTCTGCTCCTGGCGATGGTAATGGCGGGCTGTAGCTCGCGTCCCGCGATCCCGGTCAGCGACGAACAGACGCTGGTGATGGAGTCGTCGGTACTGGCGGCGGGCATCACCGCAGAAGCACCGTCGCTGACGGTCAGTGAAATTCAGCCGTCGGCGTCCTCTACGCTCTATAACGAACGACATGAGCCTGTCACCGTCCACTATCGGTTTTACTGGTATGACGTAAGAGGCCTCGAGATGCATCCACTTGAAGCGCCGCGCAGCGTCGTTATTCCGGCGAATTCGTCGGTCACGCTTTATGGCAGCGCTAATTATCTGGGTGCGCATAAGGTCAGACTTTATCTTTATTTGTAAGGGGTGAACCTTGATTAAGAATTTGGGCCGTTACGCGCTCGTTACCGCTTTTGCGCTGTTCCTGTCGGGATGTATCACCCGTACGGAACAGCAACCCGCGCCCGTTGATGAGGCCAAACCGGGCACTGAACAGCCAGTGACCCCGACGGAGCCGGTTCCAACGGTGCCGTCCGTGCCAACGATTCCTGAACAGCCAGGCCCGATTGAACATCCGGATCAAACCTCGCAGCCTGCGCCACGCGTTCGCCACTATGACTGGAACGGCGCGATGCAGCCGATGGTCGGCAAAATGCTGCAGGCACAGGGTGTTACCGCAGGCAGCGTGCTGCTGGTGGACAGCGTGAACAACCGCACCAACGGTTCGCTGAATGCCGGTGAAGCCACCGAAACCCTGCGCAATGCGCTGGCGAATAACGGCAAGTTTACGCTGGTCTCCGTGCAGCAACTGTCGGTTGCGAAGCAGCAACTGGGCCTGTCACCGCAGGACAGTCTGGGCTCGCGCAGCAAAGCGATTGGTATCGCCCGTAACGTTGGCGCGCAGTATGTGCTCTATTCCAACGCCACCGGCAACGTCAATACGCCAGCCCTGCAAATGCAGCTGATGCTGGTTCAAACGGGTGAGATTATCTGGTCAGGTAAAGGTGCCGTTACACAACAATAACGTCACGCGCGAAACGATCGTTTCGCGCTACTTCCCTCAGTATCGCCTTGTCGCGCCGCAAACCCACGCCGGGTTTAGCGGCGCGAGTTGCATTATTGAACAGGGCGAGCGCCGTCTGGTGTTACGTCTGCGCCACGATGCGAGCGGGCCCGCGTTCTGTTTTCGCCGTCAGTACCACGCCTTGCGCCGTCTGCCTGCCGATCTGGTGCCAAAGCCGCACTGCTTTCATCGCGACTGGATGGCGGTGGAGTATCTTGTGGGCGAGATCAAAAGCGAGCTTCCGGATACCCAAACCCTCGCAGGCATGCTGTATTATCTGCACCGACAATCCCGTCTGGGCTGGCGAATTACCCTGTTACCGCTGCTCGATGCCTACTGGCAAGGGGCCGATCCTGCCAGACGCACGCCGTTCTGGCTGGCTACGCTAAAACGTCTGCGTCAGCGCGGCGAACCGCAGCCCCTGCGGCTGGTGCCGCTGCATATGGACGTTCATGCCGGAAACATTGTGCATACGCCGGCAGGCGAGCGGCTGATCGACTGGGAATATGCTGGTGATGGCGACGTAGGGCTTGAGCTGGCGTCCCTATGGATGCCGACGGAAAATGTCCGCCAGGAGTTTATCGATGTCTACGCCAAAACGGCGAACATTGATGCGCATCAACTGAAAAAGCAGGTGCAGCGCTGGCGGCCCTGGGTACTGATGATGATGGCCGGGTGGTTCGAATTACGCTTTCAGCAATCGGCTGACAAACAATTTATCGCGCTGGCAGATGACGTCTGGCGTCAGTTACAAACTAAAGGATAAGAGAGGTTCGTGTGGGTCCAGTAATGTTGGATGTCGAAGGGTATGAACTGGATGCGGAAGAGCGCGATATTCTGGCGCATCCGCTGGTGGGTGGGCTCATTCTGTTTACCCGCAACTATCACGATCCCGCGCAGCTGCGCGAGCTGGTGCGTCAGATCCGTGCGGCGTCCCGTAACCATCTGGTGGTGGCGGTCGATCAGGAAGGCGGACGCGTCCAGCGTTTTCGCGAGGGCTTTACCCGTCTGCCGGCGGCGCAATCTTTTGCTGCACTGCTGGGAACGGAGCAGGGCGGCAAGCTGGCGCAGGATGCAGGCTGGCTGATGGCGAGCGAAATGATCGCTATGGATATTGATATCAGCTTTGCGCCGGTGCTGGATGTCGGGCATATCAGCGCGGCGATTGGCGAGCGTTCTTATCATGAAGATCCGCAGATCGCCCTGGCGATGGCAACGCGTTTTATCGACGGAATGCACGACGCCGGTATGAAAACCACCGGGAAACACTTCCCGGGGCACGGCGCTGTGACGGCGGATTCCCACAAAGAGACGCCGCGCGATCCGCGCCCTGAGGCGGAGATCCGCGCCAAAGATATGTCCGTTTTTCGTTCGCTCATTACTGACAACAAACTCGACGCCATCATGCCCGCGCACGTGATTTACAGCGACGTCGATCCGCGTCCGGCCAGCGGCTCTGCGCACTGGCTGAAAACCGTATTACGTCAGGAGCTGGGCTTTAACGGCGTGATCTTCTCCGACGATCTGTCGATGGAAGGCGCAGCCATTATGGGCAGCTATGCCGAGCGCGGTCAGGCGTCGCTGGATGCGGGTTGCGATATGATCCTGGTCTGCAATAATCGTAAAGGGGCGGTTAGCGTGTTAGATAACCTGTCGCCGATCAATGCTGAACGTGTTACACAATTGTATCATAAAGGTTCATTTAGCCGTCAGGAGCTGATGAGCTCGGCTCGCTGGAAGACGGTGAACGCTGAGCTTGAAGCACTCAATGAGCGCTGGCAGGCACACAAAGCAGGTCAATAACCCCCTCCTGGAAGGCGTCGTGTGGTGAGGAAACAATGATCATTTATTTGCACGGTTTTGATTCGAACAGTCCTGGTAATCATGAGAAAGTGCTGCAACTGCAGTTCATCGACCCGGACGTGCGGCTGATTAGCTACAGCACGCGCCACCCGAAACACGATATGGCGCATCTGCTCAAAGAAGTGGACAAGATGCTGCAACTCAACGTCGACGATCGCCCGCTGATTTGCGGTGTGGGCCTCGGCGGCTACTGGGCAGAGCGGATCGGCTTTCTCTGCGATATTCGCCAGGTAGTGTTCAATCCGAATTTGTTCCCTAACGAGAACATGGAAGGCAAGATCGACCGCCCGGAAGAGTACGTGGATATCGCCACCAAATGCGTCAGTAACTTCCGCGAGAAGAACCGCGACCGCTGCATGGCGATCCTCTCCCGCAACGACGAGGCGCTGGATAATCACCGTGCGGCGGAGCTGTTGCATCACTATTATGAAATTGTCTGGGACGAAGAACAGACCCACAAATTCAAAAATATCTCCCCGCACCTTCAGCGCATCAAAGCCTTCAAGACCCTGGGCTAAACCCCTCTGATCGACTCCAGGCCCGGCCGCGCAAGCGAGCCGGGCTTTCTCTTTTGCTACAATTGTACAAATTTAAATCATCAAAACTTGATTCATATCAATTTTGGTATGACCAATGCGCCTGGCGTGTTATTCTCAATGCACCTGAATGGTTTCAGTGCTGTAACCTGTTGTTAATTAAGGGTTATTATCATAACTTTTAATTAACAATTGGTTAATAATTTGAGGGGGTCACATTGACTACGCCATTGAAAAAGATAGTAATTGTAGGCGGCGGCGCAGGTGGGCTGGAGCTGGCTACGCAACTCGGCAAAAAGCTGGGCCGTGGCAAAAAAGCCAAAATTACGCTGGTCGATCGTAACCACAGCCATCTGTGGAAACCGTTGCTGCATGAAGTGGCCACCGGTTCACTGGACGAAGGTGTTGATGCCCTGAGCTATCTGGCGCATGCGCGTAATCACGATTTCCAGTTCCAGCTGGGCTCCGTGATGGATATCAACCGCGAAAGCAAAACCATCACCCTGGCCGAGCTGCGTGACGAGAAAGGCGAGCTGCTGGTGCCTGAGCGCAAGCTGCCGTACGACACGCTGGTGATGGCGCTGGGAAGCACCTCGAACGACTTCAACACGCCAGGCGTGAAAGAAAACTGCATCTTCCTGGATAACCCGCATCAGGCACGTCGTTTCCATCAGGAAATGCTGAACCTGTTCCTGAAATACTCCAACAACCTCGGCGCGAGCGGCAAAGTGAATATCGCGATTGTCGGCGGCGGGGCGACGGGCGTTGAACTTTCAGCGGAACTGCACAACGCGGTGAAACAGCTGCACAGCTACGGTTACAAAGGGCTGACCAACGAAGCGCTGAACGTGACGCTGGTCGAAGCGGGCGAACGCATTCTGCCTGCGCTGCCACCGCGTATTTCCGGCGCAGCGCATAACGAGCTGACCAAAATGGGCGTGCGCGTTCTGACGCAAACCATGGTCACCAGCGCCGATACCGGCGGCCTGCACACCAAAGACGGCGAGTATATTCAGGCCGATCTGATGGTCTGGGCGGCGGGTATTAAAGCACCTGATTTCATGAAAGAGATTGGCGGGCTGGAAACCAACCGTATCAACCAGCTGGTAGTGGAGCCAACGCTTCAGACCACACGCGATCCGGACATCTTCGCCATTGGCGACTGCGCCTCCTGCGCACGTCCTGAAGGTGGATTCGTGCCGCCGCGCGCGCAGGCCGCGCACCAGATGGCAAGCCTGGCGCTGCACAACATTCTGGCGCAGACCAAAGGCAAAGCGATGAAGTCCTACGTCTATAAAGACCATGGCTCGCTGGTCTCCCTGTCTAACTTCTCCACCGTGGGCAGTCTGATGGGTAACCTGATGCGCGGCTCGATGATGGTTGAAGGGCGTATCGCACGCTTCGTTTACATCTCGCTGTACCGTATGCACCAGGTCGCGCTGCACGGTTACTTCAAAACCGGGCTGATGATGCTGGTGGGCAGTATCAACCGCGTGATCCGTCCTCGCCTCAAACTGCACTAATCTTTCAGTCCCTCCGGCTCCCGGAGGGACTTTTTAGCATTTCCTGCTGACAAACTTCGTCAGAGTACTTAAGAGTTCTCTGAAACGCGTCCCTTTTCATTTTACCTCTCTCTTTTTGAGCGTTATTCCGATTGGCGAACTCACTCTTCGATTGCAAAATTGTTACCAATAGCAACAAAGGAGGAAGCCCCGTGAATAAATCTATGTTGGCGGGTATAGGGATTGGCGTGGCTGCAGCGCTGGGCGTGGCAGCAGTGGCCAGTCTTAACGTGTTCGAACGCGGCCCGCAGTATGCTCAGGTTGTTTCTGCCACCCCGATTACCGAGTCGGTGAAAACCCCTCGTCAGGAGTGCCGCAACGTGGCGGTGACTCACCGTCGTCCGGTGCAGGATGAAAACCGTATCGCAGGCTCAGTGCTGGGTGCGGTTGCCGGTGGTGTGATTGGTCATCAGTTCGGTGGGGGACGCGGGAAAGATGTCGCGACCGTCGTCGGCGCACTGGGTGGCGGCTATGCCGGTCACCAGGTTCAGGGCGCAATGCAGGACAACGACACCTACACCACGACGCAGCAGCGTTGTAAAACGGTGTACGACAAATCAGAAAAAATGCTTGGCTACGATGTGACCTACAAGATTGGCGATCAGCAGGGGAAAATCCGCATGGATAAAGATCCTGGCACCCAGATCCCACTCGACAGTAACGGTCAGCTGGTTCTGAATAACAAGGTGTAAAAAAAGCGGTATTATTAATTTGGCTCCTCAAACGCTCAGGCTGAGGAGCCTTTTTTTTTCCCGTCAGAAGGTCAGGGCGTAGCTCAGACCGAAGGTGCGTCCACGGCCTTTATACTCGTACAGCCCCGCATTCCCGTAAGTTGGGCTGTAGAGCAGTGGAGCGCGCTGTCCCCAGACGGTGGTGTACTCTTTATCCAGCAGGTTTTCGACGCTAAACGACAGTTTACCGAGCGGAAGCTGGTAGCTGCCGATGAAATCAACGGTGTTATAACCGTTCAGCTTATTGCCCGCCGCATCGCTCAGATCAAAGGCTTGCTGCGTTTGCAGGCGCAGCGCCCACGGCTCCGGTGCCCAGCCGACGTAGGCCGTCGCTTTGGATGGCGACGCCTGAGTCACATCCCATTTTTCCCAGGAACCGTTGGTTTTAATCTCTGACTTCAGAACGTTAACATTCCCGCCGAGACTCCAGTCGCTCTCAGGAATGAAATAATCCACTGCGCCTTCCACACCGTAGATGCGCCGCTTCTGCGGATTCACGTCGATAGTCATGTCAGCGCGGTTGATATCAATGGATTTATCCGACAAGGAGTAATAGGCCGCGATCTGTGTGTGCAGCTGGTCGCCCGTAAAACGCCAGCCCAGCTCGTAGGAGTCGACCTTAATCCCTTCAAGCTTCGCATCGTTCGGGTTAACGCTTTTCAGCAGCGCCAGATGGCCCTGGGCATCAGGTTTGCTATAGCTACCGTTACCGTAATATTTTCCCGGATCCGGCAGTTCCACGCCCTGAGAGAAGTTAAACCAGACCTGCTGACGCTCGGTCAGGTGTGCCAGGATCCCGGCGTTAAACAGGACATTATCGTAATCCGTTTTCCCGCCCGGAATAGCATCCGCAGAGAGTGCGCCGCCTTTGGCAATGGTCTGCTGCTGGGTATAGCCGATGAAATCATCGACGCGGTTTTCCGTCCACTGATAGCGCACGCCGCCGCTGAGGGTAAACACCTCGTTGATGTCATAGCTGTTTTGCAGGAACGGAGCGAAATTGGTGATGCTGTAGCCCGGATAGCGCCCGGTGCTGTAGGCCGACTGATTATTCATCCCGCCGGAAGGGACGGAATCGGCGAGGTCGAAGAACATCTGGTTGGAATCAAAGGTTTCATGGTCGGCATCAATACCCCAGGTGAGCTGCCAGCCGTCGAGCGGAGTGCTGTTTAAGGTCAGCTTCGCGCCGTACTGATCCGTGTTCTGCTCGGAGGCGGAGAAACTGGTGATGTCACCTTTGGCCACCGTCGGGAACGGGTAAAAACGCAGGGATTCGTCGCGATAATAGATCTGCCCGACCAGCTCCTGACCCCAGAAATCCGTATCGGAATATTGCAGGCTGACGAGGTGACGCTCGGTGCCAGGAATACGATCTGAGCTAAAGCCTTTGGACGTGCGGGCCGTGCCGTTCCCGGTGACGGCGCTCATGTTTTTATCCAGATAAAGCCCGTAATCGTCGTCACCCTGGCTTTTGTAATACTGAGTCACCAGCTGCAGCTGACGGGTCTCGTCAATTTCAATGGTGCCGGTTCCCATCACATCCAGACGATCGGAGTGCTGCAAACCCGTCTGGGTGTTGTCGAAGGTCAGCGCATCGCCATTGCCATCGTACCAGCCGCCGAAGCGCTGATACGCCACAGACAGACGGCCCGAGGCGTTATCATTGCCGCCGCTAACGGCCGCCGCCACTCGCTCGTCGCGATCGTCACTGTTGTTAAAGCCGCTTTTTCCGCCCAGTTCCAGATCAACCTGGGTCTCCGGCTGGCCTTTTTTGGTGACGATATTGATCAGCCCGCCGGTACTGCCGCCGCCGTAGAGTGACGTCGAGCCGGAGATGACTTCGATATGCTCAATATTGAACGGATCAATGGAATCGAGCTGGCGGCTGTCGGTTCGCGAGGAGTTCAGCCGTACGCCGTCAATCAGCACGACGATCGCGCGACCACGCATATTCATGCCATAGTTGGTGCGCCCCTGGCTGCTGACGTCCATCCCTGGGATTAGCTGGCCGAGAATATCTTTAAACTCTTTCCCGCCCTGAACCTGCTGTTCAATCTCCTGACCTTCAATGATCCACGTGGTCTGCGCCATTTCGGCGACGGTGCGGTGGCTGCGGTTGGCGCTGACAACCAGATTTTCTTCGCTCTTTTGTTCTGCATACAGCGGCATCGCGATGGCCAGCAGGACAGGGTTGAGCACCCAGAGGCTCTTTTTCATCATCATTCCTTGTTGAGCTTTTGCTCTTTGTTATTGGCAGGTCAAATCACACAATGGAAACATTGTGAAACAAATGTAAACGCGAATTTTGCCGATAAAGAGTCTCATTATCAACCCGCTGAAATAAGAGGGTTTACAGGCGCGAACGTGAAAACGAGAGGGGAAAAGGGGAAGGAAAAAGAAAAGGGCGGTTGCCCGCCCTGATAATCAGAGTTTCAGCAGTTCAGGCCACAGGCGTAGCGTGGTGCGAGAGATACTTTGCAGCTTTTCAAGGCTTGCGCCTTCACGCGCGCTGATCGACATCCCCTGCAGGACGCAGCTTAAAAATTGCGTCAGTTCGACGGTGTCGCAGTGCGCCGGAATTTCACCCCGCTTTTGGCGTTGGCTTAAAAACGCGCCCAGAGTCTCTTCCTGCATGGCGTGGCGCGATTTCACGGTATTCGCAATGTCTTTCGACGCGGCGGCAAGCGTGGCGGAGGTGTTAATCATAAAGCAGCCCGCAGGCGTGTCTTTGCTGGTAAAGCAGGCGGAGATAGCCGCGAAATAATCCTGCAAAGCCTGTTCAACGGTTTTCTCTTCGCAGAACAGCTGGGCTTCATGTTTTGCCGCAAAGCGCGCGATATAGCGATCCAGCACTGCGCGGAACAGGCCTTCTTTATTGGTGAATTCTGCATACAGCGTGGGGGCTTTCGCACCTGTCGCTTCGACCAGGTCGGAGAGCGAGGTGGCTTCATACCCATGCTGCCAGAAGAGTGTCATGGCCTTATCGAGCGCCGCATCCCTGTCGAACACTTTCGGTCGGCCACGGCTTTTTTTTGCGCAACTCGTGACGTCGGTTGTCATGTGCCGTTGTACCTTTGTTGGTTTGTTGAATGATCATTATAAAAATAATAGCCTGCGCCGACCAGCACTCATTTCACAAAAATAAATTAATCATATGGGTATGAAAAATAAGAGGTTTAAAATTAATTTAACGGTCGTTATAAAATTATGTTGACGTGTGACCTGGATCACAACTATCATTTACCTATCGATCGTTAAGTAAATAACTAACGACCTCCCAAATTCATCTGTTAAAGGCTAATTATCATGAAAACCATCAATACCCTCATCGCTGCTGCTGTACTGAGTTCTCTGTCATTTGCCAGCTTCGCGGCTGTCGAAGTGCAATCCACCCCTGCTGACCAGCAGAAAGTGGGCACCATCTCTGCCAACGCAGGGACTAACCTGAGCTCACTGGAAGATCAGTTAGCGCAGAAAGCCGACGCCATGGGTGCGAAATCTTTCCGTATCACCTCTGTGACCGGTCCGAACACCCTGCACGGTACTGCGGTTATCTACAAATAAGCCTGGCTTAACCCTCATAAAGCCACTGTTAAAAAAAAGGCCCTGCGATTTCGCAGGGCCTTTTTTGTCTCTTGTGCTTTAAAGCGCTTGCTGAGCCACGTCGTGATGCGGCGTCACATCCACCGGCATACCCGAGCGTACGTCCATCGCTTTTTCCATCACCGCGCTGTCCGCGCGCGCTTTGAAGTTTTGCATTGCTGCGTTCAGGACAATCGGCAGCGTTTGCGGATCGTCGCCAATGTTTTTCGACAGCGGCTGGTGGACCTCCACCAGACGTTTTCCGCCCGGCTCTTCCGACACTTTTATCGGCGTATTGATGATATTGACCTTCGTGCCTGGGGTAATCACGCGGAACAGAGTCTCAATATCGCCGTCGCGCAGGCGAATGCAGCCTGAGCTGACGCGCATGCCGATGCCAAAGTCCGCGTTGGTTCCATGCAGCAAATAGACGCCGCCGTAGGCCGCGAGGCGAATCGCGTGATGGCCCATTGGGTTATCCGGCCCTGCCGGAACCACAGCGGGCAGATCAATGCCCTGGGCTTTATAACGTGCGCGGATATTGGCCGTCGGCGTCCAGGTCGGGTTGGCGCGTTTATCCGAAACGGTGGTCACCATGGTCGGCGTTAAGGTGTCGCCGCCCAACTGACCAATTCCGATAGGGTAGACTGTCACCTCATTTTTACCCGGCGGGTAATAGTAGAGGCGCAGTTCGGCGAGGTTAATCACCAAACCTTCGCGCGGTGCGTCAGGTAACAGGGTTTGCAGCGGGATAGTTAGCACGCTGCCAGGGCGTGGCACGTAGGGATCAACGCCCGGGTTAGCCTGCAGTAACGCCAGAAAACCGACGTTATATTTTTTGGCTATCGCCTCCAGCGAACCGCCGTCATTTTCTACGACGTGAAAACGGTTTTCGCCCACCAGACGACTACCGGCAGGGGGCAGCGGCCAGGTATTCGCACGCGCGGGCAGGGCGAGGGCGACGGTCGCCGCGAGGGCAATCAGGGTTATCCAGCGAGTAAAACGCAGAGTCATCATCACTCAATTCCATGGAAATACTAAGGTTATTGTTATTCAAAAGTTAATTGATGATTATGACCAGGGGGCGTGTCGGGAAATCAGGAGAAGTGCAAAGAGTTTGTAAATTAATGGCCGGGCGGTGATATCGCCGCCCGGCCACGAGGTTATGCCGCCGCGTTCTCTTCGAGCTGGCGCATAAAGTTACGGACCCATTCCATCCGCGTTTTGCGGTCGCTCAGTTCTTGCATGAACTTCAGACGCGTCGGGCCATCAAGGCGGAAGTGTTGCGGTTGCTTCTGCAGCAGGCCGATGAGCCACATCGGGTCGACGTGGTTCTTCTCGGCAAACTCAATTACACCGCCTTTATCATTACCTTCCAGCTTGCGAATGCCCAGTTTCTGAGCCAGCTGGCGCAGACGCGCGATATCCAGCAGGTTACGCGCTGCATCCGGCAGCAGGCCAAAGCGGTCGATCAGCTCGACTTTGATCTCCTCCAGCTCCGCCTCATTTTTAGCACTGGCGATGCGTTTGTAGAATGACAGGCGCGTGTTGACGTCCGGGATAAAATCGTCCGGCAGCAGGGATGGCATCCGCAGTTCCACTTCCGTTTGCTGGCTGGTGAGATCTTCCAGCGACGGTTCGCGTCCCTCTTTCAGCGCATCGACGGCGTTTTCCAGCAGCTCCATGTAAAGCGAGAAGCCGATGGTTTCCATCGATCCGCTCTGGTCTTCGCCGAGCAGCTCGCCAGCGCCGCGGATCTCCAGATCGTGGGTCGCCAGTGCAAAACCTGCACCCAGATCTTCCAGCGAAGCGATGGCTTCCAGACGTTTTTGCGCGTCGGTGGTCATCGCTTTCGGGGGCGGCGTCAGCAGCCAGGCGTAGGCCTGATGGTGAGAACGCCCGACACGACCGCGCAACTGATGGAGCTGTGCCAGGCCAAAGTGATCGGCCCGTTCGATAATGATGGTGTTCGCCGTCGGAATGTCGATCCCGGTTTCGATAATGGTGGTACAGACCAGCACGTTGAAACGCTGGTGATGGAAATCGTTCATCACCCGCTCCAGCTCGCGCTCGCGCATCTGGCCGTGGCCGATGGCAATGCGCGCCTCCGGCACCAGCTCCGCCAGTTTATCCGCCGCTTTCTGAATATTTTCCACGTCGTTATAGAGGTAGTACACCTGGCCGCCGCGCAGGACTTCACGCAGGATCGCCTCGCGCACCACCAGGCTGTCGTACTCGCGGACAAAAGTTTTCACCGCCAGACGACGGGCCGGTGGAGTGGCAATGATCGACAGATCGCGCATCCCGCTCATCGCCATATTCAGCGTACGCGGGATCGGGGTCGCGGTGAGGGTCAGGATATCGACATCCGCGCGCATCGCTTTGATCCGTTCTTTGTGACGCACGCCGAAGCGATGCTCTTCATCGACAATCAGCAGGCCCAAATCTTTCCACTTCACGTCGCTTTGCAGCAGTTTGTGGGTGCCGATCAGAATGTCGATTTTACCTTCGCTGGCCTGCTCGAGAATCTGCGTCTGCTCTTTGGCGCTGCGAAAACGCGACAGCATCTCAATACGCACCGGCCAGTTGGCAAAGCGGTCGCGGAAGTTGTCGTAGTGCTGTTGCGCCAGCAGCGTGGTGGGCACCAGCACAGCAACCTGTTTGTTGTTTTCGACGGCGAGGAAGGTCGCGCGCATCGCCACTTCGGTTTTGCCGAAGCCGACGTCGCCGCACACCAGACGGTCCATCGCCAGCGGCTGACACATATCGCTTAGGACAGCGTTGATGGCCTGAGCCTGATCCGGCGTGGTTTCAAACGGGAAGCTGTCGCAGAACAGCTGATACTGATCTTTATCGTGTTTGAAGGCGTAGCCGGATTTCGCTGCGCGCTGGGCGTAAATATCCAGCAGCTCGGCCGCCACATCACGCACTTTTTCGGCGGCTTTCTGCCGCGCGCGGGTCCAGGCGTCGCTGCCCAGTTTATGCAGCGGAGCACTCTCTTCCGCGCCACCGGCGTAGCGGCTGATCAGATGCAGAGAGGAGACCGGGACATAGAGTTTTGCGTCACCGAGATAGGTGATCATCAGATATTCGGCAGTGATCCCGCCCGCTTCGAGGGTGGTCATTCCCGCGTAGCGCCCCACGCCGTGCTCGAGATGCACAATCGGCTGGCCGACGTGCAGCTCGGCCAGGTTGCGAATCAGCGTGTCCGGGTTGATGGTGCGACGATTGTCCTGTCGACGACGCGCCACGCGCTCGCCAAGGAGATCGCTTTCGCAGATCAGCGCCCGATTATTCAGGGTATCGATAAAACCGTGCTCGGCAGAGCCAATCATCAGATAGCGGCCGTTATCGGCGGCTTCGTCGAGACGCAAGATCCGTTTTGGCGACACTTTGATGCGCGCCAGCAGTTCGCCGAGCGCCTCGCGACGGCCTTCACTTTCTACCGAGAAAATCACCGGGCCGGTAAAGGATTCGAGAAACTTGCGCAGATTATCCAGCGGCGATTTTTGCTGCGCCTGAACGGACAGGTCCGGCAGCGTCTTAAACGCCAGGTTAGTGTTCGCGGCTTTGTCCGGCAGACTCTCCGTTTTGAGCTGTACGCGCGGCCATTTTTTCAGCTCTGAAAACAGCTCGTCGGTGCGTAACCACAGCTGCTCCGGCGGCAACAGCGGGCGCATCGGGTCGACGCCACGGTTTTCAAAACGGGCGCGGGTTTCGCTCTCAAAGCGGGTGGCGCTGGCGTCGAGATCGCCGGTATTGACGATCAGGGTTTTGGCCGGGAAATAGCTGAACAGGGCCGGAAGCGGCTCGCTGAAGAACAGCGGCTGCCAGTATTCAATGCCTGCTGGCAGGGTGCCTTTGCTCACCTGCTGATAGATGTGCTCGGCGTCACGCTTCACATCGAACTTATCGCGCCACTGGCTGCGGAACAGTTCGATGGCGGTTTTGTCCGTCGGGAATTCGTGGGCAGGCAGTAAATTGATCGCCTCAACCTCTTCCAGCGTGCGCTGGGTGTCCGGGTCGAATACCCGCAGGCTGTCGATTTCATCATCAAAGAAATCCAGACGGTACGGCTGATCGCTGCCCATCGGGTAGAGATCAAGCAGTGCGCCGCGCGTGGCGTATTCGCCGTGCTCCATCACCTGGTCGACGTGGCGATAGCCTGCGCTGTCGAGCTGCGCACGCAGGGCATCGCGCGACAGGCGCTGGCCTTTTTTCATCACCAGCGCGTGGCCGTGCAGGTAGCTGTGCGGACACACGCGCTGCATCAGGGTATTCACCGGAACGATCAACACCCCGCGCTGCATCGACGGCAGCTGATAGAGGGTGGAGAGGCGCGAGGAGATAATCTCCTGATGGGGGGAAAAACTGTCGTAGGGCAGGGTTTCCCAGTCGGCCAGGTTAAACACCAGGCTGTCGGTAAACTGGCGGATCTCGTCGTGCAGACGAAGCGCGTTTTGCATATCGGGGGCAACCAGCACCACCGGGCCCGCGTGGCGCTCAGCGATCTCTGCGACCAGCGTGGCGCAGGCGGCGCCCGTCAGTTCGCCTAGCTGGCGCTGGTCACCCGCTTTGCCGGGCAGGGAATAACGGTATTGTTCAGGCATGGCTTTGTCAGAATCTCTTATGGATATATACCCTAAACACAGTATTGGGGCATATCACTGATACGCAATGTCTTTATTATCCTTGATCGTTTTACATTAGCAAACCGGAACCGCACACAGGGTGAATTCGCCCTCGAATGAGGGCGAGGGGAAGCATTATCGGGTCGCCTCAACCGGTGCGAGACGGGCGGGAGGGGCAAAGAAAAGGTCGCCAAACAGCGCGCTGGAGACTTTTCGCGCGCCCAGTCCGAACAGCGTACAGACCAGCAGGCTGACGAATGGATAGACCAGAATCAGGGTCAGTTCCGCCCAGACCGGCCAGTTTCCACCGTTAAGTTCGCCAATCAGGAACAGGCTAAAACCTTCGATCAAAATGCGATGCGTGGTGTAGATCGCAATGGTGTTCGAGCCGACGACGTTCAGCAGATTATTCGGGTGGACGGCGTAACGCTGCTCGATGCTGTAAAACAGTTTCATAATCAGCAGAATCGACAGAAGCGACAGCAGCAGGGGAACGTTGGCAAACCACAGCACCACGGAGACCCCACCAAACGCCACTATCGGCAGCCAGTAGCGGCGTACCACCATGCCTTTCATCCACTCCATCAGCTGCGCGCCGTACCAGGCACCGAGACTGTAGTAGATCATGTTACGCACCACGCTGTTCATTCCCCACCAGGGCAGCGGCAGGAAGTTGATCGCCACGCTCGCCAGGGCCAGCACCGCGAGTACCGGCAGTTTCCAGCGGCTTAGCAATTTACAGAGGGTGAAATAGACGATCAGCGCATACAGATACCAGAGGCTGGTGCTGGCGGTGAGCATGCCGCGAATAAATTCGCTTATCGAACCGGCATACGCGGCGTTGGAAGAGGTGGCTAATTCACGCTCCGGCGCAAGCCAGGCGTTGATATGGCTCAGCGCCTGCCACTGCAACACGCCCCACAGCGCCAGTACCCAGACGATACTCCAGATCCGCTTATCGAAGCTGACCCGCCAGCCGACATCATCAATGTAGCGACGAATCAAATAGCCCGAAATGAAGAAAAACACCGGCATGCGAAACGGTGCGAGATAGAGATTAAAATAGACCCAGCATTTGGCGAGCAGACCGGAAAGCGGATGCTGTAGCCCGCTTAGATGAGGATAAAAGGTGATCACCGAGTGGTAAATCACCACCAGGCAGATGCACAGCCCTTTTATCTGATTAATCCATAATGCTTTTTGTTTCATCGGTCTTTAATACCTGTTTTGCCATAAAGAAGGCGTTAATCCTGGGCGAACCGGCGTTGGATGTAATCAGTAAGAGTCTGTATCAGGACGATTTTCAGAAAAGGTGGAGAAGGGCGCGGGTGTAATGGGAGGCCGATCGACAAGTAGCCTGATGATTTTTCTTATTTTTTCGCCAAAATCATTACCAAAGCTTACGGTTTCAGTCATTTACGCTTAACGGATTCGCTTATATACTCGTGGGTCTGCTATCAGCAACCAGACGGATTTCATGTACCAACCTGTCGCACTCTTTATAGGCTTACGTTACATGCGTGGGCGCGCCGCGGACCGCTTCGGTCGCTTTGTCTCCTGGCTTTCCACTATTGGCATTACGCTTGGCGTGATGGCTTTAGTGACGGTTCTGTCCGTGATGAATGGCTTCGAGCGCGAGCTGCAAAACAACATCCTGGGACTGATGCCGCAGGCGGTTCTCTCTTCCTCTCAGGGCTCCATTAATCCGCAACAGCTGCCCGAAAGCGCCGTGAAGTTACAGGGCGTCAGCCGTATTGCGCCGCTGACAACGGGTGACGTGGTGCTGCAAAGCGCGCGCAGCGTGTCGGTGGGGGTGATGCTGGGCATCGATCCGGCGCAGAAAGATCCGCTCACTCCGTATCTGGTTAACGTCAAACAGACCGATCTTGAGCCGGGCAAATACAACGTTATTCTCGGCGAGCAGCTCGCCGGACAGCTTGGCGTCAACCGTGGCGATCAGCTGCGCGTGATGGTGCCGTCAGCCAGCCAGTTCACCCCGATGGGGCGCTTGCCGAGCCAGCGCCTGTTCAACGTGATCGGCACCTTCGCCGCTAACAGCGAAGTCGACGGCTATCAAATGCTGGTAAATATTCAGGACGCGTCCCGCCTGATGCGTTATCCGTTGGGTAACATCAGCGGCTGGCGTTTGTGGCTCAACGAACCGCTGAAAGTTGACGTTCTGAGCGAGCAAAAACTTCCGGAAGGCACCAAATGGCAGGACTGGCGCGAGCGTAAAGGCGAGCTGTTCCAGGCCGTGCGCATGGAAAAGAACATGATGGGCCTGCTGCTAAGCCTGATCGTCGCCGTGGCCGCGTTTAACATCATCACGTCGCTTGGCCTGATGGTGATGGAAAAGCAGGGTGAAGTGGCGATCCTGCAAACCCAGGGGCTGACGCCGCGCCAGATTATGGCGGTGTTTATGGTTCAGGGGGCGAGCGCCGGGATTATCGGGGCGCTGCTGGGTGCCGTACTGGGTGCGCTGCTCGCCAGCCAGCTCAATAATTTGATGCCGATTATCGGCATTCTGCTCGACGGTGCCGCGCTGCCGGTGGCGATCGAGCCGCTGCAGGTCGTGGGTATTGCGCTGGTCGCGATGGCCATTGCGCTGCTCTCTACGCTTTATCCTTCCTGGCGCGCCGCCGCCACTCAACCCGCTGAGGCTTTACGTTATGAATAAGATCCTGTTGCAATGCGACAACCTGTCCAAACGCTATCAGGAAGGCACCGTGCAGACCGATGTCCTGCATGAGGTCAGTTTCAGCGTAGGCGAAGGCGAAATGATGGCGATTGTCGGTAGCTCCGGCTCGGGCAAAAGTACCTTGCTGCACCTGCTGGGCGGGCTGGATACGCCGACCTCCGGCGATGTGATCTTCTCCGGCCAGCCGATGAGCAAAATGACGTCAACGGCGAAAGCCGATCTGCGTAATCAGTCTCTTGGCTTTATCTACCAGTTCCACCACCTGCTGCCTGATTTCACCGCGCTGGAAAACGTCGCGATGCCGCTGCTGATTGGTAAAAAGAAACCGGCAGAGATCAACACCCGCGCCAGCGACATGCTGAAAGCCGTTGGCCTCGGTCATCGCGGGAATCATCGTCCGTCTGAACTTTCCGGTGGCGAACGCCAGCGTGTGGCGATTGCCCGTGCGCTGGTGAATAACCCGCGTCTGGTGCTGGCGGACGAACCGACCGGTAACCTTGATGCGCGCAACGCAGACAGCATTTTCCAGCTCCTCGGCGAACTGAACGCCTCCCAGGGAACGGCGTTCCTGGTGGTGACCCACGATCTGCAGCTGGCGCGACGCATGAGCCGTCAGCTGGAGATGCGTGACGGTCGTCTGACGGCGGAACTGACCCTGATGGGAGCCGAGTAATGGCGTCATCGTTATCTTTATTGATCGGTATGCGCTTTAGCCGTGGCCGCCGTCGCGGCGGCATGGTGTCGCTGATTTCCGTGATCTCTACCGTGGGTATCGCGCTCGGCGTGGCGGTGCTGATCGTTGGCTTAAGCGCGATGAACGGCTTTGAACGTGAGCTGAATAATCGCATTCTGGCAGTCGTTCCGCATGGCGAAATTGAACCGGTGAATCAGCCGTGGACCCACTGGAGCGAGGCGCTCACGAAAGTGGAAAAGGTGCCGGGCATTGTGGCCGCAGCACCTTACATCAACTTTACCGGCCTGGTGGAGAGCGGTGCGAATCTGCGCGCCATTCAGGTGAAAGGGGTGAATCCGCAGCAGGAAGCGCGTTTGAGCGCGTTGCCACAGTTTGTGCAGAACGGCGCGTGGGCGAACTTTAAAGCGGGTGAGCAGCAGATTATCATCGGCAAAGGTGTCGCGGATGCGCTGAAGGTGAAGCAGGGCGATTGGGTGTCGATCATGATCCCGAACGCCAGTGCCGATCACAAACTCCAGCAGCCAAAGCGCGTGCGTCTGCACGTGACCGGGATTTTAGCCCTGAGCGGACAGCTCGATCATAGCTTTGCGATGGTCCCGCTGGACGATGCGCGTCAGTACCTGGATATGGCGGACAGCGTCACCGGTATCGCCATTAAGGTCAACGACGTCTTCAATGCGAATAAACTGGTGCGCGACGCCGGTGGCGTGACCAACAACTATGTCTATATCAAAAGCTGGATTGGCACCTACGGCTATATGTATCGCGATATCCAGATGATCCGCGCCATTATGTATCTGGCGATGGTGCTGGTGATTGGCGTGGCCTGTTTTAACATCGTCTCGACGCTGGTGATGGCCGTTAAAGACAAGAGCAGCGACATTGCCGTTCTGCGCACGCTGGGCGCGAAAGACGGTCTTATTCGTGCCATTTTCGTCTGGTATGGTCTGCTGGCGGGTCTGTTTGGTAGCCTCTGCGGCGTGGTGATCGGCGTGGTGGTATCCCTGCAGCTGACGCCGATTATCAACGGCATTGAAAAGCTGATTGGACATCAATTCCTGTCGGGTGACATCTATTTTATTGACTTCCTGCCGTCTGAATTGCACTGGCTGGACGTTATTTATGTGCTGGTTACAGCACTTTTACTGAGTCTGCTGGCAAGCTGGTATCCAGCGCGTCGCGCAAGCCGAATTGATCCGGCGAGGGTGCTAAGTGGCCAGTAATTACGTCATGATTTAGCGGTTTTCGGGCCGCCAAATCAGAAAGAGGAATGCGTTATGTATTATGGATTTGATATTGGCGGCACTAAAATTGCGCTCGGCGTATTTGATGAACAGCTCAAATTGCAGTGGGAAACCCGTGTTCCCACGCCGCGTGACAGTTACGACGACTTTCTGAACGCGATCGCCGCCCTGGTGACCGACGCAGACACCCGTTTTGGCGTGAAAGGCTCCGTGGGGATTGGTATTCCGGGGATGCCGGAAACCGACGACGGTACGCTCTACGCCGCCAACGTGCCTGCCGCCAGCGGCAAACCGTTGCGCGCCGATCTCTCTGCTCTCCTTGAACGCGATGTGCGTCTCGACAACGATGCCAACTGCTTTGCCCTCTCCGAAGCCTGGGACGATGAGTTCCGTCAGTACCCGTTAGTCATGGGGCTGATTCTGGGGACGGGCGTCGGCGGCGGGATTATCATTAACGGCAAGCCGATTACCGGTCGCAGTTATATTACCGGTGAGTTCGGCCATATCCGCCTGCCGGTGGATGCGCTGGAGGTGGTCGGGCGTGATTTTCCCCTGACCCGCTGCGGCTGTGGGCAGCACGGTTGCATTGAGAATTATCTTTCCGGTCGTGGGTTTGCATGGCTTTACGAACACTTCTATCATCAGAAACGTGAAGCGCCGGAAATCATCACCTTGTGGGAGCAGGGCAATGAACAGGCCCGCGAACACGTTGAGCGCTATCTTGATCTGCTGGCGGTGTGTCTGGGCAATATTCTGACCATTGTCGATCCCGATTTACTGGTGATCGGTGGCGGGTTATCCAACTTTTCGGCGATCACGGAGCATTTGTCCGGGCGACTGCCCCGACATTTGCTGCCGGTCGCCCGCGTACCGCGTATTGAACGTGCGCGTCATGGGGATGCCGGAGGCATGCGCGGTGCGGCATTCCTTCATCTCACCCGCTAGTTATACGAGGTTTTTATGCTGTCGCGTCGGTTAGGTCGACTGAGCCGTTTTCGCAAAAATAAACGCCGCCTGCGTGAGCGCTTACGCCAGCGGATTTTTTTCAGAGACAGGGTGATGCCAGAAGGTATGGAAAAGCCAAGAGTCGTGGTACTGACCGGGGCGGGGATCTCCGCCGAGTCCGGGATCCGGACGTTTCGCGCCACGGATGGATTGTGGGAAGAACATCGCGTCGAAGACGTAGCAACGCCGGAAGGCTTTGCCCGTAATCCTGAGCTGGTGCAGACGTTCTATAATGACCGCCGCCGTCAGCTACAGTCGCCGGAGATTGCGCCCAATGCAGCGCATCTGGCGCTGGCGAAGCTGGAAGAGGCGCTGGGCGACCGCTTCCTGCTGGTGACGCAGAATATCGATAACCTGCATGAACGCGCCGGGAATCACAATATCATCCACATGCACGGCGAGCTGCTGAAAGTGCGCTGCGCGTGGAGCGGTCAGGTTCTCGACTGGACCGGTGATATCACGCTTGATGACAAGTGCCATTGCTGTCAGTTCCCGTCACCTCTGCGTCCACACGTGGTGTGGTTCGGCGAAATGCCGCTGGGTATGGACGAGATCTACAGCGCGCTGGCGATGGCAGATGTATTTATTGCAATTGGCACGTCAGGGCATGTCTATCCGGCGGCGGGTTTTGTGCATGAAGCACGGCTGCACGGTGCGCACACGGTTGAGCTGAATCTGGAACCGAGCCAGGTCGGCAGCGAGTTTGAAGAGAAGCAATATGGTCTGGCGAGCGTTGTGGTGCCAGATTTTGTCGAAAAGCTCTTGAAGGGATTGTAATTTTCCCGGCCCTCTTCGTAGGGAAGAGGGCCGGTTAACGTTAACGGCCTGCTTTTAACTTCTGATAATACTCTTCATAAATGCGGCTCGCGTCGCCCACATCGTTTTGCCATTCGCCTTTCTTCACGGTTTCCGCATCCGGATACAGTGATTTATCGTTCGCCACTTCAGGGCTGAGCAGCTTGCGTGCCGCCAGATTTGGCGTCGGATAGCCAATGGTTTCCGCCACCTGTTTTGCCACTTCAGGGCGCAGCAGGAAGTTAATCAGCTTCATCGCACCGTCGACGTTTTTAGCGTTAGACGGAATCGAAAGGCTGTCCATCCAGAAGATCCCGCCTTCTTTCGGCCAGACGACCTGAAGCGGCGTACCGGCCTGACGCGCGACGTACGCAGAACCGTTCCACACCATCCCCAGATTCACTTCGCCTTCCATATACGGGTTAGCCGGGTTATCGGAGTTAAACGCTGCCACGTTTGGCATCAGCTTTTTCAGCTCGTTATAGGCTGCTTCGATCTCTTTCGGGTCGGTGCTGTTACCGGAATAGCCCAGTTTGCGCAGCGCCATCTGGAACACTTCACGCGCATCGTCCGTCAGCAGCAGGCTGCCTTTGTACTCCGGTTTCCACAGGTCGGCCCAGCTGGTGACGGTTTTCGGGTCGATCTCGTCGCTGTTTACACCGATGGCGGTTGCACCCCAGATGTAGGGGATAGAGTAGTCATTATTCGGGTCGAACGGCTTGTTCAGCATCTCCGGATCGAGGTTGCCGAAGTGGGTTAATTTCGTCTTATCGATCTTCTGAATCATGCCCTCTTTGCGCATTTTGTCGACGAAATAGGTGGAGGGTACCACTACATCATAGGCGCCGTCTTTGTAGGTTTTGAGTTTGGCGTACATGGTTTCATTCGACTCGTAGGTCGAATAGATCACCTTGATCCCCGTCTCTTTGGTGAACTGTTCAAGCAGGCCTGGCGGCACATACTCGGTCCAGTTGTAGAAGTAGAGCGTCTTACTGTCGTCCGCGTGCGCGGCGCTCATGCCGATTGCGAGAGCACCTGCCGCGAGCAGGTGGCGTGACCATTTTTTCATTTTAACGTCCCCTGAGATTTCGTTGTATCACGAGCAATAATCTGGCTGGCAATCACCATTACCAGCGATAACACCAACAGAATCGTCGCCAGCGCGTTCACCTCCGGTGACACACCGACTTTCACCATTGAGTAGATTTTCAATGGCAGAATTTCATAGCTCGGCCCGGTGACAAAGGAAGAGACCACCACGTCGTCCATCGACAGCGTGAAGCTCAAAAGCCATCCGGCAGCGACCGCAGGCATTGCCAGCGGCAGAATGATTTTGCGCAGAATGGTCATCTCACTCGCCCCCAGATCCTTCGCCGCTTCGAGCATTCGCACGTCAAAGCCCTTCAGACGTGAGTAAACCGTCACCACCACGAAGGGCAGGCAGAAGGTGATGTGCGAAAAGAGCAGCGACCAGAAGCCAAGCTGCAGGCCGATGAGCATAAACAGCACCAGCAGTGAAATCGCCATCACGATATCCGGCGACATCATCACCACAAACAGCATCCCGCTGACGAAGGGTTTACCACGAAAACGGTAGCGATAGAGCGCCACGGCGGTCAGCGAGCCAATCAGCGTGGCGAAGGTCGCCGACGCGATCGCCATCGTCAGTGAGTGCTGTGCCGCCTGCAGCAGGCTGTCGTTGTTCATCAGCAGGCTATACCAGTTGGTGGTAAAGCCTTGCCAGTTGATCCCGAAACGTGAACTGTTAAACGAGTTCACGATCAAAATGATAATCGGAATATAAAGATAGGCGTAAATGGCGGTCATGAAACCGCCACGCAGCAGACGACCGATCATTCGAGATCTCCCTGTTTATTCAGCCAGCGGGAGGCGCGCCAGTAGACGAGCAGCATCAGGCCCATCACTACCGTCAGCGTAATGCTGGTGGCAGAGCCGAACGGCCAGTCGCGAATGTTCAGGAACTGACTTTTTATCACGTTGCCGATCAGCAGATTTTTCGCACCGCCCATCAGATCGGAGACGTAAAACAGCCCCATCGCCGGGAGCATCACCAGCAGACAGCCGGCAATAATGCCCGGCATGGTGAGCGGAATGATGATCCTGAGGAAGGTTTGCAGTTTGCTGGCACCCAGATCGCGTGCCGCTTCGAGCAGCGGTTTGTCGAGCTTTTCGATACTGGAATAGAGCGGCATCACCATAAACGGCAGCAGAATATAGACCAGACCGATAATCACCGCGCTCGGGGTAAACATGATGCGGATCGGCGTATCAATCACCCCCAGCCACAGCAGAAACTCGTTCAGATAGCCTTTGGTACTGAGGAAAATCTTCAGGCCGTAGATGCGAATCAGCGAATTGGTCCAGAAGGGAACAATCAGCAGAAACAGCAGCAGCGGACGGACTTTTTGCGGCAGTCGCGCCAGAAACCAGGCGAAGGGATAGCCCAGCACCAGGCAGGCGAGGGTCGCAATCAGCGCCATGTTGAGTGAATGCAGCAGGACCTCAAAGTAGAGCGGGTCCAGCAGGCGTGCGTAGTTATCCAGCGTAAAGACCAGCTTGACGAAACTGGCGTCGTCGCGGGTCAAAAAACTGGTGCCAATGATCATCAGGTTGGGGAGGAAAACAAACAACACAAGCCAACCCACGATCGTGGCGATCACCACATTCTGGAATTTACTGGTGTTCTTCATCGGCCAGCACAACCTCCCAGCTCTCTACCCAGTTAACGACCATTTTCTGATCGAGCGGATGGTCAAAGTCCGGATCGTCCTCGTTAAAGAACTCGCTGACCATCACCATTTTGCCGTTTTCCAGCTCAACCACCGACTCCAGCGTCATCCCTTTGTAGTTACGCTCGCGGATGTAGCCAATAAGGCCTTCCGCCTCGGCGGTGTCGTGGATTTCATCGACGCGCAGATCTTCCGGGCGCAGCATCACATTGAGCTTCTGGCCTTTTTCGACCGCAAAATTAACGTAAATATTGCACTCGCGGCCTTCGACGCTGGCGCGCACGCGCTGTTCGTCAAGACGCTCAATGACCGTAGCGTCAAAGATATTGATCTCGCCAATGAAGCTCGCCACAAACAGGTTTTTTGGCTCTTCGTAGATTTCACGCGGCGTGCCATCCTGCTCAATCTTGCCGTCGCGCATCACCACGATACGGTCCGACATGGTCAGAGCCTCTTCCTGATCGTGGGTGACGAATACAAAGGTAATGCCGAGCTTACGCTGCAACGCTTTCAGCTCATTCTGCATCTGTTTGCGCAGCTTGTAATCGAGCGCGGAGAGGGACTCATCCAGCAGCAGCAGGCGGGGTTTGTTGACCACGGCGCGCGCAATGGCGACGCGCTGTTGCTGCCCACCGGAGAGCTGATGCGGTTTGCGCTGGGCAAACTCGTCGAGCTGAACCATCCGCAGGGCGTCGTTCACCCGTGGGGTAATCTGATCGGCAGGGGTTTTCTGCATGCGCAGGCCGAATGCCACGTTTTCGAACACGGTCATGTGCGGGAAAAGGGCGTAGCTCTGGAAGACGGTATTAACGTGACGATGTTCAGCGGGAACATCGGTGATGTTCTGATTTTCGAGATGAATATGGCCGTTGTCGACACTTTCCAGTCCGGCAATCAGGCGCAGAACGGTTGTCTTGCCGCAGCCCGAGGGGCCTAGCAGCGTGAGAAACTCACCGTTATTGATAGTCAGGTTAAGATCGTCAATGACGGTTTTACCATCGAAACTTTTGCTGATCCCCGACAGAAGAACCAGCGGTGACAGTGTTCCCGGTTGTGTATTCAATTTTTGGCGCTGTCCCATATAAACGCGTCGGTGGGTTTACCGACTGCGGGGTTTGTGTGTAACCACCTTGGTGACTCTTAATGAGGGCGGTCATTCTACGGCAAACCACTGAAATCACCAATCCTTGTGACTGATTGATAAGCTACATTTATTAACGAATCACGACAAAATCGAAAATATTCTCGTTTACGGGATAAAAGTGACCTGACGCAATATTTGGGTTTTGATGCTTACTGATAATGTTGTCACAAAAAGTGAGGGTGACTGCATGGAAAAATTACTTGAGCGTTTTTTACAGTACGTTTCGCTGGATACCCAATCTAAAGCGGGTGTCCGACAGGTGCCGAGCACCGAGGGCCAGTGGAAGCTTTTAAACCTGCTGAAGGATCAGCTGGAAGAGCTTGGTCTGGTCAATGTGACCTTAAGCGAAAAGGGCACTGTGATGGGGACGCTGCCGTCGAACGTTAAAGGTTCGGTTCCGGCGATTGGCTTTATTTCTCACGTCGATACGTCACCTGATTTTAGCGGAAAGAACGTTAATCCGCAGATTGTCGAAAACTACCGGGGCGGCGATATCGCGCTCGGTATCGGCGATGAGGTGCTCTCGCCGGTGATGTTCCCGGTGCTCCATCAGCTGCTGGGCCAGACGCTGATCACCACCGACGGTAAAACGCTGCTGGGCGCCGACGATAAAGCCGGTGTCGCGGAGATCATGACGGCGCTGGCGGTGCTGAAAGGCAAAAATATTCCTCACGGCGATATCCGTGTGGCCTTTACGCCAGACGAAGAGGTGGGCAAAGGGGCGAAACATTTCGACGTTGAGGCTTTCAATGCGAAGTGGGCCTACACCGTTGACGGCGGCGGCGTCGGAGAGCTGGAGTTTGAAAACTTTAACGCGGCTTCGGTGACCATCAAAATTGTCGGCAACAACGTGCATCCGGGGTCGGCGAAAGGGGTGATGGTCAACGCGCTGTCGCTGGCCTCGCGGATTCATGCGGAAGTCCCCGCTGAGGAGAGCCCGGAGCAGACCGAAGGCTATGAAGGTTTCTATCATCTCACCAGCATCAAAGGCACGGTGGACAGTGCGCAGATGCACTACATCGTTCGCGATTTTGATCGCAAGGCGTTCGAAGCGCGTAAGCGTAAGATGATGGAGATCGCCAAAAAAGTTGGCAAAGGGCTGCACCCGGATTGCTACATTGAGCTGATCATCGAGGACAGCTACTACAATATGCGCGAGAAGGTGATGGAGCATCCGCACATCCTGGATATCGCCCAGCAGGCGATGCGCGATTGCGACATCGAACCGCAGCTCAAACCCATTCGCGGCGGCACCGACGGTTCGCAGCTCTCCTTCATGGGATTGCCCTGCCCGAACCTGTTTACCGGCGGCTATAACTACCACGGCAAGCACGAGTTTGTGACGCTGGAAGGGATGGAGAAAGCGGTAAAAGTAATTGTGCGAATTGCGGAGCTGACAGCGAAGCAGTGAGAAAAACAGTGCCCGGTAAGCAAAGTGCTAACGGGCACTTGTGCACTCAGTCCTCGAAGAACCAGTACCCGCTGTTCACCAGCGCCGCCAGCATGGCGAGGAATGACGGATCTTCCAGCGCATCGCCGAAGGTCTCAGCATTCAGAACCATATGGCTCGCCAGCGCTTCCAGCGCAGGACGGTGCGGGGAATCGAGCTTCTCGCCGTTGACGAAGATATCGTCGCCAATGCGCAACACGCGCAACCCACCCAGACGGACCAGCGAATCACCCTGTTGCAGGGCATCATAAATCTCATCTGGCTGATAAGGTGGCTCGGCAGGAGCGACATCAAGCTCGTGACGCGACTGGCTGACAAACTCCCCAAACCACTGACGGAAATGCTCCGGCTCGTTAATCAGGCCCAGCATCATTTCGCGCAGTTTATCCAGCTCCTGCGGCAGAATGTCGGCAGGGTGCTCGCGCGCAGGAACATCCGGATCGCTGTAGCGATGGCTGCCCAGCTCGCGCTGCAGAACATAATCAGCAAAACCGCTGATCATCTCGCGCCCGCTCGGCGCACGGAAACCCACTGAGTAGTTGAGGGAGTTTTCCAGGGAATACCCTTCGTGCGGGAATCCTGGCGGGATATAGAGGATATCGCCCGGCTCCATCTCTTCGTCGATGATACCTTCAAACGGGTCGACCTGGAGCAGGTCCGGGTGCGGGCAGTGCTGTTTCATCGGCACTTTCTCGCCCACGCGCCAGCGACGGCGGCCGGTTCCCTGAATGATAAACACATCGTACTGATCGAGGTGTGGGCCAACGCCACCGCCTGGTACAGAGAAGGAGATCATCAGATCGTCCATGCGCCAGTCGGGCAGGGCGCGGAACGGATGCATCAGGGCTGCGGTCGGCTCATGCCAGTGGTTCACGGCCTGCACCAGCAGTGACCAGTTGGTCTCGCCGAGGTGATCGTAGCTCTCAAAAGGACCGTGGCTGACCTGCCATTTTCCATCCTGGTGGCTCACCAGGCGGCTGTCGACTTCGTTTTCCATGGCCAGTCCGGCCAGTTCATCCGGGGAGATTGGGTCGACAAAATTGCTGATCCCGCGTTTCAGAACGACAGGGCGTTTTTGCCAGTAGCGTTCGATAAACTCGGGCCAGTTAAGTGTTAAGTGATAATCCATAATTATATTTCCGCAGGCTCTTACTGACTCGGATTATAACGGAAGCGTAAGAGCCTGCGCGCGAGAATCTCGCTTTTTTCACATTCAGTACTAACTATCGTCAGAGGAGGGGTGCTGACGCCCAAAAATCGCCACCATCCGCGCGCCGCCCAGCAGGCTGTCGCTGGTTTCGATGCGCCCGGCATACTGGTCGACAATCTCCTGCGCGACGGATAGCCCCACGCCCTGACCAGGACGCAGCGTGTCGGCACGTTGGCCACGATCAAAGACCACGTCGCGTTTGTTTTGCGGAATGCCGGGGCCGTCATCTTCGACGATAATGTGCAGCTCGTCGTCGGTCTGATGCGCGGAAACCTCGACAAACTCCAGGCAATATTTGCAGGCGTTATCCAGCAGGTTGCCCATCACTTCCATAAAGTCATTCTTCTCGCCGACAAAACTGATCTCAGGCGAAATATCGAGGCTAATGTTCACCCCTTTACGTTGATAGACCTTATTCAGCGCTGACGTCAGGCTGTCCAGCAGGGGGGCGACGGGGTGCAGTTCGCGGCTGAGCAACGGGCTGCCCGAGCGCATACTGGCGCGGTGCAGGTAATACCCAATCTGCTGGGAGATGCGGCTGATCTGCTCCAGCATCACCGGCTCGGCGTCGTCCACGCTGAGCTTTGAGCTGCGCATGGATCGCAGCGTGCTCTGCATCACCGCAAGGGGCGTTTTAAGACTGTGGGTGAGATCCGTAAGCGTGGTGCGGTATTTATCGTAACGCTCACGCTCACTTTTCAGCAGGCGGTTAAGGTTACGCACCAGGCTTGTCAACTCGCGGGTGGTCTGCGGATTGAGTTTATCCCGGTTGTGCTCTTCGAGTTCGCGAACCTCTTTCGCCAGCGATTCAATAGGGCGCAGGCTCCACCAGGCGGCGATCCACAGCAGCGGGATCACCAGCAGCAGGTTAGCTGCCAGAACGTACACGAACCAGCTCCAGACCATATAGGAGCGTTTCAGCTCAACGGGAATGGTGTCGATCACCACAATCGTGAGCTGCGGCATATCCATGGTCGCCGGATAGAGATTGATCGCCACCGAGTGCGTCATCTCCGTATCGTCGTCATCCGCGCGGATTTCGTCGAGCTGACGCTGCATGGAGGCATCGTTGCCGAGCAGGGAGCTGGTGGAATTCAGGTCGGCCTCTATTTCGTGGAAGCCGTTGGTTTTTAGCCACTCCGGACGAATACTTTTTTCCAGCCACGGGACATGTCGCTGCGCCCACAGCAGTTTGCCTTTCTCGTCGTAGATCAGCGCCATCGTCGGGCTTTGCCGGTCCAGGTTTTCCGGCATTTCCACGCTGATGCGATTATTTTCCCATTTGGCCAGGGTGTAGAAGAGATTGCTCTCGCCGCGCAGCAGGCGGAAGGTGGTTTTATCAAAGCTGACGCTGTAGCCAACCAGCGCCACCATGCCGTAGGCGAGGGAGAGGATCAGCACCACCGCGGCGGTAGCCAGTAAAAAGCGGACCCGCAGCGACAGGGGCAATAAATGGCGAAGGATTTTCTTCATTTAGCGTAGTTCAAACAGGTATCCCTGACCCCTGACCGTGGTGATGACATCCTGCGGATATTGCGCCTGGATTTTTTTACGTAAACGCCCCATCAGCACATCAATGGTGTGGCTCTCGCGCAGTTCGGCGTCAGGGTAGAGCTGGAGCATTAAAGAATCTTTGCTCACCACTTTGCCGCTGTTGCGGATCAGCGTTTCCATAATGGTGTATTCAAACGCCGTCAGCTTAATGACTTCATCGTTGATAGAGAATTCGCGACGCGAGAGATCGACCTGGAACGGAGGAAGAGAGATCACCTGTGACGCCAGGCCGCTGTTACGGCGCATCAGGGCCTGCATACGGGCGGACACTTCTTCGATATGGAACGGCTTGGTCACGTAATCGTCGGCGCCCGCGCTGAGCACTTCGACTTTATCCTGCCAGCCTTCGCGGGCGGTTAAAACCAGCACCGGGAGGGAGACATCATGGCTGCGCCAGCGGCGGATTAACGACAGACCATCTTCGTCCGGCAGCCCCAGATCCACGATGGCAATATCGGGCAGGTGTTCATTGAGATAATAATCCGCCTCTTTTGCGTCTTCTGCGTCGTCGACCTGATGCCCCATTTCCTGAAGCTGAACTTTCAGGTGATGACGTAGCAATGCATTATCCTCAACAACCAATACGCGCATCATCTCTTCTCCCTAAAATTAATGGTATGAATAGTTTAACGCTGATTATGTTGTTGTGGGGATAAACATTGAGTAAACCGCAGAGGAAGGAACCCTCTTTCCGGGTGGAAAGAGGGTAAGGGGAATTACTTCAGCTCATCAACCATAGCAATGGCACGGCCGATGTAGTTCGCCGGCGTCATTGCTTTCAGGCGCGTTTTCTCTTCTTCAGGCACATCCAGACCGTCGATAAACTGCTTCATGCCTTCGGCGTCCACGCGCTTGCCGCGGGTCAGCTCTTTCAGTTTTTCGTAAGGTTTTTCAATGCCGTAACGACGCATCACGGTCTGAATCGGCTCTGCCAGCACTTCCCAGTTGTGATCCAGTTCGTCCAGCAGACGGTCACGGTTCACTTCCAGTTTGCTCACACCTTTCAGGGTGGACTGGTAGGCAATCAGCGCATAGCCGATGCCGACGCCGAGGTTACGCAGCACGGTGGAGTCCGTCAGGTCACGCTGCCAGCGGGAGACCGGCAGTTTGCTCGCCATGTGTTGCAGCAGGGCGTTCGCCAGACCCAGGTTGCCTTCGGAGTTTTCGAAGTCAATCGGGTTCACTTTATGCGGCATGGTGGAAGAGCCGATTTCGCCCGCGATGGTTTTCTGTTTGAAGTGGTTCAGCGCCACGTAGCCCCACACATCGCGATCGAAGTCTATCAGGATGGTGTTGAAGCGCGCGATGCAGTCAAACAGCTCGGCGATGTAGTCGTGCGGCTCGATCTGGGTGGTGTACGGGTTCCACTGAATGCCCAGAGAGGTCACGAACTCTTCGCTGAACTGGTGCCAGTCCACTTCAGGGTACGCGGCGATGTGGGCGTTGTAGTTGCCGACCGCGCCGTTGATTTTACCGAGGATCTCAACCTGCTCCAGCTGACGATACTGGCGCTCCATGCGGTAGGCCACGTTTGCCATCTCTTTACCCATCGTCGACGGCGTGGCTGGCTGACCGTGGGTACGGGAGAGCAGTGGAATATCACGGTATTGCACGGCCAGGTCTTTCACCGCGTCGATGATTTTGCGCCAGTAAGGCAGCACCACGTCCTGACGCGCGGTAGAGAGCATCAGCGCGTGAGACAGGTTGTTGATATCTTCTGAGGTGCAGGCGAAGTGGATGAACTCAGACACCGCGTGCAGCGCCGGAACGCTTTCTACTTTCTCTTTCAGGAAGTATTCAACCGCTTTTACGTCGTGGTTGGTGGTGCGCTCGATGGTTTTAATACGCGCTGCGTCTTCTTCGCTGAACTCCGCGACGATTTTATCAAGGTAATCGTTTGCCTGGGCGTCAAAAGCAGGAACTTCCTTGATTGCTGCCTGGGTAGCTAACTTTTGCAGCCAGCGCACTTCAACCTGTACACGGAACTTCAGCAGACCATATTCGCTGAAGATCCCGCGCAGCGCGCTGACTTTATCGCCGTAACGTCCATCGACAGGGGAAACGGCGGTCAGTGAGGATAATTCCATAATTCGCAACTCCGGGAGGTTAACAATGAGCAAGAATTTGTTTTGCCTGAGTCGTCAGGCGATTACGAGAGAACATTAACTGCAGTCGGCCACCGCCCACCTGTTGCCACAGCACGGCGGCACGAATTCCTGCCAGCAGCGAGGCGCGAACTTTCGCCTGTACCTGCGGGCTTTGCAGCACGGCAGGGGAGCCGGTGACCTGGATGCGTGGCCCAAGCGGGCTGATGACATCGACATAAATCGCGGCCATCGCACTCAGCAGGGTTTCAGACTGCAAATCAAAATGGTCGAGCTGACGCTGCAGCCCGGCGATGCGGTTGCCGAGCGTGTCCATCGCACCTTTCGCGCTGTTCAGCTTACGCTCCAGCACCATCAGGCTCAACGTGTAGCGGGTCAGTTCTGCATTCAGCCCCTGGCGGTTGCTGGCATTGAGCACGCCGAGCAGGGTTTCGAGACCGAGGCGAAGATTCGTTTCACTGCCACCGAACACACCGAGCGTAGAGCCGGGGTTAAGGTCGATAACGCTGTTGAGCGAAACATGCAGCGCGTCAGCATCGCAATGACCCTGATGCGCCAGCTGTTGCACCAGACGGGCTGACTGGCAAATTCCTGCCAGTGCCAGGGTGATGTCATAATAATTCTTCGCCACACAGGCTCCTTTTGGTGTGCAATCGGTTTAAACAGCGGCCAGCGGTAGACGCTGTTCAATGATCCCGCCGCCGAGGCAGATTTCGCCGCTGTAGAAGACGGCGGACTGGCCAGGCGTAACGGCAGAGACAGGCTCGTCGAAACGCACTTCGATGCGTTCGTCATCAATGGCCGTTACGGTGCAGGGGATATCAGTCTGACGATAGCGGGTTTTCACCGTGCAACGCAGGGTGCCGGTGAACGGTTCGCGATCGACCCAGTGCAGTTGCTGGGCAATAAGGCCGACGGACATCAGACGCGGATGTTCGTGCCCCTGAGCCACAACCAGAATATTGTTTTCAACGTCTTTATCGACCACGTACCACGGCTCTTCGCTGCCGTCTTTGGTGCCGCCGATGCCCAGCCCTTTACGCTGGCCGAGGGTGTGATACATCAGACCCTGATGCTCGCCGACGTCATCGCCGTCAACGGTGATAATTTTGCCCGGCTGCGCAGGCAGATAGCGGCCGAGGAATTCGCGGAATTTACGTTCGCCGATAAAGCAGATGCCGGTAGAGTCTTTTTTCTTCGCGGTAATCAGACCCAGATCTTCAGCGATTTTACGCACTTCCGGTTTTTCCAGTTCACCGACCGGGAACAGGCTTTGCGCAATCTGCTCGTGGCCCAGGGTGTAGAGGAAGTAGCTCTGATCTTTGTTACCGTCGAGACCGCGCAGCAGCTGGCTTTTGCCATCCACATCGGCACGACGCACGTAGTGGCCGGTCGCGATAAAGTCCGCGCCCAGATCTTCGGCGGCGAATTCGAGGAACGCCTTGAATTTGATCTCTTTGTTGCAGAGGATATCCGGGTTCGGGGTGCGGCCCGCTTTGTACTCTTCGAGGAAGAGTTCGAACACGTTGTCCCAGTACTCTGCAGCAAAGTTTACGGTATGCAGCTCAATGCCGAGTTTGTCGCACACGGCCTGCGCATCCGCAAGATCCGCCGCAGCCGTGCAATATTCCTCGCCATCATCTTCCTCCCAGTTCTTCATGAACAGGCCTTCCACCTTATAACCCTGCTGTTGCAACAGGTAGGCGGAAACGGAGGAATCGACACCGCCGGACATGCCGACGATTACTTTTTTCTGGCTGTTATCTGACATGGAATACTCACGACATTGAACTTAAAGGCGGCGTATTCTATCACGCGCCCCCGGTGTTGGCACCCTCTGTAAACGGCCAGTTAAATTCCGCGATCACCTCAAGCGGCAAGCGGCTGCCGGACTGGTAGCAACGAATACTTTCGGCAACCAGCGGTGAGCGCAGGTTTGGGGCATTCAGGATCTCCTCAGCAGTGACCCACAGGCAGCGATCGATGTCGTCATCGTGCGGCTCAGTGGCGCACATTTCGTTAAGTTCGACGACGAACAAAAAGCGCAGGAAGGGCGTGCGATCGGGGGCGATCCACTGATGCAGACGAACAAAGTGCTGCGGCTCGGCATGAATGCCGGTCTCTTCCCACAGCTCACGGCGGGCGGCCTGCACCAGCGTTTCGTCGGCTTCGAGATGGCCTGCAGGCTGGTTCCACAGCGCTTTCCCGTTGATGGTCTCTTCTACGACCAGAAATTTTCCTTCGGCGTGAACTACGCAGGCGACGGTAACGTGTGGTTTAAACATCTGTTCTCCTTAGATTGAATCGATCGGGATCTCTCGCCACTTACCGGACGCCAGCGTGTCCAGCGTCAGGGAACCCATCGCGTAGCGTATCAGACGCAAGGTTGGGAAACCGACATGCGCTGTCATACGTCGCACCTGTCGATTCCGTCCTTCGTATAAGGTGATTTTCAACCAGCTGGTGGGGATAGTTTTGCGCTCGCGAACGGGCGGATTGCGCGGCCACAGCCACTGCGGTTCCTCGACCCGTTCGACGCCTGCGGGCAGGGTGGGGCCATCATTGAGCGTAACGCCATTGCGCAGAGCCTCGACCGCGTCCTGCGTCGGCTCGCCTTCTACCTGCACGTAGTAAATTTTGCCGGTACGTTTGCCTGGCTGAGTCAGCTGCGCCTGGAGCTGACCGTCGTTGGTGAGCACCAGCAGCCCTTCGCTGTCGCGGTCCAGACGGCCTGCGGCATAAATTCCTTGTAACGGGATGTAATCTTTTAGCGTGCTGCGTCCCGCCTCGTCTGTGAACTGCGGCAGCACATCGTAAGGTTTATTGAAGATAACCAGCCGCTTCGGTCCAGTGTCAGGCTTTTTTTTGGCGTTGCGTCGGGTGCTGAATCGTTCAACTTGGTGATTTCTAAAAGAAGTTTTGTTCATAGTGTTTTCAGAATGAATGTATTCACGCATTATAACGGAAATTCATGAGTGATTGGCGCGAGCCAGATATTCGAGTAGTATGAGGTCGCATATTACAACTCATTAACAAAAAACCAGAAGCGCTCGAAGGAGAGGTTAATGGAAAGCAAAGTAGTCGTTCCGGCGGAAGGTAAGAAGATCACCCTACAAGATGGCAAACTGAACATCCCTCACAACCCAATCATTCCTTTCATTGAAGGTGATGGTATCGGTGTGGATGTGACGCCAGCCATGATTAAAGTGGTGGATGCCGCCGTACAGAAAGCCTATAAGGGCGAGCGGAAAATTTCCTGGATGGAAATCTATACCGGGGAAAAATCTACCCAACTCTATGGCCAGGATGTCTGGCTGCCAGAAGAAACGCTGGACCTGATTCGTGATTACCGCGTTGCCATCAAAGGCCCGCTGACTACCCCGGTCGGTGGCGGTATTCGTTCCCTGAACGTGGCACTGCGCCAGCAGCTTGACCTGTACGTCTGTCTGCGCCCGGTGCGCTACTACGCAGGCACGCCAAGCCCGGTGAAACACCCTGAACTGACCAACATGGTTATCTTCCGTGAAAACTCCGAAGACATCTATGCGGGTATCGAGTGGAAAGCCGACAGCGCCGAAGCTGAAAAAGTGATCAAATTCCTGCGTGATGAGATGGGCGTGACGAAGATTCGTTTCCCTGAACATTGCGGTATCGGTATCAAGCCGTGCTCCGAAGAAGGCACTAAACGCCTGGTTCGTGCAGCCATCGAATACGCTATCACCAACGATCGTGATTCCGTGACCCTGGTTCACAAAGGCAACATCATGAAGTTCACCGAAGGCGCTTTCAAAGACTGGGGTTACCAGTTAGCGCGTGAAGAGTTCGGCGGTGAGCTGATCGACGGCGGCCCATGGGTGAAAATCAAGAACCCAAATACCGGCAAAGAGATCGTGGTCAAAGACGTGATCGCCGATGCGTTCCTGCAGCAGATCCTGCTGCGTCCAGCTGAATACGACGTAATCGCCTGTATGAACCTGAACGGTGACTACATCTCCGACGCCCTGGCAGCCCAGGTTGGCGGTATCGGTATCGCCCCAGGCGCAAACATCGGTGACGAGTGCGCACTGTTCGAAGCAACCCACGGTACAGCACCTAAGTATGCAGGCCAGGATAAAGTGAACCCAGGTTCCATCATCCTTTCCGCAGAAATGATGCTGCGTCATATGGAATGGTTCGAAGCCGCAGACCTGATCGTTAAAGGTATGGAAGGCGCTATTAACGCGAAAACCGTCACTTACGATTTCGAACGTCTGATGGAAGGCGCTAAACTGCTGAAATGTTCAGAGTTTGGTGACGCGATTATCGCGAACATGTAATCCAGAATCTGGGTTACATGAAAGCGGGAGCCGATGGGCTCCCGTTTTTTTTTCGAATTAACACGGTTACCAACATTCATTATCAAAAGAGATCATGATTTTTTCTTATAACGGCCAAGGCAGGGCGGGCAGCACCACTCCATGGTGCTGAGCGCAAAAACGCTTTCACGGGTGGACGAACGATCCGATGAGGGGCTGGCCTGTTATATGGAATCCAGCTTCATCATTCCCTCATGCAACGTAATCTGAGGGTTATAGCCCAGCTCCTTTCGCGCTTTGCTAATGTCGAGGGTCACTTCGACGGCAGAGGTGGCGTAGGTTTGCAGATTTAACGGGCTGGTAACACGGCCCCTGGTGAGGCGGAATAAGCCGTCCCCCAGATGGGCAAGTATCCTGACCAGTCTGCGCGGAACGCGCTTATCCGGTGCCGTTATGCCCTGAGTGGCGAGCAGTTGGCTGACGAAATCACGAAAAATATGAGGTTCACCGTCGGTGAGGAAATACACCTCTCCACTTTTGCCGTATTCGGCTGTACGGCTGATGCCATCGCAGAGATTATCAATGTGGGTCGTTGAAGTCAGGTAGTTGCCGCCGTCTATCCAGGCAAATTTCCCGGAGGAGACCGCCGCGACAAGCTGTGGCAGAGCGGTAGTGTCGCCTTTTCCCCAGACAAATCGTGGGCGCACCACGCTGACGCAGAAATTTTCATTTGCCTGCGCAAAGGCTGCCTGCTCGGCGGCTGCTTTACTTCGGCTATACGCCCCGGCAAATTTTTGTGGCAGGGGATGTGTCTCAGAGGCCATTTGCAGCGGCGCACCAGTCAATAAAACCGACTCGGTACTGATGTGTACAGCTCGCGTAACGCCCGCCAGGCGTGCTGCCGTAAACAGCTTTTCGGTCCCTTCAACGTTGACTTGCCACTGCTCTGCCGATTCATATCCATGTGACGTATCGGCAGCCGCGTGAATGAGAAGGTCGCAACCCGTGAGGGCATCCACCAGGTCGGTTTCGCACAGTGATCCGCAGACAGGCGCTCCACCCACGTGGCGAATGATTTCGGCTGCAGCCTCGCTTCTGGCCAGCGCCCGGACATCTGCCCCCGCTTCGCGATAATGGCGAATGATGTTTCTGCCGACAAAACCACTGCCGCCGGTGACGAATACTCGGCGTTGGGTCATGGCGGCATTTAAATCGTGCGGATGTTTAGTCATCTGAAGTCTCCTGGGGTGCCGAAGAAGGTACATTTTGTTCCGCGAGCCAGCTGAGTTCCTCGAGGATTTGCGCCCGTTCTACGTCGGTCCATTTATGGAAATCGAGAAAATCGAGAAACTTAAAACCTTCAAGCGCCAGATAGGCCAATAGCGCACCGCGAGGCTGGGCAGAGGTCGTAATGATGCGTTGAATAACGTCATCCTGATGCTGTTGCATGGTTTTTCGCAGTTCAGGATTCAGGATCAGCGCAGAACTGAGGTTTAACGCGACCGGGCGGAACTCCTCAGGCGGTGGCGTTTTAGCGACCTCAATACGGCCTTTTAGCGCTAAGCTGTCGACGTCCCCCAACTGCAACTCCGCGTCCTGATGAATGCTGTCATCACGCTTCATTGCGCGTGTCACCAGCGCTTCCAGCAGCGCCTGTTTGGTTTTATGCACGTACAGCACGCTGGCCTTGCTAATCCCTGCCTGATGCGCGACGGCGTCAATCGTCAGGTTAGCCACGCCGATTCGGGCCATTACCGCTTCCGCCGCATCGAGAATGCTGTCGGTACTGATCTCTTTTCTGCGTCCCATCATTCACCCTATTTATTTAAACATCCGGTCGGATATTAATTGCATTACGTTTGCCGCGCAACAGATATCCTGAAGAGAACAGAAGGTTAGGGATCAGCAAAACACGAGAATCTCAGGCGGTGAAATCGATGCGGCGTCGCGCTCAAATGTTTGGCGCAGGAAGGTGATCAGTAGCATCCAGCCCTCTGTAAAAACGTGTTGCATTTTACTGATCAAAAACCCTGGTGAATCACTCCCGGCTAGCTACGCTTAAACAGGTAACCGATATCGGGAGGGGTTATGCTGACTCATTCTGAAGCCAAACGGTGGGCATCGATAATGCTGAAATCGGCATTATGCGATGGTATGAATACTGACGAGATTTCCCGACAGGTACACCTGGTCTGCGATCATCACGGGCGAGAGTGTCTTGAGGAGTTAATTGAGGAAATCTTAATTGAAGCAGGACGAATAGGGCCTAAGCACAGCAATGGCGAAATTCACCATCACTGAGCTTCAATATTCTGCTCATCGTATCATCCATCATGATGTCTCTTGCTGGATCCGGGAGCTTCCGCTCCCGGACAGCCCGTCTTAGTAAACCTCTTTCACTTTGAAAAGCGACACAGAGTGTGACAGCAAGTTTGCCTGCTCGTTGACCCCCGACGCGGTGGTGGCCACTTCTTCCACTAACGCGGCGTTTTGTTGCGTGACGTGATCCATCTGGGTGATTGCGATGCGAATTTGCTCCACCCCACGGCTTTGCTCTTCCGACGCCAGCGCGATGTTTTCCATCATCACATTGACCTTACTGACGGCTCCACTGATATCCAGCATGGTCTGGCTGGTTTTATTGGCCAGTTCAGCCCCTTCTTCAATATACAGGCGCGATTCATTGATGAGCGTGGTGATCTCTTTTGCAGAGTCGGTACAGCGACGGGCGAGGTTTCTGACTTCGCCTGCGACCACGGCAAAACCGCGCCCGGACTGGCCTGCACGCGCCGCTTCTACGGCGGCGTTCAGGGCCAGAATGTTGGTCTGGAAAGCAATGCTGTCGATAACGCTGATGATCTCAACCATCTTCTGAGCGCTCTGACTGATGGCGTCCATTTTTTTCATCATGCCCCGCATCTGCTCTTCGCCTTCGTTGGCAATTCCGGCGGCGTTTTGCACCATCTGTGCCGCCTCAAGGGCATTATCGGTATTCATTTTCACCGTGGAGGTGATCTGTTCCATGCTCGCCGCGGTTTCCACTACGGCTGCGGCCTGCTCTTCGGTACGACGAGATAGATCGTTGTTGCCGGATGAAATCTCCTGCGTGCCAATATTGATGGACTCAACGCCCTGACGGATAGAGACCACCGTCGAGTTCAGTTCAGCCTGCATGGTTTGTAAAGAGGCGAACAGCAAGCCAATTTCATTATTGTTAGCGACGTGAATATCTCCGGTCAGATCGCCTTTACCGATAAATTCAAAATGCTCAGCCACTTCCTGCAGCGGCAGGATTAACATTTTCCGCATCCAGGCGTTGATAACAAAGAACAACACGGCGGCAAGAATCAGCAAGGCGATCATCACGTACAGGGCAAATTGATAAGAACTGTTGCTGTAACTAATGACGCCATCCAGATTACGCTGCGTGGTATCAATATAAGAGTGATATTCATCATCCCAGGCCTGACGCACCTGCAGGGTTGTGTCGAGATATTTGGCGAGCGCCAGTTTCAGTTCCTGCGGATCATTAATATTAATCAGCAGGCCGGAGTTGTGAGCAATAACAGCTATTTGCTGATCGTAACGGTCTTTCATTCTTGCACCCACTTCCGGATGAATGGTTGAAAGCCCCGGGATTTGCACAAACAGCTGGTATTGCTCAGCGGCGGTCTGCATCTCTTTGCGGATACTGGCCTGAATCGCCGGCTCATCAATATCATCGCCGTGGGTTTTCGCTTGCGAGGCCGAATCAATAATCACCCGCGCGCGCAAAATGGCATTACGCACGTTGTTGAGCGCTTTTTGTTCTCCGGCGTTATAACTTAATGTCTGAATATCATTATTGCTGCGGTGGAGGAAATAGAGTCCCAGCCCGCTGGAAAGAATGAGCATAAGCGTAAAAGTCGTCAGAACGATCAACAGCCCGACTCTGATTTTAATATTTTTCACAGTAAACCCCTTTATAACCTGTAACGAAATACCATCAATGTTGGAAGGGTTATCGGCAGGGGGAAAAGGGGCTTGATTGAGAGAAACATCAAAATCAGTCCAAAACCAAAATATGATGTTTACTGTTTTTTCTGAGGTGAAACGCGATATTTAAACTTGATGATCCGGATGCGTATCCCAGGTGAGGGGGGCAACGGCGCAAAAAAAAGCCCACTAAAAAGTGGGCAAGAAATACTGGAAGCAATGTGAGCAATGTCGTACTGAATACCTGAGTGATTTGCTCAACTATTCAGTGTTGAGAAAGATAATCTTTCTCAACTGAAGTTGCAACCCCATCTTTTGTGTGGTGCGTGATTTTTTTAAGTGCTGATAAAATGTGCAAACAGGCAGCGTGATCCCTATCACAAATATCATTTTGGTGATCCTGTGCTATCCTTTTCTGTGTCGTTGATTTAATGACAAAAAACCATACAGAGAGGAAAGCTATGGGAATTTTATCCTGGATTATCTTTGGGCTTATTGCGGGGATTCTGGCGAAGTGGATCATGCCGGGCAAAGATGGCGGTGGGTTCTTCGTGACAGTAATACTGGGGGTCGTGGGCGCCGTGGTCGGCGGCTGGATCAGCACCCTGTTCGGTTTTGGTAAAGTCGATGGCTTCAATATCGGCAGCTTTGCTGTTGCGGTAGTGGGTGCGCTGGTGGTTCTGTTTATCTACAGAAAAATCAAAAGCTAACAGCGTTCACCATCAAAAAAGACTGCCAAAGGGCAGCCTTTTTAGTTTTCGGGATCACCACCAGCCGAGCTGGGTACCCGCCACCGCCACGACCGCGACGATCAACATAATGATGGTTGTCTTACGCATTTATGCCCCCGGCGCGGCGTAACCGCCGACAAAAAACCACGTTAAAAATACCACTGCCGTTATAAAAATAACGACCGGGAAAACAATTCCGATCCTCATCACATCACCTCTAAGGTTTCCTTGCCCGCAGAGTGTACGGGGTTACTCATCCGGGAGAAAGCGTGTTTTGCTTTTGCCTTTTTTATCCAGGTACATGGCCGTATCCGCCGCGCGCAACGCGCTGTCTGCATCGGTACTGGCAGGATCCACTGCCACCACGCCCAGGCTCGCGCCAGGGTAGACCAGGTGTACGTTTCCAAGCCAGTACTCTCCGGCAATCGACGCGCCAAGCTGCGTGCGCAGAATATTGATTTGCGCGTTATCGACCGCTTTTTCACCCTTACTCAGGCAGGCCACTAAAAACTCATCGCCGCCGATCCGCCCGACGATGTCGTCTTCGGTTTGGCCATCGATCAATCGCTTACCGACCTCAACCAAAAACTGATCGCCCGTCTCATGGCCGTAGCGATCGTTGATGAGCTTAAAATCATCAAGATCGATGTAGGCGATGATGGCATTGCGTTTGAGGTGGCGCGCCAGCGAGAACAGGGTATTGAGATTATCAAAAATCGCCCGGCGGTTGGGTAAACCGGTCAACGCATCCGTATAAGAATGCGCGATCAGCGCCGCGTTCGCTTCGCGCAGCTGGATTACCAGCGACTCTTTTTGAATGTACTGCGCAATCAGCCCGGCAAAAAGCTGCAGAACCTGCTCGGCCCGGTCGCTTAAGGTCTGTTTTTGCGTGCTGGCCGCACAGAGGGTGCCGTACAGCGAACCATCTGCCAGATGAATAGGAATACTCACGTAGGTTGTGATGCCCAGCGCTTTGGCGGCGTCGCAGTCGGCCCAGCGTTCCGCGACCTCATTACTGAAAAAAGAGTTGCTATCGATGGCGCGCTTACACAGCGTATCGCCCCAGGGCACGCTCAGCCCTTCTGGGATCTGCATCTGCTTACTGTTGCGGGCGTAAAGAATATGCTGCAAACGCGCATTGATATCGACTTTCGTCAGATAGGTCGATTCCATCTCGGTGACAATCTCCAGCATTTCCAGGAGCTGTCGAACCAGGCTTTCAAGGGATTGTTCTGTTGCAAGGGTTTCTGAAACACGGGCAAGAATAATATCCGACATGACGTGGGTAAACTCCCATGCAGAAGACGCCAGTATCTGCATGTTGTGCTGAATTTTTCGGCTGGGGCATAGTAAAACACGAATACAGGAAATTTTATATATTGTCGCGGTACGCGTGACAGGGCAGGCGAAAAAAAGCCCCGCACAGGCGTGCGGGGCAAAGACATCTTGATTACGGAATGATGTTCTCTGGTCATTGAGAACGCAGCCACTATAGGGTGAAAAAGTGCAGGTTTAATGGAGAAATCATGGAGAAAACGGCGAAGTCCCGGTACGCTTTAGACTTTGCAAACAGAAAGGACAACCCCATGCGATACCTGCTGCTGGCGATGGCTCTGCCATTGAGCGCCTGTTCGACCCCACCTGACGCGCCGAAACCTCCGCAAATCGGTATGGCTAATCCTGCTGCCGTGTACTGTGTGAAGAAGGGCGGAGAGCGCGTTCCGGTACAAAGTCCGCAGGGCGTGCGCACCGAGTGCAAACTGCCGGGCGGCGAAGTGATTGATGAGTGGGAGTTGTTCCGCCGCGATCACCCAACGCCTGCTGCGTGACAGGGCAGGAGCGACTGCGATACACTTCTCTTTAAGAATTATCTCAGTCCTTGTGGCTGATAACAGAGACCGCGAGAGAAGTATGTTTCAGTTAAAACCGGGCAGCCTGTGCATGGTCATCGGCGCCCGCACTGCCGCCGGGCGGCGCAATATCGGCAAATCCGTGGAGCTTTTTGCGCTCTGCAAGCCAGGCCTGCGTTTCCTGAACCCCGTTAACGGCGTGATGACCGAGCTGCCTGCCAGCGCCGATCGCGCCCTGTGGCTGGTCACCGGCGATGTTTACGCCGTTGATAATCAGCATGGTTTTGCCTTTGTGCGCCCGGAGCATCTGCTGCCGCTGACGCCTGATGATGCGTCACACATCCTCGACGAATTAACTTTCAGCTAACTGGTGCAGCCAGTCGGCCAGGACCCGAGCGTGGTTCTGCCGGGTGTTCTTCGCGCCGTAGAGCAGCGTCAGGGTCTGGTTTTTCGCCAGGGTAGCCACGCGTTGCCCTTCGTCCTGATGCTGCGCCAGCTCCTGCAGATAGGCCTCGCGAAAAGCGGCGAAATCAATGGTTTCGCTGTGAAAGGCTTTGCGTAACTCGCCGGAGGGCGTCAGGGCTTTGTACCACTCATCAAAAGCCAGCGCCTCTTTCTTGATGCCGCGTGGCCAGAGCCGGTCGACCAGAATGCGATAGCCGTCGTTTTCGGCTGGTGCGTCATACACCCGTTTACACTGAATCATTGTCTCTCTCCTCAACCCAGGCGATCAGCTCAGCAAGCTGGTTATCGGAAAATACCTGAATACCGTGTTCACGTAACAACGCAGCGGCGACGCCCATCCCTGCGCGTTTTTGCCCGCGAAAGCTGCCGTCGTAAATCAGCTCGCTGCCGCAGGTAGGGCTGCCGTCGGTCAGCAGGGCGGCGCGGCAGTTCCCCTCCTGGGCTGCACGTAGCGCAAGCCAGGCGGCAAGCTGATAATGCGCGGTCACATCACGGCCGTCACTTTCCAGAATGCGCGCGCGGCCCACCATCACCTCATTCCCGCCGCCTGCCACAATCTCTGCGGGTAAACGCGGGATCGACAATCCTGCTGCCAGCTCCGGGCAGTGCGTCACCAGTCGTTTTTCTTGCTGCCAGCGCCTGAGGGTGTCAGAAATAGCCGCTTTCTCGCTGCCGTTATAGCGAACCTTGTGGCCCATCAGACACGCGCTGACCAGAATTTTGGTTTTCATGAGGTTTCAGACTACCCGAAATAAGGGGGATAATACGCTATCACTATACCACCTGAATTTTTGCCCCTCCAATTTAAGGTATTGTGAACCCTGCAAAAGATCGGTAGGCTGAGGTTCCTTATGTTATCTGATAATTCTTTGGCATATGGAACCTCTCATGGAACTCTCCCCGGTAAAAGACACACTTCGCATTGCACTTGTTGGTGACTACAACCCTGATGTCATTGCTCACCAGGCCATTCCGTTATCCATCGATGATGCGGCGGCCGTGCTGGATATAACGGCGGATTACGACTGGATCGCCACCACCGAGCTGACCAGCCCGGAAGATTTAGTGGGCTACGACGCGATCTGGCTGGTACCGGCAAGTCCGTATAAAAATGTCGACGGGGCGTTTATTGCTGCGCGTTTTGCGCGTGAAAACAGTATTCCGTTTCTAGGAACCTGCGGCGGGTTCCAGCATGCGCTTATTGAATATGCGCGAAACGTGCTGGGCTGGAGCGATGCGGCGCATGCGGAAACCGATACCGACGGCAGAATGGTGATTGCGCCTCTGACCTGCTCGCTGGTGGAAAAAACCGACACCATCGAACTTCGTGCTAACACGATTATCGCCAAAGCCTATGGCCGGGAAGAGATCGAAGAAGGGTATCACTGCAACTACGGCGTTTCTCCGGCGTTCGCGAAAGAGCTGGAAAGCGGCGATATGCGCGTAACGGGCTGGGATGAACAAGGCGAGATTCGCGCGGTAGAACTGGTAACGCATCCGTTCTTCGTCGCCACGCTGTTCCAGCACGAGCGCGGTGCGCTGGCGGGGCGTCCTGTACCGCTGGTACAGGCCATGCTGCACGCTGCTCGCAGCTAAACGGGCAGGCCATTCGGCCTGCCGTCAGACTCAGTGGGGCGTGATCTCGCGGTCGCGCCCGGCAAGCACACCGCAGACCGCCATCACCACGCCAGCCAGCGCACAGGCGATAAGCGGTATCCGCCAGTCACCGGCGGTGTCGTGAATTTTCCCCATCAGCGGTGGACCACAGGCCGCCAGCAGATACCCGACCGACTGCGCCATTCCGGAAAGTGCCGCCGCCTGGTGCGCCGAGCTGGCACGCAGTCCGATAAAGGTCAGGCCCAAAATCATCGTCGCGCCGGAACCAAATCCATAGACAATCGTCCAGAGCACGGCCTGATCCGGCACAAACCAGAACCCGGCGAGACTCACCGCGCACATCAGTGCCGATAACCCGGCGATACCGCGCTGGTCTTTCAGTTTATGCAGCAGCAGCGGCACGGCAAGCCCCGGCGCTGCGGTCGCCAGCTGCAGCAAACCGTGCATCGATCCGGCCTCGGTTTCGCTGTAGCCGTGGCTGAGCAAAATCGCCGGCAGCCAGCCGATAATCACATAGTAAATCAGCGAGTTAATGCCGAGAAACAGCGTCACCTGCCAGGCGAGAGCCGAGCGCCAGATCCCACGGTTGTGCAGCGCCCGCGCATTGCTTAAGGAGGCGGTATGTTTTTGTCGCCACTGGGGTAGCCACAGAAGTGTGGCTAAAAGCGGGAACACCATTAGCATCAGCAGCGCGCCGTGCCAGCCCGCGCCGCTCAGGGCCAGCGGTACGATCATCGCTGAACCCAGCGCCGCCGCCGCGCCCATGGTCAGGGAGTAGGCACCGGTGAGCTTTGCCACCTGGCCTGGAAAATCACGCTTAATCAGGCCAGGGAGCAGAACGTTACCCAGCGCAATTCCGCAGCCGATCACCCCGGTGCCGATAAACAGCAGCGCAGCGGAGGGCAGCGAACGAAGGCCAATGCCCACGCAGATGAGCAGCATGGCGAAAAACAGGCTGCGCTCCATGCCGATCTTCCGCGCCACACCGGCGGCGAGAGGGGAAATCAGCGCAAAGGCCAGCAGCGGCAGAGTGGTCAGTAGGCCGGTCTGGGCAGTCGTCAGGCCGTAGTCGTGACGAATCATGTCCAGTAAAGGAGCCGCACCGGTAAAGGTGACGCGCAAAGTGGTGGCAATCATCAAAATACCGGCAATCAACAGCAGGCGATCTTTGCCGGAAGAGGGAATAGCAGTAGTCATGGTTTTCTCTGACAACGTAACGAGGGCACACAATACCCGTTTTCCACCCTGTTTAAATCAAGCTAAAATGACACTTTATCGCTAATATCGGACAACTTTATGCAAGGTCTCGGACTTGACGGCTACGATCCCGACAGCCAGCACGATGCGGCCGTGGCGTTTCGCATCCGCGTGGTGGAAGACGAACAGCGCATTCCGCGCCACCAGCACCGTAAAGGTCAGCTGATCCTTGCCCTGCGCGGGGCCATCACCTGCGAAGTGGAAAACGCCATGTGGATGGTGCCCCCGCAGTACGCGGTGTGGATCCCAGGCCAAATCCCTCACAGCAACAAAGCTACGCCCGGTGCGCAGCTCTGTTTTCTGTTTATTGAGCCGGGCGCGGTGACGCTTCCGGATCGCTGCTGTACGTTAAAAATCTCCCCGCTGGTGCGCGAGCTGATCCTGACGCTGGCGAGCAAAACCCGCGAGCAGCTGTTGCTCCCGTCCACCTCCCGGCTGGTTGATGTGCTGTTTGATGAAGTCCCGCAGCAGCCGCAGGAGCAGCTCCAGCTGCCGGTTTCACCGCACCCTAAAATTCGCATGATGAGCGAAACCATGGCTGAGCAACCCGCCGAGTGGCAGACGCTGGCCCAGTGGGCGAGCCACTTTGCCATGAGCGAGCGCAATCTGGCGCGGCTGGTGGTGAAGGAGACGGGCCTGAGTTTTCGCCGCTGGCGTCATCAGCTGCAGTTAATCGTCGCGCTACAGCTGTTGATTGGCGGCAAATCGGTCCAGCAGGCGGCGCAGTCACTGGGATATGACTCCACCACCGCGTTTATTACGATGTTCAAAAAAGGGTTGGGGCAGACACCCGCGCGCTATATCGCCAGCCTGTCTACGACTTCCCAATAAACAGGGACACCAGCCCGGCGGCGATCAGCGGGCCGACCGGCACGCCGCGGAACAGCGCCACGCCGAGCACCGTCCCGACCAGCAGACCGGCGACGAGAGAGGGTTGCGAACTCATCAGCGTTACCCCGCGCCCGCCGAGCCAGGAGACGAACACCCCCACGGCGATGGCCACCAGCGATTTCCAGTTCACAAAGGAGTGTAGAAGCGTCGAGGCCGGGAGCGTACCGCTGGCGATGGGAGCCATCACCCCGATGGTCAGAATGATGATCCCGATGGTCAGGCCCTGTTTTTCTATCCACGGGAAGAAGGTGTTGAGCGGGGTTACGCGTACGATAATTAACACCAGGATTGAAATGGCCACCGTGGTGTTGTGGCTGACAAAGCCCAGCGCAGCCAGCGCCAGCAGGATCAGCAGGGTAGGGTCAAACATGAGGGGTATCCTTGCCAGAAAAAGTAAGCCTGCTTACTTTACCCGCAAAGGCGAGCGTAAACAGGCTTTTATCGACAAATCCCCCATTTTTGGGCAGCTGCCAGAGGCTAGCTCACTAACACCTTCACCAGCGGGCTACCGTCGCGAATAAACACCGGAATCGTCTCCAGCGCCGCGTCGACCGTCACGCGTTCGCCGCCGCGATATCGCTCGCCGTTTAAAGCGATCCAGTGATCTCCTGCGGGAAGCCAGACGTCACGCTGGCGCTGCCCGGCGTGCATCACAGGTGCAACCAGCAGATCTTCGCCGAACAGATACTGATCTTCCGTCTCCCAGCTCTGTTTTTCCTGCGGATAGTGCCAGAACAGGGGGCGCATCAGCGGGTCGCCGTGCTGATGGGCATTCTCATACAGGGCGTCAATGTACGGGCGCAGTTTTTCACGCACTGACAGCCAGTGCTGCATGATAGCGAAGTTCGCTTCGCCGTAGCTCCACAGCTCGTTGGGCGAGCCGCTGTTGCACTGAGGAATGCCGTCGCGGTAGCGCTCTGGCGGCTGGATTTGCGGCTCACGATAGCCGTGCATGCGCAGTACCGGACAGAAGACCGCCCACTGGAACCAGCGAATCAGCAGCTCATGGAATGCCGGATCGTTGACGTTTCCGCCCTGGAATCCACCGATGTCCGTGGTCCACCACGGGATGCCCGCCAGCCCCATATTCAGCCCGGCGGCCAGTTGGTTGCGAAACGCGTGGAAGGATGAATGCACATCGCCGGACCACGCCAGCACGCCGTAGCGCTGACTGCCCGCCCAGGAACACCGCACCAGATTGACGATATCGCGCTCGCCGTTAGCGGTTAAGCCTTCGTAGAAGCCCTGCGCAAAATCGCGCGGATAGCGGTTGCCCACCTCCAGCACCGGGCCGGCGTGATAGCGATAATTATCAAAATCGTAGGCGCGGTACTCCGGCTCGGCTTCATCCAGCCAGAACAGTTTGATGCCCAGATCGTAGTAGTTTTTCTTAACGGTCTCCCAGACAAATTCACGCGCCTGCGGATGGGTCGCGTCGAAAAAGGTGGTGTTGCCCATAAAGTCGAGATTCACCTGCACGCCGCGCTCGCTGCTGACCAGCCAGCCTTTGGCTTTCATCTGCGGGAACAGTGGGCTGCGCGCTTCAACGGTCGGCCAGACGGAGACCATCAGCTCGATGCCCATTTCAGTGAGTTCATCCACCATCGCCTTGGGATCGGGCCAGTCGACCGGGTCGAAACACCAGGTGCCCTGATTCGGCCAGTGGAAGAAATCAATCACCATCACAGCGAGCGGCAGGTTGCGACGGCGATATTCCCGCGCCACTTCCAGTACCTCCTGCTGGGTGCGGTAGCGCAATTTGCACTGCCACAGGCCGCTGATAAAGGACGGGGCAGGCGGCGGAGTGCCGGTGGCGGTGACATACTGGCGGGTGATCTCCGCAATGCTGTCGCCTGCGGTGATCCAGTAGTCCATCTCCCCCGTGACGCGGGCGCGCCATTCGGTCTGGTTTTTGGCGAAGCTGACCTCTCCAATCGCCGGATTATTCCACAGCACGCCGTAGCCCAGATTCGACTGCATAAAAGGCACGCTGGCCTGAGAGTTGCGCTGGGCCAGTTCGAGGGTACAGCCTTTGAGATCCAGCCAGGGCTGCTGATACTGACCCATACCGTAAATCCGCTCCTCAGGGCGCGATTCAAAGCGCACGGTGAGCTGATACTTGCCGCCCGCCAGTGGTTTGAATTCGCGACCGTCGAGTTTCAGGGCGCTGACATATTTATCCTGGCTCTTTTCGCTGGCACCGATCCCCACCGTTGAGCGCTGACGCCACATCTCCTCCAGCAGCAGCTCGCCGCGCTGGTTATAAAATGCCAGCTGACCTTTCAGATTCAGGGTGGCGGTGATGTTGCCGTTGCGCAGCGTCAGGCTTTCGTTCTCCGCGGTGATCTCCGCGGTGCAGGGGGCCGCTGGCAGGAGAGCCTGTAACGCTTCGCTGAAGTCCGGCGAGCAGGTGGCTCTCACGCGCAGGCTGTTTTTACCCCACGGTTCGATGCGCAGGATCTGCCGCTCAAAGCGCCACTCGATACTGTTGGTATGTTGAATGAGTTCACTCATGGTTAATGCGTCCTTTTACGAAAGACTGTGTTTGGCAAGGTTGATGGATTGCATGGTGCGGTCGTCGAGCTTGTACCAGCGCAGGGTGGCAAATGCGCACAGGGAGAGAATGCCCGGCACCACGGTAAAGAGGGCGATGATGCAGTACATGGCGGTGGAGGTTTGCTCCGGTGCGTTAGCCACATAGCCGCTGAAGCCCAGCGTCCAGCCGACGATGGCACCGCTGATGGCCATTCCCAGTTTGAGCACGGCGAGGAAGGTCGAGAAGATCACGCCGTCCATGCGTTTGCCCTGTTTCCATTCGCCATAATCGGCGACGTCAGCCATCATCACCCACATAAAGGTGGTGGTGGCCTGATAAAGGGTGGAGATAATGAAGGTGAGCGGCACCAGTACGACGACCATTTTCGGCGCGAAGAACAGGGCGATACTCAGCACGCCTGCCAGCACCGCGCAGTAGCCAAACATCTGTACTTTGCTGTAGTTGCGCGTCAGGCGTTTTGCCAGCGCGCTGCCCGCCGCTTTACCGAGAATATGCGCGCCGAGCATCCACATAAAATAGCTGGCGCTGCCGAGATAATAGGTGACGAAATACATCATCGCCCCTAGACGAATAACCCCAAAACCAATATTGGTTAATACCAGAACGGCAACCACGCGCCACTGATCGTTGCGCAATAAATCGCGTAACTCTGCCAGATAATTATTGTGCGTCGCGGGCGCGTTAATACGCTCGCGGGTATTAGCAAAACAGATCCAGAACATAATGACCGCAATCGTCGCCATTATTGCCATCGCCCAGCGATAGCCGAGTAATTTATCGTCGCCGCCGAGAAATTCAGCCAGGGGCATCATAAAGAAGGTGGATAACGCACCGCCGAGGGTGGCGAGGAAAAAGCGATACGATTGCAGGGAAATACGCGCTTCGTTGTCCGGAGTAATCACCGCGCCCATCGAGCAATAGGGGATATTAATGGCGGTATACATCAGCATCATCACCGTGTAGCTGATGGTGGCAAAAATCATTTTGCCGTGCAGATCCAGCGACTCCGGCACGGCGTAGGTGAGCAGACAACTGGCACCAAACGGCAGGGCCAGCCACAGCATCCACGGGCGGAATTTACCCCAGCGGGTGCGGGTGCGATCGGCAATATAGCCCATCGCCGGATCGATAATCGCATCTGCCGTTCTTGCCAGCAGAAACATGGTTCCCACAAAGGCGGCGGGCAGACCGACGACGTCCGTATAATAAAAGGTCAGAAAGATAATAACGTTATCCAGCCCAATATGGCTCGCCATATCACCTAACCCATAACTGATTTTCTCTTTACGGGAAATTGTATTGCTCATGTTATTCACCTTGCCAGTGTAAGGTTTATTTGCGGGTGTTCTTGTATGCAGTGTTAAGCAGGCAGGAGGGGTTAACAATTACGAGATTTGGCAATGGACTTATGGAAATCCTTTTTCGTGATACCGGTAACAATTTATTGTGATGTGGGTTGTATTTAACGTGAGGGGATTATTTTCACCAGAATCGTTTCAGCTTATTCGTATTCATCGGGCTGACCTGAATCTGTCATATCATTGTCATCTGTGGGGATTAAAAAGGGACAAACGCAGCAAAAGGGGAATCAACATGAACGATCACATGTTTGTTGAAACGCTGATTATCTCGTCGTCGTTTTTTACCATTGCGATAATACTGGTGGCCTCAGTGATGTTTCTGGAAAAACGCGGCTGACAGAACTGCCAGCCGGGATGCTCAGACGCGGCGAAACGCCACCAGCTCAGGCTGGGCGATGCGCAGGTAGTCGTGGGTATTCATAATGACCGATTTTTCCAGCAGACCGGCGTTAAAGGCAATCTCATCGTAACGCTCGAACAGCAGGGGATCGGCAACCAGCGTCAGGTCCGGATGAAAGCTGAACGGGGGAATTGCCCCGAAGACGCAGGACGTTAAAACGTCCACTTCCGCCGGGCTTGCAAGCGAAGCTTTGCTCCCGCCAAAATGGCTGGCTAATTGACTCAAATCGGCCTGCTGATCCGCCGCCAGAATCGCCAGCACATGTTTTTTCACCCCGTTACCCTTAACTTTACAGACCAGCGCTTTCGCACCCTGGCTCAGCGCCGTACCGCGAATCTCGCTCACCGCTTCGCATTTTCCTACCGCCGCATGTTCTACCACGCGATATTGCGCGCCCTGGTCAGATAACAGTGCGATCAGCTGCTGGTGGGTGGCGGTGCCTTTTATCTCGTCTGACATGATCGTTATTTCCCTCGGGTTGTTAAGTCGTGCGACTACATTAGCACAGTGTATTTTAAGAGCATTAATTTCAAGAAACCGATAATGCCCACGCGTGGGGCTATTTTTACGTCTGCTTGATATTTACCAGGGAAATGACAGATACGGACATTTAACAGGCTATGCATGAGTGGGAGGGCGGATAGGACGCTTATCTCGGGAATAATGGTGTGCATTATGCCGAGGGGTAAAACCCTCGACTGTATTAATGTGAGTCAGTAAATAAAACAGCCAGCATTTGGGCGCTGGCTGTTTGTTTATGCGTTACTGGTACTTTGCGTGTGGAACAGTTCGCGGAAGACCGGATAAATATCATCCTGATCGCGGATATGCTGCATGGCAAAGTTATCGAACATCGCCTGCAGGTGTTCATATTCCCGCCAGAGCGTTTGATGTGCGCGACGGGTAATTTCGATGTAGCTGTAATACCGCACCACCGGCAAAATTTTCTTCGCCAGAATTTCGTGACAGAGCGGGGAGTCATCCGCCCAGTTATCGCCATCGGACGCCTGCGCGGCATAAATATTCCACTGCGCCGGGTCGTAGCGCTCTTTCACCACTTCATCCATCAGCTTCAGGGCGCTGGATACAATGGTCCCGCCGGTTTCCTGAGAGTAGAAGAACTCGTGCTCATCCACCTCTTTAGCCTGCGTGTGGTGGCGGATATAGACGACATCCACGTTCTTATAGGTTCTGCTCAGGAACAGGTAGAGCAGAATATAAAAGCGCTTCGCCATATCTTTGGTGGCTTGATCCATCGAGCCGGAGACGTCCATCAGGCAGAACATCACCGCCTGGCTGGAAGGTTCCGGACGTTTCTCGTAGTTCTTGTAACGCAAGTCAAAGGTGTCAATAAACGGCACACGCTCGATTTTTGCCCGTAGTTCGGCTATCTCTTTGCGCAGCCGTTCTTCCTCCAGCAGTTGCGCAGGCTCGCTGTTTTCAACGGTCTTAAGGCTGACCTCCAGTTCGCGCAGTTCACGACGTTTACCCGCCGTCATCGCGGTGCGTCGGGCCAGCGAGTTTTGCAGGGAACGCACTACGCTAATATTTGCCGGAACGCCGTTGGCGGTATAACCGGCGCGGTGGGTTTTGTACTCGTTAAGCTGACGGTGCTGATTTTTTTTCAGGTTTGGCAGCGCCAAATCCTCGAACAGCAGATCGAGATACTCATCTTTGGAAATCTGGAAGACGAACTCATCCTGGCCTTCACCGTCCTGACTTGCTTGACCCTGACCGCTTCCTGAACCACCGCCACCGCCCTGCGGGCGTTCAATACGATCGTTCTGGACGAAATGGTCGTTACCTGGGTGTACGCGATGGCGCAAGCCGCCCCGTCCCTGATGGAACATCGGTTCGCTAATATCATCCGTCGGGATAGAGACGGACTCGCCGCTATCCACATCGGTCACCGAACGTTTGTTGATGGCCTCGGAGATCGACTGTTTAATTTGCGCTTTATAACGGCGCAAGAAGCGCTGGCGGTTCACCGTGCTCTTGTTTTTGCCGTTAAGACGCCGGTCAATAAACCAGGTCATATGCCCCCCGTACTGCATTGCCAACTTTCGCACTCCCTGTTTGCCGGATGCGCTGCGCTTATTCGGCTAACGGAATGTTGTCGTTGTCGGCCCGATGGCGAAAAGCCACCGGGCACTTTTGTTAAGACGATTTACGTACGCGCAAATACCATTCGCACAGCAGACGAACCTGCTTGCGGGTATAGCCTTTCTCCATCATGCGGTCGACAAAATCGTCGTGCTTTTTCTGCTCGTCGGTTGAGGTTTTGGCATTAAACGAAATGACCGGCAACAGCTCTTCGGTGTTTGAGAACATTTTCTTCTCAATAACCGTGCGCAGTTTTTCGTAGCTGGTCCAGTTCGGGTTACGTCCGCTGTTATGCGCTCTGGCGCGCAGCACGAAGTTCACGATCTCGTTACGGAAGTCTTTCGGATTACTGATCCCGGCCGGCTTCTCAATTTTTTCCAGTTCCGCGTTCAGGGATTCACGGTCAAACAGCTGGCCGGTATCCGGGTCGCGGTATTCCTGATCCTGGATCCAGAAGTCCGCATAGGTGACATAACGGTCGAAAATGTTCTGCCCGTATTCGGAATAGGATTCCAGGTAGGCGGTCTGGATCTCTTTGCCGATAAACTCGGCGTATTTCGGAATCAGATAGCCTTTGAGGAACTCAAGATACCGTTCCGCCAGATCCTGCGGGAACTGTTCGCGCTCAATCTGCTGCTCCAGAACGTAGAACAGATGTACCGGGTTGGCCGCCACTTCGGCGTGATCGAAGTTAAACACGCGGGAGAGGATTTTAAACGCGAAACGCGTGGACAAGCCGTTCATCCCTTCGTCGACACCGGCGTAATCGCGATACTCCTGATAGGACTTCGCTTTCGGGTCGGTATCTTTCAGACTTTCGCCATCGTAGACGCGCATCTTCGAATAGATGCTGGAGTTTTCTGGCTCTTTCAGACGCGAGAGAATCGAGAAGCGCGACAGCGTTTCCAGGGTTCCCGGCGCGCAAGGGGCATGCACCAGCTCACTGTTGTTAAGCAGTTTCTCGTAAATTTTGATCTCTTCGGAGATCCGCAGGCAATAAGGCACTTTGACAATGTACACACGGTCAAGGAACGCCTCGTTGTTTTTGTTATTACGGAAGGTGACCCATTCTGATTCGTTCGAGTGAGCCAGAATAATCCCGTTAAACGGCAGGGCGGAAATACCTTCCGTCCCGTTGTAGTTCCCTTCCTGGGTGGCGGTCAGCAGCGGATGCAGCACCTTGATTGGCGCTTTAAACATCTCGACGAACTCCATCACACCCTGGTTGGCACGGCACAGCGCGCCGGAATAGCCATAGGCATCCGGATCGTTTTGCGCGTGGTGTTCCAGTTTACGGATATCGACCTTACCGACCAGCGCGGAGATATCCTGGTTGTTCTCATCGCCCGGCTCGGTCTTGGCAATCGCAATCTGCTGCAGAATGGATGGCCAGACTTTTACCACGCGGAATTTGGTGATGTCGCCGCCAAACTCATGCAGGCGCTTCGCCGCCCACGGCGACATGATCGTGCCGAGATAGCGGTTCGGGATACCAAACTCTTTATCCAGAATTTGGGCATCTTCCTGCGGATTGAACAGGCACAGCGGATGATCGTTAACCGGGCTGCGTTCTCCGTTGGCGCTAAGAACATAGATCGGCACGCGCTGCATCAGTGATTTCAGGCGCTCTGCCAGGGACGATTTACCGCCACCGACCGGGCCTAATAAGTAAAGGATCTGTTTCTTCTCTTCCAGACCCTGAGCCGCGTGTTTCAGGTACGAAACAATTTGCTCGATGGCGTCTTCCATGCCATAAAATTCTTCAAAAGCGGGGTATCGTGCAACCACACGATTCGAAAAGAGACGGGAGAGCCGTGGTTCGAGGGCAGTGTCGACCATGTTTGGCTCACCGATAGCCATCAATAGCCGTTCTGCCGCATTGGCATAGGCACTGCGATCTTGCTTACAGACAGCAAGAAACTCCTGCAGTGTGAACTCTTCGTCCTTGGCAGCTTCATAGCGCTGGCGATAGTGATCGAATATATTCATGGCATGCCGTCCTTTCGTTTTTTAGCACAGGAAAAGAGCCGTTCGTATGAATAGTGGAGGCTCCTGGAAGCGTCTTCACCCCCGCACCTCAGTACCAGAGCAGCAACCCGTGTGCCAGGTCTTGCGCTCTCAACCGCCGGGCGTACAGCAATTCATCTTCCTAAAATTAAGCGTAGATGGCATTTGCAAAACTTGCATGCCTCCAGAATCTAATTTCAATGACATATCAATAACTCATCCAAAAAATCTGCGGCGAGATTCAGGATAAAACGTCGACTTTCACTGCCTCGTCACATAAATGAAAGCCTCCGGTCATCTTAAATGATGAAAATAATCGGTTAATTAAACTCATTAGCGGGCAAAAAATTTTGGGATGTGTGGGCAGGGCGGTTACACTTCACTCGCTGATTATTTGACTACAGGAAAGAATGGATTGTGACCAAACTCAAACTTCTGGCATTGGGCGTACTTGTCGCCACGTCCGTTAGCACCGCTCACGCGGCCGATCAGTGGTCCGTTGGCGCAGGCGTCGGCGTTATCAACAGCCCGTATAAACAGTACGATCGCGACGTTTATCCGGTGCCAGTGATCACTTATGAAGGCGATAATTTCTGGTTCCGCGGCCTGGGTGGCGGTTACTACCTGTGGAATGACAACACAGATAAGCTCTCCATCATGGCGTACTACAACCCGATGCACTTCAAACCGGGTGACAGTGACAGCCGTGCACTGCGTCAGCTCGATAAACGCAGAAGCAGCGTGATGGCGGGGCTTTCCTATGTTCACAACACCCAGTATGGTTTCCTGCGTACCTCGCTTGCGGGCGATACGCTGGACAATAGCAACGGGTTTATCTGGGATCTGGCCTGGTTGTACCGCTACACCAACGGCGGCATCACGCTGACGCCGGGTATCGGTGTGGAGTACAGCAGCGAAAACTACAATGACTACTATTATGGGGTGTCCCATAAAGAGTCTAAACGTAGTGGCCTGAACAGCTATGACGCGGATGACGGCTGGAACCCGTACCTGGAACTGACCGCAAGCTACAAGTTTGCCAGCGACTGGAACCTGTACGCCTCTACCCGTTACACCCGTCTTAGCGATGAAGTGAAAGACAGCCCAATGGTTGATAAGTCCTGGGCCGGTCTGTTCTCTGCGGGCGTGACCTACAGCTTCTGATTGTGCACTTTTACGGTGCATTCTGTGCATGACAACGGGGCGCTTGCGCCCCGTTTGCTTTATGGTGGTGCGGAGAAAAACAGGAGAGAAACATGTCAGATAAAACCGTGACTTTTGCTGACCGTTTTACCTTGCCGGCGATGGGGCAGGGAACCTGGTATATGGGGGAAAACGCCGGTCAGCGGCAAAACGAAGTGGCTGCACTGCGAGCGGGCATCGATATGGGGCTGACGCTCATCGATACCGCCGAAATGTATGCAGATGGCCGAGCCGAGGAGGTGGTGGGCGAGGCGATCAAAGGCCAGCGCGATCGCGTCTTTCTGGTCTCCAAGATTTATCCGTGGAATGCGGGCGGGAAAAAGGGGATAGCGGCCTGCGAGGCCAGCCTCCGTCGTCTTGGCACCGACTACATCGACCTTTACTTACTGCACTGGCGGGGAAACTACGGTCTGGACGAGACCGTTGAGCTGATGCAGACATTGCAACAGCAGGGCAAAATTGGCCGCTGGGGTGTGTCTAATTTCGACCATGACGATATGCAGGAGATGTGGGGCGTCGACGGTGGTGCGGAGTGTGCCACCAATCAGGTGCTTTATCATCTGGCCTCGCGTGGCATTGAATACGATCTCCTTCCCTGGTGTCAGCAGCAGTCGATGCCGGTGATGGCCTATTGCCCGCTGGCGCAAGCCGGACGGCTACGCTCTGGCCTGCTCAACCATCCCGCCGTGAATGACATTGCGCAACATCATCATGCCAGCGCCGCACAGGTGCTTCTTGCGTGGGTGATTAGCCATCAGGGTGTTATCGCCATTCCAAAAGCGGCGTCGATTGAACATGTGAAAGAGAATGCAGGCGCGTTGGCGTTAACGCTTTCGGCTGAAGAACTTGCGCGGCTGGATGCAGCGTTCCCGGCGCCGGGGCGTAAAACAGCACTGGACGTGGTGTAACGAAATTTCCCCTCTCCGGGCAGAGAGGGGAACAGGATTAGCGTTTAACGATTTTGATGGTCTGACCCAGGCGTGAAGGTTTATCCGCGCTGGTTTTCTGCGGTGCGGTGACGCACGCAGTTTCGACGCAGACAAAGGTTTTATACCCGTCGTCCGGTACGTCAGCCATGCTCACAGAGAGCGCCGGGCCTGGGTTCCAGCCCACCACATTGCTGTGATGGTGGTGAACCACTTCAATACCACGGTTGAGCGCCGCATCGTGGATCACGCTGCAGGCTTCCGGGTTCAGATAGACGCGGTCGGTACGATCCGGGAAGGTCTGCACGCCGTCGCTCAGTTTACCTTCTTTCGCGTTATCCACTTTATCGATAAAGCGATCGCCAAAGCCGCTCACTTTCACATCCGCAATGTCACCGACGTTGAAATAGGTGTGCAGGGCAGAGGTGGTTTCAAACTCACCGTGTGCTTCCAGCTCAATTTCACAGGTTTGACCCAGTTTGAAGCGGGCATACAGCGTGAAGTCATGCGGCCACAGCGCGCGGGTTTCGTCATTGCTTTGCAGTTCGAAGGTCAGCACGGCGCCGTTATCATCTTCGTTGTGCGCTTTCAGCGTCCACTGTTGGTTACGGGCAAAACCATGCGCTGGCAGGCCTGCTTCAGCGGCAGGGCCGAACCACGGCCAGCAGATAGGTACGCCACCGCGAATCGCCGCCCCTTTCTTGAAAGAGGTCGCCGCGCTCAGCCACAGGCCTTCTTCTTCGCCTTCTGGTTTCCAGGAGAGCAGGTGGGCGCCATTGAGGGCCACAGAGGCTTTCACGCGTGGGTGGTCGACGACAATTATATCCGCGCCATCAATCTGGCGGCGGGAGAGTACAGGGGTAAGTTGTTCGACTACTGGAAGTGCAAAAATTTTGTGAATCATTACGCAATCCTCTGTCTTTAAGCATAAAAAAAGGCGACCGAGGTCGCCTTTTTGGATCAGTATCTCATCTCAACTTATTTGGAGATGTGAGCGATCAGGTCCAGTACTTTGTTAGAGTAGCCAGTTTCGTTGTCGTACCAGGAAACCAGTTTCACGAAGTTGTCGTTCAGTGCGATACCTGCTTTAGCATCGAACACAGAAGTGCACACTTCGCCGTTGAAGTCGGTAGAAACAACGTCGTCTTCGGTGTAACCCAGAACGCCTTTCATTGCGCCTTCAGAAGCGGCTTTGATAGCTTTCTTGATTTCTTCGTAAGACGCTGCTTTTTCCAGACGAACGGTCAGGTCAACAACGGATACGTTTGGAGTAGGAACGCGGAACGCCATACCAGTCAGTTTGCCATTCAGTTCTGGCAGTACTTTACCTACTGCTTTAGCAGCACCGGTAGAGGATGGGATGATGTTCTGAGCTGCGCCGCGGCCGCCGCGCCAGTCTTTGTGAGACGGGCCATCAACGGTTTTCTGAGTTGCGGTGGTCGCGTGAACAGTGGTCATCAGACCTTCGATGATGCCGAAGTTGTCGTTGATAACTTTTGCCAGCGGAGCCAGGCAGTTGGTGGTGCAGGATGCGTTAGAAACGATGTCCTGGCCTTCGTATTTGTCAAAGTTAGCGCCTTTAACGAACATAGGCGTGTTGTCTTTGGAAGGACCAGTCAGAACAACTTTCTTCGCACCAGCGGTGATGTGTTTACGCGCAGTTTCGTCGGTCAGGAAGATACCCGTTGCTTCAGCAACAACATCAACACCGATTTCGTTCCACTTCAGGTTAGCTGGATCTTTTTCAGCAGTAACACGGATGGTTTTGCCGTTAACAACCAGGTGGCCGTCTTTCACTTCAACGGTGCCATTGAAACGACCGTGAGTTGAGTCGTACTTCAGCATGTACGCCATGTATTCAGCGTCCAACAGATCGTTGATACCAACGATTTCGATGTCAGAACGTTCCTGAGCAGCACGGAAAACAATACGGCCGATACGGCCAAAACCGTTGATACCTACTTTGATAGTCATATATTCCACCAGCTATTTGTTAGTGAATAAAAGGTTGCCTGTAAAATTACAAAAACCTTACGCAGCGTCAAGCGGAATCGTGTCAATCATTGCGACAAATCAATCCTGCGCATAACCTTTGTGCGACTGACAGCCTCACTTTCCCTTTGAGCTAGCAACCACATGGGGGCTGCGCCCGGGATTTTAAAGGGCTATCAGGATAAATATGTGAGCAAGATCACAATTGCCTGACTGCCGTACCGCAACGCATAAGTTTAGAACAAAAGTTCACACTTCAGTGTTAATGTTTTGTTAGAATTCGCGATGAAAGGTATCTGTTTCTACAGCGAGATCTGAGCATATGTCGAATCAACGTAACCCTGACGAACTCAAAAAAAATCTAACAGAAATGCAGTTCTACGTGACGCAGAACCACGGAACTGAACCCCCATTCACCGGGCGTTTGCTGCACAATAAGCGCGATGGCGTCTATCACTGTCTGGTGTGCGATGCACCGCTGTTTAATTCCCAGTCAAAATATGATTCTGGCTGCGGCTGGCCGAGCTTTTACGAGCCTGTCAGCGACGAGGCCATCCGCTATTTAACGGACTCTTCACACGGTATGCAGCGCACAGAAATCCGCTGCGGAAACTGCGATGCTCATCTCGGACACGTTTTCCCGGATGGCCCACAGCCCACGGGTGAGCGTTTCTGTGTAAATTCGGCGTCGATGAGCTTCTCTGATGACGAAAATGGCGACCAGACCAAAGGTTGAAAAACCGATTCAGCAAATTATTCCATCACAGCGGATTTCTCATGAATATTGATGACATGATTAACAGTATGACGCCGGACGTGTATCAGCGTCTGGTGACAGCCGTAGAACTGGGGAAATGGCCGGATGGCGTGGCGCTGACGACAGAGCAAAAAGAGAACAGCCTGCAGCTGGTGATGCTGTGGCAGGCGCGCAATAACAGCGACGCACAGCACATGACCATCGACACCAAAGGCCAGATGGTGATGAAGAGTAAGCGCGAGCTGAAGGAAGATTTTGGCATCACGCCAAAACCGATTGCGACGATGAAAATGCAGTAACCGTAGGCCGGGCAAGCGCTAACGCTGCCCGGCAAATGAGTTAGTGCTTAATCTCTAACGACGTCGCTAACTGCTTCGCCAGCTGGTTGTGGTCGTCCGCGCCATACTCCCAGAACATCGCGCCACCCAGACCTTTCTCTTTGATGTACTGCGCCTTCAGGTCGACCGAACGCGGGTTTTCGTACGACAGAGCGAACAGTTCCTTGCCCTCCGCCGATTTCACCGACAGCCACGGCACTTTCGCCTGATCGTCCCAGTGCTCGGTAAAGCGTTTCTGCGGATCGTTAATCAGCTTGCTGACAATATCGTTGTACTTCACGTAGGTATCTTTGGTGAGGTCATAGCCCAACGCCTTGAACAATCCGATCTCCTGCGCACCGAAGTACGGCTGTGTCACTGGGTTTTTCTCAGCATCTGTTTTTGTCCAGTCGATGCCAGGCTCCACGCTGCGTTTTGGCACGCGCCCGTAAAAACCAATCCCTAAATTCATCTGCTCAGGTTTCAGCCCGGCAGCCAGGTAGTTGTTGACCACAAAATCAGCGCTGTATTTGTCCGCGGCGGCCACAGTTGGCCATTTAGTGGAGTCATACAGGTTCGAGTTAAAATACTGCGTGCCGTAGGCCATATCGTAGGTCATCAGATTGATGTAGTTCAGATACGGCGCGATCGCTTTGACGTCGACCCAGCTTTTTGGACTTTCCGCATTCGCCCCCAGGGCGACAGTCACCAGCTTCTCTTTCGGCAGCGCTTCGCGGATCTCCTTCAGCAGGGCGGTGAAGTTGTCTTTATCGGCGGGCTGCTTATCCACCAGACCCCACGCACCGTTCACCGGGTACTCCCAGTCGAGATCGATGCCATCAAGTCCGTAGGTCGTGACGATCTCCTGCACGGAGCGAATAAACACGGCGCGGCTCTCTTTGCTATCTGCGGCGCCGGAGAATCCGCGCGCGCCCCAGCCGCCAACAGAGAGCAGGACTTTAAGCTGTGGGTTTTGCTTACGCAGTTCAGGGATTTTATGCAGATCGGCGGTGACCTTCGGCGAGAGCCAGATTTGGTGCAGCTTACTGGCGTCTTTCAGCGCGGCGTTGGTTTCACCCGCTTCGTTGTTATAGATAAGACCAAACGAGTAGTTGAGGTGGGTAATCTGGCGAACATCCAGCTTATCGATGTCACCTCCCGGCCCGGCAGTCACATCGCCGCCACCGTTGAAGTAGCCGACGGACATCAGGTCAGCCGCAAAAAGGGCTGGAGCGCAGAGCAGGGGTAAGGCTGCCATCACAGGCAATAGCTTCATAACGTATCCTCTTTGACTAAAAAAAGTACGTCACATCAGGGATGTGACAAAAAATAGCCAAACGAGGATAGCAGTGCCGCTTCGCTGAAACTGCGAGAGAGGTTGAATTTTTGTTATACGGGAAACAAAAGGCTGTTAACGGCAGGCACCGCAGCGCGTAACTGTCCGGAAGCGTAAAGGGTGACTAAAGCTATCGTGAGGCGTGGGAAACGATGAGGAGTAGAAAATTTGGCCGGGCAGCATTGTCATGCCCGGCCAGGAATGCAGGATTACTTTTTATCAATCATCGCTTTCAGATTGGCAAACGGGTTGTATTTCGCTTCCCCGACGCTCTTCTGCGCATCTTCACCCGCGACGACGGTGGAACCGTACAGGTCGGCTTCCGTGTATTTGGAATGCTCATGATCGTGGCAGAACAGGCATAGCATCTCCCAGTTGCTGCCGTCTTCCGGGTTATTGGAGTGATCGTGATCGATATGGTGAACCGTCAGCTCACGCAGGTTGGAATAGACAAATTCGCGGCTACAGCGACCGCATACCCACGGAAAAAGCTTCAGCGCCTTTTCACGGTAACCGACTTCGAGCCGGGCATAGTTTTTTGGGATAAAAGCCATACGAGTGGCCCTCCTGAAAAAGATAAAAAATGGGAACCGCGCTTACGCCTGCGTCTCTTGCCAGTCGGAGAGGGTGTACAGCGTCGCACCTGCCGTCGACATCTCCATAAACGCCAGCGCGCTATCCTGCGCCTGAATATTCACGCCGCGACAGCCATCGGTGATGACGCTGACGTTATACCCCAGTTTTAGCGCATCGAGGACAGTGAACTTCACACAGTAATCCGTCGCCAGCCCCATCACGATCAGCTCGCCGATCTCATGATGGCGCAGCCACTCATCGAGCGCGGTTTTCTGTCGATGGCCGTTGTCGAAAAAGGCGCTGTAGCTGTCGATATTCGGATTTTCGCCTTTATGAAACACCGCGTCGATGGCCGCTTGATTCAGCAGCGGATGCAGTTCAGCCCCTTCGGTCTGCTGAATGCAGTGATCGGGCCAAAAGGTTTGCGCCAGACCGTCCAGCTCGCCCCGGGTAAACGGCTCAACATTGTGCTGGCTGGCAAAGCTGCCGTGATCCGCCGGATGCCAGTCCTGGCTTGCCACCACCGCCTCACCGCGCGCTTTACACCACGCAATCAGCGTATTGGCAACATCCACGGTGCTATCACCACCGGCTACCGCCAGCGCGCCACCGGCGCAAAAATCATTTTGCAGATCGACCAGCAGCAGGGCACGTTGCTTCATAACACTCTCCTTATTCGTCCGGCGTCAGTTCGCCGCGCAGGTTTTGCATCATCGCGGTACGCATCGATTGCACGTCCAGATCCTGACTGAGTAAGTAATGAAGTTTAGTCAGGGTGGCCTCGACCGTCATATCGAACCCGCTGATCACCCCGGCATGCGCCAGCGCGTTGCCCGTGGCATATCCCCCCATATTCACTTTACCGGACATGCACTGGGTGAGGTTAACCACCAGAATGCCGCGATCGCTCGCTTCCTGCAGCTCTTTCAGGAACTCGCCGTTCTGCGGCGCATTGCCCACGCCGTAGGAGCGCAGGATAAGCGCTTTCACCGGCTGGCGCAGGAAGTTGCGCACCACGTCGGCAGAAATCCCCGGATAAATCGTCACCACGCCAATCGGCTGTGGGGTGATCGGGTGAACAATCAGCTCGCCCGCCGTGTGGGGTGCCGGTGGTGTGCCCAGACGACGAATATGAATACCCGCCTCCAGCAACGGCTGCAGGTTTGGCGACGCAAAGGCATCAAAACCGTCGGCATGTGCTTTGGTGGTGCGGTTCCCGCGATAAAGTCGGTTGTTGAAGAACAGCGACACTTCATTGATCGGGTAATTGGCGGCGACATACAGGGAGTTGAGCAGGTTGATCTGCCCGTCGGAGCGCAGCTCCGCCAGCGGGATCTGCGAGCCGGTCACGATCACCGGCTTGCCGAGGTTCTCCAGCATGAAGGAGAGCGCAGAGGCCGTAAACGCCATGGTGTCGGTACCGTGCAGGATCACAAAGCCATCGTACTCGTCGTAATGGGCTTTGATATCTTCTGCGATATGCTGCCAGTCTTCCGGCGTCATATCTGAGGAGTCCATCAGCGGATCGTACTCGTGAATGGTGAAGTCTGGCATCTCCTGGCGGTGGAACTCGGGCATCAGCGCGAGCTGGCGCTGGAGATGGCCGGAGACAGGAATATAGCCATTTTCAGAGCGCTGCATACCGATGGTCCCGCCGGTATACGCCACATAAATCGATTTCTTCTGCATGATAGTGTGTTCTTGTGCTTCAAAGAAAAATCCCCCCTTCGCGAGAAGAGGGGACAGGGTTTTTAGCGAACGTTAGCGCAGGTGAGGCAGAACGCGTAACGGTTTTGCGGATCGTTAAAGGCGGCGAGCTTATCGCTCTCGGCTTTTACGACGCTTGCCGCGCTCGCCACTGGCGCAGGCAGATAGGCCTGAATTGCAGCAGGCAGCATCGCGCGCACTGAACCGGACATGCTGTTCATCACCATATCCACAAACGTCGGCTCATCCTGATAATACGCAATGTGCCACTGTTTCAGTTTTGCCAGTTCGGCGGCTTTCGCGACGGCGTCATCGAAGTCGCCCAGGCTGTCGACCAGCCCATTGTTCTTCGCGTCCTGGCCGGTCCAGACATGGCCCTGCGCGATTTTATCCACCTGCTCCGGCGTGGATTTACGGGAATCCGCCACCAGCGTGATAAAGCGCTTATAACCGTTCTCAATACTGAGCTGCATCATCTGCGACACTTCCGGTGGCAGGGATTTGGTCACGGCCACATCCGCCAGCGGTGACGTCGCAACGCCATCCGTATGCACACCCAGATAATCAAGGCTGTTTTCAACGGTATTAATGACGCCGAAGATACCGATAGAGCCGGTTAACGTACTCGGGTTCGCCACGATGTAGTTCGCTGGTGTGGAGATCCAGTAGCCGCCGGATGCCGCCATACCGCCCATCGACACCACCACCGGTTTGCCTGCAGCACGCGCGGCGGCCAGTTCCGCACGGATCACTTCCGAAGCGCTGACGCTGCCGCCAGGGCTGTTGACGCGCAGGACAATGGCTTTCACTTTCGGGTCCAGACGCGCATCGCGGATCTGCGACGCGGTCGTGTCACCGCCCACGTTCCCCGGCGTCTCTTCACCGTCCATGATCGCGCCGTTGGCAAAGACCACGGCCACGCTGTCACCCGTCTCGCTCGGTTTTTTCGGCGTGTAATCGTAGAGGCTGATGGCGCTGTAGTTCTTGTCTTCTTTGCTCCAGCCAAACTGCTTGGTCAGCGCTTTTTCGATCTCTGCGCTGGAGCCGAGGGTGTCGACCAGTTTGTTATCGAGCGCGTATTTCGCCGTATCGCCGCCAACTTTAGTCAGGCCATCCAGCATCGCCTGTGCACCTGGGAAGACCTGCTCAGGGGTGATCTGACGGTTCGCGGCGACGGTGGCGAGATAGTTCTGCCACAGTTCGCCGATCCAGCGGCTGTCCGCTTCACGGGCGGCAGGGGACATATCATCGCGAATAAACGGCTCAACCGCCGATTTATAGGTCCCGACGCGGAACACGTGCGTGGTCACTTTCAGCTTATCCAGCAGCGATTTGTAGTACAGCCCGTTGGTGGCAAAACCGTGCAGATCGACGGTGCCCTGCGGGGAGAGCCAAATCTTGTTGGCAAAGCTCGCCAGATAATATTGCCCCTGGCTGTAGCTGTCGCCCACGGCAATCACTGGTTTACCGCTGTCGCGGAATTCACGCAGCGCTTTACCGATGTACTGCATCGACGGCTGATCGCCCCCGGCGAAGTTTTTCAGGTCCAGCACAATGCCGGTAATGTTGCGATCGTCTTTCGCCTGACGAATAGCGTCGACGATATCAAACAGGGAGTTTTCCTGCATACGATCGGAGGTGGAGCCAAGCAGCTGACGGCCAATCACGCCCAGACGATTGCTGGTGGACGGCTTATCGACAATCACACCGGTAATGTCGAGCAGCAGCGCGCCGCGCTCGGAATGCTGCGCCTGGTTACTGCTGCTGATGTGCATCCACAGGCCCACACACACCAGAATCAGGAAGATGAAGAAGATATTCATCACCAGTTCGCGGACAAAATTGAGCAACCGCCACGTCCATTTAAAGAAACCGGCAAAAATTCGCCAAAGGGTTCGCATGTATTCTCCCAAACCAGATAATGACCGTTTCCGTCGCGACTGGACGGCAATGTGGGGTTATCGTAATGACCCAACCGTCACTTGTCAGCAGGAATCGCCCACTGCGCTGTAACAAATTCTGCTGTCGTGTTAATTTTGTGAGCAAATTTGAAGACAGGAGTGAATCAATGGACGCACTTGAACTGCTTGTTAACCGTCGTAGCGCTTCTCGCCTGGCGGAACCTGCGCCTGCGGGCGAACAGCTGGAAAACATTCTGCGCGCCGGTATGCGCGCCCCGGATCACGGTACGCTCTCGCCGTGGCACTTCTTTATTATTGAAGGCGAAGGGCGCGACCGTTTCAGCACCTTGCTTGAGAATGGGGCGATGGCCGCCGAGCAGGATGAAAAAGCGATTGATAAAGCGCGCAATGCGCCGTTTCGCGCGCCGATGATCATCGCGGTGGTGGCGAAATGTCAGCCGGAACACAAAGTACCGGTCTGGGAGCAGGAGATGTCTGCAGGCTGCGCGGTGATGGCGATGCAAATGGCGGCTGTGGCTCAGGGCTTTAACGGCATCTGGCGCACCGGCCCGCTGACCGACAGCCCGGTGGTGCGCGAAGGGCTTTCCTGCGCCCAGCACGATAAAATCGTTGGCTTCCTCTACTTAGGCACGCCGCAGCTGAAAGCCTCGACCACCATTACAGCACCCGATACCGCCCCGTTCGTCACCCGTTTCTGATAATCACACTAAACTGTCTGGATTATGAGCAAGCGTCGCATAATTCAGACAGTCATACTTACCTCATCACGGAATGAGCGCTACCATAGCGCGATTGCAATGACAGGAGATGTCCATGAGCGAGCAAACCATTCGTTTAACGCAATACAGCCACGGAGCGGGTTGCGGTTGTAAAATTTCCCCGAAAGTGCTGGAAACCATTCTGCATAGCGAACAGGCGAAGTTTGTCGACCCGAACCTGCTTGTCGGCAACGAAACGCGTGACGATGCAGCGGTATACGATTTAGGTAACGGCACCAGCATTATCAGCACCACCGACTTCTTTATGCCGATTGTCGATAACCCGTTTGATTTCGGGCGCATCGCGGCAACCAACGCCATCAGCGACATCTTCGCGATGGGCGGTAAACCGATCATGGCGATTGCTATTCTCGGCTGGCCGATCAACACCCTGGCGCCGGAAATTGCCCGCGACGTCATCGAGGGCGGCCGCTTTGCCTGCCAACAGGCGGGGATCGCTCTGGCGGGTGGGCACTCTATTGATGCGCCGGAACCGATCTTCGGCCTCGCCGTCACCGGCGTCGTACCGACCGAACGCGTGAAGCGCAACAGCACCGCGCAGGAAGGGTGCAAACTGTTCCTTACCAAGCCGTTGGGCATTGGCGTGCTCACCACCGCTGAGAAAAAATCCCTGCTCAAGCCCGAGCATATCGGTCTTGCTACCGACGTGATGTGTCAGATGAACCTGGCGGGGGCGGCGTTCGCGAATATCGACGGCGTAAAAGCGATGACCGACGTCACCGGTTTTGGCCTGCTCGGCCACCTGAGCGAAGTTTGCCAGGGCGCGGGCGTGCAGGCGCAGCTCTGGTATCAGGACATTCCAAAACTGCCGGGCGTGGAAGAGTACATAGCACAGGGGGCGGTGCCGGGGGGAACGCAGCGTAACTTTGCCAGCTACGGCCATCTGATGGGCGATATGCCGACGGAGTGGCGCGATCTGCTGTGCGATCCACAAACTTCCGGCGGCCTGCTGCTGGCGGTCACACCTGAAGCGGAAGCCGATGTCAAAGCCACCGCCGCAGAGTTTGGCATTACCCTGAGCGCCATCGGCGAGCTGGTCAGCGCGCGCGGCGGCCGTCCGATGATTGAGATCCGTTAATTCAATGCGTTTGTTTATTGCGGAAAAGCCGAGTCTCGCCCGAGCCATTGCCGATGTGCTGCCCAAGCCGCATCGCAAGGGCGACGGCTTTATCGAATGCGGTAACGGGCAGGTGGTCACCTGGTGTATCGGTCACCTGCTGGAACAAGCGCAGCCGGATGTCTACGACAGCCGCTATGCGCGCTGGAATCTCAACGATCTGCCGATCGTGCCGGAGAAGTGGAAACTGCAGCCACGTCCTTCGGTCACCAAACAGCTCAACGTCATCAAACGCTTTCTGCATGACGCACAAGAAGTGGTTCACGCGGGTGACCCGGACAGGGAAGGGCAACTGCTGGTGGACGAAGTGCTCGACTACCTTGAGCTGGCGCCGGAAAAGCGTCAGCAGGTGCAGCGTTGTCTGATTAACGATCTTAACCCGCAGGCGGTGGAGCGCGCCATTACGCGTCTGCGCGCCAACAGCGAGTTCATCCCGCTGTGCGTATCTGCCCTGGCGCGTGCCCGCGCCGACTGGCTGTATGGCATCAACATGACGCGCGCCTACACCATTCTCGGGCGTAACGCCGGGTATCAGGGCGTGCTCTCAGTCGGGCGCGTTCAGACGCCGGTGCTGGGCCTGGTGGTGCGTCGCGACGAAGAGATTGAAAACTTCGTCGCCAAAGATTTCTTCGAGGTGAAAGCGCATATCGTCACCCCGAAGGATGAACGTTTTACCGCGACCTGGCAGCCGAGCGACGCCTGTGAATCTTACCAGGACGAAGAGGGGCGGTTGCTGCATCGTCCGCTGGCGGATCACGTGGTCAACCGCATCAGCGGCCAGCCAGCGATGGTCACCAGCTATAACGATAAACGGGAATCAGAACCCGCGCCGCTGCCGTTTTCGCTGTCGTCGTTACAGATTGAAGCGGCTAAGCGCTTTGGTATGAGCGCGCAGAACGTGCTCGATATCTGCCAGAAGCTGTACGAAACCCACAAGCTGATTACCTATCCGCGTTCAGATAGCCGCTACCTGCCGGAAGAGCATTTCGCCGGGCGACATGCGGTGCTGAATGCCATCGGCGTTCACGCCCCGGATCTGCTCCCGCAGCCCGCCGTGAACCCGGAAACGCGCAACCGCTGCTGGGATGATAAAAAAGTCGACGCGCACCACGCGATTATCCCGACGGCGCGCGCCAGCAATGTCAATCTGAGCGAGAACGAAGCGAAGGTCTATAACCTCGTGGCGCGCCAGTATCTGATGCAATTTTGCCCGGACGCGGTGTTCCGCAAATGTGTGATCGAGCTGGAGATCGCCAAAGGTAAGTTCGTCGCCAAAGCGCGTTTTCTGGCGGAAGCGGGCTGGCGCACGCTGCTCGGCAACAAAGAGCGCGATGAAGAGAACGATGGCACGCCGCTGCCCGTGGTTGCAAAAGATGACGAACTGCTGTGCGAAAAGGGCGAAGTGATTGAGCGACAAACGCAGCCGCCGCGCCACTTTACGGACGCCACGCTGCTCTCTGCCATGACCGGGATTGCCCGTTTTGTGCAGGATAAAGATCTGAAAAAGATCCTGCGTGCGACCGACGGATTAGGCACAGAAGCGACGCGCGCAGGGATTATTGAGCTGCTGTTCAAGCGCGGTTTCCTGATCAAAAAAGGGCGCTATATCCACTCGACGGATCCGGGCCGGGCGCTGATCCATTCGCTGCCTGAGCTGGCAGCGCGACCGGATATGACGGCGCACTGGGAATCTATCCTGACCCAAATCAGTGAGAAGCAGTGCCGCTATCAGGACTTTATGCAGCCGCTGGTTGGTACGCTGTTTGAGCTGATCAATCAGGCGCGCAATACGCCGGTGAAATCCTTCAGAGGAATGGTGGCGCCGGGCGGTGGGGACGCGAAGAAAAAGTTTAAGAAGAAGAGTGCGGCCTGACGTCCTCTCACAAGACGCGGGCGAAGATATAAAAAACGGCAACTCTGTTGCCGTTTTGCTTTTATCAACAGGCCAGTAACGGTTTAAATCACCCCTTGCCCGATCATTGCATCGGCGACCTTCACAAACCCGGCAATATTCGCGCCGCGCACGTAGTTGGTCTGCTCCGCTTCTCCGCCGTACTCCACGCAGGCGTGGTGAATATCCAGCATGATGTGGTGCAGACGGGCGTCCACTTTTTCAGCTTTCCAGCCCATACGCGCGGCGTTCTGCGCCATCTCTAACCCAGACGTCGCCACGCCACCGGCGTTGGCCGCTTTACCTGGCGCAAACAGCACCCCGGCTTCCAGGAACAGATCGGTCGCTTCGATGGTTGTCGGCATATTCGCGCCTTCCGCCACGGCTTTCACGCCGTTTTTGATAAGCGTGCGGGCGGCGTCCACATCCAGTTCGTTCTGCGTGGCGCACGGCAGGGCGATGTCCACCGGCACCGACCACGGCTGCTTGCCTTCCAGATAGGTCAGGCCATACTCGCGGGCGTAATCGGCGACGCGACCGTCGCGGCTGGCTTTAATTTCGCACAGACGCGCCAGTTTTTCCGCCGTGAAACCGGCCTCATCTACCACCGTGCCGCTGGAGTCCGAGGCTGTCACTACGCGCGCACCAAACTGCATCGCTTTTTCAATGGCATACTGCGCAACGTTACCTGAGCCGGACACCGCCACGCGCATCCCTTCAAAGCTCAGACCGTGGCGTTTGAGCATCGCTTCAGTGAAGTACACCAGCCCGTAACCCGTCGCTTCCGGGCGAATCAAACTCCCGCCAAAGGAGAGTCCTTTGCCGGTAAACACGCAGGCGCTGTTGTTAGACAATTTTTTCATCATCCCGGCCATAAAGCCCACTTCGCGCCCGCCCACGCCAATATCACCCGCAGGCACGTCCGTATCAGGGCCGAGGTGACGATACAGCTCCGTCATCAGCGCCTGGCAGAAACGCATCACTTCGCCTTCGCTTTTACCTTTCGGATCAAAATCGCTGCCGCCTTTACCCCCGCCCATCGGCAGGGTGGTGAGGGCGTTTTTGAAGGTCTGTTCAAAGCCAAGGAACTTCAGGATCGACAGGTTCACGGAAGGGTGGAAACGCATTCCGCCTTTGAACGGGCCGATGGCGGAGTTGAACTGTACGCGCCACGCGCGGTTCACCTGCACCTGATTTTTGTCATCCACCCAGACCACGCGGAACTGAATCACACGTTCAGGTTCAACCAGACGCTCAAGCAGAGACATCTGACGGTAACGCGGGTTTTCTTCGAGGAATGGCCACAGGGTGGTCATGACTTCACGAACGGCCTGTGCAAACTCGCTCTGATGCGGGTCGCGTTGTTGAACATGGGTAAGAAATGATTCCAGAGAGCGTGTCTGTTCCATAGCGATAAGAGCCTCTTATGACGATTTTTTTAATTTTGTGTGTTGTGTGGGTGATTTGTGGTCGTTTTCGACTATACCACCCGTACCGCTTTGCGTGGCAAGGGAAAATTTACCGGGAAAGTGAAATTAATCAGCGGCCTTGTGTCATAACTAAAAACGATGATGCGTTAAAGATTCAGCGGCAAACAACCGTTATATACAGATCATCCTTCAGGCACCTACGCGAGTCAGCTCCTGGGTACGCTCCGGTTTGCTGGCCTGATGCAACTTGAATGATTTTGTGTATAGTCATGATCAGCAGATAAAAGGAATCTTTATGAACCGCTACCTAGTAACCGCTCTGTTTGCTCTGTTATCCGCAGGGGCCCAGGCTGATCGTATTCGCCCGGACGTGGAGGTCAATGTGCCGCCAGAGGTGTTCAGCTCCGGCGGTCAGCGTGCGCAGCCCTGCAATCAGTGCTGCATCTATCAGGATCAAAACTATTCGGAAGGTGCGGTGGTGAAGGCCGACGGCGTGCTGCTGCAGTGTCAGCGCGATGAAAAAACCATCAGCACGAACCCGCTGGTGTGGCGGCGCGTAAAAGGATAAAGGCTTCCAGCAGGGGAATATCGGCGGGCGCTAAATCATAGGCGAACGCCTCCTGCGGCGTACACCACACCAGCCGGCTGTGATAGTGCGCGACCACGTCGCCGCTAAAGGACGGAACGTGCCAGGCGTGGAGATGAATCAGCCGCCCGGACACTTCGCGCTGATGGCTGGCGACATACTGCACAGGGAGTGCCTCAATCCCCAGCTCTTCGCGCAGCTCGCGGATCAGCGCTTCGGGCTGCGTCTCACCGGCTTCGACTTTACCTCCGGCGAACTCCCACATTCCCGCTTGATCGGCCTGCGCGGGGCGTTGCGCGAGGAGAATTTTGCCATCCTTTTCAAGGATAGCGGCAACAACATCGAGAGTTTTCAGCATGGTCGTCAATAATTACAGATGGAAAACGACATATTATCGTCGCCTTTCAAAGAGTCCAGCCATCAGGAGAGTCCGGTGAAAGAAACATCCGCCTGGGTCCAGCCCGTAGAATCCCTTCCCGCCAGTCTGAAACCCATCGCCGCCATGCAGAAAAAACATTTTGGCGTGGTGCTCAATCCCACCCGCTGGTGGGGAAGAATGCCGCGTCTTTTCTGGCTGGTGGCGCTGTTTGTCGGTTTTCTGGAGAGAAAAAAAGCGCGCCTGAACCCGGCCCTGCGCGCACTGCTGATGACCCGCATTTCGCAGCTCTGCCACTGCGCATTTTGTATCGACGCTAACAGCCTGCGCCTCGCCGAGCGCTGCGGCGCGCTGGATAAAGTCCAGGCGGTCAGCGAGTGGCGTACATCCGCGTTATTCACGGCAGAAGAGCGTGCCGCGCTGGACTATGCCGAGGCGACGACGGCCACGCCGCCGCAGGTGACGGAAGCGATAAAATCCGAACTAAAGCGCTTTTACAACGACGAAACCATTACCGAAATGACAGCCCTGATTGCGTTTCAGAATCTCTCGGCGCGTTTTAACGCTGCGCTGGAGATCCCGTCACAGGGGCTTTGTGACGCCTTCAAAGGTCAGCCTCATGCTTGACAGACATCTGCATCCGCGCGTTAAACCTGCGCTCAACCGCCTGGTGGCGGTCATCGATAAGCCATTTATCACGCCGGATGGCGTAACGCTTGCGGGCTTTGCCCTCGGCGTACTGGCACTGCCGTTTCTGGCCCTCGGCTGGTATCCGGCGGCGCTGGTCGCGATCGCGCTGAACCGCCTGTTCGACGGGCTGGACGGCGCACTGGCGCGGCGGCGCGGCCTGACGGACGCGGGCGGTTTTCTCGATATCGCCCTCGATTTTCTGTTCTATGCCCTGGTCCCTTTTGGCTTTGCGCTGGCGGCACCGATGGAAAACTCGCTTGCCGCCGCCTGGCTGCTGTTTGCGTTTATCGGCACCGGGAGCAGTTTTCTGGCATTTGCGGCGCTGGCCGCGAAACACAATATCGACAACCCTGGCTATGCGCATAAGTCGTTTTATTACATCGGGGGGTTAACGGAGGGGACGGAGACCATTGCGCTGTTTGTGCTCTGCTGCCTGTTTCCGGCGCACTTTGCGTTATTCGCCTGGATCTTTGGCGCGTTGTGCTGGCTCACCACCACAACGCGCATCTGGAGCGGGTATCAGACGCTGAAAACCCTGAAATCTTAAAGCGTGCTTTCCGGCGTCAGCGGACCCGTGGTGATCGGATTTTGTGAATGGCTGCTCCACTCGTACCAGCCGCCGTCGTAAACCGAGACGTTTTTCCAGCCCATGGCGCGGGCGTACATAAAGGTTTCTGACGCGCGCCAGCCGGTGCCGCAGTAAAAGGCGACGTGCTGATCCGGCAGGATGTTCCAGGCTTTCCACATCGCAGCGATATCATCGGCGCTGCGCATGGTGCCGTCCGGGTTGTGGAAATCTTCCATATGCGTCGCATCGCTGCCCGCATGGCCCCAGCGCGCGCCTGCGATTTCACCTTTTGGCTTGATGTAGCTGTAGCCGCTGGTTTCGCCGGTAAATTCCGGCCAGGAGCGAATACTCACCAGCGAGGCATCCTGGCGATGCACCATCCCGCGCGCCTGTTCCATATCCACCATCAGCTGCGGCTGCCCCGGGATCGGTGCGCCGAAATCATTCGCAGGCGTCACTTTCGCAGGCAATCCGCGCTCGACCGGCAGACCGGCATCGGACCAGGTTTTCCAGCCGCCATCCAGCAGACGCACATCTTTTACACCCGCGTAGAGCATGATCTGCGCGACGCGCGCCGCCGCATAGACGTCACGACCATAGAGGATCACGGTGGTGTCGTGGCGAATGCCCTGTTTTGCCAGCAGCGCTTTCAGTTTGTCGTCGGAGACTTTATTCCACAGCGGCTCGCTTTCGACGTCGTTAGTATCGATATAACCCGCGCCCGGAATGTGATTCAACAGATAAAATTTCGGTGCGCCCCAGGCGGCTTCGATAATTTTATAATCGCCCGCAGGCGCCGCCGCGACCTTTTTGCCCTGCATCATCTGATGCAGCCATTCGGGATAGACCAGTTGCTCGAAATGAGGAAGACGTTGCAGACGATCGGCACTTTGCAGCGCATCGCCAAGCACTGAAATGTGTTGATAACCGGCTTTGGCAAGGCGCGCTTTCACGGCCTGGTTGTCGGTATCGCTGCCGTACAGGGCGATAGCGGTTGTCGGGGTGAGGTTATGCTGTTTTGCCCAGTCGCTGAGCTGCTCATCGCTCATCACATTCAGCCAGCTGGCTGACAGATTCAGCGCGGCGGGTTCATGCCCGGAGGTGCCAGACAGGGTTTGTGGCCAGCCGTTAAAAAATGCACTGGCGCGGGTATCGATCACCGCGCCGTGCTGCTGTTGCAGCTGTGCCAGCGTCAGAGAAGAGGCCATATTAGCGGCAAAAGTGGAAACACTGGCAAGACAGAGCGCCAGCGCGGTCAGTTGAGAAACACGTTTCATCGAAAAACCTGACATCATATAAAAGGTGCGTCATTTTCGTCTCCCCCTAAACAGAATTCCTTGCGTTAGCACAGGGTTTACTGCCAGTCGGACAGCTGAATCACGCGTCCGCCCGCCGGAATGTCCTCTTCATCGTGCGTAACCAGCACCACCGGGATATTCAGGGCACGAACCTCAGCGAATACCCACTCCCGAAACGTCACGCGCAGGGATTTATCCAGACGACTAAAAGGCTCATCCAGCAATAGCGCGCGCGGCTGCGCCAGCAGGGCGCGCAGCAAACTGACGCGACTGCGTTCACCGCCCGACAGGGTGGCCGGATCGCTGGCATAAAACCCGGCCAGACCGGCGCTGGCAAGCGCCTGCTCAACCCGCTCGCGGCGCGCCGTGCGGATCTGCGCGGGAAGCGCCAGCATCAGGTTCTGCCCAACGCTAAAGTGATCGAACAAGAGCGCGTCCTGGAACAAAATGCCGATCCCGCGTTTTTCAACCGGGCGAGTATCGAGCCGCTGATCGTCAAGCCACAGCTCGCCATGAGCGTGAAAATCGGCGGAAAGTGCGCCCACCAGCCAGGCAAAAAGGGTCGATTTTCCACTGCCGGAGGGGCCCATCAGCGTCAGAATTTCCCCGCGCGCAACGCTGAAACTGGCGTTGCGCAGCAGCGGTTCGAGGGTGAGATTTTTGACCGTCAACATTACCGTAACCCCTGTCGATAGTAACCAGCGAGACGCGATAAACCGGCCGCCAGCCCAAACGCGGCGGCGGTAAGCGCCAATAGCCATAAGGCCTGGCTCGCCAGAATAGCGCTGCTGCCGCCGCTGCTAAGGGCCACCGCTTCGGTGGTCAGCGTGGCGAATCGCCCGGCGCCGAGCCACAGTGTTGGCAGATACTGCGCCATGCTCACGGAAAATCCGGTGGCAAAAGCAATCAGGATCGGGCGCACCACTAGCGGGCATTTGATTTTAAAAAACAGCTGACTGCGCGACAGCCCGAGGGTTTTAGCGATCAGGATCAGGCGCGGATCGAGCCTGCGCCAGGCCGGCTGCAGCACCAGCAGCGTCCAGGGCAGTACCCACAGCAGATGCCCCCACAGCACCGCCAGAAAGCCGCCGTCAACGCCCAGCGCGAGCGCCAGACGGTATTGGCCGGCGACGAGGGGCAGGGCGGGCAATGCCAGCGGCAGCCACAGCCAGAGCGCTTCGCGCGACGGACCCCACTCCAGCCAGAGCAAAATAATCGCCAGTGCAATCAGGGCGGAAAACAGAGCAAACGAGAGGCTGGCGTGAAACGGCGCGAGATCAAACTCGCGGTGCTGCGCCAGCAGGAGCAGCGCTCCGGCACACAGCAGCCCACAGAGCGGCAGCAGCCAGCCAAGCGCCGTTCCCGTGACGGGCGGCCCGGCGTTGTGGCGGTGACCGGACGTGGCGGGCAGCGTGCGTCGCCAGGCTTTCCAGAGCGTAAACCCCACCGCGGCAAACAATGCCAGCAGGAGCAGCAAAACCAGACACAGCAGCGTGCCTTTGATTTGCTGCTCCGCATCGCCCTGGCTCAGCCACTGCCAGGCCAGCACCGCCAGTGTCGGCGGATTGCCCGGCCCGAGAATGATGGCGATATCCACCACCGACAGGGACCAGGCCACCACCGCCAGCATCACGGCACCCAGTGCCGGGGCAATGGTCGGCAGAACCAGCCAGAACAGCCCCTGAGTGCGCGAATAACCGAGGCTTTGCAGCACCACCATTTTCTGCGCCAGGGTCTTTTCCGGCAGCACTGCGTAAATCGCCCACAGCACGAAGGCACTCTCTTTTACTGCCATTGTCATGCCAAGGCCTATTCCATAGGGATCAAGCACTGGCGAACAGGCGCTACAAAGCTGATAAACGGCACCGCCTTCGGCAAAGAGCAGCAGCACGCTGGTGGCGAAGGCGACATGCGGCACGGCGAGTAACCATGGCAGGCGGCCATTCATCTGCTGCCAGCGCTTGCCGGGCCAGAGGGCAGACAGGATACAGAGCGCAATAAAAAGCGAACCGAGGGTGGCGAGGGTCGTTGAAACCAGGGTGGCGATCAGCGCCTGCGGCAGCTGCGGATCGCGAAACAGGGATTGCCACCCGGCGGCAGAAAATGCAGGGGACAGGAGCATGGCGGTGGCGGGAAACAGCGGCGCGTAAATGGCCGCCATTGCCAGCCACACCAGCCAGCCTAGCGGGTGCCGTAGCGACGCAGCCATTCCTGCTCCAGAGCATTCACCCACGCCGCGTGCGGCTCAGGCAGCATGGCGGGTAAACCGACCGGGATAAACTGGTGCAGGGCATGAGCCTGCTCATCAGGCAGTTTTTGCGGGTCCAGCACGCTCGGATCGCCCCAGATTTTCGGGTCGGCTTTGCGACGTTGCGCGGGTGGTGACAGCAGGAAATTCGCCACCACTTTTGCTCCGGCGCTGGCGCTGCTGTTGGCAGGAATCGCCACGAAATGGACATTGCCAATTGTTCCGTTGGCAAAGCCGAAACTTATGCTGTCAGCAGGTAACTCGCCGCTGGCCACCTTCTGCCGGGCATGCGCCGGGTTAAAGGTCAGGGAGATATTCAGATTGCCGCTGGCGAGCAGGGCATCCATTCGTGCTGGTGACGGCGGGAAATCTTTCCCTTCGCGCCAGAGCAGGGGATGAAGCTGGTCGAGATAGCGCCACAGAGGGGCGGTTACCGCGTCAAATGTATGGGGATCGGGCGCGGTTTTTAGCGCGTCGGGTGTAGTCGTCAGGTTCAGTAACAGCTGTTCCAGAAACGCCGTGCCAGTAAAATCGGGCGGGCGCGGATAGGTCACTTTACCGGGATGCTGTTTCGCGTACCCGAGCAGGGCGGAAGGATCGCGCAGTGGCTCAGGCAGCAAAGTCTGTCGCGAGATAAACGTCAGTTGCGCTGCGCCCCACGGGGATTCGGCGCCGTCGGTGGCGATGGCAAAATCCTCAGTCACCGGTTTGGTGGTATCGACATACCGCCAGTTGGGGAGCATTTGCGCCCAGCCGCTTTGCAGCAGATTCGCCTGTTTCAGTGTGCGGAAGTTCTCGCCGTTGACCCACAGTAAATCGACCGAACCTTGGGTGGTCCGCCCGGCGCGGGATTCCGTCTGGATACGTTTGACCGCATCGGCGGCATCCGCCAGATGCACGATGTTGAGGGTAATGGCGTAGTGAGTTTTCATCTCATCGCTTACCCAGTCGAGATATCGATTCACCGCCGGATCGCCACCCCAGGCGTTAAACCAGACGGTCTGCCCTTTGGCTTCCTGTTGAACGGTTTGCCAGTCGCTGGCGGCGAGCACCGGGGTTGCCAGCAGCAGCCCGGTCAGAAACACGCAATAACGCACACGGCGCATAATGCCTCCCTGTTAATGAGATGAAGGGGTGAAGCGAGAAAACAGCCAGCGAGCGATCAGCGGCAATAACCCTAACAGTGTAAAGGCGATCAGCACTCCCGGCGACAGAATATCGCGCAGAGAGGTCAGTTGCCCCAGTTCGCGCCCGGCGTTGAGGAAAACCACGGTCGCGGGCAGCATCGCCAGCTGGCTAACCCACCAGTAACGCGCCACGCCGAGAGGGGTCAGCCCGCAGAGCAGATTAACCAGAAAAAACGGGAACACCGGCATCAGGCGCAGGGCAAAAAGGTAAAACGCGCCATCGCGTTTCCCCCCTTCATTCACCGTCTGCATCGGTTTCGCAAAGCGGCGCTGCACCCAGTCGCGCAGCACATAGCGGCTGGCAAGCATCGCCAGTGTCGCCCCCAGCGTCGAGGCAAAAGAGACCAGCACCATCCCCTCCCAGAAGCTGAATAACGCGCCGCCAAGCAGCGTTAACAGCGCCGCACCAGGAATCGAAAAGGCAGAAATCAGCACATACAGGGCGAAATAGAGCGCGGCACTTTGCACCGGGGCGCGGTCGACGTTATCCAGCAGCATCAGCCGATGGGCGCGGATCGCATCCAGGGAGAGAAATCCCGGCGGCAGTTGCGTGATGAGCAAAGCAAATGCGCCCAAAAGGGCGCACAGGAAGAGGATTTTTGACGCGTTCACCGGCACTTACAGCTTGAATTTCGCCCAGACCGGCGCGTGATCGGACGGTTTTTCCATGCTGCGAATATCGTAGTCGATCCCGGTTTCGATGCAGCGCTCGGCCAGAGGCTGGCTTGCCAGCAGCAGATCGATGCGCAGGCCGCGGTTATCATCGAAGCCTTTTGAGCGGTAATCAAACCATGAGAAGCGATCCTGTGTTTCTGGGTTGGCGGTGCGGAAGGTGTCGACCAGGCCCCAACTCATCAGGCGATCCATCCACTCGCGCTCTTCCGGCAGGAAGGAGCATTTACCGGTGCGCAGCCAGCGCTTGCGGCTGTCTTCGCCAATGCCAATATCCAGGTCCGTCGGGCTGATATTCACGTCGCCCATGATCAATACCGGATTTTCTTTGTTCAGCTCGGTGTTCAGGTAATCCTGCAGATCCTGATAGAACTTCGCTTTTGCCGGGAATTTGGTCGGGTGGTCGCGGCTTTCGCCCTGCGGGAAGTAGCCATTAATAACGGTGATATTACCCAGCGGGGACGGGATCTCGGCCATGATAATGCGGCGCTGCGCTTCACCGTCATCGCCAGGGAAGCCGCGACGGACCGAGACAGGCGTCTCTTTGGTTAACAGCGCCACGCCGTAATGGCCTTTCTGACCGTGATAAAAGACGTTGTAACCCAGCTTCGCAACGTCTTCCAGCGGGAACATATCGTCGTGAACTTTTGTCTCCTGCAGGCCGATCACGTCAGGTTGATGTTGTTCAACAATGGCTTCCAGTTGGTGAGGGCGGGCGCGCAGGCCGTTGATATTAAAAGAGACAAATTTCATAGTCGCTGCCAGTGCAAGGTGAATAGTGCATGGATGGTAGCAGAATTTGCGCCGCCTGTTACCGGGTTAGACCAATAACTGCAACAGATCCTGCCGACGGTGCAATTTTTGCACCATTTCGACGCGCCTTGCCCCCAAAAGGGGCGTAAACGGTCAATAAATTTCGCGAGCGATCACAATTCCAGAATTATATTTTGCTTGTGAATAATATTTCTCGTTTTCGTCCCGCGAACCGCCGCTTATCGTAAAAATATTCACTTAATATGCATTAACAGTGAATAACTCCATATCCTAACTCATTGATATTCTGTCCCGACAACCCGTTTATGCATTTTTATCGCTGGCTGGCACGAACTCTGCAATCTACATTCACAGTGCAAACACTCAAATATTTAACATTTAAACAACTTATTATTTACCGGATGAGGTCGCTATGTCTCTGTCAATTACGCGTGAAAATTTTGATGAATGGATGATGCCGGTTTACGCTCCGGCGGCTTTTATTCCGGTACGCGGGGAAGGCTCACGCCTGTGGGATCAGCAGGGTAAAGAGTATATTGATTTTGCGGGCGGTATTGCCGTGAACGCGCTGGGGCACGCACACCCGGCGCTGCGTCAGACCCTCAACGATCAGGCGGCGAAGTTCTGGCATACCGGTAACGGCTACACCAACGAGCCTGCGCTGCGCCTGGCGAAAAAGCTGATCGACGCGACCTTTGCCGAGAAAATTTTCTTCTGTAACTCCGGTGCTGAGGCCAACGAAGCGGCCCTGAAGCTGGCGCGCAAATATGCCCACGACCACTTCGGCGCGCAGAAAAGCGGGATCGTGGCGTTCAAAAATGCCTTCCACGGGCGCACGCTGTTTACCGTCAGCGCCGGTGGGCAGCCCGCTTACTCCCAGGATTTTGCCCCGTTACCGCCGGACATTCGTCACGCGGTGTATAACGATCTGCAGTCCGCCAAAGCGCTGATTAATGACGACACCTGTGCGGTGATCGTCGAGCCGATGCAGGGTGAGGGCGGTGTGGTTCCGGCAGATAAAGCATTCCTGCAGGGGCTTCGCGAGCTGTGCGATCAGCACAACGCGCTGCTGATTTTTGATGAAGTGCAAACGGGCGTTGGCCGTACGGGCGAACTTTACGCCTACATGCACTACGGCGTGACGCCGGATGTGCTGTCGACGGCGAAAGCCCTGGGCGGCGGCTTCCCGATTGGCGCGCTGCTCACCACCGATAAATGTGCCAGCGTGATGGTCGTCGGCACCCACGGCACCACTTACGGCGGTAACCCGCTGGCATCCGCAGTGGCAGGCCAGGTGCTGGATATCATCAATACGCCAGCGGTGTTAAACGGTGTGAAACAGCGTCACGACTGGTTTGTTGAGCGCCTGAATGCCATCAACAGCAAGGTCGGCATGTTCAAAGAAATTCGTGGGCTGGGGCTGTTAATTGGCTGCGAACTGACCGCTGAATTTGCCGGAAAAGCTAAACTTATTTCACAGGAAGCAGCAAAAGCGGGCGTGATGGTGCTGATCGCAGGCGCAAACGTGGTGCGTTTTGCCCCGGCGCTGATCGTCAGTGAAGAAGAGATCACCACTGGTCTGGATCGCTTTGCGCTGGCCTGTGAACAGGTGAAATCCGGGGTGTCATCATGATGGTCATCCGTCCCGTTGAGCGCGGCGATCTCGCCGGGCTTATGGAGCTTGCCGGTAAGACGGGAGGCGGGCTGACCTCGCTTCCTGCCGACGAAAAAACGCTGTCGGCGCGCATCGAGCGCGCCATCCATACCTGGCAAGGGACGGTGCCGAAAAGCGAACAGGGATACGTCTTTGTTCTGGAAGAGACAGATACAGGAACCGTGGCCGGGATCTGCGCCATTGAAGTGGCGGTCGGCCTGAATGAACCCTGGTACAACTATCGCGTGGGGACGCTGGTTCACGCGTCGAAAGAGCTGAATATTTATAACGCGCTGCCGACGCTTTCACTGAGCAACGATCACACCGGCAGCAGCGAACTTTGCACCCTGTTTCTCGACCCGGCCTGGCGCAAAGAGGGCAATGGTTATCTGCTCTCTAAATCGCGCTTTATGTTTATGGCTGCCTTCCGCGACCGCTTTAATGAAAAAGTGGTGGCGGAGATGCGCGGCGTGATCGACGAAACCGGCTACTCCCCGTTCTGGGAAAGCCTCGGCGAGCGCTTCTTCTCGATGGAGTTCAGCCGCGCGGACTATCTGTGCGGCACCGGGCAGAAGGCGTTTATCGCCGAGCTGATGCCGAAACATCCGATCTACACCCATTTCCTCACCCCCGAAGCGCAGGCGGTGATTGGCGAAGTCCATCCGCAGACGGCACCCGCGCGTGCGGTGCTGGAGAAAGAGGGTTTCCGCTATCGGAACTATGTCGATATTTTTGACGGTGGCCCGACGCTTGAGTGCGATATCGATCGCGTGCGCGCCATCCGTAAAAGCCGTCTGGTGACGGTCGCTGAAGGGCAGCCTGCGCCAGGCGAATTACCAGCCTGCCTGGTGGCGAATGAACAATACGACCATTTTCGCGCCATGCTGGTGCACGCGAATCCAAAATGTGAACGACTGGTGCTGACCGCAGCCCAGCTTGATGCCCTGAAATGTAGTGCAGGCGACACGGTGCGCCTGGTGCGACTCTGCCCCGAGGAGAAAACAGCATGAGTTTATGGATTAATGGCGACTGGGTGACGGGTGAAGGCGAACGCCGCGTGAAAACCAACCCAGTAGGTAAAGAGGCGCTGTGGACGGGGTCAGATGCCAGCGCCGCGCAGGTGGAACAGGCCTGCAAAGCCGCACGCGCTGCGTTCCCGGCGTGGGCCAAACAGCCGTTTAGCCTGCGTCAGGCGGTCGTTGAGAAATTCGCGTCACTGCTGGAGGCCAATAAAGTCGAGCTGACCAGCATTATCGCCCGTGAAACCGGCAAACCGCGCTGGGAAGCGGCGACGGAAATCACGGCGATGATTAACAAAATCGCGATTTCGGTGAAGGCGTATCACACCCGCACCGGCGAGCAGCACACGGAGATGGCCGACGGCGCGGCCACTCTGCGCCATCGCCCGCACGGCGTGCTGGCAGTCTTCGGCCCCTATAATTTCCCCGGCCATCTGCCGAATGGCCACATTGTGCCTGCGCTGCTGGCGGGAAACGCCGTGATCTTCAAACCGAGCGAGCTGACGCCCTGGAGTGGCGAAGCGGTGGTGAAACTGTGGGAACAGGCGGGTCTGCCGCCGGGCGTGCTGAACCTGGTGCAGGGCGGGCGTGAAACCGGTCAGGCGCTGAGCGCGCTGAGTGATATCGACGGGCTGCTGTTTACCGGCAGCGCGGGGACCGGCTATCAGCTGCATCGCCAACTGGCGGGCCAGCCGGAAAAAATTCTGGCACTGGAAATGGGCGGCAATAATCCGCTGATCGTTGAAGATCCTGATGATATCGATGCCGCCGTGCATCTGGCTATCCAGTCGGCGTTTGTCACCGCCGGGCAGCGCTGTACCTGCGCGCGCCGTCTGCTGGTTAAACGCGGCGCGGAGGGCGATGCGTTTCTGGCGCGCTTAGTGGAAGTGAGCGCGCGGATAAAACCTGATGCGTGGGACGCCGAGCCGCAGCCCTTTATCGGCGGCCTGATCTCCGAACAGGCGGCGCAGAACGTGGTCAACGCCTGGCGCGATCACGTGGCGCGCGGCGGGAAAAGCCTGCTCGAGCCAAAGCTTATCCAGCCAGGCACGTCGCTACTGACGCCGGGGATTGTGGAAATGAGCGCGGCGAGCGATGTGCCGGATGAAGAGACCTTTGGGCCGCTGCTGTGCGTCTGGCGCTATGACGATTTCGACAGCGCGATTTCGCTTGCGAACAATACGCGCTATGGCCTGTCGAGCGGCCTGATTTCACCGGATCGCGAGAAATTCGACACGCTGCTGATTGAAGCGCGCGCCGGAATTGTGAACTGGAATAAACCCCTGACCGGTGCGGCGAGCACTGCGCCGTTTGGCGGCGTGGGCGCCTCCGGCAACCATCGCGCCAGCGCCTGGTATGCGGCAGATTACTGCGCGTGGCCGATGGCGAGCCTCGAAACTCCAGCGCTGACTCTGCCAGAAACCCTCAATCCGGGGCTTGATTTTAGCAAAGGGGATGGCCATGAAAGCGCGTGAGGTCAACTTTGATGGGCTGGTGGGGCTGACCCACCACTATGCCGGGCTGTCATTTGGTAACGAAGCCTCGACGAAACACCGCTTCCAGGTGTCGAACCCAAAGCTTGCGGCGAAGCAGGGGCTGCAAAAGATGAAAGCCCTGGCCGATGCCGGTTTCCCGCAGGCGGTGATCCCGCCGCAGGAGCGCCCGAACGTCGAGGTCCTGCGCCAGCTTGGGTTTAGCGGCAGCGATGAACAGGTGGTGGAAAAAGCCGGTACTCAGGTGCCGCATCTGCTGTCGGCGGCCAGTTCGGCGTCGTCGATGTGGGTCGCGAACGCGGCCACCGTCGCACCCTCGGCGGATACCCTGGATGGCAAAATGCATCTCACCGTCGCCAACCTCAATAACAAATTCCATCGCGCGACGGAGGCGGTGACCACCGAGCGCGTGCTGCGCGCCATTTTCAGCGATGCGGAACGTTTTAGCGTCCACGAGGCACTGCCGCAAGTCGCCATGTTTGGCGATGAAGGGGCGGCCAACCATAACCGTCTGGGCGGCGATTATGGCGATCCGGCAACGCAGCTGTTTATCTATGGCCGCGACGAGAGCGGTCATCATGCCCCCGTGCGCTATCCGGCGCGGCAGACGCTGGCGGCAAGCCAGGCGGTGGCACGGCTCAATCAGGTGAATCCGGGGCAGGTGGTGTTTGCCCAGCAGAATCCTCAGGTGATCGATCAGGGTGTGTTCCACAACGACGTGATCGCCGTGTCGAACCGTCAGGTGCTGTTCTGTCATGAACAGGCGTTTGCACAGCAGGATAAATTGCTGGCAAATCTCGCGGAGCGCGTTCCGGGCTTTATGCCGATTCAGGTCCCGACGCGCGCCGTGAGCGTGCAGGATGCGGTGGAAACCTATCTCTTTAACAGCCAGCTGTTGAGCCGTGACGATGGCAGCATGATGCTGGTGCTGCCGCAAGAGTCGCACAACCATCAGGGGGTATGGCGCTATCTGAGTGAGCTGGTGAAGGCCGATAATCCCATCAGCGAGCTGAAGGTTTTCGATCTGCGTGAAAGTATGGCCAACGGCGGAGGGCCAGCCTGTTTGCGTCTGCGCGTCGTCCTGACACAGGCAGAGATGCAGGCAGTAAACCCCGCTGTAATGATGAATGACGCGCTGTTTAACACGCTGAATAACTGGGTGGACCGCTATTACCGCGACCAGCTGACGCAGGCGGATCTGGTCGATCCGCAGCTGCTGCGCGAAGGGCGCGAGGCGCTGGACGCCCTGACCACGATCCTGCAGCTCGGTTCGGTTTATCCGTTCCAGCGCTAAGGAGAGAGCATGGAGAATTTACTGGCGCTGACGCTGGCCGATGAAACACCCGCTGAAAAAGAGGGTGAAGGGGCGTCGTTTCACTGGAAATGGCATGGGCGCGGGCTGCTGGAACTGACCCCGTTTGACGAGAGCGGCCGCGCGCTGGTGCTCTCGGCAGGTGTTCACGGCAATGAAACCGCGCCGGTGGAGATTGTCGATCTGCTGATCCGCGCGTTGTATCACGGGGATATTTCCCTGCGCTGCCGTGTGCTGGTGGTGCTCGGGAACCCTGCGGCGCTGGCGCACAACAAACGCTATCTGGTGAGTGATATCAATCGGATGTTTGGCGGTCGCGCGGCGCAGTTTGCACCCTGTGAGGAGACGGCACGCGTGCCGGTGCTGGAAAACGCCGTCAGCGAGTTCTACGCCGCAGCCGGCCCGGACCGCTGGCATTTGGATCTGCATACCGCCATTCGGGCGTCGTATCACGTTCGCTTTGGCGTGTTGCCCCAGCGCGAGCAGCCCTGGGATGAACGGTTCCTGCAATGGCTGGGCGATGCAGGACTCGAAGCGCTGGTGTTCCATCAGTCGCCGGGCGGAACCTTTACCCATTTCACCTGTGAGCATTTCGGCGCGCTGGCCTGCACGCTGGAACTGGGCAAAGCGCTGCCATTTGGCCATAACGATCTGACGCGATTTGCCCCAACGCACCTGGCGCTGCGGGCGCTGCTCGCGGGCGTTGAGCCTGAGCCGCATGCCGAAGTGGTTGAGCGCTATCGGGTGGTGCAACAAATCACCCGTCGCAGCGACGCATTCCGGCTGCACATGGCGGCACATACCCTTAACTTCACGCCGTTCCGCCAGGGGATTTTGCTGGCAGAAGATGGCGATGAGCGCTACGAGGTGCAGAAAACGACGGAGTACGTGCTGTTCCCCAATCCGTCTGTGGCCTTTGGTTTGCGGGCGGGACTGATGCTGGAAAAAATAGGCTGAGGCATAATTTCCCGCGTCCGACAGGGGGGCGGGAAATTATCTATTATGGCGATCGTGTAAAGTTTACAGATTATTCCTGGATACCTGCTTTATTATTAATCTCCAGTTCGCTATACTCTTTCACAATCTCTTTAAAATCAGCTAATTGAATATTTTTGTTTCAACTCTCCACGCTTTATCCTTAATTCCTCCACATTTGGTTATAAATTGTTTTTTACACTTTCATTGTTTTACCGTTGCTCTGACTAATTGACGATAAACCCCGTAAAGTTAATCTCGTCAACACGGCATAGCGCCGAAGAATAACTGAAAGTAAGGAAAACAATTATGCGTAAATTAACTGCACTGTTTGTTGCTTCTACCCTGGCTCTGGGCGCTACCAGCATGGCGTTCGCTGCGGATACCGCGACCACGGCCGCAGCACCTGCTGAAGGCAAGATGATGCATCACAAAGGCAAGCCGGGTATGCATCACGACATGATGTTTAAAGACCTGAACCTGACGGATGCACAGAAACAGCAGGTGCGTGACATCATGAAAAGCCAGCGCGACCAGATGAAACGTCCACCGCTGGAAGAACGCCGCGCAATGCATGACATCATTGCCAGCGACAGCTTCGATAAAGCGAAAGCCGAAGCGCAGATCGACAAAATGACCGAGCAGCACAAAGCCGGTATGCTGGCCCGCATGGAAACTCAGAACAAGATCTACAACATTCTGACCCCGGAACAGAAAAAGCAATTTAATGCCAATTTTGAGAAGCGTCTGACAGAACGTCCGGCGCCAGAAGGTAAAATGGCTCCGCCTGCTGAATAACAGCACAACATATTAAGACCGCCGGAAACCTGTTCACAAAAGCGCATTCGCTGTGGACAGGTCCGGCGGTTTTTTCTTTCACACCCTCTTGTCTCGCGCTGCCATCACGGTATGCTCCTGTAGTCGGTTCAGAGAATGCTTAACAGAGTCAGGGCGTTAGAGTTTTTTTCACCATGAGCCTAAGGCCCCTTTGCATTGCTGCCGATAATACGTCTGTGATTACCTAACGATAACAATCAAGACAGCGACGCTATTGATATTGTCGCTCTGGTGCGATTGCGCCTTTCAGGAGTGGTGATGGAGTTTTTTGATATCCGCAAAATGCCGGTGAATCTCTGGCGTAATGGCGCGGGTGAAACCCGTGAGATTTGTTGCTTTCCCACTGCGACCCGTGATTTTCACTGGCGCGCCAGTATTGCTTCTATCGCCAGCAACGGCGAATTCTCTCTCTTTCCCGGCGTCGATCGGGTGATTACCCTGATTGAGGGCGGGGAAGTGACCCTCGATGCGGGCCAGACCTTTTGTCATACCCTGAAGCGTCATCAGCCATTCAGTTTTGCGGGCGACCATCCGGTGAAGGCGAAGCTCACGGAAGGGCAGATGTCGATGGATTTCAATATCATGACGAAGCGCGATCGCTGCAAGGCCAACGTGCGGGTGGCGGATCGCACCTTTACCACCTTCGCCTCGCGCGGCGGTGTGGTGTTCGTTCTGAGCGGTGCCTGGCAGTTGGGTGACAAATTCCTCACCGCCGATCAGGGCGCCAGCTGGCAGGATGGCATTCACACCCTGCGCTTACTGGAATCAGAAGGAACGCTGCTGTTCAGTGAGATTACGTGGCTGCCGGGTCACTAAGTTCAATGATTTCATACTGCCCGGAGAGCAGCGGCTTACAGAGAATTTTGTAGCCGTCCTGATCAAACCCGGCAGGCGTGCGCAGCAGGGCCGCGGCGTCGTTTAACGTGTCGACGGCCCCCAGCCACAGCCAGTTGTGAATAATGTGGTAGTGGGTGATGGCGTTGCTGGTCTCTTTCAGCGCAATGGCGCCTTGCCACGGCCAGCAGGTTACGCTGATCGCCGCCAGCCCGGCCTTTAATCTCATCTGATGATCTTCCACACTCTCCTTGCCGCAGCACGCCCCGGCGCAGCGTTTCAGCGCGGAACGAAAACAGGCGCGCCCGCGCGTAAGCGACTCCAGACCTAATAACCCGTAGCAAAGTTTCTCTGCATCAGCGAGAGATTGCAGCGCCTGTAACGCCGCGCGGCGGTTGGCAAACAGGCCGTATAAATTCGGCGCGTGGGAGAAATCAATCTCACGGGCGTAAACCACCTGCGGTTTGCCGTCGGTGATTTGCAGCGAGCACAGCTGGCGGTTGCGGCGCAGACGTTTATTGAACAGCGGTTGCTGTTCTTTGATCAACCGGGCTTCGAGCAGCAGCGCGCCCAGCTCCCCGGCGGTTTGCGTCCAGGTGATGCGCCGCGACTGGCGCAGCATCGCGGCCTCGTCGGGCGTGCGTAAATGCGATAACACCCGGCTGCGGATATTGACGCTTTTACCGATATAGAGCGGCATCGCTTCGCTTTCGCCATGAAAGAAATAGACGCCAGGCTGTTTCGGCAGAGCCTCCAGCCAGGGGCGAAGATGTTCGGGATATTCGTAGATAGCCCCCGCTTCAAATTCAAGACGCGGGGCAGATTGACGCCTGCTCACAAAAGACTCCTGATACTGTTCAGGCATACAGTGTAGCAAAGAGTGAGTGGTTAAAAAAGAGGCGGCTTCGTCTGGCGGGCTGTGTGCGTAGGGGTTGCAGTCATCGCAGGGATAAAAACAGCCGGGTAAGCGTAGCGCCACCCGGCAATGCGCTCTGGGAATCAGCGTTTCCAGAAGTCGTCGAAGATGGTAATCGGCGTGCGTCGCTTGTGCTCGGTTTTCAGATACCAGCCTTCAATAGTGCGGGCGATACTCTCATCGAGCGTTTTGCCTTCCAGATAATCGTCGATATTGTCGTACGTCACTCCCAGCGCCGCTTCATCCGGCAGGGAAGGGCGATCGTCTTCCAGATCGGCGGTCGGCGCTTTCTTATAAAGGTGCTCCGGGCAGCCCAGCGCGGCAAGAAGTTGCTTACCCTGGCGTTTATTGAGACGGAAAATCGGGTTGATATCGGTACCGCCGTCGCCGTATTTGGTGAAGAAACCGGTGACCGCTTCCGCCGCATGATCGGTGCCGACCACCACGCCTTTGGTCATTCCGGCGATGCTGTACTGGGCTTTCATGCGCTCGCGGGCTTTTTCGTTGCCGCGAATGAAATCGCTCAGCTCAATGCCGGCCTCGCGCAGCGCCTGTTCGCTGGCTAATACCGCGCCTTTGATGTTCACGGTGAGCACGCGATCGGGCTGGATAAAGGAGATTGCATCCTGGCAATCCTGCTCGTCGGCCTGGACGCCATAAGGCAGGCGCACGGCGATAAACTGCAGCGCGTCGTCACCCGTTTCCTGACGTAATTCTGAGATCGCCTGCTGGCACAGTTTACCGGTCAGGGTAGAGTCCTGACCGCCGCTGATGCCAAGTACCAGTGACTTCAGGAACGGATACGTTTTCAGATAGGATTTCAAAAAATCGACGCTGCGGCGGATTTCTTGATGAGCATCTATCGCAGGCGTTACGCCAAGCGCATGAATAATCTCTTGTTGCAGAGCCATTACGCCCTCCATTAGCAAAAACGAAGCAGAATGAGTATCCGTTAAAACTAACCCTTTGGGCGTAAAACGACAAGGATCACAGTTTCGAGTGCGGCAAATTGCGACTATTTAGCAGGTTATCGTTGTTTTATTAGAATTTTCCGAAAAACATCCCGCTTCGCAGACAAAGTTGAAGAATCGAATTTTTTATCCCATGCTTAGATAACACGCTGATAAACAAGAGGACGGAAAATGAACAAGAATGTAGCGGGAATTTTAAGTGCAGCGGCGGTATTGACTATGCTGGCGGGCTGTACAGCTTACGATCGCACAACCGATCAGTTCACACAGCCGGTAGTTAAAGATGTGAAGAAAGGGATGAGCCGTGCGCAGGTAGCGCAGGTGGCTGGCAAACCTTCTTCCGAAGTCACTATGATCCACGCACGTGGGACCTGCCAGACTTATATTCTGGGTCAACGTGATGGTAAAGCAGAGACCTACTTTGTGGCTCTGGACGATACAGGACACGTGATCAACTCAGGTTATCAGACCTGTGCTGAGTACGACACCGACCCACAGGCACCTAAGGCGCAATAACCTGCTTGCCTGAGCGATGTAACAAACCGGCCAATGTGCCGGTTTTTTTATGCCTGCAATAATCTTATTTCTTTGCGCGAATTATTTGCCTAAACTGTGAGGGCAGTCAAAACGACAGGTCAAGGAGAGACAATTGTGACTCGTGCTGAATTATCCGCTCCCTATGCCTTGCCGTATACTCCATTCAATGACAAACAAAAGTAACACTCATCAGCGGGCTGAAGGGCGATGGTGAGGGTCATACAAGAGGGAAGTTGCTATGGAAAAGAAACATATCTACCTGTTCTGCTCTGCGGGCATGTCAACGTCACTACTGGTTTCCAAGATGCGTGCGCAGGCAGAAAAGTATGAAGTTCCTGTCGTTATCGAAGCGTTTCCCGAAACGCTGGCAGGCGAAAAAGGTCAGGCCGCGGACGTGATTTTACTGGGTCCACAGATTGCGTATATGTTGCCAGAAATCCAGCGTTTATTACCGAACAAACCTGTAGAAGTGATCGATTCTGTGCTGTACGGCAAAATTGATGGTTTAGGTGTACTTAAAGCTGCAGTCGCCTCAATTAAAAAAGCTGCCGCTAATTAAAATTTAAATTTTTCCCGTCAAAGAGTTATTTCACACACTTACGCCGCAATATTTGTTGCGGCATTTAAGGGTAATTTCTATGAGTCAAGTTATTAGCTCTCTTGAAAAGGTACTCCTTCCTTTTGCTGTTAAAATAGGAAAGCAGCCCCACATTAATGCGATTAAAAATGGCTTTATTAAATTAATGCCGTTGACCCTGGCCGGTGCCATGTTCGTATTAATTAATAACGTCTTTTTAAGTTTTGGCGAAGGCTCGTTTTTCTATTCTATGGGCATTCGGTTAGACGCTTCCACCATTGAAACCCTGAATGGCTTTAAAGCCATCGGCGGCAACGTGTACAACGGTACGTTGGGCATTATGTCGCTGATGGCGCCTTTTTTCATTGGTTCTGCGTTAGCGGAAGAGCGTAAAGTCGACCCGATGGCAGCCGGTCTGCTGGCGGTGGCGGCCTTTATGACTGTGACACCTTACAGCGTTGGTGAAGCCTATGCCGTCGGTGCAAACTGGCTGGGCGGTCAGAACATTATTTCCGGGATGGTGATTGGCCTGATCGTGGCGGAAATGTTCACCTTTGTGATTCGTCGCAACTGGGTCATTACCCTGCCAGATAGCGTGCCGTCTTCCGTATCGCGCTCTTTCTCGGCGTTAATCCCAGGCTTCCTGATCCTGTCCATTTTCGGTGTGCTCTCCTGGCTGCTGGCCAACCACGGCAGCAACTTCCACCAGATCATTATGGATTCTATCTCCACGCCGCTGGCATCAATGGGCAGCGTAGTGGGCTGGGCTTACGTTATCTTTAACTCCCTGCTGTGGTTCTTCGGCGTGCACGGCTCACTGGCGCTCACCGCGCTGGATAACGGCATCATGACCCCATGGGCACTGGAAAACATCGCACTGTATAACCAGTACGGTTCCGTAGAAGCGGCGATTGCTGCCGGTAAAGAGTTCCACTTCTGGGCGAAACCGATGCTGGATTCCTACATCCTGCTGGGTGGTTCAGGGGCGACGCTCGGTCTGATTATCGCTATCTTCATCGGCTCACGTCGCGCGGATCATCGTCAGGTAGCGAAACTGGCACTGCCATCAGGTATCTTCCAGATTAACGAACCGATTCTGTTTGGTTTGCCAATCATCATGAACCCGGTCATGTTTATCCCGTTTGTGCTGATTCAGCCGATTCTGGCCGCCATTACCCTGGCTGCTTACTCGATGGGCATTATCCCGCCGGTAACGAACCTGGCACCGTGGACGATGCCAACCGGTCTTGGCGCCTTCTTCAACAGTAACGGCAGCATCGCCGCACTCTGCGTGGCACTGTTCAACCTGGGTGTATCGACGCTGGTTTACCTGCCATTCGTGGCGGTGTCGAACAAGGCTCAGGCGGTCATTGATGAGCAGGAAAGCGAAGAAGACATCGCTAACGCACTGAAATTCTAAGAGGTCCGGCGCGGGGAAACCCGCGCCTGTAAAAGGAGAGAAATGATGTTTGATTTGGATACTATCGTGGCAGACGAGGCCGTTGAGAACGATCTTGAAGAAGTAGTGATGGGGCTTATCATTAACTCCGGACAGGCACGCAGCCTGGCGTACGGCGCACTCAAACAAGCCAAGCAGGGCGATTTCGCCGCAGCGAAACGCATGATGGATCAGTCGCGCACGGCGCTGAACGAAGCTCACCTGGTACAAACCAAGCTGATTGAAGGCGACCAGGGAGAAGGTAAAATGAAGGTGAGTCTGGTGCTGGTTCACGCCCAGGATCATTTGATGACCTCAATGCTGGCTCGCGAGCTGGTTGCTGAGCTCATTGAGCTTCACGAGAAGATGCAATAAGTCAGGCCGCCGGAGGTAAACACGATGGAAATTAAAACCGCACTTGAGCAGCAACTGTTTAACGGCAAGAATTTTCACGTGGTTATCTACAACAAAACGGAAAGCGTGAGCGGTCTGCATCAGCATGACTACTACGAGTTCACGATTGTTCTGACCGGGCGCTACTACCAGGAGATCAACGGCAAGCGCGTGCTGCTGGAGCGCGGCGACTTTGTCTTTCTGCCGATGGGGTCGTATCACCAGAGCTTTTATGAATTCGGGGCGACGCGCATTCTGAACGTCGGTGTGAGCAGACGTTTCTTCGAGAAACACTACTTACCCCTGGTGCCGTTCTGCTTCGTGGCATCGCAGGTGTATCGCATTAAAAACGAGTTTATGACCTGGATCGAAACGGTTATCGCCTCGCTGAACTTCCGGGACAGCGAATTCGATGAGTTTATTGAAACGGTCACGTTTTATGTGATGAACCGCCTGCGCCACCATCGCGATGAGCAGCAGGTGATCGATGATATTCCGCAGTGGCTGCGGACTACCGTAGAGTTAATGCACGACAAACATCAGTTTGGCGATAATGCGCTGGAGAACATGATTGCCCTGTCGGGTAAATCGCAGGAATATCTCACCCGCGCCACCCAGCGTTATTACCAAAAAACACCGGTGCAAATCATTAACGGTATTCGTATTAATTTCGCCAAAAAGCAGCTGGAAATAACCAACTATTCGGTCACCGACATTGCTTATGAATCGGGTTACAGTAGCCCGAGCCTGTTTATTAAAACCTTTAAGAAATTCACTTCATTCACGCCTAATAGCTACCGTAAAAATTTAACGGTAATGAATAATTAATTGACTCACGGCGAAGTAACTCGCCAGGATATTGACTTAAACGCTTGCCCAAAATAGCGGGAATGCCACGCTATACTTTGCAGGCGGTTAACCTGATACGCTAAGGGAGATATTATGCAAAAGAAATTGAAAGTCGTAACCATCGGCGGCGGCAGCAGTTATACCCCGGAATTGCTCGAAGGTTTTCTGAAACGTTATCATGAACTGCCGGTCAGCGAATTATGGCTGGTGGATGTGGAAGAAGGGCAGGAGAAGCTCGATATTATTTTCGAGCTGTGCCAGCGCATGGTGCAGAAAGCCGGTGTCCCGTTAACCGTACACAAAACGTTAGATCGTCGTCAGGCACTGAAAGATGCCGACTTCGTGACCACCCAGCTGCGCGTTGGCCAGCTGAAAGCCCGTGAACTTGATGAGCGTATTCCGCTGAGCCACGGCTATCTGGGGCAGGAAACCAACGGTGCGGGCGGTCTGTTTAAAGGCCTGCGCACCATTCCGGTGATTTTTGACATCATCAAAGACGTGGAAGAGATCTGCCCGCAGGCGTGGGTGATCAACTTTACCAACCCGGCCGGGATGGTCACGGAAGCGGTTTATCGCCACACCGGATTCAAACGTTTCATCGGCGTGTGCAACATTCCGATTGGCATGAAAATGTTTATCCGCGATGTGCTGAAATTGACCGACAGCGACGATCTCTCCATCGATCTTTTCGGCCTGAACCACATGGTCTTTATCAAAGATGTGATCGTCAACGGAGAGTCACGCTTTGCCGAACTGCTGGACGGCGTGGCCTCGGGCCGACTGACCGCCGGCTCGGTGAAAAACATCTTCGATTTGCCGTTCAGCGAAGGGCTGATTCGCTCCCTGAATTTGCTGCCGTGCTCGTATCTGCTCTACTACTTCAAGCAGAAAGAGATGCTGGCCATCGAAATGGGCGAGTATTATAAAGGCGGGGCTCGCGCGCAGGTCGTGCAGAAAGTCGAAAAACAGCTCTTTGATTTGTATAAAGATCCTCATCTTAACGTCAAACCGAAAGAGCTTGAGCAGCGCGGCGGGGCGTATTACTCCGATGCGGCCTGTGAAGTCATTAACGCCATCTACAATGACAAACAGGCTGAGCATTACGTGAACGTGCCGCACCACGGGCATATCGACAACATCCCGGCAGACTGGGCGGTTGAAATGACCTGTATTCTTGGCCGGGACGGGGCGAAACCGCACTCTCGCATCACCCATTTCGACGACAAAGTGATGGGCCTGATTCACACCATCAAAGGTTTCGAAATCGCAGCCAGCCATGCGGCGCTGAGCGGGGAATTTAACGACGTGTTGCTGGCCCTGAACCTGAGTCCGCTGGTCCACTCCGACCGCGACGCAGAATCCCTGGCCCGCGAAATGATTCTCGCCCATGAAAAATGGCTGCCAAACTTTGCGACCACGGCTGAGAAGCTTAAACAACGCTGAGAGGAACAGAGATGGAAAATCTGTTGATCGTGAATGCCGATGATTTTGGACTCTCCAAAGGGCAAAACTACGGCATCATCGAAGCCTGTCGCCACGGGGTGGTCACATCGACCACCGCGCTGGTCAACGGCGAGGCGATTGAACATGCCGCAGCGTTAAGCCGCGATCTGCCGAAGCTGGGCGTAGGGATGCATTTCGTGCTGACGCTCGGGATGCCGCTCTCACCCATGCCGGGGCTAACGCGCGACGGGGTGCTGGGGAAATGGATTTGGGAGATGGCGGAGCAGGGGGCGCTGCCGCTCGACGAAATCGCCCGCGAACTGGATTGTCAGTTCAATCGCTTCGTCGATCTCTTTGGCCGCGAACCGACGCACCTCGACAGCCATCATCATGTGCATATGATCCCGGCGATTTTCCCGCTGGTGGCCGAATTTGCGGCGCGTAAGGGCGTGGCGATGCGTGTGGACCGTCAGGTGCTGGCCCTGCACGATTTGCCGCTCGGCCGTGCGCCGACTACCGAGGGTTTCAGCAGCGAGTTCTATGGCGATGCGATCAGCGAAGTGCTGCTGTTGCAGGTACTGGATGGCTCGGCTTCGCGCGGTGAACGTTCGCTGGAGATCATGGCGCACCCGGCGTTTGTCGATAATACGGTGCATAAAAGCGCCTATTGCTGGCCGCGTCTGGCGGAACTGGACGTGCTGACGTCGCCCTCGCTGAAGTATGCGATTGCGGAACGTGGTTATCGTTTAGGGACGTTTAGCGATTTATAAGAATAGCCGGGTAGGCATCAGCCTACCCGGTAGTTTGTTATGCCGGAATCGCTGAAATTTTAGCGCTTCGTGACCACACCCGGTGCGCCGCCATCAGATCGAACAGCTGATCCATAAACGGTGCGCCGACTTTATCGCCTTCGACAATCCCTTCTTCACCTTTTTCTGCCACTTTCAGCAGCGATTTAAACTGACGCGCATCGCCCGCCAGCGCGACTGGTTTCAGGTGTTTATAGGTCTCCAGCAGATAGTAGGCCGCATCGCCATTGGTGAGCAGGCTCTTAATATCGCCGCCCGGCACAATCACGGCATCCACGGTGAGGGACGGTGATCCGGCGAATGTTGCGGCGATGGGCAGGACAGAGCCATCGTCAGCCTTCACTTCGCCCATGCGGGAGTAGAGCAGTTTCGCGTGCACGCCTTTCGACTTCAGCGCTTTCAGGGTCGCCAGCACATCTTTGGCGATGGGGTTGTCGTTAAGCAGTACCGCCACCACGCGGCCCTTAATTGTCCCGCCCGGCACGGCGTAAAGACTCAGGGAGGCATCTTTTTTCAGGCCGTTAACCTCTTTCGGCGGCGCCGTATTGCGCTGCTCATCGGTGAGGGTTAGCCCTAAATTATCCGCCACGCCCTGGGCGAGCTTAATGTCAATATGCGCCAGGTGATCGACCACCCGTTCACGAATGTATTCACGCACCACTTTGCTTAACTCAAAGCTAAAGCTGCCGATGATATGTTCCTGCTCAACGGGCGTCTGACTGTTCCAGAACAGGCGAGGATGGGCGTAATACTCGGCAAACGATGGACTGCGCTCGCGGATTTTGGTCCCTTCCACGCGCTCCTGATAGGACTCGAAGCCACCGCGTTTTGGCCCTGGCGGGGTTTCGCGCGGCCAGTTATCGTTGATCGAGTTCGGTTCATAGTTCGCCGGGTTGGTGTCGATATCCTGGCGGTGCATCCCGTCGCGCTGGAAGTTATGGTACGGACAGGTCGGGCGGTTAATCGGAATTTCGTGGAAGTTCGGCCCACCGAGACGGCTGATTTGCGTGTCGGTATAGGAGAACAAACGCCCCTGCAGCAGAGGATCGTTAGTGAAATCCAGCCCTGGGACGATATGCCCTGGATGGAACGCCACCTGTTCGTTTTCCGCAAAGAAGTTATCCGGATTGCGGTTGAGCACCATTTTGCCCACCAGCTGCACGGGCACCAATTCTTCGGGGATCAGTTTGGTAGGGTCGAGCAGATCAAAATCAAACTTGAATTCATCCTCTTCCGGAATCAGCTGTAGCCCCAGTTCGTATTCCGGGAAATCGCCCGCTTCGATGGCTTCCCACAGTTCACGACGATGGAAATCGGGATCGCGACCGGTCAGCTTTTGCGCTTCGTCCCACACCAGAGAGGCTTTACCCGCCACCGGCTTCCAGTGGAAACGCACGAACGTTGCTTTGCCTTCGGCGTTAATCAGACGGAAGGTGTGAATACCAAAGCCTTCCATGGTGCGATAGCTGCGGGGAATACCACGGTCGGACATCGCCCAGATCACGTTGTGCAGGGTTTCCGGCTGGAGCGAAACATAGTCCCAGAAGGTGTCGTGGGCACTTTGCCCCTGCGGAATAGCCCAGTGCGGCTCAGGTTTAACCGCATGGACGAAGTCCGGGAACTTGTGGGCGTCCTGAATGAAGAACACCGGGGTATTGTTGCCGACAAGGTCAAAAATACCTTCTTCCGTATAGAACTTGGTGGCGAAACCACGGATATCGCGCACGGTGTCGGCTGAACCGGCGCCGCCCTGTACCGTGGAGAATCGCACGAAGACCGGGGTCACTTTATCCGGGTCGGAGAGGAAATCCGCTTTGGTAATATCGCTCAGGTTTTTATAAGGCTGGAAATAGCCATGGGCGGCAGAACCGCGTGCGTGAACGATACGTTCCGGGATTCGCTCGTGGTCAAAGTGGGTGATTTTCTCCCGCAGGATAAAATCTTCCAGTAGGGTCGGGCCACGGCTTCCTGCACGCAGGGAGTTCTGGTCATCGGCGATGCGCACGCCCTGATTGGTGGTGAGCGGGAAACTCTCGCCGCCTTTGCGATGCGGCTCCAGTGAATGCAGTTTTTCGTTGCCCGTATCCGGGGATTTGAGGCTACCCGGCGCGGTAGGTTGCTCTCCTGGGGCTGACGGCGAAGGCGAAGGGCGATGGGAGCCATCTTCCGGGGCCAGCGAGTCCATACCGGGTTTTGATTCTTCGTCGCCGTGGATCGGTGACTGATGATGTTTATCGGTCTTGTCTTTTTGATGCGACATTGCACTCGTCTCCTGGGTTTCATTGCTGAAATACGGTCGTTGTGGCGAAAAGCCCCATTAACTATAGAACAATGTGACAAACAACCTGCCAGACTGAGACTTTTCGGGTTAATGGCACCGCGAGAGCAGTCATACCGCATCCAAAGCGCGACGCGTCAGGGGGGAATCGGCTATGATAGGAATTTCCTGCTTCCAGAATTTGCTTTAGTGAACCAGTGCTTATGAAACCATTTCGTCAACAAAACCGTCGTGTCATCAGCTACGTACCCCGCGTCGAACCAGCGCCGCCAGACCATGCCCTGAAAGTGGATGGTTTTCGCGACGTCTGGCAGCTGCGGGGAAAATACGTGGCCTTTGTCCTGATGGGGGAGCATTTTCGCCGTTCCCCGACGTTTACGGTTCCGGAATCGGCCCAGCGCTGGGCCATGCAAATCCGCCAGGAGGGGGATATTGAGTAAACGCAGAGATAAAAAAAAACCGCCAGAGGCGGTTTTTTTATTGGGTGCGGTAAACGATTAACGATGCGCCAGTTCGGCGTTCTCATCGCTATCGAGGACAGCTTTGTCGGTCTGCTTCAGCCACTGGCTGGTGAGCGTCCCGGCAGTCATAGAACCGTTGACGTTGAGCGCGGTACGGCCCATGTCGATCAGCGGTTCGACGGAGATCAGCAGCGCGACCAGCGTCACCGGCAGGCCCATCGCAGGCAGCACGATCAGCGCGGCGAAGGTGGCACCACCGCCAACACCGGCCACACCGGCGGAGCTTACGGTGACGATACCGACCAGGGTCGCAATCCACATTGGGTCGAGCGGGTTAATCCCGACGGTAGGAGCAACCATGACGGCCAGCATTGCCGGGTACAGACCCGCACAGCCGTTCTGACCAATGGTCGCGCCGAAAGAGGCGGAGAAGCTCGCGATTGATTCTGGTACACCCAGACGACGGGTCTGCGCTTCAACGTTCAGCGGAATAGACGCGGCGCTGGAGCGGCTGGTGAAGGCAAACGTCAGCACTGGCCACACTTTACGGAAGAATTTCAGTGGGCTAACACCGTTCACACCCAGCAGAATGCCGTGGACGATAAACATGATCAACAGGCCGAGGTAAGAAGCGACCACGAAGCTGCCCAGCTTGATGATGTCCTGCAGGTTAGAACCGGCAACCACTTTGGTCATCAGAGCCAGCACACCGTACGGCGTCAGCTGCATAACCAGACGCACCAGCTTCATCACCCAGCTCTGCAGGGTGTCGATGGCGGTCAGCACGCGCTGGCCCTTTGGCGCATCGTCTTTCAGCAGTTTCAGCGCGGCCACACCCAGGAAGGCAGCAAAAATCACGACGCTAATAATGGACGTCGGGTTTGCGCCTGTCAGGTCGGCAAACGGGTTTTTCGGCACGAAGGAGAGCAGCAGCTGAGGCACGCTCAGATCGGCCACTTTACCGGCGTAGTTGGTCTGAATAGCGGCCAGTCGCGCGGTTTCCGCAGTGCCCTGTACCAGACCTTCTGCGGTCAGGCCAAACAGATTGGTGACCAGCACACCGACCAGCGCGGAAATAAGCGTGGTGAACAGCAGAGTGCCGATAGTCAGGAAGCTGATTTTACCCAGCTGAGAGGCGTTATGCAGACGAGCAACCGCGCTCAGAATAGAGGCGAAGACCAGCGGCATGACGATCATTTGCAGCAGCTGCACATAGCCGTTACCGACCACGTTAAACCACTGAATAGAATCTTTCAGAACCGGGTTATCAGAGCCGTAGATCGCCTGCAGTGCCAGACCAAATACCACACCCATTCCCAGACCGACGAGTACTTTTTTTGCCAGGCTCCACTGCTTGTGACGCGTCTGCGCCAGCAGCAATAGCAAGACAACGAACACCACAATGTTCGCGATAAGTGGAAAATTCATCCCCGTTCTCCTGATTTATAATCCGACCGGTATATTCCGATCATGTTGGCGCAAGATTATCAGAAGTGTGATGTGGCGCTTATATCCAAATGGAATGGATTATGACAAATGCAACTATTTTGTCTGTTTATTGTTCAATCTGGTGATGAATAAAGCGATTGAACTGAAATTGCAGGGAATTGATCATGTGTGACGACCAGCGAACTGCACCATTTTCGGGCAGCGTCTGAGGCATCCAGACTGAATAGGCGAAGAGCGCCATGCACAAGACGCGCTCCAGCTGGTTACCTTTTTGCGGGGCCAGAATCGGAAAACGGAAACGCCAGCGGCAGGGCCAAAGCAGCGGAACGCCGGCGGGGGTTAACATATCGGCCAGAATATGGCTTAGGTAGCCGAGCACCATCCCCTGAATCGCGTCGGCGGGAACAATCCAGCTTTCAGGGATCTTAAGATAGAAAAAGGTCAGCAGAATAAAGACCGCCAGCAGGCTGTGGGTGAACCCGCGATGACCGAAGGCTCTGGCGATAGGTTTGGCGATCCATTTCAGGCGCTGGCCGAGAAATGACTTGGGATGATCAATATCTGGCAGTAAACAGGTTAGGACCGCAGAAGGAACAATATGCCACCAGTCGCCCTGAGCCAGAACAGGGGTAAGCTCAGCGTTTTTAGCAAACACTGCGCAGGCAATAGAAAAAAGGAGGTGGCCTTCCGCCGTCATGATAAAACCCACGAAACTGTCAATTCATACAGTATAGGGTTTTTGTACAGTAGGCGGAAGAGGTTACGGTGTAACTCTTTGTCACAAACTGGCGCTAGCGCGCCAGCCAGCCCCCATCGACGGCGAGCGTATAGCCATTGATATAGTCAGAGGCGTTTGAGGCAAGGAAAATCACCGGGCCTTGCAGGTCTTCAGGATTTCCCCAGCGCGCAGCGGGGATACGATCCAGAATCTCTTTACTGCGCTGGTCGTCGTCACGTAACTCTTGGGTATTGTTGGTCGCCATGTACCCCGGTGCAATCGCATTGACATTGATCCCGTGCGCTGCCCACTCGTTTGCCAGCAGGCGCGTAATCCCTAATATACCGCTTTTCGAAGCGGTATAAGACGGGACGCGGATCCCGCCCTGGAAAGAGAGCATCGAGGCGATATTCACAATTTTGCCGCCTTCGCCCTGAGCAATAAACTGACGCGCAACCGCCTGAGAGAGGAAAAAGACCGATTTCAGGTTCAGATTCATCACGTCATCCCAGTTTTTTTCGCTGAATGACAGCGCATCTTCCCGGCGGATGGTTCCAGCGTTGTTGACCAGAATATCGACACGGCCCATTTCGGCGACCGCTTTTGTCACAATCGTTTCAATCGCGTCCTGCTGGCTAAGATCGGCCTGAATCGCCATAAAGCGGCGGCCCAGGGCTTTGACTTTTTTTGCGGTCTCTTCGGGGATTTTACGGTTCACCCCCACGATGTCACATCCCGCCTGCGCCAGTCCCAGCGTCATTCCCTGGCCTAAACCGGTATCGCAGCCGGTGACGATGGCTACTTTTCCCGCCAGATTAAAGGCATCCAGTATCATATCAACCTCAGAGTGTAGGGTTATTGTCATTCTGAAGATAAGAATAGGAGCCGTTAGCAGGAATTACAAATAAAAATGAAATGATGTTTCAAAAATATTATGGTGGTCATGTTTTCGGGCAACAGGGCGTTGCCCGAACCAGAGGGATTACCCGCGCAAATGCTCTGCGGTCAAATCGGCAAGGGTGGCCAGTTTGACGTCCGCCAGTGCAAAGCGTGGATCGTGCTGGCCTTCTTCGGCAGGGACCACAATGGAGCGCATACGGGCTGCTTTCGAGGCAATCATGCCGTTAACAGAATCTTCCAGCGCCACGCACGCGAGTGTGTCGACGCCCAGTTTTGCAGCGCAGTCCATATAAACCTGCGGATGGGGCTTGCTGTAGGGCAGTTTTTCCGCCGAGGCCAGCGCGTCGAAGCTGTCGCGCAGGTCGAACATCTCCAGCACTTTTTCCAGCATGTGCAGCGGTGATGCGGACGCCAGGCCCACTTTCAGCCCCTGTGCTTTACACAATGCGACAGCTTCGCGCGCGCCCGGCAGCAGGGGGCGGCTCTCTTCAACGAGGGCGATGGCGCGGGTGATAATGCGGTCGGTGACGTCCTGACGGCTTGGGCCATTCCACGGCTGGTGGGCAAACCATAGCTCAACAACCATATCAATGCGCAGCCCCAGCGTATCCGGCAGCTCGTTACGGCGGCTAATATCCACGCCAATGCTGGCCATAACATCCAGTTCGGCACGATCCCAAAGCGGTTCGGAATCGATTAACAATCCATCCATATCGAAAATGGCAGCAACAATCTGGCGCGGGGTCGTCATAACGCTATCTCCATTCATACGTTTTCAGCATAAAGTCACTCTAAAGTTAAGCAGCAATTTAGCATAATTGGCCTTAAAGAACGGGCGAAATTCGTAAGCAGAAGGTAAACTTAGGCTCTAAGTGAGCGTCTTACTGAAGGGGAACTGATGACGTATCAACAAGCTGGACGCATCGCGGTGCTAAAACGTATTGCCGGATGGGTAATTTTTATTCCGGCGGTGATTTCCACGCTAATCTCCGTGCTGAAATTCATGTATGAGCACAGCGAAAAGCAGGCAGGTATCAATGCGGTTATGCTTGATTTTGCTCATGTTATGATTGAGATGATGCGCTTTAACACGCCATTTCTTAACTTCTTCTGGTACAACTCGCCGACGCCCAATTTTCACCAAAGCCTGAACATCGCGTTCTGGATAATCTTTGCGCTGATCTTTATCGCCCTCGCCCTGCAGGCCTCTGGCGCGCGAATGAGCCGTCAGACGCGTTTTCTGCGAGAAGGGGTGGAAGATCAGCTGATACTGGAACAGGCGAAGGGCACTGAAGGGCTGACCCGCGAGCAGATTGAATCGCGAATTGTGGTTCCGCATCACACCATTTTTCTGCAGATTTTCCCGCTCTACGTACTGCCGGTGATTATTATCGTCTGCGGTTACTTCTTCTTTTCGTTACTCGGTTTTTTGTAACGCGCTGCGGGTGGCCCTGGCCACCCGTATACGCTGTTACGCCGCTAAAACACGCTCCAGCGCACGTTGCGCATTCACCAGATGTTCACCGCCAAACAGAATTGCACGGTTCAACAGGGTATAGAGCTGGTAGAGAGGCTGTCTTTCGAGGAAGCCTGACGGCAGAGGCGAAACGGACTGATAGCCGTCGTAGATTTGCGGAGGCTGTTCCGGATGCAGCGGCAGCATAGCCAGATCGCATTCGCGGTCGCCCCAGTAGCAGGCAGGATCAAAGATATAAGGCCCGTCCGGCCCCAGCGCACAGTTTTCTGACCACAGATCGCCATGCAACAGCGACGGTTGCGGCTGGTGAGAAGCCAGGCGCTGCTGGACATGCTCCACAATCGCATCAATATTGCCAAACTCTAGCCCTTTCTCCGCCGCAAGCTCCAGCTGCCAGCCGATGCGCTGCTCGGCAAAGAAGGTGGACCAGCGACGCTGCCAGGCGTTGGGCTGAGGGGTCGTCGACAGGTCGTTGTCAAAATCGAGACCAAACTGTGGCTGATCGCTCCACTGATGCAGGCGGGCAATCTGTTGACCTAATAAAAAGGCGTTGTGCGCGTCCAGCGGACGGGCAGGGAGATAATCCATCACCAGAAAGCTGTAATCGCGATCGCTGCCCAGCGCCCAGACCTGCGGCACGGAGACGGTTTTGCTGCGCGACAGTAATTCCAGCTGATCGGCTTCGGCGGTGAAGATGGGAAGCAATTCCCGTTCATCACATTTCACGAAGAAATCGCGTCCCGCGAAGCGCAGATGCCATGCAGCGTGGATCTCACCGCCTGGCAGCTCGTTACGCTGCTCGATCTCCCCGTCGCCCAGTTGCTCGTTTAAAAGATGACTGATAGCCTGCCACATGATGATTCTCCCATGTTGTCCGCCAGATCATAAAGTTAGCGCATAAACGCTGTTCAATAATACGAGCTAACGCACACCTGAGCCGTCAGGATCACTTTAGGGCATTTATTGTTCTCTTTTTTGCCACTCTTCCCAGGTTTTCACGTCAATGTCTGCTTGTTTACCGATCGCGCTCTCAATCAGACCGCTTGCCAGCGCTTTCACTTCATCAACGCTGAGGGGACTGATCAGCCCGAATGTATTCGTGCCCAGATCGTGGACGTTGCCTTCGTCATCCGTCAGCGTCAGCAGGAAGCCGCCACGCGTCAGGTGGTTATTGATCTCGTTGAGTTCGGTCAGCGAGTCTTCATGAAATTTGATGGTCACGACGTAGCGGGTGATGTCACCACTGCTCATATTTCACCTCTTTGTTATCTTGAAAGTTTTCTTAGCATAGCCGATCGCGCCAGTTTGGCGACTTAATGCGCTTCCCTCCGTTATGGAGGGAAGCCATTTTTAGCTCTGGGAAAGATAATTCACGATTTTTTGCGTGTCTTCGAGGGAGCACAGGCGCGTGCCGTAATTAATGGTGGCCGCGCTACCCGCCGCGACGCCGTAGCGCGTCATCTCCAGCAGCGATGCGCCTTGCGCCAGTTTTAAGGTCATCGCACCGACCATACTGTCACCGGCACCGACGGTGCTCTGGCTTTTCATCGGCGGTGGAACGACCTGCACTGAACCGGTTTCATCGACGGCGAGGGCACCCTGCGGCCCCAATGAGACCACCACGCGATGCGCTTTCCCGCTGCGCACCAGTTCCTGAGCGGCGGAGCGAACATCATCGGGCTGCGTTAACGGGCGCTTGACCAGCGCGCTCAACTCTTTTTGGTTCGGTTTGATCAGTTCCAGACCGCCGGATTCCAGAGCGGCTGTCAGCGCATCGCCCGAACTGTCGACGATGCAGCGCAGGCCTTTCTCTTTCGCCGCACGAATCAGCTGGGTCAGTTTTTTACATTGCACGCCAGGGGGCAGGCTGCCGCTAATCACCAGCAGGGCACCGCTTTCAATGGCGAGCACTTTCTGTTCCAGCTGGCGGAATTCATCGTCATCCAGCATGGCGCCGGGCATGACGAAACGGTACTGCTCGCCGCTGGATTCGACGTGGACATGCAGGTTCTGACGCGTCCAGTCTTTTGCGTCGACGGTATCGACGGCCACCTGTTCATCCGCCAGCAGCGCCACCAGATGTTCACCGGTGGCACCGCCCGCCGGGAAGATCGCTGTGGCCTGACCACCAAGATGGGTAATGGCGCGCGCCACATTAATACCCCCGCCGCCAGGTTCGAAGACGGGGGTGCTACAGCGGAGTTTACCTTCAGGATAAATCTGCGGCGTGAGGGTGGCGCTGTCGAGGGAAGGGGAGAGCGTCAGTGTATAAATCTTGACCATTGTGACCTCCTTTTAGCATTGGCTCAGGTAAGCATGGCACAAAAGACGAGAAGGGAAAGTAAATAACAGTATGATTTTAAATATAAATGTTTAGACGTTATGTGCGTTTTTAATATGAATTAATTAACGATTTGAGATCGTTCTTATTCAAAAAATGAAATAAGAAATCATTGCTATGTTATATGAGCCTTTTTATAATTTGTTACCTTTCTATGGATGCCTTGTCATTGATCCTCAAGAAAGTTTCCGAGACCGTGATGGTCTCTTTTTTTGTTGTACGGACTCCTTTATAAATGAAGCTCTTGAAGACAGTACCTGCCGCATTGATGCTGGCGGGTGGCGTGTTTGCCTCGATGTACGCAGCCGCTGACGATACCGTTTTTACTGTCATGGATGACCCATCCACTGCGCAGAAACCGTTTGAAGGTAACCTTAACGCGGGCTATCTGGCGCAATCAGGTAACACCAAAAGCTCCTCCCTGACCGCAGACACCACAATGACCTGGTACGGCAATACCACCGCCTGGTCCCTGTGGGGTAACGCCAGTAACACCTCATCTAATGACGAGCGCTCCTCTGAGAAATATGCAGTGGGTGGCCGTAGCCGTTACAACATGACGGATTATGACTATCTTTTCGGCCAGGCAAGCTGGTTAACTGACCGCTACAATGGCTATCGCCAGCGTGACGTCTTCACTGCGGGTTATGGTCGTCAGTTCCTGAATGGTCCGGTTCACAGCTTCCGTTTTGAATTCGGTCCGGGTGTACGTTACGACGAGTACACTGACGGCGATACCAAAACGCAGCCGCTGGGTTATGCATCCGGCACCTATGCCTGGCAGTTCACCGATAACGCCAAATTTACCCAGGGCGTCTCTGTGTTTGGGGCTGATGATACGACACTGAACTCTGAAACCGCGCTGAACGTGGCGATCAACGAACACTTTGGTTTAAAAGTGGCGTACAACGTGACCTGGAACTCGGAGCCACCGGCATCCGCACCAGAACATACCGATCGCAGAACGACCGTTTCTTTAGGCTATAAAATGTAATATTCGCGGGCCGATATATTATCGGCCCGTATATTTATTTTAACAAAGCGTGCTATTAAATATTGAACAGCGTTTTAAATTAATACCACAGCGTTATTCTCCATAATTTCTTCATAATTCCCCTCAGAGATATACATTCAATTTATTTGACACGATTTGATAAATAAATTGACTAGGCAAAAGTGTGATCCAGATCTACACTGTGAATACAGGCATTAATTGCCTCACGTTGTACTGCATTAATTCAGATATAGAGAAGAATCATTATGAATAAAATCAAAAATGCTGCAGCAGCAATGGTGCTCTCCGCACTGTCATTTGGTGTATTTGCTGCTGATTCAGTAACCCAACCTGCCAGTGACACCACCAACCAAATCGGTATCACCCGCGCTTCTGATGTTGAAGCGGGTTCTAACATCGCGCCGGGCTCTCAGTCTACCGGTCAGTCAATGAATGACGCCTTTGATGTGCACAAACTGGTTGCGGGTGAGTGGTCTTAATATTATTGGATCACGCCAGCAGTGAAAAAACCGGATGAAGATGTACCGGTTTTTCGCATTATGCGAACCTGAAAATTATTTTATGTCGGAAACAGCGCTTACATGCGAATGGACAATATTGCTGTCATATTAATAAATGCCGCACCACTGCATGTTACTCACTACACGTCACTAACGTGAATTAATACCCCAGCACGCTACACGCCCCAGATCATTGCTGCCCAGCGTAATAAAAGCATCGCACCGCAGATGGCGATTAATACCACCACCATTTTCCAGTGTTTTTGTGCAAAGCGTTTTGTTGGCATAACCCGTTCCCTCGTCAGTTGATAACGTGAGTCTATCAAAAGCTGTTATGCAGTGTCAGCCTTGGGGGTCAAAACCAGTGAAACTTATCAGCCAGGATCATGACCAGCGCCGCTGCTGAAACAATATTCAGTACCACTACAGTTCTACTGGAAACATTCATGTAACGCCCCTTACGTTGTCAGGACCAGTTCAAGATTAGCTCAGCAAAATGGGATTGCGAGCGCTACCCCCTAAAACTCATACAAATGTATGAGAGACATCAATCTGGTCGCAGAGGGTGCATTCACCCTTTTTTTAGTGTTACCATCAGGGTGCAGAACGTAAATCAGCCTTTGTCTGATTCGTCACTGTTCCAGACTGCGAGCCAATTTGACGATTGTTGGTCAGATGGTGTTGCAATCTATTGATAAAATACGATTATTTTCTTTGTATATGCTCTTATGTGTGGGGCATCACTGCAAATAAGGATATAAAATGCCTGTAATTACTCTTCCTGATGGCAGCCAACGCCATTACGACCACGCCGTTAGCCCGATGGATGTTGCCCTGGACATTGGTCCTGGACTCGCAAAAGCGACCATCGCTGGCCGTGTTAATGGTGAACTGGTTGATGCCTCCGATCTGATTGAAAACGACGCTCAGCTCTCCATCATTACCGCGAAGAACGATGAAGGTCTTGAGATCATTCGTCACTCTTGTGCGCACCTGTTAGGCCATGCCATCAAACAGCTCTGGCCAAACACCAAAATGGCGATCGGCCCGGTGATCGACAACGGCTTCTATTATGACGTTGACCTTGACCACACCCTGACCCAGGAAGATATCGACGCGCTCGAAAAACGTATGCACGAGCTCGCCGAGACCAACTACGATGTCATCAAGAAAAAAGTCAGCTGGCACGAAGCGCGTGAAACCTTCGTGAAGCGTGGCGAGAACTATAAAGTTTCTATTCTTGATGAGAACATCGCGCATGATGACAAGCCTGGCTTGTATCATCACGAAGAATACGTCGACATGTGCCGTGGACCGCACGTGCCGAACATGCGTTTCTGTCATCACTTCAAACTGATGAAAACCGCTGGCGCTTACTGGCGCGGCGACAGCAACAACAAGATGTTGCAGCGTATTTATGGTACCGCGTGGGCAGATAAGAAGGCCCTGAGCGCCTACCTGCAGCGTCTAGAAGAGGCCGCAAAACGCGACCACCGTAAAATCGGTAAGCAGCTCGACCTGTATCATATGCAGGAAGAAGCGCCGGGTATGGTCTTCTGGCATAACGACGGCTGGACTATCTTCCGTGAGCTGGAAACTTTCGTGCGCTCCAAGCTGAAAGAGTACCAGTATCAGGAAGTGAAAGGCCCGTTCATGATGGACCGTGTACTGTGGGAAAAAACAGGCCACTGGGACAACTACAAAGATGCGATGTTCACCACCTCTTCTGAGAACCGTGAATACTGCATCAAGCCAATGAACTGCCCGGGCCACGTTCAGATCTTCAACCAAGGTCTGAAATCCTACCGCGATCTGCCGCTGCGTATGGCGGAGTTCGGCAGTTGCCATCGTAATGAGCCATCAGGCGCACTGCATGGTTTGATGCGTGTTCGTGGCTTTACTCAGGATGATGCGCACATTTTCTGTACCGAAGATCAGGTGCGTGATGAAGTCAACGCCTGTATTCGTATGGTCTACGATATGTATAGCACCTTTGGCTTCGAGAAAATCGTCGTCAAACTCTCAACTCGTCCGGAAAAACGTATCGGTAGCGACGAGACCTGGGATCGTGCAGAGGCGGATCTGGCAGTTGCGCTGGAAGAGAACAATATCCCGTTTGAGTATCAGGTGGGTGAAGGCGCATTCTACGGTCCGAAAATTGAATTTACACTGTATGACTGCCTCGATCGCGCATGGCAGTGCGGAACAGTCCAGCTGGACTTCTCCTTGCCGCAGCGTTTAAGCGCCTCCTATGTGGGCGAAGACAACGAGCGTCAGGTGCCGGTAATGATTCACCGTGCAATTCTTGGGTCTATCGAACGCTTTATCGGCATTCTGACTGAAGAGTTTGCAGGCTTCTTCCCAACCTGGCTCGCGCCGGTGCAGGTCGTGGTCATGAATATCACCGATTCTCAGGCCGATTACGTTAAAGAATTGACGCAGAAACTACAAAATGCGGGCATTCGCGTAAAAGCGGACTTGAGAAATGAGAAGATTGGCTTTAAAATCCGCGAGCACACTTTACGTCGGGTACCTTACATGTTGGTCTGTGGTGATAAAGAGGTGGAAGCAGGCAAAGTTGCCGTTCGCACCCGCCGTGGTAAAGACCTGGGTAGCCTGGACGTAAGTGAAGTGATTGAGAAGCTGCGACAAGAGATTCGCAGCCGCAGTCTTCAACAACTGGAGGAATAAGGTATTAAAGGCGGAAAACGAGTTCAAACGGCGCGCCCGAATCGTATCAACAGCGAAATTCGCGCGCAAGAAGTTCGCTTAACAGGTCTGGAAGGCGAGCAGCTTGGTATTGTGAGTCTGAGAGAAGCTCTGGAAAAAGCTGAAGAATCCGGAGTAGACTTGGTCGAAATCAGCCCTAACGCCGAGCCGCCAGTTTGTCGTATCATGGATTACGGCAAATTCCTCTATGAAAAGAGCAAGTCTTCTAAGGAACAGAAGAAAAAGCAAAAAGTTATTCAGGTTAAGGAAATTAAATTCCGACCTGGCACCGACGATGGCGATTACCAGGTAAAACTCCGCAGCCTGGTACGCTTTCTGGAAGAGGGTGATAAAGCTAAGATCACGCTGCGTTTCCGCGGTCGTGAGATGGCTCACCAGCAGATCGGTATGGAAGTGCTTAATCGCGTCCGTGACGATCTGAGTGAACTGGCAGTGGTCGAATCCTTCCCATCGAAGATCGAAGGCCGCCAGATGATCATGGTGCTCGCTCCTAAGAAGAAACAGTAAGGCCTTCAAGTAGCAATTCCTGTGGAGCCTAAGGGCTTCGCAGGTTTTGTTCGCCTATGTTTCGTTTATTAACAATGCGAAGTGGAAGTTATTAAAATGCCAAAAATTAAGACCGTACGCGGTGCTGCTAAGCGCTTCAAAAAAACCGGTAAAGGTGGTTTTAAGCACAAGCACGCTAACCTGCGTCACATTCTGACTAAAAAAGCTACCAAGCGTAAACGTCACCTGCGTCCTAAAGCCATGGTTTCCAAAGGCGATCTGGGCCTGGTAATCGCGTGCCTGCCGTACGCATAAGTCGTAAACGTTTATTAACCTTTTTTAACTTAGAATAGATACAGGAGAGCACATATGGCTCGCGTAAAACGTGGTGTAGTTGCCCGTGCACGTCACAAGAAAATTTTGAAACAAGCTAAAGGCTACTACGGTGCGCGTTCTCGCGTATACCGCGTTGCCTTCCAGGCTGTTATCAAAGCTGGTCAGTATGCTTACCGTGACCGTCGTCAACGTAAGCGTCAGTTCCGTCAACTGTGGATTGCGCGTATCAACGCAGCAGCACGTCAGAACGGTATTTCTTACAGCAAATTCATCAACGGCCTGAAAAAAGCCTCTGTTGAAATCGACCGTAAGATCCTGGCTGACATCGCAGTATTCGACAAATTAGCGTTCACCGCTCTGGTCGAAAAAGCGAAAGCAGCACTGGCATAAGCCAGTTGAGAGAGGGGGCTTTGCTCCCTCTTTCATTTCCACCCCTTCGGGATGAATGAACACATAAGGTAACGCAAGCATGAATGCTGCTATTTTCCGCTTCTTCTTTTACTTTAGCACCTGAATTCAGGGGGCTTGCGCGTGAAAGATGAAACGAAAAACAGCGCCAGAAAGCCTCCTGATGGAGGCTTTTTTTGTTTCTACCGCTTATGAATATCGCCACATAACGAGGAAAACCATGTCACATCTCGCAGAGCTGGTTGCCAGTGCAACGGCAGCCATTAATCAGGCCTCAGATGTTGCCGCATTAGACAATGTCCGCGTCGAATATCTGGGCAAGAAAGGGCATCTGACCCTGCAAATGACCACCCTGCGTGAATTGCCGCCAGAAGAGCGCCCGGCAGCGGGTGCGGTGATTAACGAAGCCAAAGAGCAGGTTCAACAGGCACTGAATGCGCGCAAATACGATTTAGAAAGCGCCGCGCTGAATGCCCGTCTGGCCGAAGAGACCATTGACGTCTCCCTGCCGGGTCGTCGCATTGAGAATGGTGGTCTGCACCCGGTCACGCGTACCATCGACCGCATTGAAAGTTTCTTCGGTGAGCTCGGCTTTACCGTGGCGACTGGCCCGGAAATCGAAGATGACTACCATAACTTCGATGCCCTGAACATTCCTGGCCATCATCCGGCACGTGCTGACCACGACACTTTCTGGTTTGATGCCACCCGTCTGCTGCGCACCCAGACCTCTGGCGTGCAGATCCGCACGATGAAAGAGCAAGAGCCGCCGATCCGCATTATCGCGCCGGGCCGCGTCTATCGTAACGATTACGACCAGACGCACACCCCGATGTTCCATCAGATGGAAGGCTTGATCGTTGATAAGAACATCAGCTTTACCAACCTGAAAGGCACGCTGCACGACTTCCTGCGTAACTTCTTTGAAGAAGATCTGCAGATTCGTTTCCGTCCGTCCTACTTCCCGTTCACCGAACCTTCTGCGGAAGTGGACGTGATGGGTAAAAACGGCAAATGGCTCGAAGTGCTTGGCTGCGGCATGGTGCATCCAAACGTCCTGCGTAACGTGGGTATCGATCCGGAAGTCTATTCCGGCTTCGCCTTCGGTATGGGCATGGAGCGTCTGACCATGCTGCGTTACGGCGTGACCGATTTGCGCGCATTCTTCGAAAACGATCTGCGTTTCCTCAAACAGTTTAAATAAGGGCAGGACAGAACAATGAAATTCAGTGAACTGTGGTTACGCGAATGGGTGAACACCACGCTCGACAGCGAAGCGCTCTCTAACCAAATCACCATGGCTGGCCTTGAGGTGGACGGTGTTGAGCCAGTTTCCGGCACATTCAACGGCGTGGTTGTCGGTGAAGTGGTCGAGTGCGGCCAGCACCCGAACGCCGACAAACTGCGCGTGACAAAAGTGAACGTTGGCGGCGAACGTCTTCTCGATATCGTCTGCGGCGCACCAAACTGCCGACAAGGTCTGAAAGTGGCTGTCGCCACTGTCGGCGCGGTTCTGCCGGGCGATTTCAAAATTAAAGCCGCCAAACTGCGCGGCGAGCCGTCAGAAGGCATGTTGTGCTCGTTCTCCGAGCTGGGTATTTCCGACGATCACAACGGCATTATCGAACTGCCTGTTGATGCGCCGATTGGCACTGACATCCGCGAATACCTGAAGCTGGATGACAACACCATCGAAATCAGCGTGACGCCAAACCGTGCCGATTGCTTAGGGATTATCGGCGTGGCGCGCGACGTTGCGGTGCTGAACCAGACCGAACTGAACGTGCCGGACATCGCGCCCGTTGCGGCAACCATCACCGACACGCTGCCGATTCAGGTCGAAGCCGCTGATGCATGCCCGCGCTACCTTGGCCGTGTGGTTAAAGGCATCAACGTCAAAGCGCCAACGCCACTGTGGATGAAAGAAAAACTGCGTCGCTGCGGAATACGTTCTATCGATGCGGTGGTTGACGTAACCAACTACGTTCTGCTTGAACTCGGCCAGCCGATGCACGCATTCGATAAAGATCGTATCGAAGGCGGGATCGTCGTGCGTATGGCGAAAGAGGGTGAAACGCTGGTTCTGCTGGACGGCAGCGAAGCCAAACTGAATGCCGATACGCTGGTCATTGCTGACCACACCAAAGCGCTGGCTATGGGCGGCATCTTCGGTGGCGAGCACTCAGGCGTTAACGACGACACGCAAAATGTTCTGCTGGAGTGTGCATTCTTCAGCCCGCTGTCCATTACCGGCCGCGCGCGTCGCCACGGTCTGCATACTGATGCCTCTCACCGCTACGAGCGCGGTGTTGATCCGGCACTGCAGTACAAAGCGATGGAACGTGCCACTCGCCTGCTGATCGATATCTGCGGCGGTGAAGCGGGTCCAGTGATTGATGTGACCAATGAGTCTGCGCTGCCTCAGCGTGCGACTATCACGCTGCGTCGTAGCAAGCTGGATCGTCTGATTGGCCATCACATTGCGGATGCGCAGGTGAGCGATATCCTGCGCCGTCTGGGCTGTGAGGTTACCGAAGGCCAGGACCAGTGGCAGGCCGTTGCACCAAGCTGGCGTTTCGATATGGAAATCGAAGAAGATCTGGTGGAAGAAGTGGCTCGTATTTACGGCTACAACAACATCCCTGACGAGCCTGTACAGGCCGGCCTGATGATGGGCACCCATCGCGAAGCCAACCTGTCTCTTAAGCGTGTGAAAACCATGCTGAACGACAAAGGCTATCAGGAAGTGATCACCTACAGCTTCGTGGATCCGAAACTGCAGCAGATGATCCACCCAGGCCAGGAAGCCCTGATCCTGCCAAGCCCGATCTCCAGCGAAATGTCCGCGATGCGCCTCTCCCTGTGGACCGGTCTGCTTGGCACCATCGTTTATAACCAGAACCGTCAGCAGAGCCGCGTACGTATCTTCGAAACCGGTCTGCGCTTTGTGCCTGATACCCAGGCAAATCTCGGTATCCGTCAGGATCTGATGCTGGCTGGCGCTATCTGCGGCAACCGCTATGAAGAGCACTGGGATCTGACCAAAAACAGCGTTGATTACTACGATGTGAAAGGCGATCTGGAGTCAGTTCTCGAACTGACCGGTAAACTTTCTGAAATTGAGTTCCGCGCAGAAGCCATTCCAGCCCTGCATCCGGGCCAGAGCGCTGCCATTTATTTACACGGTGAACGCGTTGGTTTCGTTGGTGTTGTTCATCCTGAGCTGGAACGCAAACTGGACTTGAATGGCCGCACCATGGTGTTTGAGCTGGAGTGGAACAAGGTCGCAGACCGCGTGGTTCCTCAGGCTCAGGACGTTTCGCGCTTCCCGGCGAACCGCCGCGATATCGCCGTTGTGGTCGCTGAAAATGTGCCCGCAGCAGATATTTTGGCCGAATGTAAGAAAGTTGGCGTAAATCAGGTAGTTGGCGTAAACTTATTTGACGTGTACCGCGGCAAGGGCGTAGCAGAAGGTTCTAAGAGCCTCGCTATTAGCCTTATCCTTCAGGATACCAGCCGTACACTCGAAGAAGAGGAGATTGCCGCTACCGTTGCCAGATGTGTAGAGGCATTAAAAGAGCGATTCCAGGCATCATTGAGGGATTGAACCTATGGCGCTTACAAAAGCTGAAATGTCAGAATATCTGTTTGATAAGCTTGGGCTTAGCAAACGGGATGCCAAAGAGCTGGTAGAGCTATTTTTCGAAGAGATCCGTCGTGCTCTGGAAAATGGTGAGCAGGTAAAACTCTCCGGTTTTGGCAATTTTGATTTGCGAGACAAAAACCAACGTCCGGGTCGCAACCCGAAGACGGGGGAAGATATTCCCATTACAGCCCGCCGCGTGGTGACCTTCAGACCCGGCCAGAAGTTAAAAAGCCGTGTCGAAAACGCAACGCCCAAAGCAGAGTAATATGAACTAACCCAAAAAGGCCGCAATCGCGGCCTTTTTTCTTTGCGCGAAGGCATACCCACCGTAAAATCAACATCATCACTCACACGAAAACCGAACCCATGCTCGATTTTGCCCGTCAACAACACCATTCCGATCTGCGCTGGCTGCTGGCACTGATGACAATTCTGCTCGCCATTTTTGCCGTGAGCCTGTGTGCTGGAGAGCAGTGGATCGGGCCAGAACACTGGTTGAGCGATCAGGGTAAACTGTTTGTCTGGCAAATTCGCCTGCCGCGTACGGTAGCCGTCGTGCTGGTCGGTGCGGCGCTGGCGCTGTGTGGCACCATCATGCAGGCCTTATTTGAAAACCCACTGGCGGAACCGGGGCTGCTCGGCGTCTCCAATGGCGCAGGCGTCGGCCTTATCGCCGCAACGATGCTGGTCAGTGGAAGTCTTTCTGGCTGGGGTGTGAGCCTTAGCGCGATCGCCGGTGCGCTGCTTATCACCGTGATTTTACTGCGCTTCGCCAGACGGCATTTATCCACCAGCCGTCTGCTGCTGGCCGGCGTCGCGCTGGGGATTATCTGCAGCGCTTTGATGACCTGGGCGGTCTATTTCTCCACCTCATTCGACCTGCGCCAGCTGATGTACTGGATGATGGGCGGTTTTGGCGGCGTGGACTGGCGACAAGGCTGGCTGATGGCGCTACTGATTCCGGCGATCCTGTGGGCCGCTTTCCAGGCGAAACCGCTAAACATGCTGGCGCTGGGTGAGATCTCTGCCCGCCAGCTGGGCCTGTCGATCGGCCTGTGGCGCAATGTGCTGGTGGTCGCTATCGGCTGGATGGTTGGCGTCAGCGTCGCGCTGGCCGGGGCCATAGGTTTTATTGGCCTGGTGATTCCCCATATGCTGCGCCTCGGCGGAATTACCGATCATCGTACTTTACTGCCCGCCGCCGCCATTGCAGGCGCGGCAACGCTGCTGATTGCCGATATTATTGCCCGTCTGGCCATGAGTGCCGCCGAGCTGCCGATTGGGGTCGTAACCGCAACACTGGGCGCGCCCGTATTTATCTGGCTACTATTAAAGGCCGGACGTTAGATCCGCCCAACCGTAAGACAATCTAAGGGGACGCTATGCATTACGATATTTTGAATACCGAAGTCACGACCATTGATGGCGAAAACACGACGCTTGAAAGTTACAAAGGTAAGGTTCTGCTGGTGGTCAACGTCGCCTCGAAATGTGGTCTGACGCCGCAGTACGAACAGCTGGAGAACATCCAGAAAGCCTGGGAAAAAGACGGATTTGTGGTCCTCGGATTCCCCTGCAACCAGTTCCTGGGTCAGGAGCCGGGCAGCGAAGACGAGATCAAAACCTTTTGCAGCACCACTTATGGCGTGACATTCCCGATGTTCAGCAAAATCGACGTCAACGGCGAAAACCGCCATCCGCTGTATGAAAAACTGGTCGCCGCAGCGCCTGCAGCCGTCGCGCCGGAAGGCAGCGGTTTCTACGAGCGGATGGCGAGCAAAGGGCGCGCTCCGCTCTATCCAGACGATATTTTGTGGAATTTCGAAAAATTCCTGATTGGCCGTGATGGTCAGGTGGTGCAGCGCTTTGCACCAGATATGACGCCGGAAGATCCGATCGTGATGGAGTCCATTAAACTGGCGCTGGCGAAGTAATGACACAGCTGATGCAGCTCGCGGGCGTCGCGGAGAAGGGAAGACTGGAACCGGTCAGCGCGGAAATCCACGTGGGTGAGATCGTGCACCTCGTGGGGCCAAACGGTGCCGGGAAAAGCACATTGCTCGCGCGGATGGCCGGGCTGACGTCAGGCGAGGGCGATATCCTGTTACACGGGCATTCTCTTCATGAATGGTCGCCTGTGTCGCTGGCGCACCGGCGCAGTTATCTGGTGCAACAGCAAACGCCGCCCTTCGCCATGCCTGTCTGGCACTATCTGGCGCTGCATCAGCATGATAAATCCTCGTCATCACTTATGGATGACCTCACCGGAGCGCTTGGGCTGACTGATAAGCTTACGCGCAACGTCAACCAGCTTTCTGGCGGGGAGTGGCAGCGCGTGCGGCTTGCGGCGGTGATCCTGCAAATCCATCCGGCGGGAAACCCACACGGTAGTCTGCTGCTGCTGGATGAGCCGATGAGCAGTCTGGACGTCGCGCAGCAGGCGGCGCTGGATAAGCAGCTCAGCCTGCTGTCTGGCAGGGGCATTGCCGTGGTGATGAGCAGCCATGACCTGAACCATACGCTGCGTCACGCCCATCGCGTGTGGCTTTTGGCGCGCGGAAAACTGCTCGCCAGCGGCCCGCGTGACACCGTGCTCACACCGCCCAATCTGGCGACAGCTTACGGAATGCCTTTCCGGCGGCTGGACATCGAAGGGCACAGAATGCTGATTTCTACCGTCCAGGAATAAGCGTTTCTTGCAAGGTTGTGTAATCACAGGCTAAATTACGGAAAGGACAAAAAAAGCAGAGGATTCGTCTGGAAATGCGATTCTGGTTTCTGATCGTGGGCATGTTATTACTTGCAGGATGCAGTAGCCATCGTGCGCCACCCCCTAATCCGCGGTTATCGGATTCAATAACCGTGATAGCCAACCTGAACGATCAGTTGCAAAACTGGCGCGGGACACCCTATCGCTATGGCGGCATGAGCCGGGGCGGAGTAGATTGCTCTGGCTTTGTGCTGATGACATTCCGCGATAAATTCGATCTGCAACTCCCGCGCGATACCCGCACGCAGGCCAAAATTGGCACTGAAATAGACAAAGACGATCTGCTTCCCGGTGACCTGGTATTCTTTAAAACGGGTTCGGGAGAAAGTGGCTTACATGTTGGCATTTATGATACCGACAACCAGTTTATTCACGCCTCGACCAGTCGCGGTGTGATGAGGTCTTCCTTAGATAATGTTTACTGGCGGAAAAACTTCTGGCAGGCGCGCCGTATATAGCCCCACTCTCTTCTTTCTTAAGCGCGATTTTGGTTAAGTCGCGCTGTTTTCTGACTCATTGCTGTTTTGATACATTACGTAACATTAATTAATTCTGTAAGTCCCTGAATTCGTGAATACTGGATATTATTTGATATCCAGGATAAGATTATTTTTAGATTGAGGGAAAAATCTTAAAATATAAAAGGAAAGAATGAAATTAACTCTATTAAAATCAATAAAGTTGAATTGTTTTAGCCGTTGCTCCAGGATGCAAGATATCGTCGTTAACGCGGGGCAGGCTCTATGATTGTCACCCTGAATAATCCTTATCAATCTGAACTGTTATTACTCCCGGCGCGCAATATCGCAGGGGAGCTACAGGGTTTAGAGATCCTGGCTAACTTTGTTAGCGTGGGGTCTGACGTCCGCATCCCTACTGAGCTGGTGAAGCCTCATCTCACTGCAGAAGACGAGTTAACGCTGTTTAAAGAGAAACTCGACCTGCTGGATTCCTGCAAACTTTTTTTTGTGCAGCATCAGCTTATTGCATGGATAAATATTACGCCGGTCATTAGTGAGTATCTTTTAACGGATAGAAATGCCGGGGCAATATTAGATCGTTATCCTTTTCTTGAGTTCACGGTTAATGAGAATTATCCCGGTTTAAATAACGGCAAAGATGATCTCATGCTGGCGAGAATGGCGATCCATTTCCCGATGGTGCTGGCCGACTACGGTGCCGGTGCCGCGTCGAATAAAGCCATTTTTGACGGGCTGTTTACCCGCGTTGCGCTGGATAAAGGGTTTATCCAGCAGCGTGTCGCGGAGTTTTCCTTCGAGCCATTTATGCGCGCGATCCTTGCACAAATCTCGCCGTACTGCCTGTCGGTGATGATCGCGGGAGTGGATGATGAAGAGGTTCTGCGACGGGTGATACCTTTCCGTTTTAGTGCCATGCAAGGGAATTTGTGGTCCGCAGTCCCCGCGAGTCAGGTCACCACGCTCGTTCAACGATAACCCTGCCATTCGCCCGTGTTTAAGCACGGGTAAACCCTCTACACTAGAGGCAGGAGGACTTATGACCCTGTCTTTTACTGCTCACTGGCACGATGAACTGCCAGATTTCTACACCGCACTTAATCCAACGCCGCTGACCAACGCCCGGATCATCTGGCATAACGACAGCCTTGCCAGCGAGTTAGGCATTCCGCCATCGCTATTCCAGCCCGCGACCGGCGCTGGCGTCTGGGGCGGCGAAGCGCTGCTTCCGGGCATGCAGCCTTTGGCACAGGTCTACAGCGGTCATCAGTTTGGCGTCTGGGCCGGTCAGCTCGGCGACGGTCGCGGCATTCTGCTGGGTGAACAGCAGCTTGCGAACGGCCAGACCGTCGACTGGCACCTGAAAGGGGCCGGACTGACGCCGTATTCCCGCATGGGCGACGGACGCGCGGTGCTGCGCTCGACGATCCGCGAAAGTCTCGCCTCAGAAGCGATGCATGCGCTTGGTATTCCCACCACGCGCGCCTTATCCATCGTGACCAGCGATACGCAGATTGCCCGCGAAACCTACGAGCCGGGCGCGATGCTGATGCGCATCGCGCAAAGCCACGTCCGCTTCGGCCATTTCGAGCACTTCTACTATCGCCGTGAGCCGGAAAAAGTCCGCCAGCTGGCAGATTTTGTCATTCGTCATCACTGGCCGCACTGGCAGGATGACGCGGACAAATACATCCTGTGGTTCCGTGATGTCGTGGCGCGCACCGCGTCGCTGATGGCCTGCTGGCAAACCGTCGGCTTTGCCCACGGCGTGATGAACACCGATAACATGTCGATCCTGGGCCTGACCATGGATTACGGCCCGTACGGTTTCCTTGATGACTATCAGCCAGATTTTATCTGCAATCACTCAGATCATCAGGGGCGCTACAGCTTTGAAAACCAGCCAGCGGTGGGCCTGTGGAATCTGCAGCGCCTCGCCCAGTCTCTGTCGCCGTTTATTGATGTGGAAGCCCTGAACGATGCGCTGGATCTCTATCAGGAGGTTCTGATGCAGGAATACGGCAAGCTGATGCGCCGCAAGCTTGGGCTGACGACGCAGGAGAAGGGCGATAACGATATTCTGAATGCACTGTTTGCGCTGATGGCCCGAGAGGGTAGTGATTACACCCGCACTTTCCGCATGCTGAGTCAGACGGAACAGCAGAGTGCAGCCTCGCCGCTGCGCGATGAGTTTATCGACAGAGCGGCTTTTGACAGCTGGTTTGGCACCTACCGTGAGCGCTTGCAGCGTGAGGAAATTCAGGACGACGACCGTCAGGCGCAGATGAAAGCCGTTAATCCGGCGATGGTTCTGCGCAACTGGCTGGCGCAGCGGGCGATTGAACAGGCAGAGCAGGGGGACTACGCAGAGCTGCACCGTCTGCACGATGCCCTACGCACGCCGTATGCGGATCGCAGCGATGATTATGTCAGCCGCCCACCGGACTGGGGCAAGCGGCTGGAAGTGAGCTGTTCAAGCTAAGGCGCGAGAAACACCTGCGGGGCCGCATTCACCGGATGCTGGCCCACGTGCACCTGCGCCCCGTACCAGCGCGCCAGATCCTGTGCGCGTAACACGCTTTCCGGCGACCCCTGCGACACAATCTCTCCTTCGTGCAATAACACAATCCGGTCGGCCCACAGGGCGGCCAGATTGAGATCGTGCAGCACCACGCAGACGTGCAGATCGCCCTGTGCGGTTAAGGATTTCATCAGGCGCAGCAAATGCTGCTGGTGATAAAGGTCCAGCGCCGAGGTCGGTTCATCGAGAAACAGCCAGCCGCGCGGCGCGCCGTCGCACCATAACTGCGCCAGGGCGCGGGCGAGTTGCACCCGCTGCTGCTCACCGCCCGACAGGGAGGCGTAACGCCTTCCCGCCAGCGGCAGACAGCCGGTTATCTGCATCACCTGATGGATCACTGCGCCTTCCGGCTGCGGCGTCCAGGGCGCACGTCCCATGCCAATGACCGCTTCAACCGGCCAGTCGAAGCCCAGCTGGGTCTGCTGGCGCATCACCGCGCGATGGCGGGACAGCGTCTGCGTACTCCAGGCCTCCAGCGGTCTTCCGTTCAGCATGCACTCTCCCGACGCGGGTTTCAGAAAGCCGGTCAGCAGACGCAGCAGCGTCGATTTCCCTGCGCCATTAGGGCCGATCAGCGCCACCAGTTCACCCGGCTCCAGCGAGAGCGACACCTCACGTATCACGGTCTTGTCTGCTGTGCGGTAGGTCAGTGCCCGCGCGCTAAATTGTTCAGCCATGGTGTCCTCCGCGACGGAAAATGAGCCACAGGAACCAGGGAGCGCCAAGGAGACTGGTCAGCAGGCCGACCGGCATCTCCGCAGGGGCGACGGCCGTCCGGGCGAGAGTGTCGGCGATCAGCAGTAAAAATGCGCCCGCCAGCACCGAACCGGGGATCACCGCGCGATGATCCGATCCCAGCCACATGCGCATCAGATGCGGAACCACCAGACCGATAAAGCCGATCACGCCGCTGACGGCGACCGCAGAGGCGACCAGCAACGCGCTACACAGCAGCAAAATACGCTGCACCACGCGGACGTCCACCCCCAGGTAGTGCGCCTCTTCGTCGCCCAGCTGCAGCAAATTCAGCGCACCCGCTAACCGCCAGATAATCAGCACCGTCGGGATCATCAGCGAGGTGACAGCCAGCAGCGTCGACCACTGCGCCGACCCCAGACTGCCCATCCCCCACAGGGACAACTGGCGGAGCTGCGCATCATTGCTGACCCACGACAACACGCCAACCGCCGCACCGCACAGGGCGTTGATGGCAATGCCTACCAGCAGCAGGCGCGACAGGGAGCTGTCACGCTGCTGGCTGAGCAGAAAAATAACCAGTGTCGCCGCCAGCGCGCCAAGGAACGCCGCCAGCATCGGAGCGTAAAGCATCAGCAGCGCCGGCAGCGTCACGGGCAATACCACCCACAGCGCCACGGCGCAGGCCGCACCGCTGCTGATACCCAGCAGACCGGGGTCGGCGAGCGGGTTACGAAACAGCCCCTGCATCACACAGCCTGCCAGCGCCAGCGACCCGCCAATCACCAGCGCCAGCAGCACGCGGGGGAGGCGAATGGTGAACCAGATCTGGCGCAGCGCTTCATCGGTGCCGTTCCACAGCAGGGTGATCGGCAGGCGCAACGCGCCAAAACCGGTCGCCAGCAGCGTCATCAGCGCCAGCGTCAACGCCAGCCCCCACAGGGAGAGGGTGATCCGGCGAGGCATCAGGGGAGTTGCTCCGCTTTGTCGCGCAGCTGCTGAATAGCCTGCGGCGTGCGCACGCTAAACCCGAGCAGCGCCATATCGTCAATCTGCAACACCTGCTTATTTTTGCCCGCCGGGGTTTGCGCCAGGCCTGGCAGCTTCCAGAGATTGTCTTCGCCACCCATCGCGCTCACGCCATCCTGCGAAATCACCACCAGATCCGGCTGGCTGGCAATCACACCCTCCTGCGAAAGCGGTTGATAGCGCGCAAAACCCTGCATCGCATTCTGCAACCCTGCGGCGCGGATCGCCGCATCCGCGCCGGTCTGCTGGCCCGCCGCCATGGCGGTCATCCCGCCGTGATTGAGGATGAACAGCACCCGTTTATTGAGCGGTGACGACGGCAGCGCCGTCAGTGCCTGACGCAGGTTTTTACGCAGAGCATCACCCTGCTCAACGCGATGGGTCGCTTCAGCAATCACCCGCACCTTTTCGTCGATGACGCTGAGATCGTTACTGCCCGGCACGGTGACGACCCGGACGTTGCTCTGCTCGACCTGTTTGAGCGCCAGCGACGGCTGAGCCTGCGCACTTGCCAGCACCAGCGTCGGGCGCATCGCCAGAATCCCTTCGGCGTTCAGCTGACGCAGATAGCCCACGTCCAGCAGCGCTGTGGCCGGTTGCGGCCACTGGCTGGTGCTGTCGCGGGCGACGAGCGATGACTCTGCGCCCAGGGCGTACACAATCTCCGTCACGTCACCGCCCAGCGAGACAATTTTCTCCTGCGCAGCGGCAAAAGCCGTCAGCGGTAGCGCGACAATCAGGGCAAGCAGTTTTCTCATGCGGCCAGCCCTTTTGGCGCCAGCGCGTCGATCTGTGCGCGCCACTGGGTTTGTTCCGGCTGGCCTTCGGTGCGCTGGCCGTAAAGCTGGGCAATTTGCGTACCGTCTGCGGCAAACAGCTCCAGACTGGTGACGTGCCCGTCGGCGGTCGGTTTACGCGTGACCCAGGTCTCAGCGATGGTCTCTTCCAGCAGATGCAGGGTGAAAGTCGGGTTAAAGATGTTCAGCCAGCCTTTCATCGGGACCAGTTTTTGCACGGCACCGGTGAAGATCTGCACGCAGCCACGGTTACCGACAAAGACCATGATTTCGTTGCCGTCCTGACGCGCGGTTTCCAGCAGTTGCCCCAGCGCGCTGTTATCCACTTTGCAGGCCAGATCGTCTCCGACCAGGCGGAACGCCTGCTGACGGCTCAGGTTATGGCGCTTCAGCAGGCTGAAGAACTGATGTACATCGGTCATCGCCCGCCATTCGCTGTCCACCGTATTTCCGTCCACTTCAGCGGCGTGAGCCACTGCGTCGGCGGCTTTCAGCGCCAGCGGCGGGTTATCGGCAAAGATAAAGCGGGTCAAAACATCACCCCACGCCGAGACATCGGTGTTGTCGGTGGTGTAGACCTTCAGCAGCGCATCGCCCTGATGGTCAAAGAACTGAATGCTCTGGCGTTCGCCGCGCGCGGTGGCTTCGCTGATGTGGAACACGTAGGCCCACTGATTCAGGAACAGGCGCAGATCGAGCGCACCCGGGTTCAGCACCAGCCCGGCGTGGCCGCTGAGATGCTGATTGGTAAAGCTGCCGACCTGCTCATGTACCGCGTATTCGTTGCGGCAAATGCACTTGGTTTCGCCTACCGCTTCGAGCGCGCTGAGGATCTCTCGCACTTCACCGTGCAGGCGCCAGGCGTCGTGGCCCACGCGTGCGGAGGTCAGTTCAGCTTCGCTGATGCCCATCATGGCGGCGATGTCGCGTGCGTATTTGCCAGGGTTTTGTTCTTTTAGCTCAATCCAGCGTGTGTAGTGATTCATTGTCTCTTCCTTCCAGATAAGCGCCCCGGCGAGCCGGGGCAAGGTGATTACCACTGATAACTGACGAAAATCTTGCCGTTGCGTCCATCCTGCGGGATGCCCTGCGGGGACCAGTACTCTTTGTCAAAGGCGTTGCCGAGCACCAGCGTGGTGGTGACGCCTTTCAACTGCTCCTGACCCTGATAGCTGACGTAGAAGTCATTCACCGCGTAGCCAGGCTGCTTGCTGTATGAGCTGCTGATGTGCGTGGAGCGATCGACGAAGGTACCGATCCAGCCCACGGAGAAGCCGCTTTGCGCCACCGGTACGTTCAGTTTGCTGGTGACGGTATCCGGGTTAATGCTGGAGATGTATTCGCCCGTATCGGTGTCTTTCCCGCGCGTGCGGTTGTAGGCCATATCCAGGCTGAACAGATCAGCCGAGTATTTCGCCATCACGTCCCAGCCCCAGATTTTGGCGTTGGGTACGTTATAGGACATGGTGGTGGCGGCCGCAAAGTCGACGGTGGTGGAGATGTAATCTTTCGCCTTGGTGTCGAAGTAGCTGGCTTTGAACTCCAGCTCATCGTTGGCAAGCATCAGGTCGTCAAAGCGCAGGCCAAAACCGTACTCCTGCGTTTCGTTGGTTTCCGGACGCAGATTCGGGTTCGGCACCCAGTAGTTGGTGTAGAAGCTGCCGATGGAGAAGTGTTTGGAATCGTTATACATCTCGCCCATCGTTGGCGCGCGGAACGCCTGCGCGTAGGAGCCGAACAGCATCAGCCAGTCGGCTGGCGTCACGGTTAAGCCCGCACGGGATGACCATTTATCTGCATCCACATCTTCGTAACCGTCGCTGCTGCCACGGTAGTTGTCATAGCGCGTACCGCCGAGCAGGGTCACCGGCAGGTCGCGCAGGGTGATTTCGTCCTGCAGCCAGCCGGAGCTGAAGTCGATTTTCGCGTCCGGGAAGCCGGTGGTAGACCCGCCTGGATTCTGCTCCTGACGGTAATACTCTCCGCCGTAGGTCAGCAGATGCGAGGCGAAGGAGTCGGTGAACAGGCGCGTGCGGTTCTCGACTTTCCCGCCTTTGGTCGTCTGCTTGCGGAATTCAGCGGTGCGGTCGACGTTCTGGGCGTTAATGCGTGCCTCGGACCAGTACACTTTTGCGTTGGCATTCAGCCAGTCGTTCCCCTCCGGCGCGAGAGCGTAAGAGAGCTGAGCGTCGCGCTGGATGGTGGAACGGTCGGTCATCGGGTTGCTGCTGTCATCCGCATCGAGGGTCTGCGGGTTTTTAGGCTCCTGCGCGGCGTTGTTGTAGTAGCGCAGGGCACCGCCCAGGGTCTGGGCGCTGTCGATTTTCCAGCTGCCTTTCGCCAGCATGTTGTTGATAGATTCGTCGTTAGGCGCGGTGGACCCGTCGCTCTGACGTAAATCCCCGCGATCGCGGCTGGACCAGGCCACCAGGCCATCCAGCGTATCGGTACGACCAAACGCGCTGGCACCCATGCCAATGCTGTGATCGCCCGTGGCACCGGTGCCGAAGACGCGGAAACCGCTGTTTTTACCGTTTTCGAGCAGATCTTTGGCATCGACGGTGTCATAGGAGATCACCCCGCCCATCGCGCCGCTGCCGTAGAGCAGGGCAGACGGGCCGCGTACCACTTCAATACGTTTGATCAGCGCAGGATCGAGGAAGGTGCTGTTCAGGTGGCCGGTGTCAGTCCCCTGACGCACGCCATCCACCAGCACCAGCACGCCACGGCGATCGTAACCGCGCAGGTTAACGTCCTGACCATTGGTGCGCCCTGTGCCGTCGAGCGTAATGCCTGGGACATTGCGCAGCAGGTCGGCGGCAGAGCTGGCGGTCTGTTTATCAGGGGAGGTCGCGTCGATCACGCTGACCATCATTGGCGCTTCAAAGGTGCTACGGGCGTTACCCGTGGCGGTGACGGTCATCTCTTCTGAGGCGGCAAACGCAGCGCCCGGCAGGGCACTGACAACGGCCAGCGCCAGCAGCGAGGGGCGCAAAGACGCGGAATGCAGGTATGGCATAGCAACTCTCCATTTGGAAATCGAAAGCGCTGGCTGCCTGGGGATCACCTGGGTGGCTGGCGAATAGTTTGGGTATTGTTTATTTAGTGAGAATAAGTTTTCCGGCATGTGTCTGGCGCAGCAGGTAGTGCTGGCCGTCATGCTCAATAATGACCCGTCCCTCGTCGCCCAGCAGAGTCTTGCTGTCGATACGACGTTCCAGGGGAGCAGGTTTTGGCTGTGTGTCTTCTTGTACGCGCGTTGCCGTGCTGTTAGTAATGCGTGACATAGTGTTTATAAATAACAATCAATGTAACAATGATAATCATTATCAACAAAGTGAAATTTCACGGCAAGCGTTTTTGTGAAAATTTTGTGACGAGATCAATTCTTGCGGATTGAGGACGTTATGCAGAAACGAGGAGAGGCCGGGTAAGCATAGCGCCACCCGGCACAATGGGGCAGGGAGATCAGAACCGGGTATCGACCGCTGCCGCCAGTTTTTCCAGCAACAACGCGCTATCTTCCCAGCTCAGACACGGATCGGTAATCGACTGGCCGTACACGATCGGCTGACCGGCCACTACCTTCTGCGTACCTTCTTTCAGGAAGCTCTCGGCCATAATCCCGGCCACTGCGGTGGATCCGCTGCGGATCTGCTGGCAAATCTCATCGCAAACATCCAGCTGGCGACGATGCTGTTTCTGACAGTTACCGTGGCTGAAATCCACCACCAGATGCTCAGGCAGATCAAACTCGTGCAGCGTATCGCACGCCGCCGCGATATCTTCCGCGTGGTAGTTCGGTTTTTTACCGCCGCGCATGATGATATGGCCGTACGGGTTGCCGCTGGTCTGGTAGATGGTCATCTGGCCGTTTTTATCCGGCGAGAGGAACATATGGCTGGCGCGCGAGGCGCGAATCGCGTCGACCGCGATGTGCGTATTGCCATCGGTGCCATTCTTAAAGCCCACCGGGCAGGAGAGCGCCGAGGCCATCTCGCGGTGGATCTGACTCTCCGTGGTACGAGCCCCGATGGCCCCCCAACTGATGAGATCGGCGATAAACTGCCCGGTCACCATATCCAGAAATTCGGTCGCGGTCGGCACGCCCAGCTCGTTGACCTGCAAAAGCAGTTTACGCGCCAGCTCAATACCGTGGTTCACACGGTAGCTGCCGTTCAGATCAGGATCGGAGATCAGACCCTTCCAGCCCACCACGGTGCGCGGCTTTTCAAAATAGGTGCGCATCACGATTTCAAGGCGATCCTGGTGCTTATCGCGCAGCACTTTCAGGCGCTGAGCGTACTCCATCGCCGCATCGAGATCGTGAATGGAGCAGGGACCAATAATCACCAGTAAACGGCGGTCTTCCCCGTTGAGGATTTTTTCAATGCGTCGACGTGACGCTGTCACGTGTTCCGCCACGCTTGCGGAGACAGGATGGCGCTGGGCCAGTTCGGCGGGCGTAACCAGACTTTCGATACGCGCTGTGCGAAGTTCGTCAGTTTTGTTCATGGAAGTTCTCAGAATTTTTTGCTTCATCGGCAGACTACCGGGAAGTGATGGGCATCACCTTAAACCAATCCCTGCTGAATTCAAGTTCGGGGCCACTCTGCCCCGAAGCGTGAACGCGATGATAACTGAAAATAAACCATCGTACTAGCATATTAGTACATGCGACGGTTTAACCCCATGATGTCGAGGATTTTCGTGGCGATCTCTTCCACCGAATAGTTGGTGCTGTTCAGCCATGGGATCTGGTTTTTGCGGTACAACGCTTCCACTTCGGAGACCTCCATGCGGCACTGACGCATCGAGGCGTAACGGCTGTTTTCGCGGCGCTCCTCGCGAATGGCGGCCAGACGCTCGGGGTTTATCGTCAAACCGAACAGCTTATGTTGCAGCGGTTTCAGGGCGGCGGGCAGCACGAGGTTGTCCATATCATCGGCGATAAACGGGTAGTTCGCGGCGCGAATACCAAACTGGAGCGCCAGATAGAGGCTGGTCGGGGTTTTGCCGCAGCGCGACACGCCGAGCAAAATCACCTGCGCCTGATCGAGATTGCGCATCGAAATTCCGTCGTCGTGGGCGAGGGTGTAATCGATGGCGGCAATACGCGCGTCATACTTCACCAGGTTTCCGGGGTTCAGGCCGTGGGTGCGATGGGCAACGGGTGTCGGATCGAGTTTTAGCTCGCTTTGCAGCGGAGCGACCAGCGCCTGCACAATGTCCTGACAGAAACCTTCGCTTTGCAAAATAATAGTGCGAATTTCGGGGATAACAATGGAATAGAAGACTAACGGACGAATCCCGGTCTGCTGATAAATCGCATCGATCTGCTCTTTCACCGCTTTTGCGCGGCTCTCGTTTTCGACAAACGGCAGCGTGATGCTGTTAATCGCAACCGGGAATTGCGACATCACCGCATGCCCCAGCACTTCGGCGGTGATCGCCGTACCATCAGAAATATAAAAAACGTGGCGATCCACAGCATTATCCATTTTATCCACCCTGAATATCGTACGTAATTGTCTGAAAGCATAAATTAAAAAAGTAAAATACACAGCAAAGAACTTGTCTGATTTATAAATGAAACGGTGTTTTTGATTTTACTGAAAAGTGGATTTCATTTTTAAATTAGTCACTTTGTTTTAAGGGTTTTAGCACGAATCTATAGGAATCATCGGGTTAGCGAATGATGGGAAAGTGTCCGAAAAACAGAAAAATAAAAGTGCTTACACGATTCACCGTTTTTTTGCCGGGAATAAATATGCCAGTATAAATACGAAGTCAGGCGTTACTTACTCCGTTTAAATATCACAAAAGGATTGTTTCGATGTCCAACAATGGCTCGTCACCGCTGGTGCTTTGGTATAACCAACTCGGCATGAATGATGTAGACAGAGTTGGAGGCAAAAATGCCTCCCTGGGTGAAATGATTACAAATCTGTCGGGTATGGGTGTTTCCGTACCGAACGGGTTTGCCACAACTGCCGACGCGTTTAACTATTTTTTAGACCAGAGCGGTGTTAACCAGCGCATTTACGACCTGCTGGACCAAACGGATATTGATGACGTGACCGCGCTTGCCAAAGCCGGTGCGCAGATCCGCCAGTGGATTATCGACACACCTTTCCAGCCGGAGCTGGAAAAAGCGATTCACGACGCTTATAACCAACTCTCTGCTGACGACGCGCAGGCCTCATTCGCCGTGCGTTCCTCTGCCACCGCAGAAGATATGCCGGACGCCTCTTTTGCCGGTCAGCAGGAAACCTTCCTGAACGTTCAGGGCTACGACGCGGTGCTGGTGGCGGTGAAGCATGTTTTTGCTTCCCTGTTCAACGACCGCGCGATCTCCTATCGCGTGCATCAGGGCTATGACCACCGCGGCGTCGCGCTCTCTGCGGGCGTGCAGCGCATGGTGCGCTCCGACATCGGCTCCTCCGGCGTGATGTTCTCCATCGATACGGAATCTGGCTTCGATCAGGTGGTGTTTATCACCTCCGCCTGGGGTCTGGGTGAGATGGTGGTGCAGGGCGCGGTTAACCCTGACGAATTCTACGTCCACAAACCGACGCTGGCGGCCAACCGTCCGTCGATTGTGCGCCGTACCATGGGCTCTAAAAAAATCCGCATGATTTACGCCCCAAGCCAGGAACACGGCAAACAGGTGGAAATCGAGGACGTGCCGCAGGAGCAGCGCGACCGCTTCTCCCTGACCGATGCGGAAGTCCAGGAGCTGGCGAAACAGGCCGTTCAGATTGAAAAACACTACGCACGTCCGATGGATATCGAATGGGCGAAAGACGGCCACACCGGCAAACTGTTTATCGTGCAGGCGCGTCCGGAAACCGTGCGTTCCCGCGGCCAGGTGATGGAGCGTTACACCCTGCATGCCCAGGGCAAAATTGTCGCCGAAGGGCGTGCGATTGGTCACCGCATCGGTGCCGGCCCGGTTAAAGTGATCCACGATATCAGCGAGATGAACCGTATTCAGCCGGGTGATGTGCTGGTAACAGATATGACCGACCCGGACTGGGAACCGATCATGAAGAAAGCGGCGGCGATTGTGACCAACCGTGGTGGCCGTACCTGCCACGCGGCGATCATCGCCCGCGAGCTGGGCATTCCGGCGGTGGTCGGCTGCGGTGATGCCACCGAACGCATGAAAGACGATGAGAAAGTCACCGTCTCCTGCGCCGAAGGCGACACCGGCTACGTTTACGCCGATATTCTCGACTTCAGCGTGAAAAGTTCCAGCGTCGATACCATGCCGGATCTGCCGCTGAAAATCATGATGAACGTCGGCAACCCGGATCGTGCGTTCGATTTCGCCTGTCTGCCGAACGAAGGCGTCGGCCTGGCGCGTCTGGAATTTATCATTAACCGCATGATCGGCGTGCACCCGCGTGCGCTTCTGGAGTTTGACGACCAGACGCCTCAGCTGCAAAACGAAATCCGCGAGATGATGAAGGGCTACGACTCACCGAAAGAGTTCTACGTCGGCCGTCTGACGGAAGGGATTGCCACCCTGGGTGCGGCATTCTATCCGAAGCGGGTGATCGTGCGTCTGTCGGACTTCAAGTCCAACGAATACGCCAACCTGGTGGGCGGCGAGCGCTACGAACCGGAAGAAGAGAACCCAATGCTCGGCTTCCGTGGCGCGGGTCGCTACGTGGCGGACAGCTTCCGCGACTGCTTCGCCCTTGAATGTGACGCGGTGAAACGCGTGCGCAACGAAATGGGTCTGACTAACGTCGAAATCATGATCCCGTTCGTGCGAACTGTGGATCAGGCGAAAGCGGTAGTCGAAGAGCTGGCGCGTCAGGGGCTGAAGCGCGGCGAGAACGGGCTGAAGATCATTATGATGTGCGAAATCCCGTCCAACGCTCTGCTGGCAGAGCAGTTCCTGGAACACTTCGACGGCTTCTCTATCGGCTCTAACGATATGACGCAGCTGACGCTGGGTCTGGACCGCGACTCCGGCGTAGTGTCTGAGCTGTTCGATGAACGTAACGAAGCGGTGAAAGCGCTGCTGTCGATGTCCATCCGCGCCGCGAAGAAACAGGGTAAATACGTCGGGATTTGTGGTCAGGGTCCATCGGACCACGAAGACTTTGCCGCATGGCTGATGGAAGAGGGGATCGATAGCCTGTCCCTGAACCCGGACACCGTGGTGCAAACCTGGCTGAGCCTGGCTGAACTGAATAAGTAGTATTGATCGCGCCGTCCCTTTTATTCTTAAAGGGACGGCGACATAATTTCCCCCACTATGCTCCCCGTCACACTTAGCGCAATTAACCAAATATCGTAATCAGTCTGTTAATTTCTACAATTGTTAGCCAGCGAAGCGCTGCTAATAATTGAGCCTTACTGCGCATTACCCTACATCTTGCGCAACTGGTTGAAATACGTTTTAACCGATAAAAGGCAATTAACAATGACAATCTCCTCTGTATTACGTACCAAAGATAAAATAGGTTACGGCCTGGGTGATATGGCCAGTGCGCTGGTCTGGCAAACGGCCACCTTATTTCTGGCATATTTCTATACGGATGTATTTGGCCTGCCCGCCGCGATCATGGGCACCATGTTTCTGGTGGTGCGCGTGGTGGATGCCTTTGTCGACCCGTGCATTGGCGCGCTGGTGGATCGCACCCAGACCCGGCACGGGCGTTTCCGTCCGTGGCTGCTGTGGTTCGCCATTCCGTTTGGCGTAAGCTGTCTGATTACTTTTTATGTCCCCGATGTCGGGCCAACGGCGAAAATTGCCTATGCCTGCGTGACTTACACCTTGCTGAGCCTGATCTATTCCGCGATTAATGTGCCGTACTGCGCGATGCCGGGTGCCCTGACGATGGACCCGCGTGAGCGCCATTCCCTGCAATCCTGGCGTTTCGGGCTGTCCTTTATTGGCGGCCTGATCGTCACGGTCATCGCCCTGCCGCTGGTCTCCCATTTAGGCCAGGGGAATGTGCAGAAAGGCTATTTCTATGCCATGAGTCTGATGGGCCTGTTAGGCATTATCTTATTCTTCATCTGCTTCTTTATGACCCGCGAGCGTTATTCTCCGCGTAATGATACCTCCGGCTCGATGCTCACGGATTTAAAATTACTGGCCGCCAACAGCCAATGGCGCATTGTTTTTGTGTTTAATATTTTACTGTTGACGGCAGTCGTCACACGCGGCTCCGCCACGATGTATTACGTCAATTATGTGCTGCTGCGCCCGGATTTAGTCTTTGCCTTTATCGTTTCCGGAATGGTGGCCTCTTTAAGCGGAGCCTTATTATCTGAACGATTATTGGGTAAATTTGACCGGGTGCGTGCCTATCAGTGGACGATTATTTCCTTCGTGATATTTGGCGCGATGATTTTCTTCCTGCCGCCGACGCAAATCTGGCTGATTTTCGGCCTGAACATCATCTTTAGCTTTATCCAGAACCTCACCACGCCGCTGCAGTGGACCATGTTCTCGGATGTGGTGGATTACGAAGAGCACCGCAGTGGCCGCCGTCTGGACGGGCTGGTCTTTTCCACTGCGCTGTTCGCCATTAAATTCGGCCTCGCCCTCGGCGGCGCGGTGGTTGGTTGGGTACTGGGAATCGTGAGTTATGTCCCCGGGCAGGCAATTCAAAGCCCGCAGGTACTGACCACGATCAACGCGCTGTTCACCCTGATCCCCTGCGTGCTGTTTATCGCCATGGTGGTGCTGCTCGCTATTTACAAACTGAACAGCCGCCTGGTGGATTCCATTGCACAAGAGCTTGCCCGCAAGCGCGAAGCTCGCACTGATGCGGGGCAGACCAGCCCGGCATTTCATTCTGCTACACAGGAGTAAAACATGACTGCCATCTACAAGGATGCGGGATATCCCGTGCAAGAGCGTGTCGCCGATCTGCTGGCACGTATGACCCCGGAAGAGAAATTCGCGCAGATGCATGCCTACTGGCTGGTTCTGGATGAGGGCGGCAACCACCGTGAGCGTAGCGATCTTAGCGACGAATTTGCAGGCGTGAGCGAACAGGCGGCGTTGAGCGAGCGGCTCAAACTGGGCGTCGGACAAATTACCCGTCCGCTGGGGACGCACATTGTGGATGCGCACACCGGCGTGCGCGCGGCAAACCGCCTGCAGCGGATGATGATGGAAGAGACCCGGCTGGGGATCCCCGCGCTGTTCCATGAGGAGTGCCTGGTCGGCCTGCTGTGCAAAGACGCGACGCTGTTTCCGTCCTCCCTCAACTACGGTTCGACCTGGGACCCGGAGCTGGTTAAGCGTGCGGCACAACAGATCGGCGCTGAGGCGCGCTCGGTGGGCTGTCAGCAGGGGCTGGCCCCGGTGCTGGATGTCTCTCGCGACGTGCGCTGGGGGCGTACCGAGGAGACCTTCGGTGAAGATCCGTGGCTGGTCGGGGTCATGGCGACCGCGTATGTCGACGGATTGCAGGGCGAAAAACGCGATCTGCTGGCGACCCTCAAACATTATGTCGGCCACTCTTTCAGCGAGGGGGCGCGTAACCATGCTCCGGTGCATCTCGGTTTTTGCGAGCTGAATGATACGTTCCTGCTGCCATTTGAAATGGCGGTCAAACTGGCCAACGCCGGTTCCGTGATGCCGGCCTATCATGATATCGACAATCAGCCCGGCCACAGCGACGCCTTCTTGCTCACTACGGTGTTGCGCGAGCAGTGGGGATTCGACGGGATTGTGGTGGCCGACTACGGCGGAGTCAGCCTGTTGCATCAACATCATGGCATTTCCCACGATGCGGCGGAGTCTGCGGCGCTGGCGTTCAACGCCGGGCTGGACGTCGAGCTGCCGAAAGACGACTGCGCTCGTCATCTGGCGGAGGCCGTCGAGCGTGGGCTGATTTCGATGAATAAAATTGATGAAATTGTTGCGCGTGTGCTGAGCGAAAAATTCCGCCTCGGTCTGTTTGAGCAGCCGTATGCGCGCGAAGAGAATATTGATCTGCAAAATGCGCAAACCCGACAGGTGGCGCGCGACGTGGCAACTCGCTCGCTGACGCTGCTGGAGAACAACGGCGTATTGCCGCTTGCGGGTAAACCGCGTGTGGCTGTGATAGGGCCAACCGCAGACGATCCGCTGGCGCTGCTGAGCGGCTACAGCTTCCCGGTGCATCTGATCATCAGCGATATGGTGGAAGAGACGTCGCAGGTAACCACACCGCTTGCCGCGCTGAAACACTATCTGGGCGATGCCCAGGTGCGTTACGCCAAAGGCTGTCACATCATTGAGCACCGCATGGCGGGCGCGCCGGTATTCCCCGGTGACAGCGGCGGCAAACCGATGCAACAATCGCCGGTGTCATTCGATACCCGCCTGATTCCAGAGGCGGTGCGGGCGGCGCAGGACAGCGACATCGTCATCGCCTGCGTGGGCGATCTGGCGGGATTATTCCAGAGCGGTACCGTGGGTGAAGGCTCCGACACCGACAGCCTGAACCTGCCCGGCGTGCAGCAACACCTGCTGGAAGCGCTGGTGGAAACCGGTAAGCCGGTCGTGGTGGTGATGACGGGCGGGCGTCCGTACAACCTGCAGGGGCTGGAAGATAAGGTCGCGGCGCTGCTGCTGGCCTGGGCACCAGGACAAGAGGGCGGCTGGGCGATAGCCGATGTGCTGACCGGGCGCGCGGAACCGCAGGGACGGCTGGTGGTGAGTGTGCCGAAAAGCGCGGGTGCGATGCCGTACTATTACAATCACAAGCTGAAAAGCGGCGGTACGCCGTTCGCCTTTCACTTTGGCTCGCGCTATCCCTTCGGTTTTGGTCTCGGCTGGACGACATTTTCCTGCGATGCACTGCGCTTAGCGAAAACGTCAGTCCCGGTCGAGGGCGAGGTGACGCTGAGCGTGACGGTGCAAAACAGCGGCGAACGTAGCGGCAGCGAAGTGGTGCAGGTCTATGTGCGCGACCGCGTGGCCTCTATGGTGCGACCGTTACAGGAGCTTAAAGCCTTCCAGCGCGTCACGCTCTCACCGGGCGAAAAGGCGACGCTCACCTTCAGCCTGCCGGTGGATATGTTTAATTTCACCCGCCGCGACGGTAAAAGAGTGGTTGAGCCAGGCGAATTTGAGCTGCAGGTCGGGCTGTCTTCAGCGGATATTCGCGCTGCGGTGACGGTGAATGTCACTGGCGAGACGCGGGTACTGCCGGAGAAGTGGCGGATGCTGAGTTCGTGTGAAATCGAACGAGCGTAAAAACGAGCGTAAGCAGGACAAAAAAAAGCCCATCGTGGGAGATGGGCAAAGACTACACACAGCAATTCGTTGTTTCACTCAGGGGATTTCCATGCTTATAAATCAATGCGTTGATTCATAACCGTGACTTAATAGTAGGACATGCGACGTTTTAGCGTCGATCAGATTCGTCTCAATAGTTTAAGAACTATGAAGATTTAACGCGGGGCGAGACCAGACGAAGCGGGCTGGACCTGAGAAAAGTCTTAATAAAGATTAGGTGTGCTTAAGTGTCAGGCGAGTGACCTCGCCTGACGATACATTACGGGTTGTTCTTGCCGTCAAGCTCTTCGAGATTATGCAGCGCCACTTCAGGGTCGGTGCCTGGCGGTGGAATTTCATGCACCCACGCGGAGAACAGACGCCAGGTCACGGCCAGCAGCACAGGGCCAATAAACAGCCCAATCATTCCAAAGGCAATCAACCCGCCGATGACGCCGGAGAGGATCAGAATCAACGGCAAATCCGCGCCCATACGAATGAGCATCGGACGGATGACGTTATCCATGGTGCCCACCACGCAGCTCCACACCAGCAGCACCGTACCCCAGGTAGTATCACCGCTCCAGTAGAGCCAGATAATGCAAGGGACCAGCACCAGCAACGGACCAAGCTGGACCAGACAGGTGAGGATCATGATGACGGTTAAAATGGTCGCGTACGGAACGCCGCTTATCGCCAGACCAATCCCGCCAAGTAGCGCCTGCACAAGCGCCGTGACAACCACACCCAGCGCCACTGCGCGAACCGCCTGTGCTGCCAGCAGCACCGCCGCGTCACCGCGTGTCCCTGCGAGACGGGTCGCAAAATGACGTACGCCCTGTGCCACCTGTTCACCGCGCCAGTAGAGCAGGGCGCTGAAAAGCAGCATCAGGGTACAGTGCATCATAAAGTGGCCGATATTGGCCGCCTGGGCGATAAACCAGGTGGTCGTAGTGCCGACATATGGCCGAACTTTCGCCATGATCGCGCTGCCGCCCATCTCCAGCAGACTGTGCCAGCCGCTGTAAAGCTTCGCGCCGACCAGCGGAATGCTGTTAAGCCACGCCAGATCCGGCACGGTCATCTCACCACTGGTGATCCCGCGAATCACCGGCCCGCTGGTATCGACAAGGCTGTTAATCAGGAGCGCAATCGGAATGATAAAGACCAGAAACAGCAGCAGCGTCATCACCAGAACGGCGGGAGTACGACGACCAAAAAACAGTTTCTGCAGACGTAACAACAGTGGCCAGGTGGCAACGACCACCGTACCTGCCCACGCAAAACCGAGGACGAAGGGGCGAACTATCCATAGACACGCAACAATTATGATGGCTAAAAACAGCACCGACAGCAGTATTTGCGCAACGTCCCTGGGCTGACGAGAAGTGACCATAAATGAAATTTACCTTACATGAAGACCAGACCGGCTGGCCGAAACAGAAAATCGCATCCCTTAATCATTAGTGATTTCAGCGATTTTTGACAGGCGAATTCTGCCCGTAAAACTGATGGGCGTATAAGAAAAAAATGTGATACAACAATTCAAACACAACGCAAACGATTATCCCCGTCATAATTCGCGCATTTGCGGCCTTGTCGCATTGCGGATTATCGAGAGGGCAACAACACTATTTAGGGTCTTCCGTAATGATCCCATTGATTTCTCAGGCACCTGGCGTCGTTCAGCTGGTGCTGACTTATTTGCAAGCACTGGAGCAACAGGGTTTTACAGGTGATACCGCCACCAATTATGCCGACAGGCTGACGATGGCGACCGACAACAGTATCTATCAGTTACTTCCCGATGCCGTCGTTTTCCCCCGTTCCACCGCCGATGTGGCGTTGCTTTCCCGTCTGGCCGCGCAGGAGCGATTTGCGTCGCTGGTCTTCACCCCGCGCGGGGGCGGGACAGGCACCAATGGGCAGGCCCTGAATCAGGGCATCATCATTGATATGTCGCGCTATATGAACCGTATCATCGAGATCAACCCGGAAGAGGGCTGGGTGCGCGTCGAAGCGGGGGTGATTAAAGATCAGCTCAATCAGTTCCTGAAACCCTACGGCTACTTCTTTGCTCCGGAATTATCCACCAGCAACCGCGCCACGCTGGGCGGGATGATCAATACGGATGCTTCCGGCCAGGGGTCACTGGTTTACGGTAAAACCTCCGATCACGTCCTGGGCGTGCGCGCGGTGCTGCTGGGCGGGGACATTCTCGACACCCAGGCGATACCGGTACAGCTTGCCGAAACCCTCGGGCAGGACAACACGGCGGTCGGGCGCATTTATCGCAGCGTGCTCGAAAGCTGTCGCGATAACCGCCAGCTGATTGTCGATAAATTCCCGAAACTGAACCGCTTCCTGACGGGCTACGATCTGCGCCACGTCTTTAATGACGATTTGAGCGAGTTCAATCTCACCCGTATTCTGACCGGCTCGGAAGGCACTCTGGCCTTTATCACCGAAGCCCGTCTGGATATCACCCGGCTGCCGAAGGTGCGCCGTCTGGTGAACGTCAAATACAACTCCTTCGATGCGGCGCTGCGCAACGCGCCGTTTATGGTCGAGGCGCGCGCGCTGTCGGTGGAAACCGTCGACTCGAAAGTGCTCAATCTGGCGCGGGAAGATATCGTGTGGCATTCGGTCAGCGAGCTGATCACCGATGTGCCTGATAAAGAGATGCTGGGGCTGAACATTGTTGAATTTGCTGGCGATGATGCGGAGCTTATCGACTCACAGGTGCAGACGCTCTGTACCCGACTCGACGAACTGATGGCGCAGGGCGAGGGCGGCGTGATTGGCTGGCAGCTGTGCAACGATCTCGCGGGCATTGAGCGCATTTACGCGATGCGTAAAAAAGCGGTCGGCCTGCTGGGGAATGCAAAAGGCGCGGCCAAACCGATTCCGTTTGCGGAAGATACCTGCGTGCCGCCGGAACATCTGGCGGATTACATTGTGGAGTTCCGCGCGTTACTCGACAGCCACGGCCTGAGCTACGGCATGTTTGGTCACGTGGATGCCGGTGTGCTCCACGTGCGTCCGGCGCTGGATATGTGCGACCCGCAGCAGGAGATGCTGATGAAGCAGATCTCCGACGACGTGGTCGCGCTGACGGCAAAATACGGCGGCCTGCTGTGGGGCGAGCACGGGAAAGGTTTCCGCGCCCAGTACAGCCCGGCGTTTTTCGGCGAGCAGCTTTACGGCGAACTGCGCAAAATCAAAGCGGCGTTTGACCCGAATAACCGCCTGAACCCAGGCAAAATCTGTCCGCCTGTGGGTGTGGACGATCCGATGATGCAGGTCGACGCGGTGAAGCGCGGCACGTATGACCGCCAGATCCCGATCGCGGTGCGCTCCTCCTGGCGCGGGGCGATGGAGTGTAACGGCAACGGTCTGTGCTTTAACTTCGACGTGAAAAGCCCGATGTGCCCGTCGATGAAAATCACCAGCAACCGCATTCATTCCCCGAAAGGGCGAGCGACGCTGGTGCGCGAGTGGCTGCGATTGCTGGCCGATCGCGGCGTGGACCCGCTGAAACTCGAAAGCGATCTACCGGAAAAACGCGCCAGCCTGCGCACGCTGATTGAGCGTTCCAGGAACAGCTGGCACGCCAGTAAAGGTGAGTATGATTTTTCCCATGAAGTGAAAGAGGCGATGTCCGGCTGCCTGGCCTGTAAAGCCTGCTCGACGCAATGTCCGATCAAGATCGACGTGCCGGAGTTCCGCTCGCGCTTCCTGCAGCTGTATCACTCCCGCTATCTGCGCCCGGTGCGCGATCACCTGGTGGCGACGGTCGAAAGCTACGCTCCGCTGATGGCGCGTGCGCCGAAGACGTTCAACTTCTTTATCAATCAGCCGCTGGTGCGCAAACTATCCGAAAAACATATCGGCATGGTCGATCTGCCGCTGCTCTCCACGCCTTCTCTGCAACGCCAGCTGGTGGGCCACCGTTCGGCCAATATGACGCTGGAACAGCTGGAGGCCCTGAGCGACGAGCAAAAAGCGAAAACCGTGCTGGTGGTGCAGGACCCGTTTACCAGCTACTACGAGGCGCAGGTGGTTGCCGATTTCGTGCGGCTGGTGGAGCGCGTCGGCTATCAGCCGGTGGTGCTGCCATTCTCGCCGAACGGTAAAGCGCAGCACATTAAAGGGTTCCTGACGCGCTTTGCGAAAACGGCGCAGAAAACGTCGGACTTTTTGAACCGTATCGCGCAGCTGGGCATGCCGATGGTGGGCGTCGATCCGGCGCTGGTGCTCTGTTATCGCGATGAGTACAAACAGACTCTGGGCGACAAGCGCGGGGATTTCACCGTTATGCTGGTGCATGAATGGCTGCCTGCGGCGCTGCACTCTGCCGAGACAAAAGAGGTCAGCGGTGAAGCCTGGTATCTCTTCGGACACTGTACGGAAGTGACCGCGCTGCCAGGTGCCCCAGCGCAATGGGCCTCTATTTTTGCCCGCTTTGGCGCGAAGCTGGAAAACGTCAGCGTCGGCTGCTGCGGGATGGCCGGGACTTATGGGCACGAAGTGAAAAACCACGCGAATTCGCTTGGGATCTACGAGTTGTCATGGCATCAGGCCATGCAGCGTTTGCCGCGAAACCGCTGTCTGGCGACGGGTTACTCCTGTCGCAGCCAGGTGAAACGCGTTGAAGGAAGCGGCGTGCGCCATCCATTGCAGGCTTTACTGGAGATTATGGGATGATCTGGAAACGTACCGTGACGCTTGAGGTGCTCAATGCCATGGGCGAAGGGAATATGGTCGGGCTGCTCGATATTCAGTTTACCCGTATCGGCGAAGACGTCCTTGAAGCCACCATGCCGGTGGACAGCCGCACGCATCAGCCGTTTGGCCTGCTGCACGGCGGCGCGTCCGTGGTGCTGGCGGAGACGCTGGGATCGGTGGCGGGTTACCTCTGTACCGTCGGGGAGCAAAAGGTGGTGGGGCTGGAAGTGAATGCCAACCACATTCGCTCCGTGCGCAGCGGGCGCGTGCGCGGCGTCTGTCGCGCGCTCCATGCGGGCGGTCGTCATCAGGTGTGGCAAATCGATATTTTTGACGAGCAGGAGAGGCTGTGCTGTTCGTCGCGCCTGACGACGGCGGTGGTTTAAATAAAGGTAAACATCCTTGAGGAATTGTTTTTGGTCAAAAATTGGTCAGTCAGACGTGCTATACTGGTCAGGTTTTGTACATAGAGAGGATGTTATGGATACCGAAATGAGCCCCACCCAATTGGCAGTAGAGTTTTTACGTCGCGATAAGAGCAACCTGTCCCCGGCGCAGTACCTGAAAAAGCTGAAACAGCTTGAACTGGAGTTTGCCGACCTGCTCGCGCTCTCTTCAAACGAACTGAAAGAAGAGATCTACTTTGCCTGGCGGTTAGGCGTTCACGTCCATTAATACTCCCGCTTGTTTAAAAGGCCGCTCATGCGGCCTTTTTTGTGTTTATACGTTGAGCGATCAGGTGGCTAAACGTTCACCGCGTCAATCAGCCGGGTTTTCATCGACTGATAGGCAGAGGCGGCATAATCTTCCGCCCAGCGTTGATCGTCGATGGCCTCCAGTTTAACCGCGCAGTACTTGGTTTCCGGCGTTTTCGACGTCGGGTCCAGATTATCCTGGGTCAGTTCGTTACAGGCTCCGATCCACCACTGGTAAGTCATGTACACCGCGCCCGGATTAATTCGCTCGCTGATATTCGCCCGGGTGATCACTTTCCCGCGACGCGAACGCACCCACACCAGCTGTCCATCTCTTACCCCCAGCGCGTTGGCATCCGCCGGATTCATCTGCACCCGTCCCGGTTCATCGGCCAGGCTTTGCAGCGCGGCGCAGTTGCCGGTCATCGAACGGCAGGAGTAGTGGCCGACTTCACGTACTGTACACAGCACTAACGGATAGTCTGCGTCCGGTACTTCAGCAGGCGCGCGCCACGGAGCGGCAAACAGCTGGCCTTTACCATTGGGCGTATCGAACTGATTGTCTTTGTACAGGTAGGGGGTGCCGGGGTGATCCAGCGTCGGACATGGCCATTGCACGTGGCCCATCTCGCCCATTTTTTCGTAGGTGACGCCGAAGAACAGCGGGCAGAGTTCGCGCATTTCGTCCCAGATCTGCTGGTTGGAGTCGTAATGCATCGGATAGCCCATCGCGCTGGCAAGCAGGCTGATGATCTCCCAGTCGCGTTTCACGTTGCCGCTGGCCTCGATTGCTTTACCGAAGCGCTGGAAGCCGCGGTCTGCACAGGTAAACACGCCGCCGTGCTCACCCCAGGAGGTCGCCGGTAACAGCACATCGGCGACCTCGGCGGTTTTGGTCATGAAGATGTCCTGCACCACCACGAAATCGAGCGCCTCAAAGCCGCGACGCACCAGGCCCAGATCCGCTTCGGTCTGGAGCGGGTCTTCCCCCATGATATAGTAGGCTTTGATTTTGCCTTCCAGCGCCAGGTGCGGCACTTCGGTGATGCGTGTGCCGACCTGATCGTCCATGGTGTTGACGTCAATCCCCCAGGCGTCGGCAAACTTCGTGCGCACGGCGGCATCTGTCACGTCCTGATAGCCAGGGAACATGTTCGGCAGCACGCCCATATCGCACGCGCCCTGTACGTTGTTTTGCCCGCGAACCGGGCCGACGCCGACGGCAGGGTGGCCGAGATTGCCGGTCAGCAGCGCCAGGCTCGACAGGCCTTTCACCACATCCACAGCCTGGCCGAACTGGGTCACGCCCATGCCCCACATCACCGTGGCAGACGGCGCGGCGGCGAAAGTGCGCATCGCCTGACGCACGTCGCGGGCCGGGATGCCGGTCAGATGCTCGACCTTTTCAGGCGCGTAATCCTGGACGATTTTACGATAATCGTCGAGGCCATCGGTGAAGCGCGCGACGTAGTTTTTGTCGTACAGCTCCTCTTCCAGCAGAACGTAGCCAAAGGCATTGACCAGCGCCATATTGCTGCCGTTGTTGAGCTGCAAATGCTGATCGGCGATGCGCGCAGTTTCTATGCGACGCGGATCGCAGACGATGATTTTGGCACCGTTTTGTCGGGCTTTGAGCACCCGACGGGCGACGATCGGGTGCGAATCGGCGCAGTTATAGCCGAACACCAGCAGACATGTTGAGTTCTCAATATCGTTTATGGAGTTACTCATTGCGCCGTTGCCGAGCGTCTCCTGCAAGCCGGCCACTGACGGGCCGTGGCAGACGCGGGCGCAGCAATCCACGTTATTGGTGTTAAGCACACCGCGCGCAAACTTCTGCATCACGTAGTTGGTTTCGTTGCCGGTACCGCGTGACGATCCGGTCGTCATGATCGCGCGTGGGCCGTGCTGCTCTTTGATGGCTTTCAGTTTGCTGGCGGTGTAGCGGATTGCCTCTTCCCAGGTGACAGGGGTGAATTTGTCTCCTTTGTTATAGCGGATCATCGGCTGGGTGAGGCGAGGGGTGAGCAGACGGGTATCGTTGAGAAAGTCCCAGCCGTAAAAGCCTTTCAGGCACAGGGTGCCCTGGTTGGTGACGCCTTCAGCGGCTTCGGCACGGAGGATACGGTTGTTTTCTACAACGAGATTTAATTTACAGCCTGCGCCACAGTAGGGGCAGACGCTTGCGATTTTTTTCATCAATAACAGACCTGTTAAGAAATGAATTAAGGTATTACGGAGGTCCGCAATACATCATGCGATTCAATATGTTGAATGTGCGTCATCTGACATTCCTGCTTAGCAGGTTCTGTGCCAGATTTCATTTCATTGATTTAACAGGAGTTGTTTGGTTTTGAGCGCCTGGCTCGACATGACATTCGACAAAAGTGTCGACAAAAGAAAAGGCCAGTGAGAAAACGCAGCAGGGTGCGATGCTCTTCTGGCCTTCGGGGGCAAATCGTTTTTTTAGATATCGTCCATGGTATAGCCAACCACGATTTCGAGGGTTTTGCGGATCACGTCTGCCATCACCACATCGTCGGTGGTTTCAAGGGCGTTAATCAGCCACAGGATAATGGCTTTGTTGGTCAGATGCCCTTCTGACGCCATGATACAGCTCACCGCAGAGGCGAAAAGCGCGGATTCATCGGCCAGTCTGTCGCCTGCATTACGGAAATATTCAGACAGCGCGGTATCATGAAAACCAGTATACGCAGCGGGTTGAACTTGAATATTTTGTCTCATTTATTCTCACCGTAAGGGTTATTGATCGGTTGCTGTTAGTGTATGTTTTTTGAACCGCTGGGCTTGCCATCGCCAAACAGCGGGAAAACATTATCGCTTTGCTCGCTTTTTAGACCGTTCAGATCCCTCTGAGGGCGGGCTCTCTTACGTTGTGCGAACGGCGTACCGCTGGCGCTGATTTCGGCTATCACCGCCGCGAGGGCTTCGCGACGGCGAGGGTCGGCCTCACTCGCCTCCATGTCCCGCAGTCTCCGCACGAGAGACTGCTTGCTGACAGGGCCGTGCTCTTTCAGAAGAGATAAAACCGCCTCTCCAATTAATTCATCTGTTAATTGCTCTATTTCACTTCTGTTCATAACTGCATCTCTGATTGCCGCAGGGTGACGTCACGCCGTGCGGCATTAAGTCAGATCCCCTTTTAAGGGGGTCTGCTGAAGATTGCCAGGTCTTTTTGTGCCTGAAACGTTCCTTCGTCAGAATTGACTTAAAAACCAGGTGATCTGTTAAATGGGTTTGCTATTGGATCTCAGCGATCAAATAGCAAACCAATCAATGCATGGTAGTGGCTCTCTTCTTCTGGACCGGACGCCTTATCAAGACGGCTGAGTAACTTGGTGCACAGGTTTTTGCGATTCAAATGACGGCCATCGCTCAGGATCTCTACTACGATCTGTCCCAGGGTTTCTTGCTGAGTAGGTAGCGCAGCTTTCTCGAAGTACTGGACAATCGCATTACCGCTATCGGGAATGTAGCTGTTCTGACGCATGTATCACTCCTGTAAAATTAAGTAGTCAGCTAAGTTACGATTTAAGTTATACGTTTTTTAAAAAGTTGTACATTTTTGATGTACAGTTTTTTACCTTAATTTTAAGCAAAAAGTGCTATTTGTTTTTTATCAGTAAGTTACAATGTGTTTGATTCGATGTCAGTACAGAATATATTGTACAAGATGTTTCACTCTGAAATTTCTGTACAAACGCGCGGGAGGCTGTGGAATCCGGCTGAACCGTTTGAAATGTGAATTATTTGTTAATCAATTAATGTGGTATAACAATGACCTGACCCCCGCGACACGCCGCGGGGGTAACCCTTCTACTCACCAGGACGACTATGCTCACGACAATAATCTACCGCAGCCATCTCTGCGAAAACGTTCCGGTGAAAGCGCTGGAAGAGATGGTCGCGGGAGCGAACATTAAGAACGGGGAATCCGACGTCACCGGGATTTTACTGTTCAATGGAACGCACTTTTTCCAGCTGCTGGAAGGGCCGGAAGAGAGCGTTTTCCGCATTTACGCCGACATTTGCAAAGACCCGCGCCACTACAATCTGGTGGAGCTGCTGTGCGATTACGCGCCGTCGCGACGTTTTGGCAAAGCAGGAATGGAGCTGTTTGATTTACGCACTTATGATCGCCAGGAAGTGCTCCAGAAGGTGCTTGATAAAGGGACAACCAAGTACCAGCTGACCTACAACGATCGCGCATTGCAGTTCTTTCGCACCTTCGTTGAAGCGACGGAAAAAGCCAACTATTACGAAATTCCTGACGGCGATAGCTGGGACTTTATCCCGGATGACGACGTTGCACCTGCAGAACCTCTGGCGCTCGACGCATCGGCTGATTGCGGCTTTGCCTTTCAGCCGATTGTCGATCCCTTTGCCCGGGAACTGGTCTCCTATGAGGCCCTGATCCGCACCGCTGACGGCGGCTCTCCGGATGCCTACTTCAAAAAATTCTCCGGCAACGAGATTTACGAGGCGGATCTGCAGAGTAAGAAAGTGGCGTTTGCCATGGCCGGCAAGTTACGCCTTCAGGAGCAGGCCTTATCCGTCAACCTGCTGCCGATGACGCTGGTGAATGTGCCCGGCGCGGTGGGATTTCTGTTAAATGAGATTGAAGCCAACGGTCTGGTGCCAGAGCAGATTGTGGTCGAGTTCACCGAGAGCGAAGTGATTTCGCGCTTTGATGAATTTAAAGACGCCGTCCGACAGCTCAAAAGTGCCGGTATCAGCGTGGCAATCGATCACTTTGGCGCGGGTTTCGCCGGGCTATTACTGCTGGCACAGTTCCAGCCAGACCGAATCAAGATTAATCGCGATCTGGTGGCGGACGTCCATCGCAGCGGTCCGCGACAGGCGATTATTCAGGCCATCATCAAATGCTGTACATCCCTTGAAATCCTGGTGTGTGCCGTGGGTGTCGAAAAGGCGGAAGAGTGGATGTGGCTTGAGTCGGCGGGGATCTCCCAGTTCCAGGGACATCTGTTTGCCAGCCCGCGTTTTGGCGGGATTCCAGCCGTGGCGTGGCCGGAGAAAAAACAGGGATAGCGTCGTAAAGGTTGTACAAATCAGACCAGGTACACGTCATCTTGTACAAAATCGACTTGTACCCTGGTCAATTGTTAGTTATACAATCAGGTTATACAATCTGCTAAAGTTGATCAGGTTTGGTATGGAAGTATTGCGTTTAAGCATGAGGGAGTTAATGGCCTTATACAGTATCGGCGAAGTCGCCGAACGATGCGGAATCAACCCCGTCACACTGCGCGCCTGGCAGCGACGCTACGGTTTGTTGAAGCCGCAGCGCAGTGAAGGGGGCCATCGTCAGTTTGACGAAGAGGATATCCAGCGCATCGAGGAGATTAAACGCCTCATGAAAACCGGCATTTCGGTTGGCAAGGTAAAGGCGTTACTGGAAGTCGGCGTTCCTCTGGTGGACAGCAACTGGATCTCTCTTCAGGAAGAGATGATGACGGTGCTGCGGTTTGCCAGTCCCGCGAAACTGCGACTTAAAATTTCTGAATTCCGTCGCGACCACGCCATAGAAGTTCTCATCGATCACATTTTCATTCCGGTTCGTCAGCGTTTAAGCCTGGATCACAACACCGCCCGACACATGTCCAGCCTGTTGGATGGGGTGCTGATCGATTTCATTGCGATGCTTCTGGCTGAAGCGCGCAAAAAACCGGGCAACGAAGCGTTGCTGATTGGGTGGGATACGGACGATCGTACGCGTTTATGGCTGGAAGCCGGGCGCCTGTCGCAGCAGGGCTGGCATATTGATGTGCTGGCTGAGCCAATTGACTCGCCGAAACCCGAGCTGTTCCCGGGGCAAAAAATATTTGTCTGGACGGGCCATGCCCCGTCAATGCGTCAGCAGGAGCAGTTAGATCACTGGCGCGAACAAGGTTTTTCCGTCTCATTTATCAACGGCTAATCGCCTGACAAGACTAAAAAGGCCCTTTCGGGCCTGTCATATTTGCTGCTTATTCGCGGCTTATTTCCTGCCGACCAATAAACCGATGATCAGCCCGATTGCGCCTGCCGCCATCAGCCCGGTCAATGGATTATCACGAACTTTGTCAGAGACCTCTGAAGCGACGTCTGATGCTTGTGCTGCGTATTTGCGTGCGGCGCCTTTCAGCTGATGTTTCGGTGAATCAACCGCATCGCCAAACTGGGACTGCGCTTCGCCTGCAAATTCATCGGCTTTGTTCAGGGCTTTTTTCGCCAGGCGATCGGCTTCATTCTCAAAATCATGTGATGACATACTTATCTCCTTTTGGTGTCACATAAAGTTTAGTCCCTTATCCCTGACGCGCTGATGATTCGGTGTTTTCCTGGAATGCCCTGTTTGCGTAAATCACATAACGCCCTGATTTTCGGGTAGTCGGTTGATTCTGAAGATTTTCTAAAACCGATTAAATAAATAGGTATTCCCGATACATATTTTCCCCTTGCGCTGTTCTTACGGTTTTAGCCCATCAAATGCTTTATACATCAAAGCATTAAACAATTTTTTCATAGGCTAATAACCTGCGTCGCAGGGTCTATGCTTAATAAAAGTAGCCAAAAAGGGCGGTTTAGCCGAAAGCCCCTGCTGTCAGGGGGTTGAAGTGATAATCGTTATCACTAACATGGTGTAATGCCCCTGGTGGCTTAACAGATGAGGTGGACCTATGGAATTGCATTCAGAAACCTTTAATCCCGCTGATTTTGCCTGGCGTGGTTTGACGCTGACGCCCACGGCGGCGGCGCATATTCACGAGCTGATAGCGAAGAAGCCGGATATTGTGGGCTTGCGTCTCGGCGTTAAACAGACTGGCTGCGCCGGCTTCGGCTACGTGCTGGACACGGTGAGCGTGCCCGAAAAAGACGATCTGGTGTTCGAAACCGACGGGGCGAAGCTGTTTGTCGCACTGCAGGCGATGCCGTTTATCGATGGCACCGAAGTCGATTACGTGCGCGAAGGCTTAAACCAGTTATTCAAATTCAATAACCCGAAAGCGCAGAATGAATGCGGCTGCGGCGAAAGCTTTGGGGTATAGGCGGTACTATGTCTCGTAATACTGAAGCAACTGACGATGTGAACACCTGGAGTGGCGGGCACCTCAACTATAAAGAGGGCTTTTTCACCCATCTGCAGACGGACGAACTGGCGAAAGGCATCAACGAAGAGGTGGTGCGCGCGATTTCGGCCAAACGTAATGAGCCGGAGTGGATGCTCGAGTTTCGCCTGAGCGCGTTTCGCGCCTGGCTGGAAATGGAAGAACCCCACTGGCTGAAAGCACATTACGATAAGCTCAACTATCAGGACTACAGCTACTACTCCGCGCCATCCTGCGGCAGCTGTGATGACACCTGCGCGTCTCAGCCGGGTGCCGTACAGCAGACGGGCACCAACACGTTCCTGAGCAAAGAGGTGGAAGAGGCTTTCGAGCAGCTCGGCGTGCCGGTGCGCGAAGGACGTGAAGTGGCCGTCGACGCCATTTTTGACTCCGTTTCCGTTGCCACCACCTACCGAGGCAAGCTGGCCGAGCAGGGCATTATCTTCTGCTCCTTTGGCGAAGCCATTCACGATCACCCGGAACTGGTGAAGAAATACATCGGTACCGTGGTGCCGAGCAACGATAACTTCTTTGCGGCGCTGAACGCGGCGGTCGCCTCCGACGGCACCTTTATCTACGTGCCGAAAGGCGTGCGTTGTCCGATGGAGCTGTCGACCTATTTCCGCATCAACGCGGAAAAAACCGGCCAGTTCGAGCGCACCATTCTGGTGGCCGACGAAGGCAGCTACGTGAGCTATATCGAAGGGTGTTCTGCGCCCGTGCGCGACAGCTATCAGCTGCACGCGGCGGTGGTAGAGGTGATCATCCACAAAGACGCCGAAGTGAAATACTCCACGGTGCAAAACTGGTTCCCTGGTGACGGTAATACGGGCGGCATCCTGAACTTCGTGACCAAGCGCGCCCTGTGCGAAGGTGAAAACAGCAAAATGTCCTGGACCCAGTCCGAGACCGGTTCGGCGATCACCTGGAAATACCCAAGCTGTATTCTGCGCGGCGATAACTCGATCGGTGAGTTCTACTCCGTGGCGCTGACCAGCGGTCATCAGCAGGCCGATACCGGCACCAAGATGATCCATATCGGTAAAAACACCAAATCGACGATCATTTCGAAAGGCATTTCTGCCGGGCACAGCCAGAACAGCTATCGCGGCCTGGTGAAAATCATGCCGACAGCGACAAACGCCCGTAACTTCACCCAGTGTGATTCGATGCTGATCGGCACCGACTGCGGGGCGCACACCTTCCCGTACGTGGAGTGTCGCAACAACAGCGCCCAGCTTGAGCACGAGGCCACCACTTCGCGCATCGGCGAAGACCAGCTGTTCTACTGCCTGCAGCGCGGGATCAGCGAAGAAGATGCGATTTCGATGATTGTGAACGGCTTCTGCAAGGACGTGTTCTCTGAGCTGCCGCTGGAATTTGCCGTAGAAGCACAAAAATTACTCGCGATTAGCCTTGAGCACAGCGTCGGTTAAGGAAAAAACATGTTAAGCATTAAAGATTTACAGGTCAGTGTGGAAGATAAAGCGATCCTGCGTGGGCTGAATATTGACGTCCGTCCGGGTGAAGTGCACGCCATTATGGGGCCAAACGGCTCCGGGAAAAGTACGCTCTCCGCGACGCTGGCCGGGCGTGAAGATTATGAAGTAGTCGGCGGGTCCGTCGAGTTTAAGGGCAAAGATCTGCTGGAACTCTCCCCGGAAGATCGCGCCGGTGAAGGCATTTTTATGGCCTTCCAGTATCCGGTCGAAATCCCGGGCGTCAGCAACCAGTTCTTCCTGCAAACCTCCCTTAACGCGGTGCGCAAATACCGTGGAGAAGAGGAGTTGGACCGCTTTGACTTCCAGGATCTGATGGAAGAGAAGATCAAACTGCTGAAAATGCCGGAAGATTTGCTGACCCGTTCTGTGAACGTCGGCTTCTCCGGTGGCGAGAAAAAACGTAACGATATCCTGCAGATGGCGGTGCTGGAGCCGGAGCTGTGTATTCTGGATGAAACGGACTCCGGTCTGGACATCGATGCGCTGAAAATTGTTGCTGACGGCGTGAACTCCCTGCGCGACGGCAAACGTTCGTTCATTATCGTCACCCACTATCAGCGCATTCTTGACTATATCAAACCGGATTACGTCCACGTTCTGTATCAGGGCCGCATCGTTAAATCCGGCGATTTTACTCTGGTCAAACAACTGGAGGAGCAGGGCTATGGCTGGCTTACCGAACAGCAGTAACGCACTGCAGCAGTGGCATCGCCTGTTTGAAACCCAGGGCGAAACGCGATCTGAACAGGCGCAACAGCACCTGCAGCAGATGCTGCGTCTCGGTCTGCCGACGCGCAAACATGAAAACTGGAAGTACACGCCGTTGGACGGCTTGCTCAACAGTCAGTTTGTCACGCGTCTGGCGGATGTCACGCCAGCCCAGCGCGATGCGCTGGCGCTGAATATTGACGCCGTACGTCTGGTGTTTGTTGATGGGCGTTATAACCCGGAACTGAGCGACAGCACTGAGGGCAGCGGGTTTGACGTTGAGATCAATGACCAGCGCCAGTCACTGCCTGCGCCGGTGCAGCCGGAAGTGTTCCTGCATCTGACCGAAAGCCTGGCGTCAGGCGTGACGCATATCCGCGTGAAGCGTAATCAGCGCCCGGCGAAACCGCTGCTGCTTTTACACATCACGCAGGGGCTGGAGGGCGAAGAGGTTAATACAGCCCACTATCGTCATCATCTCGACCTGGCTGAGGGGGCGGAAGCGACCCTCATTGAACATTACGTCAGCCTGAATGAGACCAGACACTTTACCGGCGCACGCCTGACGATGAACGTGGCGGCCAATGCCCAGCTGCATCACATCAAGCTGGCGTTTGAAAACCCGGTGAGCCATCACTTTGCCCACAACGACATGCTCATCGGCCCGGACGCGGCGGCGTACAGCCACAGCTTCCTGCTCGGCGGGGCGGTGCTGCGCCACAACACCAGCACGCAGCTTAACGGCGAGAACACTACGTTGCGCATGAACAGCCTGGCGATGCCGGTGAAGTCGGAAGTGTGCGATACCCGTACCTGGCTTGAGCACAACAAAGGCTACTGTAACAGTCGCCAGATGCATAAAGTCATCGCCAATGACAAAGGGCGGGCGGTGTTTAACGGCCTGATTAACGTGGCGCAACACGCCATCAAAACCGACGGGCAGATGACGAACAACAATCTGCTGTTGGGCCGTCTGGCGGAAGTGGACACCAAGCCGCAGCTCGAAATTTATGCCGATGACGTCAAGTGCAGCCACGGGGCGACGGTTGGACGTATCGACGATGAACAGATGTTCTATCTGCGCTCGCGTGGTATCAACAAGCAGGCGGCGCAGAAGATGATTATTTACGCGTTCGCCGCGGAGCTGACGGAAGCGCTGCGCGATGAAACCCTGAAACAGCAGGTGCTGGCACGCATTGGTCAGCGTTTGCCAGGAGGCGAAGCATGAGTTTTCCCGTAGAGAAAGTGCGGGCGGATTTTCCTGTCCTGACCCGTGAAGTGAACGGTCTGCCGCTTGCCTATCTCGACAGCGCGGCCAGCGCGCAGAAGCCGAATCAGGTGATCGACGCCGAGGCGGAGTTTTATCGCCACGGCTATGCGGCGGTGCATCGCGGTATTCATACCCTCAGCGCCGAAGCGACGCAGCGGATGGAAAACGTGCGCACGCAGCTTGCGACCTTCCTCAACGCCCGTTCACCGGAAGAGCTGGTGTTCGTGCGCGGCACCACCGAAGGCATCAATCTGGTGGCCAACAGCTGGGGCAGTGCGCAGGTGCATGCGGGTGACAACATCATCATCACCCAGATGGAGCATCACGCCAATATCGTGCCGTGGCAGATGCTCTGCGAGCGTGTGGGGGCACAACTGCGCGTGATCCCGCTCAATCAGGACGGGACGTTGCAACTGGAGCTGCTGGATACCCTGCTCGATGATCGTACGCGGCTGGTGGCGATTACCCAGATTTCCAACGTGCTTGGCACCGAAAACCCGGTGGCCGAGATCATCGCCAAAGCGCATCAGGCCGGTGCGAAAGTGCTGGTGGATGGCGCGCAGGCGGTGATGCACCACGCCACCGACGTGCAGGCGCTGGACTGCGATTTTTACGTCTTCTCCGGTCATAAACTGTATGGCCCGACCGGGATAGGCGTGCTGTACGTGAAAGAGGATATCCTGCAGGCGATGCCGCCGTGGGAAGGGGGCGGGTCGATGATCGCCACCGTCAGCCTGACGCAGGGCACGACCTACGCCAAAGCGCCGTGGCGCTTTGAGGCCGGGACGCCGAACACGGGCGGGATTATCGGGCTGGGCGCGGCAGTTGAGTACGTATCAGCGATTGGGCTGGATGCGATTGCCGAGTACGAACAGATGCTGATGCGCTATGCGCTGGCGGAGCTGGCCAGCGTGCCGGATCTGACGCTCTACGGACCGGATTCGCGCAAAGGGGTTATTGCCTTTAATCTGGGTCAACATCACGCCTACGACGTGGGGAGTTTCCTGGATAACTACGGCGTGGCCGTGCGCACCGGGCACCACTGCGCGATGCCGCTGATGGCGTTTTACCAGGTCCCGGCCATGTGCCGCGCGTCGCTGGTGATGTATAACACAACGGAAGAGATCGACAGGCTGGTGACGGGACTGAAACGTATCCATCACCTGCTGGGCTAAGAGAGGCAAGACATGGCCGCGTTGCCGGACAGAGACAAACTGTTGCGTAACTTTACCCGTTGCGCCAACTGGGAAGAGAAATACCTGTACATCATTGAGCTGGGACAGCGTTTGCCTGTGCTCAGCGAAGCAGCACACAGCCCGGAGAACATTATCCAGGGCTGTCAGAGCCAGGTCTGGATTGTGATGCGCCAGACCGACGACGGCGTGATTGAATTGCAGGGCGACAGCGATGCTGCCATTGTGAAAGGGCTGGTTGCCGTCGTATTTATTCTGTATCACCAGATGTCCGCTCAGGATATTGTGGCCTTTGACGTGCGCCCCTGGTTTGAAAAAATGTCACTGGCGCAACACTTAACCCCCTCCCGATCCCAGGGGCTGGAAGCGATGATCCGCGCAATCCGCTCCAAAGCGTCCAACATTAGCTAAACTAAAAAGACTGCATTCATTCTGTTACGCGAGGTGGCTCCCACCTCGCTGGTTTTTCGGCTTTCTGGCGTTCTGTCAGTGAATAAGGAATCTCAGCATGAAGCGCGCGTCGATAATTACACTTTTACTGCTCAGCACTTTCGGTGGCCTTAATTCTGCCAGCGCGATGGATTATCCGTTGCCGCCAGCGGGCAGCCGCCTTATTGGTCAAAATCAAACCTACGCCATCCAGGAAGGGGACAAAAATTTGCAGGCGATTGCCCGTCGATTTAATACCGCGGCGCAACTGATCCTCGAAACCAATAATACGATTGCACCGGTCTATCCCGCGCCGGGGACGGTGATTACTATTCCGTCGCAAATGCTGCTGCCGGATACGCCGCGCGAGGGCATTGTGGTGAATCTGGCCGAGCTACGGCTCTACTATTTCCCGCCGGGAGAGAACATCGTTCAGGTTTATCCTTTAGGCATTGGCCAGTTAGGGCTGGAGACGCCGGTCAGCACCACGCGCGTGAGCCAGAAAATCCCGAATCCAACCTGGACGCCTACACCGGGCATCAGAGCGCGTTCTCTGGCGCAAGGTATCAAATTGCCGCCTGTGGTCCCGGCAGGGCCTAACAACCCGCTGGGGCGCTTTGCGCTGCGTCTGGGGATAGGCAACGGGGAGTATCTGATTCATGGCACCAGCGCACCGGACAGTGTCGGGCTGCGCGTCAGCTCCGGCTGTATGCGCATGAATGCGCCGGACATTAAAGCGCTGTTCGCTCAGGCGCGCGTGGGGACCCGCGTGCAGATCATCAACGAACCGGTGAAGTTCTCCGTTGAACCCGATGGCAGACGCTATGTAGAAGTACATCGCCCGCTTGCTCAGGTCGAAGGGGAGAATCCGCAAACCACGCCAATCGTGCACAACGCGGGCTTTGCGTCATTTGCGTCGCTAGAGGGTAATGACAAAGTGCTGATTGATAAAGCGCTGTCGCGCCGCGCGGGCATTCCGGTTGCGGTCTCTGCGGGAAACGGCCCATCCGCCTCGGTGGCGAATCCGGTGCTGTCGGTGCAGAACAGTCGCGCATCAGACGCGGTGTCTGAAGGCGAGAAAGAGGTGGTCATGCAGTAGGGCGAATAACAGGCAAAAAAAATGGCGCACAATGTGCGCCATTTTATTAACAGGTACTATTACTTACGGTATTTAGTAGCCTGGTTGTCCAGACGCTGGTTAGCGCGTGCTGCGTCGTCTTTAGCAGCCTGAACGTCAGAACGGATTGCGTTCACGTCGTTGCTCAGCTGGTCAACTTTAGCGTTCAGAGTCTGAACGTCAGAAGACAGTTGGTCGATTTTAGCATTGCTAGAACAACCAGCCAGCATAGTAGAAGCCAGGATTACCGCGCCCAGTACCAGTTTAGTACGATTCATTATTAATACCCTCTAGATTGAGTTAATCTCCATGTAGCGTTACAAGTATTACACAAAGTTTTTTATGTTGAGAATATTTTTTTGATGGGAATACACCTATTTTTGATCGTTCGCTCAAAGAAACAACGAATCTGCCCCTTTTGCCGAAAAAGCTATGTTAAAAAAGACATTTTTCATCGGATTCATCTTAGATAAATCGCTCTTAAATAGAAAAACTCGATTTGCATTTTGAATAAACATGGCTAATGCCATAAATAAAAAAAGCGCCCGGAGGCGCTTTTTTAGCAAATCAATTCGTTTGATAATGATTACAGGACGTGAACAGACGCTGTATTGGTCGTTCCGCTTGGTACCAGCGCACCAGAAACCATCACCACAACGTCACCTTTACGTGCCAGACCACAATCAACCAGCTGCAGAGCCACTTCTTTACCCAGACGGTAGAAATCGTCGGTAGACGCGATCTCTTTCACCAGGTGTGGGATCACGCCTTTGCTCAGAACCAGCTGACGAGCAGTGGTTTCATTGGTGGTCAGCGCCAGGATGGTGGCGTTCGGGAAGTATTTACGCACGGCTTTAGCGGATTTACCGCCCTGGGTCGCCACCACGATCAGCGGTGCATCCAGTTTCTCAGCGGTTTCAACGGCACCACGGCAAACGGCTTCGGTGATACGCAGTTTACGGCTGTCGTTGCTGTTATCCAGACGGCTGGTCATGACGCGGTCGGTACGCTCGCAGATGGTGGCCATGATGGTCACGGCTTCCAGCGGGTATTTACCTTTCGCGGATTCGCCAGACAGCATTACTGCATCGGTACCGTCGAGGATAGCGTTCGCCACGTCACCGGCTTCTGCGCGGGTAGGGCGTGGGTTTTTGATCATAGAGTCGAGCATCTGCGTGGCAGTGATAACCACTTTCCGTGCACGCACACACTTCTCGATCATCATCTTCTGCGCGAAGATCACTTCTTCAACCGGGATTTCAACGCCCAGATCGCCACGAGCAACCATGATGCCGTCAGACGCTTCGAGGATTTCGTCGAAGTTGTTCAGGCCTTCCTGGTTTTCGATTTTGGAGATGATCTGGATCTTCTCGCCGCCGTGGGCTTTCAGGTGCTCACGGATTTCGGTCACGTCGGAACGTTTACGGATAAAGGACGCTGCAACGAAATCAACGCCTTGCTCGCAACCGAAGATCAGGTCTTGTTTGTCTTTTTCCGCCAGCGCTGGCAGTGCGATGGAAACGCCTGGCAGGTTAACGCCTTTGTTCTCGCCCAGGTCACCGTTGTTCAGCACTTTACAAACAACGTTTTTGCCTTCGATAGCGGTCACTTCCATACCGATCAGGCCGTCATCCACCAGCACGGTGTTGCCAACGGACAGGTCGGTGGTGAAGCCTTCGTACGTCACAGCAACGATTTCGTTGTTACCCACAACGGATTTGTCGGTCGTGAAGGTGAAGGTCTGGCCCGCTTTCAGGGAGACGTCGTTGCCGCCTTCCAGTTTGATGGTACGGATTTCCGGGCCTTTGGTATCCAGCAGGATCGCTGCTTTTTTACCGGTCTTGCTCATCACGTTGCGCAAGTTCTGAATACGTTGGCCGTGTTCAGCATAGTCGCCGTGAGAGAAGTTCAGACGCATTACGTTCATGCCGGCGTCCAGCATTTTGCTCAGCATCTCTTCAGATTCGGTTTTCGGGCCGATGGTGCAAACAATTTTCGTCTTTTTCATGACAGTCTTAGTCTTTAAGTTGGGAAGGATATGGAAATCTCGCTCCGGGGGCGCACTGCCGCAGAGTCAAACCTGTGTAGCGAAATTTTAAATGACACGCACTAAGGATAGGTGACATCAAATGAGCGTGCAGAAGAAAGTGTGCCTGAGTCTTGGCCCAACGAAGGAGAGGAGAAGTTGTACGTTGTTTTTTGTATTCCAAGCGCTGAAACCATTCACCCAGGGATTAGGCGCGCATTATACGCTGATTTTCAGATAAAAGGAAAATGGAAACGGTGTTTCAAAAAGATTCTGTGCAGTTTCACAAAAGATTGTTATCAACGCGTTAAGGCTAAACGCTATCTTGTTGCGGCAGAGGTAACGTCTGCCGCATTTCGCTTAATTTTTCAGCGCTTGTTCGAGGTCTGCGATCAGATCGTTGGCATCTTCAATCCCGACAGACAAACGAATCAGCTGCGGAACGATGCCGTTGGCTAACCGCTGTTCCAGCGGAATCGACGCGTGGGTCATACTGTAGGGCTGGCTGACCAGGCTTTCCACGCCGCCCAGGCTCTCGGCGAGGGTAAAGAGTTTCAGCTTGCGGATGATCGCGGTGGCCAGTTGCGCATCACCTTTGACGACCACAGAAATCATCCCGCCCGGCAGGGCCATCTGCTTGCGCGCCAGCTGGTAATGCGGATGAGATTCCAGCCACGGGAACCACACTTTTTCGACCGCCGGGTGCTGCTCCAGCCATTGCGCAATCGCCAGCGCGTTGGCGCTGTGCTTTTCGACGCGCAGGGCGAGGGTACGAATGCCACGCAGGGTGAGGAAGCTGCTAAACGGGTCGAGCACGCCGCCGACGGCGTTTTGCAGATAGCCCAGCTGGTCAGCGAGTTCGCGATTGTCGCCCACCACCGCCAGGCCCGCCACCACGTCAGAGTGGCCGTTGAGATATTTCGTCGCGGAATGAACAACGATATCAAAACCCAACTCCAGCGGACGATGGATCACCGGCGAGGCAAAGGTATTATCCGCCACGCTGATGATGCGATGGCGACGCGCAATCTCTGCGATAGCCGCGAGATCCACCAGTTTCAGCAAAGGGTTAGTCGGGGTTTCCACCCAGATCATTTTGGTATCGGGGCGGATTGCCGCTTCAAGCGCCGATAAATCGCCAGGTTTCACCCAGCTCACCTGCAATCCCGTGCTGCGTTTGCGCACGTTTTCAATCAGGCGATATGTGCCGCCGTAGACATCGTCGATGGCGACGATGTGGCTATCTTTATCCAGCAGCTCCAGCACGGTAGAGATCGCCGCCAGACCGGAGGCAAAGGCATAGCCGCGCGTTCCGCTCTCCAGCTCGGCAATCGCCGTTTCCAGCGCATGGCGCGTCGGATTACCGCTGCGGGAATACTCGTAACCCGTATGTTCGCCGGGAGACGGTTGCGCAAATGTCGAGGTGGCGTAAATGGGCGGCATCACCGCGCCGTGCTGATCGTTAAACTCGCCGCTGTGGACGCTCAAGGTTGCCAGGTTTTTCATGATTATTATTCCTTAGTGTTGGAGACGGTTGCGCCACACAGTGAGGACATCGCTGCGCGTAATCAGGCCCAGAAAGCGATCGCGGTCGTTAATCACGGCCACGAGACCGCGGTCAAAGATCGGTTTCAGCGCGCTCTCAGACGCATGTTTGTCGAGCACCTCGACGTTGCGGGTCATTGCCTCGGTGACGGGCAGGGCGAAACGCTCGCCGTCCCCCGCGATATGGCTGACCAGATCCCATTCGTCGACAATGCCCACCACCTGACCGTTCTCTAAAACCGGCAGCTGAGAGATATCGTACAGCCGCATACGCGCCAGCACGGTCGCCAGGGTGTCATCCGGGGCTGCAGTAACGGTCGCGCCTTCGTCGTGACGCAGGGCGATATAATCAGAGAGATCGCCGGTTTGCGGGCGGGAGATCAGCCCCTGCTGGCGCATCCAGTCGTCGTTGAACATTTTCGACAGGTACTTATTCCCGCTGTCGCAGGCAAAGGTCACCACCCGTTTCGGGGTGGTTTGCGCCTGGCAATAACGCAGCGCCGCCGCCAGTAGGGTGCCGCTGGAGGAACCGGCCAGAATGCCTTCGGTTTTTAGCAGGTCGCGGGCGGTGGTGAAGGCTTCGCGGTCGGTGACGCGATAGGCCTGATGCACGCCTTCGATGTGCGCCAGCGGCGGAATGAAGTCTTCGCCGATCCCCTCGACCAGCCACGAACCCGCGTCATGGTGACGGCCCGACTCCACCTGATCCGCCAGCACTGAACCGGCCGGATCGGCCAGCACAAACTCCGTGTGCGGAGAGTGCTTCGCAAACCACGCCTGCAGCCCGCCGAGCGTACCGCCGGACCCTACGCCAACCACAATCGCATCGATCCTGCCGTCCAGCTGTTCAAACAGCTCGGGCGCAGTAGAGGTGCTGTGCGCCAGCGGGTTGGCCTCGTTATTGAACTGGTCAATATAGAAGCTGCCAGGGATCTCCTGCGCCAGCCGCTTCGCGTAGTCCTGATAGTGGGCCGGGTGGCCTTTGTTGACGTCGGAGCGCGTCAGCACCACCTGAGCGCCCAGCGCGCGCAGATGAAAAATCTTCTCGCGGCTCATTTTGTCCGGCACCACCAGCACCAGCGCATAGCCTTTTTGCGCCGCAATCAGTGCCAGCCCCAGCCCGGTATTGCCCGCCGTGGCCTCAATAATGGTGCCGCCCGGTGCGAGTAGTCCTTTGCGCTCGGCTTCGTTGATCATCGACAGGGCCACGCGGTCCTTAATCGAGCCGCCAGGATTCTGGTTTTCGAGTTTTAAAAACAGCGAGCACAGGCCGGTATCCAGCTTGTGCAACTGGATGAGCGGCGTGCGGCCAATCAGTTCAGTCACGGAGTGATAAATCGCCATGGTCTTTTCCTTAACAGAGACATGGCTGGATGATAGGACTATGAAATTTCCTCAAGAAAGAACGTTTCACTGCCTGTTAGAACGGAAAGTAATATAAATCGCTGATTTGGCAGTTAAGACAGCAAGCCGTAAAGTGCTCTGGATGTGAGGATGGCTATATAAGGAGAAAATGCGGCAAAAATGACCGTTTTTGCGCCTCAGGCGCTGCCACATATGCATTGTGCAGATAATCATTGCTGAAAATAAGCTAATCATCCTGCGCCCAGTCGCCATGCCACATATTCCTCAGCGTTATAAGACATTCGATTTTGTTCATTTAAAACATCATAACGTCTGATTACTATCGTTTGGACATCCATACTGCTAAACCGCTATATGCGTAACGGATAACGAAAAATAATGATTGTTCTCAGGAATATTTCGAAGGTTTTTGACAACGGAAAAGTGGCACTTACCGCCGTTGATAACGTCAATTTGACGATTGAACAGGGGCAGATTTACGGGATTATCGGCTACAGCGGCGCCGGAAAAAGTACGCTGATTCGCCTGCTGAACGGCCTGGAAAAGCCGACCTCTGGCAGCGTGACCATCAGCGGCCAGGAGATCTCCTCGGCCAAAGGCGAAGCACTGCGCCAGGCGCGCCTGAAAATTAGCATGGTGTTCCAGCACTTTAACCTGCTCTGGTCGCGCACGGTCAGGGAGAATATCGCTTTCTCAATGCAAATCGCGGGCGTGCCGAAAGCCAAAATTAACGCCCGCGTTGCAGAGCTGGTGGATCTGGTGGGGCTGAAAGGCCGCGAGAATGCTTATCCGTCGCAGCTCAGCGGCGGACAGAAACAGCGCGTGGGCATTGCCCGGGCGCTGGCAAATAGCCCGGACGTACTGCTGTGCGATGAAGCGACCTCCGCCCTCGACCCGCAAACGACGGATCAGATCCTCGATCTGCTGCTCGACATTAACCGTCGTTTTAATCTCACCATCGTGCTGATCACCCACGAAATGCACGTGGTGCGTAAAATCTGCGACCGCGTGGCGGTGATGGAAAACGGCAAAGTGGTGGAAGAGGGCGATGTCCTCGGCGTTTTCACTCATCCGCAAAAACCGATCACCCAGCAGTTTGTGCGCCAGGTGAGCCAGTACACCGAAGAAGAGGCTTTTAATCCGGAGCTGGCGAACGAGCTGGAAGGCACGGTGATCCGCCTGACCTTCACCGGGCACAGCACCCACAAGCCGATTGTCGGGGAGCTGACCCTGCGTTACGGCCTGCCGTTTAACATTCTGCACGGCAAAATGACGCAAACGGCACACGGCGTTTTCGGCCAATTATGGGTGCACGTCGTGGCATCCGAAGAGCAACTGAACAATATCCTCGCCGACCTGAAGCATAGCGATATTGATGGCGAGGTAATTAAACATGGCTGAGACGCTTTTTCCGCACCTGAAATGGGACCAGCTATGGGCCGCCACCCTGGAAACGCTCTACATGACGGCGATCTCCGGCGTCGCGACCTTTGTGTTGGGGATTGTCCTGGGGCTGGCGCTGTTCCTGACGGCGCGCGGCGGATTGTTCCACAACCGCACCGTCTACAGCGTCATCTCGATTGTGGTGAACGTTTTCCGCTCGATTCCGTTCATCATTTTGATTGTCCTGCTGATCCCGTTCACCAAGACCATCGTCGGGACGATTCTCGGGGCCAACGCCGCGCTCCCGGCGCTGATTGTTGGCGCGGCACCGTTTTATGCGCGTCTGGTGGAGATCGCCCTGCGCGAAGTGGACAAAGGGGTCATTGAGGCGACGCGTTCGATGGGCGCACGTCTGAGCACCTTAATTTTTCGGGTTTTACTGCCGGAATCATCACCTGCACTGGTCTCAGGCATTACGGTGACGCTGATTGCACTGGTGAGCTACAGCGCAATGGCAGGGGTGATTGGCGCCGGTGGTTTGGGAAATCTGGCTTATCTGGAAGGATTCCAGCGCAACCACGGTGATGTCACGCTGGTGGCAACGGTGACTATTTTGATCATCGTTTTCATTATCCAGTTCTGCGGCGACGTCATTACTTCACTGTTAGATAAACGATAAAACACACAGGAAACCACATCATGAAAAAGACACTGACACTGATTGCCGCCGCAACCCTGAGCGCCCTGAGCTTTGCCTCCTGGGCGGATACGCTGACCGTAGGCGCCTCCAACACCCCGCATGCTGAAATTCTGGAGCAGGCGAAGCCGATTCTGGCGAAACAGGGTATCGATCTGGAGATCAAACCTTTCCAGGACTACATCCTGCCCAACACCGCGCTGGCAGGCCGTGATATCGACGCGAACTACTTCCAGCACATTCCTTACCTGAACAGCGTGCTGAAAGATCATGCGGGCGACAAAGATTATGATTTCGTCAGTGCCGGTGCGATTCACATCGAGCCGATTGGTATCTACTCCAAAAAATACAAATCCCTGAAAGATCTGCCGGAAGGCGGCAAAATCATCATGCGTGATGCGGTCTCCGAAGAGGGGCGTATTCTCTCTATCTTCGAGAAAGAGGGCGTGATCAAACTGAAGCCAGGCATCGATAAAGTGACCGCGCGCATCAGCGACATCGTCGAAAACCCGAAAAAACTGCAGTTCACGCCGAACGTCGAAGCCTCTCTGCTGCCGCAGATGTATAACAATGACGAAGGCGCGGCGGTCGTGATTAACGCCAACTACGCCATTGATGCAGGTCTGGACCCGGTTCACGACCCGATCGCGGTCGAGAGCGGTGAGAACAACCCGTATGCGAACATCATCACCGTGCATCGCGGCGACGAGAAGAAGAAAGATATCGTGGCGCTGGTGGACGTGCTGCACTCCAAAGAGATTCAGGACTGGATCCGCACCAAATATAAAGGCGCTGTGATTCCGGTAAACAACTAATCCCCTGGATAAAAGACCCAGGCCCGGCGAGCGATCGCCGGGCTTTTTTTGTATCCATTCTGTTAATCATTTAAGCTGCTCCTTTAAAGCAATGGAGTGGTAGCAATGGGCAATGTGACCAAAGACGACGCGCTTTATCAGGAAATGTGCCGGGTAGTAGGGAAGGTCGTTCTTGAGATGCGGGATTTAGGGCAGGAGCCTAAGCATATCGTCATTGCGGGCGTGCTGCGTACCGCGCTGGCGAACCAGCGCGTGAAACGCAGTGAACTGACAACGCAAGCGATGGAAACGGTGGTTAAAGCGCTGGCGGGGTGAAACGCCAGCGTTTAGCGATCTGCTCAAGCGAGCAGCAGAGCAGGTAATAGACCACGCCGGTAAAGATAAAAATGGCCGCCGGGTAAATCTGCACCCGGTTGTTCACCTGGCCGGCGACGGTGGTCAGTTCCGGCACGTTGACAATAAAAGCCAGCGACGTGTCTTTCAGCAGACTGATAAAAATCCCCAGCAGAGACGGCAGTATATTGCGCAACACCTGCGGCAGCAGGATCAGCCACAGCGTCTGCTGCGTACCAAATCCCTGAGTTAACGCCGCCTCAAATTGCCCGTCCGGCAATGCCCTCAGCCCGGCCAGCGCGGAGTGCATCACGGCGGCCGCGGTAAACCACGCCAGCGCCAGGGTTACGGTCAACGCGCCGGGGAGATCGCCACCCGTTAAAAGCGGCAGTAAATACCACATCCAGAAAATCACGAAGATCAGCGGGATACCGCGAATCAGCTCGGCCCACAAAAACAGCGTGTTGCGCACGATGCCTGGAAACCGCCAGGCGAGCGCCGCGAGCGCAATGCCGCCCGGCAGCGCCAGCACGGCAGCGCCCAGCGCCATCAGCAGCGTCAGCAACACCCCGCCAGGCTGACCGGCGGACATCCGTCCCCAGAGCAGATAATCCAGGTTATCGATAATGACATTCAGCCCGGCGATCATGCGTGTTCCCTCCCGGCGTTGATAGCCGCATGACGCGTACGCGGGCGGCGTTTGGTGGATGGCCCAAGCCTCACCAGCAGCAGCCCCAGCAACACGCCCGTCAGCAGATACAGCACGGTGCCTACGGTAAAAGCTTCCAGCGCGTGGGCGTTATAGCTCTCAATCTGGCGCACCTGATAGGTCAGCTCGGCAAAGCCGATGCCGCTGGCAAGAGAGGAGAGTTTCATTAAGTTCAAATACTGCCCGACCACCGGTTGCCAGGCGTTTGCCAGCCCCTGAGGCAGCAGGATGTAGCGGAACAGTCGCCAGGAGGAGAACCCCTGCGCCAGCGCCGCCTGTCGCTGCCCCGATGGCACCGCCTGCAATCCCGAAGCGATCTCCTCGATTAAGAACGCGGAGGTAAACACGCCCAGCCCCCACGCGGAACAGAGAAACTCCGGTGTAAACCACCAGACATCCCCCGGCAGAATCGACCAACTGTGATCGGCGTTGATGAAGCTGCGAAGTGCCTGCGGCAGCCCGTTCCAGGCCGCGAAATACCAAAACAGCAGTTGCACCAGTAACGGCGTGTTGCGAAACAGAGAGACCCACGCCGCCACGAGAGCGTTCCCCGTTTTCCCGCCCGCCAGACGGAGAAGCAAAAGCAGAACGGCGAAGACGCTGGCGATGATCATCCCCGCGAGCGTCACCCACAGGGTGGTCAGAAAGCCGGATAAAATCCACTGCAAGGGCTGTCCGGTCAGTACCCCTTGCCAGTCGAGGGCGGGCATCAGGATGGCTCCTGATGCAGCGGGTTCAGCACCTTTTGCAGGAACTGGCGGGCGCGAGGATGTTCAGGATGACGGAAAAACTGCTCCGGCGGCGCGGTCTCCAGAATCTGTCCACCGTCGATGAACACCACCCGGTCGGCGATTTCGCGGGCAAACTGCATCTCGTGCGTCACCACAATCATCGTAATCCCGCTGTGGGCGAGAGCCTTCATTACCTGCAGAACCTCACCAATCATCTCCGGGTCAAGGGCTGACGTCGGCTCATCGAACAGGATAATTTGCGGCGATGAGGCCAACGCTCGGGCAATGGCCACGCGCTGCTGCTGCCCGCCGGAAAGCTCGGCCGGGTAGTGGCTGGCTTTCTCCACCATCCCTACTTTCTCCAGCAGCGTCAGGGCACGCTCCTGCGCCTGCGGCGCTTTCCAGCCGTGAACATGCTCGAGCGCCAGACTGATGTTCTGGCTGGCGGTCAGATGGGCGTAAAGGTTAAATTGCTGGAACACAAATCCCACCCGGCTGCGAAGCTGGCGCAGGGCGGGGCCGGTCAGCTTGCGGGTGGGTTTGTCGTCAATCAGGATCTCGCCGCCGTTGAGGGACTCCAGCTGATTGATGAGGCGAATCAGCGTGGACTTACCGGAACCGGACGGCCCCAGAATTGCCACCACTTCCCCCGGATCAATGCGAAGTGAAATGCCTTTCAGCACCTGATGATCGCCGTAGCGTTTGACCACATCGCGGAACTCAACGCTTGCCTGCTCCAGATGTGAAAAATCCGCGGCACGGGCCGCGGAGCGTGAAAAAAGCGCTGAGAGCATATTACTGGGCTTCTATTGTAAAGGCGCGAGGCTGAGGTGAGGCGGTTTGCGGGCCGAACCAGACGTCATAAATTTTGGCGGCGTCGCCGGTTTTCTCAAGATTCACCAGCTCGTCATTCACCACGTTCAACAGCGCGGTTTCACCTTTCTTCACCCCCACGCCGATCTCCTCTTTACTGAGCAAATCCGGCAGGATTTTAAAATCGGCTTTATCCGGCGCCTGAGCCAGTAAACCGGCCAGAATGGTGCTGTCCTGGGTAATCGCCTGCACGTTACCGTTGCGCAGGGCGGTTAACGCCAGTGGAATATCGTCGTAAGAGAGCACGCGGGATTGCGGGAAACGCTGGTGCAGCGTCTGCTCGCCGGTGGTGCCTTTCACCGCGCCGATGCGCGCTTTGCTGTAATCATCCAGCTTATCCGCCGATTTTGCCGGAACAAGGAACTGCTGACCGGTCACGAAATAGGGCGTGGAGAAATCAATCACCTGAGCACGCTCCGGAGTGATAGTGATGTCGGCGACGATCAGATCGGCTTTCCCCGACTGCAGCAGCGGAATGCGGTTCGCCGGATTCGTGGCGACCAGCTCCAGCTTCACGCCAAGTTTTTTGGCCAGCGCTTTGGCGAAATCGACGTCATAGCCAACGATATCGTGCGTTTTGGCATCGATGGAGCCGAACGGCGGGTTGGCATCAAACGTGGCGACTTTTACCACGCCAGCGGCTTTGATATCCGCCAGCTGATCGGCCTGCGCCTGGGTCGATAAAAGGCCGCCTGTGGTCAGTAAACCGAGCGCCAGTGCGAGTGTGTGATAGTGCTTTTTATGTGTAGCCATAGTTCCCTCAAGTATCCCGTTGTTTTTGTTTTGTCCGGATACGCTCCCATAAGCGTTATCTATCGCCAAATAAGAAAATGTTCTTTGCTATATGCAAAAAGGTATTAGTGAACAGCGTGTTACGGGTAAGTGACGAGAGGCGATGTATTTGCGAATTCTGAAAATAGTCAGCTGATATTGGTATTTCCGTTAAGTCCAGTTTGGGGGTTAACTGAATTCAGACGCCATCGAGAGGAGTGGGACCATGCAAAACTGGGTGAATACGTTACGGCGGTTTTTTGTCGCCAAATCAGAGACGGAGAACAGCGCGCAACGTGTTATTGAATCGGTGCTGCCGATCGCCAGTCTGTACGGCGTCGACGTCGCTAACATCGACCCGGAGTGGTTCCATGACAAAACACCACGCTGAGCTGCGCCACACGCGCATGACCTACTGGAACGAGCTGTGCAGCCGATACCTGAACGTATCGGCTTTTTTTTGTTCTTAATCCGTCAACCTGCTAAGGTCTAAGGCAAAAATCACCTCGCCTGAAGACTGAATGAACAGCCAAAAATTGATCCGGCGTGCCCTGGTGGTGTGGATAATCGTCTGCCTGCTGAGCAGCGTCCTGCTGTATGCCGAACAGATCCGCCGCCAGTTCTGGGACCGCGATCGTGAATTTACCGCGCTCTTTTCCGCCATCAGCGCGGTGCTGACGCAAAACGAATCTGTTTTGCCCCTGCTCAATGGCGACGAAGATCTGACGGCGCTGCGCAAAAAATTCCCCCACATTCTGGCCCTGGAAAAAACAGCAGGCCGTGCGCTGGATGCTGCTCGCGTTGAGCCGCTCAGTGACGACCAGTACTGGCTGTACAATCCGTGGCGGCAGATCCGGGTGCGGATCGATCTGCGTCCGCTGCTCGCCGCCACGCACCGTTTTTCCCATCTCTCTATCAGCCTGTCAGCAGCCGAAGCGCATCCCTCATCGACGGCGTTCTGGTACTGGCAACGGGCATTCCCTCAGCATACGCAGCCCTTTACCCTGACGGCGGATGCTGAACCGCACTGGCTGCAAATCTCCTGGGCGTTATTCCCGCTGCTGTTTGTCGGCTGGGCAGCCATCGTTGCAGCAGGGAGCGGTGTGCTCTGGCAACGCTTGCAGCGGCAAAACGCCGAGCAGCGAGCCTGGTATTATCAGCACGCGCGGCTGAATACGCTCGGCGAGATCACCGCCGGCATTGTGCATGAGATCAACCAGCCGCTGACGGCGGCGCAGACCTGGATTCAGGGGGCGCAGCGACAGCTGGCGCAGGAGAATCCGCAGGCGGTGGCCCATGCGCTCGGCGCGGCGCTGATTCAGACTCAGCGCATCGGCGAACTGCTGGCGCGCTTTCGTGAACACGTGGTGCAGGAAAAAGTCACGCCGAGCGAGATCGATTTAGCCCAGTGCTGGCAGCATGTGGTGAATTTGCTGGAGCATGAGCGCAAATCGGAGCACATCACCGTCAGCCACGCTTTCCCGTCCGACGCCGCCACCGTGCTGGCCGACAGGCTGTGGCTGGAGCAGGTGTTACACAACCTGCTCAGCAATGCGATTCAGGCCCAGCAGGAGAACGCGCGCGGCTGGGTACATATCACCAGCCAGCGTAAAAACAGGGTCATCGAAATTATCATGACCGACGGCGGGGCGGGGTTCAGCCCGGAGGCGCTGGAGAAGGCGTTTATGCCGTTCTACAGCGGCAGAGAAAAGGGGATTGGTCTCGGAATGACGCTCACGGAATCGCTAATGATGCGCATGAATGGCACCATCGCGCTTGCAAACACCCCGGAGGGCGGAGCGCAGATCGTGTTGCAACTGGAACCGGGTAACGGAGCCGCACATGGGTAATGTGGTCTATTTGATTGATGACGACGCCGCCATCAGAGAGTCAATGGCCTTTCTTCTCTCGGGCATGCACTGGGAGGTGAAAACCTTTGCCAGCATCGAGGCGTTTACCGAAAGGTATAGCAACGACCGGGCGCTCGCGGGCTGTCTGCTGCTGGATATGCGCATGCCGGGCAAAGGTGGGCTGACCTGGCTGGAAGAGGGGGCGTGGCCGTGGCCGCTGCTGCCGGTGATCGTCATGACCGGGCACGGCACCGTTGATGCCTGCCGTCGGGCGTTTCATCAAGGGGTTTTCGAGTTTTTCACCAAGCCTCTGGATGCCGATAAGCTTATCGAAACCCTCGCTCGCGCGTTTGAGGAGAGCCAGCGCCGCACGACCCACTGGCAGGAGGTAAAGCGGGTTAAAGCGCTGTTTGAACAATTGACGGCGCGGGAGCACGAAGTGCTTTGCGAACTGATGGAGGGGCGCAGCAATAAAGAGGTGGCGGCGCGCCTGAATTTATCACCCAGAACCGTTGAAGCGCACCGCGCGGCCCTGTTTGCCAAGCTCGGCGTGAGCAGTCTGGTGCAGGCCATCCGTGAGTACGACAAATTGCAATCCGTATAACTACCAGGTGGGCTGCGTAATCAACCGAATACCGCTTAACCGCGCATCCCGATAGCATCGCGTTGTCTCCCACATTTGAGGAATTGCGATGAAAACGTTAATGACGGTAGCCGCGCTGGTGGCAGGAATGATGTCGGTATCCGCGCAGGCAGAAACCCTGGCGCAGAAAAATATCTCCCTCACCCAGGCGAATGCCCTGGCGAGCGCGGCGATTCAGGCCTGTAGCGCCAAAAATTACCAGGTCAGCGTGACGGTAGTGGATCGTGCGGGCGTGGTGAAAGCCGTGCAGCGCACCGATAACGCCGGTCCGCATACGGTAAAAGCCAGTGAGATGAAGGCGTTTACCGCGCTCAGCACCAAAAATGCCTCCGGCAAAGTGATGGAAGCCGCACAAAGCAACGCGGGCGCACAGAATATGCGTGACGTTCCAGGCTTCTTGCTGCTGGCAGGTGGTTTGCCGGTGAAAGAGGGCGACGAGGTGATTGGTGCAATCGGTATCGGCGGTGCGCCGGGTGGTCAGTTAGATGAAGCCTGTGCACAGCAGGCGCTGGACAGTGTGAACAAGTAACAAACGCTCTACGGTGTAGACGTTAAAAAAGCCGGGTAGGGCGAAGCCGCCACCCGGCCTTGACGGTCAGATCTTGCAGGCATCGCCGCAATCATCGTCGGCGACAACCGCCTGCGCTTTCTTGTCTGCATCTTCCAGACGTTCCGCGTTGCGCTCTTGTGCCTCTTCCAGACCGTTAAACACCAGATTATCGAGATCAATTTCCATTATGTACCTGCTGAGTTCAGTTTTGCTGTTGGCAGAGTATAGGATAAAAAAGTCGGTGAAAGTACCTCACCGCACGTAACGCCAATCCCTGCCATACTCTTTCTCTGACGGCTGAGAGGAGGGAAAATGATCACACTGTGCAAAACCTGCGGGACATCCTATGACACCACCACGGGCGCCGTGGAGCGCTGCGCGATTTGTGAAGACGAGCGCCAGTATGTTCCCGTTGGCGGGCAACAGTGGGTGGATTTTGACACCGTTGTCGCCAGCCACACCAACAAATGGCAGCAGCTTGAGCCAGGCCTGCTAAGCCTTAAAACCGTACCCAAATTTGCCATCAACCAGCGTGCGATCCTCCTGACCACACCGCACGGCAATATCCTATGGGATTGCATCGCCACGCTGGACCCTGTCACCCGCACGCTGATTGACGCGCTGGGTGGCCTGCACGCCATTGCAATCTCCCATCCCCATTACTACACCACCATGCAGGATTGGGCGGCGGCGTTTGACGCGCCGGTTTATCTCCATGCCAGCGACCGGGAGTGGGTGATGCGCGACAGCCCGGCGCTGCGCTTCTGGGAGGGGGAAACTCAGGATCTGCTACCCGGTATCCGGCTGCTGCGTCTGGGCGGCCATTTTGCGGGCGGAACGGTGCTGCACTGGGATAGCGGTAGCGGCGTCCTGCTCGCCGGGGATATTTTGCAGGTGACGCCCGGCGCAGATCGGGTGTCGTTTATGTGGAGCTACCCGAATATGCTTCCTCTGCCGGGGGCGGCGGTCAGTGCGATAACCGATCGACTGCGGGAGGTCCCGTTCCAGCGGCTCTACGGCGCCTTTGAAGGACAAAACATCACCGAAAACGCACACGACATCGTCATGCAATCAGGGCAGAAATATATTTCTTGTATGAAGTAAAGCGCGGTGGGTAAACTTCACAAGCGTGATCGCGATCATGCCTAAACTAAAACAGATAAAAGAGACATTGCTATGCAACATATCATTGAAGGTTTTCTCAGCTTTCAAAAAGAGATTTTCCCGCAACGTAAAGAACTCTTCCGCAGTTTAGCGTCCAGCCAGAATCCCAAAGCGCTTTTTATCTCCTGCTCAGACAGCCGTCTGGTCCCCGAACTGGTGACGCAGCAGGAACCTGGACAGCTCTTTGTCATTCGAAATGCTGGCAACATTGTGCCGCCGTTTGGCCCTGAGCCAGGCGGTGTCTCTGCGACGATTGAGTATGCGGTGGTGGCGCTGGGCGTGACCGATATTGTGATTTGCGGCCACTCCAACTGCGGTGCAATGAAGGCCATTGCCGACAATGCGAATCTGGACCCGATGCCTGCGGTGTCCCACTGGCTGCGCTATTCCGATGCGGCCAAAGCCGTTGTAGAAAAGAAAACCTGGGCCACCCCGACTGATAAAGTGCATGGCATGGTGCAGGAGAACGTGTTTGCCCAGCTAAGCAACATCAAAACCCATCCATCGGTGGCAGTGGGGCTGCGCAATAACGCCATCCGCCTGCACGGCTGGGTGTATGACATCGAAAGCGGCGAGATCCTCGCGCTGGATAAAGAGAGCAAAACCTTTATCTCCCTGTCTGACAACCCTCAGGTCTACTTCGAATAACGCTTTCAGGGCGGGACAGACCCGCCCTATATCGCCGGTTAGCCCGGCAACACTTCCAGCTTTACACCCGCCTTACGCGCCGTCACTGGCAGCAAATCAACCGCCGCCACATATCCGTCCGGATCGAGACAGCGGTTATAGCTGTTAGCTTGCGCCAGAATCTCGTCGTCCCAGTAGACGCGTTTACGCTGATCGCCCTGAGTGGTCAGAATGCACTCCACGTCACCCCCGACCGCGCAATACTGACGCCAGCTGTTGGCCGGAACGGAAATTACCGAGCGCTCCGGGGCGATCACGCTGACCTCTTCGCCCGCCTGATTCCACGTCACCTTCAGCGACCCTTTGAACACCATAATCACCTGCACGTCCGGGCAGAGATGACGCCCGACCACATGCTCAGCGGCGAGGCGCAGCCATTCGACGGAAAACCCGTGCGGATTCACAATCGCCGGTGCCGAGTGGCGGTCCTGCGACATACCAAAACCAATCACCGGCGCGATCTCCCCGCCGTGGCCCGGCAGAACTGAATCCAGCAGGCCGTCCTCTGACCAGCGGCGATCGTCGCCAGTGACGGCACGCTGACGCATCTCTTCGACAGAATAGTGGCGCAGGGCGGCGATCTCTTCCGGCCGCAGCGGCGTTAACAGCTGTGAGGCATCCGGCAGCGTATCGCCCGCGTTCACGTCGATCAGCATATTGTCTTTGCTCAGATACAGCCCGTATTCGCTGGCTGCCGCCAGAATGGACGGATGCCAGATGATCCCCCCGGTGTTATTCCCGCCAAGCACCGTGTAGACCATGCCGCAGGTCTCTTGCGGACTAACGTTGGTAAAGCCACGGAAAATCCACGTCGGAATCGACAGAATGGCCGGCGCGCTGAACTCGGCCTCGTTTTCGCCGTTCGCGCCCCAGCGAAAACGCCAGGTGCCTTCATGAATCAAAAACACCTCAGCGGTGAAGTGCAGATGCAGGTTATTGGTGACCCCTTTCGGCATCGCCGCTGCGCCAATATTAAAGCCGTGCGGTTCCGGAATATTGACCACCTGCGCCGATGACTGGGTGACACCCGGCCCGATGAAGGAGTAGTTCTGCTTGAGGTGCGAGCCGGGCAGTTTGCAGTCGATAAACGCCAGATTGCAGGACACCATCTCATCGGGCGTGATGACGCGGCTTTTGGCCTGCGCCGGAGTGATATGTTGTGCTTTCATAATGTTTCTCCTGTTAGTAACCGGATGCGCCCGTGGTGGGAGCGGAGGCTCCGCGCGCCAGGGCGATAGCTTCCCGCGCGGCGCGGCCAAGCTGCATCACGTCGTTGGCGGGGGTGACAAACTGAAAACCCTGGTCGATACGCAGGCGTGCGGCGTCGCCGGAGGTGCAAAAAATTCCGGCCAGTTTTTGCTGCTGGCGACAGCGGCTGACCACCCGTTCGACGGCGGCGAGCATCTCAGGGTGCTGGGATTCCGCGCTGGCGCTGCCGGTGAGGGTTAACGACAGATCGTTCGGGCCGATAAACACGCCGTCCAGCCCGTCGGTTGCCAGAATGGCGTCGAGATTCGCCAGCCCTTCGCGGGTTTCAATCATCGCCAGCGTCAGGATCTCCTGGCAGGCGTGCTGCGGATAATCCGCTCCGCCGTACAGCAGCCCGCGCGCCGGGCCAAACGAACGCACGCCAAACGGCGGATAGCGGCAGGCGGCGACGAAGCGCGCGGCCTGTTCGGCGGTGGAAATCATCGGGCAGATAATGCCGTAGGCCCCGGCGTCGAGCATGCGCATGATCTGTGCCGGATCGTTATGCTGGACGCGTACCAACGGCACCGCGGGCGTGGCTGACAGGGCCTGAAGCATCGTCAGGGCGTTGGCGAAATCGATCATTCCGTGCTGCAAATCGACCGTCACCGCGTCATAGCCCTGATGACCGACGATCTCCGCGCTGTAGCTGGAAGGGATCGCCAGCCAGCCGTTGATGATGGGGGACTGTTCCTGAATCAATTGTTTGAGTTTATTGCGTCGCATGAAGGGACTCCTGAATCCACTGGCGCAGCGGCGGGGCGACCTCATCGGGCGCTTCGAGCACCACGAAATGCCCGGCTGTTGGAACCGTTATATGTTGGGCGTGGGGCGCACTTGCCGAGGCCAGTTGGTGATGGTGGGGCGTGCAGATGGGATCGTGCGCGCCGTTGATGATAAGAATGGGGCAGGAGAGCGCGCTCAGCGCCTGGCGATTATCCCGCCGGGAGAGGGCGATCTCCGTCTGGCTGGCAAAGGTGTCGTGGCCGCTCTCATGCGCCATCTGGCAGACAAGCGCCTGGAGTGACGCGTCAGCGCGCCGCTCGGGGGCGACATACTTTTGCCACAGGGTGGCAGACAGCCAGTTCGCCAGCCCTTGCTCACGCGCAGCGCGAACGGATTCCCGTCGGACGGCGGCATTTTCCGGCGCATCGGCAAGGGGATTCACCGACATGAGTGCAAGCCCGGCCAGCCGACCCGGGGCATCGGCCGCTATTTGTAGCGCCACGATAGCCCCAAGGGAAAACCCGGCCAGCAGAAAGCGCGGCGGCAGGTTTTGCAGCAGGCGCTGCGCGGCCTGCGGTGCGGAATCCGACCCGGTAAGGCTCACGCACATCACGGAAGTGAGCGCCAGGCGCTCTATCAGCGGCTGCCACATACGCGCCGTGCAGAGCGTTCCGCCGATCAACACCAGCGGGAGCGCGGTGTTATCACACACTGTTTTGTCCATTTGGCCTCTCATGTGGCAGTCCAGCCGCCGTCAACCAGCAGCGCAGTGCCGGTGATCATCGCCGCCGCATCGGAGGCCAAAAACACCACCGGTCCCATCACATCCTCGACGCGTCCAAGACGCCGCAGCTTGATGTTCTCCAGCACATAGCGGCGAAAATCCGGGTCGTCGAGGGACTGGCGCGACAGCTCGGTTTCGATAAAGGTCGGGCACAGGGTATTGACCCGGATACCCGCGCCACCCAGCTCCAGCGCCATGGTTTTGCTTAACCCCTCAAGTGCAAATTTTGACGCGCAGTAGACGCTGCGATTCGGACCGCCGACGTGGCCCATCTGCGAGGAGATATGGATGATGGAACCTGTCATGTTGTGCTCCCGCATCCGCTGCGCCACCCGCTGGCTGAGGAAAAAAGTGGCGCGCAGGTTCAGGGTCATCACCGCGTCAAAATGGGTTTCGCTGACGGCGAGGAAAGGCTCGTGACGGGCCAGCCCGGCGCTGTTGACCAGAATGTCGAAGGCGGGCAGCTCTGCGAGCACTGCATCGACGCGCGAGATATCGGTGATATCCAGCGCCAGCGAATGCAGCGTCAGCCCGCCTTCAGCCGCAAGCGCGGCGGCGTGCTCCAGCGTGTGTCGATCGCGGGCGGCAATCCACACCTCTGCACCCGCCTGGGCGAGCGCCACGGCGCAGGCGAAGCCCAGCCCCCTGGAGCCGCCCGTGACCAGTGCCCGTTTTCCCGTAAGATGAAAAGAGGGAGTCTGGGGAAGAGTCATGATTACACCTTTTCCCGAACCGGCGCAGGCGTGGCGTAAGGCACGTCTGTATTCCCGTAGCGGCGTACGCGAATGTTGGCCTGCTCCGCGTGCCCGGCAAAACCTTCCAACAGCGACAGACGCGAGCAGTAGCTGCCGATTTCGGCGGTGGCTTCGTCACTGAGGACTTTCTGCCAGGTGCAGGTTTTCATGAACTTGCCGACCCACAAGCCGCCCGTGTAGCGCGCTGCCTTTTGCGTCGGCAGGGTGTGGTTGGTGCCGATGACCTTGTCGCCATAGGCCACGTTGGTGCGCGGGCCGAGGAACAGAGCACCGAAGTTGGTGAGATTATTGAGGAACCAGTCGTCGCGATCCGTCATCACCTGCACGTGCTCGGAGGCGATACGATCCGCTTCGGCCAGCATCTCGTCGTAGCTGTCGCAGACGATGATTTCACCGTAATCCTGCCAGGACTGACGGGCGACGTCGGCGGTCGGGAGTTTTGCCAGCAGGCGCTCGATCTCCGTCAGCGTCTCTTTTGCCAGCGTCAGCGAGTTGGTCAGCAGAATTGCCGGTGTTGTAACGCCGTGCTCCGCCTGGCCCAGCAGGTCGGTGGCGCACATTTCCGCATCGACGGTGTCGTCGGCGATCACCAGGGTTTCCGTCGGACCGGCGAACAGATCGATCCCTACGCGGCCAAACAGCTGGCGCTTGGCTTCGGCGACGAAGGCGTTGCCCGGCCCAACCAACATATCAACCGGTGCGAGGGTGTCGGTGCCGAGCGCCATCGCGCCAATTGCCTGAATGCCGCCGAGGGCGAAGATCTCCGTTGCACCCGCCATTTTCTGCGCCGCGACAATCGCTGGCGCCGGTTCACCGCCAAACGGCGGGGCACAGCTGATAATGCGCGAGCAGCCCGCGACGTTGGCGGTGATAATCGACATATGCGCCGATGCCAGCAGCGGATATTTACCGCCCGGGACATAACAGCCGACGGCGTTAATCGGAATATTTTTATGGCCGAGAATAACGCCGGGGCGCGTTTCGATCTCCAGATCGCGCAGACACTCTTTTTGTGCGCGGGCAAAATTAAACACCTGCTGCTGGGCGAATTCGATATCGTGAATATCCTGGCGGCTGAGTTTTTTCATGCAGCTATTAATTTCGGCGTCCGTCAGGCGATAATCCCGACGGTCGTAGTTATCGAATTTTATCGATAATTCACGGATCGCTTTATTCCCGCGTTTTTCAATATCCGCCAGAATCAGCTCAACGGTTTCCCGTATTTGTCGCTGCGCTTCCTGACGTTCCTGTACCGGTTTACTGGATTTAAGTTGATAAGCCACAATATTCTCCTTTAATACTCGAAATGACAGATGCCCTCCCGGCGAACCGGGATAGTTATTACATAATGAGCGGGAATTATTCTCGCGCGGAGGCGAGGGAACTGTTGGTGGATAATTCCACCGGCTGACGGGTTTTGCGGGAATAGACCCAGCGCACCGACAGCGGGGTGGCGATGGCGGCAATAATCGAAAGCCCGGCAATAAACAGATACCCGGACGAGAGATTAATGTGTTGCATCATGACGCCCATGATTACCGGCCCGGCAAACATGCCGCAGGAGTAAATAGTCTGGAATAACCCCATGCGGGTGGACTGCTCATCGGAAGTCGTGTTGACCACGCTCAGGGACATGAACGCCGCGAACGCCATGCCGAACGAGAAACCGGCCAGCGCCTGCAGAAGATAAATCAGGTACAGATTGCTGGTAAACGGAATGCCAAACGACGAAATCACCTGGAGCAAAATCCCCAGCACCGCGGTTTTGACCAGCCCCAGTCGCTGATAAAACACCGAGCTGCACAGGGCAATCGCCAGGGCGTAGAAGATCAGATGGATGTTACTCAACAGCGTCAGAATTCCGGCGCGGGCGCCGAGCTGTTCTGCGTAGATGGGGGTAAGGGTGTCGCGGGTGGCAAAAGGAACCAGAATCACGATGGTTGCCAGAATACCGAGCAGCCAGACGGAGCGGTCAGCAAGCTGAAGTTTTGCCCCGGCGATACAGGCTTTCAGTGACGGCGCCTGCACCGGATCGTGGACGTCGCGAATGCGGGTGGTCAGGAACAGGGCGAGGAGAGCAGACACACAGGAGACGAAAAATGCGATGTTGTTCGCAAAATAGTGAATCAGCACGCCGCCGATGCAGTTGCCGAGAAACACGCCGATGGGGCCAGCCAGTGCCAGCAGGGCGACAGCCGCCGGGGCTTCTTTGCGATCAAAGTAGCGAATAAACAGAATGTTATACAGCACCCAGGTGGCGGCGGTTACGCCATCGGCGGCTTTCGCCAGATACAGGGTAATGGCATTCGGCTCAAGCCAGGCAATCGGCCAGGCGATGATTGGCAGAACCAGCGCTATCTGGATAAAGATTTTGCGGCTCTTCACCACGTCAGAGATGATCCCCAGCGGAAAACGAATCATCAGCGTCGCCAGACCGCTGGCACCCATGATGATGCCCATCACCTGCGGTTCGATGCCCTGATTGATCATCATGGGGGCCAGAAACGCATCGATGCTGTGAATACAGATATAAAACAATACGCTAATGATAAAAAACAGCCGGGCTTCCGGTCGGCGCAACAGTGCTCGAAACATGGTTGTGAACCTCTTAAAAATTAATGGGTTATAACCAATCAAGTACAACGTTTACCGGCTCAGTCCCTCTGATGACATCCCAATTTGCCCGGTACAATTGACGGCATGCATACGTATTCAAAAATTGAAGTTACGAAAAGGTTTCAATTTTGTAAAGGTTCAATATCACCATTGTGAAAAAAATAATTTAGGCTGTTGCATACGCATGCAAAAGTGGTGTAAGACTAAAAAGCACTCACTTCCTGAGGCGCTTTTAACGGGGTGGTTGTCGAAGATGGTATGTTATCTCTTTGAAACACATGGCCTGAATGTGGAAGTGACAGGATAAGGAACCCAGGGTAATGAAGCGTAAGACGTTTGCGGCGGTGACCAGCCAGCAGGTGGCACAGCTGGCAGGGGTGTCGCAGTCAGCGGTATCCCGCACCTTCACGCCGGGGGCGAGCATTTCGCCCGCCACGCGTGAAAAAGTGCTCAAAGCGGCGCGTGAGTTGGGCTATCGCCCGAATGCGATTGCCCGTTCGCTCAACACGGCCCGGTCGCGCATTATCGGCGTGGTGATCTCCTATTTTGATAACCAGTTTTATCCGCAGGTGCTGGAAGCGCTGGCGCAGAAGCTGGATACGCTTAACTACCACCTGCTGCTGTTTGTCGGCGACAGGGACGGCAACGTCGATCGCATTTTCGACCAGATTATGCAGTATCGCGTCGACGGGATTGTGCTGGCGTCGGTGACGCTGTCGCTGGATCTCTCTCAGGAGTGTCTTGCCGCCGGCATTCCAGTGGTGCTGTTCAATCGCAGCGAAGAGAGCGGAATGGCGTCGAGCGTCAACAGCAACAACGAAGCCGCCGCGCGGCAGATTGCTGAATTCTTGCTCGCCGGAGATCACAAGCGCTTCGCCTATGTGGGCGGCGTCGCAGATTCGTCGGTGAATATCGCCCGCCAGCGGGGGTATCTCGACACGCTCGCGGAACACGGCGTCACAGACGTAGAAGTGGTGAACGGCAACTATGACGCGCAGCAAACCACCCGCGCGGCATATTCGCTTTTCACTAAGACGCCTGCGCCAGACGCCATTTTTGTCGCCAACGATCATATGGCGGTGATGGTGATGGACGTGGCGCGCTACGAATTTGGCCTGCGGGTGCCGGAGGATGTGTCGATTATTGGCTACGACGACATCGGACCGTCCGGCTGGCCGTCCTACGCCTTAACCTCGGCCTCGCAGCCGGTGGAGGCGATGGTGACAGCGACGGTGGAATTACTGATGAAGCAGATCGATAGCGGCAACATCGAGCCTGAACAAATTACGCTGCCCGGTATGCTGGTGGTTCGCCATTCGGCGCGTCGCCCGCGCACGGGAGTCATCGAAAAAGACGGTTTATCTCTGTTCCAGCCTCAGGAGGTCAAATGAGCAGATTGCCGGGCTTCAGCCCCCAGTTCGACTCTATTCAGCAATTTATTCTGACGCTGACCCACGTGGTCTGGGAGCAGAAGGATATCGGTCAGTTGGCGGATTTCTACGCCACGCCGGTGGTGTTTATTACGCCGGAAAAACAGCTTAACGAACTGTCGCAATTTATGCGCCTGACCCTGGAGGCGATGCACAGCTTCCCGCAACGCTCTGTGCTGACGGAAGATATCCTGTGCAGCCATACGCCGGGCGAGGAGTATTACGCGGCGCAGCGCACGGTGGCGTCGATTCGCCATCAGGGGGAGGGATTTTTCGGTGCGCCGACCGGGAAAAATGTCTGGGTGCGCACCTGGGCAGACCGCATTTGCGCCGACGGCGCGGTGCGCCAGGAGTGGCTGCTCCAGGATCGGGCGGCGATTGTCTCTCAGCTGGGGCTGGATATTCGCGAGTTCGCCCGCAGCCTTTCTGCCACGCAGCAGCAGCTTGGTATTGAGCCGGAATCGGCCGAAACCCTCGACGCACGCTGGGCGGGTGGCCCGGAAGGTGATGATATCGACGGGCCGCTGGCGGGAGTGGTGGAACGCTATCTGACCATGTGGGCGGGCGGCAACGGCGGCACGGTGCCGGGGTTGTACCATCCTGCCGCGACGCTCTACGGGCCAGGGCACTGTATGGCCACGGGCGAGCAGGAGATCGGCGCTTGGCTGTCGGGCTATCGCGCGTCGTTTGCGGACAGTGAAACCCAATTGCACCACCTGATTGTGCGCAAAGATCCGAACGAGCCGGTGCGCATCTCCCTGCGCTGGTCTCTGCTGACCTGGCACGATGGCTACGGTAAATTTGGCGCGCCCACCCGTAAACCCATTTCAATTACCGGTATTACCCAGCTCGAATTACGTGATGGTTTAATTATTCGCGAATACTTGGGTGTTGATGAATTAGCGATCTGGTCGCAGATTGTGAAATAAATCAGATTGTGAAATAAAAAAGGGAGGTTCGTCTCCCGCTATTCTTCTTTTATTAACGCTGTCTACATCGCCGTATTTGGTTCTGCGGTTAATTTCTCCATCCATTCCGGGTGCGGGATCCTTTTGTCTGAAAAGAAATGCAGGAGGTCATATGTCTTCAACTGAAGCAACCAATAAAGCTCCAGCAGTACCCGAGAAAAATAATAGCAAACCCGCGCGAGACGAGCCGGTATTACAGGTCGAACGTCGTGACTTTATTGATCTGGTTCCGGAAAAACGCCCGCGCGCCCAATCATTGCGAGGTTTCGATGATTGTTATACGGATATTGTCGATTATATTGTCCGCTGTACCCATAAAATATGGGATGAGCGTGATGTCGGATTAATTTACACCCATTACACCCACAACTGCGTGTTATATAACGCGCTGGGAACCCTCTATAACCGTGAGCAGGTCGTGCAGGATACGCTCCAGCGTTTAATTGCGTTCCCGGAGCGTCGCGGCATGGCGACCCAGGTTATCTGGAACGGTAATGACGTGGACGGTTTCTATACCTCGCATCTGGTGACCGGCAGCGGGCGTCACACCCAGTACAGCCATCTGGGCAAACCGACCAATCGCACCTTTGTGAACCGTACCGTCGCCGACTGTATGATCCACGAAAACAAAATTTACCGTGAGTGGGTGGTGAGCGACAACATGTCGCTGATGAAGCAGCTTGGGCTGAACACCGATGAAATCGCCTTTAACATGGCGAAAGAGCAGTTCGATAAAGGTTTTCGCGTCACCGATATTGGCGAGAACGGCCGGATGCTCGGCCAGTATCCGCCGGATGTGGCCTGTGACGTCTCTATCGCCCACACGGACACCGAAGAGCAGCTTCTGCGCTGGCTGCATGAGATCTATAACCGCCGGATGCTGGGCAAAATCAAAGAGGTGTACGCCCCGACCGTGCAGTGGCACGGCCCGTTAATGAAAGAGCTGTACGGCACGGCGGCGGTGACGCACCAGACTCTGGCGCTGATCGGCATGATCCCTGATGGCGCATGGCTGCCGCAGCATATCTGCTCGAATCCATGCGATGAGGGCGGGGTGAAAGTGGCGGTGCGCTGGATTATCGAAGGCCACCACCTGGGCTACGGCGCGCTGGGCAAACCGACGGGCGAGCGTCTGTTCGTGATGGGCATGTCCCACTACCACATCGTCAACGGCAAAATCGTCGATGAATGGGTGGTGTACGACCACCTGGCGCTGCTGGCGCAAATCAAACTTGGCCAGATGGAGGAGGCGTAATGTCTGCACAAGCGATTACGGAACAGGTGCGCTGGATCAAGCGGCCGCAGGGGCAGGATGCGCAGGCCGACCGTACATTAACGGATAAAGTCAGCGCCATCATCGAGCGCGTGAAAACGGAAGGCGATGCGGCGCTGCGGGCATTTTCGCAGCAGTTCGACAACGTGGTGCCAGAGCAGTTTGAAGTGACGGCGCAGGAGATTGAAAACGCGCTGAACGATCTGGACCCGCAGACGCGGCGCGACAGCGAGTTCGCCATTGCGCAGGTCCGCCGTTTTGCCCAGGCGCAGCTGGCGACCATGCAGCCGCTGGAGGTGGAAACCCTGCCGGGCGTGCATCTCGGACACCGCATTATTCCCGTGCAGACCGTCGGCTGCTACGTACCGGGGGGGCGCTATCCGATCCTTTCGGCGCCAGTGATGTCGATTGTTCCGGCAACGGTCGCGGGCTGCGAGCAGATTATCGCCTGTCTGCCGCCCGCCGCTCATCCGGCGATGATTGCTGTCTGCCATCTGGCGGGCGCACATCGGATCTTCAAAATTGGCGGTGCCCAGGCGATTGCGGCAATGGCCTGGGGAACCGACAGTGTTCCGGCGGTGGATAAAATCGTCGGGCCGGGCAACGCCTTTGTGAACGAAGCCAAGCGTCAGGTGTTTGGCAAAGTGGGGATTGATGCCCTGGCCGGGCCAAGCGAAATCTTCACCGTCGCCGATGACAGCGCCGATCCGCGTATTCTGGCGGCGGATCTGCTGGCGCAGGCTGAGCATGACGTCCATACCCGCGTCGGGCTGGCGACCACCAGTCGCGCCATTGCCGAAGGTACGCTGATGGAGATCGAACGTCAGCTGACCACGCTGCCGACGGCGGCCACGGCGGGTGAAGCCTGGCGTCGTCAGGGCGAAATCGTGCTGTGTGACACCGAGGAGCAACTTATCGCGTTTGCCGATTTTATGGCGACGGAGCATCTGCAGGTGCACACCCGCGATCCGCACGGCACGGCGGCGAAGATCCGCAATTACGGTTCGCTGTTTATCGGCCAGAACGCCAGCGTGGTGTTTTCGGACAAATGCTGTGGGACCAACCACACCTTGCCGACGATGGCGGCGGCGCGCTACACCGGCGGGCTGTGGGTGGGCGCCTATGTGAAAATCTGTACCCACCAGTGGATTGATGACAAAGGGATTGCAGCAATTGCGGAACCGGCGATACGCCAGAGCCGCACGGAAGGGATGCAGGGGCACCGGCGCGCGGCGGAGATTCGTCTGCGGCCTGAGGCGATTGACGCAATCACCTCGGGCACGCGCGATTAAATCAGCAGCCTGGCCTGGCTCCGGGCCAGGCCTTACTCCTCGCTGAATGGCAGGCGACGACGCGCGCGCGATGCGCGTTGGGTGATCGCTTTCGCCATCGACTCGCCAATCTCCGCACACACGGTCAGCCCCTGCACAAAGGGCTGATCGTGCATCAGATACGGCAGTGCACCAAAAGCGATGCGCCCGCGCACGCTGTCGGGTGCCAGCAGGGTGTAATCCTCACCGACGTCCGGGATCTCATCGCCGTTCTCTTGTAACTGCTGGCGCAGCGTCGGGAACGGCAGATCTTTGGTCTTCAGCGGTTTTTGCCCGCGGGCATCAATAAAGAGATCGAATTCATAACGCTCTCCCTTCGCCATAATGATCGTCCTGTCGTCCTGCACATCCCTTTTATAATCTGCGCCCAGCGCTAGCACGCTGATAATGCCGGCCTCGCGCAGCGCCAGCAGCCGACGAATAGACTGGGAGGGAATGGCCGCATAGTTGTCGATAAAAATGCGCGACAGCCCGGCGTCAAAACGCTTGCGGTCTTTATCCGTCAGATGCGGGACGATCTCCTGTACCACTTCATGCATCCGCAAAATGGTGTAGCGCCAGGGCACCGTGCGTTTATCACGTTTGTTGCGCTCGACCTCATCGAGATTGGATTGCGCCCAGCTGAAGGGATCGTGTTTGTGGCGCTCGGCAAAATAGGCGTCGTGGAAGGTATCGGCGTTCAGCGCTTCAAGGCCAATGGCGTGGCTCCACTGCGGATCGGCCAGCTCAAGTTCCTGCGTCATCAGAGTGAACACGCGATCGAGCAGCCCCTCAGATCCTGCAGCGATCGCTTTTTCGATGGCCTGTTCCGTGACGAGGGTGAGCGGTTCGTAGGGGAGAGGGCAGTAAAAATCGGCTTCTGGCAGAATGCCCGAGCGGGACATCAGCACGATGTCGAGCGCATCGCTCCCTTTGTCGAGCCTGAATTCCACGGGCTGATTTTCCGGCTCGATAAATTCACCGTGCTGAATGGCGACCGCCATCGCCGCATCTAACCCGCTGAGGGAGGTGCCCATAATGCCAACGCGACAGGCGCGAATAGTGGCTTCCATCAATCCCGACCAGGGGCTTGGGAAGAACGAGCGCGTTGATTCCTCTTCGTCCGGCCAGACGTGACCGGTGGCGATCACCGCCAGATCGTACGTCACGGGTTCTGCCCGGTTCTCCGTCCAGACGTTGACGCCCTGAGGCGTCACCTCCAGGTCCGTCACCTGGCAGGATTCCTGCACCTTGACGCTAAATCCGCGCTGTTTCGCCTGTGCGATCAGCTGTAAAAACTGGTCGCGATAATACTCGCCCAACAAAATGCGTGGCAGGAACTGGCGGTCATGAAGGGAGGATTTCTGTACACCGTAGCGTGCCAGGTGTTCGCTGCTCTGGGTAAGCAGCCAGTCGAGATAGGTCGAAAAGAGCGGGGGAATTTCGATGCTGGCGATATTAGCGAGCATCATCCGCGAGTTATCTTCATCGCTGTAGGGCATGCCAACACCGGCCTCGTCACCCTGCTCATAAATATCCACGGCCAGTGGCGTCTGATTTTTCAGCAGAGAGAAAAGGGTATAAATGCCAGTGGGGCCGGCACCGATAATCGCAATCTTTTTCATCCATTCTCACCCGTTATTATTGTTTGATTCCTGGAGGGCAACCGGGCGCCGACTTCGCCGGGCGTTAACGCCTATCGCCCGTCTGCCCTCGTCCATTTCTGAGTCATCACCGCTTTTAGTGCCGGATTTCCCGTACATCAAACAGTATATACGCTGTCACTATTTCTATAGCAGAAGCGGGAGCGCCATCAGAAAGCCGTTATTCGTCAGGATCTCGCCTGTGGGATACATTACGTCAGGGGATGAAACAGGATTCGCGCAGAGAAGCAGAGGGTTAAGCGGTGAAAATGTAAAACGGGAAACTTGGTCGAGAGAGAGCCGCAATGCCTGTTATTAACGGGCTAATCAGGGATATTCTGGAATGTTGAAAAGGGAGGTAAAGCTGAAGAGGTGTAACCTGAAATGGTGCGTCCGAGTGGACTCGAACCACCGACCCCCACCATGTCAAGGTGGTGCTCTAACCAACTGAGCTACGGACGCACTGTACAGATTTTTTTGATGGTGCGTCCGAGTGGACTCGAACCACCGACCCCCACCATGTCAAGGTGGTGCTCTAACCAACTGAGCTACGGACGCATCATGTTGTCTGTGACAACGGGGTCGAATATTAGCGACAGTGACGGGATGAGGCAAGAGGGAAAATGCAATTTTCTTCCGTATTTCACGCGATTGCTTCATTCCCGCGCAAAATGAAGAGAAAGTAGCCGCCCGTAGACGGCTAGCGGGTAATTAACGCGCAGCGCGTTGCAAAATCACATTCGATGGCTGACGTTGCAGGAAGCGCATACGCAGCATCATCAGGATCGCGGCGGAGGTTAATCCGATGATAAAGCCCATCCAGAAACCGGCCGGACCCATTCTGTCGACCACCAGATCCGTCAGCGCCAGCACGTAACCGCTCGGCAGCCCGAGCACCCAGTAGGCGGTGAAAGTGATAAAGAAGATCGAACGCGTATCTTTATACCCACGCAGAATACCGCTGCCGATCACCTGAATCGAATCGGAAATCTGATATACCGCCGCCAGCAGCATCAGCTGTGAGGCGAGGATCACCACCTCCGGATTGTCGTTATAAAGCAGGGCGATCTGCTCGCGCAGCAACACGGTAAAGATGGCGGTACAGGCCGCCATGCACACGCCCACCATCAGGCCGGTACGCGCCGCCGTCTGTGCATCGAGCGTCGAACCCTGCCCCAGACGATAGCCGACGCGGATCGTTACCGCTGCCGCAAGGGACATCGGCAGTACGAACATCAGCGAGCTAAAGTTCAGCGCAATCTGGTGGCCCGCCACGTCGACAATCCCCAGCGGGGAGACCAGCAGGGCGACGACCGCAAATAGCGTCACTTCAAAGAACAGCGCCAGCGCGATAGGCAGACCGAGCTGCACCAGACGTTTCACCACGCTCATATCCGGCTTGCCGAAACCCGGCTCATTGCGGATATCGCGCATTGAGCGCGCGCGTTTGACGTAAGAGAGCATGCTGGCAAACATGACCCAGTAGACCGCCGCTGTCGCGACGCCACAGCCCACGCCGCCCAGCTCTGGCATGCCGAAATGACCGTAGATAAAGACATAGTTCACCGGGATGTTTACCAGCAGCCCGATAAAGCCAATCACCATGCCGGGTTTGGTTTTCGCCAGTCCTTCACACTGGTTACGCGCCACCTGGAAGAACAGGTAGCCGGGCGCACCCCACAGCAGGGCACGCAGATAGCCGACGGCTTTATCGGCCAGGGCCGGGTCGATATTGTGCATCGAGCGAATAATATGGCCCGCGTTCCACAGCACAATCATGATCAGAACGGAGACACATCCGGCGAGCCAGAAGCCCTGACGCACCTGATGGGCAATACGATCGCGTCGGCCTGAGCCGTTAAGCTGGGCGATAACCGGCGTTAGGGCCAGCAGCAGTCCGTGGCCGAAAAGAATAGCCGGAAGCCAGATAGAGGTACCAATAGCAACGGCGGCCATATCGGTGGCGCTGTAACCGCCCGCCATAACCGTATCCACAAATCCCATTGCGGTTTGAGCGACCTGCGCGATGATCACCGGTATTGCCAGCGCTAATAACTGACGCGCTTCATTCATGTACTTCTGCACGTGAACACCTTTTGTTTTGTTGTTATTTGAGAGACTAAAAAACCCGCCGAAACTGGCAGCAAGAAGAAAAAACAGGGGGAATGCCAGCTATTGTAGCGGGGTTTCTCTATTTATCTAGTGAAAAAATCGCCAGAAAATGCGCTCCGCTGGCAACCTGTTTTTCCAACTGTTATTGTGTTGCGATTAAACGGTGTCACTACCGTTGGGATAATACAGGAGTGGTAAGCATGTTTACTGGTATCGTGCAGGGCACTGCAAAACTGGTGTCCATAGATGAAAAACCTAATTTCCGTACCCATGTGGTCGAGCTGCCGGAATATATGCTCGACGGTCTGGAGACCGGGGCATCGGTGGCACACAACGGCTGCTGTCTGACAGTGACAGAAATTAACGGCAACCGTATTAGCTTTGATCTGATGAAAGAGACGCTGCGTATTACCAACCTCGGCGAGCTGGTGGTGGGCGACATGGTTAACGTTGAGCGCGCGGCGAAGTTCAGCGATGAGATTGGCGGACATTTAATGTCGGGTCATATTATGACGACCGCCGAGATTTCGAAAATCCTGACTTCAGAAAATAACCGTCAGATCTGGTTTAAGGTTCAAGACGCGTCATTAATGAAATACATCCTTTACAAAGGATTTATTGGCGTGGATGGGATTAGTCTGACGGTGGGTGAAGTGACGCCAACCCGTTTCTGCGTACATTTAATTCCGGAAACGTTGCAGCGCACGACGCTGGGGGCGAAAAAACTCGGCCATCGCATTAATATCGAAATTGATCCCCAGACCCAGGCGGTAGTGGATACCGTAGAACGGGTGCTGGCGGCGAAAGAATTAGCGAGTAAACTGACGTCGGAAGACGAATAAAATAAACCCCGGATATCCGGGGTTTATTTTTTTATCGCGCGACCCGCAAACCATGCTCCACGCCACGACTGAACACGACCTGCCAGAGCTGAATATCCCGGGCACGAAATGCGCCCGCACAGGCATTCAGGTAATAGACAAACATCCGCTTGAAGCGTTCAGAATAGTTCTCCGCAATTTCCGGCCATGACGCCAGAAAACGTTCGTGCCAGGCCATCAGTGTCGTATCGTAGTCGGCACCAAAATTGTGCCAGTCTTCGACAATAAAGTGCGACTCACTGGCATCGGCTATCTGGCGAACCGAAGGTAAACAGCCATTCGGGAAGATGTATTTATTGATCCAGGGATCGACCGAATGATCGGTCTTTTTGGAACCAATGGTGTGTAGCAGGAAAAGACCTTCCGGTTTCAGGTTGCGATCGGCAACCGTGAAATAGGTGTTGTAATTTTTTGGCCCGACGTGTTCGAACATTCCCACGGAGACGATACGATCGAACTGATCGTCCAGATCGCGATAATCCTGCAGCAGAATGGTCACATCCAGCCCCGCGCAGCGTTCTTGCGCCAGTTTCTGCTGTTCAGCCGAAATGGTCACACCCACGACGCTCACGCCGTAGTGTTTCGCCATGTACCAGGCAAGCCCACCCCAGCCGCAGCCGATATCCAGCACCCGCATACCGGGCTGAAGCTGCAGTTTTTCGCAGATTAAACGCAGTTTCGCCTGCTGTGCATCTTCGAGCGTGGTGGCCTCTTTCCAGTAGGCGCAGGAATATTGCATCAGCGGGTCAAGCATGCGGCTGAAAAGATCGTTGCCAAGATCGTAATGCTCTTTCCCGACAATCCATGCCCGTTTTTTACTTTGCAGATTCAGCAATCGTGCAGAGGCGATCCGCAGCGTATCCTTCAGGTGGTGGGGGAGCTGGTTTTCCAGCCCGGCGCGCAGAACGTTATGGAAAAACATATCCAGCCGCTCGCATTCCCACCAGCCGTCCATGTAGCTCTCGCCTAAACCCAGCGAACCTTCCTGCAACACGCGTTTGAAAAAATCGGGATGCTTTACCTGAATATCTGAAGGGGCAGACCCGTTAATCGCGATGCCCGCCCGACTCAGTAATTCATTGACGATCCGGAACCAGTTATTGTCCCGAACATTGACTTCTTCTATACACGATGAACTCATAGCTTCTCCATCACGTTGTGTGATCAGAACCTTCAAACAGCGTAGCCGCTTTTTATGGTTTGTGAGAAATCCCACGGTTTTTCCGTGAGGCTAATATCCGACGTAGAACAGAGGAAGGGAGATAACCCTTACCGAAAGGCCTTCCATGGTAAAACGGGAGCACTCCGGCTCCCGTTAACACATAATATTTATCGTATTTATATGAACCAAATTTAGTATAGGCCGCAAAAAAGAGCGATTCAACTGAAAGTTGTTAGCAGCCTAATGACTGAAATGTAACATAATTGCTCACGCGATTACGCCTGCGACGATTTCGCCTCGGCGGTGTCCTCCGCCAGCGTCTTCACTGAGGCCTGCATGCGATAACCCAGCGCGGCGAGAACCACGGTAGCCAGCATCACGCTGGTCGTGGTCATCAGCGGCGTAGCGATTAACGCAGAGACAATCAGGCTTGCGAGGAAGCACAGACCGAGCTGCAGGGTATTTTGCAGCGCCGCCGCACGGCCCGTTGCATGAGGGAAAGGACGCAGTGCCTGAGCCACTACAATCGGGTAAATCGCCCCGTTTGCCACGGCCATCACACAGAATGGGATCAGAATTTCAGTCAGCCCGACGTGTGGAATAAAGCCAACCGCCCAGGTACCGATGACGCTTACGGCGAAAAGCACCAGCAGCCACGGCAGCATCTGCTGTCCCTGCCATTTTTGCAGCGCGGCGCGGCAGCCGTAACCCCCCACCAGGAACGCGATGGTCTGTGGAACATAGCTCAGGCCGATCACCGCCGGGCTGTAGCCCATATCATGCAGAATAAACGGCGAACCAGTCAGCCACGCAAAGAAGCTGGCGGAACAGGCGGCGTAGACCAGCACGTTGCCGCGATACGCGCGTGAACGCAGCAACGACAGGAAAGTGACGCGATTATCGTGGTTTTCAGCCGGTTTCGGCTGGGCAGGTTTTAGCGTGAAGGCCGGTAACATCAGCACCAGCGTGATGATAAACAGGGTGGCGAAAATCGCCTGCCAGTCAAAATGCACCAGGATCCAGCTACCGAGCAGGGGAGCCAGCGCCGGAGAGAGACCGACCAGCGGCATAATAGTGGCAAAAATGCGGTTCACGCGAGACGCGGGATAATAGTCCGTCACCAGCGCCTGCCAGGTGACGGCGGCGGCACACACACCGAATGCCTGGATAAATCGCAGCACCAGCAGCCAGGTTGCATCACGCACCCACAGCATCCCCAGGCAGCCGACGGCGAAAATCGCCAGACCGAGGAGCAGAATCGGTTTGCGACCGTAACGGTCAGAGAGCGGGCCCCATAACAGCTGTGCGAAGGCAAAACCGGCGAGGAACAGGCTCAGGCTGGCGCTGATGGCGGCGGCAGGAGTCTGTAAATCGGCCTGCATCGCGGCAAACGCGGGCAGGTACATGTCGGTCGCCAAAAAGCCCAGCACGCTTAAACCGCCGAGCCAGACCAGGAATCCTTTGTTGGGTTGCATTATTTTTTATTTCCTAAAGAGGGCAGGTAATCACTGGCGCAAAGTGTAGGGAGTGCAAACTGCCTTGTGAAACGCTAATATTTGGTGATTGCATTCAAAAATTTTGCAGGCAGAAAATGTGGTCAGAATATTCGTTAGAAGTGGTGGATGCGGTCGCGCGTAACGGCAGCTTTAGTGGTGCGGCCCAGGAACTCCACCGCGTCCCCTCTGCGGTGAGCTATACGGTGCGTCAGCTTGAAGAGTGGCTGGCGGTTCCGCTGTTCGAGCGCCGTCACCGCGACGTGGTTCTGACGCCAGCGGGCGTCTGGTTTTTGAAAGAAGGGCGATCTGTTATCAAAAAAATGATGATCACCCGCGAGCAGTGCCAGCAGATTGCGAACGGCTGGCGCGGGCATCTCGCCATTGCGGTGGATAACATCGTCAAACCCGAACGCACCCGACAGATGGTCGTCGATTTCTATCGCCACTTCTCTGATGTGGAGCTGCGCGTCTCGCAGGAGGTGTTCAACGGCGTGTGGGATGCGCTCTCTGACGGCAGGGTGGAGATGGCGATCGGCGCGACCCAGGCGATCCCGGTGGGGGGGCGCTATGCGTTTCGCGATATGGGAGCCCTGAGCTGGACCTGCGTTGTCGCCCGCGATCATCCTCTGGCCGCCATTGCAGGTCCGTTGAGCGATGATACGTTGCGCAACTGGCCGTCGCTGGTGCTGGAAGATACCTCACGATCGCTGCCAAAACGGATTACCTGGTTACTGGATAACCAGCGCCGTGTGGTCGCCCCGGACTGGGAGACGTCGGCGACCTGTCTTTCTGCGGGGCTGTGCGTGGGAATGGTGCCGGTGCATTTTGCACGTCCACGCATCGATCGCGGTGAATGGGTGGCTCTGACGCTGGAAAACCCGTTCCCGGATGCGGCCTGTTGCCTGACGTGGCAGCAAAACGATATGTCACCGGCGCTGGCGTGGCTGCTGGATTATCTGGGGGATAGCGAAACGCTGAACAAAGAGTGGCTGAGGGAGCCGGAATAACCGGCCCCTCGGGGGATTAACGGCGGTAGTCGCGGAACGGACCGTCGGCCACGGAGCGGCGTTCAATCAGGCGCGGGTGGACTTCAATCGACTGCGACTCTTCACGCTTGCTGACGATGCGGTCCAACAGCATATTGAACGCCGTTTCGCCCAGCGAGTCTTTCGGCTGGTGAATGGTCGTCAGCGCCGGGGTGAAGTAGCGTGCGTTGCGCACGTTATCGTACCCGATCACGGAAATGTCCTGCGGCACGCGCAAACCCAGCTCATCGGCTGCGCAAAGGGCGCCCATCGCCATAATGTCACCCCCGATAAAGACCGCGGTAGGGCGGTGCGACTGGGAGACGATCTGCTGCATCGCGCGGTAGCCGGATTCCGGCTCGAAGTCGCCCTGCACGATCCAGTTTTCTGGCACCGTAATCAGCGCTTCTTCCATCGCTTTCATGAACCCTGCCAGACGGCCTGCGCCGGTGTTGCGCTCCAGCGGACCCGGAATGACGCCGATTTCGCGGTGACCGCGCTCAATCAGGTAGCGACCTGCCATGTAGCCGCCTTCAAAGGCGTTATCGTTGACGGAATCGGTAAAATCAGCGCGGGTATCACCCCAGTCCATTACCACCATCGGAATGTGGCGATACTCTTCAAGCATGGAGAGCACGGACTCCGGGTATTCAGAACACATCACCAGCAGGCCATCAACGCGCTTTTGCGCCATCATAGACAGGTAAGCGCGCTGTTTCTCCTGGCTGTTCCAGGCGTTGCCGAGAATCAGGGTGTAGCCCTTCTGGAAACAGTTTTTCTCAACCGCTTCGATGATCTCGGCAAAATAGGCGGCTTCGCTGCTGGTCGCCAGCAGGCCGATCGATTTGGTGTGGTTCACCTTCAGGCTACGCGCCACGGCACTCGGGGAGTAGTGCAGCTCTTTGATGGCGGCCCATACGGCGTTGCGCGTCTCTTCCGCAACGAAACGCGTTTTGTTAATTACATGTGATACGGTTGTAGTGGAAACGTTTGCGCGTTTCGCCACATCTTTAATTGTTGCCATTACATGTCACTCCAGACCATATCTTAAACTCCTGAAATACTTAAAGGTAAACGTTTGCCTTCTCTCACCCTTATCTCGCAATGTGAATTGCGATACGCCGGGAAAACGACTCAGAACGTCAGGAGGGGGTCAGTGGCCGGTACGCTTATAAATTTAGCGTGGAATTTTGTCTTATCTTGATGAAAAGGGGAAGAGCAAAAACGGTTATCAGCCTAAATCCAGGAAGATTTTTGGGGTAAACTGTGTAAAAATGAGCAAGCTCACTTTTCGTGGGGTTATTAAAAGGAGAAAAATTGATGAGTACCGATCTGAAGTTTTCGCTGACGACAACCATTATTGTTCTGGCTCTGATTGTCGCTGCGGGTCTGACCGCTGCGCTGCACTGATTTAAGCGGGGGAGAGTTCTCTCCCTCGTCTCCTGCCCGTTCCCTGATTGTTACCCGCACGGCAAAAATCTTTTGCTAATTTGTTAACTTCTCATTTTTTGTGATTAATGTCATGCTTTTGACATCTTAGTCCCGTGTCGCGTGACGACACGGCATCCGGAGTTAATCAATGAAAATCAATTTTCCCCTGCTGGCCCTGGCGATTGGCGCGTTCGGCATCGGCACCACCGAGTTTTCCCCGATGGGGCTGTTGCCGGTTATCGCAAAAGGGGTAGATGTCTCTATTCCGGCCGCAGGTATGCTGATCAGCGCCTACGCCATTGGCGTGATGATTGGTGCGCCGCTCATGACGCTGCTGTTATCCCATCGTGCCCGTCGCAATGCGCTGATCTTCCTGATGGCGATTTTTACCCTCGGTAACGTGCTCTCGGCGCTGTCACCGGATTACACCACGCTGCTGCTGTCACGCATTCTGACCAGCCTGAACCACGGCGCGTTCTTTGGCTTAGGCTCAGTGGTGGCGGCGAGCGTGGTGCCAAAACACAAGCAGGCCAGCGCGGTGGCAACCATGTTTATGGGGCTAACCATCGCCAATATTGGCGGTGTACCGGCGGCGACCTGGCTAGGTGAAGTCATTGGCTGGCGGATGTCGTTTATGGCAACCGCAGGGCTGGGCGTAGTGGCGATGATTGCCCTGTTCTTCTCGCTTCCGAAAGGCGAGGCGGGCGAGCGCCCGGACGTGCGTAAAGAGCTGTCGGTGCTGGTTCGTCCACAGGTGTTGTCTGCTCTGTTAACCACGGTGCTCGGGGCGGGCGCGATGTTTACGCTCTACACCTACATTTCACCAGTTCTGCACGATATCACCCACGCCACACCGCTGTTCGTGACGGCGATGCTGGTGCTGGTTGGCGTCGGTTTCTCTCTGGGCAACTATCTCGGCGGTAAACTGGCGGATCGCTCGGTCACCGGGACGCTGAAAGGCTTCTTAACGCTGCTGATTGTGATTATGCTCGCGATTCCCTGGCTTGCGCGCAACGAGTTTGGGGCGGCCATCGCGATGGTGGTGTGGGGCGCTGCAACCTTTGCCGTGGTTCCGCCATTGCAGATGCGCGTCATGCGTGTGGCGTACGAAGCGCCGGGCCTCTCCTCTTCCGTGAATATCGGGGCGTTTAATCTCGGGAATGCGCTGGGTGCGGCAGCCGGTGGGGCGGTGATTTCAGGCGGGCTGGGATACGCTTTTGTACCGGTGATGGGGGCGATTATTGCGGCGCTCGGTCTGCTGCTGGTCCTGACATCGGGCCGTAAACAGCCGGAACCTGTTCGCGTCACAGAGTAATCAAAAAACGCAGAAGGGCTGCCCCTTCTGCGTCTCATTTATGCCGCGAAGTTCTTCGCCACAAATTCCCAGTTCACCAGCGCCCAGAAGTGCTCAAGGTAGTTCGGGCGAGCGTTACGGTAGTCGATATAATACGCGTGTTCCCACACATCAACGGTCATCAGCGGTTTCGCGCTGGTGGTCAGTGGGGTTCCCGCGTTTGACGTTGAGACGATAGCCAGTTTTCCGTCGGCCTCTTTGACCAGCCACGTCCAGCCAGAGCCGAAGTTCTTAATTGCTGCGTCAGTAAACTTCGCTTTGAAATCTGCAAAGCTGCCGAATGCGGCGTTAATGGCAGCCGCCAGTTCACCGGTTGGTTCGCCACCGGCGTTCGGTGCCAGGCAGTGCCAGTAGAACGTGTGGTTCCAGACCTGAGCGGCGTTATTGAACACACCGCCGTCAGAACTGCGCACAATCTCTTCCAGCGTTTTACCTTCAAACGCAGTGTCCTTAACCAGATTGTTCAGGTTAGTGACATAGGTCTGATGGTGTTTGCCGTAGTGGTATTCCAGGGTTTCCGCCGAAATGTGCGGAGCCAGGGCGTCTTTTGCATACGGTAATGCAGGTAATTCGAACGACATTGCTTCTCTCCTTATTATAGTGTTGCACTGCAATAACCCTATTGAGTGCAAGGATAGAGTAGCAAATTGAAAGGGTATGCAAAAGAGGAACTTACCCTGCCGACGGTGCGGCAGGGCAGGGATTAGCGAATGGTTTTCGGGGTCATTACGCGGCGGGCGCCAACGTAGTGGCGAACCCAGTAATCTTCGCTCAGGGAGGTGATTTGGATATCCTGGCCGCTGCGAGGCGACTGGATAAACTTGCCGTTGCCAACGTAAACGCCAACGTGATCGGCGGTGCCGCGGCCTTGCGTGCGGAAGAAGACCAGATCTCCGCTCTCCAGCTCACCGCGATTCACGGCTGCTGCATCGCGCAGGTGATACATCTCATTCGCCGTACGCGGGATGCGGAACTTCACCAGATCTTTATAGGCATAATAGACCAGACCACTGCAGTCGAAACCGGTGCGCGGGGAGGTGCCGCCCCAATGATAGGGTTTGCCAATCTGCCCCATCAGCTTGTTCATCGCGGTTTTCTGCGCTTTCTGCACACGCACTTTATGCACCTCAGAGAGCTTCGCAGTTTTACCCACTTTCAGGCAGTTCGTTTTGTGGCCTTTACGTACGGTGCATTTTTCCGGAGCCACTTTTGCAACTTTTGCGGCAGTGCGGGTGGGTTTGCTGCGGGTTTTACTGGTGAGGGCCTTACTGGAGGTGGACTGCTTTCGTGCGGTAGTGGTTTTTTTCTTTTCGCTTTTACGGGTGCTGGTAGGTGTTTTTTTCTTACGTTCTGTGGTTTTCGCCAGATGTGACTTCTGCACGGCAGAGTGCCGCGCCTGCTCCGAGGCGTTAGCCGCTGGCGTGAAAACGAGTGATGTAAACAGTAAAGCACAGAGCGTGATCGAGATTTTTGTTATCCGCGCCACTGAGCATTCCCCTGAATTAGATGTGGGTCATCAATAGTACCCACGTATGATTTACAAAGCCCGTCGATTCTAATCTAAAAATCTGCGAGAAGTTAATAGCATTTATCGGTCTAAAAGTCTGTTTCGTTAGCGAGTGCAAAAAAAAAAGTCAGATTGTTGCCGCGTTGTTCACTCCCTGAACAAAACCACACCGGGTGAGGGGGTAAGCTATCTTTGGAATGCAACTTTAGCCGACAACCGTTAAGATATAAGCAGGTGACGAAAATGTTATTTTCCGATGTCTCTCTGACCCGCTACAATGTCAGACGATCGCCGTAACAGAAGTTAAAGGAAGCAAGACATGAGCACGACTATTGAAAAAATCCAGCGCCAGATCGCTGAAAACCCGATTCTGCTGTACATGAAAGGTTCACCGAAGCTGCCAAACTGCGGTTTCTCTGCACAAGCCGTGCAGGCGCTGTCTGCCTGTGGCGAGCGTTTTGCTTACGTTGATATTCTGCAGAATCCGGACATCCGCGCTGAGCTGCCAAAATACGCTAACTGGCCAACCTTCCCGCAGCTGTGGGTTGATGGTGAGCTGGTCGGCGGTTGCGACATTCTGATCGAAATGTATCAGCGTGGCGAACTGCAGCAGCTGATCAAAGAAACCGCTGCCAAGTACAAAACCGAAGAGCCAGACGCAGAATAAATTCTTTTGCATCAGGCAAAAAAAAGCGACCTTTCGGTCGCTTTTTTTATTCCTCGCTGTCGCCCATCGGCAGCGGCCAGCCGCCCAGACGCTTCCAGCGGTTCACAATCTCACAGAACAGTTCAGATGTGCGCTCAGTGTCGTACAGCGCCGAGTGGGCCTGAGTACCGTCGAAATCGATGCCCGCAGTAATACAGGCTTTGGAGAGCACGGTCTGGCCCAGTGCCAGCCCGCTCAGCGCGGCGGTATCGAAGGTCACGAACGGATGGAACGGGTTACGCTTGAGCGACGCGCGCTCGGCGGCGGCCATCGTAAAGCTGTGATCGAACGTGGCGTTATGCGCCACCATGATCGCGCGATTACAGTTGCTGTCCTTCATACCTTTGCGCACCATTTTAAAAATGGCGTGCAGGGCGTCATATTCACTCACCGCGCCACGCAGTGGGTTCGTAGGATCGATGCCGTTAAAGGCCAGCGCTTCTGGCTGCAGGTTCGCGCCTTCAAAGGGTTCAACATGGAAATGCAGCGTGGTGTCCGGTGTAAGCCAGCCCTGTTCATCCATTTTCAGCGTAATGGCTGCAATCTCAAGCAGCGCATCGGTTTTAGCGTTAAATCCGGCTGTTTCTACGTCAATCACAACAGGATAAAAACCACGAAAACGGTCGCACAGACCGGTAAGTTGAGCGTTATCGGACATCAGGGTCTCTTACAAGGGAAAAAAGCAGTGCGTATTATGACAAATTTTGCGAGGCGATGCAGTAAAACAACGGGCGCAGAACGCGCCCGGAGGGATCAATTGCCCAGACCGCGACCCGCGTCTTTGGCTTCAATCAGTTCGATTTTGTAACCGTCAGGATCTTCCACGAAGGCAATCACGGTGGTGCCGCCTTTGACCGGACCCGCTTCGCGCGTCACGTTGCCGCCGTTGCTGCGAATGCGCTCGCACGCTTCTGCCGCGTTATCCACTTCCAGCGCGATGTGGCCGTAAGCGGTGCCCAGCTCGTAGCTATCGACATCCCAGTTGTAGGTCAGCTCGATAACTGCTTCGTCGCTTTCCGGGCCGTAACCGACGAACGCCAGGGAATATTTGTATTCCGGGTTTTCGCTGGTGCGCAGCAGCTGCATGCCCAGTACGTTAGTGTAGAAATCGATAGAACGTTGCAGGTTGCCAACGCGCAGCATGGTATGAAGTAGGCGCATATTTTCCTCTTGACCAACTCAATGGCTTATCTTTTTGAACAGAAACGATGTTTTAGTATAGCGGCGAATCATCGCCGCTATCAATGGACAACCGAGGAATTACAGGGAAGGGTAGTCGGTATAGCCTTCAGCGCCGCCGCCATAGAAGCTTTCTGGACGCTGTGGGTTCAGCTCGGCTTTACGCTGCAGACGTGCCACCAGGTCCGGGTTGGCGATGTAATCGCGACCAAAGGCCACGGCGTCGATCAGACCTTTGCCGATCAGATCTTCCGCTTTTTCTGGGGTATACGCACCCGCACCGATGATGACGCCCTGGAAGCGTGCACGCACTTTCTCACGGAATGCCTCAGAGTACGGCTGACCGCCCGCCCAGTCCGGCTCGGACATGTGCAGATACGCGATGCCGCGTTTCGCCAGCTCTTCGATCAGATACAGCGCGTCGGCTTCTTCGTTCGGGCCGTTGTCCACGTTCTGGAACGATCCAATTGGTGAGACGCGGATACCGATACGGTCCGGGCTCCACTCCTGGCACACCGCATCCACCACTTCCAGCACCAGACGGGCGCGGTTTTCCACGCTGCCGCCGTACTGATCGGTACGCTGGTTAGAAGACGGGGAGAGGAACTGGTGCAGCAGGTAACCGTGCGCAGAGTGCAGCTCGACCAGGTCGAAACCGGCTTCACGTGCATTCGCGACGGCCTGGCGGAAATCATTGACGATGCCTGGGATCTCATCGAGTTCCAGCGCGCGTGGGGTAGAGGTATCCACGCGAATGGCATGGCCGTTTTCGTCACGCAGCGAGGTGCGGGTTCCGGCGTTCAGGGCAGACGCGGAAACCGGTGCCTGGCCGCCAGGCTGGATGCTGTTGTGGGAGATACGGCCCGTATGCCACAGCTGGACCGCGATGCGACCATCATCGGCATGAACACCGGCGGTGATTTTTTTCCATGCTGCGATCTGCTCTGGGCTGTGCAGGCCCGGTGCGCCCGCATAACCTTTCGCCTGAGCGGAGATCTGGGTCGCTTCGGAAATGATCAGGCCGGAGCTGGCGCGCTGGCGATAGTATTCACCCATCAGTGGCGTGGGGATATCGCCCGGCTCGATGCTGCGCAGACGGGTGAGAGGGGCCATTAAAACGCGATTAGGTGCGGTAACCGCACCGATTTTCAGTGGGGTAAATAATTTTTCAGTTGACATCATGACTCCTGAGTAGACCGGTCGACTAGTAGATGAATAAATAAAAACGCCTGTTAAACGCCAGGCGTCGTAATACTGTTCTTCACATGCGCCAGCGCGCTTTCAAGCGGCACGGCGCTGCGGGAAATTTTGGCCTGCAAATTTGCGCCTAACCACAGCGCGTACAACACCTGGGCCTGCGTTAAAGGATCGCCGCTAAAGTTTAGCGTTTTTTCAGCGCGACCTTTTTCCAGCGCCTGAGCCAGCAGGGCGATAACGCCGCTGGCCCCTTTGTCCATCGCGGTGCGCATATCTTCTGACAGATCGCACACTTCGGCAGACAATTTAACGGTCAGGCACCCGCTGATAATGCCCTGCTGACAGAACTGGTTCAGCGTTTCCTGATAGTAGTTGAGCACTCGATCACGGTAGCACCCTTCACCGCTGGCAAAATGGGCGGCGAGACGCTGGTGGTAACTGGCATAGTGCCGCTCCAGCATCGCCACGCCAAACGCTTCTTTGGAGCGGAAGTAGTGATAAAACGAACCCTTTGGCACCTCAGCGGTTTTTAACAACTCGCTCAGCCCCATTCCGGTAAACCCGCGGTGCATACAGAGACGCTCGCCGGTGGCCAGAAGATGTTCGCGTGTATCGTGTTCAGTATTTTTGCTCATGGCGCTCACTGTAATAGACCAATCGGTCTAATGCAAGTATCACGATTTTCGACAGGTACTGATGAGATCCATCTGCGGATGATAAACCGCTGATTTTATGTTCATCATCCCGAGCACAGTCGAGAACAAATTATCCTGAGACACCTCTGTTTTCGCCGCCCGATCGCGTAAGCACGGCTCGTTGATACTGTAATTGTTCACGTAATCCGGCGAGAGCCAGAACATAAACGGAATGTGCGTCTGTTGTGTCGGCGCCAGCATGTACGGCGTGCCGTGCAGATACAGCCCATTTTCGCCGAGCGATTCGCCGTGATCGGAGAGATAAATCAGCGCGGTGTTCATCGTCGTCTGACGCGCTTTCAGTGCATCAATGGTTTTACTGACCACGCTATCCGTATAGAGGATGGTGTTGTCGTAGGTATTCATCAGCGCCTGATGATCGCAGTCCTGAATCTGGTTGGTGTCGCAGGTCGGGGTAAACTGGCGATACGCTTTTGGATAGCGCTGGTAATAGGCCGGGCCGTGGCTACCCATCAGGTGGATCACCAGAACCGAGTCCTGCTTCAGGCCGTCGAGCACGTTGTCCAGACGGTGCAGGTTGACGTCATCGATACAGGATTTATCTTTGCAGAACTGATCCAGTTTCCACTGGGTCATATCCGTGTGCGGAATGCGATCGCAGGCGCCCTTACAGCCGCCGTCGTTTTCACGCCACAGCAGATTAATACCTGCGTGGGCCAGCACATCCAGTAAACCTTCCTGATGACGCGCCAGATCGGCATCATATTTTTTGCGCGGCATACCGGAGAACATGCACGGCACTGAAACCGCCGTTTCTGTTCCGCACGAAGACGCCTGTGGGAAGTTAATCATGTTCTCTTTTTTGAGCTGCGGGTTGGTGTCGCGCCCGTAGCCGTTGAGAGAGTAATTTTCCGCGCGAGAGGCTTCGCCAATCACCAGCACCAGCACCGTTTTTTTCTTCTGCGCCAGAATGACTGGCCCTTTCTGGGCGTCCTGGCCGATGCGTACCAGCGTTTGATCGCCTGCAAACCAGCGGTTTTTGCTGTATTTGGCGATGGCGCTGACGTAGTTAGCAGGCGTCACCATTTTGACGATGCTTTTGTTATTGCGAAACAGCGAGGCGTAATCCTTATAGAAGACCGAGGCCACCAGAATAATCACCATCAGGGCACCCAGAATGGCTGCGACGCGGGTAAGCAGCGTGTACCACCATTTCCCGGAACGAATACGAATAAACAGCAGTGCAATGGAGGGAATCAACCCGATCGCCGCGATCCACAGTAGCATTTGCGGCGTGACCAGCGCGGTGGCTTCCTGCGAGTTGGTCTCGAAAATATTCACCATCATGTTCTGATCGATGACAGCGCCATAGGTGAACATAAAGTACGTGGCCCCGGCACAGCCCAGGGTCAACAGAATCATCAGCGGTTTACGGATAAAGGGGATATTAAGCAGGCTGAAAATAATCACCCAGCCACAAAACAGAACCAGCGGCACGGACGCCGCAAACAGGAAATCGTGCAGATGCGACGGGGCAATAATCTGCCAGCTGCGCTGAATAAACAGGGCATTGAGGAGAGTAAAGAACAGGGCGCAACCGAGGGTAAATTTAATATCATTACACTGTAACTTTTTCGCGGACCACATCATTAAGAAACCATTTGTTATATTGATGAGGCGAGTATAGGGAGCGAAGATTAGAGAAACCTTAATGACACATTTCTGTGCTAAAGCCCTTGCAGGCACGGCGTTTAGCGTCTTCACTGAAGGTGTTAAGTGATTTCGGGAGGTGTGTGTGGCAGAGCAACTGGAGTTTTTCCCCATCCAGAGCCCGTGCCGGGGAATTTGTCAGTCGGATGAACGCGGTTTTTGCCGGGGCTGTATGCGCAGCCGCGACGAGCGTTTTAACTGGCAAAAGATGAGCGACGCGGAAAAACAGGACGTCATACGCCTGTGCCGACAGCGTCTATTGCGCAAATTACGCGCAAACAAACCGACCGATACGGAAGAACCTCAGCAGCCTTCACTTTTTTAGCGGCGGATATGCGTATACTCATGACATCACTTCCTTGAGGAAATTGTTATGGTTCAGCGTATTGCCCTTGCCCCGCAGGGCCCAGAGTTTTCGCGTTTTGTCATGGGTTACTGGCGTCTGATGGACTGGAATATGTCCCCGCGCCAGCTGGTCAGTTTCATTGAGGAACACCTCGACCTCGGAATTACCACTGTCGACCACGCCGATATCTACGGCGGCTATCTGTGCGAAGCGGCGTTTGGTGAGGCCATGAAACTTGCGCCACACCTGCGTGAGCGCATGGAGATTGTCACCAAATGCGGTATTGCCACCACCGCGCGCGCCGAAAATGCCCTCGGGCATTACATCACCGACAGCGATCACATCATCAAAAGCGCCGAGCAGTCGCTGGTCAATCTGGCCACCGACCATCTGGATTTGCTGCTGATTCACCGTCCCGATCCCCTGATGGATGCGGACGATGTGGCGCAGGCGTTCCTGTCGCTGCATCAGAGCGGGAAAGTGCGCCACTTCGGCGTGTCGAACTTCACACCGGCGCAGTTCGCGCTGCTCCAGTCCCGTCTGCCGTTTACGCTCGCGACCAATCAGGTGGAAATCTCCCCGGTTCACCAGCCGCTGCTGCTCGACGGAACTCTCGATCAGCTGCAACAGCTGCGCATTCGTCCGATGGCCTGGTCCTGCCTTGGCGGTGGACGTCTGTTCAACGACGAGGCCTTCCAGCCGCTGCGAGATGAACTGGAAACCGTGGCCCGCGAGCTAAACGCCGAGAGCATTGAGCAAGTCGTTTATGCGTGGATCCTGCGCCTGCCGTCGCAGCCGCTGCCGATTATTGGCTCCGGCAAAATCGAGCGTGTGCGCTCGGCGATTGCGGCAGAAGAGCTGCAGATGACGCGCCAGCAGTGGTTCCGCATCCGCAAGGCCGCGCTGGGCTACGACGTACCTTAACCGCGCATTAGCCTGACTTTCCGGTGAAAATGTTGCCCCTGGTCTAAACTTTAGGGGCAAATTAAACCCGAGGAGGTCATATGAAGCGTTTTGCTCTGGCAGTCGTGACGCTGGTTGTGTGCGCAGGTGCGCAGGCAGCCAGCGAAACCGTCGACATGAATCTCGTTACCTCACAAGGGATCGGCCAGTCCATCGGGACGGTGACGATTTCTGAAACCGACAAAGGGCTGAAATTTGCGCCCGATCTCAAAGCACTTCCTCCTGGTGAACATGGTTTTCACGTTCACGCTAAAGGCAGCTGTCAGCCTGCACTGAAAGAGGGTAAAGCCTCTGCGGCAGAAGCCGCTGGCGGCCACTTTGACCCTCATCAGACGGGCAAACACGAAGGTCCGGAAGGGCTAGGCCACGAGGGCGATCTGCCTGTGCTGGTGGTGAACAACGACGGAATAGCCACCGACTCCGTTGTGGCACCGCGTCTGAAAAAACTTGATGACATCAAAGGCAAGGCGCTGATGATTCACGTCGGCGGCGATAACATGTCCGATCAGCCTAAACCCTTGGGCGGTGGCGGCGCACGCTACGCCTGCGGCGTGATCTGATCGCTGATTGTCCCTGGCGGCGGGGCCTGTTCCAGCTGCGACAGGGAGCAGTGTAAACGCCAGACAAGAGACGCTAAATCGCGCGCGGCCGGAAGGGGGTGGCGTGCGAGCGTCTCACTGATGCGCTGCAGCTCGGCAAGCGTGACCGCCAGCGGACGTTGCTGCACGCCCCGTTTGCTCATGACATCTCTCAGCAGAGAGATACAGATATCGCGCACCTGCGAGAGCGGATCTGAGCGCGTTTCCCACGCTCGCAACTGCCACACCACATGCGAGCAGTTCAGTAGCACTACGCCCCAGCGCAGCAGCCAGCGGCGGGATAATTCGTCCTGACTGTTGTTCAGCTGGCTGACGTGATGATAAACCAGCGACTCGTACTCATTTTCACTCAGATGAGGTTTGCGGCTGAGCTGATCGACAAATCCCGCGCGCAACTCGCGAATGTGGCGTCGGCTTTTGCGCGCATCGGAGCCAGGACGCAGGACCGCAAACGCCAGCCACGCCAGACCAACGCCGAGGATCTTCGCCAGATTATCATTCAGAAAATCGGCGAAATCGTACACCGGTGGATTGGTGACTGAGATAAACGAACCCATAAAGACGATCAACTGCCCCCACAATCCTGCGAGTTTCGGCATCTGCAATTTCAGCAACTGCATGGTCGTGAGCAGGGGAAACAGGAACAGCAGGAACTGCCACAGATCGGTGACCTGCACCATCAGCCCGAATTTCACCGCGAAACTGAACAGCGAGAGCAGTACCAGCGTGCGCAGCAGCAGCGTGAGGGAGTTAAAGGGGGAAGCTGCCACCGAGTAAAGCACGCAGCTGATTGCCGCGAGAGTCAACGCCGCCGAGCCAGATTCCCACTGCGTGGTAATGCTCCAGGCGCCCATCAGCATCAGGGCGCAAAAGGTGCGAAATCCGCTCCAGAGCGCTTCGATATTATCCGTATGACGGGTCAGCGCCGGGCTGCCGGGCACCGCGAATTCGGTTATGGGCGTGGCTTCCTCAACGGCTCTGATCCAGCGGCTGCTGCGCAGATATAAACGACAGAAATAGAGCAGTCGCTGCCAGAAGGCGCGATGGCGGTAGTCAAACTCATCCGTCGGGGCGAGAGGGGCGACAATCCGCGCCACCGTAAGGATATCGGTTTGCGGGTTAGCGAGCGCCGCCAGCAGACGGTCGATCACTTCCCGCGTGTTTTCCGGCGGATTTGGCCAGTTGAGTAACATCCTGCGCAGGCCGGAGAGGGCGCTGGTCATCCTCAGTTGCTGGTGAAGAAGATAGTTCAGCAACGTGTTCTGGCGACGAAAACGGTAATGACTCCAGAAAGCCTGAATACGCAGCAGGTTCATCGTCAGGATCTGCCCGATGACTTTCTCGTGGGCAAGGCGGATCGCGTCGCTGGAGTCAGGCTGCCAGAGTAAACTTGCGTGCTCAAGCAGGCGAGCATGCATGGTTTTCAGGGCGGTGATAAGTGTTGTTCCGTCCGAGGTGCTGGGCAGAATCATCATCATCACGCCGCCGCAGAGGATACCGATGATCACTTCGCACACGCGTGCCTGAGCGATATCCCACAGCTCGGTGGTATCCAGAATATTGACTACCGGAAAGGCGATAATCGCCGCCGTATAACCGGCGAGCTGGAACGCGTAGGCCACATTATTGGTAAAATGGGCGCAGGCCCAGGTACACAAGCCCAGCCAAGCGGCCATGCTTAGCAAAAAGAGCCAGGGATCGTTGAGCGTGTGCCCGGCGATAATCAGTGCCGCCGTGGCCCCCAGCAGGCTGCCCGCGACGCGCCCGAGGCTTTTACTGATTACCCCTCCGACGGTAGGAAAACTGACCACCGCCGCTGAGGTCATCGCCCAGTAAGGCTCATCCAGATTCAGATAATAAGCCACCGAAAGGGCCAGACACATGGCGATGCCGTTGCGCAGGGCATATCGCCACTGCGCAGGGGTTGCTTTGAACCACGGCATTTTGCGCCAGGAGAAAGCAGAGAGGTCCATCAGCGCGTTCCGATCGAGACGGTGCAGGTTGTGCCGGAGACCAGCGTGATATCTGCCGGGAGTTTGTCGAACTCTACGCGAACCGGAACACGCTGGGCGAGGCGCACCCACGGCACGTTAGGTTTGATGTCGGGCACAAGGCCGGAGTCGGTCTCGACACTTTGATCGTAAATGGCGCGGCCAATGCTGGAGACGTGACCCTGTAACCGGGTGGAGCCGCTATAAAGCGTGATCTGCGCCGGTGCGCCTTCCTGAATATGACGAAGCTTTGTCTCTTCGAAATAGCCGACAACGTAGAACGAGTGGCTGTCGACCAGCGCAAAGACCGGCTGCCCCTGAGTGGCGTAGTTCCCCTCTCGGGTGGAAAGATTGGTTACCCATCCGTCAACGGGCGCTTTAACGACCGTTTGCGTGAGCTGCCACTGGGCTTGTTTCAGCGTGGCTTCTGCCACCTCAACGCTGGCCTTCATGGCTTTGACGTTGATGTTCGCGGTATCAAGATCTTCAGCAGAGATAAAGTTTTGCGGCAGGTGGCGGCGGCGATTGGCTTCATTGTTGGCTTTCGCCAGATCGGACTGCGCTTTTGCCAGCTGCGCCTGGGCGTTCAGTACCGCGATATGAAACGGTGTCTCATCGATGCGAAAGAGCACGTCTCCCGCCTTCACCCGCTGGTTATCTTTCACCAGCAGAGACGTGATGCTCCCGGAGACCTGCGGCGTAATGCTGACCTGCTCGGCGCGGACTTTGCCATCGCGCGTCCACGGCGACTGCATGTAAAAATTCCATAGCCACCAGCCCGCGACCAGTGCCAGAGCCAGAACCAACAGGCTGGAGAAATATTTAAGGGTTTTCAGCGACATATTCACCACGCAATCAACAGAGCCAGAGCGAGACAGACGGAAAGGGTAAACAGCGAAAGATCCATCAGCATGGGGTGCCAGATTTCGCCGGAGTACATCCAGTCGCGAAGCAGCCGGTGAGCCACAAGCCAGATCAGAAAGCCCAGCATAACGGCTTTGAAAATCGGGGGAAAATAGACAGACGCACCGACAATCAGGTCCTGAAGGGGTAACCCCGCGGAGCTAGTAGAGAACTTCACGAGCAGAGATCCTTTGCAGTGGTGAGGGGCCAGTGTTAACACAATGAAGTGTCTTCATTAAGTGTAAATGATCCGTTCGGAATTGATGAATGCAGTATTGCATTTGTTTTGCCAATATAAATGCTGCACACTATTCTAAAATCAGTATAATAACTTAGCAAGCTAATTATAAGGAGATGAAATTGGAATCGCCATTAGGTTCTGATCTGGCAAGGTTGGTACGCATCTGGCGTGCTCTGATTGACCATCGCCTGAAACCTCTGGAATTGACACAGACGCATTGGGTCACGCTGCATAACATTCATCAGTTGCCGCCCGATCAGTCACAAATTCAACTGGCCAAAGCGATTGGCATTGAGCAGCCATCTCTGGTGCGTACGCTCGATCAGCTGGAGGAGAAGGGGCTGATTTCCCGGCAAACCTGCGCCAGCGATCGCCGTGCTAAACGCATTAAACTGACGGAAAAGGCAGCGCCTATCATCACTGAGATGGAAGCGGTGATCAGCAAAACGCGTGGCGAGATCCTCTCCGGGATTTCACCGGCCGAGCTGGAACAGCTGATTGATATGATTGCTCGCCTTGAGCAAAACATCAATGAGCTGCAAACCCGCGACTGACGTCATGACAAAGCCTTGCATCGCAAGGCTTTCTTTTTAGCGGTACACCACCACCCGGTTGCGCCCCGTCTCCTTAGCCTCATACATCGCCTTATCCGCACGCTCGACGCACTCTTCAGCTGTAACCGCAGATGACGTCGCGGTATACACGCCCATGCTGATAGTAATTGGCTCCGGAAGCTGCCCGTGGGTGGTTTCACGATCGAAACTGCTCAGCAGGATACGGATCCGCTCGGCCACCTGGCGTGCCGCCTCTGACGGGGTATTCGCCAGCAGCAAGACAAACTCTTCACCGCCGATGCGCGCGGCAATATCCTGAGGACGGACCGAATCCATCAGCAGATTGGCAACAAACTGCAGTACTTTGTCGCCTTGCAGGTGACCGTAGGTGTCGTTGATGCGCTTGAAGCGATCGAGATCGCTGACAATCACCGACACGGGTTTACTGGCGCTGGTGGTTCTGAGCAAATGGTTCAAGGATTCGTAGAAGTAGCTGCGGTTGTAGAGACGCGTCAGGGCATCGCGAATCGAGTTCTGATAAGACTGCTGATATTTAAGATGAGAATCGCGGTACAGACTGAAGACATCGTGCAGCAGGGTAAAAATAATCAGCAACGTAGCGGTCGTTTCAAACAGACGCGAGCTGTACCAGGCAAATCCCCCCACATAATCACTGGCAAACAGGGTGACAAGCGTAATCATATAGCAGACACACAAAAAGCTGCCGCTGACCCAAAATTCATTACGCAGACGCGTGATGACCAGCATGGTGATTAATGTGACAATCCAGAAAATAATCAGAATGAGATTAATCACTTGATTCCATAATATTGTCATCTGCCGGGTGTCATCACTGACCAGATCTATCGAAAGTAATGTGCTGTGGCTCGAATAAATCCACGCCAGAGTAATCATTGAAACGGTAAACAGAAATAAACAGATAATAATAATTACATGTACACGGCGCGGTAATACATGATGGCGCAGGGTGTAAAGTACCGCCGCGCATGTGATCAGGAAGGCCATCATCACGTTGCGGAACATGAAGAAAATCATCGCGTCGTTATAATTAATGCGATGCAGGCCGAACGAGGTGAGCCACGCCGGGAAACTGCTCAGCGTCCCCAGCATCAGCACCGCGGAGCCCGCGAAGGCAAAGGCGATGGCGAGCAGGAAAATCCGGTTTTTATCGCACCAGTATTTCATCAGCATAAAAAAGGCAATAAACAGATGAAAGACTAAAAGAAATATCGTTAGCGTAGGAAAAATTAATGGCGAAAGGCTCGGAATAATACTCTCTGTTTTTAAATAAAGAGTATGTAATATTCCATAAAAGACCAGACAGGCAAGCAAGAAGGAAACGTAGCGGTTTCCCAGATATCGGTTTATCACGATCATACGGTTGTTAACTGACAGATAATGCGTTATTAAGAAAAGAAGATGAACGCGGAGGATAATGTAATAAGAGATAAAATACTTTGCGCGGGAACAAGAGAAGGGGAAGTAATTAATTCACACGGTGAATGTGTTTTAGCGGATTAATTAATCAGATTGCATTCAAGAGTAATGGATGTGACCCTGAGGCCACATCCATTATGGCATTAGCGTGGGGATACAGTCACCTGGCTACCGTTGCTTGCCAGGACCACACGTTGGCCGCTAGCAAACTGGGTTTTACCCTGTTTCTGCACAACCATGATGGTGTTGCCGTCGTCTTTACGGATTTCCAGCTCAACGCCCTGGGTTTTGTTCATTGAACCCTGAACACCCTGACCCGCTACGCCACCCGCAACAGCACCTGCGGCAGTCGCCAGAGAACGTCCGGTGCCACCACCGACGGTGTTACCCAGGAAGCCACCCAGCACAGCACCACCAATCGCGCCAATCACGTTGTTGTCATCGCCACCCTGGATCTGAACCGGGCGAACGTTAACAACAGTACCGTAAGTGACGTTCTGAACTTGCTTGGCTTCGGAGGCGGTGTAAACATCACCCGAAAGGGAATCGTTATTCACGCAGCCAGCCAGTGTTAAACCAATCAGTGAAACGCCCAGTACACGTAAAATCATTTGAATCTCCTGTTCACCAACAACGCTCAAACTGAGCATCCGTTATGGCTAAATTATATGGCATTGAGAGCCATAGATCATATCTTTGCACTAACAATAGGAAAATTGTACTTGAATTTGACTTAACGAGACATAAACGGAAGAGGCGGGGTGCTTGAGATCGGACATTGTTAAAAAATATTAGCCGGTCATAGAAATACCCCTTCATTTATGGTGGAGTGGTGACCCCAAGCCCAGATAACCTAAGGAAAGCGCATGAAATCGGGTCGTTATATCGGTGTCATGTCAGGCACCAGTCTTGACGGAGTCGATGTTGTCCTTGCTGCAATTGATGAAAACATGGTGGCGCAGCAGGCAAGCCTGAGCTGGCCGATTCCCGTTGAACTGAAAGAAGCGATTCTGAGCATTTGCCAGGGACAGCAGCTGACCCTTTCGCAACTGGGGCGGCTCGATGTGCAGCTCGGATCGCTGTTTGCCGATGCGGTGCTGGCACTCATGCAACAGGAAAATCTTCAGCCAAAGGACATCGTGGCGATTGGCTGTCATGGGCAAACCGTGTGGCATGAACCGCTTGGCGACGCGCCGAATTCGATGCAAATTGGCGATAATAACCAGATCGTCGCCAAAACGGGTGTGACGGTCGTGGGGGATTTCCGCCGTCGCGACATCGCCCTTGGCGGGCAGGGCGCGCCGCTGGTTCCTGCGTTTCACCAGGCGCTGCTGGCACATCCGGATGAACGTCGCATGGTGCTGAACATTGGTGGCATCGCTAATTTGTCGATGCTCATTCCTGGGCGACCGGTGCGCGGTTACGATACCGGGCCTGGCAATATGCTGATGGACGCCTGGATCTGGCGTCAGCGTGGCAAAGCGTACGACAAAGACGCACAGTGGGCGTGCGAGGGAAAAGTCATTATTCCGCTGCTGCAAACGATGCTGAGTGATCCTTATTTCGCCGCGCCTGCGCCAAAAAGTACGGGGCGCGAATATTTTAATTACGGCTGGCTTGAGCGCCAGCTGGCGCAGTTCCCGGCGCTGGCCCCGCAGGATGTGCAGGCGACGCTGGTGGAGCTGACGGCAATCTCGATTTCGGAGCAAGTTTTGCTGAGCGGCGGCTGCGAGCGACTGCTGGTGTGCGGCGGTGGCAGCCGAAATCCGCTGGTGATGGCGCGCCTCGCCGGGCTGTTACCGGGCACCGAGGTGACCACTACCGATGCGGCAGGCATCAGCGGCGACGATATGGAAGCCCTGGCCTTCGCCTGGCTTGCCTGGCGCACGGTCGCCGGTCTGCCGGGGAATCTGCCTTCCGTTACCGGTGCGCGCGAAGCCAGCGTACTGGGGGCGATTTTTCCGGCCAATCCACGGCATAATCAGAGTTAACTGAATTCCAGCCCTGCCCGTTGCCGTTAAAATCGAAAGGAATACAGGAGGGTGACTTCACCCTCCATGACCAGGATAGTCTTCGGAACAGGCTCATGAAAAAACTTCTTCTTACGTTTGCCCCTCTCTTACTCGCGGGCTGTAGCTACTACAACCAGGTTGTCGATCGCCTCAATACCGACACCCTCGAGTATCGCTGTGATGAAAAACCACTGACCGTGAAGCTCAATAATCCGCGTCAGGAAGCCAGTTTCATCTACGACAATAAAATGCTAAACCTGAAACAGGGTATGTCCGCCTCCGGCGCGCGCTACACGGACGGAATCTACGTATTCTGGTCCAAAGGTGACGATGCCACCGTCTACAAACGCGACCGCGTAGTGCTCAACAACTGCGTGCTGCAAAATCCGAAGCGTTGAGATTTTTACAGGGGCGGCGCACAATAGCGCCACCCAATTCTAATTTCAGCTAACGCCATGTCAGATAACGATGAATTGCAGCAAATTGCGCATCTGCGCCGTGAGTACACCAAAGGCGGCCTGCGTCGCCAGGATCTTCCCGCTGAACCCCTCGTACTTTTTGAGCGCTGGCTGAAACAGGCCTGTGAGGCCAAACTGGCCGATCCGACCGCAATGGTCGTCGCCACCGTCGATGAGAACGGCCAGCCCTACCAGCGTATCGTCCTGCTGAAACATTACGACGAAAAAGGGCTGGTGTTTTATACCAACCTCGGCAGTCGTAAAGCTCACCATCTGGAAAACAATCCGCGCATCAGCCTGCTGTTCCCGTGGCATATGCTGGAGCGTCAGGTGATGGTCACCGGTAAAGTTGAACGCCTCTCAACGCTCGAAGTGCTGAAATATTTCCACAGCCGTCCTCGCGACAGCCAGATTGGCGCCTGGGTCTCGAAACAATCGAGCCGCATTTCGGCACGTGGCGTGCTGGAGAGCAAATTCCTCGAGCTAAAACAAAAATTCCAGCAGGGCGAAGTGCCTCTGCCAAGCTTCTGGGGTGGTTTCCGCGTTCCCATCGAGCAGATGGAGTTCTGGCAGGGGGGCGAACACCGTCTGCATGACCGCTTTTTATACCAGCGCGACAACGACGCGTGGAAAATCGACCGACTGGCCCCGTAATCCTCGAAATTTGTTGTTTTAAGCGCTAGCGCTGGATGGGCTGGCGCTTTATTCTATGTCTCTTTCGCGCTAGGCGAAAAGTCGTGTACCGACAGAGGTGCAGTCGTTTATACATGGAGAATTTGATGGCAAGCAGTAACTTGATTAAACAATTGCAAGAGCGGGGCCTGGTGGCCCAGGTGACGGACGAAGTAGCGTTAGCAGAGCGACTGGCGCAAGGCCCGATCGCGCTCTATTGCGGCTTCGATCCCACCGCTGACAGCTTGCACTTGGGGCATCTTGTTCCATTGTTATGCCTGAAACGCTTCCAGCAGATGGGCCACAAGCCTGTGGCGCTGGTGGGTGGTGCAACCGGTCTGATTGGTGACCCAAGCTTTAAAGCCGCCGAGCGTAAACTGAATACGGAAGATACCGTTCAGGAGTGGGTGGACAAAATTCGCAAGCAGGTTGCGCCATTCCTCGACTTCGATTGCGGTGAAAACTCTGCGATTGCTGCCAACAACTACGACTGGTTTGGCAACATGAACGTGCTGACCTTCCTGCGTGATATCGGCAAGCACTTCTCCGTTAATCAGATGATCAACAAAGAAGCGGTGAAGCAGCGTCTGAACCGTGACGATCAGGGCATCTCCTTTACCGAGTTCTCCTACAACCTGCTGCAGGGTTATGACTTCGCTTGTCTGAACAAACTGCACGGCGTAGCGCTGCAGATTGGTGGCTCTGACCAGTGGGGCAACATCACGTCCGGTATCGACCTGACGCGTCGTCTGCATCAGAACCAGGTATTCGGTCTGACCGTACCGCTTATCACCAAAGCTGATGGCACCAAGTTCGGTAAAACCGAAGGCGGCGCAGTCTGGCTGGATCCGAAGAAAACCAGCCCGTACAAATTCTACCAGTTCTGGATCAACACCGCCGATGCGGACGTTTATCGCTTCCTGAAGTTCTTCACTTTCATGGACATCGAAGAGATCAATGCTCTGGAAGAAGAAGACAAGAACAGCGGTAAAGCGCCTCGCGCACAGTACGTGCTGGCCGATCAGGTCACCAGCCTGGTTCACGGTGAAGAAGGTCTGGCGGCGGCGAAACGTATCACTGCCAGTCTGTTCAACGGCACCCTGAGCGATCTGAGCGTGGAAGATTTCGAGCAGCTGGCGCAGGATGGCGTGCCAATGGTTGAGATGGAAAAGGGCGCCGATCTGATGCAGGCGCTGGTCGATTCCGAGCTGCAGCCGTCCCGTGGTCAGGCGCGTAAGACCATCGCCTCCAATGCCATCACCATCAACGGTGAGAAGCAGGCCGATCCGGAATACACTTTCGCTGAGAGCGATCGTCTGTACGGGCGCTACACCCTGCTGCGTCGCGGTAAGAAGAATTACTGTCTGGTTTGCTGGAAGTAATCACAAGTGTTTGAGGGGCGTGGGAAACCACGCCCCTTTATTTTTTCAGGGTTGTGGTAAGAAAAATGAATAACATCCTCGCCATTCAGTCCCACGTTGTATTTGGCCATGCCGGCAATAGCGCCGCAGAGTTCCCGATGCGCCGCCTTGGGGCCAACGTCTGGCCGCTCAACACCGTTCAGTTCTCCAATCACACACAATACGGTAAATGGACAGGCTGCGTGCTGCCTGCATCGCATTTGACGGAGATTGTGCAGGGTATCGCGGATATCGATCAGCTAAAGCGCTGTGACGCCGTTTTAAGCGGTTATCTGGGATCGGCGGAGCAGGGCGAACATATCCTGGGTATCGTACGTCAGGTTAAAGCGGCAAACCCGTCGGCCAAATTTTTCTGCGATCCGGTGATGGGCCATCCCGAAAAAGGGTGCATCGTGGCGCCGGGTGTGGCGGAGTTTCATCTGCGTCATGCGATGCCGGCAAGCGATATCATCGCGCCAAATCTCATCGAACTGGAAATTCTCTGCGAGCATCCGGTGAACAGCGTTGAAGAAGCCGTGACGGCGTCACGTGAGCTGATAGCTCAGGGACCGGAGATTGTGCTGGTAAAACATCTGGCGCGCGCGGGGTTTAGCCCGGACCGCTTTGAAATGCTGCTGGTGACGAAAGACGACGCCTGGCATATCAGCCGTCCGCTGGTGGACTTTGGCGCTCGCCAGCCGGTGGGCGTGGGCGATGTGACGAGTGGATTACTGCTGGTGAAACTGTTGCAGGGCGCATCCCTGCGCGACGCGCTGGAGCATGTGACCGCAGCGGTCTATGAAATCATGATCGCGACGAAACAGATGGATGAGTATGAGTTGCAGGTTGTGGCGGCGCAGGAGCGTATTGCGAAGCCGGAGCACTACTTTAGCGCGACGCAGCTTTAAAAACAGTGCCCGGCAAGCGCGCAGCGCCGCCGGGCAATGCAGAGATATCTTAGTTCAACCCTTCCGCTTTCAGCGCCGCCGCCACGCCCGGACGTGCCGCCATGCGTTCCATATACGACGCAATATGGCTTAATCCTTCCATATTCAGCTTCACTGCCCGCGCCCAGCGCAGAACCGTAAACAGATAAGCGTCAGCAATGGTGAAGCGTTGGCCGCAAATCCACTGATCGTCTTTAAGAGCGTCGTTAACGTACTGCAGTTTTTTCTCCAGCAGGGCACGAACGGTCGGTTTGTACTCTTCAGGGGTATCCGGGCGGAACAGCGGCGTGAAGCCTTTATGCAGCTCAGTCGCGATGTAGTTCAGCCACTCGAGGGTTTTATAGCGGGAAATGCTGCCCGTCGGTGCCAGCAGATGGCGATCGGGTACTGAATCGGCCAGGAACTGCATAATGGCGACGCCTTCAGTGAGCAACGTGCCGTCGTCCAGCGCCAGAGCCGGAACCTGTCCTTTCGGGTTAATCGCGAAATAATCCTCGCCATTCTCCAGACGCTTTTTCATCAGGTCGACGCTATCGAGCGTGAAATCCTTGCCGCTCTCGCGAAGGGTGATGTGTGAAGCAAGAGAGCATGCGCCTGGTTTGTAGAACAGTTTCATCGGTAACTCCTTTTTGCTGAGATTAAGGTCATGGTAATGCGCGGCAGAATAAAAAAAAAGCCGCTAACGCACAGTTAGCGGCTTCTCTTCAGTCGTTTCCCGATGACAATTACGCGGTAGCGGTATCCGTCGCTTTAGCGGTTTTGTCGTCGTCCTGGGTCATACGATTCAGTTTAGGTGCAGTCAGCAGCATCAGCACGGCGATAATTGCGGTGGCGATACCGATTTGCATGAATACGCGACCGTACACTTCCAGGGAGACCAGAGGGTCGGTGACGTTTTCTGGAACGGCCATCAGGTTTGCAATTTTACCTGCGATGATAGCGGCACCCGCAGTAGTCAGGAACCAGCTACCCATGATGAAGCCCATCAGACGCTGTGGAACCAGCTGTGCAACCATTGCCAGACCCAGACCCGAGATCATCAGCTCACCGATAGACTGCAGCGCGTAGCTCAGAATCAGCCAGTTAACAGACACGATACCCGCGTCGGTCGCGAACTTGGTGCCCAGCGGCAGTACCAGGAATGCGCCAGAGCACAGCACCATACCGATGGCAAATTTGTGCGGCATCGGCAGACGGTCGCCCATCTTGTTGTAGATAGCGGCCAGAATCGGGCTACCAATCATGATCCAGAACGGGTTCAGTGCCTGGAACTGCTCAGGTTCGAACGCGATACCCAGAATGGCGTGCTCAACGTTACGAATGGCGAAGAAGTTCAGGGAGGTTGGCATCTGGCTGTACAGCACGAAGAAGACAATCGCCTGCAGCATCAGAATGAAGGCCACAATCATCTTACGACGCGCAGCGCCCTGCATAGCGAACGCTTCTTTCGCGAAGATGCAGATGATACCCAGAGCAACCACGCCCAGTACCGCGCGAGCAACGCCCTGGTTGTGCAGCAGCCAGGTGGCGATGGTAGCGAGGATCACAACGCCCACGATAGTCGCCAGCAGTTTGCCCATGTGAACCGGTTCGAAGTCAGGTTTAGAACCGTAGTCTTTGACCCAGCGTTTGCAGAAGGCAAAGTTAACCACGGTGATCAGCATACCGACAACGGAGAGTGAGAACGCTACGCTCCAGCCGAACTTCGCTGCCAGCCACGGTGTTGCCAGCATAGAGAAGAAGGAACCGATGTTCACCGACATGTAGTACATGGTGAATGCACCGTCGAGACGCGGGTCATCTTTGCTGTAGCAGGTAGAAAGCAGGGAGGACGGGTTTGCTTTGAACAGCCCGTTACCAACGGCAATTGTCGCCATACCCATGTAGACAACCGCAGCATCGTGACCGGACCACGCAACCAGCGCATAGCCGACAGCCAGAACGATGGCGCCGAGCATGATCACGCGTTTGGTGCCAAGAACTTTATCGCCTAACCAGCCGCCGACGGCGACCAGGCCGTAAACCAGTGCACTGAAAGAGGAGAACAGCGTGATGGAATCCGCTTCGGACATACCCAGTTGTTTAACCAGGTAAACAGCCATAATCCCTTGCAGGCCGTAAAAGCCAAAACGCTCCCATAACTCGATAGAGAAGATGAGATAGAACGCTTTAGGCTGTTTGAAAGCGTTTAAACTTACGCTCTCTTCTGTTGGTTTATTGTTTGCAGTAGACACATATACCTCTTTTTTTACATCCCATATTAACGGGGCTGTTCATAGCGTAATTGACCGGAGTCCATTCGCCTTATAGTTATATTGGGAGGGGAAACGGCGGGTAATGTTCACTATCCTGACCCATCTGGCAAGGTGTTTGTAATACTCTGTTACATATAACCAGGGCGGTATAATACGCGGGTCAGACAAATGTTATTTAGCGTTAAATCTTTCAGCATGAGAATTGGTGGTTTTTTTCACTACTGAGACCCGTAAAAAAGGGCTGTATGGCGATATGTTCTGCTATATGGTCATTGTGGCAGTGATATGGTCCATATTCTGAAAATCAACTGGTTTAATCTGTTGTGAACGATCGGTCATAGCTTGTTCGCGCAAGGGCTTAGTGGGTTTTTATATACAAAAATCCAACATGACGTTATCAGAGTGATCGCGATCACAGATGTATAGAAAATTTCGCTGACGAAAAAACAATTAACCTGCCAGGGTGTTAATGAACCGAACAATCAAGAGGTCTGAAAGTGAACGAAGCGGATAATAAATGGGCAAAAGGAAGGTTTACGGTTAGACCTTCCTTTAGTAAGGGATTGATATACTGAGCAGAGGAGGCAGGTGACGGAAATTCAGGCGTACACTTTCTCTTTATATTCGCATAAATCTTCGATCAGACACGAACCGCAGCGGGGTTTACGGGCGATACAGGTATAACGTCCGTGCAGGATCAGCCAGTGGTGGCAATCCACCTTAAACTCCGCCGGCACCACCTTCAGCAGCTTTTCTTCGACCTGTTCGACGTTCTTACCCGGTGCGAAATTCGTGCGGTTACAGACGCGGAAAATATGCGTATCCACGGCAATGGTCGGCCAGCCGAAAGCGGTATTGAGCACCACGTTGGCGGTTTTACGCCCCACGCCAGGCAGCGCTTCCAGCGCGGCTCTGTCTTCCGGTACTTCACCGCCGTGCTGTTCCAGCAGGATACGGCAGGTTTTAATCACGTTCTCGGCCTTGCTGTTAAACAGGCCAATAGTTTTGATGTACGACTTCACACCGTCCACGCCCAGCTGCAGCATCGCCTGCGGCGTATTGGCGACAGGATAGAGCTTCGCCGTCGCTTTGTTGACGCTCACGTCGGTGGCCTGGGCGGAGAGCAGCACCGCGATCAGCAGCTCAAAAGGGGAGTTAAAATTCAGCTCCGTTGTCGGATGCGGGTCGTTATCACGCAGACGAGTCAGGATCGTGATGCGTTTCTCTTTATTCATACAGCCTTCTCTGGGAGTCCTTCCTGCACGCTACGCTCTGCAGCGCGGCGTTTACGTTTCTCATCAATGAGGTATTTTAACGCCAGCATCATACCAAGGCCAATAAATGCGCCCGGTGGCAGCATCGCCAGCAGGAACGGCGTATCCGTGTGGAAGACTTCAATACGCAGGGACTTCGCCCAGCCGCCCAGCAGTGCGTCAGCGCCGTCAAACAGGGTACCGTTACCGAGGATCTCACGCATCGAGCCCAGCACAAACATCGCGCAGGTGGCACCCATGCCGATGGCAAAGCCATCCAGCGCCGAGATCAGCGGATCGTTCTTCACCGCGAAAGCTTCCGCACGGCCCACGACGATACAGTTGGTCACAATCAGCGGAATAAAAATCCCCAGCGACTGATAAAGGCCGAACGCGTAGGCGTTGATCAGCATCTGCACGATACTCACCACCGAGGCGATGATCATCACGTAAATCGGAATACGAATCTCCGACGGTGTCCAGCGACGCAGGGCGGAGATCGACAGGTTGGTCAGGGTCAGCACCAGCGTGGTCGCCAGTCCAAGGCCGAGGGCGTTCGTGGCAGTGGATGTCACCGCCAGCAGCGGGCACATCCCCAGCAGCTGGACCAGCGCGGAGTTGTTCTTCCAGAGACCCTGGACAATAACCTCTTTAACCTGGCTCATGATTACTCCTCACAGGCAGGAAGATTGTTGATTTGCGCAGGCAGCGTTTCGGCGTACAGCCCCGCGCGTTTCACCGCATTCACCACGGCGCGTGGCGTGATGGTCGCGCCGGTAAACTGGTCGAACTCACCGCCGTCTTTTTTGACGGCAAAGGCGGTGTCATTCTCACCATGAATCACTTTTCCGGCAAAATGTAAAATCCAGTCGCTGAGGCGAAGCTCGATTTTATCCCCCAGACCAGGCGTTTCGTGGTGCTGCGTCACACGGGTGCCGAGAACCGTACCAGAGAAGTCGGTGCCGACCAGCAGTTGAATCGCGCCAGAGTAGCCGTCCGGTGCGGTCGCTTCCATCACGGCACCCACGGCGGTATCCCCTTTACGGGCGATGAAAACGCGGTGTTCACCTTTGCCTAACTGCGGCGCCTGCACGATAAAGCAGCTTTTCTGCAGGTCATTATCGTAGAAATCTGACGGAATCACCTGATCGAACAGCGCCTTTTGCTGTTTCGATGCTTGTTCATCAATCGTCGTTTTGGTCATTTCATTCACCAGCGCGGTCAGCCCCGTCAGGGCAGCGGCGAAGATCGCCAGCGTCACGCCGTGTTTTTGCATTGTTTTCAGCATGGCGAATCCCTTAGCGGTGGCCATACACGCGAGGACGCGTGTAGTAGTCGATGAGCGGCACCGTGATATTGGCCAGCAGTACGGCGAACGCCACGCCATCCGGATAGCCGCCAAAACTGCGGATCAGCCAGACCAGCAGCCCCGCCAGCGCGCCAAAAATGAGGCGTCCACGGTTGGTGGTCGATGCGGTCACCGGGTCGGTCAGAATAAAGAAGGCACCCAGCATGGTTGCACCGGAGAGCAGATGCATCTGCGGGCTTGGCAGCGGCTCGGACGAGAACATCCAGCCGAGCGTGGCGCAGATCGTCAGCGTCACCAGGAAGCTCACCGGAATGTGCCAGCGAATCGTCTTCTTCCACAGCAGGAACACGCCGCCCAGCAGATAGGCGATATTAACCCACTGCCAGCCAGCGCCCGCCAGCATGCCGCTGTAGATTGGGTACGCCATGATCTGCTCTACGCTGTGACCGGCATGCAACGACGTTTTAAAGGTGTCCAGCGGCGTCGCCTGGCTGATACCATCCACGCCCATACGCAGGGTGGTCATGTCGCCGCCCGTTGCCGTGTGGCCGGTGAAGATCACCTGAAGCGCATCCATAAATCCCGGTACCGTCGCGGCAATCTCGTGCGGCGGCAGCCAGCTGGTCATCTGCACCGGGAAGGAGATCAGTAAGACCACATAGCCGATCATCGCCGGGTTGAACGGGTTATGCCCCAGGCCGCCGTACAGCTGTTTGGCAATAATAACCGCGAAAACGGTGCCCAGCACCACCATCCACCAGGGTGAAAACGGCGGAATACTGATCGCCAGTAACAGACCGGTGAGCAGGGCTGAGTTATCGGCGAGAATGCGGGGAACAGGCATTTTGCGAAGCTTAAGCACCAGCGCTTCGGCGGCCAGCGCACTGACGCAGCCGAGGACAATCTGAAACAGCGTCCCCCAGCCAAAAAACCAGAACTGCACGGCAATGCCCGGTAAGGCTGCCAGGCAGACCAGCATCATAATGCGCGACGTCTGGCGCTGGTTATGGGTGTAAGGGGAACTTGCGATTCTGAAAACCATTTAATCCTCGTTTACTGCCTGCTGTGCGGCTTTCTTAGCCTGAACGCGTGCAATCGCGGCGGCGACTGCGGCTTTGCGTGGGTCGTCATTGGCGGCGGGTTCGGGGTCCTGCTGGGCCGCTTTACGCGCTTTGGCGCGAGCAATGGCGGCTTCAACGGCCGCTTTGCGCGGATCGACAGACGGTTCCTGCTCGACGCTCTTTTCCTGTTGCTCTGCTTTACGCGCTTTGGCGCGGGCAATAGCGGCCTCAACGGCGGCTTTGCGCGGATCGACAGTTGGTTCCTGTTCGACGCTCTTTTCCTGTTGCTCCGCTTTGCGCGCTTTGGCGCGGGCAATGGCTGCTTCAACGGCGGCTTTGCGCGGATCGACAGGCGGTTCCTGTTCGACGCTCTTTTCCTGTTGCTCCGCTTTGGCGCGAGCAATCGCCGCTTCAACCGCTGCTTTACGCGGATCGCTCTCAGCGTTCGGCTGTGCGTCTTGAGCTTTTTCTGCCTGACGGGCGCGGGCCTGCGCTTTGCGCGCTTCACGTGCGGCGATGGCTTCGCTGTTGTCTGGTTTTTCACCGGCCGGAATAATCACCGGCTGTGCGGCAGAGGCTTTCTTCTCACGCACCCGCGCCAGCGCGGCGTTAATTGCATCCTGATCTTTTTCGGCTGGCTGAACGGCAGCCTTTTTGTGACGTTCCTGACGCGCCAGTTTCTCACGCTCAAGACGCGCCTGACGCGCTTCAAAGCGGGCTTTGGCTTCGGCGGCACGTTTGTCTTCCAGCGAAATGGCGTAGATCTCGGCCTTTTCCTGGCGGAAATACTGCACTAGCGGAATGCTGCTTGGGCAGACCCAGGCACAGGCCCCGCACTCAATGCAGTCGGCCAGATTGTGGGCTGTGGCTTTATCGTGCAGCTGGCCTTTGCTGAACCAGTACAACTGCTGCGGCAGCAGATCGGCCGGACAGGCGTCGGCGCAGGCGCTACAGCGGATACAGCCTTTTTCTTCCTGCTCTTCGCCCATCTCACTTGCTGAAGGGGCCAGCAGACAGTTGGTGATTTTGACGACCGGAACGTCCAGCCAGGGCAGGGTAAAGCCCATCAGCGGCCCGCCCATGATGACCATTTGATCGCTGCCCGGACAGAACCCGGCCTGCTCCAGCAAATGGCGCACTGGCGTACCCAGCCGCGCCCAGACGTTACCCGGCTGCGAAACGGACTCGCCTGTCAGCGTCACTACGCGTTCGGTCAACGGTTCCCCGTCGATCACCGCGCGTTTCACCGCGTAAGCCGTACCGACGTTCTGCATCAGCACGCCAATGTCAGAAGAGCGGCCGCCGTGCGGAACCTGTTTCCCGGTCAGAATTTGCGTCAGCTGTTTTGCGCCGCCGGACGGGTATTTAGTGGGAATAACGCGCAGGCCAATGTCGTGGCTGCCCGCCAGCACCGCACGCAGCATGGAGATCGCCTGCGGTTTGTTATCTTCAATGCCGATCAGCACTTCGCGCGGCTGTAAAATATGGGCGAGGATGCGAATCCCTTCGACGACCTGCGCGGCGCAGTCCTGCATCAGGCGGTCATCAGCGGTGATGTAAGGCTCGCACTCTGCGGCGTTGATAATCAGGGTCTGAATTTTATCGCCACCACCGCGCAGCTTGGTGCCGGTCGGGAAGCCTGCGCCGCCAAGACCGGCCACGCCGAACTGGTGGATGCGCTCGATCAGGGCTTCGCGGCTCTGGGCGCGGTAATCGCTCCAGCCGTCGCGGTCGATCCAGCGGTCTTCACCGTCCGGCTCGATCATGACGCTTAATTCGGCCAGTGCCGAAGGGTGGGGAACCGTGTGAGGGGCAATCGCCACCACTTTTCCGGAGGTTGGTGCGTGGACCGGGAGCATACGCCCGCGTCCAAAGGTCAGTTGCTGACCGCGCAGCACGCTGTCACCGACTTTCACGCACAGCTCGCCTTCCGCACCGATGTGCTGTTTCAGCGGCATGACGAACCGGTTTGCTAATGGGATCTGCCGCAGCGGCGTGCCGCTGGACTGGGTTTTCATCTCTGGCGGATGAATCCCGCCGTCGAAATCCCAAATCTTCTCTTTTCTGAACGCAGAAAATAACTTAAACATGGTGTTCCACAGGAATTATACGAACCGGAATGGTTTGAAGATCCCACTTCCAGCTGTCGGGAGTCGTTTCGACCGGACGCAGCTCGATGCATTGCGTCGGGCAGGGGGCCACACAAAGATTGCAGCCCGTACAGAGATCCGCCATCACGGTGTGCATCGCGCGGGTTGCGCCAACAATGGCGTCCACCGGGCAGGCCTGAATACACTTGGTGCAGCCGATGCAGTTTTCTTCGTCGATGACCGCCAGCACGCGCGCAGGTTCTTGTGCGCTCTCGTCGCCATCAACAGGCTGCGGATCGACGTTAAGCAGCGCCGCGATTTTTAACATCACGGCTTCGCCACCCGGCGCACAGCGGTTAATTTTTTCACCGTTGCCTACCGCCTCAGCATAGGGACGGCAGCCAGGATAGCCGCATTGCCCACACTGGCTTTGCGGCAGGAGGTCATCGATTTTTTCGACGACAGGATCGCCTTCAACCGCAAAACGGCGCGAGGCGTAACCCAGAATAATGCCAAAAAACAGCCCCAACACGCTGATGGCGGCGATGGCAATCCAGATAGCATTCATTACAACTTCACCAGACCACTGAAGCCCATAAAGGCCAGAGACATCAAACCCGCGGTGACCAGTGCAATGGCGTTACCGCGAAAAGGCGCCGGAATATCGGCAGCGGCCATGCGTTCACGAATAGAGGCAAACAGCACCATGACCAGCGAGAAACCGACCGCCGCGGAGAAACCGTACAGGGCCGATTGCAGGAAATTATGCCCAAGGTTGATGTTGAGCAGCGCCACGCCGAGCACGGCGCAGTTGGTGGTAATCAGCGGCAGGAAAATGCCGAGCAGGCGATAGAGCGCCGGGCTGGTTTTGCGCACCACCATTTCCGTAAACTGCACCACAAAGGCAATCACGAGAATAAACGCCAGCGTGCGCAGATAGATCAGGCCGAGGGGGATCAATATCCAGGTGTCAATCCACCATGCGCAAATAGAGGCCAGTGTCATCACGAAGGTGGTTGCCAGTCCCATGCCCATTGCGGTTTCCAGCTTTTTGGAAACCCCCATGAACGGGCACAGGCCAAGGAACTTCACCAGCACGAAGTTATTCACCAGCACAGTTCCGACAAAGAGCAGTAAGTAATCGGTCATTATTTAGCCTGAAATAAAAAAGCCGCCTATTATCGGATAAACCACAACGGGCGACAACAGGATAACTGTAGGGTTATTACGGGTTCACGAAGGTCTTTTTGACCCGGGCGGAACGCCTGAAGTAGGGCGCGAAGAGCGCAGCGGCCAGCAGCGGGAACAGCAGCTGGCGCACAGCCAGTAAGTCTGAAACCGGTGAAAAGGCAAAGGCCTTGATCGCCAACAGCACAGAGATCAGCAGCCAGATAATATAGTGCTTAGGCACTTTCTGACGGCGTTTAAAGAACGCAATGGTCAGCCAAAGGGTGTAATACCACATGGCAATGGCAAAACCGAAGGAGATAAACCACAGCGCAATATTCATTGTGCTCTGGGAGGTCAGATTCTTAAGCGCATACGGCGTCACGAGAGCCGTTGTATACAGCAGCAGCGCAAGCGATGCGCTTAACAAAGCCACCAGTAACCAGGCGAGCGGGGCGAGTAACCAGCCTCCGATTTTTTCTCCAGGCGATGCGGTCATGTTATCTCCCTCAGTCTGCACGAAATGATACCCGGCAAATTTACCGGGGCGTGAGTATATAACATTTCGCGCCGATGGCTACCGTCTTACAGCACGTAGCGCCAAACTGATTTAGGGACTTCGCCGATATTGAACAAACGACCGCCGGAAACCAGCTCTGCGCGACGATGATCGGCAGCGCGGTACATATTGATGATGTCCTGATTATCGGTCAGCGTGTAGTTCAAATGATCAAACAGTTTTTCCAGGCTCTCGAGAGAACTGATCTTGCGAAATTTTAATAAATAATCCTGAACTGTCATTTAATAAGCTTCCATTTTTAAAAGTAAATTTTATCAGTAGGGTAATTCGCTCGAATAATAAACGGATAAATAAAGACGTAAACAACCCACTTAAGGGTTAAGACTAAATTAGGAGTTTTCTTTGAAAGTTTCAGGCGTCGGACGACGCCTGCAGAAGAAGGTTAACTCTGATGACCGTGGCTGGCAACCGGCAACTGACAGGATATGTCACTCTTTTGCCAGCAGAACTTATTTGGTCTGAGACGCCGCAACCGGTTCTGGTGGCTGGTAGTTATCAATATGGCTGGCAACGCCGAGTAAAATGACGGAAACACCCAGGACAACCCATCCTGCTAATTCAACGATTCGATTGATAATTGACGTCATGATTCTTGTTTGTGATTTATCCATAAATACAGATTGAGAATGTTACAGCGCGATTTCCGCTATCGCAAGTCCTTTGGGAACGGTTTCTATGTATGAATTCAGCAGGTTATATAATTGTAACAAAGACCGCTGGTCAGTCGTGCTGTTTTACTTTTTGTAATCCATTACAAAACGGTTGTGACAGGCTTGTTGATAGTGTGAAATGAGTGAAAGACAAGACGAGAGGCAACGACATGAGTGACAAAATCCGCGTCGGATTAATTGGTTATGGTTATGCGAGCAAGACGTTTCACGCGCCGCTGATTGCCGGTACGCCTGGAATGGAGCTGGCGGCGGTTTCAAGCAGCGATGCGTCGAAAGTGCATGCCGACTGGCCTGCGGTTCCGGTAGTGTCTGAACCTAAGCACCTGTTTAACGATCCGAATATCGATTTAATCGTGATCCCCACGCCAAACGACACCCACTTCCCGCTGGCAAAAGCGGCGCTGGAAGCCGGTAAGCATGTGGTGGTGGATAAGCCCTTTACCGTGACGCTGTCTCAGGCACGCGAACTGGACGCGTTGGCAAAAAGTCTGGGACGTCTGCTGTCGGTGTTCCACAACCGTCGCTGGGACAGTGATTTCCTCACACTTAAGGCGCTGATGAACGAAGGGACGCTGGGTGAAGTGGCGTACTTCGAATCCCATTTCGATCGTTTCCGCCCACAGGTACGTAACCGTTGGCGCGAGCAGGCCGGTCCGGGCAGCGGTATCTGGTACGATCTGGCCCCGCATTTGCTGGATCAGGCGGTGAATCTGTTTGGTCTGCCGGTCAGCGTGACGGTCGATCTGGCACAGCTGCGCCCGGGTGCGCAGGCCACGGACTATTTCCACGCGATTTTGACCTATCCGCAGCGTCGAGTGGTGCTGCACGGCACCATGCTGGCGGCGGCCGAATCTGCGCGCTATATCGTGCACGGCACGCGCGGGAGCTACGTGAAGTTTGGTCTGGACCCGCAGGAAGACCGTCTGAAAAACGGCGAACGCCTGCCGCAGGAAGACTGGGGCTACGATATGCGTGACGGCGTGTTAACGCGTGTCGAAGGGGAGGAGCAGGTGCAGGAAACCTGGCTGACCCTGCCGGGGAACTATCCGGCCTATTATGCGGCGATCCGCGATGCCCTGAACGGCACGGGCGAAAACCCGGTTCCGGCAAGCCAGGCGATTCAGATTATGGAACTGATTGAGCTGGGCATCGAATCAGCGAAACACCGCTCGACGCTCTGTCTGGCGTAATAAAAAGGCCGGCAAATTTGCCGGCCTTTTACTTCTTAGCCTGCGACTTTATCGCGCAGGGCCTGTTTTTCAGCTGCGCTCAAGAACGCAATTTCCAGGCCGTTGATCTGCGCCTGTCGAATCTCTTCGCGGCTCAGTCCCGCCTGCGGCGCGGCAACATTATACTCATGAATAATATCGACACCCTGAACGGCCGGATCGTCGGTGTTCAGCGTTGCCAGCACGCCGTGCGCGAGGAACGTCTTCAGCGGATGCTGCGCCAGTGACGCTACGGTGCTGGTCTGAATGTTAGACGTCAGACAGGATTCGATGCCGATGCGCTGCTCGACCAGGAAATCCATCAGCGCGCGGTCTTCAACGGCTTTCACACCGTGGCCGATACGCTCGGCACCCAGCTCACGAATTGCCTGCCAGATGCTTTCCGGACCGGCCGCTTCGCCCGCATGAACGGTAACATGCCAGCCCGCGTCGCGCGCGCGGTTGAAATGAGAGAGGAACAGGCTGCCGGGGAAGCCAAGTTCATCACCCGCCAGATCGACGGCGGTGATCTGATCGCGATGGGCCAGCAGCGCTTCCAGCTCCTGCAGACAGGCCGCTTCACCGAAGGTACGGCTCATAATGCCAATCAGATTCGCCTGAACGTTAAACGCCTTACAGCCTTCGCGCACGCCTGCGATAACCGCTTCCACCACGCCGTCGACGGGCAGATTGTGGGTCATCGCCATATAGCCTGGAGAAAAACGCAGCTCGACATAATGCAGGCCATTGCGCGCCGCATCTTCGATATTCTCGAACGCCACGCGACGGCAGGCATCTAGCGACGCCAGCACTTTCACGCCCCAGTCCAGCTTGCTGAGGAAGCTCACCAGATCCGGTTCGTTCGCCGTCACCTGGACGTGGGGAATAAGTGTCTCAATAGTTTGAGCGGGCAGGGACAAATTAAACTGGCGGCCAAGATCGAGAATGGTTTGGGCACGAATGTTGCCATCAAGGTGACGGTGAATATCGGTAAGGGGAAGGCGGGTATCAATCATGGTCGCACTCATTTTCTGGTTAAAGTGCGCCACATTATAAAAACATTTGCGGGGAAAAAGCTATTTGCGCAATGGAATATTCCATTGCGCAACCTGTCAGAGCAGAGAATGAATCCCCGCAATCAGCCGCTCAACGCCCTGTTCCAGTTTACTGCGTGGACATCCGGCATTCAGGCGTACATACCCGTTACCCTCCACGCCGTACGTGTAACCTGGCATGATCGCGACTTTTTGCTGCTCAATGAGTACGTTCTGCAGCGCTTTGTCGTCGATACCGAGCGCGCTCAAATCAATCCATGCCAGATAGGTCGCTTCCGGTGGCTGCCAGTTCAGCTGCGGGAATGCAGCGTTGAGTTGCTCAGCCACATAGCGCAAATTCGCCTCCAGATAGGCGCGCAGGGCATCCAGCCACGGCTCGCCCTGCTGATAGGCGGCGATATGCGCCGTCAGTGCCAGCACGGACGGAGATGAAAGCCCGTCGCGGCCCTTCAGGGCGTTAAGATAGCTTGCGCGACTTTCATCGTCACCGATCAGCCCGTACGCCCCGGTAAGCGCCGGAATATTAAAGCTCTTGGAGCCTGATGTCAGCAGCGCCCATTTGCTGCGCGCCACCTCGTTCCATGGCGTGTGCTGGTGATCGCCCCACACCATATCCATGTGGATTTCGTCGCTGATCACCGCCACATCGTAGCGCGCGCACAGCTCGGCCATGGTGTTCAGCTCGTCGCGCGTCCAGACTTTACCGGTCGGATTTTGCGGGCTGCACAGCAATAAAATCGTGTTTTCCGGTTTCGCCAGCGCGGCTTCCAGGCTGGCCATATCGCACTCCCAGCCGGCTGTGTTTTTTTGCATTGCGACCGGAACGACGTTGCGATCGTTGCCCTGGATGGCGTTGTAAAATGCATCGTAGGCGGGGGTATGCACCACGATGCCGTCGCCGGGTTTCGACCACACGCGAATCAGCTCGGAAACCATATAAATGACCGACGGACCGTACACCAGGGTGTTCGTATCAATCTGGCTGTGAAAACGCTGCTGGAACCAGTGCGCAACGGCGGCGAGAAATTCGTCATTTTTCCAGCGGCTGTAGCCAAACACGCCGTGACTGATGCGCTGATTCAGTGCGTCGATGATGCACGGTGCGGTGGCAAAATCCATATCGGAAATGGTAAAGGGCAGCAGATCGTCGGCACCGAAACGGTCGGCAACGTAATCCCATTGGGTACACCAGGTCCCGTGGCGATCGACGACGGTTGAAAAATCAAACATAGCGCTCGTCCTTAAAGTCAAAACCCCCTTCGGCAGAAGGGGGTGAGGTGTCAGGCTTCTACCGTACGCATCAGCGTCGATAGCTCATCTTTAACCGACTGGACCTGCGGCCCAATCACCACCTGCAAATTATGCTGATTTAACTGTACCACGCCGATGGCCCGGTTGGCCTTCAGGGCGTTGGTATCCACCTTCGACATATCGTTCACCGACAGACGCAGGCGGGTGATGCAGTTATCGAGAGACGTGATGTTATCCGCGCCGCCCAGTGCCGCCAGAATCGCTGGCGTGTTGTAGCCGGATTTACCGACGGTACCCACAACGGCTTGTTCCACGCTGCTGGCGGTATCGGTATCGCGGCCCGGTGTTTTCAGATTAAAGCGGGTGATAGCGAAGCGGAAGATACCGTAGTACACCGCAAACCAGATAGCCGCCACAACCGGTACCAGATACCACTTGGTCGACAGACCGTGCAGGATGCCAAACACCACGAAGTCAATCACGTTGCCGTCGGTGTTACCGATGGTCACACCCAGCACCGCCATCACGGTGAAGCCCAGACCGGTCAGTACCGCGTGAATGAGATACAGCACCGGTGCAACGAACAGGAACAGGAACTCGATTGGCTCAGTCGTTCCGCCTACCACGCAGGCGATGACGCCGGAGATCAGCAGGCCTTTAATTTTATGACGGTTTTCAGGACGCGCGCAGTGGTACATCGCCAGCGCCGCACCCGGCAGGCCGCCCAAGAAGGCCGGCATTTTACCCTGGGACAGGAAGCGGGTCGCACTTTCAGAGAAGCCGTGGGTGGTCGGGCAGCTCAGCTGCGCCTGGAAGATAGTCAGCGCGCCACTCACGTCGTGGCCGCAGACGTCCATCGTGCCGCCCGCTTCGGTAAAGCGAATCAGCGCGACCAGAATGTGCTGTAAACCGAACGGCAGCAACAGACGTTCACCGGTACCGAAAATCATCGGGCCGAAATCGCCTGCGCTGTTGATGATGCGGCCAATCGCCGTAATCCCCATCGCGAAGACCGGCCAGATCAGGGGGATCACCAGACCAAACAGACCCATGACCACCAAGGTGACAATCGGCACAAAGCGGGTACCGCCGAAGAAGGCCAGGGCGTCCGGCAGACGGATATTGTGGAAGCGCTCGTGCAGCATCCAGATAATCACACCGGCAATAACCGCACCGAGGATCCCGGTGTCGATCGACTGAATACCCAGCACGCTCTGAATGTTGTTCGCTTTCAGCACTGCCGCGTCGGTGGTGGGCAGAATGCCTTTAGCGGTCAGCCAGAAATTCACCGCCAGGTTCATCACCGCGTAGCCGACAAAACCGGCAAACGCCGCCACGCCTTTGTTCTCGCGTGCCAGCCCCAGCGGGATAGCGATACAGAACATGACGGGCAGGAAGCTAAAGGCAAAGGAGCCGACTTTACTCATCCAGATGAAGATCGCCTGCAGCACCGGGTTGCCGAGGAAGGGGATCAGGGTAATGACATCATGGCTGCTGAGTGAGCTGCCGATCCCGAGCATGATCCCGCAAAAAGAGAGCAGAGCCACCGGCAACATAAAGGTTTTACCCAGTTGCTGGAAAAACTCCCACAGCGATATTTTTTGTGCTGCTTTCGCCGTCATAAAACGACTCCTTGATGGTTAAAAGGGTTTTATCTGTTTCACTGTGGCGAGAAGATAAAACGTTTTACCAAACTTTAGTGCGCGCTGAATCACATTCTCATGCTTTAATTAGCAGTATAAATAGAACCTATTGATAAAACGTTTTATCTGACTGCACATCAGGGAGTTGCGCGTTCACATGTCTGTTGCGAAGAAGATCACCATCAATGATGTTGCGCTGGCGGCCGGGGTATCGGTGAGCACCGTTTCGCTGGTCTTAAGCGGAAAAGGGCGCATTTCTCCCGCGACGGGCCAGCGCGTGAACGAGGCGGTTGAGCAACTGGGGTTTGTGCGTAATCGCCAGGCAGCGTCTCTGCGCGGCGGGCAGAGCGGCGTGATTGGCTTGATCGTGCGCGATCTGACGTCGCCGTTTTATGCAGAACTCACCGCCGGGCTAACAGAAGCACTGGAAGCGCAGGGGCGGATGGTCTTTTTACTCCACGGCGGGCGCGAAGCGGATCAACTGCTCTCCCGGCTGGATATGCTGCTGACGCAGGGCGTGGACGGCGTGATTATCGCGGGGGCGTCTGGCGTGGGGAGCGAGCTGTGCGAGCGCGCGGCACAGAAGGGCGTTCCATTGGTATTTGCCTCACGCGCCAGCTATCTCGATGAAGCCGATACCCTGCGCCCCGATAACATGCAGGCCGCACAAATGTTGACCGAGCATCTGATTCGTCGCGGGCATCAGCGCATCGCCTGGCTGGGCGGCAAGAGTTCGTCCCTTACGCGCGCGGAACGCGTGGGCGGTTACTGCTCGACGCTGATCAAATACGGTCTGCCTTTCCACAGCGAATGGGTGGTTGAGTGCGAATCAAGCCAGAAAAAAGCCGCCGAAGCGATGGGCGCGCTGCTGCGCAGTAATCCCACCATCAGCGCGGTGATCTGTTACAACGATATTATCGCCATGGGGGCCTGGTTTGGCCTGCTCCGCGCCGGACGTCAGAGCGGTGAGGGTGGCGTAGAGACCTTCTTCGACCAGCAGGTGGCGCTTGGTGCTTTTGCGGATGTCGGGGAAAACGCGCTGGACGATCTGCCTATTGTCTGGGCGACAACGCCCGCGCGGGAGATGGGTTACACCCTGGCAGACCGCATGATGCAGCGAATTGAGAAATCAGACGTCCAGGCCGGGCATCAGATCGTGTCGGCGCGACTGGTCACGACGAAATAACGATGTGAATCAACGTACCGCACGGTTTTGCGGCTTTTTCGCCAGATGAGTCAAAATCGTCTGGCCGATGTAATTGCTCCAGTTGAAACTGTTTTGCAGCACAATCACCGCATTTTGATTTGGTTTATCAAAGCCAATGTAACTGGAATACCCGCCAATATACCCCACCTGATAGGTCATTTTATGGCCGTCCGTCTCGTCACTCACCCACGCGATATTGGCGGCCTCTTTGTGCCGATAATAGTAAGTACGGGTGACGTCTTTGAAAGCGTGGTTGATCGCCTTATCCTGCGTCGCGCTGATGTGCGCCCGGGCGTAGGCCGCCAGATCGCGGGCGCTACTGTAGAGGCTTGCCGCTGCGGTCATGTTGTGCTGAAAATGCCAGTCCGGCGTCAGTTCGCCACGGCGTATAAATTTGGGTTGATCCCCTGCGTGGCCGAGCGCACGCCTCGGGTATGCCGCCAGTATTTCCGGCGTATAGCTGGAGTTTTGCATGTCGAGTGGCTGAAAAATCAGCCGCTGGGCCAGGGCTTCGATCGATTCCCCCGTCTTTCTGTGCAGAATATAGCCGAGGAGGGCGTAGCCGATGTTTGAATACTGCGGTTCGTGTGAGTCAGGCGCAGAGAAATCGCGCAGGTAATTGAGCACGTTATTGCTGTCGAGTTCTGAATAGAAGTTCTCGCCGGTGCTGAAATAGCGCACAAGATTTTCGAGGGTCAACAGATCCATCGGCTGGCGCGGTAAACCAGAGGTGTGAGTGACCAGCTGCAACAGGGTGATGTTTTGCGCGTCAGCACTTAAGGGTGTGCCTTCAGGCAGTAGGGTCGCGAGCGTATCCGTCCAGCGGAGTTTGCCCTCATTGACCAGCAGGGTCGTGACTTCGGCGGTGACACCTTTGCTCAGTGAGCCGAGTGCAAAGAGGGTATCCGGGGTGACGGGGTACTGGTTTTTTGCGTCGGTTACGCCGTAGCTGTGAAATTCGGTGGGGCCGTTATGCTGAATAATGGCGACAATCATCCCGGTCACCTCTTTTTCTTGCATGTACTGCTGGATCATCGGGTCGATCCCGCGACCGTAGTATCCGACTACAACGCGGGTACTCTTTTGTTCCGGCATATCCATTTGCGATAACGTACTGTTTCCACAGCCAGCTAACACCAACAGGGACAAAAGCAGTAATGGTGTTTTAATGTTCATTCTTAAAAGCTGACTGTGCCGCTGTCCAGGAAAAATAGAGCGCGCAGTATACAAAAATGCGGCCCGGCAGGCGCCTGTTTTTCACGCTTTTAGGCAGAGGGCATCAGGAGGCGGTGATCCAGATCAAGAGCTTTGCCCGCCTTACGAGGCATATTCTGCGCTCCTGTTAAGTTCTGTAAAACGATTACCGCCATGCAACTCTGTAAAACCCTGCTCGCTTTAGCCATTGTTCCCGCCATCTCCTTTGCCGCCAGCAATATAGAAGTCGGTTTTTCACCGGAAGGGGGCGCCCAGGAGCTGGTGCTCAAAACCATCAATGACGCGACAAAATCGATCCGCATGATGGCCTTTTCGTTTAGCGCCCCGGATATCATGAACGCGCTGGTGGCGGCGCAGAAGCGCGGCGTCGATGTGCAAATCGTGATTGATCAGAACGGCAACGTTAGTGGGAAAAGCCTGCAGGCGATGCGCTATGTGGCACACAACGGTGTTAAGCTCAGAACGGATAATCACTACCGTATTCAACACGATAAAGTGATTATTGTAGACGGGAGTACGGTCGAAACCGGGTCATTTAATTTTGCCAAAACGGCGGAGTCTAAGAATTCGGAAAACGTGATTGTGATTCACAACGCGCCGGATCTGGTGGCGGAGTATCTTGCGCACTGGGAAAACCGCTGGCAGCAAGGGGTGGATTTCTCTGCGTAAAACTGCCGGGTGGCACAGCGCACCCGGCGGGTAAGGCAAATGCCCGGCGAACAACGAGCCGGGAAATGCCTGTATTACTGCTGCGGTACTGCTGGAGCCGCAGGTTCAGCCGGTTCTGGCATCCCAAGCGTTGGCATACCAAACATACCGACAAAGTCTTCCAGCGGCATTTTCTGACCGTTTAACGTCACCTGACCATTCGCATACTGCAGGCTGGTGCTAATCACGTTGTCTTCAAGCGTGGTGATGCGGAACATCTGGCCCATGGCCGCCATGCCTTTCACCTGCTGGCTGGCGAGCTTAGCCGCATCGGCGTCGTTATAACCTTCGAGCTTCGCAATCTGGGTCATAAACTCGGTCGCCATATCCATCGGGATCGTCAGTTTGCTGTCGATGGATTTCACGCTGCGATCCACTTCCTGCGCCAGCGTCTGCGCTTCACCGGTCGCGGTGGCCGGATCTTTCAGGAACAGGGACAGGTTGAAGTTGGTTTCGCCTTTGCTGTTTTTCCAGCTCAGTGGGGCGATCGTGATAACCGGCTCGCCTTTCAGCAGCAGCGGCAGGTTGCTTAACAGGGCATCCATTGCTTTTTGCTGATACAGCTCAGGATTTTTGGTCATCAGCTCTTTATCGGCCAGCAGTGCCTGGCTTTGCGCACGATACTGCTGACTGAACTGATGCCAGGCCTGGCCGTCGATGTTACCGAGTTTCAGGGTCAGTTTGCTGGAACCCAGATCCTGGCTCTGCACTTTGAGGCTATTCAGGCTGTAATCCAGCTGGCTGTTGACGCTCTTACCGTCTTTGGAGAGATCGGATTTACCGACCAATTCCATACCTTCCAGAACGGCCATCTCTTTGCCTTCCACGGCAATCGCCATTTTACCCAGGCTGATTTGCTGGTCGCCCATGCGCTCGCCAAAGGTGGTCATACGGCTGTTGCCGTCGGCTTTAAGATTATTGAAGGTCAGCTGAACCTTCTGATTGTATTCGTTAACCGCGTTGACCAGGCCACTTTCTGCCGAGCCGCTCAGGGTAAACACGTTACCGTCGCGATCCGCGTCGAGTTTGAAATCGCCGCCGCTGAAGGCCACTTTTTCGTCGCCTTTTTCATAATTCAGCGCTTTCAGGGCGATATCGGAGCTTGTATCGCCGGCGTAGCTGATGCGTGTATCCACCACAAACGGCGACTCATTTTTCGCCAGTTCAAACAGCGGTTTAGACGCTTCGTTGTTGACCAGAGTGGTTTTTACCGACGCCATGGACGGAATCAGATTGAAATGCTTCAGCTGTGCCAGCGGGAACGGGCCATGATCGACAACTTCGTCCAATACCACGCTGTGACCGTCTTTCAGCCAGCCATTTTCGGTGCCCGCAACGGGTTTAACCACCAGTTGCATATGGCTTTTGAAGACGCCGCGCTGATAGTTCTGATAGCTTAATTCCAGCCCGGCTTCCGGCGCCGTGCGTTTGATTTCGCTGTTAGCCTGCGCCACCATCTCTGCCAGACGACTCTCCAGCTGTTTGCCCGTAAACCAGGAGGCGCCCGTCCAGACCACCCCTAATGCGACAACAACACCAACCGCTATAACCGATTTTTTCATCATGATTGTCCATAAAATGAAACCAGGCGGTAAAAACCGCCTGGTGATTAAGTCTTCCACTAGCTTAGCAAGAGAGTCGATAAACTTATAGCTTATTGAAGACCCTTGCCAGGCGGCCATTTCCGCTGATAGCGATCGGGGACTCATTCGCCGCGACAAACGCCGACTCACCAGGTTTGAGCACCAGGCGCTGTTCGCCTTTGCTCAGCACCGCTTCGCCTTCAACACAGAACAGGATTGCCGCACTCTGCTGTGAGACCGCGGTTTCCGTCGCGCTCAGGTCGTGCAGCGCAAAAGCGAAGTCGTCGACAGGAATCGGGAAGTCCAGCTCTGCGCCGTTTTTCACCGGCTGAGTCAGCAGCTCTGCGGCAGGTTTGGCGACGAATTTGACGTTTGCCACCAGCTCCGGGATATCAATATATTTTGGTGTCAGTCCAGCGCGAAGTACGTTATCGGAGTTCGCCATCACTTCCAGCGCCACACCCTGCAGATAGGCATGTGGGGTTTCCGCAAACAGGAACATCGCTTCGCCCGGATTCAGTTTCACCACGTTCAGCAGCAGCGGAGAGAAGAGGCCGCTGTCGTTCGGGTAGAACTCAGAAATCAGGCGAATGGTCTGCCAGGGTTCACCCTGCTGGTTATTGAGAGCGGCTTTCAGCACTGCCAGCGCGTGGGATTTCTCGTCATCCTGCATATTCAGCAGGCTGGCAAACAGCTGGCTTAAGCCTGCGGCGTCCGGGTTTTCGAGGAAATGGGCAATAGCATGATGGGCGCCCGCGACCGGCTGCAGCAGCGAAACAATCTCCGAGAACTCGCGGAAGGCGTTCATCGCCAGGAACGGCGTTAACGCGAACACCAGCTCTGGCTTATGATTCGGATCTTTGTAGTTACGTTCGGCGGCATCCAGTGGGATACCGGCTTTATTCTCTTTCTCAAAACCTATTTCAGACGCTTTCTTGTTCGGGTGCACTTGAATGGAGAGCGGCTGCGCGGCGCAAAGCACCTTGAACAGGAACGGCAGTTCGCCGAAACGCTGCGCCACGGCATCGCCCAGGAGCGTCGCTTTGTCCGCGTCGATCACCTCGCGCAGAGCGCGTACCTGGCCGCTGGCGTCTTCAATTTTTGAGCTGCTCTTCGGATGCGCGCCCATCCACAGCTCTGCCATCGGCAGGTTGTCAGGATTGGCGATACCGTAGAGATCCGTTAACGCAGTTTGACTTCCCCAGGCATAGTTCTGCACTGAGTTGATGAGTTTTTGCATTATCAAGCCCTGTTTCAAATGTGGAATTATCTTCGCGTATTAAAGCAATAAACCGCCCGGAAGTAACCTGCGCATGTAAAAAGTCGTACTAGTCTCAGTTTTTGTTAAAAAATTGTGTAGGATAAGCAAACTCGCTTTTAAGCAGGGCAGCGGAACATCTGCTCTTAAATAACCAGACCGAAGCAGTAAGTGAGAGAACAATGTCGAACAAACCCTTTCATTATCAAGATCCTTTCCCGCTGGCAAAGGATCAGACCGAATACTATCTGTTAACATCCGATCACGTCTCTGTCTCTGAATTCGAAGGGCAGGAGATTCTCAAAGTTGACCCGCAGGCGCTGACCTTACTGGCGCAGCACGCCTTCCACGATGCCTCCTTTATGCTGCGCCCCGCGCATCAGCAGCAGGTTGCCGATATCCTGAGCGATCCGCAGGCCAGCGAAAACGACAAATATGTCGCGCTGCAGTTCCTGCGTAACTCCGATATTGCTGCGAAAGGCATTCTGCCGACCTGCCAGGACACGGGCACGGCGATCATCACCGGTAAAAAAGGCCAGCGCGTCTGGACCGGCGGCGGTGACGAAGCGGCGCTGGCGCACGGTGTCTACAACACCTACATCGAAGATAACCTGCGCTATTCGCAAAACGCGGCGCTGGATATGTATAAAGAGGTGAACACCGGCACTAACCTGCCGGCGCAAATCGACCTCTACAGCGTCGATGGCGACGAGTACAAATTCCTGTGCATCGCCAAAGGCGGCGGCTCCGCGAACAAAACCTATCTGTACCAGGAAACCAAAGCGCTGCTTTCGCCGGGCAAGCTGAAAAATTACCTGGTCGAGAAGATGCGCACGCTTGGCACGGCAGCCTGTCCGCCATACCACATCGCGTTTGTTATCGGCGGGACGTCGGCGGAAAGCACCCTGAAAACCGTCAAACTGGCATCGACCAAATACTATGACGGCCTGCCAACGGAAGGGAACGAACACGGTCAGGCATTCCGTGACGTTCAGCTCGAACAGGAGTTGCTGACAGAAGCGCAGAACTTAGGCTTAGGCGCTCAGTTCGGCGGCAAATATTTTGCTCACGATATCCGCGTCATCCGCCTGCCGCGCCACGGTGCGTCTTGTCCGGTCGGGATGGGCGTCTCCTGCTCTGCGGATCGTAATATCAAAGCGAAGATCAACCGCGACGGTATCTGGATCGAAAAACTGGAAAACAATCCGGGGAAATACATTCCGCAGGAGTTGCGTCAGGCCGGTGAAGGTGAAGCGGTGCATGTCGATCTCAACCGTCCGATGAGTGAAATCCTGGCCCAGCTGTCGCAATACCCGGTCTCCACGCGTCTGTCGCTGAACGGCACCATTATCGTTGGCCGCGACATCGCTCACGCGAAACTGCAGGAGCGTCTGGATAAGGGCGAAGGTCTGCCGCAGTACGTGAAAGATCATCCGATCTACTACGCAGGGCCGGCGAAAACCCCGGAAGGTTATGCCTCTGGTTCACTCGGCCCGACAACGGCAGGGCGCATGGATTCCTATGTGGATCAGCTGCAGGCCAACGGTGGGAGCATGATCATGCTGGCCAAAGGCAACCGCAGCCAGCAGGTGACGGATGCCTGCCACAAACACGGCGGATTCTATCTCGGCAGCATCGGCGGCCCGGCAGCGGTGCTGGCACAGGGCAGTATTAAGAGCCTGGAGTGCGTGGAATATCCGGAACTGGGGATGGAAGCCATCTGGAAAATTGAAGTGGAAGATTTCCCGGCGTTTATCCTCGTGGATGACAAGGGCAACGACTTCTTCAAACAGATCCAGTCGTCCCAGTGTTCAGCGTGCGTTAAGTAGTTTTTGTGCCGGGTGGCGATTTCGCTTCACCCGGCATGACTCACCACAAGAGCGCACAAAGCGCCATACCGTTTTCCTGAAGCAAACAATACTTAATCCAGCATGTGAGCAATGTCCCCCATTTCATTGTTATCAAGGAGAAAGTAATGACAACGCAACGCCGCGAGAAAGATTCCATGGGCGCAATCGACGTCCCGGCTGACAAGCTATGGGGCGCGCAAACTCAGCGCTCGCTGGAACATTTCCGCATCTCGACGGAGAAAATGCCCGTCTCGCTGATCCACGCCCTGGCGCTCACCAAACGCGCAGCCGCGAAGGTTAACCAGGATCTGGGCCTGCTGTCCGCCGAAAAAGCCACCGCTATCATCAGCGCCGCCGACGAAGTGCTGGCCGATAAACACCCGGACGAATTCCCCCTTGCCATCTGGCAGACCGGCTCCGGCACCCAAAGCAACATGAACATGAACGAGGTGCTGGCGAACCGCGCGAGCGAACTGCTGGGCGGCGTACGCGGGATGGAGCGCAAAGTACACCCGAACGATGACGTCAATAAAAGCCAAAGTTCTAACGATGTATTCCCGACCGCGATGCACGTGGCGGCGATCATCGGCCTGCGCGAGCATCTCATTCCACAGCTGAAAGTGCTGACTCAGACCCTGACGGCAAAATCGCAGGCGTTCGCTGACATCGTCAAAATTGGTCGTACCCATCTGCAGGACGCCACGCCGCTGACCCTCGGACAAGAGATCTCCGGCTGGGTAGCGATGCTGGAACACAACCTCAAGCATATCGACCATAGCCTGCCGCACCTCTCGGAGCTGGCGCTGGGCGGTACAGCGGTGGGGACGGGGCTGAACACCCATCCGGAATATGCCGTACGCGTGGCGAAAGAGCTGGCCGCGATCACCGGGCAGCCGTTTGTGACCGCGCCGAATAAATTTGAAGCGCTCGGTACCTGCGATGCGCTTGTCCACGCCCACGGTGCGCTGAAAGGGCTGGCGGCCTCGCTGATGAAAATCGCCAACGACGTGCGCTGGCTGGCCTCCGGGCCGCGCTGCGGGATCGGTGAAATCAGCATTCCGGAAAACGAGCCGGGCAGCTCCATCATGCCGGGCAAAGTGAACCCGACTCAGTGCGAAGCCATGACCATGCTCTGCTGTCAGGTGATCGGCAACGACGTCGCGGTGAATCTCGGCGGGGCGTCAGGCAACTTTGAGCTGAACGTCTATCGCCCGATGGTGATCCATAACTTCCTGCAATCGGTGCGCCTGCTGGCGGACGGCATGGAGAGTTTCAACGAGCACTGCGCGACCGGCATCGAGCCGAACCGCGACCGTATCAGCCAGCTACTGAATGAGTCGCTGATGCTGGTGACTGCGCTTAACACGCATATCGGCTACGACAAAGCGGCTGAAATCGCCAAAAAAGCGCACAAAGAGGGACTGACGCTGAAAGCCTCAGCGCTGGCGCTGGGCTATCTGACGGAGGCCGAGTTCGATACCTGGGTGCGCCCGGAAGAGATGGTAGGCAGCCTGAAGTAATCACTCCGCCACATACAGGTGCAGCCGTGGAATGATCAAGCGCAGCGGCTGCGCCTGAGGTTTATAACGATGCTGAATATTGTCCGCATCATAATTCAGCAGTTCGCCAATGTCTGGCACCATCGCTCCCTGGTCTGCATCGTACAGGGCAATCAGCGGCGTCGGGCAGGCGTACTGCACCTGCTTTTGCTCCCCCGCATACCAGACGCGTGCAATCGGCTGCACCTTTACCGGACGTTTGATTTTAAGGCGCGCATCGGCAGGCAGCGCGGCGATATTCTCGTACTCCTGCTCTAACCGCTCAATCCACTGCTCGCGCGACCAGGGTGCCATGGTGCGCGGCGATTTCAGGCTCTTCTCCAGCAGTGACAGCACCTCATTGCGGGTGAAATTTTTGATGATATGTTTGTTCGCCCAGCCAAAGCGCAGGGTCGCCGGATGACGCAGCAGCGTCAGCGTGCGGTAGGCGTTGAGGGTAATCAGGCCCGGCAACTGGCGATGCACCCACTCAAAGCGCGCGGCAGGGGCCAGACCCGACTCTTCGGTTACGATCTTCTCAAACGCGGCTTTAAGGGAATTAATGTGCGCAATCTGGCTTTCAAGCTGTTCTCGCAGGGGTTTGTCGCACTGGAGACAAATTACCCCAGGCAGACGCACGGCGGCTTTACTGCTGCGGTTTTCTGACTGCTGCTGAATAAACAGATGGCGATAATGCGCCAGCGTCAGATCCAACGCCTCCTTGCCGATGTGCTGTTTCACCTCAATCACATCCAGCGGATCGTGCTCTGCGCCTTTTACCACGTCCGGCAGGGTGAAAACCCGTGCGGCCAGCAGCCGACAGGTTTTTAGCCGTTCGCTCAGGCTCATCAGTTCGTGTTCTATCTGGTGAAAGGTGGAGTTCAGCCGCTCGAGAAGATCATAGGTCGCCATAAAACGCTCGCAGTAGTTACAACATACTTATTATATAGCACAGTGCGCCGGGTCAGGCTACGGTGCGGAATGGGTCTGGCAGGGGCAATGGATGCTTATCAATTGGGGGTTAAATATACGAAATTTGTATACTTCCCGTCTCTTGCGGCCCCTCGGTTGATCCAGAACAGGTAAAAAGTATGATGAAAACCTAAAATCGTCACACGTTTTATCTACCCCTAAATGGTAAGAGGCAATCCTTGTCCAGACCTGGCCGTATTGTCTGCGCGCTGCTGGCGTGCGCGTCTTTCTTCGCACAGGCAGCCGCCCCCGACGAACTGACAACCGCGTGGCCCGTCAATGTAGGACCGCTCAATCCCCATCTTTATACACCCAATCAAATGTTCGCCCAGAGCATGGTGTACGAACCGCTGGTGAAGTATCAGGCCGATGGTTCGGTCATACCCTGGCTTGCGAAAAGCTGGACCCACACGGCGGATGGCAAAACTTGGGTATTTACGCTTCGTGACGGTGTCACGTTTTCCAACGGCGAACCTTTTAACGCGCAGGCCGCCGCCGAGAACTTCCGCGCTGTGCTCGATAACCGCCAGCGCCACGCCTGGCTGGAGCTGGCCCGGCAGATCACGGATGTTAAAGCCCTGAGCGACTCTGAGTTGCAAATCACCCTGAAAAGCGCCTATTACCCTTTCTTACAGGAACTCGCGCTGCCGCGTCCTTTCCGCTTTATCGCCCCGTCGCAGTTTAAAAATAATGAAACGATGAACGGCATTAACGCGCCAATCGGAACCGGACCGTGGGTGCTGAAAGAATCCAGGCTTAACCAGATTGATGTGCTGGTGCGCAACGATCGCTACTGGGGTAAAAAGCCCGCCATCCGACAGATCACCGTGAAGGTGATTCCGGACCCGACGACTCGCGCCGTGGCGTTTGAAACAGGTGATATTGACCTGCTGTATGGTAACGAAGGGCTGCTGCCTCTCGATACCTTCGCCCGCTTCAGCCAAAGCCCACAATACCGCACCCAGCTATCCCAGCCCGTTGAAACGGTCATGCTGGCGCTGAACTCCTCCAAAGCGCCGACGGACGATCTGGCGGTGCGCGAAGCGCTGAACTATGCGGTGAACAAAAAATCCCTGATCGATAACGCCCTGTACGGTACGCAAAAAGTGGCGGACACGCTGTTCGCACCGTCAGTGCCTTATGCAAACATCGGTCTCAAGCCGCGCGAGTACGATCCAAAGCAGGCTACAACGCTGCTGGAACAGGCGGGCTGGAAGACTGTGAGCGGAAAAGCCATCCGCGAGAAAAATGGTCAGCCGTTGCGGGTTGAGCTTGCCTATATCGGCACCGATGCCCTGAGCAAATCGATGGCGGAAATCATTCAGGCCGACATGCGTCAGGTGGGCGTCGATGTGGCGCTGGTGGGGGAAGAGGAGAGCAGTATCTACGCCCGCCAGCGTGACGGTCGATTCGGCATGATTTTCAACCGCACCTGGGGCGCGCCTTATGATCCGCATGCCTTTATGAGCTCGATGCGCGTGCCGTCCCACGCCGATTATCAGGCGCAGCTGGGGCTCGCAGATAAGCCCGTCATTGATAAAGAGATTGGTGAAGTGCTTTCCACCCGCGATGAATCACAGCGTCAGGCGTTATACCGCGATATTTTGACCCGCCTGCACAACGACGCGGTCTATCTGCCGATTAGCTATGTGTCGATGATGGTGGTAGCGAAGCCTGAACTTGGGGTGATCCCGTTTGCGCCCATTGCGTCCGACATTCCATTTGAACTTATCCAGCCGGTGAAACCCTGATGTGGCGCTATATATTGCGGCGCATACTGCTGCTGATCCCGATGGTGTTCGCCGCTTCGGTGATTATCTTTCTGATGCTGAGACTCGGCACCGGCGATCCGGCGCTGGATTATCTGCGTCTCTCTAATCTGCCGCCCACGCCGGAGATGGTGGCCTCTACCCGCGTGATGCTTGGCCTGGATCAGCCGTTAATCGCGCAGTACGGCACCTGGCTGTGGCGGGCGATGCACCTGGATTTTGGCATCTCTTTCGCCACCCAGCGCCCGGTGCTGGACGACGTTATGCACTTTTTGCCCGCGACGCTACTGCTGGCCGGTGCGGCGCTGGTGCTGATCCTGTTTACCTCCGTGCCACTGGGTATTTGGGCCGCGCGCCATCGCGATCGGCTGCCGGATTTCATCGTCCGGGTGATCTCTTTCCTGGGCGTCTCTATGCCCAACTTCTGGCTGGCGTTTTTGCTGGTGATGTTCTTTTCGGTTTATCTCAAATGGCTCCCGGCGATGGGCTACGGCGACTGGCAGCATCTGATTCTGCCCGCCGTGTCGATTGCCTTTATGTCGCTGGCGATTAACGCCCGGCTGCTGCGCGCCAGCATGCTGGATGTTGCCGGGCAGCGGCACGTCACCTGGGCGCGTCTGCGCGGCCTGAGCCATAAACAGACCGAGCGCCGCCATATTTTGCGCAACGCCTCGCTGCCGATGATCACGGCGGTGGGAATGCACATCGGCGAGCTGATCGGCGGGACGATGATCATCGAGAACATCTTCGCTTGGCCGGGCGTAGGGCGTTACGCCGTCTCGGCGATTTTTAACCGCGACTATCCGGTCATTCAGTGTTTTACGCTGATCATGGTGGTGGTTTTTGTCCTCTGCAATCTGGCGGTGGATGTGCTGAATGCAGCGCTTGACCCGCGCATTCGTCGTCATGAAGGAGCGCACGCGTGAATTTTTACCGTTCTGCACGCTGGCCTGTCCGGCTGGCGATGATGATGATTGCCCTGCTGGCGGCGATTGCCCTCACCAGCCAGTGGTGGCTGCCGTACGATCCGCAGGCGATTGATCTGCCGTCGCGGCTTCTGTCACCCGACAGCCAGCACTGGCTCGGCACCGACCATCTGGGGCGCGATATCTTTTCGCGTCTGCTGGCGGCAACGCGCGTCTCTCTGGGGTCGGTGATGGCCTGTCTGCTGCTGGTGCTGATTCTGGGAATGACCATCGGCGGGGCGGCTGGGCTGCTTGGCGGGCGCGTGGATCAGTTCACCATGCGCATCGCAGATATGTTCATGACCTTTCCAACCTCGATTCTGTCGTTCTTTCTCGTGGGCGTGCTGGGGACGGGGCTGACTAACGTCATCATCGCCATCGCGCTTTCCCACTGGGCCTGGTACGCGCGGATGGTGCGCAGCCTGGTGATCGCGCTGCGTCAGCGGGAGTTTGTCCTTGCGTCGCGGCTGTCGGGGGCCGGGCATGTGCGTATTTTTGTCGACCACCTGACAGGGGCGGCGCTGCCGTCGCTGCTGGTGCTGGCGACGCTTGATATCGGTCATATGATGCTGCACGTCGCGGGGATGTCATTTCTCGGACTGGGCGTGACGGCCCCGACGCCCGAGTGGGGCGTGATGATCAACGATGCACGTCAGTATATCTGGACGCAGCCGTTACAGATGTTCTGGCCGGGGCTGGCGCTGTTTATCAGCGTGATGGCGTTTAATCTGGTGGGTGACGCCCTGCGCGATCACCTCGATCCTCATCTGGTCACGGAGCATGCCCACTGATGCCAAAGCAGATTGATTTGAAGAATATCGTACTCGAGGCGGATCGCACGTTAGTCAACGGCGTCTCGCTGACGCTCAAACGCGGGCGGGTGCTGGCGCTGGTGGGGGGCAGCGGCAGCGGGAAATCCCTGACCTGTGCCGCCGCGCTCGGCGTATTGCCTGCCGGTGTGCGTCAGACGGCAGGACGGATTCTGGCCGACGGCGAGACGGTGGCACCAGCGTCCCTGCGAGGGATGAAGATCGCGACCATTATGCAAAACCCGCGCAGCGCCTTTAATCCGCTGCATACCATGGCTACCCACGCCAGGGAGACCTGTCAGGCGCTGGGTAAAAATTCCGATGACACCGCGCTTATCGCCGCATTAAAGGCCGTCGGGCTGGACGAGGCGGAACGCGTGCTGAAGCTCTATCCCTTCGAGATGAGCGGCGGCATGTTGCAACGGATGATGATCGCCATGGCCGTGCTGTGCGATGCGCCGTTTATCATCGCCGACGAGCCGACCACCGATCTCGATGCCGTGGCCCAGTCGCGTATTTTGAATCTGCTGGATGACATCATGCAAACCCGCGCGCCCGGTATGCTGCTGGTGACGCACGATATGGGCGTCGTGGCGCGCCTTGCGGATGACGTGGCGGTGATGGACAACGGCGTCATCGTTGAGCAGGGCGACGTGGAGATGCTGTTTCGCGCGCCACAGCATCCGGTGACGCGCGGGCTGGTGTCGGCTCATCTGGCCCTGTATGGCATGGAGTTGACCCAATGACACTGCTTTCCGTATCTGCGCTTTCACATCAATACGCTCGCTCAGAGTGGGTGCTGAACAACGTCGCCATGAGTCTTAAAACCGGTGAAACCGTGGCGCTACTGGGCCGCAGCGGCTGCGGGAAAAGTACGCTTGCGCGCCTGCTGGTAGGGCTGGAATCCCCGAGCCAGGGCGACGTCTTCTGGCAGGGCGCACCGCTTTCACAGCTCAACCGATCCCGGAAAAAAGCGTTTCGCCGTGAAATTCAGATGGTGTTTCAGGATGCCATCAGCGCGGTGAATCCGCGTAAAACGGTGAGTGAAATCCTGCGCGAACCGATGCGCCATCTTTTGTCCCTGTCTAAAGTAGAGCAGATGGTCCGCGCCCGTGAGTTGCTGCGGGCGGTTGAGCTGGATGACACGCTACTCACTCAGCGCCCGCCGCAGCTAAGCGGCGGCCAGCTTCAGCGCGTGTGCCTGGCGCGGGCACTGGCCGTTGAACCAAGGCTGTTGATCCTTGATGAAGCCGTGTCGAATCTCGATCTGGTGCTGCAGGCAAACGTGATTCGCCTGCTCAAAAAACTCCAGCAGCAGTTCGGTACCGCCTGCCTGTTTATCACGCACGATTTACGCCTGGTCGAGCGCTTTTGCGACCGGGTAATGGTGATGGAGGCCGGGAACATCGTGGAGACGCAAACCGTCGGTGAGCGATTAACCTTTGCGTCCGCTGCCGGACAAACACTACAAAACGCGGTCCTTCCCGCATTTCCCGTGCGCCGTCGCGCCAGACTTTGAGGTTACATCAGATGCAACGTGTCACAATTACGCTTGATGATGATTTGCTGGAGATGCTGGACAGTCTTAGTCAGCGCCGTAGTTACAATAACCGTTCAGAGGCCATCCGTGATATTTTGCGCGGCACGCTGGCACAGGAGACCACCCAGGAGCACGGCAGGCAGGGATTCGCGGTACTTTCTTACGTGTATGAGCACGAGAAACGCGATCTGGCCCGGCGTCTGGTCTCGACGCAGCACCATCACCACGATCTTTCGGTCGCTACGCTGCATGTCCATGTCAGCCACGAAGATTGCCTGGAGATCGCGGTGTTGAAAGGCGATATGGGAGACATTCAGCATTTCGCCGATGATGTGATTGCCCAGCGCGGCGTGCGGCATGGGCATCTACAGGCGTTACCTGATGAGAAGTAACGTCATCAGGCCGTGACAGGCAGGGTGATGTGGCGATAGATCGGCCAGCTAAAACAGAATTTTGCACCGCCGAGATCGCTTTCGTCGCAGCTGACGCGCCCGCCCATCGCCTGAGCGATAGAGTGGACAATCGCCAGCCCCAGCCCGCAGCCGCCGGTGGCACGGTCGCGGCTGGGGTCAAGACGCACAAAGGGTTCAAACACCCGTTCACGCTCGGCGGCGGCGATACCAGGGCCATCGTCTTCCACCGCTAAACTGGCCTCGCTGCCGTTCAGATGCAGGCTGATGCGAAGCCTGCTTTCGCTGTAGCGCAGGGCGTTATTCACCAGGTTATCCAGCACGCGCTCCATCAGACGCATATCCAGCGCGCCGTAATCACCGGGGCTGTTATCCAGCAGCAATGTGCGCTGCGGATTCACGCTCTGCACATCGTCAATATGGCTACGTATCCATGCCGACAGATCGGGTGAGCTGAGCTTAAGTTCATTCTGCGGGCGATCCAGACGGGCATAGGTGAGCAGCTCTTCGATCAACGCTTCCAGTTGGCCAATATCGCGATTGAGCGCAAGGGATTCTGCTTCCGTCAGGTTTTCGCTCATCTCCAGGCGATAACGCAGACGCACCAGCGGCGTGCGCAGTTCGTGGGCGATGCCGTCAATCAGCGCTTTTTTACTGGCGATCAGCGCATTGATGTTATCGGCCATCTGGTTAAAGGCCACACCCAGGCGCTCGAAGCTGGAGGTGCTGTCAAAGTGGATGCGCTCGGTAAAGTGACCGTCGCCAAAACGCTGGGCCGCCGCTTCCAGACGCAACATATCCTGCCAGTGGGGCCGCATCCAGATTAATACCGGAAAGGCCAGCGAGATGGCGATGAACGCCAGCAGCGCGATATCCAGCAGGCGCATCTGATGCAAAAAATAGAGATAAGGGACCGGGCCGACCGCCAGCACGTAATGGCTGCGCGGAATACGCTGAATAAAGGTGTACTGATCGTCTAATGCCACGATATCGCCATCGCGCAGGCGCTGCGTGGTCTGGGGGTCTAAATTGTAGTTCTTGAGCGGCTCGATGCGCATATTAAACGACAGATTCAGATCCAGCTCTTTCAGCGTTCGCGCCCAGTCGTGCGGGGGGATTTCACGTAATTCGCTGCGCATCAGATAGAGCGAGCTTTTCATCAGGTCATCAAGCGACTGCCTGCCCGCACGCTCGGCGGTGAATTTGTAAACCAGCCCGACCAGCATGGTCATCACCAGAAAACAGACAAACAGCAAAAGATAAAACTGCACAAACAGCTTTTTCATGAAATCACACCATTAACACAATGAGTTAGCTAACTGATTTTACCTTTGGGGCACCAGGCCGGCAGTGTTGTGTTCATCAATGCCCCAGGTAAGTGGCTATGAAAGCAGGGTTTGCCCCGGCTGACAACATGCAAACGCATGGCGTGGTCCAAATACGATGACGCGCAAAACTAGACCAGAATAGTCTATAATTTTTATAGAGTTACTTGAAACTGTCAGGGATGGGCCTCATATTTACCATATGACACTGTAGATGGACAGAAGAGGTGAAATTATGACTGCTGATGATCTTAAAAGAAAAGCCGAGGAAGAGATTTCTGCACTTATCTCAAAGAAAATCATAGAGCTTCGGAAAAAAACCGGGAAAGAGGTGTCTGGCATAGATTTTACTGAGCGTGAAACAATGACCGGTCTGGAAGGTTACGAGGTAAAGATCAATCTTCTCTGATGACCACGCGACATGACTTTGCTATTCCTCGCTTTTTAGCATCATCACATCACAGATAACAGTTAAGCTGCTTGCTTTCGGCGGGTGGCTTTTTTTTATCAACGCCCTCCACGCGGGGGATTTTTGAAGGGGTCAGAACCCGCCTGAAGTGCCGCTTCGCATGGCTTATTGAGGTCACCGACCTATACTTAGTCTGCAGTGAATGGCTGCATACCCTACTGGAGTAAGCCGTGAAAAACTATTCTACGCAAGTCAACAAAGACACGCCGAAAAAACCGGATAATACGCCGAAAGACAACGATAAGAGCCCGCAGAAAAGCAAAAAGTAGTGACTCAGGCTGTGCCTGACACACCGTTCGTCGGAGGTTAATGTGACTGAACGTCGAGATTGGGTTGATCCTGTACCGGTAGATGACCCTCTGCCGGGTGATACTGACCCCGTTGACCCCATCATACCTGATGATGTTGATCCACCGCTCAGGTAGCTTGCTACTAACCGCCTACGGGCGGTTTTTTATTTCCGTGGTTTAGAGGGTGGTTGATAGTCGGTTACAGCGCCATCGCGCATAATCAGGCCATTCATATCATCAGAAAAGGATGTCAAACATGTCAGATAAACATTGGTCGAGGACGGAATATCTTCACCAGACGGTGACGAACCCCAATATTCACATCAAAGGCACGCACAGTTATTACAGCGACTGCTGGGACAAGGGTTTTGAGCGCTCGGTGGTGCGGTATCTGCTCGGCGATGAGGTAAGCAGAAACTGGGAACCGCTTGGAGAGCTGGACCAGCTCTTCATCGGTAACTTTGTCTGTATCGGTGCGGAGTGTGTGATTCTGATGGGCGGGAACAGCACCCATCGTCTGGACTGGCTCAGCCTCTACCCGTTTATGGAATCCATCAAAGAGGCCTATCAGCCGCGTGGGGATACGGTGCTGCAGGATGGATGTTGGCTGGGAATGCGGGCCATGATCATGCCTGGCGTCACCATCGGCGAAGGGGCTGTGGTCGCGGCGGGAGCGGTTGTGACGAAGGATGTGCCGCCGTACGCCGTGGTCGGTGGCAATCCGGCAAAAATACTGAAATATCGACTGCCGGAAGAGGATATTGCGCGGCTGCTGGCGCTGAATCTGTATCAGCTGCCGGAAGAGACGCTGATGGAACTGCAGCCGCTGTTGTCGTCTGGGGATATTTCAGCGCTCGAACGGGGCGTGTCGGGTTATCAGGTTTCCCAGGCATGCGGCGCAAACAAATAGCCTTTGTTACGCACAGTTTTGATGCGGTACGGCTCGGTGGCGTTATCCAGCAGCTTTTTACGCAGCCGCGAGATGGCGACGTCGACGCTGCGGTCCATACCGTCGTAACTGACGCCGCGCAGGTTTTTCAGCAGCGCATCGCGATCCATAATTTGCCCGGCATGGGTAGCCAGTTCCCATAGCAGGTCAAAATCAGCGGTCGACAGCGCGATATCTACCCCGGAAAGCAGCACCTGGCGGTTAACGGGATCGATCGACAGGGTGCCAAAGCGCATGGCTTTGTGGGGCGTGAGTGCGGCAGAGGCTGTCTGGTTTTCCGTGGCAACGCGCTGGCGCAGATGCAGGCGCAGACGGGCCAGCAGCACCGCTGGCGGCGTGGTTTTGAGAATATAATCGTTCGCGCCCATTTCAAGCGACAGAATATGGTTCATGTCGCTGTCGAGGGAGGTGAGCAGCACTATCGGGCCGTCCCATTGCGCGCGCAAGTCGCGGCACACGGTCATCCCGTCTTTGCCGGGCAGCATGATGTCGAGCAGGACCAGGTCCGGTTTCTCGCGGAGCACCACCTCTTCAGCGCGGTCGCCACGCGGCTCAACGATAACGTCCATATCGTGTTTTCCCAGATAAGCGGCAATCAGCTGGCCGACTTCGGGTTCGTCCTCAACAAAAACGATCTTATTCATACAACGTCTGTTTTCGTGAAAAAAGCCAACATACACCGCGTAACCTTAACCTTCCATTAATCTTTCTAAATTAACCCGAGTTCCGTTATTCTGACCGGTATTGTTAGTTGATTGTTAAGGGAAAAGAATGGCGCTCTTAATCAAAGCCGCGCTGGGTGCGCTGGTCGTGGTGCTGATTGGCATTTTAGCGAAGACGAAAAATTACTATATCGCCGGGCTGATTCCGTTATTCCCGACCTTTGCGCTCATTGCCCACTATATCGTGGCGTCAGAGCGTGGCATTGACGCGCTGCGCACCACCATCGTTTTTGGCATGTGGTCCATCATTCCCTATTTTATCTATCTTCTGTCGCTGTGGTATTTCACGGCCATGATGCGCTTACCCCTGGCGCTTGGCGGGGCGGTAGTATGCTGGAGCCTCAGCGCCTGGGTGTTGATCTTCTTCTGGAGCCGCTTTCACTAATTCAGCGGGCGACCGCCATCTACGCCAAAAGAACGGCCTGTGACGTAGCGGCTGCTCAGCAGGTAGTCGATAAGATCGATCACCTCTTTCTCGCCCGGCGCGATTTTCATCAGTGATTTATTGAGCGCTTTTTGGCGGTATTCCGCATCATCATGATCGTTAAACATAATCAGCGACGGGGCGATAGCATTCACCTTGACCTCTGGCGCGAGCTTGCGGGCGAACGAGCGCGTCATGTTGTCGAGCGCCGCTTTACTCGCCGCATAGGCGATATGTTTGTCGCTTCCGCGCTCCACCACATAGTCGGTGAAATGAATAATATCGCTCGCGGCGTGACCGTGCCCGCACAGCAAATCCTGCAGGGCGTGGTTGAGCAAATAGGGGGCGTGGACGTGGATCTGCATCATCGCCGCGAGGGTTTCGCTCAGCGAGGTTTCCGGGGTTTCCGCCAGCCAGGCACTGGCGTTATGCACGATGGCGCGCAGACCGTCGGTGGTTGATTTTACCTTGTCGGCAAACGCCAGAATCCCGTCGTCGGTGGCGAAATCTGCCTGGATGCAGACGGCACCGGCTTTTCTCAGTCCTTCAATAGCGTCGTATTCTGTTCGGTAACTGACGATCACCGGCTGATGCTGGCTAAGAAAATGGTGAGCAAGGGCGAGGCCGATGCGTCGGCCAGCGCCAGTAATCAGAATCGGGCGTTGCGGTGCATTTCCCATCGTATTTTCCTTGAGAGTTCAACGATGGGAAAAATCGCGCTTATCCCATCAACATCCACGTTGCCGGTACGGCAGCAACCAGTAACATGCCAATCAACGCCATTTCACGACGCTTGAGCGCGTGACCTAACTGATGCGTGCGGCGAGCGTAGATAAACACCAGCAGACCCGGCGCATACAGCACCACAGAGAGCAGCAGATGCATAGGGCCTGAGGCATAGAGTAACCATAATCCGTAGAGACAAGCGCCAACACCGACCATGTAATGTGCCGGGCGGCTGGCTATTTTTAACAGATAAGCCCCGACTAAGAAATAGGGTACCAGAATCATCTCGGAGGCAATGGTCAGCAGGGTGTTATAGTCAGAACCTGTGAGCCAGATCAGCACCAGACAGACCTGCACGCTGATGTTGGTCAGCCACAGGGACGCCGACGGTGCACTGTTTTTGTTCTGACGCGCAAACAGGCGCGGGAAAGCCTTATGCGTCGCGGCCAGGAAGGGCACTTCTGCCGCCATAATGGTCCAGCTCAGGTAAGCGCCGCAGACAGAAACAATCAGCCCAGCCGCAATCACCACGTCGCCCCAGGAACCCATCATTCTGACCATCAGGCCCGCCATCGACGGGTTACGCATCTCAGCCAGCTCAGGACGCGCCACCACGCCGATAGAGAGCAGCGTCACCAGCAGATAGACGCTCAGCGCAGCCAGTACCGCCAGCAGCGTGGCACGGCCTACGTCGCGCTTATTACGGGCGCGCGCCGAGACCACCACTGCGCCTTCGACGCCGATAAACACCCACAGGGTGATAAGCATGGTGTTTTTCACCTGCTCCCAGACCGGTACGCCAAGCGCGACACCGCTGAAATCGAGGCTGAAAACATCAAGACGAAACGCGATAAACGCCAGCACGATAAACAGGCCCAGCGGAACCAGCTTAGCCAGCGTCGCCACCAGGTTAATGCTCGCCGCCGTCTGCACGCCGCGAAGCACCAGCCAGTGAACTAACCACAGCAGCACCGACGCTCCGACGATGGATTGCCAGGTATTGCCATCGCCAAAGAAGCGCAGTTCAGGCGTATCGGTAAAGAAACTGAGGGCAGAGAAGACGATCACCAGATAGGAGACGTTGGCGATCACCGCGCAGAGCCAGTAGCCCCAGGCCGAGCAGAAGCCGATCAGCTCGCCGAACCCCTCGCGGGCGTAGGTGAATATTCCGCCGTCCAGATCCGGGCGGATGCGCGTGAGCAATAACATGGCAAAGGCCAGCAGCAGGATCCCGACACCGGTGATCCCCCAGCCGATGAGCAACGCCGCGGGGCTGGCGACTTCCGCCATATTCTGCGGCAAACTGAATACGCCTGCACCCAGCATGGAGCTTAAAACGAGCGCAGTTAAAGCGCTCAGGCCAAGTTTCTTTTCCATTGGCTTCCTGTTATGAAAGGTCCAAATCCAGAATAATTATTTCGCACAAGCGCATAAAAATGGTGGATCACACTAAGGCGCGGGATTTTACGGAGTGTCTTGCAGGCATGCAATGATGTGAGGCAGAAATTAGAGAAAAGTTACAAAAAAGGCGGCATTGCGCCGCCTTTTCACACCTGCTGATTTACTTGTACAGGTCTGCGCTGATGGTCACGTTGTTACCACGTTCCTGCCACTGGCGGGTGATGTGGTAATACTTCGCACCTTTCTTCGCTGCACGCTTCGCCACCTGGTAGGAGACTTCGGTCATGTTGCCGTAGTTACCGGTGAATTTGACGCTGTCGAAAGGCACCATCTGCGCGGCAGTGGCTTTGTTCAGCTCTTCAATTTTGGTGCCGTCCGGCAGGGTGACAGTGTAACGGCCGCCCTTGGTGGTCTGAGTTTCAAAGAAACGACCGACGTCAGCACTTGGGGTCGCGGTGGTTGCCACGCCCGGGATTTCCACTTTCTTCGCTTCTTCGCCGCCTTTTGCCAGCGCTGCGCGACCGGCTTCAGAATCCGCAGGGATCACATCCGGGCTTTGCAGAACGCGTTTTTTAGCATCGGCTTTGTACAGGAAAGCGGTAATACGCTGGTTACCGCCCTGGTTAGCGTCAATCTGACGCACGATATAGAAAGAGGCAGCCCCTTTCGCTTTCGCGGCTTTGGTGATGGCATCGTTCACTTCAGGCTGGCTGCGGTAGAAGCCCTGGACGGTCACGGTGTCATACGGCTCAAGCGCAATCGCCTGATCCTTGGGCAACTCCATCACGCCATTAATGACGCGGTTTTTCGGCGCATCCGCTTTTTTCGCATCTTGCTTGTAGAGATCGACCACGACGCGCAGGTTGCCGCCGCTACCGTAATCAGATGTATCAACGACATAAAAAGAGGCGGCACCCTCTTTATCAGCGCGAAGTGACGCTGCTCGCACTGCATCGCTAATGGCGTTAAAACGACCGGTAACCGTCACACGATCGTAAGGTTTCAACGCTGCCGCTTGCTCCGGCGTTAACTCTGTCGCGGCGTTAGCGGACAGGGCGATCGCAGAAAGGAGTGCGGACGCCAGGAGAGTGTTCTTAAGCTTCATAAAAATAATCCTTCGCCTTGCGCAAACCAGGTACTGGTGTTGTTGTTAATTTGAATTCGTCGCCGATTATGGCATTTAAAACCCGTCGCTGTCTGCGCGATTTTTCACTCCCTGTGCTCACGACAGGATCAAATTCGATAACATTTACTGATATGTCGAGTAAACAAGCGTTTGAGCAGTAAAACTGATTAAGCATATGACTTTTACAAGTTAATTTAATGTTAATGGGTTGTTCTAATACGGCGCTATATCATGTTTTACCGCTTCGCTTGAGCTATTTATCGGCCCTGGCGAGGAAAATAAGGTAAATATCGCTGTCAGAGACCGCGATCACTTATTTTTCACAGATAAAGTCAGAAATAGTGTTTTCTTGCTGTAGATCACAAGCGGTATTTTCAGTAGGTTATAGAAAGTTTGTTACTGTTTTATTTTCCGTGGTTATTTACCCGTCAGGGCTCTCCCTGACGACGCTTATGCAAATCGCGGTCATTTATCGACAAACCATCATCAAGAACCGATGGAAGGGAAAACTATGCGTATTGGGGTACCAAAAGAACGGTTAGCCAATGAAACCCGCGTTGCTGCCACGCCGAAAACGGTCGAGCAGCTGCTTAAACTGGGTTTTACCGTCGCGGTTGAAAGCGGCGCGGGCAAACTGGCGAGCTTCGATGACGAGGCATTTATTCAGGCGGGCGCTGAGGTGGTGAGCGGGTCTGAGATCTGGCAGGCACCGGTAATTCTGAAGGTGAATGCGCCAACCGAGAGCGAAATCGCCCTGTTAAATCCGGGCACCACGCTTGTGAGCTTCGTCTGGCCTGCGCAAAATCCGGAGCTGATGGAGAAACTGGCCGCGCGTGGCGTCACCGTCATGGCGATGGATTCCGTGCCGCGTATCTCCCGCGCGCAGTCGCTGGATGCGTTGAGTTCTATGGCGAACATCGCTGGCTACCGTGCCATCGTTGAGGCTGCCCATGAATTTGGTCGCTTCTTTACCGGTCAAATCACGGCGGCAGGGAAAGTCCCACCGGCAAAAGTGATGGTGATTGGTGCGGGTGTCGCGGGTCTTGCGGCGATCGGTGCGGCGAACAGCCTCGGTGCGATCGTACGTGCGTTTGATACGCGTCCTGAAGTGAAAGAGCAGGTGCAGAGTATGGGCGCCGAGTTCCTTGAACTGGACTTCAAGGAAGAGGCGGGCAGCGGAGATGGCTACGCTAAGGTGATGTCCGAAGCGTTCATCAAAGCGGAAATGGAACTCTTCGCGGCGCAGGCGAAAGATGTCGATATTATCGTCACCACGGCGCTGATCCCTGGCAAACCCGCGCCGAAGCTAATCACCCGTGAAATGGTCGATTCCATGAAAGCCGGGAGCGTGATTGTCGATCTGGCCTCGCAGAACGGCGGCAACTGTGAATACACCGTACCGAACGAAGTGATGACCACCGCAAACGGTGTGAAAATCATCGGTTACACCGATCTGCCAGGTCGCCTGCCAACGCAGTCTTCCCAGCTGTACGGCACGAACCTTGTGAACCTGCTAAAGCTGCTGTGTAAAGAGAAAGACGGCAACGTGGTCGTTGATTTTGACGATGTGGTAGTGCGCGGCGTGACGGTGATTCGTGACGGCGAAATCACCTGGCCGGCTCCGCCAATTCAGGTTTCCGCGCAGCCTCAGGCGGCGCAGAAAGCCGCACCGGCACCCAAAGAGCCGCCGAAACCGGTCTCTCCATGGCGTAAATACGCGCTGATGGCGCTGGTGATTATTCTGTTCGGCTGGCTCGCTGACGTGGCACCGAAAGAGTTCCTCGGCCACTTCACCGTGTTCGCGCTCTCCTGCGTTGTCGGTTACTACGTGGTGTGGAACGTCTCTCACGCACTGCACACGCCTTTAATGTCGGTAACGAACGCCATTTCAGGGATCATCGTGGTGGGGGCGTTACTGCAGATTGGTCACGGCGGCTGGATCAGCTTCCTGAGCTTCATCGCGGTGCTTATCGCCAGTATCAATATTTTCGGTGGTTTCACCGTGACTCAGCGCATGCTGAAAATGTTTCGTAAAGGCTAAGGGGTAGCATATGTCTGGAGGATTAGTAACAGCTGCATACATTGTTGCCGCAATCCTGTTTATTTGCAGTCTGGCGGGGCTTTCCAAGCACGAAACGTCGCAGCGCGGGAACCACTTCGGTATCGCGGGGATGGCGATTGCGCTGATTGCCACCATCTTCGGGCCAGATACCGGCAACGTCGCGTGGATCCTAGTGGCGATGATTATCGGTGGGGCGATTGGTATTCGCCTCGCAAAACGCGTCGAAATGACCGAAATGCCAGAGCTGGTGGCGATTCTGCACAGCTTTGTCGGTCTGGCGGCGGTGCTGGTCGGCTTTAACAGCTATCTGTACCACGAACCGGGCATGGAACCGATTCTGGTCAATATCCATCTGACCGAAGTATTCCTCGGGATCTTCATCGGTGCGGTGACCTTTACCGGCTCAATCGTGGCCTTTGGCAAACTGCGCGGCAAAATCTCGTCTAAGCCGCTGATGCTGCCAAACCGTCACAAAATGAACCTCGCGGCGCTGGTGGTCTCTTTCCTGCTGCTGGTGGTGTTCGTGCGTACCGAAAGCACCGGCATGCAGGTGCTGGCGCTGCTGGTGATGACCGTCATCGCGCTTGCGTTTGGCTGGCATCTGGTGGCCTCTATCGGCGGTGCGGATATGCCTGTCGTGGTATCGATGCTGAACTCCTACTCCGGTTGGGCAGCGGCGGCAGCGGGCTTTATGCTCAGCAACGACCTGCTGATCGTTACCGGCGCACTGGTGGGCTCGTCGGGTGCGATTCTGTCTTACATTATGTGTAAGGCGATGAACCGTTCGTTCTTCAGCGTTATTGCCGGTGGTTTTGGTACGGACGGCGCGTCATCCAGCGGTGACGAAGAAGTGGGTGAGCACCGTGAAATCACGGCGGAAGACACGGCGGATATGCTGAAAAACTCCCATTCAGTGATCATCACCCCAGGCTACGGCATGGCGGTAGCGCAGGCGCAGTATCCGGTGGCAGAAATCACCGAGAAGCTGCGTGCGCGTGGGATCAAAGTGCGTTTCGGTATTCACCCGGTGGCAGGGCGCTTGCCTGGTCACATGAACGTGCTGCTGGCGGAAGCCAAGGTGCCTTATGACGTGGTGCTGGAAATGGACGAGATCAACGATGATTTCGCCGACACCGACACAGTACTGGTGATTGGCGCCAACGATACGGTGAACCCGGCGGCGCAGGATGATCCAGGCAGCCCGATTGCCGGTATGCCGGTTCTGGAAGTGTGGAAGGCGCAGAACGTTATCGTCTTCAAACGCTCGATGAACACTGGTTACGCTGGCGTACAAAACCCGCTGTTCTTCAAAGAGAACACCCACATGCTGTTTGGCGATGCGAAAGCCAGCGTGGATGCGATTCTGAAAGCGCTGTAATGGTGCTATTGCCTGGCGGCGCTAGCTGCCGGGCCTTTGACGAACCTCAGTGCCGGACAAACCGGCATAAAAAAGCCGCCATCGTTGGCGGCTTTTTCTGTCTAACACTACTCAATCGTCTTCTTCGTCATCCAGTTCCACCGGGGTTTGATACTGATCCGGTTTGATGACCAACAGATCGCAGCGCAGATGATCGATCACCTGTTCCGCCGTATTACCAAGGAACGCTGCGGAAATACCGGTGCGCCCAACGGTGCCAAGCACCACAATCCCCGCCTGCAAATGCTCCGACAGATCCGGGATCACCTCTTCAGGCAGCCCTTTTTCTACGTGCGTCATTTTCTCGTCAATACTAAATTTCTGGCGCAGGGATTTCATGGCCAGCAGGTGCTGACCGCGAATAGCGTCGTTATAGACGCTCGGGTCAAATTCAGGCAGTTCGATAGCGATATTGATAGGGGTAACCGGATACGCACCGACCAGATGGACTTCCGTATGGTTAACCTGTTCGGCAAGCTGGATTGTCTCTTTAACCAGTTTTTCGTTCAGCGCGTTGTGATAATTCTCTTCGCTGGCGAGGTTTACGGCCACCAGCGCCTTACCGCCTTCTGGCCACGGCTGGTCTTTCACCATCCACACCGGGCAAGGGCATTTACGCAGCAAGTGCCAGTCGGTTGGGGTAAAAATCACCGCTTCCAGCTTGTCGTGCTGGTGCGCCATCTTCAGCAGCAGGTCGTGTTTTTCGCTGATCACTTCCTGGATAATGGCTTCGAAAGGACGGTTATGCCACACGACTTTGATGTCGATGGGGATCCCGGCATCAATGTAATATTTAGCCTGCTCGCGGATCCACGCGGTCCGCTGGCTGATCACTCCCTGACGCATAGCAGTGCGCTCGTCAGGCGACAGAAGGGTGGTCATCTCATATGAGAAGTCATAGATCGGCAAAAACGCTTTGATTTTGCCGCCAATCCGTTGATGTAAATAGACAGCTCGCCGTAACGCCGGTTGATCGTCCTGATTAGGATCGATGGCCACCAGCATGTTTTGATACTTTGCCATACAGGTCTCCTTACTACTGTCACCACAGTCTGTAATTAAAAGAGTAACCTATATATGTTGAATGAAACAGGGGATAAGGTTTTGCCAGATCAATAAATCACGAAAATTTATCGATCCGGCTGAAGAGAAGCGAGGCTTAAGCGACGTTGCGGGAGTGACCGGCGAGAACCGCCAGTGCTTCACCGTTTTCTATGGTGATATATTTGCCTTTCACCGCCAGCATGCCACTTTTCTGGAAACGTCCCAGCAGGCGGCTGATGGTTTCAACGGTCAGGCCCAGGTAGTTACCGATGTCGCCACGGGTCATGGTGAGACGGAATTCACGCGGGGAGAAACCACGCTCAGCAAAGCGACGCGACAGGTTATAGATAAAGGCTGCCAGACGCTCTTCCGCATTCTTTTTGGAAAGCAGCAGGATCATGTCCTGATCGCCTTTGATCTCACCGCTCATCAGACGCATCATCTGCTGACGCAGGTTAGGCATTTTGCCTGACAGATCGTCCAGCGTTTCAAACGGGATTTCGCAAACCATGGAGGTTTCCAGCGCCTGAGCGAAGCTCGGGTGATGGCCGGTGCCGATAGCGTCAAAGCCCACTAAATCGCCCGCCAGATGGAAGCCAGTGATCTGCTCATCCCCTTGCTCGGTAATGGTGTAGCTCTTAATGGTGCCAGAGCGGATCGCATAGAGCGATTTCAGTTCGTCTCCCGCTTTAAACAGCGTTTGCCCTTTCTGAATAGGCTTTTTGCGCTCGATGATATTATCAAGCTGATCGAGTTCATGCTCATTCAGGGTAAACGGGATACAGAGCTGGCTAATGCTGCAATCCTGGCAATGGATAGCACAACCGCCAGACTGAATGCGTCGTATAATTCGCTTTTCCGGGATCATAGGTCTGCTCAAGCCTTAATTGATATTGGTCAATTTTAACATCTTTTTGGAGTGTGCGTAAGCCTGGGAAACCATCAATAGCGGCAAGTGGCGACATTGTGTCGCCATCTTCTTGAAATTCCACAGTTTGATTGTGGAATAATGACCTAAATCATAGAAAATTAAGCACTAAAAGCCTGGATTTCTACAACAGCAAATAGCCTTCGTGGCGCAATAACCACTCTTTACGCTGCACACCACCGGCATAGCCGGTCATAGTGCCGTTACGGCCAATCACGCGATGGCAGGGCACCACAATGCTGACCGGGTTTGAGCCGTTGGCTGCACCGACGGCACGCGCGGCACCCGCGCGGCCTAACTGTTCGGCAAGCTGACCGTAATGCATAATTTGCCCGCAGGGAATGGTGCGCAACACCTGCCACACTTCGCGCTGGAAAGGCGTGCCTGCCGTGGCGGTCGGTAAGGTATCAATGATGCCGAGATCGCCCTCGAAGTAGTCCGCCATTTTCGCGCTCAACCCGCCAGGGTTCGTTGCGCTGATGCGCTCATAGCCGTCGCGATAGTGGATATTCAGCAGTTCCACCATTCGGTCGCTATGCTCTTCCCACTCCACCGCGCGCAGGTTGAACTGCTCATCGGCAATGATCCACAGCGGGCCAAGCGGCGTGGCAATCTTATCTTCGAGTAATCTCAGCATCCTTTGTCCCTTAATTAAGCCGTGGGTAAATCCCCGGTCCAATTGGCAGCCCCACAAGATACCATGCGATTAACATCACCAGCCATACCCCTAAAAAGATAAGCGGATACGGTAACACCAGCGAATAGTAGGTACCCAGTTTCGCCTCGGGCTTATAGCGTTGCAGGAAGCCTAAGAACAGTGGCACAAACGGCGACACCGGGGCGAGAGGGATTACCGACGAATCGGCCACGCGGAACAGGATCTGGGCGAACGCCGGATGAAAGCCGAGCAGCATAAACATCGGCACAAAGATCGGCGCCAGAATCGACCAGATGGCGGACCCGCTGGCGATAAACATACACAGCAGGGATGACAGCAGCGCCAGCCCGACAAACGCCGGTACGCCGCTCAGTCCGGCGGACTCCAGGGCATCGGTCAGGCCAACGGCCATAAATTTGCCCATGTTGCTCCAGTTAAACATCGCCACAAACTGCGCCAGCGGGAACACCATCACGATAAAACCCGCCATCTCTTTCATCGGCTCGATCATCAGCTGGGGCAGATCGCCCTGACGGCGAATTTTGCCGGTGGCAATGCCGTAGGCGAGAGAAACGATAAAGAAGAACAGAATAATCAGCGGCACAATGCCCTGAATAAACGGCGACGGCAGGACCGTATGTTTTACCGGATCGCGCAGGACACCGTTTTCAGGCACCACCATCAGCGCAATCGCCGCGATAAATAGCAGCGAGACGACTCCGGCGACGCGAAGGCCGTGGCGCTGTTCCTTGCTCAGTGCCTCCAGCTTTTCATCACGGCTGCCTTCCCATTGACCCAGACGCGGTTCGACGATCTTATCGGTGATCAGGCCGCCCACAATCGTCAGCACAATCACTGAGCTTGCCATAAAGTACCAGTTGTCGATCACGCTGACGTGCATGGCGGTATCAATGGTTTTCGCCGCTTCGGTGCTGATCCCCGAGAGTAACACATCGGTGGTAACGATCAGCAGATTGGCGGTAAAGCCGCACCCGACGCCCGCGATGGCCGCGAGCAAACCCGCCACCGGATGACGGCCCACGGCGAGGAAAATCAGCGCACCCATCGGCGGCATAATCACCAGCGCCGCGTCAGAGGAGATGTGGCTGAAAAAGGCGATAAACAGCACCATATAGCTGGCGTAACGTGCGTTCACCACCGACGCCATTTTGACCATCAGCGCCGGTAACAGCCCCACGCGTTCGGCCAGACCCGCGCCCAGCACCAGCGCCAGAATCGCCCCCAGCGGCGCAAAACCGCTGAAGTTTTTAATCACATTCGGCAAAAACCAGTGCAGCCCTTCGACGCTGAGCAGGTTTTTCACCGCCACCATGCTGCCATCCGCCGGGCTGCGCACGCTAACGTCAAAAGCCGACAGCACGGCGGTGGCGATCATCAGAATCATAATCAAATAGATAAAAAGCAGGAAAGGGTGCGGCACTTTATTGCCGATCCTTTCAACCCAGCCATAGACCTTACCGGATGGGGAATGCGAAGGTATGGAAGACATACTCATGGGCGTTCCTCGGGACTGTTGTGTTGTTGTTTGCGTGTTTTATTATTTTAAAGGTGACGGTGTCACGTTATGTGGGATCGGACACTCGTACGGTCGTTCTTTTATCTGTTGTTCAAACTCATTCCGGCAGGATTGCAGAAGCGACGCGTCCTGCAGCAGATTCAGCGCCGTAGCGCCCATCACTTTTCCCGCCAGCAGCATACCTTTATGGGCAATAGAGGTGCGACCCTGCGCCACCAGCTGCCAGGTGTGCAGCGGCGTGCCGACGGTAAAGCAGGGGCTGAAGCACTGCGCCACCGGCATTTTCCAGCTCACGTCGCCCACGTCAGTGGAACCCGCCAGCACATTATCGGTGATGGCGTAGGGCGCGACCTCATCCACCAGCAGCGTTTCATGATGTCGACGGGCAAAGGCTTTACCTTCGTCTGCGCCCGTCGCGGCGATATTTTTCAGGCTGTTTTGCAGATCGTTTGGCGTGAGGGTTTTACGAATTTCAGCGGCAAATTCGCGCTCTTCTTCCGTCCACACAGGCGTACCGTAATGCTGCAACGCGCTGTACATCGCGGCTTCAAGGGTGCGGTTCGGCAGATAACTGGAACAAGCTTTATCAAAGCGGCGCTCGACGGTGGTTTCCGTCATCAGCGCTGCGCCCTGCGCGATCTTTTCAATACGCTCGTAGATCTGCTGGGCGTCGGTCATCTCCGGGGCGCGGATCAGATACAGCACCTCGGCCTGAGCCTGCACCACGTTCGGCGAAATCCCGCCGGTGTTGGTGATGGCGTAATGCACGCGGGCTTTTTCGATGATGTGCTCATTGAGGAAGTTTGTGCCGGTGGTCATCAGGGTAACGGCATCCAGCGCGCTGCGCCCGAGATGAGGCGAATTCGCGGCATGCGCGGCGATCCCCTGAAAGCGCCACGAGGCCTGGATATTCGCCAGCGTGCTGACGTTAAACATCCCGGCAAAGGCTTCCGGATGCCAGGTCACGGCGGCATCCACATCGTCAAACAGCCCCTCGCGCACCATAAAGGTTTTGCCGGAGCCGCCTTCCTCACCCGGGCAGCCATAAAAACGCACCGTGCCGCTGCCGCCGTGTTTTTCCAGCCAGCTTTTCACGGCTACCGCGCCTGCCAGCGCCGCCGTTCCCAGCAGATTATGACCACAGCCGTGGCCGTTCTCGCCGGGTGTGTCTGATTGCGGCTTGGCGCAGTGCGCGGTCTGGCTTAAACCCGCCAGCGCGTCAAATTCCCCTAACAGGGCCACCACAGGTTTGCCACTGCCAAAGCTGGCGATAAAGGCATTCGGAATGCCGCCCGCTTCGCGCGTCAGGGCAAAACCTTCGGCTTCCAGCGCGCTCGCCAGACGTTCGGCGGACCAGAACTCTTCAAAGCGCGTTTCCGGGTGATCCCAGATTTCATCCGCGATATCGGTGAAGGTCTGACATCGGGTTTCAATCGCATCGTCAATAAAACGGTAGATCTCCTGCATCACACACCTCGCGTCCACGGAAAATTGAGCGCAGTACGGGCCAGCGTTTCAATCGCCACCGCCATGACCTGCTCGTCAAAATCAAACTTTTCATTGTGATGACCGGCGCTCAGATCGGTGCCAAACACCATATAAGAGGCCATCCCGCCATTCTGCTGCACCCGCGCCATCATCAGCGTGGCGTCCTCTGATCCCGCCGGGGCCTTCACTTTGTCGATGGCCTGGCGCACGCCCGGCACCTGGCTTGCCTGTTCGCGCAGATAGTCAACCCATGCCGGTGACGGGGCGCTGGAGGTCGCGGCGCCCATCAGGCGCATTTCGGCTTTTACGCCGTAGAGCGCTGCGGCACCGTCGATCACAGCCTGAGCACGTTCAAACACGTACTGATTAATGGCCTCGCTTTCGCCGCGCGTTTCCACTTTTAACAGCGCGCTGGCGGGAACGACGTTACGCCCGCTGCCCGCCTGCATGACGCCGACGTTAACGCGTGACGCGCCTTCGCTATGGGGCGCAATGCTGTGCAGGGCCAGTGCGGCCTGGGCGGCGGCGAGCAGGGCGTTGCGGCCATCTTCCGGTTTACCGCCCGCGTGGGCAGCAACGCCTGTGAAACGCACGTCAAATTTGGTGGTCGCCATAAAATTATCGCTCCCACAGATAACGGTTCCGGTCGGGACACCGGTGCCGATATGGATCGCGGTAAAATAGTCGACGCCATCCAGCGCACCGGCGGCCACCATGGCGCGCGCGCCGCGCGTGCCTTCCTCAGCGGGCTGGAAGATAAGTTTAAGGGTGCCGTTCAGCCGGGATTCGTTCTGCTTCAGCAGATGCGCCAGCCCAAGGCCGATGGTGGTATGACCGTCGTGGCCGCAGGCGTGCATCATCCCTGGGTTGCAGGAGGCAAAACCGTCGCGGAACGGGCGATGGCTGTCGTCGAGGGCTTCGCTGAGATCCAGCGCATCCATGTCCACCCGAAACGCGAGAGTCGGTCCGGGACGACCGGTGTTCAGCGTGGCGACAATGCCGGTGAAGCCGCCTTCAAAGGCGCTGAGCCATTTCTCTGGCGCGCCCTGCTGGCGGGCGCGGGCAAATTCCGCGGCCAGCGTGTCCGCGTCGGGCAGTCCCATTCGGCTGTCGGCATCGACCACATCACGGCCCATCGCCAGCGCATAGCCCAGGTTATCGAGGATCTCCGCGACTTTTGCGGCGGTGCGAAACTCCACCCAGCCGGATTCAGCATACTGGTGAAAATCACGACGCCATGTTGTCAGCTGAGGCATTAATTTTTGAAGGGATTGTGTCAATGAATCCATCTCTCTTCCTGTCATCATGAAAATATGTGAACTGCTTCACGCTGTGATAGTTTTTACTTATCACTAACCAATTTTTCACAGTTTTAACCGTTCAGGAATTACCCTCGCACATCCATTTCCATTAAAGTAGATGACAATTTCTTTACTCTGATAAACAACGGTTATCGGTCGGGTTATGTCATTTCAGGTCAAATTTCATCAGATCCGCGCGTTCGTCGAAGTGGCGCGTCAGGGCAGTATTCGCGGTGCCAGCCGGGCGATGAATCTGTCGCAACCGGCGTTAACCAAATCCATCAAAGAGCTGGAAGAGGGGATGGCGGCACAGCTGTTTGTGCGGCGCAGTAAAGGCGTGGCGCTGACGGAATGCGGCGAGAGTTTCTATCAGCACGCCAACCTGATCCTCGAAGAACTGCGCGCCGCGCAGGATGATATTCGCCAGCGTCAGGGGTTGCAGGGCGGGCAGATCAATATCGGGATGGGAGCCAGCGTGGCCCGGACGTTAATGCCTGCGGTGATCACCCGTTTTCACGAGCAGCACCCGCAGGTGAAAGTGCGAATTATGGAAGGGCAACTGGTGTCGATGATCAACGAATTACGCCAGGGAGAGCTGGATTTCACCATCAATACCTATTATCAGGGTCCTTACGATCACGAATTTACCTTTGAAAAACTGTTCGAAAAACCCTTCGCCATATTTTGTCGGCAAGGTCATCCGGCGATTGGCGCAAAATCCATTAGTGAGCTTATGAATTATAACTGGACGATGCCCACACCGCGCGGAAGTTATTACAAACAACTTGAAGACATATTCCGCCATCGCTCACAAATACCGCAAATTGGCGTAGTGTGTGAAACATTCTCGTCCTGTATTAGCCTGGTGGCGCAAAGCGATTTTTTGAGCATTTTGCCGCAGGAGCTGGGCTGCGACCCTCTGCTGGCGCACCGTCTGGTGATGTTGCCGGTTGAAGAAATATTACCCAAAGCCGCTTATTATTTAATCCAAAGACGTGATTCCCGACAAACACCGTTGACGGCATCATTAATAACGCAGTTCAGAAGACACGCCCATGGAATAATGTTCAACGAAGGGAAATAAAAAAATAGAGCCTGCCGACATCGGACAGACCCTACAGTACACACAGCAGTGCATCCTTGTGCAAGTCCCGCTTATTATCCGTGTTGCAGGTTTATTTAGTTATAACAGCTTTCCTCTAAAAATAAAGTGATCGGAGTGCATGATTTAACTTATTTTTAACTTAAACTGTACACTTAATCACCTGTTAAATTTATTTTAAGGCGGCTTCAGGATTATCTATTAGCTTTTTTAATACATACCTGCGCGTTATTATTTTTTCAGGGCGCTCGGCTGATATTGAGACGCTCGCCGGGCGCAGGTATAGTACGCCTTCAGATGTAGCGGGAGGAGCACCATGAAACCTGACGACAAATCGCTTTTTCTTGACGCCATGGATGATGTCCAGCCGCTGAAGCGCAGCACCGATATTAACTGGCAGCCGAGCCGCAATCCGCGTGCCCGCCAGCGTATCGACACTACCCAGCTCGATAATTTCCTCACCCTCGGCTTCCTCGATGTTCTGCCGCTTTCCGAACCGCTGATGTTTCAGCGCGAAGGCGTTCAGCGAGGGGTCATTGATAAGCTACGCACCGGTAAATACCCGCGTCAGGCCAGCCTAAACTTATTACGCCAGCCGGTGGAGCAGTGCCGTCAGATGCTGTTTGCATTTATTCAGCAGGCGCAGCAGGACAGTTTACGCAATCTGATTATCATCCACGGCAAGGGCCGGGAAGAGGGCTCGCATGCCAATATCGTGCGCAGCTACCTGGCGCGCTGGCTGGCGGAATTCGACGCCGTGCAGGCCGTCTGCGTTGCGCTGCCCCATCATGGCGGCAGCGGTGCGTGCTATGTAGCCTTACAAAAATCGGACGACGCTAAGCTGGAGAATCGGGAGCGGCACGCGAAGCGCAGCCGCTAAGTGCATCAAAAGGTTTCCCAGTTGCCATCCCCGGCGGAGGCTGCCGCCGGGCGCAATACCTGCGGTGTTTTCAGGTTTGCCGCGCGCGGGGAGATGGTCTGCGTTTGCACGTTCAGACGAAATGCGGCGACGGCCTGGCGCAGCTGTTCCGCCTGATCCTCCAGCGCCGCTGCCGCCGTAGCGGACTCCTGCACCAGCGCGGCGTTTTGCTGCGTCACGCTATCCATCTGCGAAACCGCCAGACTCACCTGCTCAATACCGCGACTCTGTTCATCGGACGCCGACGCGATTTCACCCATAATATCGGTTACGCGGGTGACGGCTGCGACGATCTCTTTCATGGTTTCCCCGGCTTCACTCACCTGACCGGAGCCGGTATTCACCCGGCTGACGGAATTTTCGATTAGCGCTTTGATCTCCTTCGCCGCCTGTGCGCTGCGGCTCGCCAGGGTGCGAACTTCCCCGGCGACCACGGCAAATCCGCGCCCTTGTTCACCGGCTCGCGCCGCTTCCACCGCGGCGTTCAGCGCCAGAATATTCGTCTGGAAGGCGATGCTGTCGATCACGCTGGTAATGTGCGCAATTTGCTGGGAGCTGTCGGCAATTTCGGTCATCGTGCGGATTACGTTATCCACCACACGCCCGCCGCGATCCGCCGTTTCCGACGCGTTTTTCGCGAGCAGAGTCGCCTGGCGCGCGTTGTCAGAGTTCTGTTTTACCGTGGCCGTCAGCTCTTCCATACTCGCCGCCGTCTCTTCCAGCGAAGAGGCCTGCTGCTCGGTACGGGCGGAGAGATCATTGCTGCCCGCGGCGATTTCGCCCGCGCCGGTGTAGATAGAATCGGTACTGCCGCGCACCGCGCTGACGGTCGTAACCAGCGACGTCTGCATCTCATGCAGCCCGGCCGCCAGCTGGCCCATCTCGTTGCGGCTGTCGATGGAAATAGCTTGTGTTAAATCGCCGCTGGCGATGGTGCGGATATGATTCATCACGCTGCGCAGAGGTTTCAGCAGCAGGTGCTGCAATCCCTGCCAGAACACAATCAGTACCGCCACTACCACCAGGAAAATGGTGCCCAGCGTCCACTGCATATGGGTAAAGCTGTTCTGGTTCTCTTTGGCCGCCGCTTTCAGCAGGGTGTTGTTTTCCGCCCGCCATTGGGTGTAGACGGCTTCCATTCCATCCTGCGCCTGCTGCGCGTCGAGATCGCCATACGCCTGATAGTTATCCGCGCGCAGATACTCAATCGACAGGCGCATCACCTCATGCATTTGGATGTACGCTTTTTGCATTTCAGCCGTGAGTTCCGGACGCTGGCCCTTCACCGGAGGCATGGCCTGCCAGGCGCTGTAGTAGTTTTCCGCTTTGGTCAGGGAATCGCTGGCGTTACCGAGCAGCTTATTGATCGCCGCCAGAGAGGCCGGGTCGCGCTGATTTTTGAGGTAACGAATGGCGACGCGCGTGACCGTGACGCGGGTTTTGACCAGCGTGTTGACGCTGTCGCTCAGGCTCTCCTGCTGTGCATTCAGGTTGCCTGAGTTCTGGAAGTTATGACGGTCATTGCTGACAGCGGAATAAAACAATCCCCCCGTGACGACTTGCAACAGGCAGAATATAGTGAGAGCAAAGACAATCCCGGTAATAACGTGCAGATTTTTCAGCATGACGGAAGCCCATTTGATGTGCAGAAGTTGCATCATTGTTATCGACGTAGTAGGGCTAAACTTTAATTTTACTACTGCTTAATTGGCAGTCAGACAGGTAGACGCATATGACCCGTATTGAGAAAAGTGGCAGTTATACGTTAGGGACTCGCGCGGTTAACCGACTCGGCTATGGCGCGATGCAGCTTGCAGGCCCCGGTGTATTTGGTCCGCCAAAAGACAAAGCGGCTGCGCTGGCAGTGCTGCGTGAAGCGGTGGCGGCAGGGGTGAATCATATTGATACCAGTGATTTCTACGGCCCGCATGTGACCAATCAGCTGATTCGGGAAGCACTGCATCCGTACCGTGACGATCTGACGCTGGTAACGAAAATTGGCGCCCGTCGCGGAACTGACGCCTCCTGGCTGCCGGCCTTTTCGGCTCAGGAGCTAACGCAGGCGGTGCACGATAACCTGCGAAACCTGCAGCTGGACGTGCTGGATGTGGTGAATTTACGCATCATGTTTAGCGCTCACGGCCCTGCAGAGGGATCGATTGAAGAACCTTTAACTACGCTTGTGGAATTACAGCGTCAGGGGCTGGTACGACACATTGGGCTGAGCAATGTTACTGCCACGCAAATTGCGCAGGCGCAGAGCATCACGCCGATTGTCTGCGTGCAGAATCTCTACAACATCGTTAATCGTCGCGACGATGCGCTGATCGATGAGCTGGCGGAGCAGGGGATTGCCTATGTGCCGTTCTTCCCGCTGGGGGGATTCACGCCGCTGCAATCGTCCGGCCTTCAAGTGGTTGCTGATTCACTGGGTGCCACGCCAATGCAGGTTGCACTGGCATGGCTGCTGAAACGCTCGCCGAATATCCTGCTGATTCCTGGCACGTCGTCGGTGGCACATCTGCGCGAAAACCTGGCGGCTGGCGATCTGGTGCTGCCGGATGACGCCCTGGCTGCCCTGAACGCGCTGGCGGAATAACCCGTCTGTTCAGGTAAACAGGCGGCCACGCCTTTATTCCGTGGCCGCTTCCGTCATTCGGCTTCTTCTGTGCAGCTCTAGCGCCTCAGCGATAATTTCCTGCTTACTCAGCCGCGTTTCATACGCCGTGGCTCTGACATATTCGACCAGCGTGGATTCAATCCTCGCGCTCAACATTTTTAAGTTAGCATCCTTTGCTGTACCGCGTGCTACACGCTTGTCCGGGTAATCTCGGCTTGGCATTGCTCAAGTCCTCCAAACGTTGTCTTGTTAATTCGTGCTGTGAAATATGCGTGGAGAGTGATTACAAGTCAACTTTCTGAAACTGCGGTTTAATTTGTATTAAATCCGTTAAAAACGCGCCTGGTTTTTGTGCCGATTTTCATTTGAAAGGGGAAAGGCTTGAGTATGGAAAGTGTGCAAAACAGCGGAAAATAATCATCCGGTTTTGCATAGTGTGTAAACGCTTCCATTCTCGGGATGAGGTCCTGCGTGAGAGCTTCTGGCTTAATCATAAATCTGCTCAATGAATTACAGGGATGTAAACAATTAAACATCACCTCAACGTGGGATCTTTACCTATGCAATAAAATGCTTTTTTATGCACTTAAAATTCGGAAAGTCCCATTTTTCGCCGATAGTGCTCCAGAGAGAGGGCGCGGAAGATGTAACATTTCTGCAAAGAACGGTTGCAAGAGCGGGCGTAAAAACAGCATAAAATTCTGAAAAAGTCTTATTTTAGTGAGTTTATAGTGTCTACTTTTTATTTGAAGTGATGATTTTTATTTCTGTTAGTGTGCTATGTTTTTTATTGTAGTGTAAGTGAAGTATGTGTTGTGTCTGCAAAGGGATACTGGCAATTAACAACCCCATTATTAATCTGTGTTATCCTTTGCGGATTGGCGCTATCAGGAAGTCATCGGCATGTACCACCTTTTCTTGGAATTCGATAATCTTGAACCCGGCGTAAAGTCTGTCGAAGATCTGAAGTATGTCATCCGTGATGATAAGCACACCGCCTTTGTGATGAGTGCGGTGGTGGCCAGATTTATCAAAGATGCGTTGATCATGAACCACACTATCATCAGTCTGAAGAACTGCCGTTTCGCCTTTGCGAACGGGGCAGAGTTCGTCGAATTTGACAGCAAAGGTCGGTCAAGGCGCTTCACCGACACACCGGACTGGTTCATTACACCTGGCGCGTTTGCGCGCTCCCAGTGGCTGGTGAACCATGAGCTTCACGATCTGATGACGCCGCAGTTTATCTCTACGTTTCTGGAAATGTTCTCCGATGTGAAAAAACGTCGGGAGCATTGCAATCTGCTGTTTGATTTGCAACTCGAAGAAAGCCCTCAACGCGGGAGAAGCGGTGCGAAAGTGGCCAGCAAAACCCGTGGATCCACGAAACAGAAGATTTCTGATTTAAGCTCGTTTGAATTATTCAGCCAGTTTTTTAACCGACTCAAAAAAGCGGTCGAGGCCAACCAGTTTCCCACGGTGCAGGTGCTGACGGGCATCGACGACGTCGCCAAAGTGCCCGCCACGCTGAAGAGCGCCGTGCGCACCTGGTTTAAAGCGATTTCGTCCGAGCTGCCGCCCAACAGCAAAAGAGTGGGGGCCGGTAATGCCGAGCTGTTTTGCGCACCGGTTCGCGCTCAAATCCAGCACATCGAAGCCTACGGCGTTGAGCGTTATTACAAGAAGCTGTCGAAGGCGATTGCCGAAGGCGGCGAGCGGTATATCGCTGACTTCACGTTTAAACTGTAGGGCTGAAACCGCCCATCAGAATAAAGGTTGGCGCTTTTCGCTGGTGCTGGTTAATCATCGGCACCAGCCGTCTGAAGTGTTCGCTCGCGCAATGCGCATCCAGCGCGGCGCGATCCGGCCACTCTTCGATAAAAACGAAATGCCCGGCATCTTTCTCGTCCACATATAAATCGTAGGCAATGCACAGCGGCTCCCGTTTGGTGGCCTCCACCAGCGCGCGGTAGAGCGGGAGTACGGTCTCAATGGCTTCCGGTTTAATAAAATCTTCCGCGATGACTTTCAGCATGATCTCTCCTTTTTAAATTCCGTGTGACTTCAACGGCTTCATTTTCGCGGGCCAGAATCGACTTGATCTGATCGCTAAATGCATAATACTGTATTTATATACAGTTATTATTGGGTTGGCTATCATGAATCCTGTTTTTTCATGTGAACATAAAGAAATCATCGAATTACCGCTTTTTCTGGAGCGCGTCCCGTGCGGGTTTCCCAGTCCGGCGCAGGATTATGTCGAAGATCGTCTCGATCTGAACAAACTGCTCATCGCACATCCCAGTGCGACCTATTTCGTGAAAGTGAGCGGGGATTCCATGATCGGCGCAGGGATTGGCGACGGGGATCTGCTGGTGATCGACCGATCGTTAACGGCGGAACATGGCGATATTGTGGTGGCGGCGATTGCGGGGGAGTTCACCGTGAAAGAGCTGCGCACCCGCCCGTACCTCCATCTGCTGCCGCACAACAAGCACTATTCTCCCATCGTTTTCCAGTCAGAGGACGAGCTGCAGCTCTTTGGCGTGGTAACGCACACCGTGAAATCGCACAAACATGTTCGCGCTCGTTGACGTCAACAGCTTCTACACCTCCTGTGAGACGGTGTTTCGCCCCGATCTGCAGGGCAAACCGGTGGTGGTGGTGTCCAACAACGACGGATGCATTATTTCCCGCTCGGCAGAAGCCAAAAAGCTTGGCATCAAGATGGGTGCGCCTTACTTCAAGATCAAAGACGAACTGCGGCGGCAAAAAGTGGCGGTGTTTAGCTCCAACTACGCCCTGTATGCAGACCTGAGCCATCGCGTGATGACGATCCTGGCGGAGATGGCGCCTGCGATTGAAGTGTATTCCATCGATGAGGCCTTTATTAATGTCTCCGGCGTGGCAAACTGCATCGCGCTTGAGACGTTTGGCCGTCAGATCCGCGAGCAGATCCTGAAAAATACCGGGCTGACCGTTGGCGTCGGTATCGCGCCGACCAAAACCCTCGCCAAGCTGGCCAACTTTGCGGCCAAAACCTGGCGTAAGACCGATGGCGTGGTGGATCTGTCCGATCCGGATCGTCAGCAAAAGCTGCTCGCGCTGGTGCCGGTGGGCGAAGTGTGGGGCGTGGGGCGGCGCATCGGCAAAAAACTCAATCAGATGGGCATTGAAAACGCGCTGCAGCTGGCGGAGTGCTCAACCTGGGTGATCCGTAAACATTTCAATGTGGTACTGGAGCGCACGGTGCGTGAGTTGCGCGGCGAGCCTTGTCTGGAGATCGATGAATTCGCGCCAGCGAAACAGCAGATCATCTGTAGCCGCTCCTTTGGGCACCGCATTACGGAGTACCGCGAGATGCAGCAGGCGGTGTGCGCTTACGCGGAACGTGCCGCCGAGAAGTTGCGGGCAGAAAAGCAGTTCTGCTGCGTGATCAGCGTGTTTATGCGCACCAGCCCGCACGCGGAAAATGAAGTGTTTTATGGCCCTCAGGCCAGCGGTCGTCTGGCGATCCCGTCGAACGACACGCGCGATATCATCCGCGTCGCCAGCCATGCGCTGGAGCGGATCTGGCAGGACGGTTTTCGCTATATGAAAGCGGGGGTGATGCTGAGCGATTTTTTCAGCCAGGGGGTCGCGCAGCTGAATTTGTTTGATGAATACCAGCCGCGAAACAACAGCCAGGCGCTGATGCAGACTATCGATCGGCTCAATCTCTCCGGGCGCGGAACGGTCTGGTTTGCCGGTCAGGGCAGCCAGAAAAGCTGGGCGATGAAACGCGAAATGCTGTCGCCGGGGTATACGACACGCTACGCCGATTTGCCTGTGGCAAAATAGTCGTTTCCCTCGTCGCGCGAGACAGTAAACTCGTGCGGTTTAACTCTGCTTGGGGCCGCTGATGAACAACGTTGCGCTAATGTACCGCCGTTTTGGTGAGCCGGAATCGGTGCTGCAACTGGAAACCTCCCGCTGCGGGCCGCTGGCTCCCGGCCAGTTACGGGTGCAGATGCTGTTCGCGCCGGTCAACGCCTCAGATCTGATCCCCATCACCGGGGCTTATCGCCATCGCACGCCGCTGCCTGCCATTGCGGGTTACGAGGGGGTTGGGGTGGTGATTGACGGGCCGCCCGGCTGGACCGGTAAACGGGTGCTGCCGCTGCGCGGACAGGGAACCTGGCAGCAGGTGGTGGATTGCCCGGCGGATCTGGCGGTTCCTGTGCCCGAGTTTATCGATTCCGTGCTTGCCGCGCGCGCGTACATTAACCCGCTGGCCGCGCAGCTGATGTTAAAACATTCTCCGCCACGGGGAAAACGCGTGCTGCTGACGGCCGCCGGATCGGACTGTGCGCTCCTGCTGGGACAGTGGGCGCTTCAGGCGGGGGCCGAATCCGTGTACGGCATTCATCGTTCAGCGGTTCACGCCGACCGGCTGGCAGCGCGGGGGATCACGCCAATATCACACCATGACACGGCGGCGATCCACGCCATCGCCAAAGAGACGGATATTGTCTTCGACGCCACGGGTGGCGAGGTGGCCGAGCAGATCCTGAATTCGCTGCCTGCGGCAGGCGTGTTTGTCAGCTACGGTCTGCTGTCCGGGAAGCTGTTCCGGCAACAGCCGCAGGTGCGCTGGTTTCATATTCGTAATTATCTGGCGGGAATGAGCGTGGCCGAGTGGCAGGGGGAGTTTCGTGAAATCTGGCCAAAACTGCAGGCCAGCCACGGCGGGGACGCCACGCTGTTTTCCCTTACAGAGTGGCGTCCGGCGCTGACGTATTACCGCGAGGCGGGCAGGATCGCGAAGCCGGTGTTTGCGATCAGCGATGGCTGACGTCGCTCAGCAACACGGCAATACTCTGGCCGCCCACCGTCTGCTCGAGGGCAATCTTCACGATAATGGTCAGCGGCACGGAGAGCAGCATCCCGACCGGGCCGAGCAGCCAGCCCCAGAAGATCAACGATAAAAAGACCACCAGCGTGGACAGCCCCAGCCCACGCCCCATCATGCGCGGTTCGAGAATATTGCCGAACACCAGATTTATCACCAGGTATCCCGCCAGCACGATCAGGGCATCGTACAGTCCGCTAAATACCAGCACCTGAGCGATAGGGGGGATGGCGGCCAGCACCGAGCCAATGTTGGGAATATAGTTGAGCGCAAAGGCCAGCAGCCCCCAGACAAACGCGAAGCGCACGTCCAGCGCGGCAAGCATGGCCCACGCCACCAGACCCGTCACAATACTGATGGCCGTTTTCAGCACCAGGTAGCGCGAAACACTGTCCAGCGCCCGCTGAATCGCCTCCATCCCCTCAACCGGGCGAGACATCATCTGCTGCAACTTCACGGGCAGCTGCGGCACTTCAATCAGCATAAACACCACCGTCAGCAGTAGCAGGAAAATCGAGGTCATCGCGCTCGAAAGCTGTGACAGCAGCGCCGTCACCAGCGTCATGGCGGCATTGGGGTCGATGTACTTCAGTAACTCTTCCACGGAGACTTCAATCCCGGCGCGCTGCAGCCAGGGTTCGAGATGCTGTAACGGCACGACCAGCGAGGAACGGTACTGCGGCAAAGTGCGCGCCAGCTCGTTCAGGGAGGTGCCCAGATACGCCACCAGCAGCACCATGGCCAGAATAATCACCGTGATAAGCAACGTAATCGCCAGCACCCGCGGGACGCGCAGGCGCACCATACGCTGCACCAACGGGTTGAGGATCACGGCGATAAACAGTGCCAGAATAAAGGGCACAATGATGTCGGCGGCAAAACGTACCCCCGCAAGAATGATCACCAGCATGCCGAGCATGATGACAATTTTCAGTCCGTTCAGTGTAATGATGGGCTTAGCCATGTGAGTTCCCGCGTGACGCTTTTTATTTATAATAATGATAATAACGGCAACGCGCATTTTATATGCGAACGAAAATAAAACGGGCAGGGTAAAGAATTGAAAATGTTTTGAGTAAATCCTTAGCTTATGGTACAAATCAGGCGTGTTTAACTACCGAGGACAATTTTCATCCGCAATGACGAGAAGCAATACCGCGGATAATTGTAATATTATGGACAATCTGTTCAGGACGTACTTTTCAAATAACACCGCTGTATTTTCCACCTCCCTCTGCCTGCTGTCCGGTGAGCAACACTGGCGCAACGCGCTATAGTCCCGTCTTCTGCCTGAGCTGACGCCATGCGTCTGGCTATCTGATTTATTTCATATTTTTGGGTTTGTCGTTTTCGACAAGCTGCAGTGATTTATATTCTCATGCAGGAGAAGTACCATGTTTTACTGGATATTGTTAGCCCTGGCCATTATCGCTGAAATTACCGGAACCTTGTCGATGAAATGGGCAAGCGTCAGCGATGGCAACACCGGATTTATTTTAATGCTGGTGATGATTTCCCTTTCGTATATTTTCCTGTCGTTCGCGGTTAAAAAAATCGCCCTCGGCGTGGCGTATGCGTTGTGGGAGGGGATCGGTATTCTGTTAATCACGCTGTTCAGCGTGATGTTATTTGATGAAACCCTGTCAACGATGAAAATTGCCGGTCTGACCACCCTGGTCGCGGGCATTGTGCTGATCAAATCGGGCACCCGCAAAGGCAAAAAACAGCCACAGGAGCCAACTCATGCAACAGTTTGAGTGGGTACATGGGGCGTGGCTGGCACTGGCGATTGTGCTGGAAATTGCCGCCAACGTATTCCTGAAATTCTCTGATGGCTTCCGCCGTAAAGTCTACGGCCTGATGTCAATCGCCGCAGTGTTGGGGGCGTTCAGCGCGCTGTCCCAGGCGGTGAAAGGGATCGATCTTTCCGTGGCCTACGCTCTGTGGGGCGGTTTCGGTATCGCCGCAACGCTGGCGGCGGGCTGGATTTTGTTCGGCCAACGTCTGAACCGTAAAGGCTGGATTGGCCTGGTCCTGCTGCTCGCCGGCATGATCATGATAAAACTGGCCTGATGTGATCGCTGCCTGTATTTACGGGCAGCGAAATTCGCTACCTGTATTACTCTTAGAAAGAAGTGCTTTTGAGAGGGCGGCGAATGTATAACCCATTAAGCTGGCGCAATATTCCCACCGCGAAAACCCTGTTTGTCATGATTTTTATGGCCGGGATCGGCCTGATCGTTTCCATCATTGCGCTGCTTTACCTTTCCCTGCACCTCATCAGCAGTAAAACCAACGAAATAGATGAACACCGTTCGGCGCTCTCCGTACAAGGGGCGATCCAGACGTCGGCCAACCGCGTCTGGTCGCTGGTGATTGATAATGCCGTCTGGGATGATGCCGTTCGTGAGGTGTATCCCCCGGTGCTGAACACCCAGTGGCTGTACAATACTTGGGGGGCAGGCTTTAAAATCAATAATTTGTACGACGGCACCTTCGTGCTGGACGAGCATTTCAATGTGTTGTGGGGGTCGTTTCAGAGCAAAGCCTTCCACGAGAAAAACCTCGATTTTTTTGGCAATGGCCTGAAGGCGCTGATTCGCGATAACGCCGACGCGCTGCGCGCTGAGAAAAATATCTACGCCGGGATCACCCGCACGCGCCAGGGGGTAGCGTTTGTCGGCATTGGGCTAATCCGCCCGATGATTGGCCGCCTGCAGGTGCACAACGATGTGCGCCGTTACCTGGTGATCACCCGCCACCTGAATCCGCAAATTCTGAGCGATCTGGGCAATACCTTTCAGATTGAAGATCTCAATTTCACCGTCGATCACACCAGCATCGCCAGCGTTCCGCTGAAAAGCTCGGCGGGCGAGCTGCTGGGCTATCTCAACTGGCAGCCACGACTGCCCGGTGCGCAGGCGGCCAGCGCCGCGTCGAACGACATCACGCAAATTGTGACCCTGGCGGCGGGGCTGATCCTGCTGTTTATTCTGCTGAGCAGCGTAGGGCTGTACAAACTGGCGCGCGGAGAAAATCAGGCCCGGCGGGTGGCGCGGACGGACTGGCTGAGCCATCTGCCCAATCGCCGCGCCCTGATTGAGGAGCTGGAGCGGGTGAGTTTGCGCGGCGATATTGATGTCAAAAGCGTGGTCTTTATCGATCTCGATGGTTTTAAAGATGTGAATGATATTTATGGTCACGACGTGGGCGACGACCTGATCATCATGATGGCTGGCGCCCTGCGTGAACGGGTGCTGGAAGGGGGCATGCTGGCCCGCATGGGAGGCGATGAATTTGCGATGTTGATTGGCGGCGACCATTCACAGGCGCAGGCGGCGGCGTTTGCCAATAACGTGCTTGAATTCCTGAGTGCACCCCTGCGCCTCGGTGAGCGCACCATTCACATCAGCGCCAGCATTGGAATTGCCAGCGGCACGCTGATCGAATGCACTAGCTCGGAGCTGTTCCGCCGGGCCGACATCGCCATGTATCACTCGAAAATTACCGGCAAGGGCCGCGTCACCCAGTATGACGCTGAACTGAACAGCGTGCGCGAGCAGCAGCTGGCGATTGAAAATGAGATCCGCAGCGGCATGGAACGCGACGAGTTCGACATCTGGTATCAGCCGATTATCGATGCGCGTAGCCAGAAAATGACCAGCGTTGAGGCGCTGCTGCGCTGGCCACGGCGTCCGGCGGGGGAACTGGGACCGGATGTGTTTATCAGTATCGCCGAGACCAGCGGCCTGATTTATGGTTTAGGGCAGTTTGTCCTGCGCCGCGCCTGTCAGGATCTGGAGCCTTTCGGTGATTTGAAGCTGTCGGTAAATATCTCTCCAGCGCAGTTTCGCGATCCCGAATTTGAGGACAAAGTGGCGCAGGTCATTGAAATGACGCGTTTCCCGGCCACGCGTCTGCAGCTGGAAGTGACGGAAACCTACGTGCTGGAAAACCCGGAGCGCGCCAGGGCCGCGATCTCGAATCTTAAAGCGCTGGGCATCGCCGTCGCGCTGGATGATTTCGGTACGGGCTACTCCAGCATCGGTTATTTACGCCGTTTTAATTTTGACACCATCAAGATCGACAAATCGCTGGCTGGGCTGGTGGATAACGACGAACAGGCGGCGGCGCTGGTGAGCGGCACCGTGCGGATTGCCAGTGCTCTGGGGATGGCGGTGGTGGCCGAAGGCGTGGAAAACGAAAAGCAGATGAAACTGCTGCGCCTCGCGGGCTGCGATCAGTTGCAAGGGTTCTGGTTCAGCCAGCCGATGCCCATCGAGGCGATTATGGAATTACGTGAAATCAAATATGGCTGAGCTATTCCTGCGCCAGCGCTTCAAGTTTTTCCCGAAAACCGGTCACGGATAACGCCCGGTTATCGGCGCGCCAGCGGTCTTTGGCGGCAGGTGCTGAACTTTGTACGCCAATCAACTGCCAGCCGCCGTCAGTTTTCAGCATCAGCGGAGAGCCGCTATCGCCCGGCAGCGTATCGCACTGGTGGGATAAGACGCTGTTTTGCGCCCAGCCGGTGACGATGCAGTCCGTGTGGGTGTAGAGCGAATCCAGGTGATCGACGGGATAACCCGACTGCGTGACTTTACGGTCGGCAGCTTTTAAGGCTGCCGTCAGCGCCGCTTTGTCGCCATCAAACAGCGGCAGAGGGGTGATCCCCGATGGCGGATAGCGCAGGACAATCAGACCAAAATCCCACTCGGCTGCCGCCGGCGGCACAATCCAGCCGTCGCCATCCGGTTTTAAGCGTTTGCCTAACGACGGATCGACACGACCTTCGATGCCGTGGATCTCATAGCGCCAGAGACCTTTTTGGGAGATAAAACGCAGCGCAACGGCTTTGTCCGGCTTGCCTTTCGGTGGGATCAGTAAACAGTGCCCGGCGGTCAGGGCCAGATGAGGTGAGATCAGGGTTGCGGTGCACAGGTTGCCGCTGGCGGTTTCCAGCTGCCCGATGGCATCCCAGGGCGCCCCGGTCGGATCGGTGACACGCGTGCGGTCATCATGACCAAAGAACAGCGTTTTGATCTCTTTGGCAGCCATGGCGCTATCATCGCCATCGTCTGCATGTGCCAGGCCTGAAAAGAGACAGAACGTTCCCAGTAACAACACAACAGTTTTCCGCATATCACACTCTGGTGGGGTAATTATGATTATAAAAAGTTGAACCCTATGAAAATACTATAGACGGGACGGCGTTAAAGTGGGAGTAAAATCAGCGTGCTACAATCAGGAAAGATAAAACATGCTGGCGATAATCGCGCATAAAATAAGCGTGATAAGAATGAACTCAAACCGATAGCGCCGCAGCATACGCCCTCCGGATAAAAAAACGGCGCCGATAAATACAGCTCAGCGCCGGTTTAGCAACGTGCCCGCGAGGGGCACGGTTTAGCGAGTGCGATTACGCAGCAGGCTGTGCAGCTGGTTTAGCCGCTTCGTGTTTTACTGCTTTTTTGTGATGCTTTTTAGCAGCCTGAGCTTTCTGCTCTACAGCAGGTTTAGCAGCGGCTTTCTTGTGGTGTTTTTTCGCAGCCTGGGCTTTCTGCTCAGTTGGCGCAGCCGTAGTGGTGGTGGCAGCTGGTTTGGTTGCTGCTTTTTTGTGGTGCTTTTTAGCGGCCTGAGCTTTCTGCTCTACAGCGGCTTTCTTGTGTTTTTTGTGGTGTACAGTTTTTGCTGGCGCCGCTTTCGTGGTCGCAGCAGCAGCCGGAGCTGGGGTAGCAGACGTTGCAGCATCAGCAGCAAACGCAGCAGAAGACAGACCCATAGCAGCGGCAACAACCAGAGCTAATACTTTTTTCATTCTCATACCCTCGAATTTGGTTTCTCATTTAACCCCACTGCGGGGCCGTTGAAATAACTATATCCTTATGAATTCGAGGCTTCCGTGAGTCATTGGTATCGGCGTGTAACGGAATGTACAGCGCCGGGTACACGCCCCGGCGCGGGGGGTTACAGATAGCGGGAGGTGAGGTGGTCGCGGAAGTAGCGGCTGTTAAGATCTTCACCCGTGGCCTGGGTAATCAGCTGCGAAGTGGTGAAGCGGCTGCCGTGCTGCCAGATGTTCTGGTTCAGCCAGTCAAACAGCGCCGAGAAATCACCCTCCGCAACAGAAGACTCCAGCCCCGGCAGCGCCGTTTTCGCCGCACTGAACAGCTGTGCGGCATACATCGCCCCCAGCGTATATGACGGGAAGTAGCCAAAGCCGCCGTCGGTCCAGTGGATATCCTGCATACAGCCGTTGCGGTAGTTATCTTTTGTCGACAACCCAAGCCACGCCTGCATTTTCTCGTCCCACAGGGCCGGGATGTCGTCCACTTCGATTTCACCGTTGATCAGCGCGCGTTCAATTTCGTAACGCAATACCACGTGCGCCGGATAGCTCACTTCATCCGCATCAACACGGATATAGCCCGGTTTCACGCGCTGGTTCCAGGCGATGAAGTTCTCTTCACTAAACGCCGCCTGACTGCCAAAGCGGGCATGTACCGCCGGGAGCAGATGTTTCAGGAACGCATTGCTGCGGCCCAACTGCATCTCGAAGAACAGGCTTTGGGATTCGTGGATGGCGGTGGAGCGCGCCAGTGCTACGGGCTGGCCGAGCCAGTTGCGCGGCAGATTTTGCTCATAGCGCGCATGGCCGGTTTCGTGCACCACACCAAACAGAGCGCTCAGCAGCTCGTCTTCATCGTAACGTGTGGTGATGCGCACATCTTCCGGCACGCCGCCGCAGAACGGATGGGCGCTGACGTCGAGACGCCCGGCGTTAAAATCGAAGCCCAGCATTTTCATCGCTTCCAGCCCCAGCTCACGCTGAACGGCGGTCGGGAAAGGGCCTTGTGGCGGAACGAACGATTTTTGTGACTGCTTCTCTACCACTTGCGCCAGCAAGTCTGGCAGCCAGGATTTCAGATCGCCAAACAGCACGTCGAGGCGGGCGCTGGTCATGTCTGGCTCGAAGATATCAAGCAGGGCGTCGTAAGGGGTGCAGCCCTTGGCTTCGGCACGCAGACGCGCCTCTTCACGGCTGAACTTCACCACCTCTTTCAGGTTGGCTGAAAAACCCTGCCAGTCGTTAGCCGGACGCTGGGTGCGCCAGGCGTGTTCACATTTGCTCCCGGCGAGAGACTTGGCTTCCACCAGCGATTCCGGCAGCAGGGAGGCCTGCTGGAAATGGCGCGTCATTTCGCGCAGGTTGGCGCGTTCAACGTCATTAAGATCTTCACTTTCGGCAGCGGCCAGCCAGTCGCCCACTTTTTTATCCGTCAGAATTTGATGCTGTAACACGCTCATTTCCGCCAGTGCTTCCCCACGCGCCTGGCTCCCGCCCGGCGGCATCATGGCGAACATGTCCCAGCTGGCGATGGAGGAGAGATGGGAGAAACGGGAGAGACGCTGGAACGTGCGGGTGAGTTGTTGGTAGTTGTTGTTATTCATGAGGTCCTCGTGTCGGAATCGGGCGATAGTTCTGGCAATGTAACAGATATGCGCGTTTCTGACACGACGGTGAGTTAATCAACTGTGGATATTCATCTCATGGCGTATTCATGAATTTCAGCGCTGAATTCTGGAATATATATCCTGACGGGGGCGGGGCTTTTCGTGACCTGTAATATGACTAAAACTCACCGCAATTATCAGACTCGGTGCGGCGCAATAAAAAAAGGATGAGCATAAATGCCCATCCTCTCTCTTCGTGCGAGAAATTACTGCATTGCAGGATAATCCGTATATCCTTCGGCACCACCGGCATAGAACGTTGCCGGATCGGCACTGTTCAGCGGTGCCCCTGTTTTAATACGACGGGTAAAGTCTGGATTAGCCAAAATCATTTGACCATAGGATTCCAGTTCAGCAAATCCGGACTCGACATCATCGCCGATGGCTTCTCTGCTTTTGCCCGGGCGATTCAGTATCAGCGATTGCGACCACAATGTCCGCAGCTCGCTAAGCAATTCCTCATTGCCCATATGCATAATATGCAGGTAGCTCAGTCCGAGTTTATTTAGCTCAGCCACCAGATAACGATAAAGCGCCGGGCCTTCTTCACCTTCATCAATACCCCAGATCTTGCTGCCCGGCGACAGACGGATTGCCGTTTTATCTGCACCAATCTCATCGGCGATGGCTGCAGTCACTTCCAGCGCAAATCGGGCTCGGTTCTCAATGGAACCGCCATATTCATCTGTGCGCTGGTTAGCGCTCGGTGCCAAAAATTGATGTATCAAATAGGCATTAGCACCGTGGATTTCCACGCCGTCTGCGCCAGCTTCCATCGCACGTCTGGCTGCGTAACGAAAATCAGCCACGGTGCTGGCGATTTCTGCCGTTGTCAGTTCTCGTGGCACCGGAACATCCTGCATCCCGGTTGCTGTAAACATCTGTACACCGGGAGCAATGGCGGACGGCGCAACGCCCTGACGATGGTGCGGGGTGTTGTCAGGATGATTCATGCGCCCGACATGCATAAGCTGAATGAACATATGTCCACCCTGACGGTGAACGGCTGAAGTGATAGTTTTCCAGCCGGCCACGTGCGCGTCGGTGTAAATACCCGGCGTCATCAAATATCCCTGTCCGTCATCGCTGGGCTGTGTCCCTTCTGCAATGATAAGACCCACACCGGCGCGCTGTGCGTAATATTCAACCGCAAGAGCACCCGGCGTGCCATCATATTCAGCACGGCTGCGAGTCATGGGAGCCATGACTAGGCGGTTGTTAAGGGTTAATTTCCCGAGTGTGAATGGGGTAAATATTTTATTCATTTTTCTTTTCCTGTAGGCTGAAAAATAAAGGCGGTAAATTCCCTGAGATAATAAAAAGAAATTAATTCAGCAGCCCGGCATGCTGAAGGAAAACGTAAAGGTAATAACGCTCATCGGATAAAGGGTGAGCATCAAAAAAATATAAAAGTATCACGGAGCTTTCTGTGGGGATGATATACGCTGGCGCATATTTACACTGTTCACTCCACCACAGAAATATTTTGTTGCCGGGTCAGTGGCCAACAGCTCAGTGTTTACTGGAAAGATTCCATTAATACCTGAACCAGTTTTTCACCCTGCGGTGTCGCCCAGCTTCCTGCCAGCTCAGCAATCAGCTGGTTCGTTGTGGTAAGCGTGATGCCATTCTTATCCATACGGCGCAGGGCGATGTCGTCGGCCATTTTGGTTGGAGAAGCACCGGCGTCCGCAACAACCTGCACGTCAAACCCGGCTGCAACCAGCGACAGAGCAGGGTATACCGTACAGACGTCGTTAGTTACGCCCGCAATAATCAGTTTTTTTCTGCCGGTTGCGTGAACGGCGGCGGCAAAGTTCTCATCGTCCATGGCATTCACAATGCCCATGCGTTTGATTCGTGCTTCAAATTCTTCTGGCAGAATGGATTTCAGTTCTTCAAGCAGCGGCCCCTGCGCATATTCTTCCATGCTGGAGGTAAGCACCACCGGCATATCCAGAATGGCGGCAGATTTAGCCAGCATCAGTGCATTGCGTTTAAGTTCGTCAAACGCCATCGATTTAGCCCAGCCCATCGTACCGACCTGATGGTCAATCAACAGCATGGCGGCATTGTCAGCGGTGAATTTTTCAAAGCTCATATAGGTAATCCTCTTTTGTGGTTAACTGATTGAGATAGCTAGTATTTATCAGGGTTTGTGCAGGTATCTCCTGCGAATGACTAAAGTATAGTTCTGTTAATTTTTGGGATAAATAGCTAAAATCAGAATTGAATATTCCATCAATGGCACAATGAATATGGAACTTCTTAACCACATGTCCTACTTTGTCGAGGTCGTCAAAGCGCGCAGTTTTCGTGGCGCAGCTCAGGCTCTCGGCATGCCGAACTCCACGCTGTCCCGCAAAATAAATGAGCTTGAAAAGTTTATTGGCCTCAGGCTGTTACACCGGACGACCCGCAAGATTGAACTGACTGAGGCGGGGCAGATCTATTACGAACGAAGCCGGCGCATCATTGATGAAGCGCGTCTGGCACATGAGCAGCTCGGTTCTCTCCTGGCTCAGCCACAGGGCATGCTGCGGGTCTCTTTGCCGGCCGATTTTGCGGTAGTTATTCTCGCACCGCTCATCAAAGCGTTTTCGGACTGCCATCCTGGGATAAGCTTCGATTTTGATTTAACACCGAGAAATGTCGATTTGGTTTCGGAACCCTATGATCTGGCGATTCGCATGGGTAGTTTGCCTGATTCCGGTCTTATTGCGCGAAAGCTCGGCTCGCTCCCTCGAAGCCTCTATGCCTCCCCGGCGTATTTACGTCGCAACGGCACGCCCGACAATCCTGATGAACTGACACATCATGAATGTATTGCTATGCGCCAGGATAAGCCCGGCCACTGGTTATTACAGCGTAAAGAAGATGAAATTAGCGTCACGCCGACCGGGCGTTTTCAGATGAACAGCATTGGTATGATGCGTCGTTTTGCCGAGATGGGCGCTGGCATTGCAATCCTGCCGGACAAAATTGTCGAGGAAGAGGTTATCGATAATAAACTGACTCGGGTTTTGCCTGACTGGCAAGCAGAAGAGGTCACCATTTATGCGCTGACTGAGACGCGTCTGTTACCTGCAAAAACTCAGGTATTCATTGAATTTCTGCGCGAGAAATTAAGCGAAAAAACGGACTGACAGAGAACAGTGATGCTCTCTGGCATATTAATGATAGTGAGCGTAGTGAGTGAACCGGTCTCACATAGAGTCGGTGAAATGGATTTCTTAAACGAAGCCTGGAAACAGAATAGCCACGTTCAACATTTACGCATTCCAAGCCATGACAAAGCAAAAATTCACTCCGTGAATGAATATTAAATCATTTCGTTGCAAATGAAATTGTTCAGTTGACAATTTTTTTAGGAATTTTCATCCTCTTTATTAATTTCTGACACAAATTAAAAAATGCATATTATCCTGCGAACCCCCTGTGCATCAGCATAATTAAATAACCATGATGTAGATCAATTTGATTTCATTTGATCAACATTTAACTGCCTGTTTGTTGACTGGCAGTTAAAACCTCTATCAGAACACTCAAAATCAGGTTGATTAAGGGGCAAATGAGTAGTTCACGGTAATATGCCACATTAACATTTAGATGAATATTCTTAAGATTTTTCTAATTTAAGATTTTGATCTGTAAATTTGATCTCAGTAAGTGTTTTGCTCTATCATGCTTGTGTAAAGAAACACCATTGGATCTGTCACAACTGTTGAGTATTAAGGGAATGATATGGCTGAGTCGACCTTTCAAAGCGAGATACCAAAAGCACGCGTAAACATCCGGCTGGACCTGCATACAGGCTCCGCTCAAAAGAAAGTAGAGTTGCCGCTTAAACTACTGGCGGTAGGGGATTTCAGTAATGGAAAGGAAACTCTCCCTCTTTCAGAAAGAAGTAAAATAAATGTTAACAAAAACAATTTTAACAGCGTCCTCTCTGAGTTGAACCCTGAATTAAAATATTCCGTCCCAAATACACTTTCTAACGACGGTTCTGAAGAAAACATCTCTCTTAGTTTCCAGGAAATGAAAGACTTTGAACCAGAACACGTTGCCCGTCAAATTCCGCAGCTCCGCGCCATGCTTGCCATGCGAAATTTGCTTCGCGATCTGAAATCTAACCTTCTCGATAATGTTACTTTCCGAAAAGAACTTGAGAAAATTCTTATCGATCCGGCTCTGACGCAGGAATTACGCGACGAATTAAGTGCCCTTGCTCCTGAATAATATCAGGGTGAAATCTTTAATGGATTAACAGAGAGAATGCTGATGTCCGTAAATACCGAAACACAATCAGTACAAGGGCAAACGACTGTACTGGATAAAACTCCGCAAAATAGCGTTTACGCTTCACTGTTTGAAAAAATCAATCTGACTCCCGTTAAAAACCTGGGTGATATCACCAATTATCAGGACACCAGCATGATGGCGGAAGCATCCGCTGATGAGCGAGTGACGGCAGGGATTCAGGTTTTCATGCAGGTGATCACCCAGTCAGGCCAAAAAGTCGAAAAACTCGATAAAACCTTGCTTGATCAACATATTGCAGAACTGGACCGCCAGATCAGCCGCCAGTTGGATGAAGTGATGCATCATCCTGAGTTCCAGCGCGTAGAAGGCTTGTGGCGCGGACTCAAGCATACCGTTGACCGTACCGACTTCCGCCAGAACGTGAAAGTTGAGATTCTGGATGTCTCCAAAGATGACCTCCGTCAGGATTTTGAAGACTCACCGGAAATTATCCAGAGCGGGCTTTACTATCACACGTACACGATGGAATACGATCAGCCTGGTGGCGAGCCTATCGCGGCTATCATTTCCTCTTACGAATTCGATGCGTCCGCGCAGGATGTGGCGCTGCTGCGTAACATCTCTAAAGTGTCTGCAGCGGCGCACATGCCGTTTATTGGATCTGTAGGACCGAAGTTCTTCTATAAAAATTCGATGGAAGAAGTAGCCGCGATTAAAGATATCGGCAACTATTTCGACCGTGCTGAATACATCAAATGGAAGTCCTTCCGTGACTCAGAAGACTCCCGTTATATCGGCCTGACTATGCCGCGTGTGCTCGGTCGACTGCCGTATGGCCCGGATACTGTCCCGGTGCGAAGCTTTAACTATGTGGAAGAGGTGAAAGGCCCGGATCACGAGAAATATCTCTGGACCAATGCCTCTTTTGCGTTTGCCGCCAACATGGTGAAAAGCTTTATCAATAACGGCTGGTGCGTTCAAATTCGTGGCCCTCAGGCGGGCGGTGCAGTGCAAGATTTGCCGATCCACTTGTATGATCTGGGTACCGGCAATCAGGTGAAAATCCCGTCAGAGGTAATGATCCCCGAGACGCGTGAATTTGAATTCGCGAACCTGGGCTTCATCCCATTGTCGTACTACAAAAACCGCGACTATGCCTGCTTCTTCTCGGCTAACTCTTCGCAGAAACCCGCGTTGTTTGATACAGCTGACGCGACTGCCAACAGCCGTATCAATGCCCGTCTGCCATACATCTTCCTGCTGTCTCGTATCGCTCACTATCTGAAGTTGATTCAGCGTGAAAATATCGGTACCACCAAAGACCGCCGTCTGCTTGAGCTGGAGCTTAATACCTGGGTACGCGGCCTGGTAACCGAAATGACTGACCCGGGTGATGATCTTCAGGCATCACACCCTTTGCGTGACGCGAAAGTGACAGTGGAAGATATCGAAGACAATCCGGGCTTCTTCCGCGTAAAACTCTTTGCGGTACCTCACTTCCAGGTAGAAGGCATGGACATCAATTTGTCACTGGTTTCTCAGATGCCAAAAGCCAAAGCCTAAGGTGGTCGCAGGGATGAAAATTTATCGTCCACTGTGGAACGAGGGGGCATTGCTGTCCCCTCAGCAGTTCCAGCAGCAGGCAGAATGGGAATCTTTTCGCAGTGCCGGAGTGTCGGCGCTGGCGTCTCCTTTCCCGTGGGGTGTGGAAAACGTTGAGCTTGATGACAAACTGCTTTCATCGGGACTTATCCAGATTTCACAACTGCGACTGTGGCTTGAAGATGGTTCACTGATTGATACACAAAGCAGTGACTTAACCCCTGTACCTCGCGAACTCGATTCCGTTCAACTTGCGGGCCTGGATGTGGTCACGGTCGTCATCGCACTGCCTCACCTGCAGCCAGGTGTGATCAACGTAGAACAGGACGGCGCCATCGCTGACCGACCGCTTCGCTATCGTGAAGAATGGGTGACAGTCCAGGATGCCTTCGGATCCGAAGAAGAGTCTATGGCCGTGGCACGTTTCAATATTGCTGTCCGGTTTGCGCATGAAAGTAACGAGTCCTGGAGAACCTGTCCGGTGGCTCGACTTATCCGGGACGGGCAGGGCGGGTGGCGTCAGGATCCGGCGTTTATTCCGCCGCTGGCACTCTTTTCCGCAAGTCCAGCACTTCGTGAACGTCTTGTATTACTCAATCGCCAGCTTCGCTCCCGCCGTCAGCGCCTGATGTCAATGCGTCGAGAGAGCAACGAGCGGCTGGCTGATTTTGCAGTCGCTGATGTCTCGCTGTTCTGGTTGCTCAATGCCCTGAATTCCCATGCACGGGTGCTGACAGAATATGAACGTTTCCCGGCCCGTCATCCTGAACAGGTCTGGGCAGAGCTTGCACGTCTGGCTGGCAGCATGCTGACCTTTTCTCTGGATCATGACCTTGATGCGATACCGGGTTATGACCATGCCGAACCTGCAAAAGCCTTTCCACCCCTGTTTGAGCTGATCACAGGGCTGCTGGAAGCCAGTCTGCCATCAAGGGTTATTGCACTGGAAATGTTGCGACCTGATGAACAGACCTGGAAAGCCAGTCTTCATGATATTCGTTTGCGTGAAGAAGCCGATTTGTATCTTTCTGTCCGTTCGGATATTCCGGCCTGGCAGATTGCCGAGCGCTTCCCGGCGCTTTGTCAGGCAGGGTCACCTGATGACGTGAATCAAATTTACAGCGCCGCACTCAAAGGAATTCCGCTCATTCCTGTCAGTCGTGTTCCTGCGGCGTTACCGGTGCGTATGGAAAACCAGTACTTCGCCCTCGACATGGAAAGTGCTCCCGCCCGTGAGATGCAGGAGCAGGGCGTATGTATGTTCTATGTCCCTGCGTTACTCGGGAAACTGGAACTTGAACTCTTTGCGGTGCTGCGATCATGAGACAGGACATCGACATTGACCAACTGATGGCAGAAACCTGGCTGACCGTCACCATGCTCAAAAAAGGGGCTGTCACACCGGATGGTACAGCGCTGTATGAAAAGTGCATCAGGCAGGTTGAAAGCGTTCGTGAGGCACTTGAACGTGCCGGATTCGACGAGGCCAGCATTGACCATATTTCCTATGCCCAGTGTGCCCTGCTGGATGAGGCCGTGATGAGCCGCAAGCAAGAAAAACCTGAAGAGGGCGAGGAGTCCAGGCTGGATGCGGGTCAGATAGCCTGGCGCAGAGCCCCCCTTCAGGCGAGGTTCTTTGGCTCCCTGCATGCAGGTGAAGCATTGTGGGATCGCATTGCTGAAGTCCTTCGCCAGCCAGCACCAGTTAACGCGGTACTAATCTGCTATCACCGGGTTATCGCACTCGGTTTCCAGGGGCTGTTCAGCCTTCAGACGATGAGCCAGACCCAGCGTGATGAAGTGATCAAAGCCCTTTCAGAGCGTGTACCTCAGCCGGATGCGGGATTATCTCTCGTTGTTCATCGGACGGGCAAGCATCGCTACAGCCTGATGCGTTCTGTCTGGTTCTGGATTGTCCTGGCGGTCATCCTGACGAGTGTGGTCTGGTGGGGGGGGCATCTGTGGCTTCAGGCGTTGTTGTCGGCACAAATCCCGGAGCTGCCACGTTAATGCGTAAATCAGTTATCGCCTCGGTTGTGTTGCATACCCTGGCAGGGGCTGCGGCGTTGCTGTGGCTGCTTTGGTATTTCGCCCCGGTCAGTAATGTATTTAAAAGTCTGGCAACGTTGGTTCTCTTTATTGTTGCCGGGTGGAGTGTCTGGAAAAGCTGCCGGTATCGCGCACCAGAAATTGAAGGTACTGATAAATCGGTTGAACTGCCATTACTCGATACTCAGGGGCCGGTTGTGCTGGTGTGTGGGGATGACCCTGAGGCGATATTTCAGGGGCAACAACTCAGAAAAACCGCTCAGGGCTGGTGGTATCGGGTGGGCGATGTCAACCGGTTAACGGATATTGTGCGCAGCATTCTGGTGCAGCAACCCCGCCAGGTGGGACAGCTTTCCGTGATGTATACGTGTCTGCCCGACAAACATCAGGATGAGGCCGTTCTGCGATCTTCACTAAAAACACTCCGTCAGCAGGTCCGTCAGATAAAAGCACTGATCGGATTTACGATGCCGGTGGTGGTGAGCTGCGAGTTTTCAGGGCCTATGACGCCCTGGGCGATTGTTCGCGGTGACAGACCAATTGTGTGTCCGGGTGATGAATCGCCTCTGACTCTGATGGACTGGCAGCAGACGGAAAATAATCTGGCTTGCCTTCCGGTTCTTGGCCAGGCATTTGCTTTTATTCGCGAGACATTGCTGGACGAGCTTGAGAAAGCGGACAGGCTAATTCCTCCCGTGCGCCCGTTTGCTGTGACACTACGCCTCGGTGCAGCCAGGCCAGAGATGCTATCAGTCTGGTCGCACTGGTTGTGTCTGCGAACCTGCCTACAATTTCGCCGTCCGGCGGGAGAAACCGATCCTTGCTGTCGTTTTCCTGATGCGGTTATGCCGTTGCTGGCTCCTTTTGCCTCCCCGATACAGGGGGGGCAACGTACTCGTCGAGTTGTTCTGTTGATATGGCTGTGTGCTCTGGCGGCTATAGGCTTTTCTGCATCCAATAACCGCGATTTGATCCGCCAGGTCAGTAACGATCTACAGCGCTGGTCTGCCATTCCGATGAATCATTACGTGCCTAAAGCTGAGTCACTGGCGGCGCTGAAACAGGATGCTCTCCTGCTGGAGCGCTGGCAGCGACAGGGGGAGCCTGTTCGTTACAGCCTGGGCTATTACCCGGGTCAACGTCTGTGGCTTGCCCTCCAGCAGGCTATTGATACGTATGTTCCGCCACCGGCTCCAAAACCTCAGCCTGTACCCAAAATTGTGCGACTCGACAGCATGTCGCTATTCGATTCCGGCAAAGCGCTACTCAAAGACGGCTCGACCAAAATTCTCGTCAATGCACTGGTAGGGATTAAAGCCAAACCCGGCTGGCTGATTGTCGTCAGCGGACATACGGACAATACCGGCAGTGTGTCCCTTAACCAGAATCTGTCCCTGCAAAGGGCCGAATCCGTTCGCAACTGGATGCGGGACACCGGAGATGTACCGGAAAGTTGTTTTGCGGTACAGGGTTACGGTGACAGCCGTCCGATTGCTTCAAACGATACGCCTGATGGCCGTGCGCATAACCGGCGTGTCGAAATCAGTCTGGTGCCGCAGGCAGATGCCTGTCGTCTGCCAGGCACTAAACCAGCGTCACAGGATGTACGTGGCGTTTTAACCCAAGAAATGGAGAAGTAAAAAATGGCAATTCCAGTTTATCTGTGGCTGAAAGATGACGGCGGCGCGGACATTAAAGGTTCTGTTGACGTGAAAGATCGTGAAGGCAGCATCGAAGTCGTTGCTCAGGAACATAACCTGTACATCCCGACCGACAACAACACCGGCAAACTGACGGGAACCCGTATCCACACCCCGTTCCTGTTTACCAAAGAAATCGACTCTTCCAGCCCGTATCTGTACAAGGCGGTCACCACCGGCCAGACCCTGAAATCGGCTGAATTCAAGTGGTACAAAATCAACGACGCGGGCCAGGAAGTTGAGTACTTCAACACCAAACTGGAAAACGTCAAGCTGGTAAAAGTCGCGCCGAAAATGCATGACATCAAAGATCCGTCCTTCGAGAAACACAATCACCTCGAAGCGATCGAACTTCGCTACGAAAAAATTACCTGGACTTACAAAGACGGCAACATCATTCATTCCGATTCCTGGAACGAACGCACCACCGCGTAATACCCGACCGGGCTGGCGAAAGTCAGCCCGTGAGGTAGTTTTTGCTGTCATCTGTCCGGGTGACATCAAAAATTACTTTTTAAACCTGCCCTCTGACCTCGTGCGCTTTGGTCTCCTTATCACAAGGAAAAGCGATGGGCGGTAGCGTGTCCTGAACGATCAAAAAGAGAGATAGAGATATGGAAAGTCAGTCTGCCGTTCTTCTGCGTCGATTAAATCAATACTGCGCCAAAGCACTTGAGGGCGCGGCTTCGTTGTGCCAGACGCGCGCTCATGCGGAAATCACACCTGAGCACTGGCTGTTAAAGTTGCTGGAGCAAGGAGAAGGGGATCTGACCGTGCTCGCCCGTCGCTATGAATGGGACATGGATGCTGTCTGGCAGGCTCTCCTGAGCTGGCTGGACGGTCTGCCTCGCTCGGTACGTAGTCGTCCGGAGCTTTCAGACTCACTACAGTCTTTGCTCAGGCAAGCCTGGCTTGCTGCGACGCTTGCCGGAGATGAACAGATCCGCAGCGTGCATCTGCTCACCGCCATGATTGAAACGCCAGGGCTGGCACGTTGTGAAGGTCTGTGGCCGTTGATGACGCTAACCACCAGCCAGCTTGAACGACTGCGCCCCATTCTGGAATCGCAGTCTGATGAGCGCCTGGAGGCGCTCATTCAAGAGCCTGTGGGTAATGTCAAAATCATGGGCAGGGCGATGGATTTGGGTAAGGGAACGCACGCCCCGGCTACGGCGGAACAGGCAGAAATCAGCCAGGAAGATGCGGTGCTTAACCGCTTTACGGTTGATGTCACTGCCCGGGCGCGTGACGGTAAGATCGACCCGGTCTTTGGCCGCGATAACGAAATCCGTCAGATGGTGGACATTCTATCCAGACGCCGAAAGAACAATCCGATCCTGGTGGGTGAACCGGGCGTGGGGAAAACCGCGCTGGTTGAAGGGCTGGCACTGCGTATTGCTGAAGGAAATGTGCCAGAGAGCCTGAAGCCTGTGGTTGTCCGAACGCTCGACCTGGGGTTGTTACAGGCCGGGGCTGGCGTAAAAGGCGAATTTGAACAGCGTCTGAAAAATATCATCGACGCCGTCCAGCACTCCCCGGTGCCGGTGCTGCTATTTATTGATGAAGCGCACACCATTATCGGAGCGGGTAATCAGGCGGGCGGGGCAGATGCGGCTAACCTGCTTAAACCGGCGCTGGCGCGTGGCGAACTGCGTACCATAGCGGCCACCACCTGGAGTGAATACAAGCAGTACTTCGAACGTGACGCTGCCCTGGAGCGCCGCTTCCAGATGGTCAAGGTTGATGAGCCTGATGATGACACTGCCTGCCTGATGCTGCGCGGCCTGAAATCCCGCTATGCCGAACACCATGGCGTCCACATTACCGGCGAGGCCGTCCGCGCAGCAGTGACGCTGTCCCGTCGTTACCTGACCGGACGCCAGTTGCCCGATAAAGCCGTGGACTTGCTGGATACCGCTGCGGCTCGGGTGCGCATGAGTCTGGACACGTTGCCGGAACAACTCACCCGTTTGCAGGCCGAACTGACATCACTGGCTATGGAGCAGCAGGAGTTACTGGAAGATATTTCTCTGGGAAACACTGTTGATGCCAGCCGTGTGCCGCAAATCGAACAACTTACTCTGGATCTCAACCAGCAGAAAGCTGCCCTTCAGTCACAGTATGAAACCGAAAAACAGCTTACCGACTCGCTGAAGGCCTGCCGGGAAGACATCAGCCGCCAGAAGGAGATCTCCGCCTTCCAACAGGAGCTGGCGCAGGTTCAGGATAACAGCCCATTACTGGGCCTGGATGTCGATGTACGTACCGTTGCGACCGTGATCGCTGACTGGACGGGTGTACCGCTTTCATCGCTGATGAAAGATGAGCAGACCGAACTGCTGACACTGGAAGAACAGCTGGCAACGCGTGTGGTCGGGCAGGGATCGGCACTAAATGCCATTGCTCAGCGTCTTCGTGCCTCTAAAACAGGTCTTACACCTGAGAACGGGCCGCAGGGTGTGTTTTTACTGGTGGGGCCAAGCGGAGTAGGAAAAACCGAAACCGCGCTGGCGCTGGCAGACGTGATGTATGGCGGTGAGAAGTCGCTGATCACTATCAACCTGTCGGAATACCAGGAGCCGCATACCGTCAGCCAGTTAAAAGGTTCACCTCCGGGTTACGTGGGTTACGGGCAGGGCGGCATTCTGACCGAAGCCGTTCGAAAGCGCCCGTACAGCGTGGTGCTGCTTGACGAGGTGGAAAAGGCACACCGGGATGTGATGAACCTGTTCTATCAGGTATTCGACCGGGGCTTTATGCGTGACGGAGAAGGGCGTGAAATCGACTTCCGCAATACCGTGATCCTCATGACGTCCAATCTGGGGAGCGATCCGCTGATGCAGCTGGTTGACGAACAGCCTGACTCAACAGAGGCAGATTTGCATGAGTTGCTACGTCCGATCCTGCGCGACCATTTCCAGCCCGCGTTACTGGCTCGCTTCCAGACGGTGATATATCGCCCGCTGGCAATGGATGCCATGCGCACCATCGTCGGCATGAAGCTGGCCCAGGTGAGCACGCGCCTGCAACGCCACTATGGCATTTCCACTCACATTGGCGGAAGTCTCATCGATACCCTGACGACAGCCTGTCTACTGCCAGATACCGGTGCCCGCAACGTGGACAGCCTGCTGAATCAACAAATTCTGCCGGTACTGAGCCAGCAGTTGTTGAGCCATATGGCGGCAAAACAAAAGCCGTCCTCGCTACAGCTGACCTGGGATGATGAACAGGGCATTGTGCTGGCATTTGATGAAGAGCCAGAAGGAGAGGATTCATGAGCGGTTCCCTTATTAGTAAGGCAACCAATACAGTGCAACAGCTGTTAGATCAGTCACGTTACCGGGTTGATGTGCATGAATGCGGCGAGTTCCTGGACGTATTGCGTTACAGCGCGGTTGAATCACTTAGCCAGCCATGGCGCTATAACGTGGCGGTCACCTGCTCCTCTACGGATATTGCCTGCGAAACGTTACTGCTGAAACCGGCGTCATTTACTTTCCAGACCCCGATGTTTAACGGGGCACCGGCACTGCCGGTCAGGACAGTATTCGGCGTGGTTGAGTCCTTTCGCCGCGTGTCCACTTCGAATGATGATACCCATTACGCGCTGACGATCGTTCCCCGAATTGCCCTTCTGGACTATACGAAACGGAGCGAGATCTACCTCAATCAGTCTGTTATTGAAGTGGTTGAACAAGTATTACGTAAACATGGTCTGGAAGGACCCGATTTTGAGTTCCGGCTCTCCCGGGAATATCCATCCCGGGAGCTCATAACCCAGTGGCGGGAGACTGACCTTGAGTTTGTCCAGCGTCTGCTTGCAGAAGTGGGCATTTTCTGGCGCTTTGAAATGGATGCCCGTCTTGAACAGGATGTGGTGATTTTCCAGGACAGCCAGCAGCAGTATGAATTTGGAGTCATGCTACCGTTACGCAACCAGGCCGGGATGAGTGACAGCGGGCAGGAGAGCATCTGGGATATTCAGACCGCATACAATGTGGTGAGCGGAAGTGTGGCCACCCGTGACTACAACTACCGTGATGCACTGAAACCTCAGGACAGCGCCGAAAGTATTTTCAGCAAGGAAGGGATCACCACCGGGGAAACCTACCATTACGCGGAACCCTTCCTGACAGAAGGTGATACTGATAGTACAGAGACCGGGGCGTACTTCGCCCGCCTGCGCCACGAACGCATTCTGAACGCGCAATATCAGGTCACCGGGCATTCCTCCAGTCCTCATCTGGCTCCGGGACAGGTGCTGGAAACTGACGGCACGCTACCCGATGCCGTCAAAGAAGGCATCGTCATCACCACCGTGCGCACCAGCGGTTCACGCAAAAGTAGCTTTACGCTGACGTTTGAGGGTATCCCCTACAGTGAAACCGTCTGTTATCGTCCGGCACTGCTCAATCGTCCGGTGATATCCGGCTCGCTGCCTGCCCGGGTGGAAAGCACACAGAAAGGTGACACCTATTCCTGGCTCGACCCGGATGGGCGCTACCGGGTAAAACTGGACTTCGACCGCAGCAGTCCTGAACAGGGCTATGCCTATCTGTGGCTGCGGCTGGCAAAACCCTATGCCGGTGATACCTATGGATTTCACTCACCGCTTCTCGACGGAACTGAAGTGGCCGTCGTCTTCGACGGCGGAGACCCGGATCGTCCCTACATCGCTTATGCCCTGCATGATTCAGAACATCCGGACCATGTCACCAGTGACAACCACACGCGAAACGTCTGGCGCACTCCGGCAAACAATAAACTGCGGATGGAGGATAAACGGCAGGAAGAGCATATCAAGCTCGCGACGGAATACGGCAAAACGCAGCTGAACATGGGGCACATGGTCAATGGCCAGCGTGAAAAACGCGGCGCCGGTTTTGAACTGCGAACGGATGAGCATGGCGCTGTACGTGCGGCAAAAGGGCTGTTCCTGACGGCTGATGCTCAGTCCAAAGCCCAGGGCCCGGTACTGGAAATGGCCCCTGCCATTAACCAGATTAACCAGGCCAACAGCCAGATGCAGGCGCTGAACAACGCTGCTGAAGCCGCCGGAGCACTGGTCTGTGACATCAATACCCAGATAAGCCTCGTAACCGAGAAAATCAAGGATCTCCAGTCTGCCGTACTGCTGGGCAGCGCTCCGCAGGGGATAGCATTTACCTCAGGGGAACACCTTCAGCTCAGCAGCACCCGGAATACCATGATTAATGCAGGTCAGCATCTGGATATCGGTGCGATGAAAAATCTTTCTGTAACGGTAGAAAAAGCGCTGGGATTGTTTGTGCATAAAGACGGCGCAAAGCTGGTCGCTAACCAGGGCGACATCGAGATCCAGGCTCAGCACAACACGATGACTCTCTTTTCTGAAAAACAGCTGACCGTGACCAGTAGTGAAGATGAAATTATTATCAGCACACCTGAAACACTGACACTTAACGGTGGTGGGTCATATCTGCGCCTGAGTAAGAACGGGATTGAACATGGATCTGAGGGGATGATGGTGATGAAGGTTGCGAGCTACCTGGTGCCGGGCACAGGTGCCAGCCAGCAGATGGAAACACCGGACTTTAAAACAACGGACGTGACGGTCACAAGAAAAAACTCTGCCAAATGGACCAGTGAGTAAAATGGAAGGTAATTTATGACTGCAAAGATGCCCAAAATCAGCTTTCCTGTGCCTTCAAACAAAAATGGTCATCCCTTTTCCTCTGTGGAAGAGTTGTTATCGATGATCGGAGGGGAAAGCTCAGGACTGTATCTGGTGGGAAGTCAGGGAATGTGGCATGGGGGGATCCATATTACTGATGCCACTATTCCCTGGTGCGCCCTGAGCACTGACAGCGCAGCAGAGAGTGAATATCGCCCTGAGCTTTATAAAGGCGAACAATTTATTCGTTGTATGGCGGATGGTGAGATTGTTGCCTGGCGTGTATGTGAGAGCTATGAAAGTGCCGGGATTGACTGGCGTGGTGAAAAACTTCTCCTTTCAAACTCCTTTGTATTAGTAAAACATTATATTCAGCCGGGAGATTCAGTAGAGAGTGGGCTGACGTTTTTTACGCTTTATATGAATATGGCACCCTATCTTGCCTACAAACAACAGGGAAATCAGCTCGACAGAAAAGTGGCAGGTGTTCAGCGCTATTACACCAGTGTGGAAGGTTTACAGGCAGGACACGTAACCGGAAAACTGGAGAAAGACACGGTAGTCACGCTGAGTGACACCATTGTGACCCGCAGCAGTGACAAGCGCCAGTTTACTGAAGTGACCATTACCAGTGAGACAAAAAATGCAGCGGGGAACACACTTGCCGCAGGCACTAAAGTCTGGACGGTATCTGACCAGGGTTCTCTGAAAGTTGCGGCGTCAGCGCCTGTTCCGTCCTGGTGGACAAAATGTTCATCGGCTTACACTAATCAGTCAGAAAGCGTAGTGAACTGCACTTCTCGTACAAACTGGGCATACTATCTTAGCAGTGACGATGTTCTGCAATATAAAAATGCAGGCAGCCTGGTAGCCGATTTCCCGCTTTCATACGAGCCCGATAATACCGTACAACAGGTCATCCGCCCCGGCAAGAACGCCGGTGATGCAGAAAGAACATTCAGTCTGGTCACTCTGGGCCGTGATAAGGATAAGTTGAAAAAGGGCGACCGGGTATGGGTAGTCTCAGACGGCGACAGTCTGACGCCGGTTGCACCGGCGGCGTCCAGTAGTGAACCTGTTTTTAATGAGGTGTATGTACCTCCAACGCCTGTACCTGTCAGTGCCGGAGATAGCCTTGGACATTTGGGTTTTTATCAGCTCCCGGAAGAAAATGGCAAACGCTCGCGTTATCAAGTGCATATTGAATGTCTGAGCATGGATGATATGGAGAAATTCATCACCAATCCAGGAAGGGTGGGGGAAGATACTCCGGTTTATCTGACGTGGCAAGCCGATGCACCGTTGTTTGAAAAGGGTGAGCAGGGGATGGTTGCGGGCAGTCGTAAAACAAAGATATCGGGTATTGTTACGCTTGCAAAAGTGCCGGGTGTTGATGCTGCGGGAACTGCACTGTCCGATAACAAGGATGCGGCTTATTTTCAGATACGTCAGGAAGGTGGCTCGTTACCTGCCGCCAGTATTCAGAAAGTATCGCAGTACGCGTTAGGCGAACTGGGGTTTGTCACGCTGGATAAAGCCCCTTCGAGCTTTGACCTGATTGATGGTATAAATCAGCCGAATAATGTGGTGAAAGGGATTCTGGAGCAATTATATAAAGCGGCGCAGGAGGAAACCCGCACCACCCATGCACTCAATAAGTACAACTACAAGCGCCTGCTGGAGTTGATAGACAGTAACCAGGACGGGTATTACTCGGAGCAGGAGTATCTTCAGGCGATTCACAATATTTCATACCGCGACCATCTTTTTCGTTTGATAGCAAAGCATGCCAGTGAATGGTATTACGGCAAAGATGACCAGGTGTGGAAGACGTATCTGGATAAGTTAACCACGGACGCACCTCTGTGGAAAACGTATCTGGAGACATTTCTGGATAAGATGACCTGGATGAAAGCGGCGTCGGAAAAGGGCGTGGTGCTAGGGGGGGAAGTCTGGCATATGCATCCGATTATATTTTTAAATGCTTTAAAGAAAGGAAAAGCCAAAATTACACGAGAAATGCTCAGGAGAATTTGGTCTGACCCAAGAAATGTTTCTGACTCTATCCTTGATGTTGTTGCTGAAGAATTTTCAAATAAATTTGATATGTGTAATATTAACACCAAGAATAGACTATATCATTTTTTCGCTCAAATATATCAAGAAGTAGGGCCTGCTTTCAATTTGAATGAGGGTTTTAACTACAGGCCACAAGTGCTTATAGATAAATTTGCATATTATCGTAATCACTCTCAAGATGCTCAAGCGGATGGTTTTATTCCGGGAAGGCAAACAGCAAATAAACAAAACATTGCGAACAGGGCATATGGTGGGCGAGAGGGGAATGATGACATTGCAAGTGGAGATGGATGGCGGTATCGTGGAAGAGGAATGAAACAGTTAACCTTCAAGAATAATTATAGATCTTTTACAAATTATCACGAAAGAGTTTGGGGTGAGCGTATTGATTTTGAAACCAATCCAGATCTTTTAGTTGAAACTGTTTATGCGGCAAGGTCTGCTTTGTATTTTTGGGATCAGAATAATTTATACAATAGAGCTGATAATGGGGTTAGTAGAACAGTGTCGGACTCAATAACGCGAATTGTTAATCTTTATGATAACCACTATGAAGATAGACATAATAATTTAATAAAATTCTTGCAAGAGGGTATTTTTGATGAAATATTTTAACATACTGGTATTCGTGTTTATTTTTTCTACAAAGTTATCACATGCAACAGATTTTAAATTATCATCATCTGACCAAATTGGAGATATAAAATATTTTTCGCTGCAAGTACGAAATGATAATGGAATTAAAAATATAGAAGTGGGGCTTGAAGGTAACTCCAATAATGCTGAAATAAAACAATACTATACTTTTTCTTGTCAATGGGGAAAGGCTCATGGAGTCAGATTAAACATGGACTCATCCTCTATTGATGGACTGTTATTATTTGATAACATATATGTGCTAGATGAAAAATTAAATATAATTTTTGCAAAATCCTATAGTCGCTTGAGTAAACAATGGGTTGATCCAGTCAGCTTAAGTAGTGCAGTTTGTAAACGTTCAGGCGGTGATTTAAAAAATGATCCGACAACTAAAAAGGACTACATTGTAAACTTCGAAGCTATACAGCAGGGACCTTTTGTTTTAAAAGGCATTAATAATACAGTGATTAAATATATCAGAGATGATTCTTTAAATCTTATTCGTGAAGATCCAAATGGTGACGTTGTTATTGATACAATAAAAAACCATGACAACAAGTCGCCTTCGGTTCGCACCGTTTTTTTTATGAATATTAGTTCAGAAATGAATGTTATTAGCCTGGTCTCCTGGGGAGGGGATATTGACGAAGGTGATTATTATAAAATATATGGATATACATATGATGAAACAGGGCATCTACGTCTGAATACCACCTTAGATAAAGATCCTAATTTATCAGGTTATAATACAAATCAATCTTCTTTTAAATATAAAAATGCGAACTCCATAAAAGAATACTTAAATAGAAAATATGGTTCATAAACTCAATCGATTCACCATATTTCTTACCACAGTATCGGTACTATGTTATAGCAAAAAATGAGGTGTATGTACCTCCAACGCCTGTACCTGTCAATGCCGGAGATAGCCTTGGACATTTGGGTTTTTATCAGCTCCCGGAAGAAAATGGCAAACGCTCGCGTTATCAAGTGCATATTGAATGTCTGAGCATGGATGATATGGAGAAATTCATCACCAATCCTGGAAGGGTGGGGGAAGATACTCCGGTTTATCTGACGTGGCAAGCCGATGCACCGTTGTTTGAAAAGGGTGAGCAGGGGATGGTTGCGGGCAGTCGTAAAACAAAGATATCGGGTATTGTTACACTTGCAAAAGTGCCGGGTGTTGATGCTGCGGGAACTGCACTGTCCGATAACAAGGATGCGGCTTATTTTCAGATACGTCAGGAAGGTGGCTGGTTACCTACCGCCAGTGTTCAGAAAGTATCGCAATACGCGTTAGGCGAACTGGGCTTTGCCACGCTGGATAAAGCCCCTGCGAGCTTTGACCTGATTGATGGCATAAAACAACCGGGTAACGTGGTGAAGGGGATTCTAGAGCAGTTGTATAAAGCGGCACAGGATGAAACGCGTACCACTCATGTCCTGAACAAATATAACTACCAGCGATTGCTGGAGATGATCGACAGTAACCAGGACGGCTATTACTCGGAACAGGAATATCTTCAGGCAGTTCACAATGTTTCCTACCGTGACCACCTGTACCGGGTGATAGCAAAGCATGCCAGTGAATGGTACTACGGCAAGGACGATCAACTATGGATGACCTATCTGGAGACGTTAATCACGGATGCGCCGTTGTGGAAAACATATCTGGAAGCGTTTCTGGATAAAATGACGTGGATGAAAGCAGTGTCGGAAAAGGGTGTTGTGCTGGGGCCGGAAGTCTGGCACATGCATCCGATGGTGTTTTTAGATGCTTTGGGTGAAAGTGAAGACGGAATGGCTCTGAAATGGCTCAAAGTAGACAAGGGACAAGTTACTTTCGATGCTGAAGGTAATGATATTACGGGAAACCGCTACTTCAGCCGCCTAATTCATTGGCCTGGAAATGATCTCTCAGGTGTGACCCTTGGTCGAGGGTATGATATGGGGGGGAGAAGTAAGGATTCGGTGTATAGTGATATGGTTGCATCTGGAATTGATTCAGATAAAGCCAACAAAATTTCGATGGCCGCAGGTTTGAAAGGAAGTGCTGCAATGAATTTTGTCCTTTCTAATCGAGAGTCTATAGGTGAAATTACTAGGATGCAGCAAAATAAATTATTTGGATTGATATATCCAACCTATGTAGATAGAGCCAAACGGAATTATAAAGATAAAATTCATGGAGTACCTGGCGCTCTGCCATGGGATAGTTTAGAGCAAAAAATCCAAGACATACTTGTTGATTTTATATATCAGGGTTTTAGTGGTGAAAGACCCATGAGGGCTGGAATGTATAATAGACGGCAGGAGTTAATTTCATATATAGAAAATAATGCAATAATTTCCAGTTACGAGAACGGGCGTCATAGAGCAAATTACTTAAGAGGTCAGTAACATGTCATTAATTAAAATGTTAGTGTGTGGTTTGTCATTGCTGGTATCAGTTTCAGTATTAGCAGACGATGTCTGCTCTGCGAAAAGTGAAACTCAATCTATTGATTCTTGTTATGCAAAATTAAAAAATGACTCTGAAAAACGTCTTAATGATGAGTATTCTGCACTCAGAATAAGAATAGCTGAAAATTATTCAACGGATAAAGATATGTCAGAACGTTACTCGACGAAACTATTGTCAGCACAAAGGGGATGGTTGAGATATAGAGAGCAGCAATGCGCTATGGAGTCACTATTTGCTGACTCAGGATCCCAAGCTAATGCAATGTTAGTAAATAAATGTATTTATCGCATTAATGAGCAACGGATCAAGGAAATGCAATCCTTACCTTATTAAGACTAGCTATGCAAAAAGTCGTGAGCAATTGGAGTCAGATTAAACATGGACTCATCCTCTATTGATGGACCGTTATTATTTGATAACATATATGTGCTAGATGATAAATTAAATATAATTTTTGCAAAATCCTATAGTCGCTTGAGTAAACAATGGGTTGATCCAGTCAGCTTAAGTAGTGCAGTTTGTAAACGTTCAGGCGGTGATTTAAAAAATGATCCGACAACTAAAAAGGACTACATAGAGTTAAAGATTGTTTGAGGGTTGATATATGAAAAAAATATTATTGTTTTTAGCTTTTATTTCCTTTCATTCAATGGCTAATTTTTCCGGTCATTGGGTAAATGAGAGCGACTCACAATCGTTAGCATTGGATTTAGTCGAAGATAGTACTCATCTTGTTGGAAAATACTGCTTTATAACTAATAACGGAAATAGAATTGACTGTTCAGAGGATAATGATAGAAATATTAGCGGTATAATCAAAGATAATGTTGGAGTTGTGGACTTTGAAAGTACATTTGGAGGCATTGGTCAGGCAACGATATCAATTGAAAGGAATGTTCTTAAATATACCATCACTAATCCCACTCCATTTGTAAATGCTAATATGTCTGTGCCTAAAGTGATATTATTTAAAAAAACAGAGCAGATCTCAGGAAAAGAACCCTCAGCACATGAAAAATACGATGCTGATGTTATAATTCGATCGCCAACTGGAGGGAGTTTAACTTTTTCACAGAAAAAAAATGGTGAGCAATATGATGGTAACTCATGGGGGGAAATTTTATTTTCCAATAAAAATTACTCTGCTGATCTCAGTCGGGATGACCGTTTTTACATTGAGGATGGCTCTTCAAAAGTCTCACCCTCAGGAAAATACCTGATTGTTAATAGTGTCTCAAGTGGAACTGTTGAGTTCGGAGATGGAACGTCGAAGTATACAGAAAGGGCTTATTGTAGTGTTGTTGATATGAGCAATGGTTGTATTGTAAGTGACTGGGATGGAGAAGCATGCGGATATACCTGGACTGAAGGGAAAGATGTACTGGCCAGTTCTGAAGAAGTTGGTGCTGATATTTTTGATTTCAATTCTATGCGGCCTTCAATTATTAAATTGAAAAACAAACTTTCTTCGCTTGATGCCAGAGGTGCAAGTAACTTGCTCCGTTGTGATGCCCCCTCCATAGAAAATATAGATAAATACCAACAATTAGCAAGGGAGAATAAAATTAATAAAAAAATTGCATTAGATGCAATATTATCATTCTTGCACAGCCGTAAAGAAGAATCATCAATTATTGAAAGGGCAAATTTATATTCCGCCCCGAACAATAGCAGCCAAACTAAAAATTACCTGATCCCAGGTGATAAAATAAAAGTAATACAGTACTCATCAGATAGGAAATGGGTGAATGTAGGTTACATTAATCCCAAAAACATACCCCTAATCACTTGGATCAAGTCCGATACTATAGCCCAATGATTTTATAGAGAGGGGATGAACGCAAAATTATCACCCCCTCGCTTAATCAAAAAGCAATTTCACATTTTATCGTTATCGTTTGTTCGAGATCAGGTTCACTCACTAATTTCGAAAAAATCAAATATAACCTAACAATGAGACCTTAAAGAATGCTCCAGATTATCCGAAAAGGCGATAAAACCTCTCACGGTGGTTCAGTTATGACCGGTTCTGCCGCAATGATATTTGGCGGGGTTGGTGTGGCACGTAAAGGTGACAAAGTTTCATGCCCAATACCAGGTCATGGTCCTACAACGATCATAGAAGGTAACCCGGAGTACCTTGATAACGGGATTCCGGTAGCCTTTCACGGCCACAAATGCGGTTGCGGCTGCACACTAATCAGTTCTTTTGTACAAGCGAAGGTTGCCTGAGTATGCCCGTCTTGCTGGATGCCATCCCTGAGAAGGCGACGAAGGTGCAGCGACCCGATACCCGCCGCTGGATGCTGGTCCTGGCATTTTTCATGTCAGTAGGGGTCGTGTTAGCGCTCTGGAACTGGACGACGGAGCGAACAGGTTTTATTTTCTGGTTTACTGCGCTGGGATTGCCCTTCTGCACATGGGGACTTCTTTTCTCCCTTCGACGGTTCGCATATAAAGCAGAGCAGGTTGGGTCTGAGTCCCGGAATGTGGAACGAGAGAAATTAATTGAATGTGAAACGCGCCGGGGTCAGCGCTGCGCGTGGATACTCGGTACTTGCATTCAACATATTTCCGGCAATAAACCAGGTATGCTGGGTAATGCGGTTATGCATCCCACACCGACAACCGGGATATCCACGCCACGTGGAGGTACCGCTGCCGTCAGATATGCAGCCCTCACGGCCTTTCAGACCGACTTAGAGAACGAAATCATTTCTACCGCGTCCACGCTCGTTGCCCATGTAAAAAAAATTACCGACACCCTACCGAAGGATATTCCCTGCTGTCTGATGCTGGACTGCGAGGACGATATCCTAGAACAGGTGGAGAAACACCTCAAAAATGAACTCGCTGCAAAAACAGGACGGGTTTTCAGGCTTCTTGCGGGCAAAGGTCTTGCAGCGTTTGATGCCTGGCTGGATAACCGATGGGAGCATCCGGGCATTCTTGTCGCAGTGACGTTTTCATTGCCAACGCAGCCTGATGAAGATGACGCTGATGCAATTACTCTTGTGGTACTCAGCAACCGTAAGGCTGCTGGCTACTCAGAGGCAGTATGCCTTCATCGTCCTGAAAAGGGTCTTGAACACACGCTGGGAAAAACACTGCAACGGGCAATATTGTGGGCCGGGAAGAGTTCTGAAGCACTAAATGCTGGCTGGCATACCGGGCCAGTCACATCCAGGGGAAGCGCGTGGAATAAAGCCTGCGAAGATAACGGAGTGACGTTTAGCTTGTCAGAAGACAATCGCAGTATTGATCCGGCTCTGGGATATGCTGGTCGTGCAGGCCCCTGGCTTGCCATCATTCTTGCCTCGGCAGTCTGTAAAAAGAATGGCGATCAAGTTATCGCCGCACAACCCGCCGCTGACAAGGACGATATCTGGGTCGCCGTCATCACCAAAGAAGAAGTTCGCAAGGAATCGCCTAAGAATGTCTAAGGTAAAAGTAAAAACTCTCATCGGCTCCGTTGTGACTGTCGCCTTTTTTCTGACGGTCATCGTTGCATTTCTCTTTTACGGCTTTCCGGAAAATGTCGCCTCGGCCACGGGATTGGGACCATATGACGGGCAACAGATCCTCACGTTCTGTGCCATCCTGGTTGCCGCGATGCTTTTATTCGGCTGGCTGATTGAGAAGGCCTTCGACTTCGCCGGTAAATCGGGACTGTATTTCCACTGGGGTCAGAAAAAGGCTCAGATGGTTGCCCCGGCAACAGGCACCATTGCGAGCGAAGATGATGAAGAAGAACCTGTCTTCAGTGAGGATGCCGTTTCTGAGCATCTCCGTTTCCGCTATGGCCGTCGCTGGCAGCGTAAGGTACGTATCCTCCTGGTGATGGGTAATCCGGATGAGGTCCATAAAGCTGCCCCGGGCTTATGTGCTGACCTCTGGCAGGAAGGCGACGGAAATGTGCTGATATATGGGGGCGATACCCAGTCTCTTCCGGATGAGATCTTCCTTTCAAAACTGAAACGTTTGCGTTCCAGCCATCCAGTAGATGGCATTGTTCAGGTGCTGAATTCCTCGTCACTTCCGACGGATGTTGAGCGGGATGCATTTTTGCGCAGCCGCCAGAAAGCAGACCACCAGCTGGGATGGCAGGCACCCGTCTGGCTGTGGCTGACTGATAAGGCTACCGGTGCTCAGCCAGAAGCGCAGCCGCCTGCTATCGGTGCGATTTTCGGGCTTGGGGGAACACCCAAGGCCGCAAATGAGGCCATTCAGACCCTGATCCCACGGCTTCGTAAGGCCGGGGTAGCACAGGTCGTGAATGATTCGACACATGACGGCCTGCTACAGCTCTCTTCCCGTCTGCAAAATGAGCTGAAATCCAGTCTGAACGCATTACTCAACGTGTTAATGCAGGGGTCTGCCGCCTGGCGCCTTCGGGGTGTCATGTTCAGTCCAGAACTCTCAGTAGCGGGAGCCATACCTAACACGCGTCTTGATACCCCTGGCTGGACGGCGGTTACTGATGATTGTGGTGCCGTCAGCGCCAAAAAACTGGGCTATGACTGGCGGAAAGTGCTACGGCTCATCCTGCTTGCTCTGATTGTCTTATGGGGTGCAGGTACCTTGCTGTCTCTCGTCGTTAACCGGGCTCAAATCTATCAGGCGCAGGAGACGGCCAGGCAGGCGGCGGATGCCGCATTACCGCTGACTGAACGCCTGCGTAACCAGCTCGTGCTCCAGCAATCCATTGCCCGTCTGCAAAATCGTGAAGCCACGGGTGCCCCGTGGTACACCCGTTTTGGTCTGAATCAGGACAGCGACACGCTGGCCGCGCTCTGGCCGTTATATGCAAAGAACAACACGCAGCTGATGAGGGATGCCACCGCAGACCATCTGAAGCAACAGCTGACCGCCTTTGTGAAGTTACCACCGGCCAGTGACGCCCGCACACAGGGCACTCAGCATACCTACGACGCACTCAAAAGTTATCTGATGCTGGCCCGTCCGGATAAAGCGGACGCGAGCTGGCTGGCAAAAAACATACTGGTAGCCTGGCCGAAGCGTCAGAATGTACCGGATGGCACATGGCAGGACCTCGCGCCCAAACTACTGGGCTTTTATGCGCAAAACCTCCCGGCTCATCCGGAATGGAAAATTAAGCCTGACACTGAATTAATCAGCACTGTCCGTCAGATCCTGCTCAAACAGATAGGACAGCGTAACGCTGAATCAAGCCTGTATCAGGACATGCTTAAGCGCGTGGCCAGCAACTGGCCTGATCTAACACTTGAAGATATGACCGGCGACACCGATGCCTCAACGGTATTCAGCACAGACGAAGTCGTCCCGGGTATGTTTACCCGCCAGGCCTGGGAAGAGCAGGTTCAGGATGCAATTGACGAGGTTGTCAAAACCCGCCGTGATGAAATCGACTGGGTCCTGACGGATAAAACCCATCAGACAGGAAGTGATATCTCCCCGGAAGCGCTGAAGACGCGTCTGACAGAACGATACTTTACCGATTTTGGTAACGCCTGGCTGAACATGGTCAACAGCATTCAGTGGCAGGAAGCCATATCACTTTCCGAAGCGATTGCCCAGCTCAGTCTGATCGGTGATGTCCGCCAGTCGCCGCTGGTGGCACTGATGAACACTCTGGCCTGGCAGGGAAAAACAGGGCAGAAAGGTGAGGCACTGGCTGATTCGATAGTGGACTCAGCGAAAAAGCTGATCGGTCAGAAAAAAAATGCCAGACAGTTTATTGAGCAGGCACAGGGTCCTAAAGGTCCGCTCGATGGCGTGTTTGGACCGCTGATGGGGCTGATGGAAGGTAAAGAGGGCACCGGTTCCAACGGTAACCTCAGTTTCCAGTCCTGGCTTGCCCGCGTCACGCAGGTACGCCTGAAACTCCAGCAGGTTACCAGCGCCCCGGATCCGCAGGCTATGTCGCAGATGCTGGCCCAGACCGTGTTCCAGGGCAAAGCTATCGATCTGACCGATACCCGCGATTACGGCAGTCTGGTTGCGGCGAGTCTGGGGCAGGAGTGGAATGGATTTGGTCAGTCGTTATTTGTGCAACCGCTTGATCTGGCCTGGCGGCAGGTACTTGCCCCGGCTGCGGGTAGCCTCAATACCCGCTGGCAGACGACCATTGTAGATCAGTGGAATAAGGCCTTTGCGGGACGGTACCCGTTTAAAGCCACCGGTAGCGATGCTTCCCTGCCGCTGCTGGCTCAGTTCCTGCGTAGCGACTCGGGTCGAATCACTACCTTCCTGAAAACGAATCTCGGCGGGATCCTCCACCAGGAAGGGAATCGCTGGGTCGTTGATCCTTCCGCAAGTCAGGGGATGGTTGTCAGTCCGGATTTTCTCCGGGCGATTAATCAGCTGGCGGAACTCTCAGATATCGTGTTCTCTCAGGGCGATGCAAGTGTTCACTTCGAACTGATGTCGCGTCCTTCACGGGATGTTGCCAGAGTGCAGCTTACCCTCGATGAGCAGAACCTGGATTACTTCAATCAGATGGAAAGCTGGCAAAGCTTCACCTGGCCAGGTAATACGTACTACCCGGGCGTGTCGCTCAGCTGGCGTAGTGTAAACAACGGTATGCGGCTCTATGCCAACAACCAGGGTAACTGGGGTTTCATTCGACTGCTGGACAAGGCCATCATCACCCCGCTTGATGCCAGCCGTACACAACTGGTGTGGACCGCCGCCGACGGCACCCCTCTGCAGTTTGTGATGCGCAGCGAGCTCGGCAACGGCCCTCTGGCGTTACTGAAGCTACAGGGATTCAAGCTGCCAAACGCTATCTTCAACGTCGCCGCTGGCGCAGAAGAGCTCCAGTAACGATAGGTGGGAAAACTCATCCGGCGCTGGCTTTCGCAAAACAGGTTAAAGGCTGGTCCCCGAGTATTTTCAGCAAATTGGAACGATGTCGTGAATCTGAATCCTCAACCCTTTTAGGACCTTTCGGCCTGGCAATCAGGGAAAACACTTCTCCAATACGATGAACCTCTCTTCCGGGTCCACAGAGAAACTCGCCAGACCGACGCACTGTCAGGGGAAATGCTTCACCAATCGCCATTCTGGAGATTCTGGCTAGTTTTCCGGCTGACACGGTCTTTGCTGAGAGCCAGGATTCGCTTTCCCGCGTGCACATTCCGATGGGGATGAAGTATCTCGCGTTAACCGATCTTGTCTCCACGGCCATCAGTCAGCAGGAAAAGGGAATCCATGGATTCTGGCACGTAGTGCTGCCGGTACTGTTCTGGCTTTTCTCGGAAAACAACGAGTGGGGAAGTAAGCGGTAAATTAAATGATAATTTTCTTTTTACATAAAATCCCACACTCGAGATTTTATGCTTTTAAAAAACATGTGGTATATATGATTTTAAATTTTATCAGTCGTTTTTCATACCGGTTGGTAGGTACTTGCAACCTATTATTTTTAATGTTTGGATTTTCATCCTATGCTTCAGAAAATATACCTAAAATATCATCAACGGTAGACGGCTTGCATATTGTCGCTATTAATAAATTGCCATTAGCACCTCAGGAAGCATCAACTGACGAGCCTGTATTAAATTGTGATAGAGATCCTCCCGTAAGTCCCGAGGGAAAAGCTGTTTCCGCTCTGGGATGGAAAGTGATTAATGAAGTCTCTAACGGCGATTTGACTATTGTTGGTTTTTTCAGCAAAGGTGAGGACGGTACGAGCGGGTCCTGCTTTGTCAAAAATGGAAATGTGGCAATTTATAGCAAAGGAGCTCTTCAGGCTTTAATTTATGGTGATGAAATCACCGATGACTCAAACTCGCTTTTGGGTGCAGTTTCCAAAACCAACTTGAATAACACATTTCGACTGAGAGAGTTTTTTCCGGGTATGCCCGCCGTCGCTGATTTGTTCTATGACGGTAATGTTGCTCGCGTTCAACCGATTGCACCAGTAGAGCCATTTTGTAATGGGATAGCACCTGTACCAAACATTTATGGGAAAGATATTAAGAGTGCCAGAAAATTGCTCAAAAATTATGGATGGAAGCCTGAAAATATCGAAACAGATCAGGGCGACTCCATTGCCAAAGAGTTAAATGCTGAAGGAGTTGTCGAAGTAGATTCATGCTCTGGGACAGGATTTGGCTTCTGTAGCTTCGATTATCAACGTGAAGGTGGGATCTCTTTGAATGTTATTACAATGGGGGATAATTATACAGTAACCGATTACAGTGCCAACTGTCCGGAGCAGTGATCAATAGATATGTTTAACTTTTAATTTAGTAATGAATAGGGAAATAAATGAGTTCACCGGAAGCCCTGTTATCAGCATGCACCCCTCGTCAGGAAGAGCAGCAGCGCCTTATTACCCGGGCATCCGATGCTCTTTCACTCTGGGATAATTGGTTATCACCGCTCAGCCCTGAGCAGGAAACCGGTGACGATCCGGCCTACGACGACAACTTCCAGCAGATGCGGGAAGAGATTAATAAACTTTCCGGTACTGACCCGGAGCAACTCTGTGCGCTGGCAGAAAAGGTACTTTGTGAAAGTGCCAAAGATATCCGTGTGGTGACCTGGTACATTCAGGCCCGACTGAGCCGCGATGGAGAGAAAGGGCTGGCGGAAGGTTTGTTACTGATGGTGGCGATGTTGTCACGCTTCGGCAGGCTTTGCCATCCACAGCGCCCTAATGCGCGGAAAGCTGCTCTTGAGTGGCTCAGCAGTGCAAAGGTTCTCGATGCGCTGTCGCTTTGGCCGGAAGTGGATCGGGATGATACCGCACTGACCACGGGAGCAATCAGCCTGTTATCTGCTGCCGTCGCTGACTGGCCTGAGAATGAGAAACCCTCTTTCGCCGGGCTATGTAGCGCTCTGGAAAACCGCCTTGCGCGTTCCGGTGGTATAGAAGCGCTGATCCCGCAGAACAGCAGTGCCCATGAGGCCGGGCAAGATCCTGTCCTTTCTCAGTCACCCCAGTTGTCCACCGTCAAGTCCGGGCGGGATTTGCTCGATCAGGCAAAGTTACTCTCCCGTTGGCTTGGTGAACAGCCTCAGGGCTGGCTGGCCTCCCATCGGCTGATGAAAACCGTACGCTGGGATACGATCGATCAGATCCCCCCGCTGGACAGCAGTGGCCGTTCTCGCCTGGTTCCGCCGAAACCGGAGTACCGGGCACAACTAAAACGACTGTATCTCCAAAAAAACTGGGCAGAGCTGGTGGAGCAGGCCAGTCAGATGTACTGCGAAGGGGTGAACCATTTCTGGCTCGATCTCCAGTGGTATCTCTGGCAAGGACTCAGTCATGCCGGTCAGCCATGGGAGACCTGGTCTGATTCGATTCTCTTGGATCTGCGCCTGTTTCTTAAGCGCATGCCAGGGCTGGAGGGGCTGGCATGGAATGACGGCACCCCGTTTGCCGATGAAGTAACCACAAGCTGGATAGCTGAAAAGGTGAATGAAGACGCGCTGCTATTTGGTGATGAACCGGCAACGGTAGCAAGCGGACAGGGAGACGATGTGCTGTTACTCGAATCTGAGGCAATGGAAAAAGGTGACAGTGAAAGCCCCGAGGCAGCCCTGACCTGGCTTCAGAACCGGCCGGGACTGGATACACCCCGACACCGCTGGCTGGTGCGCCTGCTGATGGCCCGGGTCGCTGAACAATACGGACGTAACGAAATGGCATTGCATCTGCTGGGCGAGCTGACCGCCAGCGCCCCGCAATTGACGCTGGGTGACTGGGAGCCCGGTCTGTTATTTGAAGTCCAGGCTCGCCGCCTGAAGCTCCTGCGTATGAAAGCTGGTCGCAGTGAAAGTGATAAAGCCCGGCTGATGCCCGAGATGGATAGGCTCCTGGCGGGTCTGATTGCCATTGATCCTGCACGTGCAATGGTGCTCTGTGGCTAAATTTTTGTTTGATAACTTTCAGGAACTCCGTGCATGGATGACTTAACCCTGCGCTATTTTGAGGCCGAAATGCGCTACCTGCGTGAGGCCGGTAAAGAATTTGCCCGAGCGCACCCGGACCGGGCGGCGATGCTCAATCTGGATAAACCCGGCGCTCGCGATCCTTACGTAGAGCGTCTTTTTGAAGGCTTTGCTTTCTTGATGGGGCGTTTGCGTGAAAAGCTTGATGATGATCTACCGGAATTGACTGAAGGGCTGGTGAGCCTGTTATGGCCTCACTACATGCGGACCATTCCGTCGCTTGCCATCGTTGAGTTTTCCCCTGAATGGCAAAGCCTTCGTCAGACTGAAATGCTGGCGGAAGGTTTCTCGGTTCTCTCGCGTCCGGTGGGGGCGCACAAAACTGCCTGCCAGTACCGGACCACGCGGGATGTGCCTTTGCAGCCATTGCACCTTGCCGATGCGCGTCTGCATACCGAAACCGATGGGCGCTCCGCTATCCGCTTGCGTTTCGAATGCCCAGAAAAAGTGGACTGGAGCAAAGCCGGGATCGACAAGGTTGCTATTTTTCTTAATGCCGAAAGCCCGATCAGTTCCGCCTTGCATCTGGCGATGACCCGCCGAGTTCATGCAATGTATGCCCGTCACGCCGGGACCCGTACGGAACGACACAAGTTTGATGGCTGGTGCAAGCCGATGGGCTTTGACGACAATGACAGCCTTTGGCACAAAGCCGATTCTGCCTTCAGTGGATATCAACTGCTGCTGGAATATTTCAGCTTCCGGCCAAAGTTTATGTTTGTGGAGCTGCGGGGCCTTGAAAGCATTGGGCTTAGTGCTGGCAGCACCTGGTTTGAAATCGACATTGTGCTCAGTGAAGCATGGTCATCAGACCTACCATTTGAGACGGAAAACTTTCGCCTGCACTGTGCGCCGGTCATTAACCTCTTCACGCTCGAAGCCGACCCGCTGACGCTTAACCCGCTGGATAATGAATACCTGCTGCGTCCGCTGCGCCTGCAGGACGGTCATACAGAAATTTACAGCGTCGATAATATCCACGGGGCGGTAAAACTCGGTAAGCACCTGTATGTCCCGTTTACCAGCTTCCGGCACCGGGGCGGCATGATGCGGCACGATGCGCCAGAGCGTTATTACCACACCCGGGTAAAACGCGGTGCATCCGGCCTGTATGACACCTGGCTCATTCTGGGAGGGCGTTCTTTCGAACTGGATCAACTGTCCGAGAAGCCAGAATCACTTTCGATGCGGATCACCGGCACCAACGGCCAGCTCCCGCGTAAGGCACTTGAAAGTACATTACTGGACAGGGTAGTCAAAGCAGGGAAAGTCCCTGTCAGGGTGCTGAATGTCTCCGCACCGACGATGCCCCTTTATCCTCCGGCAAATGACCGTTTCCACTGGCGGGTGATGAGTCATCTTGGCTCTAATTTTCTCAGCATGATGGATAATCCTGAAGTACTGCGAGGGACGCTGGCGCTGTATGACTGGACCGACGACGAGATGAACCGACGTCGCCTTGAAGCCATTGTTGCGGTGAAGCACACGCTCATCCGACGCTTTGAGAAGGGCTTTATGCTGCGTGGCGTGGACATTGAGGTCACGCTGAATATGGACAACTTTGCAGGTGAGGGCGATGTGAATCTCTTCGGCGAGATGCTGCACCGCTTCTTTGCGTTGTACGCGGATATTCACCTCTTTAACCAGCTCACGTTGGTACTGCAACCGACAGGGAAACGACTGCGATGGAACGAGAATCACAGCCAGCACGTACCAGGCTGACGTTAGCCCTCAATAAGGACATCTGGCGCGCTAACTTTTATCGTTTCTGCCAGTTGCTGGAGCAGGAAAACCCTGACTCACCGAAGCTCGGGGCCACCAGCCATCCGGCAAACGATCCGGTGCGTTTTCGCCCGTGGCCGGGGATGGGATTTCCGGTCAGCACGCTGAAAACGGTTGAAACCGATGAAGATCATCCCGAGCGGCCACCGACCGTGCGCACCACTTTTCTGGGGATGTATGGCGTGGACTCGCCACTTCCCACTACGTATCTGGACGATATTGCACAGAGCCGGGAAGGGCATGAGGCCGTCACTTCGTTTCTGGACATATTCAGCCATCGAATCACCACCCAGTATTACCGAATCTGGCGCAAATATGCATACCCGGCCACGTTTGAGGGGGGAGGGCGTGACGCCACTTCCCAGTGTCTGCTGGGGCTGGTGGGACTCGGAATCCCGGGCACGGCTGAACAGGTGGCAACACCTATTTCCCGCTTCCTTGCGCTGCTGGGCACCATGCGGCTGCCTACCCGCAATGCGGAGGGTATTCGGGCACTGGTCAGCCTGCTGGCCCCTCACACCCGGGCAACCATAACGGAACCCGATCCGGTCAAAGTGCATATTAATCAACGCAGTGGTTTGGGGGCGGGAAATCGCGTTCAGCTTTCACAGCGAGCAACACTGGGAAAAACCGCCAAAGAAGCATGCAGTCGGGTGCTGGTGATCCTCGCCACGGAAGATCCTGAGGAAGCAGAAGGCTGGTTACCCGGCGGTCATCTCCATACCGACCTGTTGGTCCTGATGCGCGTTTATCTCGGTTACCGCAGTGATGCGCGTTTACGCCTGACCGTGCCGGTGCGACTGCTGCCCGAGCCGCGTCTGGGCAAAGGCCGGCGTATTCAACTGGGGCGTACCGGCCTGCTCGGGCTGAAAGACGGCAAACTCAGCGATAACCGCGAAACCCTGACTGTCAGTCTGGGTTGCTATGAAGGGCTGCATTGCCAGGTGCTGCTATCAGCTGAAGACGGGCGCTACCGTTTCTATTAATTACGCACTTTCTCCCTCTACAAGGAAATTTGAATGGCGACAATAACCCGCTGGTGGGCACTGACGCTTATCGTCTGCGGCCAGCTGACAGGCTGCGGTCTGACCCAGACCGTTACGGACGGTACAGTCAGTCTCACAAAATCCATCTTTTATAAAAAGATCAAAACGCTGCATCTGGATCTTACTCCACGCACGGCAATCAATGCTGATGGTGCACAAACCCCGCTGGCAACCATGGTGCGGGTTTATCAGCTCAAAGACCGGCAAGCCGTGGATGCCGCAGACTATCAGACGCTGCTGAGTAATGCCGATACCGTGCTGAAAGAGGATGTGCTGGCCTCAAAAGAGCTGCTGGTGATGCCCAATGGCAGCGTGTCGCTCAATATGCCCATGGATGAAAACGCGCAGTTCGTGGCGGTAGTTGCCCTGTTCAATCGCCCGGATATAAAGAATAACCGCTGGCGGATGGTGCTGACACGTGACGATCTTGACCCGGACAAAGCGCGCACTATTGAGCTCGGTGATGGCTGGCTCAGCCTCGTGCCGGTAAAGGAGTGACGTATGGATAACGGGTTAGCCCTTTTTGACGGACAGACGCGGTATTGCCTGGAGATTAACGACAGTACTGTGCAGCCGGATGTGCTGAATTTTCGCGGACGGGAAGCGCTGAGCGAGCCGTTTAGCTGGGACATCGAGTTCACCACACCGCAGGCAAACATTGCCCCGGAACAGGTGCTGATGAAATATGCCTCGTTGCGGATGCGTGGCGGCAAGAATGTCCACGGCATTATTACCCGCCTGGAATGGCTTTCCACCTCAAAGGATCAGTCACATTACCGGGCCACGCTCAGTTCCCGAATGACGCTTCTGGGCTACACCCGGCAATGCGCCATCTACCAGAATCAGTCCGTCCCGGAGGTGGTGGAGCAGGTTATGCGCAAACATGGCCTGGAAGGCCCGGATTTTGAATTTCGTCTGGAGCGCAGTTACCCGTCACGTGAGCTGATTACCCAGTGGCGGGAAACGGATTTGCAGTTCATCCAGCGTATTTTGTCTGAGGTGGGGATTTACTGGCGTACGGTGATGGACGACGTGCGCGGTCTGGATACGTACATACTGGCCGACAGCCAGCTCAGCTACCAGTTTGATGTGCATCTCCCGTACAGCGAGCCTTCGGGCCTGTTTGACGGCGCTGCAGAGTCGGTCTGGGATGTGCGCACCTGGCACAACATCGCCACCGGCACCGTCGCCGCGCGGGATTACAACTACCGGACAGCCAGCACGCCGATGGATGCTGCGGTCAGCGTACGTAATGATGCGGTCACCACCGGGGAGCATTACCGTTACGCAGCGCCTTATCTCGAAGCCGGGGATGACTCCGCTCCGGAGCCGGAAACCGAAAGCGGGGCGTTCTACGCCCGGCTTCACCACGAGCGGGAGCTTAACAGGTCGGCCCGTATTCACCTGTTCAGCAATGCTTCACACCTCACACCCGGGCAGGTGCTGGAGCCGCAGGACGACGTCATTACGGCCCTGGAGGAAGGTGTGGTCCTCACGCTGGTGACATTCCGTGGAGCCCGTGATTCCCGTCTGCACGTATCGGTCTGGGGAATGCCTTATACCGAGCGTTACTGTTTCCGCCCGGTTGAAATCCCGCGTCCGGTCATCCACGGCACGCTTCCGGCGCGTATCGAAAGTCGTGAGAAGAACGACATCTACGCGCATCTGGATGACCATGGGCGCTACCGGGTGAAGCTGGACTTCGACCGGGAAGGCACGGATCCGGGTTACGGCTACCTGTGGCTGCGGATGGCGAAACCATATGCCGGTGAAACGCTGGGCTGGCATACGCCGCTCATCGACGGGACCGAAGTGGCGATTGCGTACAGCAACGGCGATGTTGATCTGCCGTACATCGCGTATGCACTGCACGACTCTGAACATCCGGACCTCGTGAACCGGGACAATCACAGCCGCAATATCCTCAGGACGCCTGCCAACTCAAAACTGCGGATGGAAGACAAACGCGGCGAGGAGCACATCAAACTCGCCACGGAATACGGCAAGACGCAGCTCAACAGCGGGCACCTGGTGGATAACAAGGGGGAGTCTCGCGGCACCGGCACCGAATTGCGCACCGACGAGTGGGGCACGATACGCGCCGGGAAAGGGCTGTTTGTCAGCGCAGACGGTCAGCCAAAAGCCCGGGGCGACGCGCTGGACAGGGATGCAGCACTGAAAGAAATCCAACAGCTCAATCAACATCTGCAACAACTGGAGATAGCTGCCGAAAAAGCTCAGGCCCTGAAGGCGGATATCGACGGCCAGATACAGATGTTTGAAGAGCGCCTGAAGCCGCTCAACGAAGCGGTTCTGTTCTCCGCCCCGGAAGGCATGGCCCTCACCAGCGGCGAGCATCTGCAAATTGCGGCCACGAAGAACGTCGCCATCAACGCCGGGGGGGATATCAGCGTCGGGGTGATGGGCAATATGACGGCGCTTGCCGGGGAGAAACTGGGGCTGTTTGCCCGCACCGGTCAACTGAGCCTGAAGTCCGGCGGAGGGCCAATCGATGTCCAAGCGCAAAACGCCAGTATGCGGTTGTTCGCACAGAAGAAGCTGACGCTGAGCTCGGCGAGCGACATCTCCTTTGTCGGGAAAAAACGTATCACGCTGATCGGCGGCGGAAGCTACCTGAAGCTTGAAGCCGGGAAGGTGGAGTACGGCACCACGGCGACGTATATGCGTAAGGTGAAGCGGACGATGTTTGCGGGGGCGGCGACGTTGCCGCTCAATATACAGAAATTGCATCCTGCTATTACCGATAATATTTGCATCCCTTGCCTGCTGAATGCCATTAAATCAAACAGTGCCATCGTGCAGGGAGCATGACTATGGATACTACTGCATTACTCCACGCATTACCTGATAAAAAAGGTGCGCATACTTATCTGCTGTTTGAAGCCGGGGCACAGGTCATTGAAGATTTTCGGGTATTTCAATCAGAACATACCTCAAATATGTACTCACTGTATATCCATCCGCAACTGGAAGAATTTCAGTCGTACGGTCCATGGCTTCTGGAAGTGAAAAATAAAAATCAGTTACTGGAGTATCTGGAAAATCTTCCGGGGATTACTGGAATTATTATTGCAAATCGACATCTTTCTTCTGTGGCGATTCAACTTTCCAGAGGTTGCGTGGTTGTCGGGCCGGATAATAACACCTCACTGATGCGCTTTTACGCACAGCATGTTGTTAAGGTTCTGGCGTTATCAGCAGAAAATGACTGGCACGCTTTTTTATTCCGGGATATTGGGCAGTGGTGGGTACCCGGGAACGATGAATGGGAACAAATCACTATTCCTGCGTCTACGACTTCAAATCCTTCTGATCACGTGGTACGCCTGGACAAAGAGGTCTGGCAACAGATAACGGACAAACCAGAAATCAGCAGCGTATTAACGCAATGGCAGAAGATGCCTTCAAGCCAACATTTTCCACATTGCACTCAGCGTGACATGGTAATTAAGGCGCTCAGAAAAGCGAAGGATGCAGGTATACCAGAGGGTTCAGACAGCAAACTGTATGCGCTTTACTATCTCAATGGTGGCAAAATGGTGCTCGAGTCGGATGAGATGCAAATATCGTTGCAGCAAGTGAGTCTTGGAAAGATATCTCTTGAACAGATACTGACAACATTTACCGCGTGAAAAAGCATTGCAGGGAAACAATAATGGGATTTTTTCGCAAATTTGAAAGAGTGGATAGCGTTGTAAACCGTGGATATGCCCGTTGGGGGAAATGGATCTGGGGTAGTCTGGTGGCGATGATACTGGCATATGGTGGTTGGCTAGTCTGGGCCGCAATCTGGGGACCGCCGACCGGAGGTGTGACTTTAATTATTCACAGCGAAATCGACAGGCCAATTCTGGGATTTAGTGTGAATGGGGTGGCGGGGGCTAATTCTTCAGCATATGACAAAAATAACCCTTACGCCAAAGGTGCCGGTAAAACAACGTGTTGCGGCAGCATTTCGGGGAAGACTGCTGAGGTTATCTGGACTCTTGATATAACCCACGATCAGTACATTAGAGGTATGCGCCTGGAAACACGTCGAGTCGTTATGCCACTACCGGAGAGAAAATGGGGAGAGAATGATTTGCATGTCCACTTTTTGCCCGGCGATAAAGTGTTACTGGGCTGGAGTGATAATGCCTGGTCTCCTTATGAAAAACGCCCAAAAAATAATAATTAACTTTCGGATTAGAGAAATATAAAAATGGGATTTTTTAAAACCTACGACAAAATTAATGATGCCGTGAATCGTGGATATACCCGTTGGGGGAAATGGATCTGGGGTAGTCTGATGGCGATGATACTGGCATATGGTGGTTGGTTAATCTGGGCATCCATCTGGGGACCGCCGACCGGAGGTGTGACTTTAATTATTCACAGCGAAATCGACAGACCAATTCTGGGGTTCAGTGTCAATGGGGTGGCTGGGCCAAATGCTTCGGCATATAAAAATAATCCGTATTCAGGAGGAGGAGGAGCAGCTACATGCTGTGGCAGCATTTCGGGGAAGACTGCCGAGGTTATCTGGACTCTTGATATAACCCATGATCAATACATTAGAGGTATGCGCCTGGAAACACGTCGAGTCGTCATGCCATTACCAAAGAGAAAATGGGGAGAGAATGATTTGCATGTTCACTTTTTGCCCGGCGATAAAGTGTTACTGGGCTGGAGTGATAATGCCTGGTCTCCTTATGAAAAACGTCCAAATAATACTAATTAACTTGCGGATTAGAGAAATATAAATAATGGGATTTTTTAAAACCTACGACAAAATTAATCATGCTGTGAATCGTGGATATGCTCGCTGGGGAAAATGGATCTGGGGTAGTCTGGTGGCGATGATACTGGCATATGGCGGTTGGTTAATCTGGGCATCCATCTGGGGACCGCCGACCGGAGGTGTTACTTTAATTATTCACAGCGAAATCGACAGGCCAATTCTGGGGTTTAGTGTAAATGGGGTGGCTGGATCAAATGCATTTGCTCATGGCGGTGGTGGTGCCACCTGCTGCGGCAGTATTAGTGGGAAAACAGCGGAAGTTATCTGGACACTAAGTACAACGCGTGCTCAATACGATGCTGGTATTCGTAAAGAAACTCGCCGGGTTGTCATGCCATTGCCGGAGAGAAAGTGGGGGGAGAACGATTTACATGTTCACTTTTTGCCAGGCGATAAAGTGTTACTGGGCTGGAGTGATAATGCCTGGTCGCCTTATGAAAAAAGACCTGATACTGCCGATGCGACAGCTAAAAAGGAGAATAACTGATGGATATCGAAAGTATCATAGCTGCTGCCAGCCGTGCGCAGCAGGCTGATGATGCCGGATTAGGGAATTGCTCGCGTATCTGGCATGTCGGTTTCTTTTTTGATGGTATTCATCGAAATATTGATCAGGACGCACCGGAACAACGCCTTAGTAACGTAGCCAGGCTATTCAGAGCTTTCCCGGAGCAGAAGCAAGATACGCCACAGAGTACTCATAATAAGTTTTATTTATCAGGCCTTGGCACACCATTTGATGAAGAATTGGCAGAAAGAATTCACAACATAATGGATGGCGCACAAAATTCTGCTATCGATGATTTGAAAGCGCAACCAGGAGATATGGCGAAAGATGCTGGTGTGGATCTCCTAAAAGGTGGCGACTGGTGGGAAATCTTAAAAGACTCAGGAAAGAAGCTGATAAGTCCAACCGAGTGGAAGGATTTGGCTATTGAAACGGCGAAAAATGCATTAAAAAAGGTGATCACAGAAGCTACTCCCCTGCTGCGTGATAATCCCGTTATCGCAGATATGCTTGTTACCGGTGTTGATACCCGGCTAAATTCGGCTAAATTACGCTTCGAGCGTTTCTTTGAACGGGCAAAAACAAACAGTGCGGTGCCTATCAAACTGATTTCGATTTCATTCTATGGCTATGATGTCGGTGCAACTCTTTCTCGTAAATTCATTGATACGTTAATAGAGGATGTTTTTCAGAAGCAGGGTGAAAAATATACTTTTCAAGATATCCCTGTAGAGATTATTTTTACTGGCTTATTTGATTGCGCCCGGCATACGCCCGCCAGTAATAATAATGGCGTGGACTGGTTTGTTGGTACATTGGGTGGACCAGTAAGTGGCGTTAGTGTCTTGCTGGGCGATAAATCTGTTGATCAAGATTCGGCCCTACCAGAAACGGTTAAAAATGCTTTGCACCTGGTAGCTGCTCATGAAAACCGACCGTGGCGCAGTCTTTATTGCCTAGGCGGGAGCAGTGATAAGCATCGTGAAGAGTTATTGCCAGGTTGTGCTGAGGATGTGGGCGGTGGGCTGAAACCTAACGAACAAAAACCGAGCGCTGAACTTTGTCGTGTGGCCCTCCACCGGATGTACCGGGCAGCGACTATGGCAGGGGTTCCCTTCCCAGATCTAGAAACGCTTGATCAAGCTGATACTGATGTTGCCAGCTATTTCATTATGCAGGACAGTATCAACCATAAGTCAGTTGCACAATGGACAAAGGTTTACCAACAGGCTATGCCCTTTAAAGAGGTTACTGTTAGTGCCCAAAACCGTCATCTGGACAGCTATATAGAGTGGCTGGGGCGGCAATATTATCAGTATCGCTGTGAATGCCTAAAGTATGAAAAACAGCGTGGGAATGTTTTAACGTCGGCGGGTGCATCAGCAGGTTTAGTCGGCATCACTCCTCAGGCTCGTGGTCAGGCCGGTCAGTTTCAGAATGAACTTGATGTGTTGCATAAAAACTGGGGCTGGCTGGACGATGTCCATGATGCAGCTTTAGGAATGAGAAATAGCATGGAAACTAATCCGAATGATAAACGCCTTCAGATAGTGCCGGATGTCTATGGCCCGGCTTTAAGACGGGCGAGAAGATTTATCGAATATGCTCGCGCTGCTTACCATGGCTTACCTCAACCTTTACCTCAGGATACTGCTCCGCCTGAGATGTATGCCTGGTTTGTTCACGATAGACAAACTATTGAAAAGGGAGGCGGTATTTCTCAGGACTTCCTGGTCATACGTTCTATGGAGAAACCTGAGGCCTAATCGTCATTAAGGTGAGTTTTATCATCTTTGATCGAGTGTTCTCTCGTGACGAGCATGAACCCGACCCCCCCGCATTATCGAGCTTGCCAATGGCTGGCTCAGCCTTGTGCCGGTAAAGGAGTAATGTAATAGATAACGGGTCAGCGCTTTTGACGGAAAAGAGACGCCTTTCATTGGAAATCTTTCCAGCAACTCTCTCTAACAAATTAATTAACATTGTAGAGGCCGTTCAATGACACGCTAACATAGAAAATTTAGAGATTATTCAGAAAACGATTTTATCTAATTCGTAACCAATATTGTGAAAATCAACTCAAGTTCAGAAGTGAAACATCACGCTTTGGTATCAAAGTTCGAAGGGTTTGTGCATGACCTAAGGGGTAACGACCTTAATTATTATTGAAAAGAGGGTGAGGATATTTCCCCTAAAGTAATTTTCATTACAATCAAAACATGGAGAAAAGCTCAAGGTCTTCCACTTCTTTAAAAAATCTGCAACAGATTCCTGAGGTCAAAATGCCAGACAGAAAATCCCCATCTTTATACGAAATTCTTACCGGCAACTTTACAGGGGATCTTCCCCTTGAAGTTGTAAACGAAGAAGACCAGGTCATTTTATCCGTGCTTGATAACATCCAACGGATATTTAATTCACGTGCCGGTACCATATCCCATCTACCAGATTATGGTTTGCCGGATATGACCAAAATTCTGCAAGGCATGCCCGGGACAGCCCACGAGCTGATCGATACGCTGGCCGGTGTCCTGCTCAAGTATGAACCCAGGTTGCAGTCCCTCAATGTCACCTTACTCGAACAGGAAGTGCCAGGAGAGGTGCGCTACGCCATTGATGCGGAACTAAAAGGTATCGGACTTGTTCGTTATGGCACTGAGTTCATGCCCGAAGGGAAAGTCATGCTCAGACATCTTAAACAGCAGCAGTATCTTGAAAACCACCAGTTTATCTAAACCACTCATATCCTCTTTCGATACGGATTTCACAATGTCCCACACAAGCGAACGCCACCTTAAGACCGGGAGCGATCCCCGTACATTGCCCGATTACTCAGCATTGCGAGATGAATTCGCAAAACTGTCCCATCCAGCCCGTCCGGATGTGGACTGGGGGCATGTTGAAAAACTGGCGTTAAATCTTTTCGATACTAATGGTGTCGAACTTCAAACGGCGGCGTGGTATACCCTGGCAAGGGCACAACAGGCGGGATTACAGGGTTTCAATGAGGGTATGGCGATTCTGGATGCCATGATTCGCTATCAATGGTCAACACTGTGGCCCGCTTCTGCACATGCCCGAATAGAAATACTCAGTAGCCTGAGTAAACGTCTTCAGCAGCTATTCCGGACCTTTTCACTCCAGAGGGCGGATTTACCCTCCCTGTATCAGTCTATAAGACTGTTAAGCTCAACAGGCGAAACCTTGCAACGGCTTGAGCTTCTCAATGCAAGCGGGATTGATACTCTCCGTCAAACGCTACAAAACGCCACCGTCAGGCTGGAAAATAGCGATGCCCTCCCAAACCAGATAGAGAACAATCTAACAGACGTAGTGCTGCCGGTGAGGGCGGAAAGACCGAATAGTCAGCGCTGGGTATATGTAGTTAATTCTGAACCAACGATTGAAGTTGAAGTAACCAAAAAATCAGCCACCAGAATCACTCCATTAGTGGCTTACTTCGGCGGTATTTTAACTGCTGGCCTACTGAGCATAGTCGCATTTAATTTCATTCCGATATTATTGAGTCACCCCGCAGAAGATGCATTGAACAACTCTCTCGCAGCCTTACCAACCAGTATGCCTCTTACGGTTGTCGAGCAACTACGTCAGGAAGACCCGTCGTGGCTTGTAACCAGTGATACCTATGCAAAAAAAATAACCTCTCGCCTGAACGAACTCAGCATGCTTCCACCGTACTGGCCGTTGCATTACGGGGAGCAGTTGGTCGAACAAACGCGTCATCTTTACCCCAACTCCAAACTGGCGGAGAAGATATCGGCAGACTGGCAGTCAAAGTTGAAAGCCAACGCTTTGCCTGAAGCCAGCATCAATGGGTGGAACCAGGGGATTAGTGAGCTCAACAGACTTCAGAATCGACTAAATCAGCTAGATGAAAAGAAGGGAAAGTACATGACGGTTAGCGAGCTTAAAACGGCTGTGTTCTCAATATCACAGGCGTTCAATAATGCCGTGCCGGTTGAAGAGTTGATTCGGCAAATCCAGACGTCCCCGAAAGACCAACCTCTTTCAAGAGATCTGCTCAACCGGGCAGACTCACATCTCAGGCAGCTAAACAGTTCCTACATGATGGTCAAATCAAAAAAATCGGAATAGATTACGTTTCTCGACTATTTACCAGCCGACAGCTTCATTTTGAAGTTTCTGAAAACTATCTGCGGGCCTGCTGAAACTTTTCTCAGGCGAAAGAACGATCAACCGGGATGACGGGCGAGTGCGCACAAAGCCTCCTGAAATAACGTGTTAATCTCAACAACTCATAAAATATAGTAGCTATACATCTACACTGAGTTACCGGGTAATACAGTTGGGATACTTTACAGGATAATCATTATGCACTCACATCCGTTACGTCAGATTATTGAATCTTGTGACAGAGCAATTTCCGCTAAAGACTTTGATTCTCTGATGGAGAATTACGCTGAAGATGCTGCTCTGGTGGTGAAACCGGGATTAACCGTCACAGGTAAAGAGAATATCCGCAAAGCGTTTATTGCCATCTCTGATTATTTTCAGGATCAACTTATTGTTGAGCAGGGAGAGATGCAGGTTATCGAAGGGGGCGGCAATGCGCTCGTTATTATGGAAACTGTACTTCGCTTCCCTGATGGCAAAGGGGGAACGGTCGAAACCACACGTCGTGCGACCTATGTTTTCAGGCAGGAAGCGGGGGAGCGTTGGCTGTGTACAATCGATAATTCCTATGGCACCTCTCTGTTAGATCCTGTGACGGCCTGAAGAGAGGAGGGTACAGTGAAGGGAACTCAACCCTCTCGACCTGGCAGATCTGCTATGAACGCCACCCGTTTGCAAAATGCGTACAGCGCGACGAATGAGAAAACCCTCGCGCTCTGGCGGGAAAACCCCGCTATCGGGGAAATCAGGAAACAGCGTTACTACGATCCTGACAAACTGGCGCTTGCAACGGGCATACAACCATCACTGCCTGAGCCTGTGGTATGCCTCATTCGCGAACTGGAGCAACGCACGGAGGGCGATCGACTGGCCGATGTTCTCCCTGTCAGTAGCGTCCATTTTACCTTTCTGCCCCTGACTCTGCCGCTGTATGAAGAGAATGAGCCGCTGCCGGAAAAAACAGGGCAGTTGACCGATATCTGGCGTGAATATCAGGGAAAGCACATTGTGATCCGGCATCTAAGGCTGGTGGCACTGCCCAGTCAATTGCTGCTGGCAGGTATCCCCGATGATCCCGCCATTGCCCTGCGCCAGTCATTCTGCGAGAGCGTTTTAAATTCCCAATGGAAAGATGAGCTGCTGCTGCGCCATACGGGCAGCCCTTTGCCCGCACCGTTCTGGCACAGCACGCTGTTGCGATATAACGCAGCGTTTTTACCCACGCAACTGCGCGAGTTTTTTGTCCGGCATCAGGCGGTTGATTTCGGCGACGTTTCGGGAGCATTGGTATTAGCGAGAGTTAACTATAACTGGACTAAGTGCTTAATAAATAAGTTAGAATGATGTCAGTGGTTGAAAAATGTTTAACAACGAGCACTATCAGATTGCTGATATCAGGTTATCGCCCTGGTTATCTCTGGCTGCTTTAATACCAGGTGACAGGAATTTCAATGAGGATGAACGCCATGCTGCTGGAAAAACTGAAAGCACTTGAATGCACTCTTCATGGAATCAAACGGAACGACCTTGAATGGCTTGAGCACATACTTCATCCTGAGTTCAAGGAAATTACGCGCTCGGGCGTCCTGGTGACTCGTGAGGAGACGATAGCGTCTCTGATGGGTGAAGAATGTATCCCGGCCATTCTCAGCAACGACTTTCGGCTCATCAGCATTCGCGAGGATTTCGCCATCTTGCATTACAGGACGTTTCATCCGGATGGTAGTCGCGTTTCCCTTTGTTCATCGTGCTGGGCGCGTTCTGATAATGGGCAATGGAAGTTAGTTTTTCATCAGGGAACCCCGGAGCCGAAGAAAGTTTAGACGCGGAACAGTAAAGTCTGCTCTGTGCTCAGAGCAGCACTCAGGATGCTTTTTCATTTACTGTCATGATGAATGTGAGTGAACTTTCACCCCGGTTCTCATAGAAATGCGGGACGTCAGTTCTGGCCGTTGCTGAACAGCCGGTATTCACCGAATACAGGTGCTCCTGTACGCTAAGCGTAAGCGTCCCCTGTTGTACATAAAACAGTTCAAGCGTTCCCTGCGGGTGACCGGGTGAAGCAAATTTTTCCCCCGGCTGCATTTCCCACATCCATAGCTCTGTCATATCGGGGCCGCCAGAACCTGCGAGCAGTCGTGCTCTTCCGCCTTTTTCACCATTCCAAAGCTCAGGGATCTCATCTTCAGCGATGAGATGCACGGTCGGTTTGGAACTGACATCAACAAAATCCGCTACAGAAACGCCCATCGCAGCAGCCAGGCGGCATAGCAGGGCGATGCTGGGATTTGCCCTGCACCCCTCAATTTCAACCAGAGCGCCCTTACTGACGCCCGCCCGGCGGGACAGCTCATCGAGTGATATTTTCTTTTGCTTACGGTACAGCTTAATCCGCTGCGATACGGCTTCGTTAACGGTATTCACAATCGCATTTGCATCGGTCATTAAATTGACTTTTTTGGTCATTGGTCATTATCATGGAATAAATTGGTCATTACAGGATTATCACGTGTTCATTGTCTCTCCGTCAATTGCCCCTGAGGTTTATGGTATCGCCCCCGGTTTCCGGGCCCTGAGTATCTGTGTACAGGCCGCCCCGGTACGTAACCCGCGCGTTGGTGAAACCGCTCTGAAAGAAGCCTGCGAAGCCGTTCTGGCTGGAACCCCTGCCTGGGCTGAAGCGCATTTGGCCGCGTGGGCAGAAGTGTTTCAGGGATTTGGTGCCAGGCCAAAACGCACGCCGTGCTCAGCTGATGCGCTGCGTAAACGCGTTCTTCGCGACGGCGCAATGCCCGCTCTTGATCCAGTCGTGGATCTCTATAACGCCGTCAGTCTGAAGTATGCCGTTCCGGTTGGGGGAGAAAATATCGCTGCCTATCAGGGGGCGCCACGGCTGGTTGTGGCAAAAGGCACAGAACCTTTTGATACCGTAAAAGAGGGGGAACCCGCAGTTGAATACCCTTCGCAGGGAGAAGTTATCTGGTGCGATGATGCCGGAGTGACCTGCCGCCGCTGGAACTGGCGACAGGGGATAAGAACCCGCCTCAGTGTGGACGCGCAGCAAATGTGGTTCATCCTGGAGAGTCTGCCGCAGATGCCACTGGAGAAGCTTCATGAAGCCGGGAAGATGTTGACAGACGGTCTTGAAGAAATGATGCCGGGTGTAAGGATTGACGTGGCTTTTATAGAAGATGCTAAACAGCCCGCTCCAGGTTTATGACATCCGTTTCGCCCTGACAGCGCGACCCCGTATAATGCCGCACAACTTACCGTTATGACGACCGTGACCGCGCCTATGAATCTCAATCGCTTCTGTTACTTGCTCCTCATCGTTTCCGCGATCGGAAGCACGTTTACCGCCCATCCCATTGTCAGCTGGCTCCTGCTCGCCAATGTGCTTACGCTGGTGATCTATGGCGTGGATAAAACGGCGGCGCGCAAGGGCTGGCGTAGAGTGCCGGAATCCACGTTGCTGGTGTTTGGCCTTGTGGGAGGATGGCCCGGCGCGATGGCGGGCCAACAACTCTTCCGCCATAAAACGCAAAAGCAGCCATTCAAAACCAGGTTCATCGTCAGTGTGATTGTGAATGTCTCAGCGATGGCGGCGGTGTTTCAGCTTTCCCATTTCGCGCTCGTTTGAAGCATAACCGTCAGTGCAGACGTTTATGCAGGCTCGTCCCGACCAGCAGCGCGGCGCACAGCATCAACGCAATAAATCCTCCGACACCATTCCAGCCATAGTTGTGCCAGAACACACCGCCGAGAGTCCCGGCGATGCTGGAGCCCAGGTAGTAACTAAACAGATACAGGGATGACGCCTGGCCTTTGGCGCGACGGGCGCGCGGGCCGATCCAGCTGCTGGCGACGGAGTGCGCGGCGAAGAAACCAGCGGAGAAGAGCAGCATTCCGGCGAAAATGATCCACAGGGGAGAGAGCAGTGTGAGCAGCAGACCCGCGAGCATTACCCCTGTTGAAACCAGCATCACCGGCCCTCGACCGAAGCGTGCGGTCATTGCGCCTGCTTTCGGCGAGCTCCAGGTGCCGGTGAGATAGGCCACGGAGAGCAGGCCGACAAAGGCCTGGCTAAGATGCCATGGCGAGAGCATCAGGCGATAACCGATATAGTTAAACAGGGTGACAAACGACCCCATCAGCAGGAAGCCCATCAGGAACAGACGCGGCAGACCCTGGTCGCGCCAGTGCAGGCGAAAGTTGATAAACAGCGTTTTTGGCCGCAGGGAAGTAGGGCGAAAATGGCGTGACGCCGGCAGGATACGCCAGAACATCAGCGCTGATGCCAGGGCAAAGCAGCCAATCACCGCAAGCGCGATACGCCAGTTAAACAGATCCGTGAACACCCCGCTCAGCAGACGTCCGCTCATGCCGCCAATCGAATTCCCGCTTATGTACAACCCCATCGAGAAGGCGACAAAACTCGGGTGGATCTCTTCGCTGAGATAGGTCATTCCGACCGCCGCCACGCCGCTCAGGGACAGCCCAATCAGAGCGCGCATCACCAGAATCCCGTGCCAGCTGGTCATCATTGTCGAAAGCAGGGTACACACCGACGCGAGCAGCAGCGCGGTCACCATCACCGGTTTGCGTCCGATGGCGTCCGAAAGCGGGCCGGTAAACAGCAACCCGACCGCCAGCATCCCGGTTGAGATCGACAGGGAAATACTGCTGCTGGCGGGCGAGACGCCAAACTCATGAGAGAGAACCGGCAGGATCGGCTGCACGCAGTACAGCAGGGCGAAAGTCGCGAGACCGGCGGAAAACAGCGCCAGCGTGACGCGCATAAATTGGGAAGTACCACGTTTGATAAACTGGTTCGGCGCGGGTGCTGCGGGTAAATCATCAATGTCGCTTGCCGGGGCGATATCAACGGTAGATGTACGACTCACACTCATTCCTTGCTTAAACATCCCCGTGATTTCTGGTGACGGGTATGACCACAAGATCAGAGTAGGAAATTGTAAATATTCTGTCTAATATATTAATAATCTCAAATGATACGTTAAACATATGAATATCGAGCTGCGCCATTTACGCTACTTTATCGCCGTTGCTGAAGAACTCCATTTTGGCCGGGCGGCCGCGCGGCTGAACATCTCCCAGCCGCCTCTGAGCCAGCAGATCCAAATCCTTGAGCAACAGGTTGGCGCACGTTTGCTGGCCCGTACCAACCGCAGCGTCAGCCTGACGGAGGCGGGAAGGCAGTTTCTGGCCGACAGCCGACAAATACTGAGTCTGGTCGATGACGCTGCCGCGCGCGCCGAACGTCTGCATCTGGGCGAAACGGGCGAACTGCGCATCGGATTTACCTCGTCGGCGCCGTTTATCAGCGCGGTGTCGGATACCCTGTCGTCGTTTCGCCGCCATTATCCCGATGTGCACATTCAGACGCGCGAGATCAATACGCGGGAGCAGATTGTCCCGTTGAATGAAGGTTCGCTGGATCTGGGGCTGATGCGCAACACCCATCTGCCCGATACTCTGGCCTGGGAAGTGATCCTGCGCGAGCCGCTGCTGGCGATGATTCCTCGCGATCACCCGCTGGCCGAACTGGACTCAGTAACGCTTGCCCAGCTGGCGCAGGAACCCTTTGTCTTTTTCGACCCTCACGTCGGGACTGGCTTATACGACGACATTCTGGGCCTGATGCGCCGCTACGGGCAGGCGCCGGTGATCACCCAGGAGGTGGGCGAGGCGATGACGATAATCGGTTTAGTCGCGGCGGGGCTGGGGGTATCGATTCTTCCGGCGTCATTTAAACGCGTGCAGCTTAGCGAAATGCGCTGGGTGGCGATCGCTGAAGAGGATGCCGTCTCTGAGATGTGGCTGGTGTGGCCAAAACACCATGAACAGAGCCATGCGGCACAGCGTTTCAAAAACCAGCTGATTGCAGCCTCAAAGCGGCCAATAATGGCCTGAAAAAGGGCGAAAAATGTGCGGCAAATCACATGGCTAAGTTTAAATTTGACGATTGCCTGCGAAGTGCTTCACCATAGCCCAAAGTTTATTTCGAAGCGCGAAAATAAGGATGTAAGAGGTGGTTGCTGATAGTCAGCCAGGACATATTGATCAAATTAAGCAGACCAATGCGGGTGCGGTGTATCGCCTGATTGATCAGCTTGGCCCGGTCTCGCGTATCGATCTTTCCCGACTGGCGCAGTTGGCGCCAGCCAGTATTACCAAAATAGTGCGTGAAATGCTGGAAGCGCATCTGGTTCAGGAGACGGAAATCCAGGAGCCGGGCAGCCGTGGCCGTCCGGCGGTGGGGCTGGTGGTGGAAACCGAAGCCTGGCACTACCTGTCGATTCGCATCAGCCGCGCGGAAGTGATTCTTGCCCTGCGCGATCTGAGCAGCAAGCTGGTGGTCGAGGACCGTCTGGAACTGCCGCTCCAGTCAGAGCAAACCCTGCTTGAACGCATCATTGCCCATATCGATCAGTTTTTTATTCGCCATCAGCAAAAGCTGGAGCGGTTGACGTCCATTGCGATCACCCTGCCGGGAATTATTGATACGGAAAATGGAATCGTCCATCGCATGCCGTTTTATGACGACGTCAAAGACATGCCGCTGGGTGAAGTGCTAGAGAATCACACCGGCGTACCGGTCTACATTCAGCATGACATCAGCGCCTGGACGATGGCCGAGGCGCTGTTTGGTGCCTCTCGCGGCGCGCGTGACGTGATTCAGGTGGTGATTGACCACAACGTTGGGGCGGGCGTGATTACCGATGGCCGCCTGTTACATGCCGGGAGCAGCAGCCTGGTGGAAATTGGTCACACGCAGGTCGATCCCTACGGCAAGCGTTGCTACTGCGGCAACCACGGCTGCCTCGAAACCATTGCCAGCGTCGAAAGCGTGATGGAGCTGGCGCAGCTGCGTCTTAGCCAGTCGATGAGTTCGTCGCTGCACGGCCAGCCGCTGACCGTCGAGTCTTTGTGCGGCGCGGCGCGGCAGGGCGATCTGCTGGCGAAAGACATCATTACCGGTGTGGGCAATAACGTCGGGCGTATTCTGGCGATTATGGTGAATCTCTTTAATCCGCAAAAAATCCTGATTGGCTCGCCCCTGAATCAGGCCGCCGAGATCCTGTTCCCGGCGATTTCTGACTGCATTCGTCAGCAATCCCTCCCGGCCTACAGTAAAAATATGGTGGTCGAGAGCACGCAGTTTTCCAATCAAGGCACCATGGCCGGGGCCGCGCTGGTGAAAGATGCCATGTATAACGGTTCGCTATTGATCCGCCTGCTGCAGGGATAACTCTTTTTCGCTGATCTCATAAAAATTGCGCTATCTCAATCTGGACCGACGGCGCATACCTTAGACTCACTCCACTGAATTATTTACTTAGTTTATATTTTCAAAGCATATGCCCAAAAGGTGGAGTGAGTGATGCTTAAGCGTTTCTTTGTAACGGGTACTGATACTTCTGTCGGTAAGACGGTGGTGTCCCGCGCTTTGCTGCAGGCCTTGGCGGCAGGCGGTAAGAGTGTGGCAGGGTATAAACCGGTCGCGAAAGGAAGTAAAGAGACGCCAGAAGGACTACGCAATAAAGATGCGCTGGTGCTACAAAGTGTCTCAAGCCTTGAGCTGCCTTATCAGGCCATCAACCCGATCGCGCTGAGTGAAGACGAAAGTAGCGTCGCACACAGCGGTCTTATCAATTATTCCCTGTTGTCCAACGGGCTGGCGAACCTCAGCGATAGCGTCGATCACGTGGTGATCGAAGGCACCGGCGGCTGGCGCAGCCTGATGAACGATCTGCGTCCGTTATCGGAGTGGGTGGTGCAGGAACAATTGCCGGTGCTGATGGTTGTCGGTATTCAGGAAGGGTGCATTAACCACGCGTTGCTGACCGCGCAGGCCATTGCTAACGATGGTTTGCCGCTGATTGGCTGGGTCGCTAACCGCATCAACCCGGGTCTTGCCCATTACGCCGAAATCATCGACGTGTTGAGCAAAAAACTGCAGGGACCGCTGGTGGGTGAACTGCCGTATCTGCCGCGCGCTGAGCAGCGCGATCTGGCGCATTACATCGATCTGTCGATGCTGGACAGCACCTTCTCCGTTGAGAAGGTCGTCGCGTAACGTCGAAACCGGGCAGCAGTCCTGACTGCCCGGCTACTTTCCGCAGTATTTTACGTGTCGCTGTGAATATTCAGCGCGCGACGGGTTCGCCCTGAACTCAGATACTCCGCGATATAATCCTGCGAAATCTCACCGTTATAACGACCCTCTTCATCCACAATCGGCATCCAGCTGGTGTTGCTCTCATACAGACGCGACAGAACAACGCGCAGGTTGTCTTCCGCTTTGCCCGTCATACGGAACGGATGCAGCATGTCTGCGCAAGAGCCAGTGGCGTGACGCGCTTCGCGGCGCTTCACAAAGCCCAGCGGTTTGCCGTTGCCATCCACCACGGTGATGGCGCGGATGTCGTTGTCATCCATGGTAGCAAACGCCTCCGGCAGGGGGGTGGATTCGCGCACGGTGATCGTCGGCTGTTGATCCGTAACGTCACCCGCCGATACCAGCAGCAGGCGTTTCAGGGTGCGGTCCTGGCCGACGAAAGAGCCAACAAATTCATTCGCCGGTTTTGCCAGCAGTTCATCGGGGCTGGCGCACTGCACGATACGGCCCTGACGGAACACGGCGATACGGTCACCGAGCTTCAGCGCTTCGTCAATATCGTGGCTGACCAGCATCACCGTCTTTTTCAGTTTGCGCTGCATCTCCAGGAACTGGTTCTGGATCACCTCACGGTTGATCGGGTCTACCGCGCCGAAAGGTTCATCCATCAGCAGTACCGGAGGATCCGCCGCCAGGGCGCGAATCACGCCGATACGCTGCTGCTGGCCGCCAGACATTTCGCGCGGGTAGCGGTTGAGGAATTTATGCGGGTCCATCGCCACCATATCCATCAGCTCTTCAGCACGCGCTTTGCTGCGTGCCTTATCCCAGCCCAGCATGCGCGGCACCACGGTGATGTTCTCTTCGATGGTCATGTTCGGGAACAGACCAATCTGCTGGATCACGTAACCGATATTGCGACGCAGGGTGACGGTATCCATCTCGTTAGTATTTTCGCCGTTAATCAGAATAGTGCCGCTGCTTGGGGTAATCAGGCGGTTAATCATCTTCAGCGTGGTGGTTTTACCACATCCTGACGGCCCCAGCAGGACACACATTTCCCCTTCAGGAACGTTCAGGTTAACGTTGTCGACGGCCTTAAAGGTCTGGCCATTTTTCTGTGAAAATTGTTTGGTGAGGTTTTCCAGTTTTATCATTATCGAATCCCCTTCGGAGTCAGCACGATCTGCAGGCGATGGAGCAGCCAGTCGAGCACAATAGCTAAAAGACAAATCATTAAGGCACCGGCAATCAACATGCGAATGTCGCTTCCACCGATACCGTTCAGCAACAGCAGCCCCAGACCACCCGCGCCAATCACGGCGGCGATAGCCATGACGCCGATATTCATCACCACGGCAGTACGAATACCGCCGAAAATCACCGGGAGGGCCATCGGGATCTCCACCCAGCGCAGGCGCTGCCAGAAGGTCATGCCGATTCCGCGTCCGGCTTCACGCAGACCGGGCGGCAGGCTGTCGAGCGCGGTGTGGGTGTTACGCACAATCGGCAGCAGCGAGTAGAGGAACACAGCGGTAACGGCGGGCAGGGCGCCAATACCCTGACCGATCAGCGAAAAGAGCGGAATCATCAGGCCGAAAAGGGCAATCGACGGAATGGTCAGAACGATGGTCGCGATGCCCAGCACCGGCGTCGCCAGCCATTTATGGCGCACGATTAAAATGCCCAGCGGCACGCCGGTCACAATCGCCAGTCCGACGGCTAATGCCACCAGCCACAGGTGCTGAAAGGTGAGGGTTAATAAATAATCCCAGTTATCAATAATGTAGTGAATGGTCTCCATAGCGCCTCCTTACAGCAGCTGCTTGCTACGCAGGAAATCACGGGCGACCTGCTGCGGTGACTGATGGTCGATATCAACCTTTTTATTCAGCTCGGTGATAACGTCGTTATTAAGCTGGCCGGAGAGGGTGTTAAGCGCCTCTTCCAGACCAGGGTTGGCCGCGAGGGTGTCTTTGCGCACCACCGGTGTGACCGCATAGCTCGGGAAGAAGCCTTTATCATCTTCCAGCACTTTCAAATCGAAGCCTTTCACGCGCCCGTCAGTGGTGTAGATCAGGCCCGCATCGACAAAACCGTCGCGCACGGCGTTATACACAAGGCCAGGGTCCATCTGGCGAATTTGCGGACGGTCCAGTTCCATCTGATAGGCTTCCTGCAGCGGCTTCATGCCATCGCTACGCCCGGCGAATTCCAGGTCTAAGCCCAGCAGCCAGTTGTTGTCCGGATCGGTTTTGCGGATCTGCTCAATTTTGGCCACCATCTCGGACATCGTGTTGATGTGCTCGGCTTCGGCGCGTTTACGTTGCATGGCGAACGCGTAGGTGTTGTTCATATCCGCCGGTTTAAGCCACACCAGACCGTGTTTCGCGTCCAGGCGTTTCACCGTGTCGTAGGACTCCTGCGGCGACATGCGTTTATTGATGTGGTTAAAGATAATCAGCGACGTCCCGGTGTACTCCCACGTCATATCAATCTGCTTGTTGATCATCGCATTCCGGGAAATGACCGTCGCGATATTGGTTTGCGGCTGAACCTGAAACCCTTTCTTTTGCAGATACTGTACGGTCATGGCAGATAAAATATGCTGCTCGGTAAAGCTCTTGGTCGCCAGAATCAGCGGTGCGGCCTGGGCCTGGCTGACCAACAGCGCGGCGGTAAACAGGGCCGCCAGGCGTGAAGACAGTCTCATACTTGCTCCTTGTTATTGTTATCGTGCGATATGTGGGCTCATCAGACGGCCCAGTGCAGCCAAAAGCGTATCCAGAATCAGCGCGAAGAGCGCCGTGGCCGCCGCACCCAGAATCAGGGTCGGGAAATCGTTCAGATAGATGCCAGGGAAAATCAGCTCGCCGTAGCTGCTGGCACCGATCAGGAAGGCCAGCGGTGCGGTACCGACATTGATCGCCGTGGCGATGCGAATGCCGGAGAGCATTACCGGCCAGGCGTTAGGGATCTCCACCTGACGCAGACGTTGCCATTTGGTCATCCCGATACCGTTAGCGGCTTCGAGCAGTGAGGCGGGAACCGAGCACAATCCGGCATAGGTGTTACGCACAATCGGCAGCAGCGACGCCAGGAACAGGGCGATAATCGCCGGTTTGTCACCGATACCGAGTACCACCATCGCCAGGGCCAGAACCGCCAGCGGTGGCAGGGTGTTGCCGACGTTAAAGATTTGCATCACGTATTCGGCGGTGCCACGCGCGGCCGGGCGGCTCAGTAATATTCCGCTCGGGATCCCGACTAACAGGGCAAAGAACATGGAAGAGAAAACTAAAATCAGGTGCTGTTGACCGAGATAGAGCAGGTCAACCTGGCGCGCTTTGATCGTATCCAGCCCAATTCCCCAGGCGAGGAGAGCGAGAACTGCAATAATCGCGCCGATGAAAAGCAGCGTACGTGTCAGTAATGATGAGTGCATTGCGGTGTGTCTCCCTGTGCGCATGCGTTATAGCAACCCATTGATTGCCTGTTGTTATGCCATGTTTCGGCAGGGGTACATGACCTATAGCAAGCGATTGGGAAGGGTTCCAGCGGCAGAGAAAATCAGTTCAGGGAAGATGGCAATGTAAACAGGGTGTTACGCCTTATGGAGTAAGGCCTCAGGGGATGCGGGCAGAATAGTCCTAAAGGTAAAACTTAAGAAGTGACACCGTCACAAACGAGGGGTTTCGCACGGCAGGTAAGTGCCGTGCGAAGAGACGATTAGCGATACAACGGTTTGTCGGCGACCGGGATCAACAGGGAGGATTGCCAGCTGGCCAGCGTCTGGCGGGCAAGCTGAGCAAGGCCGACGTAAAACGGATGACCGGCTTCTTCAATGAATACCGTCAAAAAGCGCTGGCTCCACGGCAGCAAATGCCATGCCAGGAGTTGATCGCGCTCGGCGTCGCGTCCATTTTCGGCAAGCCAGGCGGCCAGCATCAGCAGCGTGCCGAAATGGTCTTCCGGCTCGTTTTGCTGTACCTCGAAAGCGATGGCGTTTTCCCGCATCCACTGGCGCAGGGCCAGCGTCGAATCGCCAAACAGCACCGATTCACGATCGAGCCACACGGAACCCCATGGCGGCGCAGGCAACGCCCACGGGCCGATGAACAGACGCTGCCAGGCATCCGCCAGCGGCTCGTCGGCAGTGGTGCGCAAGGTCTCAGCGATGGGCCGTAAATCGTCCTGCGTCAGCGGCCAGTCCAGGTGCCAGTCGCTGGTGGTCAGCGCTGACACCAGCGGAACGGCCTGCTCGCTGTCGGGTGAGAAATAAAACAAGGCTCCCAACACCCGGGCACTCAGTGCGAAAGATTCGCGCGGTAACACTTCATTCATAACAACGTTCCTTTAAACCTTCTCGATCTGCACCAGGTTGGTGTGCTGCGGGTTGCCTTTCGCCAGCGGCGACGGGCGGTGTGTGGTCAGGGTGTTGATGCACGAACCGTGGTCGACACGATCACCGCTCATATTTGCATCGTGCCATGCGCCCTGGCCCATCGCGCTGACGCCAGGCATGATGCGCGGCGTCACTTTTACCGGAATACGCACCTCGCCACGGGCGTTAAACACCCGCACCAGATCGCCATTTTTAATGCCACGCTGATCGGCATCGACCGGGTTAAGCCACACTTCCTGACGGCAGGCGGCCTGTAAGATATCAATATTGCCGTAGCTGGAGTGGGTGCGTGCCTTAAAGTGGAAACCAAACAACTGCAGCGGGAACTTGCTGCGCTCCGGTGCGTCCCAGCCGTCAAATGTTGAGGCGTATATCGGCAGCGGACTGATGGTTTCGTCTTTTTCCAGCTCCCAGCTGCTGGCAATTTTCGCCAGCTGGCTCGAGTAGATCTCAATTTTGCCCGACGGCGTTTTCAGCGGATTGGCCTGCGGGTCGTCACGGAATTGCTTGTACGCCACAAAGTGGCCGTTCGGATCTTTGCGCTTGTAAATGCCCATCTCTTTGAGGGCGTCGTAGGAGGGCAGCTGTGGATCTTTCTCAAGCATTTTCGCGTACAGCAGTTTTAACCACTCCTCCTGTGTACGCCCTTCGGTGAACTGCTGATAGACATCCGGTCCCAGGCGCTTCGCCACTTCGCTCATGATCCAGTAGATCGGTTTACGTTCAAATTTCGGCGCGGTGACGGGCTGGAGGAAAATCAGATAGCCCATGTTACCCGCGTAGTCGTTAGGAATAATATCTTCCTGTTCGACGGTCATCAGATCGGGCAGCAGAATATCGGCGTATTTCGCCGACGAGGTCATAAAGTTGTCGATCACCACAATGGTTTCGCACAGGCTTTCGTCCTGCAAAATATCGTGGGTTTTGTTGATATCGGAATGCTGGTTGGTGATGGTGTTACCGGCATAGTTCCAGATGAATTTAATCGGCACATCCAGCTTATCTTTGCCGCGCACACCGTCGCGGGTGGCGGTCATCTCCGGGCCACGCACAATGGCATCGGTCCAGCTGAAGCAGGAGATCTGGGTTTTGACCGGGTTATCCGGGAGCGGCATCCGCTCAATGGTGATGGTGTAGGTGGATTCACGGGCACCGCTGTTACCGCCGTTGATCCCCACATTGCCGGTCAAAATCGGTAGCATGGCGATGGCGCGGGATGTCAGCTCGCCGTTGGCCTGACGCTGTGGTCCCCATCCCTGGCAAATATACGCCGGTTTTGTGCTACCGATTTCCCGGGCGAGTTTGATGATTCTGTCAGCGGGAATACCGGTGATGCGTGACGCCCATTGCGGCGTTTTGGCCGTACCGTCTTCGCCCTGGCCGAGAATATAGGCTTTGTAGTGGCCGTTTGCGGGCGCATCGGCGGGCAGCGTTTTTTCGTCGTAGCCGACGCAATAGGTGTCGAGGAAGGGCTGATCGACCAGGTTTTCGTCGATTAACACCCAGGCAATACCCGCGACCAGCGCGGCGTCGGTGCCTGGGCGGATTGGAATCCACTCATCTTCGCGTCCTGCGGCGGTATCGGTGTAGCGCGGATCGATGACGATCATGCGCGCATTTGAGCGTTCACGCGCCTGTTCCAGAAAATAGGTGATCCCGCCGCCGCTCATACGTGTTTCCGCCGGATTGTTGCCAAACATCACCACCAGTTTGGTGTTTTCGATATCCGAGGTGCTGTTGCCGTCATTGGAGCCGTAGGTGTAAGGCATGGCGCAGGCGATTTGCGCGGTGCTGTAGGTGCCGTAGTGGCTGAGAAATCCGCCGTAGCAGTTCATCAGTCGCGCCACCAGCGAGGCATACGGCGAGGAGCGGGTAATGTTGCCGCCGACGATGCCGGAGGAGTAGTTGATATACACGGCTTCGTTGCCGTATTTCTCCACCACGCCTTTCAGACTGCGGGTGATCGTATCAAGGGCTTCATCCCAGGTGATACGTTCAAACTTGCCTTCACCGCGCTTGCCGACGCGCTTCATTGGGTAGTTAAGACGGTCGGGATGGTTGATTCTGCGGCGGATCGAGCGGCCACGCAAACAGGCGCGCACCTGATGATTGCCGTAAATATCCTCGCCGGTGTTGTCGGTTTCGACCCAGTAAACTTCGTCGTCGCGGACGTGTAATCGCAGGGCGCAGCGGCTGCCACAGTTCACTGAGCAGGCGCCCCAGACCACTTTATCCGTGGCAGGCTGTACCGCCTGTTGTACGGCAGCAGCGGCACTTTTCAGGCCGAAGGGTAGTGAAATCCCTCCGGCAGCGAGCGCCAGAGAGCCAATTGCAGTGGATTTAACGAGAGTTCGACGGCTGATCCCGCCGTGATGTTCGATATCGGACATGACTCACTCCATCTTTGTCATTGCGTAGGGTTTTACCCGCGATAAGCACCGGGTAATGATGGAGTGAGTTTTACCTATTCAGGGGTAATAAACATTAATCCTTATCAAGCTAAGGGAATTCCCGCAGATAAATTACTGCGGTTCGTTCGGCGCATTGTCTTGCGTCCCCGCGCCACCCGCAGGTGCGCTGCTGCTGCCGGTACGGGTGTAGAGAATTTTAAAGGTATCGTTCGCGCAATGTCCCACCACCTGCGCATCCGCCTGGTCGGCCTGATCGTTTGGCACAATGTTCAGGCTAAAACCGGATTCAGGCACGCCGTTATTGATAATGCGTTGCTGAATATCACTTTTCACGCGCTCGCACGAGTCGGGGGCGGCCAGAACAGCAGGGGAAATGCCTGCTAACAGCAGCGCGGTAATCCAGGGTAACCGTTTCATGTGTGGCTCCTTCTCTCTGTGTGTGAGTCTTATTTTAGCAGGCATAATGTAAATAGTTGTATTGCCGCGAAATTTTCTGAAAAATCCGAGAGTGAATTTAATTCTGGTTAAGTGCGCGATGTGATTATTTAAGCGAGCGATGAGTAGCCTTCTAATAAATCCATTCGTTGGCCATATTCCTGTACATTATTTATTTTGAATGTGGATTTTAATTTCCAGCGTCGGCAATGAAAATAAAATTGAGCGAGTGGCTTATTTAATTATGCCCGTTAGGCTTATTGGCTGACGTTTCATTTTAATTCTGTACTTTTAAATATTACGGAACAGGAGAAATAAAATGTTAAGCCAAAAAAGTTTGACGAAAAAAGAGCGTCAGGATGGAATGTATGTGTTAGAGCAGTGCATGGGATTTGTCTGGCAGGCTGCCCTGCGTACCGCTGCGTTACTACGGGTTGCGGATCATCTTAAAGACGAAGATAAAACCGCAGAGCAGCTCGCGCAGGAGCTGAATGTCGATGCCGGCTATCTGTATCGGGTCATGCGAACCCTGGCCTCTCGCGAGGTGTTTAGCCAGACTGACGATGGTCTGTTTACCCTGACCCCCGCCGCACAGTTTTTGCGGTCTGACACCCCGTACTCCTTGCGCGAAGCCGTGCTGATGTTAACGGATAAAACCCTCTGGCAGCCCGCCGGGGAGATGACGGATATCGTAAAAGGCAGGCCGGTCTTTAACGAATTATTTGGCATGCCGTTTTATGAGTACTGGGGGACGAAAAAAACACCGTCAGGCGACGACGGTTTTCATGCCGGGATGGCCTCGATGTCGAGCGTCGAAAACGACATGCTGGTAGATAATTATCATTTCCCAGAAAATGCCACGGTCGTTGATATAGCCGGTGGGCTGGGGAATCTTTTATTGACGGTTTTGCGGCGTAATCCCACTCTGCACGGTATTTTATTTGATCGCGACAACGTAGTTAGCGAAAACAGTTTGCATTTATTAGGCAATACATCTCGCTGGGAAACCATTGCAGGGAGTTTTTTCGAAGCCTGCCCGGTAGCTGATATTTATATGCTGAAATATATTTTGATGGACTGGCCAGACGAAAAAGCCAGCCAGATATTACATACCTGTCGTAAAGCGATGAAAGCCAGTTCCCGCTTATTAATTCTGGAGCCGCTGATTAAAGAGCAAGATAACGAGCAGGGAAGGTATGAAATTGATCTTCTCTTGCTGTCGGGTTTCGACGGCGGACGTGCTCGTACGGAGAAAGAGTATGCAGACTTGTTAGGTCACGCCGGGCTGAAGATAAACCGGGTGATCCACACACCATCCTATTTATCCATTGTGGAGGCGGTACCGGCCTGACGCGTCGCCGGGCTCACAAATGTCATCATTGCTGCTGTGTTTCGCTAAAAAGTAACCCTCTGTATTTGCTAATATGTGAGGTAATAATGTTCACGCATCGGTGAGAATGTGAAGAAACTAGCAGTAATGATTGCGCTGACAGGCGTGCTGGCGGGGTGTGATAACGCCTCCGCGCCGCTGTCGTTTACGCCGGAGATGGCCAGCTTTTCGAACGAATTTGATTTTGATCCCCTGCGCGGGCCGGTAAAAGACTTCACCCAGACGCTGTTCAATGAGAAAGGGGAAGTGAGTAAACGCGTCACAGGATCGCTCTCGCAGGAGGGGTGTTTCGATACCCTGGAGTTGCACGATCTGGACGCGAACACCGGCGTGGCGCTGGTGCTGGACGCCAATTTTTATCTGGATGCAGAAACCCAGCAGCAAAAAATCAAGCTGCAGGGAAAATGCCAGCTGGCTGAGCTGCCCTCGGCGGGCGTGACATGGGATACAGACGATAACGGATTTATCGTCACGGCACACGGGAAGGCAATGGAAGTGAAGTACCGCTACGACGCTGACGGCTATCCGCTGGGTAAAACCACGGTATCTGGCGATCAGCATCTGTCGGTGTCGGCCACCCCGTCGAACGATAAGCGCAAAAAGCTCGATTACTCTGCCGTCAGCCTGCTTAACGACAAACCGCTAGGGTCGGTGAAACAGAGCTGTGATTACGATCGCCACAATAACCCGGTAAGTTGCGAGTTACATATTGTGGATGACAGCGTGAAACCGGCGGTGGCGCACAAGTACACCATTAAAAACAGTATTGAATATTACTGACTGGCAGGCGTTTAAGCCGGGTGGGGCGAAGCCGCTACCCGGCGTAAAAACGCGTCACTGTGCGGTGGGTTTCAGAAGCTGGCTTCCGGTAGCTCTGTGTTCTGCCAGGTAGCGATCCTGGAAAATACACATGCGAATGGTGTTGCGGTACTCGCCGTTGATAAAGAACTCATGAATCAGTTCGCCTTCAACCATAAACCCGAGTTTACGGTAAATATGGATGGCTTTTTCATTCTCTTTATCGACGATCAGATACAGCTTATACAGGTTGAGCACCGTAAATCCGTAATCCATCGCCAGTTTCGCCGCCCGGGTGGCAAGGCCTTTCCCCTGGTATTCCGGCGAAATAATGATCTGAAACTCCGCCCGGCGGTGGACGTGGTTAATCTCAACCAGTTCGACCAGACCGGCTTTTTCTCCGTCGCACTCGACAACGAAACGGCGCTCGCTCTGGTCGTGAATATGTTTATCGTACAGATCCGACAGCTCAACAAATGCTTCGTAAGGCTCTTCGAACCAGTAACGCATGACGCTGGCGTTATTATCGAGCTGGTGAACGAAGCGCAAATCCTCGCGCTCCAGCGGTCTGAGTTTTACCGTTAACGGGCTGGCCATAATCATCCTTTCTGGCTGTCGAAATTAAGGCGCGACCGAACGACCGGTACGACGATCCAGGCAGCGCAGGGTATTCGGTTCCCAGTAAGCATTCACGTTCGCGCTTTGCTGGCATTTATCACGCATATCAAAAGCGACATCATCTTTGTCCCACTCTTTTTCAACGCGTTTGTTAACTTTCTGGCGAAGGCTGCGGGTGTCATTCCATTGTTCTTTATCCATTGCGGCATTCTGACGGCTCTGCGCGCTGTCACCCGACTCAATGATCAGTTTGCTGGTGTTGGCGGAGGCGGGGGCCGTAAAGGCGAACGCCGTCAGGGAGAGCATGGCCGCCAGACAGAAGCGTTTGCGTAATGTACTCATTGCATGTTCCTTGTAGTGGGTTTACCCAGGGTCAATTCTACACCAATCTGAATAGGTGGCATACCCACGCGGCAGGCAGGGTAATGGTCGCGCCATTATCGCGTATCATGGTTAAACCTATTCTCACTCACTCGTCAAAATGATTAAAACAACCTTACTTTTCTTTGCGACCGCGCTGTGCGAAATCCTCGGCTGCTTCCTGCCGTACCTGTGGCTGAAACGTGGGGCATCGGTATTGCTGTTACTTCCGGCGGGGATCGCGCTGGCGCTGTTTGTCTGGCTACTGACGTTACATCCGGCGGCCAGCGGGCGCGTGTACGCCGCGTACGGCGGTGTTTATGTCTGCACGGCGCTTGTCTGGCTGCGGGTGGTCGATGGCGTGAAGCTCAGCGCCTACGACTGGGCTGGCGCGCTGATTGCACTGTGTGGGATGTTGATCATCGTGGCAGGCTGGGGGCGCGCATAAGCGCCTTTGTTTTGTGATCTGTGGAAGATTTTTTGATCACTATACTTGTATGGTAGTTGCGTAATTAAGTAAGTTCCTTGCATCACACTGAGCGATGTAAGGAACTGGATCATGAAAATTGTCGGGGCCGAAGTCTTTGTCACCTGCCCGGGTCGTAATTTTGTCACCCTTAAAATCACCACGGACGACGGGATCGTCGGCCTGGGTGATGCCACCTTAAATGGACGCGAGCTTTCTGTTGCCTCCTATCTGAAAGATCACCTTTGTCCGCAGCTGATTGGCCGCGATGCGCACCGCATCGAAGATATCTGGCAGTTCTTCTATAAAGGCGCCTACTGGCGGCGCGGGCCAGTCACCATGTCGGCGATTTCCGCTGTCGATATGGCCCTGTGGGATATCAAAGCCAAAGCCGCCGGTATGCCTCTGTATCAGCTGCTGGGCGGTGCATCGCGCGAAGGTGTCATGGTTTATTGCCACACTACCGGGCACACCATCGATGATGTGCTGGAAGATTACGCGCGTCACAAAGAGATGGGTTTCAAGGCGATCCGCGTGCAGTGCGGCGTTCCGGGCATGAAAACCACCTACGGCATGGCGAAAGGGAAAGGGCTGGCCTACGAACCGGCGACCAAGGGCGACTGGCCTGAAGAGCAGCTGTGGTCCACGGAAAAATACCTCGATTTCACCCCTAAACTGTTCGACGCCGTGCGTAACCAGTTCGGCTTTAACGAACATCTTCTGCATGACATGCATCACCGCCTGACCCCCATCGAGGCGGCCCGTTTTGGCAAGAGCATCGAACAATACCGCATGTTCTGGATGGAAGATCCGACGCCCGCCGAAAACCAGGAGTGCTTCCGCCTCATCCGCCAGCACACGGTCACACCGATTGCCGTCGGGGAGGTGTTCAACAGTATCTGGGACTGCAAACAGCTAATCGAAGAGCAGCTGATCGATTACATCCGCACCACCATTACCCACGCGGGCGGGATCACCGGGATGCGCCGGATTGCCGATTTCGCCTCGCTTTATCAGGTGCGCACCGGCTCGCACGGCCCGTCCGATCTGTCGCCGATTTGCCACGCCGCCGCGCTGCATTTCGACCTGTGGGTGCCGAACTTTGGCGTTCAGGAGTACATGGGCTATTCCGAGCAAATGTTGGAGGTCTTCCCGCACAGCTGGAGCTTCGATAACGGCTATATGCATCCGGGCGATAAGCCGGGTCTCGGCATTGAGTTTGATGAAAAACTGGCCGCGAAATATCCGTACGACCCGGCGTATCTGCCGGTCGCCCGCCTGGAAGATGGCACCTTGTGGAACTGGTAAATTGAGATCGGGAGTCCGTATGACAACTGAAACTATCAATACAGAAAGTTTAACCAAGCCTGCGCGGATTAAAAAAATCCAGACCCTCACTCTGGTGCTGTTATTCCTGGCAGGGATTGTCAATTTTCTGGACCGCTCCTCACTGAGCGTGGCCGGTGAAGCCATTCGCGGTGACATGGGGCTGTCGGCAACAGAATTTGGCTTTTTGCTTTCCGCATTTTCACTTTCGTACGGACTGGCGCAACTGCCTTCCGGCATATTGCTCGATCGCTACGGGCCACGACTGGTGTTGGGCGCAGGCGTAATCTTCTGGTCATTGATGCAGGCCCTCACCGGCATGGTGAACTCCTTTAGCCATTTTATCCTGCTGCGCATTGGCTTAGGGATTGGCGAAGCGCCCTTTATGCCTGCCGGGGTGAAATCCATCACCGACTGGTATGTTCAAAAAGAGCGGGGGACCGCGCTGGGGATTTTTAACTCCTCAACGGTTCTGGGGCAGGCCATTGCGCCACCGATCCTGGTGACAATGCAAATCCTGTGGGGCTGGCGGGCCATGTTCGTGATCATTGGTCTGCTGGGGGTGATAGTCGGCGTTTGCTGGTACGCCTGGTATCGCAACCGCGCGCAGTTCGCTTTCCACCCGGAAGAACGCGAATACCTTTCCGCGCCGGTAAAACCGCGCCCAACGTTACGTTTTAGCGAATGGAGTGCGTTGTTCAAACGCCGCACCACCTGGGGAATGATTTTAGGGTTCTCTGGCGTGAACTACACCGGCTGGTTGTATATCGCCTGGCTGCCCGGCTATCTGCAGGCCCAGCAGGGCTTTAGCCTGGCAAAGACCGGCTGGGTTTCGGCGATCCCGTTCCTGGCGGCAGCCGTCGGGATGTGGGTCAACGGACTGGTGATCGATGCACTTGCCAAAAAAGGCTATGACCTCGCCAAAACGCGCAAAACGGCGATTGTGGTGGGATTGATCCTGTCGGCTTTAGGCACTCTGCTGGTGGTGCAATCGTCGTCCCCGGCGGAAGCCGTCACCTTTATTTCGTTAGCCCTGTTTTGCGTCCACTTTGCCGGAACCTCCGCGTGGGGCCTGGTACAGGTGATGGTCGCTGAAAGCAAAGTCGCCTCCGTTGCCGCCATCCAGAACTTCGGCAGCTTTGTTTTTGCCTCGTTCGCGCCGGTCGTGACCGGCTGGATCGTCGATAAAACGCATTCCTTTAATCTCGCCCTGGTTGTCGCGGCCTGCGTCACCTTTGTTGGGGCGATGTGTTATCTCTTTATTGTCAAACACAGGATTGATTAATTTCTTATTAACAACGCGTTATGTAAGAAAGGGATCGATCAGGAGCAACCATGAAAAGCATCGTTATTCAAAAACCGAATGAGCTGTTGATCGAAGAGCGTCCGTTGCCCGTTCCGGCACCGGGCGAAGTCCGCGTCAAAATCACCTTAGCCGGGATTTGCGGCTCCGACAGCCATATTTATCGCGGTCACAACCCGTTTGCGAAATACCCGCGTGTCATTGGCCACGAATTCTTTGGCGTGATTGACGCAGTCGGAGAGGGCGTGGAAAAAGCGCGTCTCGGGCAGCGCGTATCCGTGGACCCGGTGATCAGCTGCGGAGAGTGTTGGCCTTGCTCAGTCGGCAAACCGAATGTCTGCACGTCGCTGGTGGTTTTGGGTGTGCATCGTGACGGCGGGTTTAGCGAATATGCCGTGGTTCCGGCGAAAAATGCATGGACCATCCCGGATACGATTTCCGATCGCCACGCGGTAATGGTGGAGCCTTTCACCATTGCGGCCAACGTCACCGGTCACGCTCAGCCGACGGACAAGGACATTGCGCTGATTTACGGTGCCGGTCCGATGGGACTCGTGACCGTTCAGGCGCTCAAAGGCGTCTATAACGTGAAACAGGTGATCGTCGTCGATCGCATCGATGAACGGCTTGAAATGGCTAAACGCAGCGGCGCGGACTGGGTGTTCAACAACGCGGAACAGTCTCTGCAGGCGGCGCTGGATGAGAAGGGGATAAAACCGACGTTAATCATCGATGCCGCCTGCCATCCGACGATATTGCAGGAGGCGGTTACCCTCGCGTCACCGGGCGGTCGCATCGTGCTGATGGGCTTCTCCAGCGACCCGAGCCAGGTAACTCAGCAGGGTATTACCGGCAAAGAGCTGTCGATATTCTCATCTCGCCTGAATGCCAACAAATTCCCGGTGGTCATCGACTGGCTGGAAAAGGGGCTGATCGACCCGGAAAAACTGATTACCCACACTTTTGACTATCACCACGTGACAGACGCCATCGAACTGTTTGAGAAAGACCAGCGGCAGTGCTGCAAAGTCTTGCTGACGTTCGGCCAATAACAACACACGCGGTTAAGTGGTACGCATCTTACCTACATTCAGAGATAGCCATTATGACTCAGACACAACCTCAAAGAACGACGTCGGATCTGGTGAAAGCGGCGGTGTCCGGCTGGCTTGGCACCGCGCTGGAATTCATGGATTTCCAGCTCTATTCGCTGGGTGCGGCGCTGGTCTTTCATGAAATATTCTTCCCGGAGCAGTCCGCTGCGATGGCGTTGATTCTGGCGATGGGGACCTACGGCGCGGGCTATATTGCGCGCATCGTCGGGGCGTTTATCTTCGGCAAAATGGGCGACCGGATCGGGCGTAAAAAGGTGCTGTTTATCACCATCACCATGATGGGGATCTGTACCACGCTGATTGGCGTTCTGCCAACCTACGCGCAGATCGGGATTTTTGCACCGGTTCTGCTGGTGACGCTGCGTATTATCCAGGGGCTGGGTGCCGGGGCGGAAATTTCGGGTGCGGGGACAATGCTTGCGGAATACGCGCCGAAAGGGAAACGCGGGATTATCTCATCGCTAGTCGCAATGGGGACCAACTGCGGGACCTTAAGCGCCACGGCGATATGGGCGGTAATGTTCTTTGCCCTTGACCGTGAAGAGCTGGTCGCCTGGGGCTGGCGCGTACCTTTCCTCGCCAGCGTCGTGGTGATGATCTTCGCCATCTGGCTGCGAATGAACCTCAAAGAAAGCCCGGTGTTTGAGAAGGTCAACGATGAGAGCAGCCCAGTGGTGACGGCAGAAGAGACCTCTCTGGGGGCGATGTTTAAAAGCAAATCCTTTTGGCTGGCAACCGGCCTGCGCTTTGGTCAGGCGGGAAACTCCGGTCTGATTCAGACGTTCCTCGCGGGCTATCTGGTGCAGACGCTGCTGTTCAATAAAAGCATTCCGACCGACGCGCTGATGATCAGCTCCATTCTCGGGTTTATCACGATCCCGCTGCTGGGCTGGCTCTCCGATAAGGTCGGGCGTCGTCTGCCGTACATTCTGCTCAATATTTCCGCCATTATTCTGGCGTACCCGATGCTGTCGATTATCGTCGATAAAAGCTACAACCCAGGGGTGATCATGCTGTCGATCATCATCATCCATAACTTTGCAGTGCTGGGGTTGTTTGCGCTGGAAAACATCACCATGGCGGAGATGTTTGGCTCGTGTAACCGTTTCACGCGGATGGCGATTTCAAAAGAGGCCGGTGGTCTGGTGGCGGTCGGTTTTGGCCCGGTGCTGGCGGGGATTTTCTGCAACATGACCGGCTCATGGTGGCCGATTGTGGCGATGATGGTGGTCTACTCCCTGATTGGGCTGGTGTCTGCTTTCCTGATGCCGGAAGTGCGCGACCGCGATCTGAGCCTCGCGGAAGATGCCGCCGAAAAATCGGGTTCGGCAGTGCCTCTCGGGCATACGGTGAATCAGTAACCTGATGGGGCGGGAGCGTGATCCCGCCTTTTCTTCTCTTCTTGTATGGTAGTTGATGAAAATCAAAGATGTCATACCAATTGCGTGAGATGGTCTACCTCCTCAGATTCGACGACCTCTCACCTAAATGAGCCTCCTCATGAATAATAAATTGTTGAATGCCAAAGCGACACTTCCTGCTTATGACCGTAACATACTGGTACCACGTATCGTGCACCTGGGTTTCGGTGCGTTTCACCGCGCCCATCAGGCCGTTTACACCGATATCCTGGCGGCTGAGCACCATAGCGACTGGGGCTACACCGAAGTCAATCTGATTGGCGGCGAACAGCAGATTGCCGATCTCAAAGCCCAGGATAATCTCTACACCGTGGCGGAAATGTCCGCCGATGCCTGGACCGCTCGCGTCGTCGGCGTGGTGAAAAACGCCCTTCACGCGCAGGTAGATAGTCTGGAAACCGTGCTGGCCGCCATGTGCGAGCCGCAGGTGGCGATTGTTTCACTCACTATCACCGAAAAAGGCTACTGCCACGCGCCTGCGACCGGGCAACTGATGCTCGATCACCCGCTGATTGCCGCCGATCTGCAAAACCCGCAGCAGCCAAAATCCGCGCCGGGCGTGGTGGTCGAAGCGCTGGCACGCCGCAAAGCTGCGGGCTTACCGGCGTTCAGCGTGATGTCCTGCGACAATATGCCGGAAAACGGCCATGTGATGCGTAACGTCACCTGTGCGTATGCGCGTGCCGTTAACGCTGAGCTGGCAGACTGGATTGAAGCGAACGTGACGTTCCCGTCGACGATGGTCGATCGCATTGTTCCGGCCGTGACGGCAGAGACGCTGGATAAAATCGAGCAGATTACCGGCGTTCGCGATCCGGCTGGCGTGGCCTGTGAACCTTTCCGCCAATGGGTAATTGAAGACAACTTTGTCGCCGGGCGCCCTGAGTGGGAAAAAGCAGGCGCAGAGCTGGTGGCTGATGTGATTCCGTTCGAAGAGATGAAACTGCGTATGCTCAACGGCAGCCACTCTTTCCTTGCCTATCTCGGCTATCTGGCGGGCTACCAGCACATCAACGACTGTATGGAAGACGAGAACTATCGCCGTGCAGCCCATGCGCTGATGCTCAACGAACAGGCACCAACTCTGAAGGTCAAAGGGGTCGACCTGGCGCGCTACGCTGACCTGCTGATTGCGCGCTACAGTAACCCGGCGCTACGTCACCGCACCTGGCAAATCGCGATGGACGGCAGTCAGAAGTTACCGCAGCGTATGCTCGATTCCGTGCGCTGGCATCTGGCGCATCAGCAGAGCTTCCCGCTGCTGGCGCTGGGCGTGGCAGGCTGGATGCGTTATGTCGGTGGTGTGGATGAAAGTGGAGACACGATTGAAGTCTGCGATCCCTTGCTGACAACGATTCAGGCTGCGGTGAAGGGCAGTGTCGAAGGCGAAAGCCGCGTGAAGGCGCTGCTGGGAATTGAGGCGATTTTCGGCAATGAACTGCCGCTGGAAGCACGTTTTGTGGATGCGGTAATGCACGCATATAAAATGTTGCTGGAGCAGGGCGCTAAAGCAACCGTGGCGCAGACTGTCTCTCAGAAATAATCTCGACTCATGCCGCCGCGTGCGGCGGCATGTCATTGCACCTGTTAGTGCATTCCCAGACGAATCAGTTCAATCGGTTCGAACTTGCCTTCACAACCTTCCACTTCTACCGTTTTATTGCGGCGTACCTGGGTCGCATCCAGCCCCTCGGCGTGAATTGCGCGGATTACCCCAATATGGCCAGTGCCGTTAATCATTACACGGCTACCAGTGGTAATAGCGTTGCGGTTGCGGTCGTAAGTCATCATGGTTATTTCTCCTCTTCTCAACACATCACGGCGATATACAGTTCCAGCCGCTGACGGGAGAATATAAATACGCCTCTTGCGGCAACATTTTTTTGTTTTTGATCAAGGTCACACTTTTTTGTCTGCATTTTATCCGCATAGCCCCGCTCAGACGTAAATTGACAAAACGGACAATTGTTTTCGTTTATTGATAGTTCCCTCAGTGAATGGTTTATCCTTCGTTTCAAATAGGCATGTCACTCTGAAGACAGATAAGTAATTATTTTTATTTGAATAAGGAAGGGCTTATGTACAAGAAAATATTGATGCCTGTGGACGTATTTGAAATGAATCTGAGCGATAAAGCGGTACGCCACGCCGAGTTCCTGGCGAAGGCGGATAACGCCACCATCACGCTGCTGAACATCCTGCCCATCAGCAGCCGCTCGTTGCTGCGCGGCTTTAACTCTGACATCAAAAAATTTGAGGCTTATATGGTCAGCGAGTCAGAGAAAAAGATGAATGAATTAAAACGTTTGTTTGATATCGCGCCGGAGAATATTCACACCGAAGTACGTTTTGGCAATGTTCGCGATGAGATCATCAGTATGAGCAATAAAGATGATTATGAGGTGATTGTTATCGGCTCTAAGACGCCCGGTTTATCCAGCCATCTGCTTGGCTCGAACGCGGAATCTGTTATTCGCTACGCCAAAATACCGGTATTAGTGGTACGCTAAATCCTGAACCGCATCCCGGAATTTACGCGGGATGCGGTTATCATTAATCTTCCGTAAACCAGTCGCTGTTTTCCTGGCGAATAAGCTGAACCGACTCGCCAATTTCCTGCAAATGCACGGTCATCGCTTTGACGATGGCGTCACCGTCGCGTTTTTCCAGCGCGGCAAAAATATCGTGATGCTGACGCAGCAGCATTTCCGGCGGGGAGACGTGATCGAGACTCATATAGCGCACGCGGTCCATCGTCGCTTTAATATTTTCAATGGTATCCCACGCCAGCTGACAGTCGGCAATTTGCGCCAGCTTCTGGTGAAACTCATCGTCAAGCTGGAAAAAATCATTGATCTGTGTGCGTTCAATTGCAATGCGCTGCTGGTGGAGGTTTTGTTCCAGAAGATAGCACTGATGCTCGTCGACCAGCGACGCCGCCCGACGCACAACCGCGCACTCTATCGCCTGACGGACGAAACAGCCGTTGCGCACCTGCGAGAGGGAGATCTTATTGACGTAGCTGCCGCGCTGCGGGCGAATCTGAATCAACCCGTTTTCCGCAAGCTTAATAAAAGCTTCGCGAACCGGCTGGCGGGACACGTCAAAGCGTACCGATACCTCTTTTTCAGAGAGCGGAGTGCCAGGCGGAATCAGGCAATGGACGATATCACGTCGCAAAATGCGGTAGATTTGCTGATTAACAGGTTGGGTAGGATTAAGTTGCGATTCGGCGGCCATTGGATGTGGTTTCTCAGAGAGTTAACGCTTCAATACTACCATTCTTTTGCCGCGCATCCCATACCCGACCCGCAGGCCGGGCAGGGAAGTATCAGCCGCGATGCACGCTTAAACCTGCAAAACTCTGGCTAACAGGCATCATTTCGACGGTATTGATGTTGACGTGTTTTGGCAACGTCGCGACCCACCAGACGGTTTCGGTCACATCTTCCGGCGTCAGGGCTTCGGTGTTCTCATAGGTTTTGCCGGCTTTCGCATCATCACCTTTGAAACGCACGTTGGAAAATTCCGTGCCGCCCACCAGACCTGGCTCGATATCCGTCACGCGGATAGCCGTACCGTGCAGGTCGGTGCGCAGGTTCAGGCTGAACTGACGTACAAAGGCTTTGGTTGCGCCGTACACGTTTCCGCCCGCGTAAGGCCAGCTCCCGGCGGTAGAGCCGATATTGATCACATGCCCACGGTTGCGCTCGACCATGCCAGGCAGCACCGCGCGGGTCATGTACACCAGACCTTTATTGTTGGTGTCGATCATGTTTTCCCAGTCTTCTACGCTGGCTTTGTGCGCAGGCTCCAGACCCAGCGCCAGACCGGCGTTGTTCACCAGAATATCAATGGCACGCCATTCGGCAGGCAGGTTCGCAAGCATCTCTTCAATGGCGGCGCGATTACGCACGTCCAGCTGCGCCGTCAGAATGCTATCGCCAAGCTCGTCTTTCAGCTCCTGTAAACGCTCCTGACGACGGCCTGTTGCAATCACTTTATGCCCGTTGGCGACGAAGCGACGCGTGATGCTTTCACCAAAACCCGCCGTTGCCCCGGTAACTAATACGATCATCTCACTGTTCCTCAACGCTTTTTGTGTTGTACAACCATAGCACGGCATCTGGCACACCGTTAAGGCAACTTTTGTATCGCTAAATGATCGACTTTTCCGTCAACAAAGGTCACGTCATCAGTAAATATCAGCGATACATTTATATCGCCTGGAATTCAAAACCGGGTCTTACTGGGTTTCTTAATGATCCCGGAAACAGAATATCTTGCAGCAATCAGTCTGCTGTTAATGGGGATTGCAGCTCACTGCTGCCTGTCCTACTCTGGGAGGATAATTATGTGCCCAGGAGTCAACGATGTCGGTTTCCAATCCATTTTTTGAAGTCAGCGTATTGCCTTACCAGGCACCTCGATTCGACGTAATCGAAGACAGCCACTACCGCCCGGCATTTGATGAGGCGATGCGCCAGAAGCGCGCAGATATTGATGCCATCATTGCTAACACCGCCGCACCCGATTTCACCAACACCATTCTGGCGCTGGAAAAAAGCGGCGCGATGCTTTCCCGCGTCAGCAGCGTCTTTTTCGCGATGACCTCGGCGCATACCAATGATTTTTTACAGGAACTGGACGAAGCCTTTTCCACCGAACTGGCCGGACTGGCTAATGATATCTGGCTGAATAACACGCTATTTTCACGCGTCGCGGCGGTGCGGGAAGGGGCCGCGTCGCTGGATGCCGAGTCCCGTCGCCTGGTGGAAGAGACGTATCAGCACTTTATTTTGGCCGGTGCGCAGCTAACCGACGAGCAAAAAGCCGAGTTAAAAGCGCTGAATACCGAGGCCGCGTCCCTCACCAGCCAATTTAATCAGCATCTTCTGGCGGCGGATAAAGCCGGTGGGCTGGTGGTGGATGATGTTCACCTGCTTGAGGGGCTGAGTGGCGAGGAGATCGCGACGGCCGCGCGTGCCGCTGCGGAGAAAGGGCTGGCTCACTGCTGGCTGATTCCGTTGCTCAACACCACCCAACAACCGGCGCTTGCGGCGCTACACGACCGTAAGACGCGGGAAAAACTGTTCAGTGCGGGCTGGACGCGCACGCAAAAAGGCGATGAAAACGACACCCGTGAGATTGTGCTGCGCCTGGCACAACTGCGCGCACGCCGCGCGCAACTGCTGGGGTTCGAGAGTTATGCCAGCTGGAGCATTGCCAATCAGATGGCGAAAACGCCTGACGCAGCGCTGAAGTTTATGCGCGGGATCGTCCCAGCCGCGAGAGCGCGCGCCGAGCGTGAGCAGGCAGACATCCAGAAAGTGATCGATGGCGAGCAGGGGGATTTTAGCGTGCAGGCCTGGGACTGGGCCTATTACGCGGAGCGCGTGCGCCTTGAAAAATACGCCCTCGATGAATCGCAGATTAAACCCTATTTCGCTCTTGATAATGCCCTGCGCGATGGCGTGTTCTGGGCGGCCAGCCAGCTGTTTGGCATCCGTTTTGTCGAACGTTTCGATATTCCTGTCTATCACCCGGACGTCCGCGTGTGGGAGATCTTCGACCATACCGGCGAAGGGATGGCACTGTTTTACGGCGATTTCTTCGCACGTGATTCCAAAGGCGGCGGGGCGTGGATGGGCAATTTCGTTGAGCAATCCCATGAATTCTCCGCACGCCCGGTGATTTACAACGTCTGTAATTACCAGAAACCGGCCGCTGGCCAGGTGGCGCTGCTCTCCTGGGATGATGTGATCACGTTGTTCCACGAGTTCGGTCACACGCTGCACGGTCTGTTTGCCGATCAGCGCTTTGCCACACTATCCGGCACCAACACGCCGCGCGATTTTGTGGAATTCCCTTCACAAATTAACGAACACTGGGCCAGCCATCCGCAGGTGTTTGCGAACTATGCCCGTCACTATCAGACCGGCGAGCCGATGCCGGACGCCTTGCGCGAGAAAATGCTCAGCGCGACGCAGTTCAACAAAGGCTACGACATGACCGAGCTGCTGAGCGCGGCGCTGCTGGACATGAACTGGCACGGCATCGGGGCGCAGGAAACGGTCTGCGATGTTGAGGCGTTTGAAACCGCCGCGCTGAAAAAAGAGGGGCTGGATCTGCCCGCCGTGCCGCCGCGCTATCGCAGCAGCTATTTTGCCCATATTTTTGGCGGCGGTTATGCGGCAGGATATTACGCCTATCTTTGGACACAAATGCTGGCAGACGACGGCTATCAGTGGTTTGTCGAGGAGGGCGGATTAACGCGTGAAAACGGGCAGAAATTCCGTGAAGCGATTTTGTCGCGCGGAAACAGCACTGATTTAGCTGAACTTTATCGCCAGTGGCGTGGGCACGATCCGAAGATTGAAGCGATGCTCCTGAATCGTGGATTGAGTGAATAAGGTTTTCGCATGACGACTTTTCATCAACTTAATGCCACCAGCCTGCAAGGCCAGTTCATCTCAATGGCCAACTATGCGGGTAAGCTGGTTCTGGTGGTAAACACTGCCAGCCATTGTGGCTTCACGCCACAGTACGCCGGCCTGGAAATGCTCTACAAAAAGTACGCGGATCAGGGGCTGGTGGTGCTTGGTTTTCCCTGCAACCAGTTTGGTAAGCAGGAGCCTGGCGGCGCTGAAGAAATTACCCAGACCTGCCGCATCAACTACGGGGTGAGTTTCCCGATGTTCGAGAAAGTGGAAGTCAACGGCGACGCGGCGCACCCGGTTTTTCGTTACCTAAAAGAAGCCTTGCCCGGCGTGCTGGGTGGGCGAATCAAGTGGAACTTCACGAAGTTCCTGATCGGGCGCGACGGCAAGCCGCTCAAGCGTTTTGCGCCCATCTCCACTCCGGAGAAAATGGAGGCCGCCATCGTTGCGGCACTTAAAATCTAAGTATCAGGGAAAGTCGAAAACATAAATGCCCTTACGGGCATTTATGTTTTACAGGCAATAATTCTGATATGACTGATTAAACAGCCAGTCTGTTACTCCAGCGCATTAATGGAAAAACAGCGCAATCAGAATAATGATGGGAATAGGAACGCCTAAGAAGAACAGTAATAATGAGCGCATTGTAGACCTCTCGCTTAATTAAAGATTATAAATCACGTTGACGGCCACCGAAGGTCGCACACAGGCTGGCGACAAAGGCACCGGCCAGCAGAGAAATAAATGTCCACAGCATGAGATAGCTCGTGGTTTTGCGCGCGGTATCAGCAGCTTGCTGCGCTTTCTCCTTCGCTTCTTTTAATTTAGCCTGGGCTTTGTCATAGGTGCTCTGTACCCGCTGCTCAGCCTCTTGCTGAGTGATACCCGTGTTTTGCGCAATCAGCTGGGCGACATACTGACGATCTTCCTGAGGTAAAGCGCCGGTGGTTATGCTATTGGCAAATATGCCGGTCACTTCACCTAGCTGTGCTGGAGAAACGTGTTGCTGAGAGGGCGCTGCAGGAGCAGGCGCTGCGGCAGGAGAGGCGGGATCGGCTGCACCGTTTGCTGGTGTGCCAGGATTATTCGCCCTGAACAGAGAGTTAACAAAATAGTTCATTGACGAACCCTCTACAGCCGAGGATCCGTTCGCCATACTCGCTGCGCCAGTCGCCGTGGCCACCGCAGCACCTCCGGCAACGGTACCCACCACTTTAGCGCCCCCGCCAACGATGGCACTCATCGTGCTCGTTAACAGTGCTGCGGAGACCAGCGCTGCCACAGCCCAGGCTAAAAATCCGTGTGCAGTGTCGCGAAAGTAAACTTCATCGGTGTGGGTATCGACCCACTTCGAGCGCAGTCGTCCGGCTAAATAGCCGCCCATACCCGACGCAACAATTTGCGTGAACGTCAGCCAGGCGATGGCCGCGATCCCCACCGTACCCGCGTCAAGCCCACGGCTTTCCCATGGCGACACGGACGTAAGCCCCAGGCCTGCGCCCAATATAAGTAATATCAAAGAGAGAGATGCTGCGGCTGCGGCACCGGCAAAGATGGCGCCCCATGAGACGGCGCTACTGCTCGCGGCGGGCACGGGCAGGCGCGTATCAGGATACGTTGTGTTAACGGAGGCGTGTTCGTGAATGTGAGTCATAGCTGTTGTCCTTTGATTAATCTTTGCGTTCGGAACCAGGAACTGATTGAAAAAACAGGAAACATTATCACCTTCAACATTAAGGCTCTTGAGGAGCCTGGTAATGCCATAGATAAAAGGGAAAGCTGTAAAACCTTAAAAAACGAAAACTTAAAAATCAGACTGGGAATGCATTCCACGAACTAAGGATAGTAGATAATTTTGCCCCTTCCGGATTTTTAACGTTATAAATCCGTTAGCAATGTAGATGACGGATTTTATAGTGAGCCGTAAATTTACCGGGCGCGGCAGGGTGAATGACACAAGAACTACTCTGCGTTGGCACTCTCGTCTGAGCCAAATAGGAGTTCGCTTTGTGCCAGGAGCGGACTTTTTGCACTTCAGCCGCCTGGCGGGCGGCTCTCAGTCTTATCTCATTTCTCAGATTAAAAGTTCCAGTCCGCTGCTGTCGCGAGCGTCACAAACGGGCCAGCAAGGGTGGCGTTGTGATGGTTGATGATTTCATTAGCTGACAGGTAGCTGTTATCCATTGTCGTGTGCGCATCTGAAATCAGCACAGTCCTGAATCCCAACTCCGGCGCTGCACGGCAGGTAGTGTCCACACAGAATTCTGTTTTCATCCCAGCGATGACAAGTTGTTTTATTCCCCGCTTGCCGAGCTGAAGCTGCAGGCTCGTATCCCGGAAACAGCTGGGGTACTTTTTAATAAAAACGACATCTTGCTCAGCATTCACACTCATTTCGGGTATCAGCTGTGTGAAGGGACTTTGCTCAGAGAAGGGGGAATCGTCAGGACCGGTGTGACGGGCAAAAAAGACTGGCACTTGCGCTTGCCTGGCTTTTTGTAAAAGCAGGCAAATGTTTGACAAAACCGAGTCTGCGAGATGGGGTGACGAGGGGCCACGGAAAAGCCCCTGCTGCATATCGATAACTAAAAGTGCATTTTCAGATGAAATCATGGTGTATCTCCATTCAGTAAATCATGAACGGAGAGATTTTCTTCCCCGTCCGGTTTGGCGGGGAGTCAGAATCTGTTTTGTCAGGAGCCAGTCACAGATGCGCACACGCCGCCGAAGGTTTCGGTGGTGGTAACGGTTGTCGCTGGCTGAGCTGGCTTAATCATTTTCCGGCATTCTCTTATGAGTTGAGAATCAGTAAACACAACAAATCTTAAAAACGGCTCTTCATGTTTTAGCACCGGGAATTGAAGATTTCAAAGGATATGTTTCCTGATTGATGACGTTCGCGGCTGGCATATTCCGACAAAAATTTAGCTTCCGCTCCTCGCTCAGCGCGGATCACCCTAAGGGCAGACATTAGAGAAGGGGTCAAGAGAAGATGAATCGGTGAATCTTTTGCGCCCTTCAGGATCGTTAGAGGTGTGATTACCGGTAACTGCGTAGTGCCGCTGGGAATACCTCGGTTAGCCAGTCAATAAACACGCGTAACCGGTGCGTCATGTGCCTGTTCTGGGGATAGACGACATAAAAAGGATAACTCGCGGGGCGCCATTTTTGTAGGATCTCAACCAGTGTGCCGTTGTTCAGTTCATCTTTCGCCGCATAGCAAAAGGTCTGGATGATTCCCATTCCCGCCAAGGCCGCAGCCAAATGCGCATTACTTTCGTTAACCCCGATGTGATGCTGCGTCTTCATCTCCCGCTCTTCACCTTCTACGATAAAGCGAAAAGGAAAGGCTCTGCCCGTCAGCGGAGACAAATAGCTCACCAGCTTATGTCCATTTCTTAATTCTTCCGGATAAGCAGGTACACCAGCGGCTTTCAGGTATCCCGGCGTAGCGCAGGTCACCATCGGGGCATCACCAATGTGGCGGGCGATCAACGAGGAGTCATTGAGCGCGCCACCGCGAATTACACAATCGACATTTCCGCTAATAAGATCCACCGGCCTGTCGGAAACGCCTAAATCGATTTTGATTTCCGGATAGCGCTGCAAAAAATCCGGTAACGCCGGGATCAGGACTTCACGTGCGGTAGAGCCGCCGACATCAATACGCAGATACCCTTTAGGTCTGCTTTGCAAGGCGCTAAACGACGTGTCTATCTCCTCAATTTCAATGAGTACCCGCGAGGCTTTTTCATAATAGTCCTGACCCTCTGGTGTTGCGACGACGCGCCGGGTCGTTCGATGTAAAAGACGCACGCCGAGATGGGCCTCCAGTGATTTAACCAGCTTACTTAATGTGGCATTCGGCAGATTCAGTGAATCCGCTGCCCGCGTAAAACTGCCCGTTTCCACCACCCGCGTAAACGCACGCATAGCCATTAACTGATCCACGTTCTGTTTCTCCGTGAGGGAGTTGATTATTCACCTGTAGAAAGAGTGTTTTCTACTTTTGCTAATTTATCAATAATTTCTCTGCAGCTAGAGTGAGTTCACAGGCTGAATGACGGCCCATTCGAACCCACAACCGAGGATATGAATAATGAGTAAACCACTTTCAGACAAAATTGCCCTGGTCACGGGCGGCAGCACAGGAATCGGTCTTGCCAGTGCTCAGGAACTGGCGGCGCAGGGGGCAAAAGTCTACATCACCGGACGTCGTCAGCAGGAACTGGATGCGGCCATAGCGTTGATCGGCCCGTCGGCTAAGGGGATTCGGGCCGATATCTCCCGTCTTAGCGATCTGGATAATGTTTACGCACAAATTGCAGAAGAGTCGGGGCGTCTGGACATTCTGTTTGCTAACGCCGGTGGCGGAGATATGCTGGCGCTGGGTGAAATAACGGAAGAACATTATGACCGGATTTTCGGGACCAATGTTCGTGGAGTACTATTCACCGTCCAGAAAGCACTGCCACTGCTTGGTGCCGGTTCATCCATTATCCTCACCGCTTCCACCGTTTCGGTAAAAGGGACGGCTAACTTTAGCGTGTATAGCGCCAGTAAAGCCGCAGTGAGAAACTTTGCTCGCTCATGGGCGCTGGACTTGCAGGGGCGGGGTATTCGGGTGAATGTCGTGAGTCCGGGACCGGTCAAAACGCCTGGATTAGAGGGGCTGGTTGCTGAAGAGCAGCGTCAGGGCCTCTTTGATGCGCTGGCGGCGCAGGTTCCGTTGGGCCGGATTGGTGAGCCAGCGGAAGTCGGCAAAGCCGTTGCGTTTCTGGCATCTGATGCCGCCAGTTTTATCAATGCTGTAGAGCTGTTTGTTGACGGCGGTATGGCGCAGATTTAAATCTGATATCACACCGTCAAATCCTCCTAGGCGACGGTTTTTCAATGGACGGCGGGTGTCACGCAGTTTTAACGCCACAGTGTGACAGCGCACAATGCGGTTCCAGCCATTCCTGCTAGGTTTTGTCATCTCGCAAAACATAGCGACCGTTTGCAAATCACATCACTATCGTCGGCAAAATTTGCATAACTCCCTTCTTATGACGAGGTTCGGTCAAAACGGCTGCTGTGTGCCAGGAGCAGACATCTGAGAGACACCCATCAAACTTTAACTGTGCGTATACCATTCTTGATTGCTTAGGCCTTTCAGTATCAGTCTTGGCATTATTTCTTATGTATATTAAATAGATATGATTGATTTTTATCTGTGTAAGGGATAAAAATCGCTGATGCCATATGAAACATTTTAATAATGACAGTATCTAATGCACTTCGTAATGACCTTTATTTAGGGATGATATATAACGTGCTTCGAAAATAATTAACATTTTTATAACGTTATTAAGGTCAGGCAAATGAAGCAAGTTGGCATTGTAGGTTGGCGAGGAATGGTAGGGTCTGTTTTGCTCCAGCGCATGGTCGAAGAGAACGACTTTGACGATATTTCTGCGCATTTTTACAGCACGTCCAGTGCGGGTACCACCGGTCCGGTCATTGGTGACGTGAGCTATATACTCAAAGATGCTAATTCCATTAGTGCCCTGGCCGAAATGGACATCATCATAACCTGCCAGGGTGGGGACTATACTAAAGTGGTTTATCCTGCATTGATTGCCCATGGCTGGGAGGGCTACTGGATTGATGCGGCCTCAGCGCTGCGGATGGATGAAAGAGCCTGCATTATTCTCGATCCCGTGAATCGCCCCCATATCGATCGTGCCGTCAATGAGGGAATTAAGCTGTTTATTGGTGGCAACTGTTCGATCACTCTGAGTCTGATGGGGCTAGCCGGGCTGATAAAAGCAGATCTCATTGAATGGATGAGCGTGATGACCTATCAGTCCGCATCGGGTGCCGGTGCTCAGTATGTACGGGAATTGATCACGCAAAGCGCGTATATCAGCAGCCATTTGTCCGCCGATGAACTGGCATCTTCAGGTTCAGTACTTCCGTTAGTCAATAAAGTCAGTGAATTGATTAAAAGCGCTGACATGCCGATTCAGAACTTCGGTGCGCCTTTAATGGGTAGCATCATTCCATGGATTGATAGTGATTTAGGCGATGGCAACAGCCGTGAAGAATGGAAAGGTGAGGCAGAAACGAACAAAATCCTGGGCCTTGCTCCCGGTACGATCCCGGTAAATGGTTTGTGCATACGGGTCGGTGTGATCCGCTGCCACAGTGCTGCAATCACGCTGAAGCTCAAGCGTGAAGTCAGCGAAACAGAATTTGCGGAGTTAGTGGCGCATTCCCATCCCTGGGTTAATTATGTGCCCAATAATAAGGTGGAGAGTGTCAATAAATTGACTCCTGCCTCTATCAGCGGTTCGCTTAAAGTAGGAATTGGCCGTTATAAGAAAATGTCGCTAAACAATGACCCTATCTATTCGGTTTTAACGGTAGGCGATCAGCTATTGTGGGGCGCGGCCGAACCTTTGAGACGCATGTTGAATATTCTGCTCGGTAGAGTTTGATTCATTTTATTCAGACCAAAGCACCTGCTCGGTAGGTGCTTTGGTTTTGTGGCGACACATCCGATTCTACGTCGCCGCAGATGTGATGGACATAAATGGCTCACTTCATCGTCCGCTCTTCGCTCGTAGCGGACCTTCAGTGCCACCGCCTTCGTCTGCTGTGTGCCAGGAGCGGACATTGTGTGCGTATGAAAAAAGGGTATTGCCTGTGGCAATACCCTCCGTATCGGGAAAAATAAATCAGCTTTGACAGAACCGGAGCCGATTTCCAAAAGGATCGTAAACTTCCAGAACATCTCCCCAGTCTTGCTTCACGATTTCCGGGCGACCATAGCCATATTTTTTTCCGTGAAGCTGGTCTCTGAACAACTCAATATTCTGCACAGGTATAAATATCGTTGCTCCCGGACTGGCGTCACCGTGGTGTTCAGAAAGGTGCAACTGCAAACCCTCGCGTTCAATGCCCAGATACAAAGGTAAGCCGGGCTCGAACCGATGTTCAAATTCAACACAGAATGAAAGAAAATCGAGATAGAACTCTCGCGCTTTGCGCTCATCGAACATTCGTAAAATGGGTATAGTCTTGATGAAATGTATTTGAGGCTGAGGAACCTGTGGGGTTAACGCAGCCGATGCAGTGTTCCAGTCCCTGTAGCCTAATTGGTGTGAAACAGTTTCGAGTGCGGCGGAATAAGAAATTTTATGATCACGCATTTCTAGAGAGTTTTTTAACTTCGCAGACATTTGCTTGGCTTGCTCTACTGATAACATAATTTCTCCTGTCGTCAGGAAACAATGGTGCCCGCATTACCAAATCCCGACCGTCAAGAGTGGTTAAATCATTGAGGTTAAGGACAAACATGCTTTCACCATTTCCATACAGGAAGCGAGCGGCAGGCAGCACGGGCCTAAAATGAGAATATACAGGCCAGGCAAATCGCACAAGTGTTCAGGTTTGAATAGGTACACCCTCAGCGAACTCGATTTTGCAGCTACCAGCGTCAAACACAATTAGCCCAGCGTCTGATTTTCGCTCACAGCGGACCTTCACTTCAGTTACCTGGTCCGCTTCGTGCCAGGAGCGGACCTTTCTAAGGTTCATAGAAAAAACAAGCGGAGTGTTCACCTGTTGATTTTACATCCTGGCTTTATTTATGGATTATGGAATTCTACATGTTCTGAAAAGGATTTATCCATGAGTGTCCTCTTTCCACCCAGGCTGGCTCCAGGAGATGTTATTGGTATAACAGCTCCATCTTCTGGCGTACCTGAACATCTGCATCCCAGATTGGAACTCGCCATAAAAAACCTAAAGAAAAGAGGTTACCAAGTCCGCGAAGGGAGCTGCTTACGCTCGCAGCACAAAAATAAAAGCGCCACTAAATTTTCTCGCGTTGAAGAATTAATGTCTTATCTTACTGACCCAGATATAAAAGCTGTTATGCCACCTTGGGGCGGTGATCTGGCGATGGAATTGCTTGATTTGATTGATTTTGATCTTTTATCCCGGTCTAAACCAAAATGGTTTGTGGGCTTTTCAGATCTTAGTACACTTCAATTCCCACTGACTACGATTTCGGGCTGGGCTACTTTGCATGGGCCAAACCTGATGGATCTTGGCGCTCAAAAGTTAGATGCCACCACTCAGGCTGTATGGGAAATTCTGGAATCGAATCGGGGAACTGTAATCAAACAGTACTCTTCAAAAGCATTTCAAACTGATGAAAATCAATGGGGAACAGCGTCAGACGAAGGTTTCAATCTGACCCAAAAAACACAGTGGAAACGCCTTGATAGTTTTACATCTTCTCTCACATTTAGCGGGAAACTGATCGGCGGCTGCCTCGAAATAATATCCAGGTTAGCAGGTACGCCATTCGGGAATGTACCCTTGTTCAAGGCGAACAATAGCCCTCAAGGAATAATCCTCTATTTTGAAAATGTGGAAATGGCTCCCTGTGAATTAACACGCGCATTATTTAGCTTACGATTACAGGGTTGGTTTGATAACTTAAATGGTGTTCTTATAGGCAGAAGTGCTGCACCCGACGTAAGCGACCCGACTAAACATAATTATCTGGATGCCCTTAAATCCGCTTTTGAGAATGTTGCCGTGCCCGTACTTTATGATGTTGATATTGGTCACATGCCTCCTCAAATATCCCTAGTAAATGGAGCCGATGCGACGGTATTTTTCGCTGAAAATGGTAGCTGGGTAACTCAGCAATTGTAGATAAGGCAGTATTAATAACAAAGGCGGCCCTTGCTGTTCTTTTGCACTTAAGGTCCGCTTCTCGCTCACAGCGGACCTCGCGCTGCTTCAGCGGTCCGCATCTTCAGGCAGAACGAATGCTTAGAATAACAAAGATAAATATTGAGAAACTGCCCAAAACGTCCTTTTTTATTCAGCGGTATCGGGCATGATTTTTCTCCACCAGTCAGGTTTCATATCCTGAAAAGAGTGGGAGTAGGGCGAAAAAATGACGGCTTCATTGTGGTCAAAAACACCGCTGAGTAAAGCCGTCACCGGCGCGTCATCAATCGCACCTACTGAACTGCCACACCTGGCGCAGAATGCTCTGGATGAGGTTTTAGATGAGCGATATAAAGAAGGTGTGCCTCCTTCACCCGTCCATTCAACATTCGCCGAGTGGAATTCAAGCCATACTGCGGTCTGACAACCTGAATGCTTCTGGCAAATATCACAGGAGCAGGAATGAGTGGAAACTGGGTTAATCGCTGTGAATCTGATAAACCCGCACAAACATCCGCCAGACAGTTTCAAATCCATATCAGTCGATACCTTATCAACGCTCAGAGAATGACAAAGATAGCATCGTCTGTTTTTTGCTCAAAGCATCTCCAGAACCTTACACATTATCCCCACCGTACCCGGTGCAGGTCATCAATACGCAGTTACGTAACCAGCTCACCCAAACCAGTAGTTAACAGTGAATTCCATTGACGAGTGAAGGCGATAGGCTTATCACTATTATGCTATCTATCAAAAGGTTAGGCCTGAGAGGTTAAAAGTGATTACGTTCCGCGCAATGACGGAAGATGAATATCCCGCTTATCTTGAATATTTTGTTCAGGATTATGCCAATGAAATCGAATCAAACTATCGCGTATCGCAACCGGATTCTCTGGCAAGAGCGAAACAGGAATTATCGGCATTGCTTCCCGAGGGTGTAAATACCGCAGGCCAGGTGCTGTTGTGTATTATCGCGCAGTCGGCCCATGTCGGTTATCTCTGGTACAAACCCGACCGGGCCATGCGTACGGCTTTTATCTATGATTTCCATATTCTCACTCCCTGCCAGGGGATGGGATTGGGTAAACAGTCTCTGGCTGCTTTCGAAGCGTATTTACGGATTGAGGGTATTAAAGAGATCAAATTGCGTGTGGCAGGGGACAATGCTCGCGCTCAGCATATTTATGAAGCCAGCGGATTTGGGGTGACGGGTATCAATATGAGTAAATCTATTACTGACTGAGAGACTAAGAAGAACCTGATTCGCACATCTATTTGGCGGTGTTTATGCTGCGGGATTTATAGAGGCCGGGTACGCGTCAACGCCACCCGGCCTGGAACATCAGGCCACTTCGTTCGGACAGTCTTCGCCGTTTTCCAGCTGTTTCAGGTTACCCAGCGTGGTTTCTGAAATGCTGATCAGCGCTTCGGCGGTCAGGAACGCCTGGTGGCCGGTAAACAGCACGTTGTGGCAGGCGGAGAGACGGCGGAACACGTCGTCCTGGATGACATCGTTAGACTTGTCTTCGAAGAACAGATCGCGTTCGTTCTCATAAACGTCCATCCCCAGCGCGCCAATTTTCTGCGTTTTGAGGGCTTCAATCGCCGCCTGAGAGTCGATCAGACCGCCACGGCTGGTGTTGATAATCATCACCCCGTCTTTCATCTGGTCAAACGCGCTCTGATTGAGCAGGTGATAGTTCTCAGGGGTCAGCGGACAGTGCAGGGAGATCACGTCCGACTGAGAGAGCAGTGTCGGCAGATCGACATACTCCACGCCCAGCTCCAGCGCGGCAGCACTTGGATACGGATCGAACGCCAGCAGACGCATCCCGAAACCTTTCAGAATACGCAGCGTCGCTACGCCGATTTTACCGGTGCCGATGACGCCTGCGGTTTTACCGTACATGGTAAAGCCCGTCAGACCTTCGAGAGAGAAGTTGGCATCACGGGTGCGCTGATAAGCACGATGAATACGTCGGTTCAGAGACATCATCATACCGATGGCATGTTCAGCCACAGCTTCCGGGGAGTAGGCCGGCACGCGCACCACTTTTAACCCCAGCTCTTTCGCCGCATCCAGATCGACGTTGTTAAAGCCCGCGCAGCGCAGCGCGATAAACTTCACGCCGTGCTTTTTCAGTTCTTCCAGCACCGGACGGCTGCCATCGTCGTTGACGAAAATACACACCGCTTCGCATCCGTTCGCCGTTTTGGCGGTTTTTTCAGTCAGCAGAAAGTCAAAAAATTCGAGTTCGAATCCGTAAGTCTCGTTAACATGTTGCAGATACTTTTTATCGTACTGTTTTGTGCTATATACCGCGAGTTTCATAAGACTTTCTCCAGTGATTTTACCATCACGTTAGCATGATTAAAATAATCTTACAATTTATAAAATATTATTGAATTCAATAAGTTCTATGAATAATTCTAGAGCAACTATCCTTAAAAATGGCGTTGACTTCAACTGACTGGCTAAACATGCCACAATGACGGGCACTGTCGGCTTATTTTTTCGCTAAATCAGGATATTAACTGCCCATGAGGGGTAAATACAAAGCCGCAATTGCGCTATTGCTGTTGTTCATTCTTCTGCCGCTGACGCTGCTGATGACGCTCGCCCAGTGGGTGCCAACCCTTGCCGGGATCTGGCTCCCTGTCGGGACGCGCATTGCTTTCGAGAAAAGCCCGCGTCTGACCCGCAATCAAATTATTATCCCCGATCTTCGCTATCTGGTAGAGGACTGCGAAATCGCTCGCGTGGAAAACGCCACGCTGTCGCACCCCAGCCGCTGGAAACTGGATATCGGCGCACTCGATCTCAATACCGCCTGCCTGAGCAAACTGCCGCAGGCGGAACAGGCTAACACCGCGCCCAAAACCCTTGCCGAATGGCAGTCGATGCTGCCGAACACCTGGCTGACGATAGATCGCTTAACGCTCTCTCCGTGGCAGCAGTGGCAGGGCAAACTCGACATCTCTTTAACCCCCTCCGTTCAGGACGTGACCTACCAGGGCGAACAGGTCAAGGTGCGCGGCAAACTTCGCGGGCAAAACCTGACCATCAGCGAGTTTGAAGTCCATCTGCCGGATTACCCGCAGCCGATCAGGCTGGCGGGGGAATTTACCCTGCCGCTGGTGCCGGACGGCGTGCCGGTGAAAGGCCATGCGGAGGCCACTCTGACGGTGCCGCCACTGTCATCACCGGTAGACGCTGATCTCGACTGGGAAGAGAACCGTGGTCAGCTGGTGCTGACCGCCCGCGATAACCCCGATCCACTGCTGGATTTGCCGTGGCAGCTCACTGCTGAACAGCTAATAGTCAGCGACGGACGCTGGCACTGGGATCTCGAGGGGCTGCCCCTGAGCGGGCGCGTGGGCGTGAAAGTTGACAACTGGCAGCAGGGGCTGGAAAACGCCACCTTTAGCGGTCGTCTGAACGTGCTGACTCAGGGCGATGCCGGGAAAGGTAACGCCGTGCTGAGCCTCGGACCGGGCAAACTGAGCATGGAAAACAGCGCCATGCCGCTGCAGGTGACGGGCGAAGCCAAGCAGGGCGACCTGATTCTGTACGCGATTCTGCCAGCCCAACTGACGGGCAGCCTCGCCGATCCGCAGCTCGTCTTTGAGCCGGGCGCGCTGCTGCGTTCGCGCGGTCGGCTTATCGACTCGCTCAATATCGACGAAATTCGCTGGCCGCTGGCGGGCGTTAAACTCTCGCAAAAAGGGGTGGATGGCCGTCTGCAGGCGATTCTGAAAGCCCATGAAAACGACATGGGCGATTTCGTGCTGCATCTCGACGGACAGGCCAATGACTTCCTGCCGGACAGCGGCCTGTGGCAGTGGCGCTACTGGGGCGATGGGCACTTCACGCCGATGAATGCCCGCTGGGATGTGGCCGGGAAGGGCGAGTGGCGCGACAGTGCCATCGAACTGACGGCGCTCTCTACCGGTTTCGATAAACTGCAGTACGGCACCATGCTGGTGAGTAAGCCGCGTCTGGTGCTGGATCAGCCGGTGCGCTGGCTGCGTGGCGAAAACAATCCGCATTTTAGCGGCGCGCTCTCCCTGGATGCGGAGCAGACATCGTTCTCCGGCGGCAGCGTGTTACCGCCGTCGACCCTCAAGTTCAGCGTCGATGGCACCGATCCGACGTTCTTCCAGTTTAAAGGCGATCTGCACGCCGGGGCGATTGGCCCGGTCCAGCTGAACGGTCGCTGGGACGGGGAGCGTCTGCGCGGTCAGGCCTGGTGGCCAAAACAGTCCCTGACGGTCTTCCAGCCGCTGGTGCCGCCCGACTGGAAAATGAATCTGCGCGACGGCGAGCTGTACGCTCAGGTGGCGTTTTCGGCGGCCGCCGGGCAAGGATTCGAAGCGGGTGGTCATGGCGTGGTGAAAAGCGGCAGCGTCTGGATGCCCGACAACCAGATCAACGGTGTCGATTTTGTACTGCCGTTCCGCTTCAGCGAAGGCACCTGGTCTCTGGGCACGCGCGGCCCGGTCACGCTGCGCATCGCCGAAGTGATAAACCAGGTCACCGCACGCAATATTACCGCCGATTTGCAGGGCGATTACCCGTGGAGTGAATCTCACCCGCTGCTGCTGACCAACGTCAGCACCGACGTGCTGGGCGGAAAAATCACCCTGCAGCAGCTGCGGATGCCGCAGCACGATCCGGCGCTGCTACGGGTGCAGAATATCTCCTCAAGCGAACTTATCAGTGCCGTCAATCCGAAACAGTTTACCCTGTCCGGCCCGGTGAGCGGGGCGCTGCCTTTTTGGCTGGAAAACGAGAAATGGATCATCAAAGACGGCTGGCTGACTAACCCCGGCCCGATGACGCTGCGTCTGGATAAAGACACGGCAGACGCCATCGTCAAAGACAACATGGCGGCGGGCGTGGCGATTAACTGGCTTCGCTATATGGAAATTTCTCGCTCGTGGACGAAAATCAATGTAGATAATCTGGGTGTGTTGACCATGCAGGCGGCGATCAGCGGCACCAGCCGCGTCGACGGTAAAAGCAACACCGTGAACCTCAATTACACTCACGAAGAGAATCTTTTTACCCTGTGGCGCAGCCTGCGCTATGGGGATAATTTACAGGCATGGCTTGAGCAACACGCGGCGTTACCGGATGCCCGCTGTCAGGCAGGCAAGGAATGTGAGGAACAACAATGAAAAAGCTGACAGGCGCGCTCGGCGTGGTCATGGTCGCAATGCTATCAGGCTGTACGCCCCGAATCGAAGTGGCGGCACCGAAAGAGCCGATCACCATCAATATGAACGTCAAAATCGAACATGAAATCCACATCAAAGTGGATAAAGACGTCGAAACCCTGCTGAAATCGCGCAGCGATCTGTTCTGAGGATGCCATGAAACGACTTCTTGCAATCGGTCTGCTGGCGCTGGGCATGAGCGTTCAGGCGCAGGCGATCACCTTAAACGAAGCGCGCGCGCAGGGGCTGGTGGGCGAGACGCTCAGCGGCTACATCGCGCCGCTGCGTCAGGATAAACAAACGCTGGCGCTGGTGAACGAGATCAACGCGGCGCGTACCGAAAGCTACCAAAAACTGGCGGACAGCAACAATATTCCGGTGGATGAAGTGGCGAAAATGGCCGGGCAAAAGCTGGTGGCCCGCGCGCAGCCGGGCGAATACGTGAAGGGTATCAACGGAAAGTGGCTGAAGAAGTGATCAGCGGTAGCGCTTGCGATACTCGCCAGGCGACACGCCAAAGCGCTGCTTGAAGGCCGTAGAAAAATGGCTATGGTCGGCAAAGCCCCAGCTATAGCCAATGCCCGCCAGTTTTTCATCATCGCCTGTGGCGCGTAGCACCTGCGCGCACAGGTCCAGCCGCCGGTTTTTGATGTACTGCGCCACCACCAGCCCTTTATCGGCAAACATGCGATACAGGCTGCGCACTGACATCCCGCTCTCGGTAGCAATCCACTCCGGTCGCAGTGCTTCCGACTGAATATGGGAATCGATCAGCGACAGCACATTCTGGAACTGGCGCTCTTTACGCGGCGGCGCAGATTCACGCTGCTGAAACGCCGGGCGCAGCAGACACACCATCGCTTCCAGCGCCGCTTCGCTCTCCATATCGCTCAGCTGCGCATTATCCATACTCTCCTGCAACAGCCGATAGCTCAGCTGCACGGTGGGCAGCGTGCGCGACAGCTTATGGGCGCAGCTCACCTCCTGGAAACGGCACTGCTGTTCCAGAATCTGGCGCGGCAGTAACAGTGAAATCTGGCGCGATTTGTCGTGCCAGTAGATCGAGCAGGGGCGTGAGGCGTCAATCAGCGTAATGTCGCCCGCGTCGATCACAATCTGCTTATCATCCTGCTCCAGCGTAGCCTGACCTTCGAGTTGAAACACGGTGTAAAACCAGGCGTCGTTGCTGGTTTTGATCTCCTGACGGGTGCGAAACAGGTTAACGCCTGCGGCGGTGACGGTGCTGAGCTTCAGGCTTCTGGCATAGCTGGTTTCCAGTTCACCGATGAACTGACCTGGCAACGGGCGCGCGGCAAAGCTGCCACACACCTGGTTAATTTGCGCCAGCCACTGCTGATATTTTTCCTGCTCACTTGCACACGCCATCTTTCATCTCGCTGCACTGTCAATGTTTTTGCATTGTTGCATTTGTGTTGCATTTTGTCAGAGGTCAGGGCTGACTATAGGAAAGAACACTCGCTGATAACAGTGTTATAAGCCGGAATTATCATGATTTGCGGGGGCTGTCACAGGTGGCAAAACGAATGTCACAGAGATAAAAGCGCGTTTTGCAAACCCATCTTAGACTGCGATGACACCCTGCGAATAATAATGAAGGAGCAACGTATGTCTGAGTCACAGACCGCCGTCCTGCAAAGCGTGCAACAGTTTTTAGACCGTCATCATGGCCTGTGGATCGAGGGCCGCCCGTCTGCCTCTGAAAGTGAAAAGCGCCTGAACATATTCAATCCGGCGACGGGTGAAGTGATTGCCTCGACGGCAGATGCAAGTGTGGACGATGTGGATCGCGCGGTGATGTCCGGCTGGCGCGCCTTTGTCTCCCGCAGCTGGGCCGGGAAACTGCCTGCCGAGCGCGAGCGCATTTTGCTGCGTTTTGCCGATCTGGTGGAGCAGCATACGGAAGAGCTGGCGCAGCTCGAAACCCTGGAGCAGGGCAAATCGATTAACATCTCCCGCGCGTTTGAAGTGGGCTGCACCCTGAACTGGATGCGCTACACCGCCGGGCTGACCACCAAAATTGCGGGTAAAACGCTCGATCTCTCCATTCCGCTGCCGCAAGGGGCGCGCTATCAGGCGTGGACCCGTAAAGAGCCGGTCGGCGTGGTGGCCGGAATTGTGCCCTGGAACTTCCCGCTGATGATTGGCATGTGGAAGGTGATGCCTGCGCTGGCTGCGGGCTGCTCCATCGTGATCAAACCGTCGGAAACCACGCCACTGACACTGCTGCGCGTGGCTGAACTGGCAAGCGAGGCGGGCGTTCCCGATGGCGTATTTAATGTCGTTACCGGCAGCGGTGCCGTGTGCGGTGCGGCTTTAACCTCGCATCCCCATATCGCCAAAGTGAGTTTTACCGGCTCAACGGCCACCGGCAAGCAGATCGCACGCACCGCCGCCGATTCCTTAACGGGTGTGACCCTGGAGCTGGGCGGCAAAAACCCGGCTATCGTGCTGAAAGATGCCGACCCGGCGTGGGTGGTGGAAGGACTCATGACCGGCAGCTTCCTCAACCAGGGGCAGGTGTGTGCTGCCAGCTCGCGCATTTACATTGAAGCACCGCTGTTTGATACGCTGGTGAGCCACTTTGAGCAGGCGGTGAAATCCCTGAGCGTCGGGCCAGGCATGTCGCCCACGGCACACATCAACCCGCTGGTCTCCCGCGCCCATTGCGACAAAGTGCAAACCTTCCTCAACGAGGCGCAGCTCAGCCATGCCGAGCTGATTACCGGCAACAGCGGCCCGGATAAACAGGGCTATTACGTTGCGCCAACGCTGGTGGTAAACCCCGATGCCAGCCTGCGCCTGACCCGCGAAGAGGTGTTTGGCCCGGTGGTAAATCTGGTGCGAGTGGCCGATGGGGAAGAGGCACTCCAGCTGGCAAACGACACGGAGTATGGCCTGACGGCCAGCGTCTGGACGCAAAATATCAGCAAAGCGCTGGAGTACACGGACCGTTTACAGGCGGGAACCGTGTGGGTGAACAGTCATACGCTGATCGACGCCAACCTGCCGTTTGGCGGCATGAAACAGTCCGGCACAGGCCGCGATTTTGGTCCTGACTGGCTGGATGGCTGGTGTGAAACGAAGTCGGTGTGTGTGCGGTATTAATTGCCCTTGTCGGGTGGCGGCAACGCTGCCCGACCTACAAACGTAAAGCCCTCAGCCTCTGGGTGAGAGGGCTGCAGTTCACATACATCTTTATTGTCGTCCAGGCGATGCCGCCACTCACAAAACCCTCACCGTACCTGTCGATTTCGCCCACCATTTTGCAGCCGATATAACGTCGAAGCTACCCGTATCACCTGCAGTGCACGGGATCGAATTTGCGGGGGCAATGGTATCTCATTAAAAAAAAGCCGGGCATTTGCCCGGCCAGATTTGCTACTTCTCGTCTTTCTTCTTGCCGAGCGTGGGTGTCTCGTCGAAGAAGTTCCACGGTTTGAGCAGGGTATGAACCCACTCGGTCGGCATGATCGGCCACTCCTCGGCGCGCGCCACGTGCGTGGTGCCGGTGGTCATCCACACCACATCGTCCTGATTATCGATGGATTCGTTATCTTTGCTGTACTGCCCCAGACCGCTGTCGTGAATCGAACGGTTCGGGAATTTGCCTTCCGGATAGCGCTCATTCGCATGATAGCGCGTGACCCACAGCTGCTTATCCATAAAGCTCAGGCGATGGTAGATCCACTCGTCTGGCGCGAATTTCGCGCCGCTCGCGACCGGGTGAGTGCCGCCCGCGTAAGGGATAATCTGGTACGAGACCGGGTTGCCCATGCGGTTCTCTTTGCTGGTGTTGCTCAGGAGTCGAATGGTGCCAGGGTCGAACTTCTGCGCCGCCTGCTGCTCCGTATCAATATTGTACTGATTCACCTGCATGGTGCTGGTGCGCGGGCCACCGGCGGTGTTCGGTTTCACCTCCGGGTCCATCGCCACCAGACGGTTGTTGGTGCCATCCACGTCCATATCCAGACGGAAGTTGTAGATGTGCTGGTGGGTAGTTCCGACGATGTTGTGGTCGATCAGGGTGCCATATTTGGTATCGTCTTTGGCGCTCGGGTCATGCATGGTTTTAGCCTGCACACCTTTTACCGCTTCGATACCCGTTGCGCCTGCATCGATGCCAATGGTGCCGTTTTCGTGGAAGATCCAGTCAAAGATATAGTCGTAGTTACCGACGGTACTGATCCAGCGCACCACCAGTTCACGGCGCTCGGTGCTGACGTTCGGTTTGCCCATCTCCTGATGCTTATACTCCGGCCCGGCGTAGCGTTCAAACACGGCAATCGCGCGGGGGATCTCCATCGGCGTGCCGGTGTAATCCGGAATGGTTTCGTTTAGCATCACCGCGTTCGACGGCGCATCTTTGCCACGCACCAGCGGCGAGGTCAGGGTGCCCATGCCGTAATCACCGGAATCGAGATAGGCTTTGAAGTACCAGCCCACGTCCGGGTCGCCATAAGGGACAATCATCCCGCCGAGCGAGCCCTGATACATCACCTGGCGTTTTTTGCCGTTGTCGTTATAGGTCACAGTCGAGATGACAGGCCCGACGCGGGAGTCGAGACTCAGGTGGAAGTCCCAGTTCTGCCAGTGGATCATATCGCCCGTAATGGTGTAGTTCTTGCCCTCTGGCTCGACAATCTCCAGCGGTTTTTTGACGGTGGCGATACGGTCACGACCATCATACGGACGCGGATTCATTGGCACCGGCACCACCGGGCCTTCTTCAATTTTAAGGATTTTTTTCTGCTCGAGGTCGACCACCGCCACCAGGTTTTCAATCGGGTGCGCCCAGTAGTTACCGTCGCCAGTGTCGAGATAGCTGACCACTTTCAGCAGGCGCTCTTCCTGTTTCAGACCGTCTTTACCGTCAAAATAGCCGACGGTCAGCGGGGTACCGATCACTTTCTGTGGGTCGTCCACGCCGTGTTTTTTCAGCGCTTGCGCATATTCCGGGCTGCTCATGATGATCTGCTGTACGGCGGTGAAATCATCCAGCAGCACCATGCCGTGGGCGTCGTTGACCGGCGTCCAGCTCAGGACTTTTTTGTCCTTCAGATCAACCACGCTCTCAATGACGTGTTTGCCATCCAGCATGGTGACATTCGCCTGACGCGGAGCATCGACAGCCGTGCCGTTCAGGACAAAATCCCACACTTTGGCTTTGTCGGGTTCGGCCAGCGCAATCTGGGTGAAGCGGGTATTGGGTTTGAACTCCGCCGCAGTTTTCACGATCTCGACGGCCTGTTTAATTTCGTCTGCGGTCAGTGCGTTGAGCGGATGCGGGCGTTTTTCCACCTGGAAGGTCTGATCAAGTCCCGACTGGAAAACATCGTTGATGAAGGTGTCGGAGATGAACGCCTTGTTGTCTTTCATCACCACCGGCACCTGCAGTTTAAGCGGCTTGCCGTTGACGATGGCGGTATTCGCGCCCGGTTTGACCTTCACAAAGGCACCGTCTTTGGCAATGGTAAACATCTGGGCGTAATCGTCCCATTGCACATCGGCGCCAAAATCGGCCAGGGTTTTATCCATCGGAACCATATGCGCTTCGCCGCCATGGGCGAACACGGGAGATTGCCAGGCGCATAACAACGCGACAGCCACGGCCAGTGCCGTCTTACGGGCAGAAAAAGAAGAAGGGCTTCCCATCGTTGACCTCATCATTATTGTGTTATTGGTGTTGTGCAGCGTTATCCTGACAGGCGCGGGCGCAAAGTGTTTGCCTGCACCTGCCAGGTTATTTGTCACTCTTGCCAAATTAAAAACCGGGAAGGGGCCTTCCCGGTAAAAAGACACATCAGTCGGTGAAATCGCCCTGCTGGCGAGCCACGAGGGTCAGAATGGAGTAAAGCGCGACAGGCTGCTGGTGCTGGTTAAAGATCTCCACGGCCCATTCCACCACGCCGGTCGGTTTTTCGTCTGCGGTGCGCTGTTTCTTCAGGGTTTTGCGCTTACAGGTCAGACGCACCTGAATGGTATCGCCCGGTTTGACCGGCTCGATAAAGCGCAGATTTTCCATACCGTAGTTGGCGATGACCGGCCCGACGCCCGCATCAACGAACAGACCCGCCGCCGCAGAAATCACAAAGTAACCGTGTACCACGCGCTCGCCGAAGATAGACTCCGCCGCGCCAATTTTGTCCATGTGGGCGTAGAAATGATCGCCGCTCAAACAGGCAAAATTGACGATGTCCGTTTCGGTCATGGTGCGGCGCGGGGTCAGCAGGCTGTCGCCCGGCTGCAGCTCTTCGAAGTATTTGCGGAACGGGTGTACGCGATCTTCCTGTACCTGTGCACCGCGCACCCACTGCTGGCTGACGGCGGCGAGCATCGACGGACTGCCCTGAATCGCGGTGCGTTGCAGATAGTGCTTCACCGCACGCAGCCCGCCCAGCTCTTCACCGCCGCCCGCTCGCCCCGGCCCGCCGTGAACCAGCTGCGGCAGCGGAGAGCCGTGGCCGGTAGACTCTTTCGCTGACTCGTTGTTAAGGATCTGGATTCGCCCGTGCGCCCGCGCCGCGCCGGAAATAAACTGGCGGGCGATATTTGCATTCGCCGTTACCAGCGTTCCGGCAAGGCTGCCTTCACCGGCGCGCGCCAGAGTCATGGCGTGGTCCGCGTCACGATACGGCATCAGCGTGGCGACCGGACCAAAGGCTTCCGTCGCGTGAACGGCAGGGGTCTCGTCAGGCTGCGGACAGAAGAGCAACGTCGGCGGGAAGAACGCGCCCGCAGCGTGTAGATCGGCTTTGCCGCCGAGACGGATCTGGCAGCCCGCAGACACCAACAGATCGACTTTTTCCTGCACATCGGCACGCTGTTCGGCGTTGACCAGCGCCCCCATTTTGACCCCTTCCTGCGCCGGGTCGCCAACCACCACTTTTTCGAGACGGGCGATCAGCGCCTGGCTGACCGCTTCAGTCTGCCCTTGCGGAACAATAATGCGGCGAATGGCGGTACATTTTTGCCCGGCTTTGGCGGTCATCTCACGCACCACTTCGCGGATAAACAGCGCAAATTCCGGCTGCTCCGGCGTCACGTCTTCCCCCAGCACGCAGCAGTTCAGCGAGTCTGCTTCCATAGTGAACGGAATGGATTTGGCGACGATATTCGGGTGTACACGCAGCATCTGGCCGGTGGAGGCGGAGCCGGTAAACGTCACTACGTCCTGGAAATCGAGATGATCCAGCAAGTCGCCCGCACCGCCGCAGATCAGGCTAATCGCCCCCTCCGGGACCAGACCGCTGTCGACGATGGATTTGACCATCGCCTGGGTGACCTGCGCGGTAGCGGTAGCCGGTTTAATGATTGCGGGCATCCCGGCAAGCCAGGTCGGCGCCAGTTTTTCCAGCATCCCCCAGCAGGGAAAGTTGAAGGCGTTGATATGCACCGCCACGCCGGATTTGGACGTCAGCACATGGCGCGCGGCAAAGCCGCCTTCCTTCGACAGGGGGATCAGCTCGTCTTCTGGCCACAGGGAGTCATCGGGCAGTTCGCGGCTGCCGAGGCTGGCGTAGGTGAACATCGTGCCGATGCCGCCTTCGATATCCACCCAGCTGTCCGCGCGGGTCGCGCCGGTCTCTGCCGACAGGGCATAAAAATGGTCTTTCTGGCTCAGCAAATGTTTGGCGACCGCTTTCAGCATCGCCGCACGTTCGATAAAGGTCATCGCCCGAAGTGATTCACCGCCGCGTTCGATGGCAAAGCGACGCGCTGCCGCCATATCCAGACCTTCGCTGGTCACACTCCACAGGGCTTCGTCGCTGATGGCGTGATGAATGTTGCGCTCACGGCCCCGGCCAGACTGCCAGGTGCCGGACAAGAAGCTGGCTAACTGCTGCATCTCTCTTCTCCAAATGTTACGTAATTTCACTATAGATAGTTTGATTATGAATCATAAAAAGCAAGTGATGTTTTAATGATTTGTTAACAATGTGATCTTGTCGGATGAATCTTCAAGCGAACAGCGCCCGCCATAAGCGGCTTGCTGTAAAAGCCTTGCGAGCGACATCACAAAATAGACAAACACTCCTTGGGGTTATATTTAACCTTTGTGTAACTTTTAAGAAACGAAGTGATTCATCATTAAACGATGATTGACGATTTAACGAATCATAAAGGTGACGACGTGACGGAAGAACAACGCTTTGAACAGCGCATCGCACAGGAGACAGCCATCGAGCCGCAAGACTGGATGCCGGACGCCTACCGCAAAACCCTGATCCGCCAGATTGGTCAGCATGCGCACTCCGAAATTGTCGGCATGCTGCCGGAAGGAAACTGGATCACCCGCGCGCCGACACTGCGCCGCAAAGCGATTCTGCTGGCGAAAGTGCAGGATGAAGCGGGGCACGGGCTGTATCTCTACAGCGCGGCGGAGACCCTGGGCTGTGCGCGGGAAGACATCTACCAGAAGATGCTCGACGGCAAGATGAAATACTCCTCGATCTTCAACTATCCAACCCTGAGCTGGGCCGACATCGGCGTGATTGGCTGGCTGGTCGATGGCGCGGCCATCGTTAACCAGGTGGCCCTGTGCCGCACCTCTTACGGGCCGTATGCCCGCGCAATGGTGAAAATCTGTAAAGAAGAGAGCTTCCACCAGCGTCAGGGGTTTGAAGCCTGTATGGCACTCGCGCAGGGCAGCGAATCTCAGCGCCAGATGCTGCAGGACGCCATCAACCGTTTCTGGTGGCCCGCGCTGATGATGTTCGGACCGAACGACGACAACTCCCCCAACAGCGCCCGCAGCCTGGCCTGGAAAATCAAACGCTTCGGCAATGACGAACTGCGCCAGCGCTTTGTCGACAATACTGTCGCGCAGGTCGAGATGCTGGGCATGACCGTGCCGGATGCGGATCTGCACTTCGATGAAGCGAGCGGCCACTACCGCTTTGGTGAAATCGACTGGCATGAATTTGAAGAAGTGATTAACGGACGCGGCATCTGCAACCACGAGCGCCTCGCCGCGAAACGTAAAGCCTGGGAAGAAGGGGCGTGGGTGCGCGAAGCTGCACTGGCGCACGCAGAAAAACAACACGCCCGCACCGCCGCGTAAGAGGAATTAACCATGAGCAATGTCTACTGGCCGTTATATGAAGTGTTTGTTCGCAGCAAACAGGGGTTATCCCACCGTCACGTTGGCAGCCTGCACGCCGCCGATGACCGCATGGCGCTGGAAAATGCGCGGGATGCCTACACCCGTCGCAGCGAAGGCTGTTCGATCTGGGTGGTGAAAGCCAGCGAAATCGTCGCCTCGCAGCCGGAAGAGCGCGGAGAATTTTTCGACCCCGCAGAGAGCAAGGTCTACCGTCATCCGACCTTTTACACCCTCCCTGATGGCATCGAGCACATGTGAGGATGGATATGAAAGCAACAACGCAATATGCCCTGCGCCTCGGCGATAACTGTCTGGTTCTGTCGCAGCGTCTCGGCGCGTGGTGCGGCCATGCGCCGGAGCTGGAGATCGATCTGGCGCTGGCCAATATCGGCCTGGATTTACTCGGACAGGCGCGCAATTTCTTAACCTACGCCGCCGAACTGGAAGGACAGGGCGACGAAGACACGCTGGCCTTTGGCCGCGATGAGCGTCAGTTCAGTAATCTGCTGCTGGTGGAGCAGCCGAACGGCAACTTCGCCGACACCCTGGTGCGTCAGTATTTCATCGACGCCTGGCACGTGGCGCTCTTTACCCGTCTGACCCAAAGCCGCGATGCGCAACTGGCCGCGATTGCCGCGAAAGCGATCAAAGAGGCGCGCTACCACCTGCGCTTTAGCCGCGGCTGGCTGGAGCGTCTGGGCAACGGCACGGAGGTGTCGGCGCAAAAAATGCAGCAGGCGATCGATTCCCTGTGGCGCTTTACCGCCGAACTGTTCGAAGCCGATGCGCTGGAAGAGCAGCTTATTGCCGAGGGGATCGCCGTCGACCCACGCGAACTCCGCGCCGAGTGGGAAGCGGAAGTGTTTGCCGTTTTCCAGCAGGCCAGCCTGAACATTCCGGAAGAGGCGGCGTATCGCACCGGCGGCAAAAAAGGGCTGCACACCGAACATCTGGGACTGATGCTGGCGGAGATGCAGTATCTCCAGCGCATGTATCCCGGTCAGCAGTGGTAAGAGGAGGTCGCTATGCAACGTCTCGCTGAGATTGCCCCGGCGGAAATCCCGCAAATCTGGTCGCTGTTAAGCCAGATCCCGGACCCGGAAGTGCCGGTGCTCACCATCACCGACTTAGGCATGGTGCGCAGCGTCTGCGCACAGGCGGGCGGCTGGGTGATTGGCTTTACGCCAACCTATTCGGGCTGTCCGGCGACGGAGCATCTGCTCGGCGCCATTCGCGAGACGATGACCGCCCACGGTTTTACGCCGGTGCATATCGTCCTGCAGCTTGACCCGGCCTGGACGACCGACTGGATGACCGACGACGCCCGCGCGCGACTGCGTGAATACGGCATCAGCCCGCCGGTAGGCCATAGCTGCCATGTGCATTCCCCTGCCGAGGTGGCCTGCCCGCGCTGCGCGAGCACCGACACGTCGGTTATCAGTGAATTTGGTTCAACGGCCTGTAAAGCGCTCTATCGCTGTAACGCCTGCCGTGAACCTTTCGACTATTTCAAATGTATCTGAGGTTGCCATGACAACGTTTCATTCCTTAACGGTGGCAAAAGTGGAACCCGAAACCCGCGATGCGGTGACCATTACTTTCGCGATCCCACAAACTTTGCAGGACGCCTACCGTTTCCGCCCCGGTCAGCATTTGACGCTCAAAGCGAAGCTGGCAGGCGAAGAGCTACGCCGCTGCTACTCCATTTGTCGCAGCGTGACGCCGGGCGAAATCAGCGTGGCGGTGAAAGCCATCGACGGCGGGCGTTTTTCTCGCTATGCCCGCGATGAGATCAAACAGGGCATGGCGCTGGAGGTGATGGTGCCTCAGGGCCACTTTGGCTATCAGCCGCAGGCGGAACGCGCCGGGCGCTATCTGGCGATTGCCGCCGGTTCAGGGATCACCCCGATGCTGGCGATTATCTCCAGCACCCTGCGGGCCGAGCTGCAGAGCCATTTCACCCTGATCTACGGTAACCGCAGCAGCCAGAGCATGATGTTCCGCCAGGCACTGGCGGATCTGAAAGACACCTGGCCGCAACGTCTGCAGCTGGTGAATATTTTCAGTCAGGAGACCCTCGACAGTGAACTGCTGCACGGGCGTATCGACGGCGAAAAATTGCAGCAGCTGGGAAAAACGCTGATCGATTTCAGCCTGTTCGACGAAGCCTTTATCTGCGGCCCTTCGGCGATGATGGACGACGCCGAGCTGGCGCTGAAAGCGCTGGGGATGCCGGAGAAAACTATACACCTTGAGCGCTTTAATACGCCGGGGAGCGCCGTGAAACGCGCGACGACGATTCAGGCGCAGGGGCAGAAAGTGACCGTTCGTCAGGATGGCCGCGACCGCGAAATCACGCTCACAGCTGACGACGAAAGCATTCTCGATGCCGCCCTGCGTCAGGGCGCAGATCTGCCGTACGCCTGCAAGGGTGGCGTCTGCGCCACCTGCAAATGCAAAGTGCTGCGCGGAAAAGTCGATATGGCGACCAACTACAGCCTGGAGCCGGACGAACTGGCGGCGGGATATGTCTTGAGCTGCCAGGCGCTGCCGCTGACCGCCGACGTGGTGGTCGATTTTGACGCGAAGGGGATGGCATGAGCGAACTGATTGTCACCCGTCATGGCCGCGTGCTGCAGCTGACGCTGAACCGTCCGGCGGCGCGCAACGCCCTCAACAACGCGCTGCTTTCGCAACTGGCAGATGAGCTGGAAGCCGCTGCGGTTGATGGCGAGATCTCCGCCTGTGTCATTTATGGCAACGAGCGTTGCTTTGCCGCCGGGGCCGACCTCAACGAGATGGCGGAGAAAGATCTGCCCGCCACGCTGAACGACGTTCGCCCGCAGCTCTGGGCGCGCATTAACGCTTTTAACAAACCGCTGATTGCCGCCGTAAACGGTTTTGCGCTCGGCGCAGGCTGCGAATTGGCACTGCTGTGTGACGTGGTGATCGCCGGGGACAATGCCCGTTTTGGTCTGCCGGAAATCACACTTGGCATTATGCCGGGCGCGGGCGGCACCCAGCGTCTGATTCGCTGCGTCGGCAAGTCCCTCGCCAGCAAAATGGTGCTGACGGGCGAAAGCATTAGCGCGCAGCAGGCGCAGTCGGCGGGGCTGGTGAGCGACGTATTCCCGTCGGCGCTGGTGCTGGAATATGCCCTGAAGCAGGCCGCATTGATGGCGCGTCATTCTCCGCTGGCGTTGCAAGCCGCGAAACAGGCGCTGCGCCAGTCGCAGGAAGTGCCGCTACAGGCCGGTCTGGCTCAGGAGCGTCAGCTGTTTACGCTGCTGTCTGCCACGGAAGACCGCCGGGAAGGCATCGCCGCTTTCTTACAAAAACGCACCCCCGACTTTAAAGGACGCTAATTGTGGAATTTATTCTGAGTCATGTTGAGCAGGGCGTGATGACCATTACGCTGAACCGCCCGGAGCGTCTGAACAGCTTTAACGATGTCATGCATCAGCAGCTTTCCGAGTGCCTGAAGCAGGCCGAACGGGATGACACTATCCGCTGCCTGTTGATTACCGGTGCCGGACGCGGTTTTTGCGCCGGGCAGGATCTGAATGACCGCAACGTTGACCCGAACGGCCCCGCGCCGGATCTCGGCTACTCCGTGGAAACCTTCTACAACCCGCTGGTACGCCGCCTGGCAAAACTACCGAAACCGGTGATTGCAGCGGTGAACGGTGTGGCAGCGGGAGCAGGCGCGACGCTGGCGCTGGGCTGCGACATGGTGATCGCCGCGCGTTCCGTGAATTTCATGATGGCGTTTAGCAAGCTCGGGCTGGTGCCGGATTGCGGCGGCACCTGGCTGCTGCCGCGCGTCGCCGGACGTGCGCGGGCCATGGGTCTGGCGCTGCTGGGCGATAAACTGAGCGCAGAGCAGGCGCACGCCTGGGGGATGATCTGGCAGGTGGTTGACGATGAAGAACTCTCATCCACCGCGCAGAAACTGGCGATCCATTTTGCCTCTCAGCCGACCTTGGGTCTGGGGCTGATCAAACAGGCGATGAACGCCGCCGAAACCAACACCCTGGACGAACAGCTCGATCTGGAGCGTGATTATCAGCGACTGGCCGGGCGCAGCGACGACTATCGCGAAGGCGTGAGCGCGTTCCTCGCCAAGCGCCCGCCGAATTTCACGGGGAAATAAGATGACGATGAGAATTCACACCGTCGCCGTGATCGGCAGCGGCACCATGGGGGCCGGGATCGCAGAAGTGGCCGCCAGCAACGGACATCAGGTACTGGTGTACGACATCGCTTCAGACGCCGTGGTTCGCGCCATCGAGGGCATCCGCACGCGGCTGGAATCCCGCGTCGCGCGCGGAAAATTGTCCTCCGAGGCCAGCGAAAAAATTGTCGCCCGTCTGCTATCCGTTAACGATATCCAGGCGCTTGCCGCCGCCGATCTGGTGATTGAAGCGGCCTCCGAGCGCCTTGAGGTGAAAAAAGCGCTGTTTAAACAGCTGGGCGATATCTGCCCGCCGCAGACGCTGCTCACCAGTAACACCTCGTCGATTTCGATCACCGCGGTGGCTGCCGAGGTGCGCCATCCGGAACGCGTCGCCGGGCTGCATTTCTTTAACCCGGCCCCGGTGATGAAGCTGGTGGAAGTGGTGAGCGGGCTGGGGACGTCAACCGAAGTGGCGGATCTGCTGTGCGAGCTGGCGCTGAACTGGGGCAAACAGCCGGTGCGCTGCCAGTCCACGCCTGGATTTATCGTCAACCGCGTGGCGCGCCCGTTCTACTCCGAAGCCTGGCGCGCGCTGGAAGAGAATGTCGCCCCGGCGCAGGACATCGACGCCGCGCTGCGCGAAGGCGGCGGTTTCCCGATGGGGCCGCTGGAGCTGACGGATCTCATCGGGCAGGACGTGAACTTTGCCGTGACCTGCTCGGTGTTTAACGCTTTCTGGCAGGAGCGCCGTTTTCTGCCGTCGCTGGTTCAGCAGGAGCTGGTGCTTGGCGGACGTTTCGGTAAGAAAACCGGGCAGGGGGTTTACGACTGGCACAGCAAGCGGCCAGCCGCCCAGTGGCTGGAACCGGTCGGCGCGACCTTTAGCCCGACGACCATCGCTAAAAGAAGTGACGGTGTCACGGAAATCGACGAGGTGCTGCTGGTGGAAACTACCGGCGAAACCGCGCAAAGCCTCGCCCTGCGCCTTAATACACCGGTGGTGGTGGTCGATCGGATGGACGGCGACGCCGTGGTGATTGCCGCAGCGGTCAGTAATCCGCACTCCGCCACGCAAAAAGCGATTTATCACCTGCAGCAGCAGGGAAAACGCGTTCTGCAAAGTGCGGATTATCCCGGTCTGCTGATCTGGCGCACCGTGGCGATGATCATCAACGAAGCGCTGGATGCCCTGCAGAAAGGGGTGGCCAGCGAGCAGGATATCGACACCGCGATGCGCCTCGGCGTGAACTATCCCGTCGGGCCTATCGCCTGGGGTGAACGTCTGGGCTGGCAGCGCCTGCTGATTCTGCTGGAAAACCTGCAACGCCACTACGGCGAAGAACGTTATCGCCCCTGTTCACTGCTGCGCCAGCGTGCGCTTCTGGAGAGTAGCTATGAGTCATAACGCCTGGCACAACGCCCGCGCCATGTATGAAAACGATGCCTGCGCCCAGGCGCTTGGGATCGACATTATCGAGATGGACGAGGGCTACGCGGTGCTGACCATGACCATCACGCCGCAGATGCTCAACGGCCACAAAACCTGCCACGGTGGCCAGCTGTTCTCGCTGGCGGATACGGCGTTCGCCTACGCCTGCAACAGCCAGGGGCTGGCGGCGGTGGCCTCGGCCTGCTCCATTGATTTTCTGCGCCCTGGGTTTTCCGGAGACAAGCTGACCGCCAGCGCCCGCGTGAAACATCAGGGCAAACTGACCGGCGTGTACGACATCGAAATTACTAACCAACAACAAAAAACAGTCGCCTTGTTCCGCGGTAAATCGCACCGCATTGGCGGCAGTGTGACAGGAGAAGCCTGATGCGTGATGCATTTATCTGTGATGGTGTTCGTACCCCGGTGGGGCGTTATGGCGGTGCGTTATCTGGCGTGCGCGCTGACGATCTGGCGGCCGTCCCGCTGCGCGCGCTGCTGGCGCGTTATCCGCATCTGGATGCAGAACGTATTGACGATGTGATTTTCGGCTGCGCAAACCAGGCCGGGGAAGATAACCGCAACGTGGCGCGCATGGCCGCGCTGCTGGCGGGCTTTCCGCAGACGGTGTCGGGCACGACCATCAACCGTCTGTGCGGCTCCGGACTGGACGCCGTGGGGTTTGCGGCACGCGCAATTAAAGCGGGCGATGCGGATCTGCTGATCGCCGGTGGCGTTGAGTCCATGTCCCGTGCGCCGTTTGTGATGGGCAAAGCCACCACGCCTTTCCAGCGTCAGGCGGAGATGTACGACACCACCATTGGCTGGCGATTTGTGAATCCGCTCATGCATCAGCAATTCGGAACTGACAGCATGCCCGAAACGGCAGAGAATGTAGCTGAATTGTTAAATATTAGCCGCGCCGATCAGGACGCATTTGCACTGCGCAGCCAACAGCGTACCGCGCAGGCGCAGCAGAACGGCATTCTGGCGCAGGAGATCGTGCCGGTGAGCGTGGCGGGCAAAAAGGGCGTTGTCACCGAAGTGCGGGTGGATGAACATCCCCGCGCCGACACCACCTTAGCGCAGCTTTCCGCCCTCAAAACCCCGTTTCGTAAAAACGGCGTCGTGACGGCCGGGAACGCATCGGGGGTGAACGACGGTGCGGCAGCGCTGATTATTGCCAGCGGTGAGATGGCGCAGCAGCAGGGGTTAACCCCGCGTGCGCGCATCGTGGCGATGGCCAGTGCAGGCGTCGAACCGCGACTGATGGGGCTTGGCCCGGTTCCGGCCACACGCAAAGTGCTGGAGCGCGCGGGTCTGAGCATTAACGATATGGACGTGATTGAGCTGAACGAAGCGTTTGCATCGCAGGCTCTGGGTGTGTTGCGCCAGCTGGGGTTAGCGGATGATGCCGCGCACGTAAACCCGAACGGCGGCGCGATTGCCCTGGGCCATCCGCTGGGGATGAGCGGCGCACGACTGGTGCTGGCGGCCAGTAATGAATTGCATCGACGCAACGGGCGCTACGCGCTTTGTACGATGTGCATCGGTGTGGGCCAGGGCATTGCCCTGATCCTGGAGCGTGTTTGAGCAAAACTACCTGCGAGTACCCTACAAAATGACAACGACAACAACACAACTTGATGCCATTGAAACAGCCTCGGTGGACGAATTACAGGCGCTGCAAACTGAACGCCTGAAGTGGACGCTGAAGCATGCTTATAACAATGTACCTATGTACAAACGCAAATTCGACGCTGCGGGCGTGCATCCTGACGATTTCAAAGAGCTGTCCGATCTCAATAAATTCCCCTGCACGACCAAGCAGGATCTGCGGGATAACTACCCGTTCGATACCTTCGCGGTGCCGATGGAGCAGGTGGTGCGCATTCACGCCTCGTCCGGCACCACCGGTAAACCAACGGTGGTGGGCTATACCCAAAACGATATCGACAACTGGGCCAATATCGTGGCCCGTTCCCTGCGCGCGGCCGGTGGCACCGCGAAAGACAAAATTCACGTGGCCTATGGCTACGGTTTATTTACCGGCGGGCTGGGTGCGCACTACGGCGCTGAACGGTTAGGCGCGACGGTGATCCCGATGTCCGGTGGGCAGACGGAGAAACAGGCGCAGCTGATCCGCGATTTCCAGCCGGATATGATCATGGTAACGCCGTCCTACTGTCTGAATCTGATTGAAGAGCTGGAGCGTCAGATGGGCGGCGACGCCAGCCAATGCTCCCTGCGCGTCGGCGTGTTTGGCGCAGAGCCATGGACGATGGCGATGCGCCATGAAATTGAGCGACGTCTGGGGATTACCGCGCTGGATATTTACGGCCTGTCAGAGGTGATGGGACCGGGCGTGGCGATGGAGTGCATCGACACCGCCGACGGCCCGACCATCTGGGAAGATCACTTCTATCCGGAGATCGTCAACCCGAACGACGGCACACCTCTGGCCGACGGCGAGCAGGGCGAACTGCTGTTTACCACCCTGACCAAAGAGGCGCTGCCGGTGATCCGCTATCGCACCCGCGACCTGACGCGACTGCTGCCGGGGACGGCGCGCACCATGCGCCGCATGGATCGCATCAGCGGGCGCAGCGATGACATGCTGATTATTCGCGGGGTGAACGTCTTCCCGTCACAGCTGGAGGAGGAGATCGTCAAGTTTGAGCATCTGTCGCCGCACTACCAGCTGGAAGTGAACCGTCGCGGGCATCTTGATTCACTTTCGGTAAAAGTCGAGCTGAAAGAGAGCAGCCTGGTGCTGAGCCACGAGCAGCGCTGCCAGGTGTGTCATCAGCTGCGTCATCGCATTAAATCGATGGTCGGGATCTCGACGGACGTGACGATTGTCAACTGCGGCAGTATCCCGCGCTCCGAAGGCAAAGCCTGCCGGGTGTTTGATCTGCGTAAGGTAGCGGCTAACGGTTAACCCTCCGCCCGGCCTATAAACTATCGTAGGCCGGGCAAGCGCAGCGCTTCGCGGTATCTGTGTGCTATGATTCATCCAGGACAAAAATCACAACAGAATGAATCAGATGAGTAAACTCGATACTTTTATTCAGCACGCCGTCAGCTCTGTGCCCATCAGCGGAACGTCGCTGATTTCATCTTTATATGGCGATTCGCTCTCGCACCGTGGCGGTGAAATCTGGCTCGGGAGCCTGGCTGCGCTGCTGGAAGGGATGGGATTTGGCGAGCGCTTTGTGCGTACCGCGCTGTTTCGCCTGAATAAAGAGGGCTGGCTGGATGTCTCGCGAATTGGCAGGCGCAGTTTTTATCGTCTGAGCGACAAGGGGCTGCGATTAACCCGTCGCGCAGAGAACAAAATTTACCGCGCTGAACTACCGGCGTGGGACGGAAAATGGCTGTTATTGCTCTCGGAAGGGCTGGATAAAAATACCCTCGCCGATGTGAAAAAACAGCTCATCTGGCAGGGGTTCGGCACGCTGGCCTCCAGCCTGATGGCCTCACCGTCGCAGAAAATGGCCGATGTGCAATCCCTGCTGCATGAAGCGGGTGTGGCCGAAAACGTGATCTGTTTTGAAGCGCACTCTCCGCTGGCGTTGTCGCGTGCGGCGCTGCGCTCCCGCGTGGAAGAGTGCTGGCAGCTCACGGAACAAAACGTGATGTACGAAACCTTTATCGACTCGTTCCGGCCTTTACTCCCTCTGCTGAAAGAGGCGAGAGCCGATGAGCTGACGCCGGAGCGCTGTTTCCAGATCCAGCTGTTGCTGATCCATTTTTATCGCCGCGTGGTGCTGAAAGATCCGCTGTTGCCGGAGGAGCTACTCCCCGCGCACTGGGCCGGGCAAACTGCCCGCCAGCTGTGCATTAATATCTACCAGCGCGTGGCACCGGGTGCCCTGGCGTTTGTCAGTGAAAAAGGGGAAACCTCGGTCGGGGAGCTACCGGTACCGGGGGCGCTCTATTTCCAGCGCTTTGGCGGCCTGAATATTCCATAACGGAGGAAGAATGCCTGTATATCAAATAGATGGTCTTACACCTGTCGTGCCTGATGAGAGCTACGTTCATCCTACCGCCGTGCTGATTGGCGATGTCATTTTGGGCAAAGGCGTCTACGTCGGGCCGAACGCCAGCCTGCGCGGCGACTTTGGCCGGATTGTGGTAAAAGACGGTGCAAACATTCAGGATAACTGTGTGATGCACGGCTTCCCTGAGCAAGATACGGTGGTGGAAGAGCACGGGCATATCGGTCACAGCGCCATTTTGCACGGCTGCGTGATCCGTAAAAATGCGCTGGTCGGCATGAACGCGGTGGTGATGGACGGCGCGGTGATCGGCGAAAACAGCATCGTCGGCGCGGCGGCGTTTGTGAAAGCCAAAGCTGAAATGCCCGCCAACTATTTGATTATCGGCAGTCCGGCAAAAGCCATTCGTCAGCTGAGCGATCAGGAGCTCGAATGGAAAAAGCAGGGGACGCGTGAATACCAGGTGCTGGTCGAGCGCTGCAAAATGACCCTGCATCAGGTAGAACCGCTGCGGGAAGTGGAGCCGGGCAGAACGCGTCTGGTCTTTGATGAAAACCTGCGCCCCAAATCCTCGCAAGCGAAATAAATTTTGTCTGTTTATGTCAGGGCAAAATTATTTTCGTCGGCCTTTTCAGGGGCATCGATGATGCACGGTTAAAATAAACATTGCTTATTATGCCCTGCCGTGCATTAATGCCCAGCGTTTACGATTTAAACAAATTTGCCAGCCGAAAGGCCAGAATAAAGGAGCCTTATATGTCTGCAAAAATTATTGGTTTAGTAAAGTGGTTTAACGAAGATAAAGGCTTTGGCTTTATTTCTCCGGTAGACGGCAGCAAAGATGTTTCTGTCAATTTATCTGCGTTGCAGGGCGATAATTTCAACACACTGTTTGAAGGTCAGAAAGTGGAGTTCGTGATGGGCGCTGGCGCGAAAGGCCCGGCTGCCGCTAACGTGGTTCTGCGCGACTAACCTGTTTTGATCTCTGCGAGTCTGCAACCACGATGACGGCGAAAGCCTCAGTAGTCAGAATCGCAGAGGATCAACAAATCAGACTTTTTGGTTGGATTTAAACATTGTGCTGCAGTAAGGGCAAACGAGCAGTGACCCTTTTTGAACGCGCGTATAGCTGTGTTCAGAGTCTTTAGTGCAGTTTGGGCAAGGGCATTTAATCAGAAAGTTACGGCGGGCTTTTCCATCTTTGCGATCGGACATAGGCATTTCCTGTGTAATTGGCCTGCTACCATACACGTATCATCCTCAAATAGCTCGCATTCATTTCTGCTGTAAAAAATTATCTTCTCTTCGCATCCAAATCCTGCCGAAAATATTTCAGAATAATTCCGTATTATTATTTGCGGGGGCGTCATGGCGTGGTGGAAATAGGGTGCGGATAAAGCGAGAAGAAAAACCCTCCCACCGGGCGGTGAGAGGGGGAAAATCTTATGCAGCGACTAGGCTGTCGATAGCGGATTTCGCGTCGGTCTGTGCTTTGGTTGCCACTTCCGGACCGTAAGCGATGCCTTCAGCGAAGACAAAGTTCACGTCGGTGATACCGATGAAGCCCAGGAACAGGGTCAGGTACGGTGCAACCAGGTCAGTTGGGGTATCTTTGTGGATACCGCCACGGCTTGAGAGCACGATTGCGCGTTTGCCTTTCACCAGACCTTCCGGACCGTTTTCGGTGTAACGGAAGGTTACGCCAGCACGCGCCACCAGGTCGAAGTAGTTTTTCAGCTGCGTCGGGATGTTGAAGTTGTACATCGGGGCGTTGATCACGATCACGTCGTGCGCCTGCAGCTCGGCAATCAGCTCATCAGACAGCGCCAGCGCTTCCTGCTGACGTGGGGTCAGTGGGGCATCGCTCGGACGCAGCGCGCCAACCAGCTCACCATCCAGTACCGGAATCGGGTTTGCAGCCAGATCGCGAACGGTAATTTCGTCAGCGCTGTGCTGTTCACGCCACTGTTCAACGAAATAATCAGACAGCTGACCAGACTGAGAGTACCCTGCCAGAATACTGGATTTGAGAACTAATACTTTGCTCATGGGTGATTCCTTAAATTGTATTGGATTGGGGGTTTCCCCGTTGCTTGCTGACACTTTATTCACAATCCTGTCGCAGAGATAGCGCAATATATCGAATTCTATGTTCGATTTTTTTGAATAAGGCAGTCAAAGCGGCGGTGTGGTACTCTATAGCAATCATTCAAGTGAGATTTAGCCTGGCAGAGCACTGCCCCCTAACACTATGACAGAACAACTAAAATTAACCTTCCCGATGCTGATGCAACAGCTTGATACGCTGATGCTGCGAGATAAGCAGCGCTTTGCGCGTCGCCTGCACGGCGTTAAAAAGGTTAAAAATCCTGATGCACAACAGGCCATTTACCAGGAGATGGCGAAAGAGATTGAACAGGCAGCAGGGAAAGTCGTGCTGCGCGAAGCGGCGCGTCCAACGATTGAATACCCGGAAAACCTGCCTGTCAGTCAGAAAAAACAGGAAATTCTTGAAGCCGTGCGCGATCACCAGGTGGTGATTGTCGCCGGGGAGACTGGCTCTGGCAAAACCACTCAGCTGCCAAAAATCTGTATGGAGCTGGGTCGTGGGATCAAGGGCCTGATCGGTCATACCCAGCCGCGTCGTCTGGCGGCGCGCACGGTGGCGAACCGCATCGCCGAAGAGCTGCAAACCGAGCCGGGTGGCTGCATCGGGTACAAGGTGCGCTTCAGCGATCACGTCAGTGACAACACCATGGTCAAACTGATGACCGACGGTATTCTGCTGGCTGAAATCCAGCAGGACCGGCTGCTGATGCAGTACGACACCATCATTATCGATGAAGCCCACGAGCGCAGTCTGAATATTGATTTCCTGCTCGGGTATTTGCGCGAGCTGCTGCCGCGTCGCCCGGACCTGAAAATCATCATTACCTCCGCGACGATCGATCCGGAGCGCTTCTCGCGTCACTTCAACAACGCGCCGATCATTGAAGTCTCTGGCCGCACCTATCCGGTGGAAGTGCGCTATCGCCCGATTGTGGAAGAGGCGGACGACACGGATCGCGACCAGCTGCAGGCCATTTTTGATGCCGTTGACGAGCTGGGCCGTGAAAGCCCCGGCGATATTCTGATCTTTATGAGCGGTGAACGCGAAATCCGCGACACCGCCGATGCGCTGAGCAAGCGCGATCTGCGCCACACGGAGATCCTTCCGCTGTATGCCCGCCTGTCTAACAGCGAGCAGAACCGCGTATTTCAGGCCCACAGCGGTCGCCGGATTGTGCTGGCGACCAACGTTGCCGAAACCTCACTCACCGTGCCGGGTATTAAGTATGTGATCGATCCGGGTACGGCGCGCATCAGCCGCTACAGCTATCGCACCAAGGTGCAGCGCCTGCCGATTGAGCCGGTATCACAGGCGTCGGCGAATCAGCGTAAAGGCCGCTGTGGACGTGTGTCGGAAGGGATCTGTATTCGCCTCTATTCCGAAGACGATTTCCTGTCGCGCCCGGAATTTACCGATCCCGAAATTCTGCGAACCAACCTGGCGTCCGTTATTCTGCAAATGACCGCCCTCGGGCTTGGCGATATCGCGGCGTTCCCGTTTGTCGAAGCGCCCGATAAACGCAATATTCAGGACGGCGTGCGCCTGCTCGAAGAGCTGGGGGCGATCACCACCGACGAACAGGCGAACGCCTATAAGCTGACGCCGCTGGGACGCCAGCTCAGCCAGTTGCCGGTGGACCCGCGTCTGGCCCGCATGGTGCTCGAAGCGCAGAAACATGGCTGCGTGCGCGAGGCGATGATCATTACCTCGGCGCTGTCGATTCAGGACCCGCGCGAGCGGCCAATGGACAAAAAGCAGGCGTCCGATGAAAAGCATCAGCGTTTCCACGATAAAGAGTCTGATTTCCTCGCTTTTGTGAATCTGTGGAATTATCTCGGTGAGCAGCAAAAAGCGCTGTCGTCGAACCAGTTCCGCCGCCAGTGTAAGGTCGAGTATCTAAACTATCTGCGCGTACGCGAATGGCAGGATATCTACACCCAGCTGCGGCAGGTGGTGAAAGAGCTGGGCATTCCGGTGAACAGTGAGCCGGCGGAGTATCGCGAGATCCACATGGCGCTGCTGACCGGGCTGTTGTCGCACATCGGCATGAAAGATGCCGATAAGCAGGAATATACCGGCGCGCGCAACGCCCGCTTCTCGATTTTCCCAGGTTCCGGTTTGTTCAAGAAACCGCCGAAATGGACTATCGTGGCGGAGCTGGTCGAAACCAGCCGTCTGTGGGGACGCATTGCGGCGCGTATCGATCCTGAGTGGGTCGAACCTGTCGCGCAGCACCTGCTGAAACGCTCGTACAGTGAACCGCACTGGGAGCGCGCGCAGGGCGCGGTAATGGCGACGGAAAAAGTGACCGTTTACGGCCTGCCGGTCGTGGCGGCGCGTAAGGTGAACTACAGCCTGATCGATCCGGCGCTCTCCCGCGAGCTGTTTATCCGCCATGCGCTGGTGGAAGGCGACTGGCAGACTCGCCACGCTTTCTTCCGCGAAAACCTTAAGCTGCGCGCTGAAGTGGAAGAGCTGGAGCACAAATCCCGTCGTCGCGACATCCTCGTGGACGACGAAGCGCTGTTTGAGTTCTACGACCAGCGCATCAGCCATGACGTGGTGTCTGCGCGTCACTTCGACAGCTGGTGGAAAAAGGCCAGCAAAGAGTCACCGGATCTGCTCAACTTTGAAAAGAGCATGCTGATTAAAGAGGGCGCGGAGCAGGTCAGCAAGCTCGACTATCCGAACTTCTGGCATCAGGGCAACCTTAAGCTGCGTCTGACCTACCAGTTTGAACCGGGGGCAGACGCCGACGGCGTGACGGTGCACATTCCGCTGCCGCTGCTGAATCAGGTGGATGAGAGCGGCTTTGAGTGGCAAATCCCCGGCCTGCGCCGCGAACTGGTGATTGCGCTGATCAAATCCCTGCCGAAACCGGTGCGCCGTAATTTTGTTCCGGCCCCGAACTATGCGGAAGCTTTTTTAGGCCGCGTCACGCCGCTGGAATTGCCGCTGCTGGATGCGCTTGAGAAAGAGCTTAGACGCATGACAGGTGTGACCATTGACCGCGAATCCTGGCACTGGGATCAGGTACCCGATCACCTGAAAATCACCTTCCGGGTGGTGGATGATAAAAACAAAAAGCTCAACGAAGGCCGTTCGCTGACGGAGCTGAAAGAGGCGCTGAAAGGCAAAGTGCAGGAGACGCTCTCGGCGGTTGCCGATGACGGTATCGAGCAGAGCGGGCTGCATATCTGGAGTTTCGGCAATCTGCCGAATCACTACGAGCAGAAGCGCGGCAACTACAGAGTGAAGGCGTGGCCTGCGCTGGTGGATGAGCGTGACAGCGTGGCGATCAAGCTGTTTGATAATCCGCTGGAACAACAGCAGGCCATGTGGCGCGGTCTGCGCCGCCTTCTGCTGCTGAACATTCCGTCGCCGATCAAATATCTGCATGAAAAACTGCCGAACAAAGCCAAGCTCGGACTGTACTTCAACCCGTACGGCAAGGTGCTGGATCTGATCGACGACTGCATCTCCTGTGGGGTCGATAAGCTGATAGACGAGGCGGGCGGTCCGGTCTGGACGGAAGAGGGCTTTGCGGCCCTGCACGACAAAGTGCGCGCCGGGCTGAACGACACCGTGGTGACCATCGCCAAGCAGGTCGAGCAGATCCTGACGGCGGTGTTCAATATCAACAAACGCCTGAAAGGGCGCGTGGATATGACCATGGCGCTGGCACTATCGGACGTGAAAGCGCAGATGGGCGGGCTGGTGTATCGCGGGTTTGTCACCGGCAACGGTTTCAAGCGCCTCGGCGACACCCTGCGTTATCTTAATGCGATTGAAAAACGCCTTGAGAAGCTGGCCGTCGATCCGCATCGCGATCGTGCGCAAATGCTGAAAGTGGAGAGTGTCCAGCAGGCATGGCAGCAGTGGTTAAACAAACTGCCGCCGGCGCGTCGTGAGGACGAGGATGTGCGAGAGATCCGCTGGATGATCGAGGAGCTGCGCGTAAGCTTCTTCGCGCAGCAGCTCGGTACGCCGTATCCGATCTCCGATAAGCGTATTTTGCAGGCGATGGAACAGATTACGGCGTAGTTTTCAGGCCGGATTAGGCGTCGCCGCCATCCGGCGGGTCGTAAGACGTGTGTGATTAACGCCCGGTGGCGCAATGCTAACCGGGCGCTAAACACGGTTCAGCTATTCACCATTGCCAGGGTAAATCCATCCCAACCCTTTACCCCCACGGTTTGCAGCGCGGTGGCCGTGAGGCGAGGGTTTTCCCCGATCATATCGATAAAACGCCGTACGCCCTGTACGCGCTCATCATTGCTTTGCTCATTGATTACCTCGCCGTCACGCACCACGTTATCCCCGATGATCACGGTGCCAGGGCGGGAGTAGCGCAGCGCCCACTCCAGATAGCCCGGATTATTCGGCTTATCGGCATCGATGAAGATCAGGTCAAAAGGGGGGATATCGCCGAAACCTTCCAGCGATTGCAATCCAGGCCCCTCGATAAGCTCAATCTGCGCCTGCAACCCGGCAAGGCGGATATTCTGCCTGGCGGTTTCGGCATGAACAGGGTCGGCCTCAAGGGTGATAATTTTGCCACCAGGCTGTAACGCACGCGCCATCCAGATCGTACTGTAAGCGCCCAGAGTGCCGATCTCCAGGATGCGCTTTGCCTGCGTCATCTGGACAAATAAAGCCAGTAACTGCCCCTGATTTGCCGCGACGTCATGCTCCGGCAGCCCGGCTCGTTTGTTATTTTCCAGAACGCTTTCCAGCACGGTATCCTGGGGAATAAGAGAAGAAATCATATAGTTATCTACTGCAGACCACGTTTGTTGCATAGACTGACCCCTTAGTTTTTCTCAGACCACCCGCCGCCCAGCGCCTTATACAAATCAATCTGCGCCAGCAGCAGGTTATTTTTCACCTGTACTACATTGGTTTGCACCGAGAACAGCGTGCGCTGGGCGTCCAGCACGTCCAGATAGGAGGAGTAGCCGTTGCGATAGCGGTTTTGCGCGATGCGCAGTGTCTCCTGGGCCACATCCTGCTGCGCCATTAACTCCGTCAGCTGCTCCTGATAGCGCGTGATGGCATCCAGACTGTCGTTCACTTCACGGAACGCATTGCGCACGGTCTTTTCATAGCTGTACAGCGCCTGATTACGCTGGGACTGGGAGATATCCACCTGTGCGTTCAGCGTCTGGCGGTTCAGCAGCGGTGCCAGAATGCTGCCGCCGAGACTCCAGAGCTGCAGCGGGTTGTCGAGCAAACCGGGCAGCGTGCGATCCTGTATCGATCCTGTGGCAGTAAGATTGATCGACGGCAGCAGGCTGGCGCGGGAGGCGGCGAGCGTGGCATCGGCGGCGATCAACTGGCGTTCCGCCTGCACAATGTCGGGGCGGCGATTGAGCAGCGTCGACGGCAGCTGCGACGGCAATGGCAGCGGCGTGAGCGTGCTGAAACTGTCGCTGCGCGCTACTGCACCGGGATTCGCACCCAGAAGCTGGCTGAGCGCGTTTTCCTGTATGGCGATCTGATGCTGGAGCAGCGGGATCTGCGCGCGCGTCGAACGTAGCTCGGAATCCGACTGCATGAGCTCCAGGCGCGAGCTATAGCCTGTCTCGAACTGGCGTTTGGCCAGCGCCAGCGCATCTTCCCGTGATTTCACCGTGGACTGGGTGACGCGCAACTGCTCATCAAGAGAAAGCAGGGTGACATAGCCCGAGGCCACCGACGAGGCGACGGTCAGATCCGCCGCGGCAGCCGCGGCTTTTTGCGCCTCCAGCGTTGCCTCGGCGGCATTCGCGGTGCTGCGATTGACGCCCCAGATATCCACATCGTAGCTGGCAGTGAGACTTCCCTTATACAAAGTGCTGTAAACAGGCAGGCCGGTCGCAGCCGACTGGGCACGGGCGCGCGTGCCGCTCACACCCGCATCCAGGGAGGGGAACAGGCTGCTGTCGGCGGCATAGACCTGCGCCTGATATTCGTTGATCCGCTCGCGGGCGATCAGCACGTCGCTGTTATTTTGCAGCGCCTGATCCACGTAGCGATTGAGATGATTATCGTGAAAATTGCGCCACCACAGCTGCTCCGCTGGGCTGGTAGGGCCACGGGTTTCGCGCCACTCGGCGGGGATATGCAGCGTGCTTTTGGCTGGCGCGACATCCACCGACTGACAACCTGCCAGCCACAGCGCACCCAGCATGCAGACGACGGGGCGAAGCGTCATTGTTTCGTCTCCCGCGTGTCGATGTTCACCTGAACAGACATGCCAGGGCGCAGCAGCGCGGACTCTTCGGGCTTGCCGAGCACTTCGATGCGCACCGGGATACGCTGGGCAATTTTCACAAAGTTACCCGTGGCGTTATCCGGCGTGATGGCGCTGAACTCGACGCCGGTCGCCGGAGAGATACTCTGCACGCGGCCCTGATAGCGTTTGCCGTTCAGGGCGTCGACGGTAAAGGTGACGGGCTGTCCGACGCGCAGATCCGCCAGCTGTGTCTCTTTAATATTGGCGATCACCCAGTGCTGCGGCGGCACCAGGGTAGTGAGATGGGTTCCGGCGGTGACGTAGGCGCCGAGTCGAACGGCAATTTGCCCGAGCTGACCGTCGCGCGGGGCGACAATCCGCGTGTTCTGCAAATCAATTTGCGCCAGCTCCAGCGCGGCTTTTGCGCTCTCGACGTCGGCCTCCAGCGAGCCGCGATTGACGATGACCGTCTGCAGGTCCTGACGCGACATCTCAAGCGTCGCTTTGGCCTGCTCAATATCGGCGCTGCCCTGAGCAGCGCTGGCGAGCGCCGCATCGCGTTCGCGAATCGACAGGGAGCCGTCCGCGGTCAAATCTTTAACGCGCTTTAAATCCGCCTGCGTTTTCACACTCTGGGCGCGCGCGTTTTTTAGCGCCGCATCGTTACGGGCAATCACCGCTTCGGCGCTTTTGCGCTGTTGCAGATTATTATTCAGCGCTGCCATTTTCATTGCCAGCTGCGCCTGCGCCTGATGTACGCGCTGGCGATAGATGCGGTCATCAATTTGCAGCAGCAGATCGCCTTTTTTGACCTGCACGAAATCCTGCACCTTTACCTCGGTGATATAGCCGTTAACCTGCGGGCTGATAAAGGTGGTCTGCCCGCGCACATAGGCGTTATCCGTGAACTGACTGTGGCGGGTAAAGGGCGGCAGTTGCCAGGCGTAGAGGATCACCAGCACCCCGACAATCCCTATCGCCGCTGCGGTAAAAATGGAAACAATGCGCAAATTATTGCGGGTAGTGGCCTGCTCTTTGGCGGCATCCTGCTGACTCATAATCTCTCCGGAGGTAATGCGCTGTTCATTCTTGGTTTTCTTCCATTATTTGGTGCCCGTGGCGTGTTTTAGCGCCAGACGGGCGGTGATTCTCAGGCGTAGCAGGCGCCACAAAATCCACACCAGCGTGGCGGTGGCAATGCCTGCGGTCAGCAGATAAGTATCGTTATAGGCCAGAATATTGGCTTCCAGCGTCGTGACAGTTTGCAGCTGCGTGACGGCCTGGGTGTTAAGCAGGGCGCTGTCGCCAATCAGGTTCTGATACATCTGGGTGTAAATCTGTAGCCGCTCGTTGACCAGCGGATTGAGCGTGGTGAGTTGATCGGCCAGTAAGTTCGAATGGTATTTCTCGCGCCAGGTCTGAAAGGTGCCGAGGATGGCGGAACCCAGCAGGCCGCCGACGTTCTGGCTCATGCCAAACAGCACCGAGAAGCTGACCAGATTGCGCGGATCGGCAATCACACCGCCAATACCTGCCAGCATCGCCGGGGCGAGGAAAAATGCGCTGCCAAAGCCGAGCAAAAACTGGCTCAGCATCAGTTGGTCCGGACGTGTCAGGTTGTTCGACTGGCTGTCCAGCAGCGACGCGACAATCATCAGCACCAGCGAGGTGACTATCGGCCAGGCCAGTCTGGTGGGTTTGATGGTCAGGCAGCTGGCGACTATGCCGCAGACAATCCCGGCGAGGATTGACCAGGCCAGATGCGTCATCTGTTCATTCTGCAGGCCGACATACTGTAGCCAGCCGATCACCCCGGTGTTTTGCTCCGCCAGCACGATGCGGATGAGCAGCATAATCAATCCCAGGCGCAGAATACTGCCGCTGGAGAGCCAGCGGGTATTGAGCAGGGGATTGCTGCGGTTATGCTCGAAAACAATGGCCGAGAGGATCAGCACCAGCGACAGAGCCAGCGACCAGCCAATCCACGGCGCTTCAAACCACCAGTCGAGCCGCCCGAGCGAGAGCACCGCGCACAGCAGCGCCATACCGGGTGCCAGCAGGAAGAAGGTGATGAAATCTTTCTTTTCGAATACTTTACGGCGGTCGCCCGGCGGGAGTTTCAGCGCAATCACGCAGCCGAGCGAAATCAGCGCCAGACCGAGTTCAAAGAAGTACAGCCCGCGCCATTCATCGAGCTGGAGCAGCTCCGTCGAAAACAGTCGCGCAATGGGGATCGCCAGCGACGACCCGGTGATGCCGATGGTCAGCGCTTTCAGGCGATGTTTCGCCGGCCAGGCCTGAATCTGATAGTAAATCCCCAGTGAACTCAAAGCGGCGGCCACCATGCCGTGGGCGGCGCGCACCATCAGCGCCGAGCTGAGATCGTTAACGAACAGGTGGAAAAAGGTCACCAGCACATACAGCACCAGAAACCCTTCCGTAAACGCGCGCAGCCCGTACTGCTGGCGAAACTTCACCAGCAGCAGGTTAATCGAGACGTTGGTCATCACGTAAACGGCAGGGAGCCAGGCGATCTCCGTCGACCAGACGGCGAATGTCCCCTGCAGATTTTGCAGGTTGGCGGCAACCATCGCGTTGCCAAGCGCTCCCGTCAGGCAAACCAGTAAACCGACCACGCCGTAGGCCACTCTTTTCGGTGTGCTGTGCAGCGGTGTGGAAGGGGACCCCAGCAGGGCGGGTTTTTCATGTGGCTGCCACTCGCGAGGAGCATAAGGATCGCGTTGAGGCAGGCGCATAACGTCGGTTACCTTTGGAATAGTTGAATAGTTAGTGGGCTAAGGATTCTACCTGTGGCAGAAATCATAATTCAAGTGAATATGAAATAGTTCATTAAATCAAATATGATTGCCCTCAACTGCGGTATCGTGCGGGCGGCTTTCGGAGAGATCCTCTGTTTCACAACCTCATACGCGCTACCCTGAAAGTAACCTGATGTAAGGAGGTAACGATGACGCTGACACTTTTTCCCTGCCTGCCCGAGACCACGCTGGCGGCGGTTAACACGGTGGGCAACTGGCTGGCGCAGGACGATAACCCGCGCGACCAGCCGTTTGACGCAGTGATCCTTGCCGGGAATGCGGTGATCCCGACCATTGACGCCGCCTGTCGGGTCGCGTCTGAACAGGCGATCCCATTGCTAATTAGCGGCGGTATCGGCCACTCGACGACGTTTCTGTACGCGGCGACGGCGCGCCACCCGCGCTATAACACGGTGCCGACCACCGGACGCGCCGAGGCGGCGATTCTGGCGGATATCGCGCGTCAGTTCTGGCACATTCCTGACGACCGTATTCTGATTGACGACCAGTCCACCAACTGTGGTGAAAATGCGCGCTTTAGCTGGAACCTGCTGAAGCAGCACGCGCCCATCCCGCAACGCATTCTCGTGGTACAGGACCCGACCATGCAGCGGCGCACGATGGCGACCTTTGCCAGAGTGTGCCGTGACGAGCGCGAGTCGCCGCACTTTATCAGCCATCCTGGGATCACTCCGCATCTGCAAAACAGCGAAAACGGCCTGGTGTTTAGCGGCGGCGGTGAGGGGCTTTGGCCGGTTGAGCGCTATCTGTCGCTGGTGCTGGGTGAACTCCCGCGGCTGCGAGACGACGCGAACGGCTACGGCCCGGCGGGGCGGGACTTTATTGCTCACGTCGAGATCCCGCCTGATGTGGAAGCCGCGTGGCAGATTTTGCGTCACGATACCACTCTCACCGACGCGCTGGTCAGTCGCTCTCTGCTGTAAGTGATGCCCGTTTGCGCATCCTGTGTCGCAAACGGGCATTTTATGTTGCCGGTCTGTAATGTCATTGTTTTGCTGACCCGTTTCTTTTTTGAGATATCTCACAAAAACAGCGCGATACGATAGGCAACCTGACGCCTGATTGTAACTTTTAACATTAATTTTACTTGTTAAAAACAGTGCAATTACAGGAGCAGGTCATGACAGTACCCGTACAACATCCTATGTATATCGATGGACAGTTTGTTGCCTGGCAAGGTGAAACCTGGATTGATGTAACCAATCCCGCCACCGAAGAGGTCATTTCCCGTATTCCCGATGGGCGTGCCGAAGACGCCCGCAAAGCGATAGAGGCCGCCGAACGCGCGCAGGCCGGCTGGGAAGCACTCCCGGCGATTGAACGCGCCAACTGGCTACGCAAAATTTCCGCCGGTATCCGTGAGCGTGCCAGTGAGATCAGCGCCCTGATCGTGGCCGAAGGCGGCAAAATTCAGCAGCTGGCCGACGTGGAGGTCAGTTTCACCGCCGATTACATCGACTATATGGCCGAATGGGCGCGCCGCTACGAAGGGGAAATTCTTCAGAGCGACCGTCCGGGCGAGAACATTCTGGTGTTTAAACGTGCGCTGGGCGTAACGACCGGCATCCTGCCGTGGAATTTCCCGTTCTTCCTGATTGCCCGCAAGCTGGCACCTGCGCTGCTGACGGGCAACACCATCGTCATCAAGCCGAGCGAATTCACGCCAAATAATGCGATTGCGTTTGCCAAAATTGTCGATGACATCGGGCTGCCAAAAGGGGTCTTTAACCTGGTGCTTGGACGCGGCGAAACCGTCGGGCAGGAGCTGGCGGGCAACCCGAAAGTGGCGATGGTGAGCATGACCGGCAGCGTCACCGCCGGGGAGAAAATCATGACCGCTGCGGCGAAAAACATCACCAAAGTGTGCCTGGAGCTGGGCGGCAAAGCGCCAGCTATCGTGATGGATGACGCGGATCTTGAGCTGGCGGTGAAAGCGATTGTCGATTCGCGCGTCATTAACACCGGGCAGGTCTGTAATTGCGCCGAGCGCGTGTATGTGCAAAAAGGCATTTACGACCGCTTCGTGAACCGTCTGGGTGAAGCGATGAAAGCGGTGCAGTTTGGCAATCCGGCCGAGCGGAATGATATTGCGATGGGCCCGCTGATTAACGCCGCTGCCCTTGAGCGTGTTGAACAAAAAGTGGCGCGTGCGGTACAGGAAGGGGCCAGAGTGGCGTTGGGTGGTAAAGCGGTGGAAGGCAAAGGCTATTTCTATCCGCCGACGCTGCTGCTGGATGTGCGCCAGGAGATGACCATCATGCACGAAGAGACCTTCGGGCCGGTGCTGCCGGTGGTGGCGTTTGATTCTCTGGATGAGGCGCTGGCGATGGCTAACGACAGTGAGTATGGCCTGACCTCGTCCATTTACACGCAAAATCTGAATGTGGCGATGCAAGCGATCAAAGGGCTGAAGTTCGGCGAGACCTACATCAACCGCGAGAACTTTGAAGCGATGCAGGGCTTCCATGCGGGCTGGCGGAAATCAGGTATCGGCGGGGCAGACGGGAAACACGGTCTGCATGAATATCTGCAAACCCAGGTGGTGTATCTGCAGTCTTAATTTTGCGATATGCGGGCAGCCTGGCTGCCCGCTGTAAATCAGAGTGCGGCGAACTTATCCAGCGTGCGCACCAGCTGGGTGACGAAGCCGTATTCGTTGTCATACCAGGAGACGGTTTTTACCAGCTGCAGGTCGCCCGCCTCGGACACTTCTGTTTGAGTGGCATCAAAGATCGAGCCAAAGTGGGAGCCGATCACATCGGAAGAGACGATCTCCTCGTCCGTATACCCAAAAGAGTCGTTGCCTTCGGTCGCTTTTTTCAGCGCGGCGTGAATCTCATCGACCGTCACTTTTTTCTCCAGAATCGAGACCAGTTCTGTCACCGATCCGGTTTTTACCGGCACGCGCTGGGCGTGGCCTTTGAGCTTGCCGCTGAGCGCCGGGATCACCAGCCCAATCGCTTTTGCCGCCCCGGTGGTGTGCGGAATAATGTTCTCCGCCGCCGCGCGTGAGGCGCGCAGATCTTTCCCGCGCGGCCCGTCGACCAGGGCCTGGGTGCCGGTATAGGCGTGGATGGTGGTCATGGTCCCGACTTTAATCCCAAAGGCGTCGTGCAGTGCTTTCGCCATCGGCGCCAGACAGTTGGTGGTGCAGGAGGCGACCGAGATAATGGTGTCGCTGGCGTCAATCGTGTCGTCGTTGACGTTAAAGACGATGGTTTTCATCTCGCCTGCGGGCGCGGAGATGAGCACTTTTTTCGCCCCGGCGTCCAGGTGGGCTTTGGACTTTTCTTCCGAGGTATAAAAACCGGTGCATTCAACCACCAGATCCACGCGCGCCGTGGTCCATGGAATGTGTTTGGCCTCTTTTTCGGCGTACACGGAGATCGATTTCCCATCGACAATCAGGGAATCTTCGGTGAAATCGACGCTCCAGGGGAAGGGACCGTAATTCGAGTCATGCTTTAGCAGATACGCCAGCACCTTGGGGGAGGTGAGGTCGTTAATGGCGACGACGGTGTTGCTGTCCTGAGTTTCAAGCAGACGGCGCAGGACGAGGCGTCCGATGCGACCAAAACCATTAATGCCAATTTTACTCATGGTTGACTCCTGTATGAACTGAACGATGCGACAGTTTGAAAACTCCTCCAGGCTTAGACCATGTCGGCGGGTGAGGCAATTGAAGATGATTCATGAGCAGGCGAAGTTTTTGAAAACCCATAAAGAAAAGTTAATGAATTTTTAAGGAAAGCCCGTTATGTTGACCCTTTGTTCGACCTTTTCCAGGAAATCATATGCGTAATAAATATACTGGCCTGCAAATTGGCATTCACTGGCTGGTGTTTCTTTTGGTTATCGTGGCTTACGCGGCGATGGAGCTGCGAGGATTCTTCCCCCGCAGCGCGCGTCCGGTAATTAATATGATTCATGTTTCCTGCGGGATTTCGATCCTGGTATTGATGGTGGCGCGTCTGCTGGTACGCCTGAAATTCCCGGCACCGCCGATTCAGCCTAAGCCAAAACCGATGATCACCGGCATGTCACATCTGGGGCATCTGGTGGTGTATCTGCTGTTTATTGCTTTGCCATTGATTGGCCTGGTGATGATGTACAACCGCGGCAACCCGTGGCTGGCCTTCGGCCTGGTGATGCCCCATGCGGCAGAAGCGAATTTCGATCTGGTGGACAGCCTGAAGGCGTGGCACGTGACGCTTGCGAACATCGGCTATTTCGTCATCGGCATTCACGCTTTTGCGGCGCTGCTGCATCACTATTACTGGAAAGACAATACGCTGCTGCGCATGATGCCGAAAAAGCGTTCCTGATAATCTTTCCTGCCTGTCCTAAACCCGCTCTCGTCAGCGGGTTTTTTGTGTTTATTTCCGACATCAATCCATAAAAAGAGCCATTCCAGTTAAGCGAATAAACATTCGTTCTTAAGGTGAGCTTTAACCCGATGATTTGCTTTAAGTCTGTTGTATTTCAGTTATGAATATATCCATGACAAACACAGGGTGAACGATTATAAATGCACTATCCACCACGGACAGGGTGTATCCAAATCTGCAGTGCTGTGTGTTTACGGGACCTGACCGATGTCGGCAGGTTCCCGGATTTTCCCCGGTGCTTCAAAAGAGCGACTTTCAACGCCTTCCTAAAGTACAAAATTTACTTAAGTCGAATTATTTGATGTCTCGAGCCGCAACAGATTGCACCTTCCAGCGCCCACTTTCTCTGACCATGCAGTCAATAATGGTGTGATCCTTGTTTTTACCGAACGCGATATAGATGTTGACGCAAATCGGATCGGTGTCTACTGAAACGACGTTAATATTATCGGGCCAATCTTCACCAATATCCTGCGCTTTAAGAAAAAAGTCTGCATCATAAAATGGTTCATCATCATAATCTGGATCTTGCGTATGACGCAGTTTCTGCATTGTGGATGCAGTAACATAACGATCAATTTCATGATTGTCAGTGATAGGAAAGTGATTTTCGCTAATCTGAGTGACATACCATTTATTAAATGCAGCGGCCTGGGTAGCCGCATCGTGAGTATTTGCGAGAACTGACGTCGTGATCATTAACAGCGATAATAAACTTTTCATGCTAATAGTGCCTGTAAAGCTTGAAGGCTGGCTTTAATTCTCTGTAGCGTGGGCCGGGGTACATTCCATGTTGGATAAAGTCAGAGTACCAGGTGCCGGAGCCATCATAAATACATGCGTGACCGTGCTGGTTTTCCCCGGGGAGGGCGTCAATGACCGCAACATCTCCCTCAATAGGTGTGCCGTATACCTGACTGAATCCAGTCATTTCCAGTGAGTGCCCGAAATACATGGCATCGGCGCCATTAATCTTAACTCCTCCTGCCCGAATTGCAGCGGCTACGGCACGTGCGCAATAACCCGTACTATGGAGATGCGCATGCTGACGAGCATAGGTCACTGCGACGTGTTTTGACCATATCATTTTCAACGTCCTTATTATTGAAGAAGAAATAAGTCATGTTTTACGCCCATTGCGAATATTATTTTGTAATACATGGTTAAGTGATGTTAACCATTCCTTGTGTACGTTATAAAAAATAAATCAACTATTTGCAGATATAATGTTTGTTGGCGTTCTACGGTTTTATATTTTTGGACTTCATCCAGGGTTAAATGAAATATGAAGCACTGCGTTAATGAGTCACCTGGTATTACTAACGCTTAGTGCCTCAAATCCCTTGTTTACATGTATACCTGAAAATAGTTACTATACCCCCCTACAGTATCCATGAGGAGGGCGTATGCCTCATTCACCCGAAGACAAAAAACGCGTTCTGACTCGCGTGCGGCGCATTCGGGGGCAGGTTGATGCCCTTGAACGTGCGCTGGAGTCCGGCGAACCCTGCCTTGCCATCCTGCAGCAAATCGCGGCGGTTCGCGGCGCGGCGAACGGTTTGATGGGCGAGATGGTCGAAATTCACCTTAAAGATGAGCTGGTGACGGGCGAAACCACCGCCGACCAGCGTGCGGTTCGCATGGCGGAAGTCGGTCATTTGCTACGCTCTTATCTAAAATAAAACACTGGCATCACATAAAGGAAAGCAATATGAAATCACGTGCAGCTGTCGCATTTGGCCCTGGCCAGCCGTTGAAGATCGTCGAAATTGACGTTGCGCCGCCGAAGAAGGGCGAAGTGCTGATCAAAATCACCCATACGGGCGTGTGCCACACCGATGCCTTTACCCTGTCGGGTGACGATCCGGAAGGCGTCTTCCCGGCGGTATTAGGCCATGAAGGCGGTGGCGTGGTAGTGGAAGTCGGTGAAGGCGTCACCAGCCTGAAGCCGGGCGATCACGTTATTCCTCTGTACACCGCAGAATGTGGCGAGTGTAAGTTCTGTAAATCCGGTAAAACCAACCTCTGTCAGGCCGTTCGCGCCACGCAGGGTAAGGGCCTGATGCCTGATGGCACCACGCGTTTCTCTTACAACGGTGAGCCGATTTATCACTACATGGGCACCAGTACCTTCAGCGAATACACCGTTTGTGCGGAGATTTCCCTGGCGAAAGTGAATCCACAGGCGCCGCTGGATAAAGTCTGCCTGCTGGGCTGCGGCGTGACCACCGGTATCGGCGCGGTACACAACACGGCGAAAGTGAAAGAGGGCGACACCGTGGCGGTGTTTGGTCTCGGGGGGATCGGTCTGGCGGTGATTCAGGGCGCGGTACAGGCGAAAGCCGGGCGCATCCTCGCAGTCGATACCAATCCGGAGAAATTCAAACTGGCCGGTGAAATGGGCGCAACGGATTTCATCAACCCGAAAGACTACGACAAACCGGTTCAGGATGTGATTGTTGAACTGACCGACGGCGGCGTGGATTTCAGCTTTGAATGTATCGGCAACGTGAATGTCATGCGCTCTGCGCTGGAATGCTGCCACAAAGGCTGGGGTGAGAGCATCATCATCGGCGTGGCAGGGGCGGGTCAGGAGATCAAAACCCGTCCATTCCAGCTGGTGACCGGGCGCGTCTGGCGCGGCTCCGCATTTGGCGGCGTAAAAGGGCGCACCCAGCTGCCTGGGATGGTCGAGGATGCAATGGCCGGGAAAATCAATCTCGACCCGTTCATTACCCACCGTCTGCCGCTTGAGCAGATCAACGAAGCCTTCGATCTGATGCACGAAGGAAAGTCGATCCGCACCGTCATACATTTCGGCAGCAACTAATTATTCTGCCAGCGGTTTTTTGCCGCTGGCCCTTCCTGCATATTCTTCTCTAAAGTGTGACCTGTCTGGCGCTTTTAGCCGTAAGCAAATTTCCTGCCGTGCCGATGACTATTTTACAGGCGTGTTTTTCACGCATTTACCTATAAAGAGAGTCGACGGTCATGGACAACACAAAAACGATGCGCAGCCCGCAAACGCTGAGCTTCCTGCATCATATCCGGCTGGTTCCGCTGTTTTCCTCAATTCTCGGTGGCATCATTTTGTTATTCGCATTGAGTTCGGCTCTGGCGGGGTATTTCCTGCTGCAGGCTGACACGGATTTGCAGGATGTCACGTCTGAAATCCAGGTACGTACGGGGCTGTCGAATAGCTCGAACCATTTACGCACGGCGCGCATCAATATGATCCATGCCGGTGCGGCCAGCCGTATCGCTGAGATGGACGCGATGAAGCAAAACATCGCTGAAGCCGAGACGCGTATTAAGCAGTCGCAGGAGAGCTTCGCCGCCTATATGAATCGTGCCGTGCGCACGCCTGCGGACGAAGCGCTGGATGGTGAGCTGAAAACTCGCTTTGATGCCTATATTACCGGCCTGCAGCCGATGCTGAAATACGCCAAAAACGGCATGTTTGAAGCCATCATTAATCACGAAAATGAGTCTGCTCGCCCGCTGGACGATGGCTACAACGAAATCCTGCTGAAGGCGATTAAGATCCGTACCGACCGCGCGAATGCCCTCACGACGGACGCCCACAAGCGCACTCAGCTTGGCCTGATGTTTATGGTCGGCGCCTTTGCGCTGGCGCTGGTGTTGACCGCGATGACCTTCGTGGTGCTGCGCCGCACGGTAATTCATCCGCTGCAACGCGCTGCCCGCCGCATCGAACAGATTGCGAAGGGGGATTTGACCATGGCGGACGACCTGACCGGTCGCAGCGAGATCGGGCGTTTAACCCGCGATCTGCAAACCATGCAGCACTCGCTGGTGAATACCGTCGGGACAGTTCGCCAGGGCGCGGAGCAGATTTACCGTGGCACCAGCGAGATTTCTGCTGGTAACACCGATCTCTCCTCCCGTACCGAACAGCAGGCGGCGGCCATCGAACAGACCGCTGCCAGCATGGAAGAGCTGACGGCGACGGTGAAACAGAACGCCGATAACGCCCATCATGCGAGCAAACTGGCGGAAGACGCTTCCGGGAAAGCCAGCCGTGGCGGCCAGATGGTCTCTGGCGTGGTGAAAACCATGAGCAATATCTCTACCAGCTCGAAGAAAATCTCGGAAATCACGGCGGTGATCAACAGCATCGCCTTCCAGACCAACATCCTGGCCCTTAACGCCGCCGTGGAAGCGGCCCGTGCGGGTGAGCAGGGGCGCGGATTTGCCGTGGTCGCCAGCGAAGTGCGTACGCTGGCAAGCCGCAGCGCCAACGCGGCAAAAGAGATTGAAGGCCTGATTAATGAATCTGTCACCCTGATCGACCAGGGTTCCGGCGAAGTGGTTGCCGCGGGGAATACCATGAATGAAATCGTTGAAGCCGTGAAACGCGTCACCGATATCATGCTGGAGATCGCCGCAGCCTCCGACGAGCAGAGCCGGGGTATCGTGCAGGTGAGCCAGGCGATCTCTGAGATGGATAAAGTGACCCAGCAGAACGCCTCGCTGGTGGAGGAAGCTTCTGCGGCGGCGGCATCGCTGGAAGAACAGGGGGCTCGTCTGACCGAAGCCGTGGGCGCGTTCCGTCTTAACGGCACAACCGCCAGTCGCGGGAATAAAGCGGCACCAGCTACGCCGCCTGCGCCATTGCGTCAGGCGGTAGTTGACGGTGGGGATAACTGGGAAACGTTCTGAGTGGGTGACATATCGCCAGGCCGCTATGTCTTACCCCATCGATAACATCATACGTCCGTAAACGTGAAACGTCGCGGGGCGATAAAAAAAGGGGCCGATTGACCCCTTTTTTCATTACTGCTTTTACGCCTTATCGGGCAGGGCGTACGCAATAATGTAATCACCACGGTCCGGTGACTGACGCGCGCCACCTGCGTTAATGATGATGTACTGTTTGCCGGTTTTCGGCGACACGTAGGTCATCGGGCCTGACTGGCTGCCCACTGGCAGACGGTCTTTCCAGATCTCTTTCCCGGTTGCGGTATCAAACGCGCGCAGGTAGAAATCCTGAGTGCCCGCGAAGAACAGCAGACCAGACTGGGTCGAAAGCGATGCGCCCAGCGTCGGCATCCCGATTGGGATCGGCATGTGCATACGAATACCCAGTGGACCGGTATCTTCAACGGTACCAACCGGAACCTGCCACACCAGCTTGCCGCTTTTCAGATCCACGGCGGACATGGTGCCGAACGGTGGTTTCTGGCACGGAATGCCCAGCGGAGAGAGGAAACGCTCGCGCATTGCGCCAAACGGCGTACCGTCCATCGGCACAATACCCATCTCGATCCCGCTGGCGTTTTTGGCAACGTTCGCGCGCGGCACCATATAGTTCGCGAGACCCAGACGCATATCGTTGACGAACATCAGACCGTTATTCGGATCAACGGAGACGCTGCCCCAGTTCATCCCGCCGAGGGAGCCAGGGAACTGCAGGGAGCGGTCAAGACCCGGTGGGGTAAAGACGCCCTGGTGACGCATCTCTTTAAACTGAATGCGGCACAGCAGCAGATCGACCGGCGTTGCGCCCCACATGTCGGATTCGGTCAGCGTCTGGTTGCCGATCATCGGCATGCCAACGGAATACGGCTGCGTTGGGGAGTAACGTTCGCCTTCAATATTACCTGCCGGAACCGGACGCTCTTCCACTTTGGCTACCGGCTTGCCGGTTTCGCGGTTGAGCATAAAGATCATGCCCTGTTTGCTGGTCTGCACCAGCACCGGCGTGGTGCCACCTTTACCGTCAGGGAGATCGTACAGCAGCGGCTGCGACGGCAGGTCGAAGTCCCACAGGTCGTGGTGTGTGGTCTGGAAATGCCAGCGCACCTGACCGGTAGTCGCGTCTACCGCCACAATTGACGAACTGTATTTATCGTCCAGCGCGGTACGTTCGCCTGCATAGAAATCGGGCGTTGCGTTGCCGGTTGGCAGATAGATCAGGTTCAGTTTTGCGTCGTAAGACATGGCAGACCAGACGTTCGGCGTACCGCGCGTATAGGTCTGGCCTTCTGGCGGCAGACCGGTCAGCTCCGGATTGCCGGGGTCCCAGGCCCACGCCAGTTTGCCGGTGTGCACGTCATAGGCGCGAACCACGCCCGGCGGTTCGCCAGTCGAGAAGTTATCCGCCACGCGGCCACCAACGACCACCACATTACCGGCCACCAACGGGGTAGAGGTTTGCTGGTAGTAGCCCGGTTTGATTTCACCCATGCCGACGCTGAGGTCAACAATACCGTGATCGCCAAAGTCTTCGCAGACTTTGCCCGTATCGGCGTTGATGGCAATCAGGCGCGCATCGGTGGTTGGCAGGAACAGGCGACGGGCACAGGCGGCCGGTTGCGTGTCTGTTTGTGACGTTGTCACGACGCTGTGATCTTCAAAGAAACCCAGGCCACGGCAGCGCTGCCAGTTTGGCGCGGTGGCTTTGGAATCGTAGCGCCATTTTTCTTTACCGGAATCCACGTCCAGCGCCAGCACTTTGCTGTATGGCGTGCAGACAAACAGGGTGTCGCCCACCTGCAGTGGCGTGTTCTGATCTTCTGCGCCAGAACCGTTGCTCACCGGGATATCACCCGTGTGCGCGGTCCAGGCCACTTTCAGCTCGCCGATGTTTTGCTTGTTAATCTGGTCCAGCGCGGCAAAACGGTCCCCGTGGGTGGTGTTACCCCAGTGTTCCCAGTTTTTCTGCTCCTCGCCTGGGGCGACGGGTTTCACCGGCACCGCTTCGTTAGCCGTAACCAGCGTTTGCGGCTTAAACATCCAGCCGAAGCTCACCAGCATCGCCACGGCGAGCACGGCGGCAAGGGTAAACGCCGGGGTTTTATTTACGGCCTGGTTGCCGTTTGCTGCGCGCAGGAACGGCCAGACAATGGCAAATAAAAAGGCCAGCACGGCGAGGGTAAACAGGCGCGAGAAGAGCGGCCAGAAATCCCAGCCTGCGTCACTGACGGCCCAGAATAACGACGCGATAAACGCGATGGCATACAGAATGATGCCGCTGGTGCGGTTCATGAGGATTAAAACGGCGGAGATGACCATCACCACGCCAATGATCAGGAAGTACCAGCTTCCGCCTACGGTGGCGAGCTTAAAGCCCAGCCCGCCTACCGCCAGTCCGATGATTGCCATCAGGACGACCAGGAGCCACTGCAGGAGTCTCGGAACCCCGCGTGGCGCGCTGCCAAATGCCATGTCTATCTCCTTAAAGACCTCGTATTCCTCCGGTGGCACGGGCGCAGAGCCTGTACCAAATGGGTAACCGAATACGGGTTTAATGATGATTTATACGATGAATACCGTTTATACGGCTTTGAAATCCACCGAATGAAATAGGGTGTGAACCATTTGGTGAATTCGTGGCTATGATAAGTCTGTTAAATTGTTTGTTGCAATTGTTAATAAAAAATTTCGCATTATTTGATTAAAAGCGATAAAAAACCCGTCATCACGACGGGTCAGCTGGAAAGCGAAGGGAGACGGTTAAATCGGCATCGACTTGCGGATGGCGCTCAGCAACGCTTGTGCGCCCGAGGAGAGCGGGGTGTCTACGCGGGTCAGGATTCCAATCGGCTCACCGGCGCCCGGCGACGCGACAGGCAGCGCGGTCAGGGTGCCCTGGCGGAGATCTTCTTTTACCGCCCCGGACGGCACAAACCAGACATAGTCATAATCTACCGTCAGCTGGCGCGACAGAGAGGCTGAGAGGGTTTCGATACACCCCGATGGCAGCTTGCAGCCCTGCATTTGCAGCATCACTTCGGCGTTATGGCGCGGAACAGTGCCTTTTGGCGATACCACCACCGGCCATTCCATGACCCGGCTCAGTGTGACCGTATCATGCAGCAGCGGGTGATTCGGGCGAACCACCAGCTTCAGCGATTCCAGGAACAGCAGCTCGTAATTCAGACCGCCCATCAACTCTGGATCGGACATTCGCCCAATGCCCAGATCCAGCTCGCCAGACTTTAACCCGGCCAGCAGCATGGTATTATTCATCGTGGCGACCTGCAGCGTGGTATTTTTTTGCTGCTTATGAAACTGACCAATCGCCGAAGGCAGAATGCCGAGCGCCGCCGTAGGCAGCGCGCCAACGCGAACCACATCCGAGATCTGATCGTCCTTACGATTCAGCGCCTGACCGGCAGTATTGAGCGCATCCAGCACTTTGACGGCGTGGGTGAGAAACTGTTCGCCGACTAAGGTGAGCTGTGCACCAAGGCGCCCGCGATCGAACAGGCGTGCGCCGGTGAGTTGTTCCAGTTCGTTCAGGGTCTTTGAGAGGGCTGGCTGGCTAAGATTAAGAGTTTCAGCCGCACGCCCCAGCGTTCCCTGTTGAGCGACGGCCACAAAAGTGTGCAGATGGCGCAAGCGTATGCGCTGACTAAACAAACCATTTTTTTCCATGATGCGATGTTAAGAACAGAGCCGTGCGAGTGACAAGGGAAGATGTTTAATTTTGATAACTTGATAGCAAAATATTATTAACATTTGATCTATTTGAGTTACAAGAATTTTTTCACCCATGGATGAGGTGATTCTCATGAGGTTTTTTCTTCGCGCAGAAAGAGAAAAAGCGCAGGGAATAACCACTTGTCTGTCACGATCACAAATCGCAAATTCTTCCCCCCAACGCCAGCGGCCTTCTCTACACTCCAGGTAATATTCACTGGAGGCATGACATCATGGCGAACACCATCACGGCTGATGATATTCGGGAACACTTTTCGCAGGCTATGTCAGCGATGTACCAGCAGGAAGTTCCGCAGTACGGCACGCTGCTGGAACTGGTAGCGGACGTGAATCTGGCGGTACTGGAAAACAATCCGCACTTACATGAACAGCTGGCCAACGCCGATGAGCTGGCGCGGTTAAACGTCGAACGCCACGGGGCGATTCGTGTCGGAAGCGCTCAGGAGCTGTCCACCTTGCGCAGGATGTTTGCCATTATGGGCATGTATCCTGTCAGCTATTACGATCTCTCCCAGGCGGGCGTCCCGGTGCATTCTACGGCGTTTCGTCCCATTGATGACGCTGCGCTGTCGCGCAACCCGTTCCGCGTGTTTACCTCGTTGCTGCGCATGGAGCTTATCGAAAATGTCGCCCTGCGCGAACGCGCGGCTGAGATCCTCGCCCAACGTACTATTTTTACCCCACGCTGCCTGGAACTGATTGCGCTGCATGAGTCAGAAGGGCAGTTTACTGAAACGCAGGCGCGCGAGTTTGTTCAAGAAGCACTGGAGACGTTCCGCTGGCATCGCCACGCCACCGTCGATCAGGAGACCTATCAGGCGCTGCACGATGAGCACCGTCTGATTGCCGATGTGGTCTGTTTCCCGGGATGTCATATCAACCATCTTACGCCGCGCACCCTGGATATCGACCGGGTGCAGGAGTTGATGCCGAAATATGGCATTGAGCCGAAGATTCTGATCGAGGGACCGCCGCGTCGTGAAGTGCCGATTTTACTGCGCCAGACCAGTTTTAAAGCGCTGGAGGAGCCGGTGCTTTTTGCCGGAGAGCATAAAGGCACCCATACGGCGCGCTTTGGCGAAATCGAACAGCGCGGAGTTGCGCTCACGCCAAAAGGCCGCGAACTGTATGACCGTCTGCTGAATCAAGCCGGAACCGGCAAGGATAATTTGACGCATCAGCTGCATCTGCGAGAGGTGTTCCAGACCTTTCCGGACAGCGAAATGTTCCTGCGCCGTCAGGAGCTGGCCTATTTCCGCTATCGTCTGACCCCTGCGGGCGAAGCGCACCGACAGGCGTTCCGCCCGGGCGACGATCCCCAGCCGCTCATTGAGCGTGGCTGGGTAGTGGCGCAGCCGATTATCTATGAGGATTTTCTGCCAGTGAGTGCGGCGGGGATTTTCCAGTCCAATCTGGGGAATGAAACCCAGGCGCGCAGCCGTGGAAATTCGAGTCGTGAAGCGTTCGAAGCCGCACTGGGATGCCCGGTAAACGACGAGTTTGCGCTGTATCAGCAGGCCGAAGACCGCAGTAAACGGCGTTGCGGTTTGCTCTGAAATCGCTACTCTGCTGGGGTGTGATGGAAAAAGAAGGCAAGTATGGAAAATTCCACGACCCCAGTAGTGACCACCCGCCAGGGCGCAGTAAGCGGTTTTATTGATGATGATGTGCACGTCTGGTGCGGTATTCCGTATGCCGCGCCGCCCGTTGGCGCGCTGCGCTGGCGCTCGCCGCAACCCCCCGACTCCTGGGAAGGTATCCGCCCGGCCAATACGTTTTCGGCATCCAGCTGGCAAAATATCGACTACTGTCGGGAACTGGGCGGGGGCGACCCAGGGCGATTCTCGGAAGATTGTCTCTATCTCAACGTCTGGGCTCCCGCAAACCGTACCGGGCCACTTCCCGTGATGGTCTGGCTGCATGGCGGCGGGTATACCATTGGCGCGGGCGGATTACCGCCTTACCAGGGGAAAGCGCTGGCACATCGCGACGTCATTGTTGTCACCATTAACTACCGTCTGGGCCATCTTGGCTTCTTTGCTCACCCGGCGCTCGCCGGTGAGGAAGCCGATGTGGTGCACAATTTTGCGCTGTGCGATCAAATCTCGGCGCTTCACTGGGTACAGGACAATATTGTTGCGTTTGGCGGCGATGCGGATAACGTGACCTTGTTTGGCGAATCCGCCGGGGCGCGAAGCGTGCTGTCATTGCTGGCTTCGCCGCTAGCAAAAGACTTGTTTCACAAGGCGATCGTGCAGAGCGGTTACACGCTTCCTGATACCCCGCGCGAGCAGGCGCTGCAAAAAGGTGAGGCGCTGGCGGCGCATTTTGGCATTGAGAATGCGACGGCTGAACAGCTACGGGCGATCCCCGCCGATGCGTTCTGGTCACTGACGGCTCCCCTCAATATTGCCCCGACGCCGATTGTCGGCGACTGCGTGCTGCCAGAAGCAATGCTGGATGTGTTTTTCTCGGCCCGCCAGCATCCGGTGCCGGTGATGATTGGTTCCAACAGTGACGAAGCCAGCGTGATGGCGGTGTTTGGCATCGATCTCGCCGGGCAAATTCAGAAGCTGCGTCGGGAACGTCGGTTTGGCCTGGGGCTGATCAAGCTGCTTTACCCTGGTGTGAAAGGGGATGAAGAGCTGGGGCGGCAGGTGTGTCGTGACATGGCTTTTACGACCATGGGATTTGTGGTGATGCAGGCTCAGCAGCGGGTCGGTGAACCCTGTTGGCGCTACTGGTTTGATTACGTTGCGGAAGCGGAACACGAAACCTATCAGAACGGCGCGTGGCACGGCAACGAAGTGCCGTATGTCTTTGACACGCTCGGAAAGGTGGAACCTGCCAGCCAGTATGTGAACGAGCGCGATTTGGCCTTTGCCGCGCAGGTGGCAGATTATTGGGTCAATTTTGCGCGTTTCGCGAGCCGAACCTGTGATGCGCTACATGGCCCGACGCGCTGGCCCGCCTGCCGGAAAGGGCGTGATGTGCTGTTACGCATTGGTTTGAATAAACATGCAGGATTTCGCCTGGAAAACCGCTTCATGCGCGCCAGAATGAGCCTGTTTAAACGGGTGATGAAGCATCACGTGAGCCTGGATTGAGCAGACACGCGCGAAACGCGGCCAGCCCGGCGGCTTTTGCGCGTGATTCCCGTAACACCAGCCGATAGCTGGCGCCGGTTTTCACGCTGGTATTGAATGGGCGCGCCAGGCGCCCGGCGCGAATATCTTCTCTCACCAGCGTTTCGTCAGCAATCGCCACGCCCAGCCCCTGCATCGCGGCGGTTATCGCCAAATCCATGGTGTCGAAGTGTTGATTTCGCTGCATTGTCAGCGCGAGCTCTTCCTGCCTGGACAGCCACAGCGACCAGTCGGTTTTATCCCGCGTAGGGTGCAGGAATGTCAGCGACTCCAGAGGGGCGCTCATTCGTAATGGACTCATCACCGGCGTGAGCGCCTCTTCAAACAGCAGATCGCCTGCGCTGAGATGTGTTCCGAAGACGATAGCCGCATCGTAGGACTCGGTTTTGAAATTCACCGTGTGATCGGTGGTGGTGGTGAGGGCAATTTGCAGTTCAGGCTGATCGCGCTCCACTTCAAGCAGGCGTGGAACCAGCCAGCGCATAGCGCAGGTCGGGACCTTCAGACGCACCACCGTTTGCTGAGCACGCGCCTGTTCCGCGACGGTCAGCAGGTGTTCGAAGGCGGCCTGTAGATCAGGAAGCAGGGCGCTGCCCTGGGACGACAGCCGCAGCCCGCGCGCATGACGTTCAAAAAGAGAAAAGCCGAACCACGACTCCAGCGTGGCAATTTTACGACTAACGGCACCCTGAGTGAGACACAGCTCTTTCGCGGCGTGGGTGAGATTCAGATGACGAGCGGTGACCAGAAATGCGGCCACAGCATTGTGCGGAAATGAACGGCGCGACATAAACACTCCAGGTATGCGTTTTTATCATGTCGTTCATAACACCTGACCTTAAGGTGCCTGTCAATCGGCGAAAAAAAACCCGCCGGGTGGCGGGTTTTGGGATTATGCGCAGAATTAGAACTGGTAAACCAGACCCAGGGCTACGATATCATCAGTAGAGATGCCAGAATCTTTGTAGAACTGATCATCTTCATCCAGCAGGTTGATTTTATAGTCAACGTAGGTGGACATATTTTTGTTAAAGTAATAGGTCGCGCCAATATCAGCGTATTTAACCAGATCTTTATCGGTGTTGCCGTTATAGCTCAGGTCCTTACCTTTAGACTGCAGGTAGGAGATAGATGGGCGCAGACCGAAATCGAACTGGTACTGAGCAGTAATTTCGAAGTTCTGCGTTTTATTCGCAATACCGCCATCATCGCTGTTACCGTAAATGGTCATATTACGGGTTTCAGAATACATGGTCGCCAGGTAAATATCGTGATCGTCATATTTCAGACCTGCAGTCCATGCTTCGGCTCTATCGCCACCAGCATAACGGCCACCACCAGAGTTAACCTGGTCGGTAGTACGGTCGGAAGAGGCATACGCCGCACCTGCGCTGAAGCCCATACCGAAATCATAGGTGGTGGACATACCATAGCCGTCGCCATTTTCATGACGAATATCGCGGCCGTTGTTGGTGCCTTCGTTACCGTTGCCATCACCTTCGTTGTTACCCTGATACTGCAGGGCGAAGTTCAGGCCATCAACTGCACCGAAGAAGTTGCTGTTTCGGTAGGTTGCAACGCCGTTTGCGCGGCTGGTCATGTAGACATCAGACTGTGCCCAGGTATCGCCACCAAACTCTGGCAGCATGTCGGTCCAGCCTTCTACGTCGTACAGTACGCCGTAGTTACGACCGTAGTCGAATGAACCGTAGTCACCAAATTTCAGGCCTGCGAAGCCCAGACGGGTCCAGGACTGGTTAGACGAACCTTCAGTGTTGTTCGCCTGAACGTTGTATTCCCACTGGCCAAAACCGGTCAACTGGTCGTTGATCTGCGTTTCGCCTTTAAAGCCAATACGCACGTAGCTCTGATCGCCATCCACACCAGAATCATCAGAGAAATAGTGCAGGCCATCAACTTTACCGTACAGATCCAGTTTGTTACCGTCTTTGTTATAAATCTCTGCTGCGTGAGCAGCACCGGCTGCCAGAAGCGCCGGGATAACAATTGCCAATACTTTTCTATTCATTTTTTCATTCCTTAGAAAGGTTTTTATTATGATTTGAAATGAACTTTTGCCCATTACAAGAATCACCCGAATCCTAATATTGTTTTTAATAGGGCGGCAAACAGTATGCATTTATAAAATGTTAAGAATTAATTCCGCCGTAACGGAATGAAACCTCAATTATATTGAGTTATGAGTTGCTATTATTTATTGATGTGAATTATTAATTGTTAATTAACAGTGCTGCAAATTTCGTCTTGTTTATTATGTTTTCACCAGTGTGATTTAATAATTGTGACCGCTGCATGAGTTTTTAATGGAAAAATAAAAACTCTTTTTTTGTCAGAATTTCGCCCGGCGAAATGGGTCAGCCATGCGTTTTCATCATGGCTACTATGACAACAATTCGGTTGTCGCCAAAGCTCCCTTCGCGTTGAATAGTTATGCAATATCCACGAGAAAGGATTGATGATGACTCTGCGTACTCCCGTGCACACCCGCTCGAAACTGCCTGACGTTGGCACGACTATCTTTACGGTGATTGGGCAGCTTTCTGCTCAACATAACGCCATCAATCTTTCTCAGGGGGCACCTAACTTCTCCTGCGATCCTAAGCTCATTGCGGGCGTAACCCGCGCCATGGAGGCGGGGCACAACCAGTATGCGGCTATGACCGGCCTGCAGCCGCTGAAAGAACGCATCGTCGATAAAATTGCCACACTCTATGGCACCCGTTATGACGCCAGCAGCGAAGTGCTGATTACCGCCAGTGCCAGCGAAGGGCTGTACTCGGCGATCAGCGGCCTGGTGCATCCTGGCGACGAGGTGATCTATTTTGAGCCGTCGTTCGACAGCTACGCGCCGATTGTGCGCTTACAGGGCGCCACGCCGGTGGCGATTAAGCTGACGGTGCCCGATTTTGCCGTCGACTGGGATGAAGTCCGCGCCGCGGTGACGTCGCGCACACGCATGATCATCATTAATACCCCGCACAACCCGAGCGGTCAGGTCTTCTCAGCGAAAGACCTCGAACAGCTGGCGGCGATTACCCGCCAGACGGATATCATTATTTTGTCTGATGAAGTGTACGAACACGTCGTGTTTGACGGCCAGCCGCATCACGGCATGGCAACGCACCCGCAGTTGGCGGAGCGTAGCGTGATCATTTCATCATTTGGAAAAACCTATCATGTCACCGGCTGGCGAGTAGGGTATTGTGTGGCTCCCGCTGAACTGATGGACGAAATCTGCAAAGTGCATCAATTCCTGATGTTTTCTGCCGATACCCCTATGCAGTACGCCTTTGCAGAGCACATGGCCGATCCTCAGACCTGGCTGTCGCTGTCGGCGTTCTATCAACGCAAACGCGATTTACTGCAAAATCTACTGGCGGAGTCGCCGTTCCGTTTGCTGCCGAGCGCAGGTTCGTTCTTCCTGCTGGCCGATTACAGCCACTTCAGCGACGAAAGCGACAGTGAGATGGTCAAACGGCTGATCGTGGAATCCGGCGTTGCGACCATTCCGCTGTCAGCGTTTTACACAGACGGTACAGATAACAAATTGATCCGCCTCTCTTTTGCGAAAGACGAGGCAACATTACGGGCAGGTGCGCAGGCCCTGTGTCGGGTTAAACCACGCTAAGGAGTGTTGAGATGAAATTTAACGCGTTAGTTGTCGGCATGGGATTGCTGTGTTCTTTTTCTTCCTTCGCTGCAACCGAGCTGCGCTATGGCCTGGAAGCGGAGTATCCGCCGTTTGAAAGCCGCAATGCGTCGGGTGAACTGGAAGGTTTTGATATCGATCTGGGCAAAGCGATTTGCAAAGCCGCTGAGCTAAAGTGCAGCTGGGTCGAGACCTCATTTGATGCGTTGATCCCAGGGTTAATGGCGAAGAAATTCGATGCTATCAACTCGGCCATGAATATTACGGATCAGCGTCGTCAGAGCATTGATTTCACCCAGCCGATCTACCGTATTCCTTCCCAGCTGGTCGGGAAAGAAGGGAGTGGCGTCGACGCGACGCCGGAAGGTTTGAAAGGTAAAACCATCGGTGTGTTGCAGGGTTCCATTCAGGAAACCTATGCGAAAGAGCACTGGGAGAAGCACGGTGTCACCGTGGTGTCTTATAAAGATCAGAATATGGCCTGGGGTGATTTGCTGAATGGCCGTATTGATGCCTCGCTGGTGATGTCCGCGGCCGGGCAGGCAGGTTTCCTGAGTAAGCCGCAGGGGAAAGGGTTTGGCTTTATTGGCAAACCGGTGTCGGATGACACTATCCTCGGCAGCGGGATCGGTTTCGGGCTGCGCAAAGGTGACGAGGCCACCAAAAAACAGCTCGATGCGGCTATCGAAAAAGTCCGCGCTGACGGCACCATCGACCAGCTTGCGAAGAAATACTTCCCGGGTATCGATGTCAGCGTAAAATAATAATATTGCGCCTCTTCGCCTCTGATGCTGATGTCCATCAGAGGCTTTTTATTTTTGATTTATACATAACTTTACCGTCAATTCAGTCCTTTCCCCTCGACAGAAAATATTTCTCGCTTTGCTCAGAATATCGCCGCTCAACAATTGGATTTCTAACCGTTTTTGTTTAGGCTGTGCGTTCTTTCTTGCCGTCGTTTCGCTGCCCGCGAAACTCATTCACACGACCATAAGGACGTTTTCTCAGGCATGAATCGCAGACGTTTTTTACAAGGCTCGCTGGCAATGGCTGCGCTGAGCGGTACCGCTGGACTCTCATCGCTCTTTTCCCGTGCGGCATTTGCCGCGGAATCGGATATTGCCGACGGTCAGAGTCGTCGTTTTGACTTCTCTGTACTGCAATCCATGGCGCACGATCTGGCGCAAACTGCGTGGGGCGGTGCGCCGCGTCCGCTGCCCAATACGCTGGCGACCATGACGCCGCAGGCGTACAACGCCATCAAATACGACGAGAAACAGTCCCTGTGGAACAATATTGAAGACCGCCAGCTCGACGTGCAGTTCTTCCATATGGGAATGGGATTCCGCCGGCGTGTACGTATGTTCTCGCTTGATTCTGCGACATCCCAGGCGCGTGAAATTCACTTCCGCCCGGAGCTGTTTAGCTACAACGATACGGATGTCGACACCCAACAGCTGCAGGGGCAGAGCGATTTAGGCTTTGCTGGTTTCCGCGCCTTTAAAGCGCCGGAACTGGCGCGTCGCGATATCGTCTCCTTCCTGGGGGCGAGCTATTTCCGTGCCGTGGATGATACCTATCAGTACGGCCTGTCTGCGCGCGGTCTGGCGATAGACACCTTTACCGATACGCCGGAAGAGTTCCCGGACTTCACCTCATTCTGGTTTGAAACCGTCAAGCCGAACGACACTACGTTTACCGTCTATGCGCTGCTCGACAGCCCAAGTATCACCGGTGCCTATAAGTTCGTGATCCACTGCGAGAAGAGCCAGGTGATCATGGAGGTGGATAACCACTTATATGCCCGTAAAGACATCAAGCAGCTCGGCATTTCGCCGATGACCAGCATGTTCAGCTGCGGGAATAACGAGCGCCGCATGTGTGACACTATCCATCCGCAAATCCACGACTCCGATCGTCTGGCGATGTGGCGGGGTAACGGCGAGTGGATCTGTCGTCCGTTGAACAACCCGCAAAAACTGCAGTTCAATGCCTTCCAGGATAAAAACCCGAAAGGCTTTGGCCTGCTGCAGCTGGATCGCGATTTCTCCCACTACCAGGACATCATGGGCTGGTACAACAAGCGTCCGAGCCTGTGGGTTGAGCCGCGCAATCAGTGGGGCAAAGGCAGCGTCGGTCTGATGGAGATCCCTACCACCGGTGAAACGCTGGATAACGTCGTCTGCTTCTGGCAGCCGGAAAAACCGGTTAAAGCTGGCGATGAGCTGGACTTCAAATACCGTCTCTACTGGAGCGCGCAGCCGCCGGTTCGCTCTCCATTGGCGAACGTCTATGCCACCCGCACCGGTATGGGCGGCTTCCCGGAAGGCTGGGCACCAGGCGAAAACTACCCGAAAGTCTGGGCGCGTCGCTTTGCTATCGACTTCGTGGGAGGCGATCTGAAAGCCGCTGCGCCGAAAGGCATCGAGCCGGTGATTACGCTCTCTAACGGCGAAGCGAAACAGGTCGAAATCCTCTACGTCGAACCGTTCGACGGTTACCGTATTTTGTTTGACTGGTACCCAACGGACGATTCCACCGATCCGGTCGAAATGCGCATGTTCCTGCGCTGTCAGGGGGATGCGATCAGTGAAACCTGGTTGTATCAGTATTTCCCGCCTGCGCCTGATAAACGCAACTACGTTGACGATCGCGTGATGCGCTAACGCTGAATTCCCTCTCCCAAACCGGGAGAGGGAAAGTGAGGACCCATGACGGCTAACACCCCTGAAATCATTCCTGTTACCGACCGCATCGAACTGCGGGCCATCGACGAGCGCTATACCGCTGAACTGCACAATCTGGTGGTCAAAAATAAAAGCTGGCTACAAACCGCCTTTGACTGGGCGCAGTATGTGGGAACGGAAGACGACACGCGCAAAAATGTGCTCAGCAATCACATGCTGCATCAGCGCGGTTACGCGAAAATGTTCCTGATTTTTCAGGATCAGACCCTGAAAGGTGTGCTGTCATTCAACTCGATTGAGCCGACGAATAAGACGGGGTATATCGGCTACTGGCTGGATAAAGGCAGCCAGGGGCAGGGTATTGTGTCAAACGCGTTGCAGGCATTTATGCGCTATTACGCTGAGCGCGGGGAAGTCCGCCGTTTCGTCATCAAATGCCGCGTGGCGAATGCGCAAAGCAACAGCGTAGCCGTGCGCAATGGTTTTGAGCTGGAAGGATGCCTGAAAGAAGCCGAATTTTTAAACGGCGAGTTCCAGGATGTAAACAGCTACGCCAAAATCATTCGTCTATAGCGCGCCGAGCAGCGGGGTACGGGTGATGCGCTGTTTCCCGTTGATCACCTTCTCACCGCGTAAATGGATGTTATCGCCACCGAATGCCTCAATCACCGCATCGTCGGTGATTTCAATACGATGTTCGATCAGCACATCGCCGCTGATTCTCGCCCGTCCCTGAATCACCACTTTGTCATCAATCAGGATCGGGCCACCGCGCAGCCAGGCCTGGCCGCCGATCAGTACATGATGTTTGATGATCACGTTCCCCTCGACCACGGCGTTTTCTGCCACCTGCGAACTGTAGCGTAGCGTCGGAATCGCATCGTCTTCACGGCCGGCAACCAGCCGGGCATTGCCATACACTTTTGCGCAGTCGCAGACCCAAACGTTATTCAGATCGTTGCCTTCGATGAGCGCATTCTCGAACACTTCGGCCCGATGCTCGATAAAAGCGAAATTGACCATCGCCTCCCCGTAAATCTGTGCCTGATGGACAATCCTGGACTGGCTGACGGTGGCGTTATCGTAAATTTTCAGAACCTGTTCACGATCCGGCGTCAGGCCAAGGGCTGCAATAACAGTGCTTTGATGCAGAATGCGTGCATTGCCGTAAAGATGGCAGATACCGCGCACTTCGGAAGACTGAACGGTGACGTTGTCACTTAACTTTGCGCCATGGCTGATGAGTGAACCGTCGACCCAGCTGTTATCTGCGATTTTCGCGCCGTGGCTGATCACACAAGGCTGGGTGATACGCGCGTTATCGCGAATTTGCGCCTGTGCGAAAACTACGCTGTTTTCATCATAAACCCAGCAGTTGCCGTCATGGGACAGGGCGCTTTCATCCTCCAGCCAGCCGCCTTTTGTCCCGGCGGTCACATCGCTGAAATCTCGTGTGGCGATGATTTGCCGGAGCTTTACGGCTGCTTTTGTTTCGCCGTTCTGCCAGTGGTGGAGGCGGGTTTCGTCGCTGAGTCGGTATTTTTGCATCTCATGATCTCGGCTAAGGGTCTTTACTAACCGTAGCAAACTTTACGCCTTCTGAAGTGCTGGCAACCGCGTCTGAAACCCCTTAAACTAGCATTTCAAATGTAATTTATACTTTAAAATGAATGCATAATAGACACAAATCCCAACAGGTTCTTAACTTACCGTTCGGTTACTTTGGCATGGTATTAGGGACTATTGGCATGGGTTTCGCGTGGCGCTATGCCAGCATGATCTGGCCGGTTTCCCGTTGGCCGGGTGAGATTCTGGTGCTTCTGGCGATCCTCATCTGGTGTTTGCTGACCCTGGCAATGCTTACCCGCGCCGTACGCTTCCCGCACAGTGTTCTTGCGGAGATGCGCCATCCACTGATGAGCAGTTTTGTCAGTCTGTTTCCGGCCACCACACTGCTGGTGGCGATAGGGTTTGTCCCCTGGTGTCGACCCGTTTCGCTGGTGCTGTTTGGTATCGGCGTTGTGGTGCAGCTGAGCTATGCCGCCTGGCAAAGCGCCGGTTTATGGCGGGGAAAACACCCCGAAGAGGCCACCACGCCGGGCCTGTATCTCCCGACGGTCGCCAATAATTTCATCAGTGCGATGGCCTGCGGCGCGCTCGGTTTCCACGATGCCGGGCTGGTATTTTTGGGGGCCGGCGTTTTCTCCTGGCTGAGCCTTGAGCCAGTGATATTGCAGCGTCTGCGCAGTTCCGGCGAGCTACCGGCGGCGCTGCGCACCTCTCTGGGTATCCAGCTGGCGCCTGCGCTGGTGGCCTGCAGCGCCTGGTTTAGCGTCAACGGCGGTGAGGTAGATACCTTCGCCAAAATGCTGTTTGGCTACGGGCTGTTGCAGCTGCTGTTTATGCTGCGCCTGATGCCCTGGTATCTCTCCCAGCCGTTCAACGCCTCCTTCTGGAGTTTCTCGTTCGGCGTTTCTGCGCTCGCCACCACCGGGCTGCATCTGGGGCAGAGCAGTCCATCGGGCTTTTTCCACGCCATTGCGGTACCGCTGTTTATTTTTACCAACTGCATCATTGCGCTCTTACTGGTGCGCACCTTCATTTTACTGGTGCAGGGAAAGCTATTAGTTCGTTCAGATAAAGCCACGCTTATGCACGCTGAGGAAAAGAGATGACTCACTTTGATGAAAACTATTTTACGGAAAAATATGGCCTGACCCGCACCCACTCGGATGTGGTTTACAGCGCCGGGATCGTCAAACCCGGCAAAACCCTGGATCTGGGCTGCGGCAATGGTCGCAACAGTCTGTATCTGGCCGCGAAGGGTTATGACGTAACCGCCTGGGATAAAAACCCGATGAGCATCGATAACATCGCGCGCATCCAGGCGAAAGAAGGGATCGTCAATCTGCAGGCTTCCGTGCAGGATCTGAACAGCCTGAGCTTTGACGGTGAGTACGATTTTATTCTCTCGACCGTGGTGATGATGTTCCTGGAAGCCAAAACCATTCCAGGACTGATTGCGAACATGCAGCGCTGCACCGTGCCTGGCGGTTACAACCTGATTGTGGCGGCGATGGATACGGAAGATTATCCGTGCACCGTTGGTTTCCCGTTCGCCTTTAAAAGCGGCGAGCTGAGCCGCTACTACGAAGGCTGGGAACTGCTGAAATATAATGAAGACGTCGGTGAATTACACCGCACCGACGCCAATGGCAACCGCATCAAACTGCGTTTCGCCACACTGCTTGCCCGTAAACCGGCCTAACGCGCCGCCAGCAGGCAGAGTTGCAGGGCCGTTTTGTAAGAGGCCTCGAACGACGACAGCGGCAAAAACTCAAACTTCGAGTGGAAGTTATGCGCGCCAGTGAAGAAGTTCGGGGTCAACAGTCCTTTCGCCGACAGGGCCGCACCATCGGTGCCTCCGCGCATCGGCGTCGGTTTTGGCGTGATGCCGAGCGACGTCATCGCCTCAAACATCAGGTCGATAGCACGACGATCTTCCCCAATCGCATTGCTGATATTGCTGTAGGTGTCTTCAATGTGATGCTCGACGCGGGCAGTAGGGTGTTGCGCGGCGATTTTACCGGCAACGTCAGCGATCTGCTGCTTGCGCGCGGCAAAACTCGCTGTGTCGAAATCACGGATATTGGCTTTCAGTACCGCCTCGCTTTGCCCGGCCTGAATGCCGTTAAACCAGATATACCCCTCGCGGCCCTCGGTGCATTCCGGCGTCTGCTGACGGTCGAAGTGGCTGATGTAGTCCATCGCCATCAGTAGCGGGTTCACCAGCACGCCTTTCGCCGACATGGGGTGGGCGGTTACGCCGGTAAAGCGGATTTCTGCCGCTGCCGCGTTAAAGTTCTCGTAAACAATCTCGCCAATTTCGCAGCAGTCGATGGTCCAGGCAAAATCAACGTCGAAACGTTTTAGATCAAGCGCTTTCGCCCCGCATAAGCCAATCTCTTCATCGGGTACAAACGCCACCACGATATCGCCGTGCTGATCTTCTGCCGTCAGGTTTTCCAGAACCGTCATTACCACCGTCACCGCGGCTTTATTATCTGCGCCTAATACGCTGGTTCCGTCGCTGAAAATAATCTCTTCGCCAGGATAAGCCAGTATTTCTGGATGCTCATTCACCCGTAACCAGATCTGTTTCTCTTTATTCAGACAGAGGTCTTCTCCTGCGAAAGTTAATATTTGCGGATGAATATCCGGTGATAATCCCACGTCTACCGTATCAATATGGGTAATAAAACCAATGCGCGGAGCGCCGCTGACATTGCCTTTTTTGACGGCGGTCACCGTGGCAAATTCGTCGATCACGATGTCGCTCAACCCCAGTGATTTCAGCTCTTCTGCCAGCACCCGCGCCATCTCGTGCTGGCCCGGTGTGGAAGGGAGGGTTGCGCTTTTCGGATCGCTCTGGCTGGTGATGGCCAGGTAGCGATAAAAGCGTTGGGTTAATTGACTGGAAAGCGAATTCGTCATAGTGATTCTCTCTTTATTTGTATTATCAGGTGTTTGCATTGTCACTTTAATGGTATTTATGCAATGGCAAAAGAATTAATTAGCCGTCGAATTAAAAAGACAGGAAAATGCGATGAATAGCAAACTGACAACCTTAACCCTGGCAATTGCTGCATTAACGGTAAGTTCCGCCGTGGCGGCAAAGACACTGGTGTATTGCTCCGAAGGATCGCCGGAGAATTTTAATCCCCAGTTATACACCTCTGGCACCAGTGTGGATGCCAGTGCCGTACCGGTCTATAACCGACTGGTCGATTTTAAACCCGGCACGACGGAGCTGGTGCCAAGCCTGGCCGAAAGCTGGGATGTCAGCGAGGACGGCAAGGTCTACACCTTCCATCTGCGCAAGGGCGTTAAATTCCAGAGCAATAAATTCTATAAACCGACGCGCGATTTTAATGCCGATGATGTGATTTTCTCCTTCATGCGGCAGAAAGACGTTAACCACCCGTACCACAACGTCTCCAACGGCAGCTATTCCAACTTTGAAAGTCTGGAGTTCGGCAGCCTGATTACCGCCATCGATAAGGTGGACGACCACACCGTGCGCTTTACCCTGGCGCATCCGGAAGCGCCGTTTGTCGCCGATCTGGCCTGGTATTTCGCCTCGATTCTCTCAGCAGAATACGCCGACGCGATGCTCAAAGCGGGTACGCCGGAAAAAGTGGATATGGACCCGATAGGCACCGGGCCGTTTAAACTGACGCAGTACCAGAAAGATTCGCGCATCCTCTTTACCGCGTTCCCGGACTACTGGCAGGGCAAATCAAAACTCGACCGACTGGTGTTCAGCATCACACCGGACGCCTCCGTGCGTTTTGCTAAAATCGAGAAAAACGAATGCCAGGTGATGCCATTCCCGAATCCTGCCGATCTGCCGCGCATGAAGGCCAACAACGATATTAACCTGATGAGCAAAGCGGGGCTGAACACCGGATTCCTGGCGTTTAACACCCAAAAGCCGCCGCTGGATAACGTGAATGTGCGTCAGGCGCTGGCGATGGCGATCAACAAACCGGCGATCATTGACGCGGTGTTCCATGGCACGGGAACCGCAGCGAAAAACCTGCTGCCGCCCGGCGTCTGGAGCGCCGACAGCGAGCTGAAGGATTACGATTACAGCCCCGATAAGGCCAAAGCGCTGCTGAAAGAGGCGGGATTTGCCAACGGCGTGAGTATTGAACTGTGGGCGATGCCGGTGCAGCGCCCGTATAACCCGAACGCCAGACGGATGGCCGAGATGATTCAGGCTGACTGGGCGAAAATCGGCGTGCAGGCCAAAATCGTCACCTATGAGTGGGGCGAATACCTTAAGCGTGTGAAGGGCGGCGAACACCAGGCGGCGCTGATGGGCTGGACCACGGCGACGGGCGATCCGGATAACTTCTTCGGCCCGCTGTTTACCTGTACGTCCGCTAACGGCGGCTCGAATTCGGCGAAATGGTGCTATCAGCCGTTTGATAAGATCATCAACGAGGCGAAATCGATAACCGATCACGAGAAACGCGTGGCGCTGTACAAAGAGGCGCAGCAGATGATGCACGATCAAATGCCTGCGGTGATGATTGCGCACTCCACCATTTTCGAACCGGTGAGAAAAGAGGTGACGGGTTACGAAATCGATCCGTTTGGTAAACACCTCTTCTGGCAAGTGGATATTAAATAACCATAAATCACTGCCCGTGACTATTCCGGGCAGTTTGTTTTTTGAATTGTGCCGCCAGCACCCTTTTTGTCACAACAAACCCCTGATTCTTTTGCTATAACTTCATATGCATATCTGCACATAACAGGGATTCACAACCATGCGTACTCAGACTTTTTTTAAAGTTGCAGCGCTCTCTAGCCTGCTGGTTTTAGCGGGCTGCGCGTCCAAAGTGGCGCAACCCGATCAATATTCGGGCTTTTTGAAAGATTATTCAGGCTTGCAGCAGACAACGTCAGCAACGGGCAAACCGACGCTGCGCTGGGTAGATCCATCCTACAAACCGTCTAATTACGATAATATTGTCTGGAATCCAATCACCTATTATCCGGTGCCAAAACCCACCACGCAGGTAGGGCAAAAGTTACTGGACGATCTGCTGGCCTACACCAATACCAAAATGAAAGCGGCCATTGGCCAGACGAAACCGCTGGTGACAACACCAGGGCCACGTAGTCTGATCTTCCGCGGCGCGATTACGGGTGTGAGTTCGAAGAGCGAAGGGCTGCAGTTCTATGAAGTGGTGCCGGTTGCGCTGGTAGTAGCAGGTACGCAAATGGCGACAGGACACCGCACGATGGACACCCATCTCTTCTTTGAAGGTGAGTTGATCGATGCGTCAACGGGTAAACCGGTGATCAAAGTGGTTCGTAAAGGCGAAGGGAAAGAGCTAAGTAACGAAAATTCACCGATGACCGTGGCGACGCTGAAACAGGTCGTGGATGACATGGCGACGGATGCCACCATGTTTGATGTGAACAATACCAAAAAATAATCTGAAACCGGCGGCCTCACACCGCCGGTTTTTTTATGCCATCCGCAGACGCCTGAACCAGGTTTCCGGTCGGGTGAACATCACCAGGTTCCCCGTCAGTATCAGCAGTAATCCCGCCACCGCGTTCATGTGCCAGACGTAGCCCTCATACACCGTAGAAATCGACAGCGCGACCAGCGGGAACAGCAGGGTGCTGTAGGCCGCTTTGCCTGCACCGATGCGACCGACGAGGGTGAAGTACGCGCCAAAGGCAATCACAGAACCGAAGATCGCCAGATACAGCAGCGCACCGATGTAGCTCATGGTCCACTCGGGGACAAAGCTGTCGCCGCGCACCAGCGCAATCGCACCCATCACCAGCGTACCGTAGGTCATCGCCCAGGCGTTGGTGGTCATGGTTTCCAGACCGTTACGCTGATGGCGAAGGCTGATCATATTGCCCAGCGAGAAACCGTAGGTTCCAAGCGCTGACAGGCCGATACCCAGCAGCAGTTCGTGGCTCCAGCCGCTGGCCAGCAGATCGTCCCAGAAGAGGGTGATGATGCCGAGCAGCCCGAGGATCGCGGCGGCCCAGAAGCGCGCCGGTGGTCGCTGGCCGAAGAAAATAAAGCTGTTAATGGCGTTATACAGCACCGCCATCGAGAAAATGACCGACTCCAGCCCGGTATTGATAAACTTCGCCGCTGTGTAAAAACACCAGAAGTTGAAGCAAAACACGCAGCAGCCCTGAACCATACAGAACAGATGATCGCGCAACGCCAGTTTACGCAGACGCCCCAGCGCCAGCAGGACCAGCATCATCGCGGCGCTCGCCACGGCAAAGCGCCAGAAAATGGACACCGGCGCGGCAACCGGTCCTTGTTGCAGAAAAATCGCAATCCAGGTCGTCCCCCAGATCACCACCACCAGCCCATACAGAAGTGCGTTCATCGTTCTCTCTTATCAAAGGGTAAAAGTGAAGTGTGACCGGAACTGAACCGCCGCGCTTTCAGCCACTTGCGGCTCACTTGCAAATTCTTGCGCTTTTTTGTTTCCTCATGACTGGTATCGCGGGGCAACACTTCTTAGACTGTCGATCTGTTTACTTGTCAGTTACGGTTATGTCTCACGCTTACGACACCTTTGAAACCCTTCGCCAACAGAACGCCGTGCTGCGGGAGACGGTCGCCCTCAATTCGGGCATCCAGCTGGCGGCGTGGTACAACAAGCACGATACGGTGACGGTAAAAAGTAACCACCACACCCTGAGCCTGTATGTGGCGGACGGCTACGAGAGTTACCACAAAACGGCCAGCGGCTGGAAAAACGGCGGCGGGCCGGACCGTTTTTGCCTGATGCCAAAAGAGAGCGAGTCTAGCTGGGACATTCGCGACGATTTATCCTTTGTGCACCTCTACTGCACTGACGAGCACCTGCGCGAACTGGGTGAGAAGATCTGGGATAAAAGCCCGGCGGCGATCGCGCTGGATGAAAAAACCTTCGCCAGCGATCCTAAAATCGCGATGCTTTATCGCCAGTTTTTGCTCGGCTGCGACTGGCAGCAGCAGGCCAATCAGCTGACGCTCAGCACTGCCAGCACCTTGCTGCTGACCCACCTGATCCAGAACTATTCCAGCGTGCAGTGGAAGCTGCCCGTCGTCACGGGCGGCCTTTCGCCGTTCGTGCTGCGCAACGTACTGGAGTATGTAAATAACCATCTCTCCCAGGCGTTAACGCTGGCTGAGCTGGCTGCGGTAGCGGCGTTGAGCGAATACCACTTTGCCCGCATGTTCCGCCAGTCGATGAATATGGCGCCGCATCAGTACGTCATGCAGCAGCGTATGGAAAAGGCGAAGAATCTGGTGCAGTTCACTCAGCAACCTTTGACCGACATCGCGCTGGCCTGCGGGTTTAGCTCGGCCAGCCATTTCAGCAATCGCTTTAAAGCGACCCTCGGATTAACCCCCTCGCAGCTACGCGCGGCGAAAGCGCGATAACACGACAAAACAGATCCCACCCGCGATAAGCCCCCAGAACGCCGACCCAATCCCGAGCAGTGTTACACCGCTGGCGGTCACCAGAAAAGTGACGATGGCCGCATCGCGCTCCGCCTCATGTTGTAACGCCTGATACAGACTGCCACTGATGGTGCCCAGCAACGCCAGCCCGGCCAGCGTCTGGATCCAACTGAGCGGCAGCGCCGCCATCAGCGCGGTAATCGATCCGCCGAAAATGCCTGCCAGCAGATAAAACACGCCTGCCGCCGCCGCGGCCAGCCAGCGCTTGTTGGCGTCCGGGTGCGCATCCGGGCTTTGACAAATGGCGGCGGTTATCGCCGCGATGCAGATGGAAAAGACGCCAAACGGTGAGAACAGCAGGGCCAGTGCGCCGGTGAAAATGATCAGCGGCGAAACCGCGACCGGATATCCGGAGGCTTTCATGGTGGCGAAACCCGGCGCGTTTTGCGACGCCATGGTCACGAGAAAGAAAGGCAGGCCGATGCTGACGAGCGTGGTGAAGGTAAACTTCGGCGCGATAAATTCCGGAAGCACCACGCGAAAAGCAAGATTATCCGTGACAACGTCACCTCCCACCCAGGCTGCCACACTTCCGACCAGCAGTGTAGCGACAATGGCATAGCGCGGCGCGAAGGCTTTTGCGACAAGCCATGCCAGCAGCATGCTTCCACACAGCAGAAAATGGCCCTCAAGATGACTGAACGCCTGCAGGCCAAAGCGCAGCAGCACACCGGCGAGCATCGCCGCCGCGAGAGTATGTGGGATAATTTTCATCAGCCGGGCGAACAGACCCGTCACGCCGCAAAGCAGAATTAGCGCGTTAGCGAAGATAAAAATGCCGATGGTTTCGGCAAGGGTGACGCCCTGCAGGCTGGTCGCCAGCAGCGCCGCGCCAGGCGTGGACCAGGCGGTAAGCACCGGCGATTTGTACCACAGGGAGAGGGCGAGCGTGCTTACCCCCATCCCGATGCCGAGCGCGGTCATCCAGCCTGCAATCTGTTGGGGCGTGGCGCCCGCTGCGGCCGCAGCCTGCCAGATGATGGCGGCAGAGCTGGCGTAGCCCACCAGCACGGCGACGAAACCGGCCAGCACCGCCGGAAAAAGTGAGGAGGAAGGGCGCATAAAGACTCCGTTGTGCGTTATAGCGTCCGTGGGAATGTAGCACTGTGCGCTATAGCGTACAAGTGGTACACTCCCGGCAACGGGAGGATCTATGAATATCACTCAACATCTGGCGTCAACGCTGAAAAACGAGCGTCAGGCGCGTGGCTGGAGTCTGTCGAAGCTGGCGGACGAGACTGGCGTGTCGAAAGCGATGCTCGGGCAAATCGAGCGTAACGAGTCCAGCCCGACGGTTTCGACCCTGTGGAAAATCGCCACCGGCCTGAACGTCCCTTTCTCCGCCTTTATTACACCGGAAACACACCCGCAGCCCGTCTTTGACCCGCAGCAGCAGGCGATGGTCGTCAAGCCGCTTTTCCCGTGGGACGAGACACTAAAGTTTGACCACTTTTCGATTACCCTGGCGCCGGGCGCACTCAGTGAATCGACGCCGCACGAAGCGGGTGTGATTGAACATGTGGTGGTGATCAGTGGCGAACTGGAGATGTGTCTCGACGGCGTCTGGCGCACGATTTTACCCGATTCCGGCGTGCGTTTTGCGGGCGATAAACCCCATGCCTACCGCAACAGCAGCGGGCAGACCGTGCACTTTCATTCGTTGATACATTATCCCCGCTAAAGGTACGCAAAACGGTTTCGCTGTCGTAGACTTCTGACTACAATAGCCGCCATTTTGACCATAACGGATAACGACGAAGTATGCGCCTGCAATCCCATCATCTTGAACTCTTAAGCCCGGCCCGTGACGCCTCCATTGCGCGTGAGGCGATCCTGCACGGTGCGGACGCGGTCTATATCGGCGGCCCGGGCTTTGGCGCTCGCCATAATGCCAGCAACAGCCTGCGCGATATCGCCGAGCTGGTGCCGTTTGCCCACCGTTTCGGTGCCAAAGTGTTCGTGACCCTGAACACCATTCTTCATGATGATGAACTTGAGCCTGCCCAGCGTCTGATTACCGAACTGTACCAGACCGGCGTTGATGCCCTGATCGTGCAGGACATGGGCGTGCTTGAGCTGGACATACCGCCGATTGAATTGCATGCCAGCACCCAATGCGATATCCGCACGGTTGAAAAAGCGAAGTTTCTCTCTGACGTCGGTTTTACCCAGATCGTGCTGGCACGCGAGCTGAATCTGAACCAGATCCGCGATATCCACCAGGCCACCGACGCCACCATCGAATTCTTCATTCACGGCGCGCTGTGCGTTGCCTATTCTGGCCAGTGCAACATTTCCCATGCGCAGACCGGGCGCAGCGCGAACCGCGGCGACTGCTCTCAGGCGTGCCGTCTGCCGTACACCCTGAAAGACGATCAGGGGCGCGTGGTGGCGTTCGAAAAACACCTCCTGTCGATGAAAGACAACGACCAGACCGCCAACCTGGCGGCGCTGATCGACGCAGGTGTGCGCTCCTTCAAAATTGAAGGGCGCTACAAAGACATGAGCTACGTGAAAAATATCACCGCGCACTACCGCCAGATGCTGGATGCCATCATTGACGATCGCGGCGATCTGGCGCGCGCGTCTGCCGGGCGTACCGAGCATTTCTTTATTCCGTCGACGGATAAAACCTTCCACCGTGGCAGCACCGACTACTTTGTGAATGCGCGAAAAGGCGATATCGGCGCGTTCGATTCACCGAAGTTTATCGGTCTGCCGGTGGGAGAAGTGCTAAAAGTCGCGAAAGATCATCTCGACGTGAAAGTGACCGAGACGCTCGCCAACGGCGACGGTCTGAATGTGATGATAAAACGTGAAATTGTCGGTTTCCGCGCTAATACGGTAGAGAAAACCGGCGAAAATCAGTATCGCGTGTGGCCAAATGAAATGCCTGCCGATCTCTATAAAGCGCGTCCGAATGCGGCGCTCAATCGCAACCTGGACCACAACTGGCAACAGGCGCTGCTGAAAACCTCCAGCGAACGTCGCATCGCCGTGGATATCGAACTGGGCGGCTGGGAAGAGCAGCTGATCCTGACCATGACCAGCGAAGATGGCGTGAGCGTCACCCATACACTGGACGGTCAGTTTGAAGAGGCGAATAACGCCGAAAAAGCGCTGAACAGCCTGAAAGAAGGTGTGGCGAAACTCGGGCAGACAATCTACTACGCGCGCGATATTCAGGTGAACCTGCCCTCCGCGCTGTTTGTCCCGAACAGCCTGTTGAACGCGTTCCGTCGCGAAACGGCAGAGATGCTGGATGACGCGCGTCTGGCAAACTATCCGCGCGGCAGCCGTAAAGCGGTCTCTGTGCCTGCGCCGGTCTATCCGGACACCCACCTGTCGTTCCTTGCTAACGTCTACAACCATAAAGCGCGGGCGTTCTACCATCGCTATGGCGTGCAGCTGATCGACGCGGCCTATGAAGCGCATGAAGAGAAGGGCGATGTGCCGGTGATGATCACCAAACACTGCCTGCGCTTCGCCTTTAACCTGTGTCCGAAACAGGCGAAAGGCAGCATCAAAAGCTGGAAAGCAACGCCGATGCAGCTGGTGAACGGAGACGAAGTGTTAACGCTGAAATTTGACTGCCGTCCGTGCGAAATGCACGTCATTGGTAAGATGAAAAATCACATCTTTAAGATGCCACAGCCGGGTAGCGTGGTGGCATCTGTCAGCCCGGAAGATCTGATGAAAACCCTGCCGAAGCGTAAAGGGATTTAATCAGCGAAAATGGGTCTCCGGTTTGCGCGATTTTTGCCAGTGATGGTGTTCGCGCAAACCCTCCGCGGACTCCTCCGCCACATACCGCAGTTCGTCGCTGTCCGCGCTATGACGCAACTGATGGTCGGCATTCTGTACCAACAGATATTCATGCCCTTTATGCCCCGCCATTAACTGACCCGAAAACAACGCGCAGGTCAGCAGTACGATTGATAAACACGTTTTAACCATTTCATCACCACCGCGTAATATTTGCGGCTACTATGCCAATAGTTGCGTCGGGTTATTATTCGGATATTCAAACTAACGAAAAGAGTTTGTCAGTTTTTACAACTGATTTGTGTCAAGTCTAATAAAAGACCTGGCCTTTTAAGGGTATTTTAGCGAGGTGATGCCCTCTGAATAATAGGCGCTAGAAGATTGAGAAGAATCCGATATAATAATGTTTTGACTATGGACCAGGTCGATCAAATGACAAAAGCATTCTCTCTTTCCGCCTTCGGTATTGCTGTCGCAATTGTTGGCGCTGCCTATATGGGTTACGCGCACTTCCACGATAAACCCGATTATCTGCAAGCTGCTGAAACCCGAGTCAGTTCATATCTCACCAGCGATTATGGCCGCGTATCCTGCAACAGCACGCAGGTGAAGGGCCAGCAGTGGCATCTGGAATGCCACAACATAGCGAAAAGCAAAAACTTCGAATATGACGTCTATCCTGCTGAAGAGGCGCCCTATGGCGTATCACGCGCATTTTACCTTGAAGCGGTTAACGATAACGCCATTCAAAGCGCCAGTCAGGGGCTGATGAAATATCTGCAAATTAGTACAGCAGCGAATAATGTCCAGTCGTGATAATGCCGGATGACGTTTGTTTAATATTCGTTTATGTCGCGAATGGTAATTTACTGTGCGATCCGCTACCGGTTATGGAATACCGGACGTAGATACCAAAATACAAATCTATCCATGCAAGCATTTACCGCCAGATTATGGCGGTTTTTTTTGCGTTAAATTCAGCGAATATCTGCATGACACTGGCGGGATAAATATTGTTTTCTGTATTGCGCAGGCGAAAGATCATACTGCTGGCGAAAATGGTGGCGCAGGGTGGCGGAATGGCCGAACCCGGTTTGCTCTGCGATGCTGTCGATACTTAAGCGGCTATTTTCCAGAAACTCCTTTGCCCGCAGCAGCCGTTCGTTCAGTAGCCAGCGCGCGGGCGTGGTTCCTGTGGCATTCGCAAAACGGCGCAGAAAGGTTCGCTCACTCATTCCCACACGACGCGCCAGGGAACTCACGCAGTGGTTCACCGTCAGCTGCTGATGCAGAAAATCAAACAGCTGCCCGAATCGCTGGCTCTCCCGCAATACCGCGACCGGACGGCTCACCTGCTGCGTTTGTGCGCCATCGCGGTGCGGCTGAATCACCAGACGGTGCGCCACGCGGTTCGCGGCGTCCATGCCATAATCACGCCGGACGACGTGCAGGCACAGATCGATTCCGGCGGCGCTGCCCGCCGAGGTGAGAATTGTCCCTTCATCCTGATAAAGCACATCTTCAATCACCTCGATCGCCGGAAAGCGCGTTTTCAGTGTCTCTGTATAGCGCCAGTGCGTGGTGGCTTTTCGCCCGTCAAGCACGCCCGCTGCGGCCAGCACGAATACGCCGGAACAGATTGAGAGCAAATTGCAGCCGCGCGCGTGGGCACGGCGAAGCGCCTCGCACAGTGCGGGCGGAACGGTTTCCTCTACACCGCGCCAGCCGGGGACGATAATCAGGTCGGCCTGTTCCAGAAGTGTTAAATCACCGTCTGCCACCATTCTGATCCCGCCCGTCGCCCGCAGCTCGCCTTGCTCCACGGAAGCCACGCTAAACCGATACCAGTCATCGCCCATTTCAGGGCGCGGCAGGCCGAAAATCTCGACCGCCACGCCAAACTCGAAAGTACACAGACCGTCGTACGCCAGGGCAACCACCCGCGGGCGCGGGACCTGTCGTAAGTTTGTCATCATTTTGCTGTTTTCTGGCATAACCGCAGGCATTCACTGACTCAATTTTTGGATAACGTACTGTTAACACAAACGCCATACAGGAGGAAGTACCATGAGTTATGTCACTGAGTTTCCCGCTGCCGACCCACAAGAGTCTGTCGCCCATTTTCTGCGCCGTCTGAGCGTGGAAACGGACTGCGCCGACGTGCACCACGCCATAGCCAACCATCAGCAGGACTTTGTATTGCTGCACGTCGTGGGCCGCCCGGAGCAATTTGCCCGCCGCCATTTGCCGGGGGCGATCCATTTGCCCTGGTCGGCGATGAACGCCGAAACCATGGCGCAGTGGCCGCAGGATACCCTGTTTGTGGTGTACTGCGCCGGACCGCACTGCAACGGCGCAGACCGGGCGGCGCTGAAGCTTTCCCGTCTCGGCTTGCCGGTCAAAATCATGATCGGCGGCATTACAGGTTGGGAAGATGAAAACTTCGCCTTTGCCACGGATGACTGACCCGAAGATGAAAAAAATTCATCTGCCATGAAATTTTCTCGTTTGCTGCAACGCAGGGGTTATGACATCTTTTTGGACATATAGCCATCCAGAAGTCTAAAAGTTCAATTACTGAATTATCACTGTTGGCAATCAAATGCTGGCAGCAAAGGAGAGAATCATGCAACGACAACACGCCCCGTACCGTGCAGATGTGGTAGGCAGTTTTTTACGTCCCGATGCGATTAAAGAGGCGCGAGCGAAATTCGCCAGCGGTGAGATTGACGCCGGTCAGCTGCGTGCCGTTGAAAACGACGCCATCCGTAAGGTGGTAGAGCAGCAGTGCGCCTGCGGCCTGCACGTGGTGACGGACGGTGAGTTTCGTCGCGCCTGGTGGCACTTTGATTTCTTCGACGGTTTACAGGGCGTGGAACGCTACGATTCAAACCAGGGTATCCAGTTTAACGGCGTGCAGACCAAGGCCCACGGCGTGCGCGTTACCGGCAAACTGGGCTTTGGCGACCATCCGATGCTGGAAGATTTCCGCTATCTGAAAAGCATCAGCGGCAACGCCCAGCCGAAAATGACCATTCCAAGCCCGAGCGTGCTGCATTTCCGTGGCGGGCGTAAAGATATCGACGCGACGGTTTACCCGGAACTGGACGCCTATTTCGACGATCTGGCGACCACCTGGCGTGATGCGATCCATGCGTTTTACGAAGCGGGCTGCCGGTATCTGCAGCTGGACGACACGGTCTGGGCCTATCTCTGTTCTGACGATCAGCGCCGCCAGATCAAAGCGCGCGGGGACGATGCGGATCAGCTGGCCCGTACCTATGCCCGCGTGCTGAACAAAGCGCTGGAAGGCAAACCAGACGATCTGACCATCGGTCTGCATGTCTGTCGCGGCAATTTCCGCTCGACCTGGATCTCCGAAGGTGGTTATGAGCCGGTGGCCGAAGTGCTGTTTGGTTCCGTCAACGTGGACGCGTTCTTCCTCGAATATGACAACGACCGCAGCGGTGATTTCGCGCCGTTACGCTTTGTTCGTCCCGGCAAGCAGCAGGTGGTGCTGGGCCTGATCACCACCAAAAATGGCGAACTGGAAAACCCGGAAGGGGTAAAAGCGCGCCTGGAAGAGGCGGCGCAATACGTGGCAAAAGAGCAGATTTGCCTCAGCCCGCAGTGCGGTTTTGCCTCGACCGAAGAGGGCAACACCCTGACGGAAACTCAGCAGTGGGACAAAGTGCGTCTGGTGACGCAGATCGCTGACGAAGTCTGGTAATTCTTCGGGCACAGCATTGCACTTTATTAATGCAGCGCTGTGCCATTCTGAGTCGTTTCCCGCCGTTTACTGCCTTTACTCCCCTGAAATTCCGCGATTTTCCATCCTGGCATCCTTTTTGCTCTCCTGAAAATGACACGTTTGATTCTGCGTCCTGGTTGTACCGGACGTTTTCGCACAGCTTGTTTTTCAGGAGTGAAAATATGCACCGTCGTACCTTAATCAAAGCTTTCGCACTGTCTGCTTCCGTGGTCGCAATGGGGATGAGTTTCGGCGTGCAGGCTGCCGATACGATTAAAATCGGGATCATGCACTCGCTCTCCGGCACGATGGCGATCTCAGAGACGCCGCTGAAAGACGTGGCGCTGATGACCATTGATGAAATCAACGCCAAAGGCGGCGTGCTGGGTAAAAAGCTCGAACCGGTGGTGGTAGATCCGGCCTCGAACTGGCCGCTGTTTGCGGAAAAAGCGCGTCAGCTGTTAAGCCAGGATAAAGTCGCAGCGGTCTTTGGCTGCTGGACTTCCGTGTCGCGCAAATCGGTATTACCGGTCTTCGAGGAGCTGAACGGGCTGCTGTTCTATCCGGTGCAGTATGAGGGTGAAGAGATGTCGCCAAACGTGTTTTATACCGGTGCGGCACCCAACCAGCAGGCCATTCCGGCGGTCGAGTATCTGATGGGTGAGGATGGCGGGAGTGCCAAACGCTTCTTCCTGCTGGGGACCGACTACGTTTACCCACGCACCACCAACAAAATCCTGCGGGCTTTCCTGCATTCCAAAGGGGTCCAGGATAAAGATATTGAAGAGGTCTACACCCCGTTTGGTCACAGCGATTACCAGACTATCGTTGCCAATATCAAGAAATTCTCCGCTGGCGGCAAAACGGCGGTGGTCTCCACCATCAACGGCGACTCCAACGTTCCATTCTATAAAGAGCTGGCAAACCAGGGCGTGAAAGCGACGGATGTGCCGGTGGTGGCGTTCTCCGTGGGTGAAGAGGAACTGCGCGGCATCGACGCTAAACCGCTGGTTGGTAACCTCGCCGCCTGGAACTACTTCGAGTCTGTCGATAACCCGACCAACCAGACGTTCGTCGCCGCGTATAAAGCCTACGCCAAAGCGCACAAACTGCCGAACGCCGATACGGTAGTGACTAACGATCCGATGGAAGCCACCTACGTGGGCATTCATATGTGGGCGCAGGCGGTGGAGAAAGCCGGAACCACCGACGTGGACAAAGTGCGTGCCGCCATGGCCGGACAATCCTTCAAAGCGCCGTCAGGCTTTATGCTGACCATGGATGAAACCAACCACCATCTGCATAAGCCGGTGATGATTGGTGAAATCGAAGGCGATGGCCAGTTCAACGTCGTCTGGCAGACCGATAAAACCGTCCGCGCTCAGCCGTGGAGTCCGTTCATTCAGGGCAATGATAAAAAGCCCGACCAGCCGATGAAAACCGCCAGTAACTAAGCCTAATCGCACGGAGAAAAGCCATGAGCGTAATGCGAATGTTCGTCGCAATAGTCTGGCTTGCCGGTCTGCTGCCAGGGATGGCGCAGGCGTCGGATGCGGACAACTTTGTCGCCGCAAGCCGCAGCCAGCAAACCGCACTGCTGGAACACTGGGCCGTCGCGCCGGATGTCAAACGCCTGCCGCTGTTGCAGGCCCTACAGAAAGAGAACCTGTTTGCTGACGGGCAGAAGCACGCTTTTGCTCGCGTCAACGGCGAGATGGTCGCGCTGGGTGATGCGTCGACGGTGGCGGGTGAGCCGAAAGCGGTCCGTCTGACCAACCGCCTGCGGGTGTTGGCGTCGACGGCACTGTCCACGCACCTGCTCGCCAGTGACAACGTCACGCAAAGAGCGCGTGCCGCGCTTCAGTTGCAGCGCGATGCCACGCCGGACATGCTGAATATGTTGCAGCAACGTCTGCTCGTCGAGAAGGATGACGGCGTGCATCAGGCGCTGGAAGTGGCGCTGGCAAATCTCCAGCTGGTCAGCCCGCAGGCGGAGGTGCGTTTGCAGGCGGTTGAGCTGCTGGGGCACTCAGCCGATCCGGAAACCCAGACCCGTCTGTTGCCTTATACCCAGCCCCAAACGGAACCCGACGCCCGCGTGCGCGAGGCGGCGGAAAACAGCCTGAGCAAAATCCAGCATCGTCTGCTGATAAGCGATCTGCTGGGGCAGGCCTTTATGGGGCTGTCGCTGGGGTCCGTACTGCTGCTGGCGGCGCTGGGACTTGCGATCACCTACGGCTTGCTGGGGGTGATCAATATGGCGCACGGCGAAATGCTGATGCTGGGCGCCTACTGCACGTGGATGGTTCAGCAAATGATGGCGCAGTTTATGCCCCAGTGGCTGGCATTTTATCCGGTGGTGGCGCTGCCGGTGGCCTTCCTGGTGACTGCCGGGATCGGTATGGCGCTGGAGCGCACGATTATTCGCCATCTCTACGGTCGACCGCTGGAAACGCTGCTCGCGACCTGGGGCATCAGCCTGATGATTATCCAGATTGTGCGCATGACCTTCGGCGCGCAGAACCTGGAAGTGGCTAACCCGACGTGGCTGTCGGGGGGCGTGCAGGTGTTTGCCAATCTGATCCTGCCGTGGAACCGTCTGGTGGTGCTGGGATTTGTACTGCTGGTCCTGTTCTTCACCTGGCTTATCCTCAACAAAACCCGCCTGGGGCTAAACGTACGGGCGGTGACGCAAAACCGCAGTATGGCCGCCTGCTGCGGCGTGCCGACCGGGCGCGTCGATATGCTGGCGTTTGGTCTGGGATCGGGGATCGCGGGATTAGGAGGCGTGGCGCTGTCGCAGCTCGGTAACGTCGGGCCGGAACTCGGGCAGGGTTACATCATCGATTCGTTCCTCGTGGTGGTGCTGGGCGGTGTCGGCCAACTGGCAGGCAGCGTGGCCGCAGCATTTGGCCTCGGGATCTTCAACAAAATTCTTGAACCGCAAATGGGTGCCGTGCTCGGCAAAATCCTGATTCTGGTGGCGATCATTCTGTTTATTCAGAAACGTCCTCAGGGGTTGTTTGCACTTAAAGGGAGGGTGACAGACTGATGAGCCAGCCGCTGACGTTAACCCTGGCGCGAAAAGCGCCACGCTTTATCCCGCTTTTTGGCAGCCTGATACTTGCCATTTTGCTGGTCCTGCCGTTTCTGGCGCTGCTGCCGGCCAGCCATCCGCTGGCGGTTTCGACCTGGATGCTGACGCTTGTCGGGAAGATCCTCTGCTATGCGATCGTTGCCGTCGCCCTCGACCTGGTCTGGGGTTATGCCGGAATGCTGTCTCTGGGGCACGGTATTTTCTTTGCTCTCGGCGGGTATGCGATGGGGATGTACCTGATGCGTCAGGCATCGGGCGAAAGCCTCCCGGCGTTTATGTCGTTTCTCTCCTGGAGCGAACTGCCGTGGTTCTGGTGGGGCACACAGCATTTTGCCTGGGCGATGCTGCTGGTGGTGATGATCCCTGGCCTGCTGGCGCTGATCTTCGGCTGGTTTGCCTTTCGCTCAAAAATCAAAGGGGTCTATTTTTCGATCATGACCCAGGCGCTGACCTACGCGGGCATGCTCCTGTTCTTTCGCAATGAAACCGGCTTTGGTGGCAACAACGGCTTTACCGGGTTTACCACGCTGCTGGGCTTTTCGGTGACGGCAACCACCACGCGTATCGCCCTGTTCCTGGCGACCGTTGTCCTGCTGGTGGCCTCGCTTGCCATCGGTTTTGCGCTGGCGAAAAGCAAATTTGGTCGCATCCTGACGGCGGTGCGCGATGCGGAAAACCGCCTGACGTTTTGCGGCTACGATCCGCGTGGTTTCAAACTGCTGGTCTGGACGCTTTCGGCGGTGCTGTGTGGGCTGGCCGGGGCGCTGTACGTCCCGCAGGTGGGGATTATCAATCCCGGCGAAATGTCGCCAACTAACTCTATTGAAGCCGCGATTTGGGTGGCTCTCGGTGGGCGAGGAACGCTGGTCGGCCCGGTGATTGGCGCGGCGCTGGTCAACGGTGCGAAAAGCTATTTTACCGTGGCGATGCCGGAATACTGGCAGCTGTTTCTCGGCGGAATTTTTATCGCCGTCACGCTCTTTTTACCGCGCGGCGTCTACGGGCTTTTTCGTAAGGGAGAGAAATAATGCAGCCAGCCGAAGGACTCTTTACCCGGCAGTTGCCCGGCGACCGCTTTCGCGATCAGACCGACCCGGTGCTCCAGCTGGAGTCGATTAACGTCAATTTCGACGGTTTTCAGGCGCTGACGGATCTGTCGCTCAACATTGGCGTGGGTGAATTGCGTTGCGTCATTGGGCCGAACGGCGCGGGGAAAACCACGCTGATGGACGTGATTACAGGCAAAACGCGGCCACAAAGCGGGCGGGCGATTTACGATCAGTCGATAGATTTAACGGGTCTCGATCCGGCGGCGATTGCACGTCAGGGGATCGGGCGCAAATTCCAGAAACCGACCGTGTTCGAAGCCCTGACGGTGTGGGAAAACCTGGAGCTGGCAATGAAAGGCGACAAATCCGTGTGGGCCAGCCTGCGCGTGCGTTTGACGTCAGAGCAGAGCGACCGTATCCACGAGATGTTAACGCTGCTGCGCCTGAGCGCAGAGCGCGACCGGCGCGCCGGGATGCTCTCTCACGGGCAAAAGCAGTTTCTGGAAATCGGCATGCTGCTGGTGCAGGAGCCGCATTTGCTGCTGCTCGATGAGCCTGCCGCCGGGATGACCGATGCGGAAACCGAATATTCGGCAGAGCTGTTTCGCACGCTTGCCGGGAAACACTCCCTGATGGTGGTCGAGCACGACATGGGCTTTGTTGAAACCATCGCCGATCACGTCACCGTTCTGCATCAGGGGCGAGTGCTGGCGGAAGGCTCGCTGCGTGAGGTGCAGGCCAACGAGCAGGTGATTGAAGTCTATCTGGGACGCTAAAGGAGCCGTCATGCTACAGGTAAACGAACTGAATCAATATTATGGCGGCAGCCACATTTTACGCGGCGTGAGTTTTGATGCGCCCGGCGGGGAGGTCACCTGCTTGCTCGGGCGCAACGGCGTGGGAAAAACGACCTTACTCAAATGCCTGATGGGGCTGATTCCGGCGCGCAGCGGGGAGATTGTCTGGCAGGGCAAAACCATCACTCACGCCAGGCCGCACCATCGCGTTCAGTCTGGCGTGGCGTACGTACCGCAGGGGCGTGAGATTTTTCCGCGTCTGACGGTGGAGGAAAACCTGCTGCTGGGGATGTCGCGTTTTTCCGCACGAGAGGCGAAAAGCGTCCCGGAGGATATCTGGCAGCTGTTTCCGGTGCTTAAAGAGATGAAGCACCGTCGCGGGGGCGATCTCTCTGGCGGGCAACAGCAACAGCTGGCAATTGGCCGCGCGCTGGCAAGCCGTCCGCAGCTGCTGATCCTCGATGAGCCAACAGAAGGCATTCAGCCGTCAGTGATTAAAGAGATTGGCGTGGTGATCCGCCAGCTCGCCAGCCGGGGCGATATGGCGATTTTACTGGTGGAGCAGTTCTATGATTTTGCCGCGGAACTGGCGGATAACTACCTGCTGATGTCGCGCGGAAGCATCATTCAGCGCGGGCGCGGGGAGAACATGGAGCAGGAGGGCGTTCGCGGCTTAGTGGCGATCTGAGGGTTATTGTTTTTTGAAATGTTATATTATAACATTCGCGCTCTCATAACATGGAGTGAGGATCGCGTTTTGGCAGCACATATTGGAAAATTTGCAATGACTCTGGGGGCGCTGCTGGTCAGCGGCCATCTGTTTGCCCACTCGCACGGTCACCAGATGACCGAAGCGGAACAACAAGCGGCGAACGGGGTATTCGAGGATAAAGACGTTAAAGACCGCAAGCTCTCCGACTGGGACGGTACCTGGCAGTCCGTTTATCCTTTCCTGCTGGATGGTTCACTGGATCCGGTTTTCAAAAAGAAAGCGGAAAAAGAGGGAAGTAAAACCTTTGACGAGGTGAAAGCATACTACCGCAAAGGATACGCCACGGACGTAGACACCATCGGCATTGAAAATAACGTGATGGAGTTCCACATCGGCAAAACGGTGGCGAGTTGTCATTATGACTATAGCGGGTTCAAAATCCTGACCTACGCATCAGGCAAGAAGGGCGTGCGTTACCTGTTTGAGTGTAAAGACGCCAGCTCTAAAGCACCAAAATTTGTGCAGTTCAGCGACCACACTATCGGCCCGCGTGCCTCGGCGCATTTCCATCTCTTTATGGGCGATACCTCCCATGAGGCGCTGCTGAAAGAGATGGATAACTGGCCGACCTATTATCCGAATGAGATGTTTAAAAAGCAGGTGGTGGAGGAGATGTTGCACCACTAAGGTTCCTGCAAGTCACGCTGTTAAACGCCGGGCACGCGCAACGCTGCCCGGCAACACGCTACGCCGTTTCCACTCGCTCAGCCCAGGGCTTCATGCTCATCCCACGCAGGATCATCAGCCAGGCCACCACAATCGCGACCATCATAATCACAAACAGCGACCAGTGCGGCAGGTGGGTCAGAATAAGCCCGGTAATCATCGGGTTCGCCGCCGCGCCCAGCCAGCCTAGCGCCTGCGCCGAGAAATAGCTCGCTTTCATCCCCGGCGGCGCGATGTTATCGATCAACAGGTATTCGCCCGGTGCATAGATAATCTCGCCGATGGTAAACACCGCCGAGGCAATTCCCCAATAGATCAAATTGGTGCCCGAGAGCATAAACCCGCCCAGCCCGAGCAGGAAGAAGAGTGTCCCGAGCGCCATCAGCGGACGAATATTGCTGGCCTTCAGCCTGCGGCCGATAAAATATTGCAGAGAGACCACCATCGCGGCGTTGGCAGGCAGCACCACGGCCACCACTTTTTCTGCGAATTCACTGGTGTAATCCGCCGCCAGCACATACTGGGAGATACAGCTGGCGAACGAGCCGCCGACGTAAGAGGCCAGCAGACCAGAGAGCGTATACCAGAACAGCGCCCGGTCGCGAAGCAGCACCGAGGGTTGCCACGGAACGGTGACGTTGTCACTGTCTGCCGCAATGCTCTTTTGCACATACACCTGAATAAACACCAGCGGCAGCGCGGCGCAGAAGGCTGCCAGCCAGAACGGCAGTTGCAGGCTGTACATCACCAGCAGCGTGCCAATCGGCGGCCCGACCGTCCAGCCGATATTCAGAAAACTGTAGTTGAGAGAGAAGACGCGCGCTTTCTCTCCCGGCGTCAGTACATCTGCAAACCAGGCTTTGAGGACCGTTGAGAACACAGAGTACGCGCAGTTAATCACCGCAAAGAACAGCACCACCAGGGTGACATTATTCACCAGCGGAATGGCCACGAAACCGGCGATAAACGCCAGAATCGACAGCAGCATGTAGCGCTTTTTATCGAACTTATCCGCCAGGATGCCAAATCCCATGCTGAACACCACGCCAATGGTCAGGGCGATGGTTAGGGCATAGCCGATATTCGCCACGCTCATCTGGTAAACGCGCGTGAGGTAGATGGTCATAAAGGGCAGCGTGGCCCCCCGACCGATGGTTAACAGTAATGACGATGCCAACAACGCTGCGGTTGAGCGCCTGAGTGATGATTTCATTTTCCTGCCCGACATATGCTTATGCTTTTTTTATGTCTCAATGATTATCACGCCATAAGGGGAGTTGTATACCACCCAATTTTTCCGTAAGTGCTTTGTCTGACTGCCAGAATTAATGATCTTTTCCTCACTCGCTTTTTTCGTTACCTTGAATCTGTTTACAAAAATTTAATAAATCAGGGGCAGGGTATGACGCGCAAAGACGGACTGCTGGCGTTGCTGGTGGTTGTGGTATGGGGACTGAATTTTGTGGTGATTAAAGTCGGGCTGCACAATATGCCTCCGCTGATGCTCGCCGGTTTGCGCTTTTTACTGGTGGCCTTCCCGGCGCTGTTTTTTGTTGCCCGTCCAAAAATCCCGTTTCGTCTGCTGCTCGGCTACGGCCTGACCATCAGCTTTGGTCAGTTTGCTTTTCTCTTCTGCGCCATCAAGTTTGGGATGCCAGCCGGGCTGGCGTCGCTGGTGTTACAGGCGCAGGCTTTCTTCACCATCATTCTTGGCGCGTTTGTCTTTGGTGAGCGTTTACAGGGCAAACAGCTGGCGGGGATTACGCTTGCGGTATTTGGCGTGCTGGTGCTCGCCGAAGCGAGTCTGAACGGTCAGCACGTGGCGATGCTGGGCTTTATGCTCACACTGGCCGCAGGGCTGAGCTGGGCGTGCGGAAATATCTTCAACAAGCTGATTATGCAGCACGAGGCGCGCCCGGCGGTGATGTCGCTGGTTGTCTGGAGCGCGCTGATCCCGGTCATCCCGTTTATGGTGGCATCGCTGATTTTTGACGGCCCGGCGCTGATGCTGAAAAGCCTGATTGAGATCGATCTCACCACCATTTTGTCGCTGGTGTATCTGGCTTTCGTCGCGACGATCGTCGGGTATGGCATCTGGGGTACGCTGCTCGGGCGTTATGAAACCTGGCGTGTGGCGCCGTTGTCGCTGCTGGTGCCGGTGGTCGGGCTGGCGAGTGCGGCAGTTCTGCTGGGCGAAAAACTGACGATGCTGCAACTGATCGGCGCGGTGCTGATCATGGCCGGGCTGTACATCAATGTCTTTGGATTGCGGCTGCGTCGGGCGACGCGCATCAGGGGATGAAAAAAGCCCCGCAAACGCGGGGCAAAAACGAATCAGAGGTCGTGCTGATTGTAATAAGGCACGCCTAATTCGTCGGATTTGTCGCTACCCGCACCCATATGATTGAAATCAAACGGTGATTGATCGTGTGCGGTAGGCAGAACCATCGTAGTGCGGCTGTTCTGCTGATTAGCGTGAGTGGTTTGCTCCGCAAAAGTCTGGCCGGAGACCAGCACCAGTAAGGTGAGGGCGGCGGAGGCGATACGTTTCATGATTTCCTCGGTTACGTCTTATTACAGGCGATTAGCAATTACAATGTGTTAGCGGATGCAGATAGCGGGATTCGCCGGGCATACTGGTGATTCGGTACTTGTGCGGCGGCACGTCGAAATAGTTCTTGAACGTGCGGGTCAGGGTTTGTTGCGATTCAAACCCATAACGCTCAGCCAGATACAGAATCGGCTCGTTGCTCTCTTTCAGCTTCTGCGCAATTTCCGTCAGCTTACGGCTGCGGATGTATTGCCCTAAAGAATGACCGGTCTCTTTTTTGAACATCCGTTGCAGGTGCCATTTTGAGTAACCTGAACGCTCAGACACCTTCTCAAGTGAGAGCGGCGATTCCAGGTTATCTTCGATCCAGTCCAAAATGCTATGAATAGTGATGGCGTCATTATTGCGTCTGGACATCGTCATACCTCTTCTGTTTACGGCAGGATTTTCTTCAGCAAATGCTCAAGAGTGACCACTTCATCCGCCGTTAAGTTTTTTGTTAGTTCCTGGTGCAGTGTTTGTCCTACTAACTCATGACAGCGTTCGCACATGGCCGCACCATCGCTGGTGAGCTGCACCAGTACGCCGCGCTTGTCATTGGGGTTAGGTCGCCTTTCAATCCATCCTTTGCAGACAAGACGATCGAGCATGCGCGTGAGCGCGCCAAGGTCGACAGAGAGCACCTTTTTCAGCTCAACCGGGGTGATGCACACTTCGCAGCGAATGGAGCACAGCACTTTGAACTGGGTCGCAGTGATGTCCATCGGAGACAGATAGTCGTTGAGCAGGCGATCTTTTTTCTGGTTCACCATATGAATAAGACGGCCCAGTGGAATAATTTCGTTAAAGAGATCACTGGTGCTTTTCACAATGGTTGCCCTGGCAAGTAGTTTAATCACGGCAGATATTATTGCTTAGGCAAGTATAAGTCAACCGAATGTATCCGCCGATGCCACGATTTGCTAAAACGTTTCATGAACTTTTTTTGAGTCCTTTTAAATCATAAACATAACGCAGGGTTATCGTAATTCAGCGGAAAACACTGCTTACGTTGTCTGCGTGGCTGTGTCAGGCCATTTCACCGTATACTGTCAGTGTTGATTATGGATAAGGACGACGACGCACTATGGTGGAATTAATTCAGGCAATAGGACTTGGGCTGGTGGTGCTGTTGCCGCTGGCGAACCCGTTAACAACCGTGGCGTTGTTTTTAGGGCTGGCGGGCAACATGAACAGCGCCGAACGTAACCACCAGTCGTTGATGGCGTCGGTGTATGTTTTCATCATCATGATGGTGGCCTATTACGCCGGACAGGTGGTGATGAACACCTTCGGGATTTCGATTCCCGGGTTACGAATTGCAGGGGGCTTAATCGTCGCCTTTATCGGTTTCCGCATGCTGTTCCCGGCGCATAAAGCCCATGAATCGCCGGAAGCCAAAAGTAAATCGGAAGAGATGGAGTCTGAGCCTTCCGCTAATATCGCATTTGTACCGCTCGCCATGCCAAGCACGGCAGGGCCAGGGACGATAGCGATGATCATCAGCTCCGCGTCAACGGTACGTGATGGCACAACCTTCTCCGCGTGGGTCGTCATGGTGGCGCCACCGCTGATCTTTGCCATTATCGGCGTCATTTTGTGGGGATGTTTGCGCAGTTCCGGCGCGATCATGCGTTGGGTGGGTAAAGGTGGTATCGAGGCGATTTCTCGTCTGATGGGCTTCCTGCTCGTCTGTATGGGTGTGCAGTTTATTATTAACGGCGTACTGGAAATTATTAAGACCTACCACTAACACAGCCGGGCCTACACAATCTGTAGGCCCGGGCAATTGCTACTCTCTTCGGCAAACATCACCCGTGATGCGTCTGCTCTTCCAGCGCCACCGGCCACTTGCGGAAGATCAGAATCGACCAGATCAACGCCGCCAGCGCCGGAATCGCCCCCAGATAGCCAATCGCTGACATAGAAAAATGCAGGCTGATCTGATTTCCCACCAGCGCACCCGCGCCGATGCCGAGATTGAAGATCCCGGAGAAGAGCGACATCGCTACATCGGTGGCATCCGGTGCCAGCGCCAGGACTTTAACCTGCATACCGAGGCCAATAATCATCATCGCCACGCCCCAGCAAATACTCAGTATCGCCAGATTTGTTTCGCTACCCGCTGCCGGCATCAGTAACACCAGACACAGCATCAGTGCACCGATAGCGCCGCTCACCAGCAGCGACGCGTGCTGATTGCCCAGTTTGCCAAACAGGATACTGCCGATAATGCCAGCCCCGCCGAGGAGCAGCAGAAGCACCGTTGCAAAATTAGCGCTAAAGCCCGCGACAACCTGCACAAAAGGTTCAATATAGCTGTAGGCCGTGTAGTGGGCGGTAACGACAATGACCGTCAGCAGATAAATACTCATCAGCGCCGGGCGGCGGAACAGCACCGGCAGGCTTTTAAGCGAGCCGGAGTGTTCACTCGGTAATTTCGGCAGGAGTTTGATCAGGCACAGCAGGGTGATCAATGCGCCCATACCGATGGCAACGAAGGTGGTTCTCCAGCCGAAATACTGCCCGACGATGCGCCCGATAGGCAGGCCGAGCACCATCGCCAGCGCGGTGCCGGTCGCCAGCAGGCTCAGCGCCTGCGCGCGTTTACCTGCAGGTGCCAGACGAATGGCCAGCGAGGCGGTAATCGACCAGAAAATGGCGTGAGCGAACGCAATACCGATGCGGCTTATCACCAGCACGGTAAAGTTCCAGGCGAGGAACGACAGCACATGGCTGGCGATAAACAGCACAAACAGGCCAATCAACAGCTTGCGTCGCTCCATCTGGCTGGTCAGCAGCATAAACGGCAGGGACATCAGCGCCACCACCCACGCGTAGATGGTCAGCATGATCCCGACCTGCGCAGTTTCCATCTGGAAACTTTGAGCGATATCGGAAAGCAGACCCACGGGAACAAATTCCGTGGTATTGAATATAAACGCGGCAATGGCAAGCGTGACCACACGTAGCCACGCGACCTTGCGTGAAACTGTGTTCGAAGGCATAAGATTTGGGGTTCGTTGCTGAAAAGATGAGAGGGCGATCTTAAAGCCTTAACTGGCTAAAAGACAATCATTATGTGATGCAGATCTCAATATTTTGCTTATACGTCCTGTAGCGAAGGGCGTTGTTTTCCTTGAATATAAAGAACAGCACAATAAAAACAGGCGGTACGACGATGCAAGAAATTGATTTTTATCTGGTGGATGCCTTCAGCGATAAAGCCTTTGGTGGCAACGCCGCCGCAGTGTGTCCGCTGGAGGAGTGGCTTCCGGACGAGACGTTGCTCAGCATGGCGAAGCAACATAATCAGTCGGAGACGGCGTTCTTCGTGCGTACGGACGAGGGTTTTGAGCTGCGCTGGTTTACGACACTTGATGAGATTGACCTGTGCGGGCATGCCACGCTGGCGGCGTCGCATGTGATCTTCGAATATCTCGACTATCCGCATACGGAAATTACCTTCACTACCCGTTTTGTCGGCAAACTGACCGTGAAGCGCAACGGCGACTGGCTGACGCTCAACTTCCCGGCCTGGGCGAGTGAGTCCGTCGATAACCCTCCTGCGCTGCTGTTTTACTCCCTTGGGATCACCAGCGCGAAAGAGGTTCGCGTGGCGCGAGACTATATGGTGGTGCTGGAAAACCAGCAGCAGGTTGAGTCCATCAGCCCGGATATCTCATCCATGATCCCGCTCGACAAAATGGTCTGCATTACGGCGCCCGGCGACGAAGCGGATTTCGTCAGCCGCTTCTTCTGCCCTGGCGAAGGCGTGCCAGAAGATCCGGTGACGGGGTCCACCCACAGTATGCTGATCCCCTACTGGAGCGAAAAGCTCGGCAAAACGCAGATGCAGGCGCGCCAGGTGTCGGCCAGAGGCGGGGATCTACGCTGTGAGCTACAGGGCGACCGGGTTCTGATTGGCGGGCAAGCCACGCTGTATCTCAAAGGAAAAATCTTCCTGCGCCAGTAGTCTCCGATTTTACGTCTACATGCCCGCAGTCTGCGGGCATGCTGCCAGTAGGGGGAGATGTTATCGCGGTTTAAACACAATGACTGTATATAATTACAGTGCCCCGCATTTTTGGCACCCTTTATCAGGTAATCCTCAAACGAGGTGCAGAGATAAGTTAAAAGTATGAACACCTGAACCGAGGTGGCAGCTATGTTGATAACAAACAACAAAAGGAGCCTGCCATGTATTCCATTACCTCTGAATCTGCCTCTCATCCGGATATTCTGGCGCTGATCGCCGCCCTGGACAGCTATCAAACTGAGCTTTACCCGGCGGAAAGCAACCATCTGGTCGATCTCACCCAGCTGGCGGCGGGGTCGCTTTTAATGATGGTGATCCGTGATAACCAGCTGAATGCCGTGGGCTGCGGGGCGATCGTGCTCAACGGCGACGGCAGCGGGGAGATGAAACGGGTGTATATCGATCCCACCCATCGCGGACAAAGGCTTGGGGAAAAACTGCTGGCGGCGCTGGAGGACGAAGCCCTGAGCCGCCACTGTCACACGTTACGCCTCGAAACCGGTATCAAGCAGCACGCGGCTATTCAGCTGTATGAGCGCTGCGGTTATCAGGCGCGCCCGGCGTTTCCGCCCTACGACGAAGATCCGCTAAGCCTGTTTATGGAGAAGGTGCTGGTGGCTGACGTTCGTTTAGCAGTGCTATAAACGCTTCAAGCTGACGCGTCATTGCACCGCGTCGCCACACCAGCCAGGTCGTGAGCCAGCGCCAGTTTTCTGCCAGCGGCCACGCCTCCACCTGAAGATGCCCCGGCATGCTCTCCAGCATCGAGCGGGGCATCAGCGCAATACCTGCGCCCGCAATCACACAGGCCAGCATACCGTGGTACGACTCCATCTCATGGATCCGCCCCGGCGTGGCGCGATCTGCGTGAAACCAGCTCTCCAGATGCCGTCTGTAGGAGCAATTAGCGCGAAACGCGTACACGTCCCGACCGCTCACCTGCGTGGCGCGCGACACCTTTTCATGCCCGGCGGCGGCAACCAGCATCATCTCTTCCTGATAGACCGGCATCCCGTCCAGCTCCGGATGCGAGAGCGGCCCGTCGACAAACGCTGCGCTCAACGTGCCCTCCAGTACGCCATCGATCATCGTGCCGGAAGGTCCGGTGGACAGGGCGAACTGAATGCGCGGATAGCGTTGGTTAAACTGCGCCAGGGATTCAGGAATGCGCACCGCGGCGGTGCTCTCCAGCGCCCCCAGAGCGAACAGCCCCTGCGGTTCATCCCCGGCGACCACCATCCGCGCCTCGTCGACCAGGGCGAGGATCTGCTTGCTGTAGCGCAGAAAGTTATGCCCGGCGGGTGAGAGGCGCAAACGCTGGTTTTCACGGATAAACAGCTCAACGCCAAGATCCGCCTCCAGCTGACGGATTCGGGTGGTCAGGTTGGACGGAACACGATGCACCTTCTGTGCCGCCTGGGTGATGCTCCCGGTCTGGGCGACGGCGTTAAACATTTCGAGCTGAGTTAAATCCATAGCATTCTCTATTCGTGAATAAGTGAGTCAGTATTATTCATTTTTAAGAAATAGCAGAGTGAGCCACAATCAATCAACCCTTATTACGTGGAGAAGACTATGACTCATTCACCGGCTACCCATGCGCTGTCAGTTAATCCGGCTAACGGCGAAACCCTCGCGACCTATACGTGGGCCACCGCCGCCGAGGTAGAGCAGGCGATCGCGCTGGCGGATCGCGGTTTCCGTCAGTGGCGCAATGAAAGCGTTACTCACCGGGCGCAGAAACTGCGCGATCTTGCTACCGCACTGCGGGCGCGCGCAGAAGAGATGGCGCAAATGATGTCCCGTGAGATGGGTAAACCTATTTTGCAGGCACGCGCCGAAGTGACGAAATCTGCCGGTCTGTGCGACTGGTACGCCGAGCACGGCCCGGCGATGCTGGCTGCGGAACCGACGCAGGTTGAAAATCAAAAAGCGGTGATCGAGTATCGCCCGCTGGGACCGGTGCTGGCGGTGATGCCGTGGAACTTCCCGCTGTGGCAGGTGCTGCGCGGGGCGGTACCGATTCTGCTCGCCGGTAACAGCTATCTGCTGAAACACGCGCCGAACGTTCTGGGGTCGGCGACGCTTATCGGCGAGATGTTCGCGGATGCCGGTTTTGCGCCAGGGGTGTTTGGCTGGGTCAACGCCACGAACGACGGCGTCAGCCAGGCGATTAACGATCGTCGCATCGCTGCGATTACCGTCACCGGGAGCGTACGTGCCGGGGCGGCAATTGGCGCACAGGCGGCTGCGGCCCTCAAAAAATGCGTGCTGGAGCTGGGTGGGTCCGATCCCTTTATTGTGCTGAACGATGCGGATCTGGATCTGGCCGTGAAAGCGGCCGTTGCCGGGCGCTATCAGAATACCGGACAGGTGTGTGCGGCCGCTAAACGCTTTATTGTCGAAGAGGGCATCGCAGAGCAGTTTACCGAACGCTTTGTCGCGGCTGCTGCGGCCCTGAAGATGGGCGCGCCCGATAACGAAGAGAACTATCTGGGGCCGATGGCGCGGTTCGATCTGCGTGATGAACTGCATCAGCAGGTACAGGCGACGCTTAACGAGGGCGCAACGCTTTTACTCGGCGGAGAGAAAGTGGCCGGTGCGGGGAATTACTATCCGGCGACCGTATTAGGCAACGTCACCCCAGAGATGACCGCGTTTCGTCAGGAGCTGTTCGGCCCGGTCGCCGCGATCACCGTGGCGAAAGACGCGGAACATGCCCTGATGCTTGCAAACGACAGTGATTTTGGTCTGTCGGCGACCGTGTTTACCGCCGATGCGCAACGTGCCGAGGCGTTTGCTCGCCAGCTGGAGTGCGGCGGGGTGTTCATCAATGGCTTCAGCGCCAGCGATGCGCGCGTGGCCTTTGGCGGCGTGAAGAAAAGCGGCTTTGGTCGTGAGTTATCTCACTTCGGTTTGCATGAGTTCTGCAATATCCAGACCGTATGGAAAGACCGCGTGTAGGTATTATTAAACTTGCTTAAAAGGCCTTCACCGCGAAGGCCTTTGTCATTTTTGTGTCATGGTTCTGTCATTTGCGTTTCGTAGACTCCCACGCGTCTAACGTACTGTTACAGAAGAATATTATGAACCTAACGCAAATTTTCAGCCGTATTGCGAAGCGTCAGTTTGGTCTCCTGGCGGGCATCTTTTGTATTATCGGGCTTTTCTCCGCCCTGCAGCTCTCCTCGTCAATTCTCCTGACCGCCTCGCTTCGTGATGCCCAGCGCAATGAACAACAAAATCAGCTGGCGCAACAGCAGCAAAGCAAACTGGATCTGGCGCGTGTCTCCCTGCTGGCGGCAAGCGATCTGCTCAATCGCTCGGGCGTCTATTTTATGCAGGATAAAGAGACCGGCTCTGAAGGGAGCTGGAACAGTCTGATGGATGAAGCGCAAAAGGCGCTTAATGCTTCCCAGGAAGCGTGGAAGGGCTGGCTGGCGCTGAATCCGCCCAAAGACGAGGCGCTGATTAATAGCTATCAGTTATTCTACGGCGCCATCAATGAGCAGGCGGAAGGGCTGGTAAAGACCCACTCCATTGACGCCTTTTTTGCCGTCCCCGCCCAGGCGTTTCAGACCGACTTTAATGATAACTACGCGCGCTATCAGCAGCTGAGCGAGCAACGAGCAGGAGAAGGGCGCCAGTCGCTGATGGATCGCCTCGCTGATTTGCAGTCGCTGTTCCTGCTGGCGCCAGTGGTCCTGCTGCTGATTGCGGTGGCGGTGTGGTTTGGCATGTCGCGCTGGGTGATTTCCCCGCTGCGCAGGCTTATCGCTCATATCAACCAGCTCGCCGCCGGAGATCTCTCGGGTGCCGCGCCGACTGTAAACAGTTTTAACCGCGAAATCGGGCAGTTGAGCGCCAGTATTAGTACCATGCAGCGCGGATTACAGCAGCTGGTGACGCAGGTGAGTGAAGCCACGACCGCAATGGTGGAAAACATCGGCGAATTGGCGGAGGGCAATCAGAAGCTGTATCAGCAATCCGCGCGGCAGGCCCAGGAGTTGAGCGACGTGACGGCGCACATCGCCACGCTGGAAAACCACGTGGAGGGCAATACGGGGTACGCGAAGCTCGCCAGCTCGCGTGCGGATGAGGCGCGCAAGACGGCGGCGGGGGGCGATATCATGATGTCGACCGTTAATGCCTCCATGCAGGCGATCGTAGAACGATCGTCAGAGATGCGCGGGATCGTCTCGATGATCGACAACGTGGCGTTTCAGACCAACATTCTGGCGCTGAACGCCGCTATTGAAGCCGCCCATGCGGGCAATCAGGGGCGCGGTTTTGCGGTTGTTGCGCGTGAAGTGGGATTGCTGGCGAGAAAAAGCAGTCACTCGACGCAAACCATTCAGGAGCTGATTAATCACTCGTTACAGGGAATTGAAGACGGGTCGAAAGCGGTGGTGAAGCTTGAGAACAACCTGCAACAGGTGACCGGGCTGGTGGCAAATCTGAGCGGTCTGCTTGACGATATTTCTGCTGCCACGATGAGTCAGGGGGAGAGTATTCATCAGATGACGCGCCAGCTGCAGGCGCTGAATCAGGTGTCGCAACAGACGGATGTACTGGTGACCACCGCCTCGCAGGCGTCGCGTCGCTTACACGATGAGTCGTATTTGCTGATGCAGGCGGTTTCGCGTTTTCGACTTCCCGCCTGACGCGACACATTCGCCTCTGTTATACTCGCAGCCCGTTTTTGGCCTCCAGGCAAGGAGCAACATGTGGCTGCGGTCATCGATAATCAGATGCTGGAAGAGATTCTGGCGCAGGTTCGTCCGTTAATCGGGCAGGGAAAGGTTGCCGATTACATTCCGGCGCTGGCGTGCGTCAGTGGCAATAAGCTGGGTATCGCCATTTGCACCGTGAAAGGTGAGCTTTATCAGGCTGGCGATGCCGCCGAGCGCTTTTCGATTCAGTCGATCTCCAAAGTGTTAAGCCTGGTTGCGGCGATGCGACAGTATGACGAAGACGAGATCTGGCAGCGGGTGGGGAAAGATCCTTCCGGACAGCCGTTTAACTCGCTGCTCCAGCTGGAAATCGAACAGGGCAAACCGCGCAATCCTTTCATCAACGCCGGGGCGCTGGTGGTCTGCGACATGCTGCAGAGCCGTCTTAGCGCGCCGCGTCAGCGGATGCTGGAGATTGTGCGCCAGCTGAGCGGCGTTTCGGATCTGAGTTACGACGCTAACGTTGCTCGCTCTGAGTTTGAACATTCGGCGCGAAACGCCGCCATCGCCTGGCTGATGAAGTCTTTCGGTAATTTCCACAACGATGTGGCTACCGTGCTGCAAAACTATTTCCACTACTGCGCGCTGAAAATGAGCTGCGTGGAACTCGCGCGTACTTTCCTGTTTCTGGCCGACCAAGGCTTCTCCTCGCTGCATAATCAGGCAGTTGTGACGCCGATGCAGGCGCGTCAGGTCAATGCGCTGATGGCGACAAGCGGGATGTATCAGAACGCCGGGGAATTTGCCTGGCGCGTCGGGCTGCCCGCTAAATCAGGCGTTGGCGGCGGGGTGGTGGCCATTGTCCCTCACGAAATGGCGATTGCGGTCTGGAGCCCGGAGCTGGATGACGCCGGGAACTCGCTGGCAGGCGTGGCGGTGCTAGAGCAACTCACCCAGCGGCTGGGGCGGTCCGTCTACTGATGAACACCCTTGACGATCTGTTTGCCCGGCTGGGGCGTTCAACGTTTCGTTCTCGCTTCAAACTGGGTGCGAAAGAGCGGCAGTACTGCTGGGACAAAGGGGCGGAAACTATCGATCAACACGCCGCGGATTTCGTTGCCCGTCGTCTGGCGGCGGCCATGCCCGTCAACGACGGCAAGCAGACCCCGATGCGCGGGCATCCGGTCTTTATCGCCCAGCATGCTACGGCAACCTGCTGTCGCGGTTGTCTCGCTAAATGGCACCATATTCCCCAGGGCGAGGCGTTAAATGCCGATCAGCAGCGTTACATTGTGACGGTCATCCACCACTGGCTGGTGCTGCAAATGAACGCCCAACCTTGATGGGTTATGCATGCCGGCTATGTATGTTATAGATACGTGCTAATCTTTTATTATTCTGCTGATGACCGCGAAATAATTGCGCTAAGCAATTATATGGATTGATATTTGATGCCTTCTTCTTTGACATCCTTTAAGCCTTTTCTGCCCGATAATCCGCTTCGCAATGCGGTCAGTATTTTTATTCTGACCACGCTGTTCTATTTTATTGGCGCGGAACTGCGTCTGGTGGAAGCGCTCTCACTGTTCTGGCCGCTGAATGGCGTAATGGCCGGGGTGTTTGCCCGTTACGCATATCTTAACCGTCTGCATTATTACGCGGTGTCCTATGTCGCGATGCTGATGTATGACGCGGTGACCACCAACTGGGGGATGGCCTCGGTGGTGATCAACCTCTCCAATATGGTGTTTATCGTGACCGTGGCGCTGCTGGTGACACGAGACAGACGTCGGGGCCGCACGGTTCCGGACCCTATTAATGCCTTACGCCTGTTTAACTTTTGCCTTATCGCTGCGCTGCTGTGCGCGCTGGTGGGGGCGATGGGTTCCGTTGGGATCGACAGTCAAACTTTCTGGCCGCTCTTTGCCGACTGGTTTAGCGAGCAGTTCTCGACCGGCGTGCTGATTCTGCCGTGCTTGTTGACCGTTAAAATCCCTGAGATCAAGAACTCGGTGCGGGTAGAACACTTTATGCCCGTGGTGGCACTGATCGTCTCTGTCCTGGCCTCGGTGGTGATCGGCGGGGCGGGCAGCCTGGCCTTTCCGCTGCCAGCGCTGATCTGGTGTGCGGTGCGTTATTCGCTTCCCGCGACCTGTCTGCTGACCTTTGTCACCGGCGGGGTGGAGATCATCCTGGTGGCGAACTCGATTATTAATATTGCCGTGGCGACGCCGCTTTCGACGCCGATGATGTTCTCTGCGCGTCTGGGCATCGCGACCATGGCAATTTGCCCGGTGATGGTCTCCGTGAGCGTGGCGGCGATTAACTCTCTGATTCATCAGGTGTCATTGCGCGCCGATTATGACTTCCTGACGCGCGTCTATTCGCGCTCAGGTTTGTATGAAGCGCTGAAACACGAGGAGTCCCATCGTCATTCCCGTTTTCTGACCGTGATGCTGCTCGATATCGACTACTTCAAAAGCATTAATGACAACTATGGACATGAGTGTGGCGACCGGGTGCTGGCCTCTTTTGCCGGGCAGGTGCAGCAGGTGGTGGGCGAGGACGGGCTAGTGGCGCGCATGGGCGGGGAAGAGTTTGCGGTCGTGGCCAATACCGTTGATGCCCGTCAGGGCGTTGAGCTGGCAGAACGTATCAGAGAATCTGTTGCTTCGCATCCCTTCAGCTGGGGTCAGCACACGCTGTTTTTGACGGTGAGTATTGGGCTTGGCAGTGCGAAAGCAGAATCCTGGCAACTCACGGAGGTCTTTAATAAGCTGTTAGCCGAAGCCGACGAGTATCTCTATCGTTCGAAAAAAGCTGGGCGAAATCGTACCAGTGCGCGTCATCCAGACGATCTGCGCGTCGTCGAACCGCAAAAAAGTACGGAACAGATGTAAACGTATCCATCCCAGGCAGAATGCGGCCCTGATGTTATCACTTTGCTGATAAATTGCTTGCTACGTATTTTTAAGCTCAATAAGATACCGGTGATAACACATCGGAAAAATCGCGTAATGAACGGAACTGATAAACTGAGTAAAAACCATCGCTTACCAGGGAGTCGTTTTGTTAAACGTATGTATCTGATGCGTATCCTGGGCACTTTTCTCTGCTTTATTCCTATTCTTTCTGTCCTGATTGAACATCAACGTTCAGTATGGCTAATGCTTTTGCTGGCGCTAAACGCGTTTGTCTGGCCGACCGTCGCCTGGCTGCGCGCCAGCCGCTCTTCTACGCCGCTGGCCGCAGAACATCAAAATCTGGTGATCGATGCGGGGGCAGGAGGGTTCTGGATCGCGATGATTGCCGTGAATCCGCTGCCCTCGGTGGTGATTGCCACGATCCTGCTGGCCGATCGTCTCTCCGCAGGTGGTTTTGCCCTGATGAAGCGCGCGGCGATAGCCATGCTGGCGGTGTTTCTCGCCGCCTGGCTGTTGCAGGGCATGGCGATTATTATCACCGTTTCGCAACAGACCATGTTTGCCACCTTGCCCCTGATTGCCATCTACATCATTGCGCTTAGCGTGCTGACGGACAGTATTGCCATTCGTCTGCGGATCAAATCCCGCGAGCTGGAGCGGATCGCGATGATGGATCCGCTGCTGGATATCGCGAACCGGCGCCTGCTGGAAAAGCGCATCGAACACGAGCTGAATAAACTTCAGCAGGCCTGCCGGGAATCGGCGCTGATGTTCATTGATATCGATAATTTTAAAGAAGTGAACGATCGTTTCGGGCATAAAGTCGGGGATGCGTTGCTCGCCTCGGTCTCGGAGATTTTACACATTGCCACACGTCAGACAGACACCCCGGCGCGGCTGGGCGGCGATGAGTTTGTGATCCTGCTTCCGGATACCAGCATCGATGAGGCGCACGTGGTGGCGTCGCGGATCATGGAGGCCGCCGCCATTATGCAAGATGTGGCGCATGAAACCGTCAATTGCACCCTCAGTATTGGCATCGCGGGGGCGACCCGCGAGATGTCAAACGTAACGGACTGGCTGCAGGCGGCAGACACTGCGCTTTACCAGGCTAAGCGCGGCGGTAAAAATCGAATTTTTGCGCACTGACAAGTCGTTTCTTTAGGCTAAGCTATTAAAAAGCTGCGTGTCAGGAGACATCATGAAAGCGCCCGCGATCCCTGCCAATGAATCAGACCGTCTGCTGTCCCTGCGTGATTCCAGGCTTTTGGAGTCGAACAACCATCAACCCTACGATCGCATCACCCGGCTGGCAAAACGCCTGTTTGCCGTGCCGGTGGCGAGGGTGAACTTGATCGACGAACGCTCGCTGGTGGCGCTCTCTTTAGACAATGCCATGGCCGCCGTTCTGCCGCGCAATCTCTCTTTCTGTGGGCATACGCTGTTTAACAATGCACCGCTGGTGGTGTCTGACCCGCGCCATGATCCCCGTTTTGCCGATAATCCGCTGGTAAAAGGCCAGCCTGGCGTACGTTTTTACGCAGGGTATCCACTGCGTCTGCCCGACGGCGCTATCGTCGGCACGCTGTGTTTGATGGACTATGTCCCCCGCGATTTTGTTGCGGCCGATCTTAACGCCCTGAGCGACCTGGCAGCGCTGGCGGAAGACGAGTTCGCTGCCGCCTGTGCGGCGACGACGGATGAGCTGACAGGGCTGTTTAACCGGCGTGGATTTAATCAGTTAGCAGCGTTTGCCTTATCCGGTGCCCGGCGTCGTGCAGAGCCACTGACGCTCGCCTGGATGGATCTGGACCGCTTCAGACAAATCAACGAACGCTTCGGGCAGGCAGAAGGCGATGCGGCCCTGAAAGCCATGACCGAGCTGATGCGCACCTCATTCCGTGAGGCGGATCTGCTGGTGCGTTACGGTAGCGATGAATTCGCGGTTCTGTTTGCCGATACGGATGAGCAGGGGGCCTGGATTGCGATGCAGTATCTCAATGAGCAGGTCGCGGAATACAACCAGCGGGGGCTGCATCCCTGGAGCCTGACATTCTCCTGGGGAATCTGTGAATTCGACCATCAGCAGGATGATTTGCAGCGCTGGCTACAGACCGCTCACGACAAAATCCTCGCCATGAAACAGCGATACAGTGCAGACAGCGGGCATAATAAAAGCCTATGAATGGCGTGCTTGCGTTAAATAATTGTTAAAGGCAATCTGAGGCGGTCTCTTCACAAGGAAATCCCATGACCGCCTCTCTGCACATTCACACCCTTTCACGTGACGATATTCTCTCGCATCTCGACTCACTGGCTGACATCCTCGAAAACTGCGTTAACGGCGGGGCGTCGGTGAGTTTTATGCTGCCTTTTTCGGCTGAAAAAGCGCGTCAGTTCTGGCTCGGCGTGGCGGAAAGCGTGGCCCGCCGGGAGCGCACCGTGCTGGCCTGTCGCGACGAAGGTGGCGAATTTTTGGGTACCGTGCAACTCATTACCGATCAACCGGAGAACCAGCCGCACCGCGCGGATGTAGCCAAGCTGCTGGTCCACGAAAAAGCCCGCCGTCGCGGTGTTGCGATGCTCTTGATGGAAGCCCTGGAAGGGGTGGCGGTGGAAGAGGGTAAAACCGTGCTGGTACTGGACACGGCTACGGGCAGCGGCGCTGAGACATTCTATCAGCGTGCGGGCTGGCAAAAGGTCGGTGAGATCCCGCGCTACGCCCTGATGCCGGACGGCGAAATGACTGCGACATCGGTGTTCTATAAGTTTTTATAATATTTTTCACAATTGCTTTATGAATTGATCAAAACAGGGTTTCATGGTCGAAAAGTTTGATAAGTTATTGGACCAATCTTATCGGGCTGTATGACTAATTAAAAAAGGAACCCCTTGTGAACACACTCAATCGTCGTGATTTTCCCGGTGCTCTCTATCCTGAACGTATCATCCAGTTTGGTGAAGGTAACTTTTTACGTGCGTTCATCGACTGGCAGATCGACCTGCTGAATGAGCACACCGATCTGAATTCCGGGGTGGTAATTGTTCGTCCTATCCAGAGCGATTTCCCGCCTTCACTGAGCACTCAGGATGGTCTGTACACCACGATCATTCGCGGCCTGAATGAGAAGGGCGAGGCTGTGAGCGACGCGCGTCTGATCCGCTCCGTAAATCGTGAAATCAGTGTTTACAGCCAGTACGACGAATTCCTTAAACTCGCACACAATCCGGATATGCGCTTTGTGTTCTCTAACACTACCGAAGCGGGCATCAGCTATCACGCCGATGACAAATTCGACGATGCGCCTGCCGTGAGCTATCCGGCAAAACTCACCCGTTTACTGTTCGAGCGTTTCAGCCATTTCAATGGCGCGGCCGACAAAGGCTGGGTGATTATTCCGTGCGAACTGATTGATTATAACGGCGATGCGCTGCGTGAACTGGTGCTGAAATATGCCCAGGAGTGGGCGCTGCCAGCGGCATTCACCCAGTGGCTGGTTGATGCCAACAGTTTCTGCTCCACCCTCGTGGACCGAATTGTCACCGGCTACCCGCGTGACGAAGTGGCCGCGCTTGAAACGGAACTGGGCTACCACGATGGCTTCCTCGATACCGCAGAACACTTCTATCTGTTTGTGATTCAGGGGCCTAAATCTCTGACGGCCGAACTGCGCCTCGATAAATTCCCGCTTAACGTCCTGATTGTGGACGACATCAAACCGTACAAAGAGCGCAAAGTCGCAATCCTTAATGGCGCGCACACGGCGCTGGTTCCTGTAGCCTTCCAGGCGGGGCTGGACACCGTCGGCGACGCGATGAACGACGCAGAAATCTGCGCATTTGTGGAAAAGGCCATCTACCAGGAGATCATCCCGGTGCTGGATTTACCAAAAGATGAGCTGGAATCCTTCGCCAGCGCGGTGACAGGGCGTTTCCGTAACCCGTACATCAAACACCAGTTGCTGTCGATTGCCCTGAACGGGATGACAAAATACCGTACCCGTATCCTGCCGCAGCTGCTGGCAGGGCAGAAGGCGACCGGGAAATTACCTGCGCGTCTCACCTTTGCGCTGGCCGCGTTGATCGCGTTTTATCGTGCAGAGCGTGAGGGTGAAAACTATCCGGTGCAGGACGATCTGCACTGGCTGGAGCGCTATCAGCAGCTGTGGGCGCAGCATCATGACAAGCAGATCAGTACCAGCGAACTGGTGAAAGCGATTCTCAGCGTGAGCGAGCACTGGGAGCAGGATCTGACGAAAGTGAGCGGATTGGTAGAACAGGTTACGCTCGATCTGGATGCGATTCTTCTGAAGGGGATGCGCGCGGCAGTCAAACCGCTGTGCTAATCCTCTCGCCCGGCTCCGGCCGGGTTTTATTTAAAGCATCATTAGTTACAACATACTATTCACTCCGTTTTTTTATAACACGCTTCGGCACCGTGCGCTTTTTGTCTCGCAGTTAAAAAGGGGCAGCAATCCTGTAACAAGCTTGCAACCGTGACGGCGATCACGTTTAATAGTCGCGCTCTTTATTGACCTGAAGCTGACTATGATTGTTCGTCCTCAACAGCACTGGCTGCGCCTGATTTTTGTCTGGCACGGCTCCGTCCTGTCTAAAATCTTTACCCGGTTATTCCTTAACTTCCTGTTATCCATCGCTGTTATCGTGATGTTACCCTGGTACTCTTCCCTTGGGATCAAACTGACCGTTGCGCCGTTCAGCATTCTCGGCGTGGCGATCGCTATCTTCCTCGGGTTTCGCAATAACGCCTGTTATTCGCGCTACGTTGAGGCTCGCCAGCTTTGGGGGCAACTGATGATAGCGTCACGCTCGCTATTTCGCGAGGTGAAAAACACGCTCCCGGACGATCCGCATCTCAGCGAGTTCGTGCGTCTGCAGATCGCCTTCGCCCATTGCCTGCGCATGACGCTCAGACGCCAGCCGCAGGCGGAGCAGCTTTCACGCTATCTTTCTGCGTCACATTTACGCGCGGTGATGGATTCAAACTCGCCGTCGAACCGTATTTTGCTGATCATGGGCGAGTGGCTGGCGGTACGCCGTCGGGAAGGGCAGCTGTCAGATATTCTGTTCCACAGCCTCAACAATCGTCTGAACGACATGTCCGTGGTGTTAGCCGGGTGCGAGCGGATTGCCAATACGCCGGTGCCGTTTGCCTACACCCTGATTCTGCACCGCACGGTCTATCTGTTCTGCATTATGCTGCCGTTCGCCCTGGTGGTCGATCTGCACTACATGACGCCGTTTGTCTCGGTGCTGATCTCTTACACCTTTATCTCCCTCGATGCGCTGGCTGAAGAGCTGGAAGAGCCCTTCGGCGTGGAAAATAACGACCTGCCGCTGGATGCCATCTGCAATGCGATGGAGATCGATCTGCTGCAAATGAACGATGAGCCGGAAATCCCCGCCCGCGTCTTACCGGACAAGCATTACCAGCTCACGTAATGAACATTCAGGAACGCTGCAAGGCGTTCCACTCCTCGCGGGTGATTTCCCATAACTCCGAGTCCAGCTCGCCGCTGACATAGGCTTTCTTTTCCGTTCTCACCAGGCGCATTCCACTGCTGGTAGAGATCCGCTGAGAGCGCTGGTTGACGGCTGCTTTTGGCGCACGCAGAAGCGGTTTGTTCAGCGTATTAAACCAGAAGTCCGTCGCGGCAATGCTCGCTTCGCGCATATAGCCCTGACCCTGCCATTCGGGCGCCAGCCAGAATCCCCGATTATTATCCTCGACGTCGTACAGGCAGATCAGGCCAATCAGTTGATCGGGATTATCTTTGCAACGAATCGTCCAGAACCACGCCACGCCATTTTCCACATCCGGCAGGGCAACGTTGTTCACGTATGTTTCTGCGCCATCGGACGGATAGGGCCAGGGTACGCTCGCCACCATATAACGAACGATCTCCCAGCGTGGATATAATGTCTGGATTTGCAGCGCATCTTCCGCTTCCAGCGGTTTGAGTAACAGACGTTCAGTGGTTAACGTGGGCGTTTTCACGATTCGGATCTCCATTATTTGTCGTTATGTTTTTGTTTGCCTTCTGCTATTTTCATGATTACCACATTCTGCTATGACTGAATAGCCGAGGAAAATATGACGTTAAGACTGGCCGCACCGGAAGAGGCAGAAAGACTCTGGCTCGTTCGCAATCTGGCCATCCGTGCAGGCTGCCAGAGTAGCTATGATAGTGACGTGATCGCCCGCTGGACGCCGGAGGCAATGCCGGAAAGCTACCGTCAGGTGATAATCGATAATCCCTTTTACGTGGTCGACGATGAGAAGGGAGAAATCGTGGCAAGCGGCTATCTCGATCTGGCCGCCAGCAGCGTGGAAGCGATCTTTACCGTCCCCGAAGCAGCCGGAATAGGGCTGGCGGGGCGGATCATCGCGGCGATTAAAGCAGATGCATGCGCACGCGGTATTTCGCAATTAACGCTCTCCTCAACGCCTAACGCGCAGACTTTCTATCAGAAACAAGGCTTTGTAACGGTTAGCGAGGGATTTCATTATTCAAGAATGGCCGATGCCCAGCTGCGTTGTATTCACATGACGATCGATTTAACCGGCGAGGAGACCCTATGACGATAACCGTAAGGGCGTTGCGTGCAGAGGATTATGCCGACTGGCGGCCGCTGTGGGATGGCTACACGGCGTTTTACGAATGCAAACTCGATGAGTCCGTGACCGCGTCGACATGGGAAAGGGCGCTGAGCCCGCATTCTGCGCTGCTCTGTCGGGTCGCGGAAATGGACGGGAAAGTCGTGGGTTTCGCCCTGTGTGTGCTGCATGAAGGGACATTTTCAACCGCACCCGTATGCTATCTGGAAGATCTGTTTGTCGATGCAAATGTGCGTGGGAGCGGTGCCGGAAAGGCGCTGATAGAGGCCCTCCAGGCGGAAGGAAAGCGCGAAGGGTGGTCAACGCTGTACTGGGTGACGCGTCAAAACAACCCTGCGCGAAAACTGTATGACAAGTTTAGTGAGGCGGACGATTTTGTACGTTATCGCCTGTCGCTATAAGTTCTTTTAAGGTTCACGACGGGCAACGATAAACAGGCGCGGGAAAGCCAGCAAAATCTGCCCGTTTTCCTGCAGCGGATACTGCTGCTCCAGAAGTTCAAGATAGCGCTCCAGATAGTTCCGCTGCTCGTGTTCGCTCAGCTCCTGCAACCAGGGGCGCAATCCGGTGGCACTCACCCAGTCAACGATCGCCTGATGCGAACTCATTTTGTGATAGTAGGTGGTGCGCCAGATATCCACGTCGCAACCCGCGTCCGTCAAAATATCAAAATAGGCATGAACGCCGGGCAGCGGATCGCGGCTGCGGTCCGGGAAACCTTGCTCGTAAGCTACTTCACGCATCAAAACGTGCGATGGCTCATCGCGATTATCAGGCATCTGAATCGCCAGCACGCCGTTCATTTTGAGCAGAGAAACCAGGTGCGGGAGCAGCTCGTAGTGATCGGAAATCCACTGCAGCGACGCGTTGGCATAGACAAGATCAACCGAATGCGCCGGGCGATAGGTTTGAATATTGGCTTCAATAAACTGACATTCGGGCAACGCAACCCGCGCCTGTTCCAGCATGGCCGGTGAATTATCCACGCCAACAATGCGTGCCGATGGCCAGCGCTGATGCAAAAGTGCGGTGCTGTTTGCCGGGCCACAGCCCAAATCCAACACATCCGTCACCTCGTTCAGCGCCACTCTTGCCAGCAGTTCGGCGGCGGGACGAGTGCGTTCCGCGCCGTATTGCAGATATAAAGAAGGGTTCCAGTCGGCCATCATCGCATCTCCAGTTTGCGGGTTTCAGCAAGTGTAGATGATTGGCGATGGTTATGTTCAGGCGTTTAACCAGGCCTGGCCGTCAGCTTTCATTTTTCGCTCTAATTCACTGCCGCGCGTGGCAAAAACACGTTTAACCGGGAATCCGCTCTTTTCCAGCACGTAGGCGAGAGCAGCGTATTCACGCGGGTATTTCTCGGCAGTCGTCGCGTCTATCTCCACCATTCCCATCGGGAACGTAAAGGTGCCCATGTCGTAAATGCTCTGACGATGGAACAATTTCCAGACGCCGTCGCGTTTCTCCATCAGGTCGTAGAAACGGTTATGTCCGTTGCAGCCCACGTTCAGTTTGACGTTTTCGGCGATAATAATGGCGTTCGTTTCCACGATCGCTTTGTCACCCTTGAAGGTAATAATCGGGCTGCCCATCAGATGTTTGGTGCGGATATCCGATGCGCCCATACGCTCTGAACCCGTCACAAAATCACCGAAAAGCCCCTCAAACCAGGTGACTTCGATCGTGCCGTCAGGGTGAAAGAGTGAACGCAGCTGTTCCCATTCGTTCAAATCCCGGTGGATCCAGCCGTTGATCAGGTCGGTAATCTGCAGGCGATCTTCAGTTCTGTTTTCCATTTTTCGTGCTCCGCTAATGAAAGATGCATGGAGTATTCACCCTGCGTTCGATAACATCCAATACAATATAATGACGGATTAATCAGATTTAATGATTGATGGAGGTGCGACATGGATTTACGCCAGTTACGCTATTTTCTGGCCGTGGCGGAAGAGAAGCATTTTGGCCGCGCCGCTCAGAGCCTGAACATCGTCCAGCCGGCGTTGAGTATGCAGATCCGCGCGCTGGAGGAGGAACTCGGCGGCGCGTTGTTGGTTCGGACCAGCCGAAGCGTCGAGCTGACCGAAGCGGGAAAACTGTTCCAGACCGAGGCGCGACGCACGCTGGAGCAGGCCGAGTTTGCCCGACACGCCGTTGCGCGCTCCCTGCGCGGAGAGACCGGCACGGTGCGAATCGGGTTTGCCGGGAATGCCGTATTTAGCGGAAAACTGATGCGTGATTTGCGTCATTTTCGCCAACGCTATCCGGATGTGGAGATGATTTTGCAGGAGGTCCCGGCGCAGCAGCAGGTGGAAGCCATTCTCGCCGGGCGGCAGGATATCGGCTACACGCCGGATCACAGCAAAACCCTGACCGCCGGAATCAGGGTGCAGAGGATAGGGGACTGGGACATTCTGGTGGCATTGTCGGACGAACACCCGCTGGCTGAGCGTCCGCTCTTTACCGTCGAGATGCTTGCCGGGCAGCCGCTGATCCTCTACGACGCCCATGATACGCATGAAAATCTGTATCTCATGCTGAGCCAGCAGCTGCAAAGCAGGCTGCAGATCGCGCACCGTTCTGACAGCACCCTGAGCGTCCTGGCCCATGCTGCCGCCGGAATGGGGCTTGCGCTGGTTCCCGCACCGCTGCAGCAGGTGAATATTCCCGGCCTGGTTTATCGCCGTCTGAATGCCCCGGCGTTAACGGCCAATTTGCTGCTGATTAGCCGTGACACGGAGACAAGCGGCGCGGTGAACGCATTTCTGTCGTTAGCGGCACAGGGCGCTGCTCGCTGATCTGCCCCATGCCTCCATCATGGACATTCTGGAGCGCGTCATTTGCCCCATTTCCGCGAACCGATGACGCACAGAATGACGCCTGCGGTGATAACGATCATCAACGGACTGACGCTTTCGTGCAGGAGCGTCGCCGACAGCCCCAGGCCGAAGAACGGCTGTAACAACTGCAGCTGACCGACGGCGGCGATCCCGCCCTGCGCAAGGCCTTTGTACCAGAAAATAAAGCCAATCAGCATGCTGAAAAGAGAGACGTATCCCAGCGCCAGCCAGGCGGAATACCCGATGTGGCTGAAGGAGGCCGGCTGCGTCATCACTGTGGCTGTCAGCATAAAAGGCAGAGAAATCAACAGCGCCCAGCTGATGACCTGCCAGCCTCCGAGCACACGGGTCAGCCTGGCGCCTTCGGCGTAACCCAGACCGCAGACGATCACCGCAGCGAGCATCAGCAGATCGCCAACAAGGGAGACTGCCGCGCTTTGTGAGAGGGCAAAGCCCATCACCAGTACGCTGCCCAGCACAGAGAAGATCCAGAAGGTTTTTTTGGGCCGTTCGCCGCCGCGCAGTACGCCAAAAATCGCGGTGCTGAGCGGCAGCAGGCCGAGAAAAACAATCGAGTGCGCCGAGGTGACATGCTGAAGCGCCAGCGCCGTCAGCAGCGGAAAGCCGATCACCACCCCAAGCGCGACCACGACGAGAGGCAAAATGTGCGACAACTGCGGGCGTTTTTCCTTAAACCCGACGATCAGCATCATGGCGAAAAGACCGGCAATGGACGCCCGCAGAAACGTCAGGAAAAAAGGATTCATATCCAGCACCGCCACACGTGTGGCGGGTAGCGAACCGCTGAAAATGATGACGCCCAGCAGCCCGTTCAGCCAGCCGGACATCGCGTTGGAATCAGTTTTATGCACCACGGAATTGACCACATACACCTCTTTATTTTCATCATGCCCGCAGGCTTGAGCATCTGTGAAGCCGATGGTAGTCTCATGAATCCGATACAATCAAAAAATTGTCATGGATACATTCGATGAAAGCCCGGTATAAAGCGATAGTGGATACCTTCGCAGCGTTGATTCGGGCGGGGACGCTCACCCCGGGCACCCGGCTGCCGACCCATCGCCACCTGTCACAGCGGGAAAAAATCTCTCTGGCGACGGCGACCCGCGTCTATACGGAGCTGGAGGCGATGGGGCTGGTGAGTGGCGAAACCGGGCGAGGGACGTTTGTCCGTGAGATTTCTGTTCCTTACGGCCACGGCGTCGATCAACAGGCCGTGGCATCTGATGTGCTGGATTTGAACTTTAACTATCCCGCGTTAGCGGGGCAGGGAGAGCTGCTGCGCGAGGCGTTACGCCAGGTATCGAACGCCGGTGATATCGAATCGCACTTGCGCTATCAGCCCCATGCCGGGAGGCTGACCGATCGCGAGATTATTGCCGGGCATTTCTCCTGTCAGGGATTTCGCCCTGCGCCGGACAATGTCGTCATCGTCAATGGCGCCCAGCACGGGTTGACTGTCACGGTGATGGGGCTGCTGCGCCCCGGCGATGTGGTGGCTGTGGACGCGCTGACCTATTCCGGGTTTAAAGCGCTGGCCACGTTATATCATATGGAGCTGATCCCTGTCCCGTCGCTGGCTGACGGCCCGGACCTGAACGCATTACAGCAGATTTGCCAAAAACGCCCAGTTCGGGCGGTGTACACCATGCCCACGTTGCACAACCCTTTGGGCTGGGTGATGAATCGCGAGCAGCGAAAAGTGCTGGCCGAAATCGCCCGCGCTCACGATCTCATCATTATTGAAGACACGGCGTATGCCTATTTGATTGGCAGGCCACCGCCGCCGGTCGCGGTTTATGCACCGGAACGCACGGTTTACGTCACCGGATTTTCAAAGAACGTGGCGACCGGGCTACGGGTGGGCGCGGTGATCTGCCCTGAATCGTACCGTCCGGCCCTGGAACGCGCGGTTCGGGCGACCAGCTGGAATACGCCATCCATCATGACAACTTTGGTGTGTAACTGGATTCAGGACGGTACGGTGTCGCGTTTTGAAACGCTGAAAAGACGCGATGCGCGCGAACGGCAGGCGGTACTCAGGGAGTCTTTAGGCGAACTGGCGTGCATTACTCATCCAAATTCCTATTTCGCCTGGCTTCCCCTAGCTGAAGAGGCGCGCGCCGACCGGGTGGTAAAAGATCTTATGGACAAACATATTTCCGTTTCAACGGCTGAGCCGTTCTGTACGGCGCAGACCATCCCCCAGGCCATCCGCATCGCGCTGGGGTCGGTGTCAATTGAGCATCTGCGCACCGCACTGGTCAAGGTGCGTGAAGCGATAGCGTTAGAGCAAAGCCGCTGAACAGAAGACCGGAACTCAATCCACTTTCAGCATCGCTAACAAACGTTTCACCGTCCGCGAGCGTTCGAAACGACGCCAGCAGAGGGCGATATCCGTAAAGAGTTCCGGTGTGGTCAGGGCATGGTAGGTCACATCGGTCGGCGAAATGGCGGCCATCGATTGTGGCACCAGGGCGAACCCGCCCCCTGCGGCGACCATGCTCAGGGATGACGAAAGCTGCGAGGATTGCAGCGTATGGTGCATATCAATTCCGGCCCGCTCGCAGCAGCCGTAAACGCGCTCGAACAGGGCTGGCGCAACCTCCTGCGGAAATAAAATCATCGGCGTATCCCGAAGCTGGTCCAGCGCCAGCGCGTCGCACCCCGAAAGGGGATGCGTACGGTGTAACGCCACCACCATCGGTTCCCGGTCGAGTAATTTCAGCTCAAATTGCTTGCTGCTCTCGCACGGTAAACGCACAAAGGCGATATCCAGTTCCCCCTCCGCCAGCATCGTCATCAGCGAGGACATATTGGCTTCGACCTGGTGAACCGTCACCGCCGGGTTCTGAAGCTGATACTGATGAATTAGCGCAAAGATCTGCGGATGAAACGCATCAGAACTGGTGATCCCAATTGACAAATTCCCGCTTAGCCCGCGCGCAATGCCCCTGGCTTTCTCCAGCGCGGCATCGCTCATCGCGAGGATTTTGCAGGCGTCCTCATAGAACGCTTCTCCCGCCTCGGTGAGTTCCACGCCCCGCGTCAGGCGCCTGAACAGCGGGGTGCCCACTTCCTCCTCGAGCCGCTTGATCTGCTGGCTCAGCGGAGGCTGCGACATCCCCAGTGCTTTAGCCGCTTTGGTGAAGTGTCGTTCGCGCGCAACCGCGACGAAATACCGTAGATAACGAAGTTCCATATCAAAAACGTCTCAAACCCGCATGCTTTCTATATTGGAACTCTCTGCTGAATCGGGTCAACATTTATTTAACCTTTATAAATAAAGTTGAAGAGGAAACGCATGATGACGCATTCATCTGCATGCGATTGTGAGGCGAGTTTGTGCGAAACCCTTAGAGGATTCTCGGCGCAACACCCTGACAACGTGATCTATCAGACATCGCTAATGAGCGCCCTGTTGAGCGGCGTGTATGAAGGGGAAACCACCATCGCCAGCCTGCTCACGCACGGCGATTTTGGCCTCGGCACGTTCAACGAGCTGGATGGCGAAATGATTGCCTTTAGCAGCCAGGTCTACCAACTGCGCACCGACGGTAGCGCCCGCGCGGCAAAGCCGGAGCAAAAAACGCCGTTTGCCGTGATGACCTGGTTCCAGCCGCAATATAAGAAAACATTTGATGAGCCGGTCAGCCGCCAGCAGATCCATGACGTGATAGACCAGCAAATTCCATCGGATAATCTGTTTTGCGCCCTGCGTATTGACGGCAACTTCCGCCACGCACACACCCGTACCGTTCCTCGTCAGACGCCGCCTTATCGCGCGATGACCGACGTGCTCGACGACCAGCCGGTGTTCCGTTTTAACCAGCGCAAGGGGGTTCTGGTCGGATTCCGTACCCCACAGCATATGCAGGGCATTAACGTGGCGGGTTACCACGAACACTTCATCACTGACGATCGTCAGGGCGGCGGGCATCTGCTCGATTACCAGCTTGAGCAGGGCGTACTCACGTTCGGTGAAATTCACAAGCTGATGATTGACCTGCCTGCCGACAGCGCATTTTTGCAGGCTAATCTCCACCCGGGCGACCTCGATGCAGCGATCCGTTCCGTCGAAAACTAACAGGAGAATCATCGTGAACAGTGATAAACAGGCTCGTCAGTGGGCGCATGGTGCCGATATGATCGTCGGCCAGCTGGAAGCGCAGGGCGTGAAACAGGTTTTTGGTATTCCCGGCGCAAAAATCGATAAAGTCTTTGATTCACTGCTGGATTCCTCCATCAACATCATTCCCGTGCGTCACGAGGCAAATGCGGCGTTTATGGCGGCAGCGGTAGGGCGATTGACCGGTAAAGCAGGCGTGGCCCTTGTCACCTCCGGTCCGGGCTGTTCGAACCTGATCACCGGTATCGCCACGGCCAACAGCGAAGGTGACCCCGTTGTTGCCCTGGGCGGGGCTGTGAAACGGGCAGATAAAGCCAAACTGGTCCATCAGAGCATGGACACCGTCAGCATGTTCAGCCCGGTCACCAAATATGCCGTGGAGGTGAGTTCTTCGGATGCCATTGCCGAGGTGGTATCCAACGCCTTTCGCGCCGCTGAGCAGGGCAGACCGGGCGGGGCGTTTGTAAGCCTGCCGCAGGATATTGTCGATCTGCCGGCCACCGGCGCGATTTTGCCTGCCAGCACATCGGCACTGATGGGCCCGGCCCCAGACGCGGCGATTAATGACGTCGCGAAGCTCATCGAAAACGCCAAAAATCCGGTCATTTTGCTGGGCCTGATGGCCAGCCAGCCCGCGAACAGCGCGGCACTGCATACGCTGCTGGAAAAAAGCGGTATTCCGGTCACCAGCACCTATCAGGCGGCCGGAGCCGTGAATCAACAGCACTTCACCCGCTTCGCCGGACGCGTCGGCCTGTTTAATAATCAGGCGGGCGACAGGCTGTTACATCTGGCGGATCTGATTATTTGCGTGGGATACAGCCCGGTGGAATACGAGCCGTCTATGTGGAATAGCGGCGACGCCACCCTGGTGCATATTGATGTGCTTCCGGCCTATGAAGAGCGCAATTACGTCCCGGACCTCGAACTGGTCGGGGATATTGCCGGTACGCTAAACCGGCTCGCCAGCCGGATCAGTCATACGCTGGAGCTGAGTCCGCGCGCCACTGAAGTTCTCCTCGATCGCCGCCATCAGCGTGATTTGCTCGACAGACGTGGCGCATCGCTTAATCAGTTCGCCCTGCATCCGCTGCGCATCGTGCGGGCCATGCAGGACATCGTTAACAACGACGTGACGCTCACCGTCGACATGGGCAGTTTCCACATCTGGATTGCCCGCTATCTCTACAGCTTCCGTGCGCGTCAGGTGATGATTTCAAACGGGCAGCAGACCATGGGCGTTGCGCTGCCGTGGGCGATTGGCGCCTGGCTGGTCAACCCTGGCCGCAAAGTCGTGTCGGTATCCGGTGACGGGGGATTCCTGCAGTCGAGCATGGAGCTGGAAACCGCCGTGCGCCTCAAAGCCAACATTCTGCACATCATCTGGGTCGATAACGGCTACAACATGGTGGCTATCCAGGAAGAGAAAAAATACCAGCGACTTTCCGGCGTGAACTTCGGCCCGGTGGATTTCAAAGCCTATGCCGATGCCTTTGGCGCGAAAGGCTTTGCCGTGGAGAGTGCCGACGCGCTGGAACCCACGCTACGAACGGCGATGGAGGTCGACGGCCCTGCCGTGGTGGCCATTCCCGTCGACTATAGCGACAACCCGCTGCTGATGGGCCAGCTCCATCTCAGTCAGATTTTGTGAACTACTTAAGGACAAAGACATGCATAAAGTTGCTCTCGTAACAGGCTCCGGTCAGGGAATTGGTAAAGCGATTGCGCTTCGCCTGGTGAAAGATGGTTTTGCCGTAGCTATTGCCGATTACAACGCCGATACGGCAAAAGCGGTCGCCGATGAAATCACCCGTAACGGTGGCAAAGCCGTTGCCGTGAAGGTGGATGTATCGAACCGCGAGCAGGTGTTTGCGGCAGTAGAGAAAGCCCGAACGGCGCTGGGTGGCTTCGATGTGATCGTCAATAACGCCGGGATCGCGCCGTCTACGCCTATCGAGTCGATCACGCCTGAGATTGTCGACAGGGTTTATAACATCAACGTGAAAGGGGTGATCTGGGGGATTCAGGCGGCGATTGACGCTTTTCGCAAAGAGGGGCACGGCGGCAAGATCATCAACGCCTGCTCCCAGGCGGGCCATACGGGAAATCCCGAGCTTGCGGTCTACAGTTCCAGTAAATTTGCCGTACGCGGCTTAACGCAGACCGCCGCGCGAGACCTGGCTCCGCTCGGCATCACCGTTAACGCCTACTGCCCGGGTATTGTGAAAACGCCGATGTGGGAAGAGATTGACCGTCAGATTTCCGAGGCCGCAGGCAAACCAGCCGGCTACGGCACTGAAACCTTCGCCAAACGAATCACGCTTGGCCGCTTGTCCGAACCGGAAGATGTCGCCGCCTGCGTCTCTTACCTCGCAGGGCCTGATTCTAACTACATGACCGGTCAGTCTTTGCTGATTGACGGCGGAATGGTGTTTAACTAAAAAATAACGATAAGCTCTGACATGTGTTTCCCCTGCATCATTGCAGGGGCTTTTTTATCCGCGGTTTTCTCTGTCGCCCGCTATCTGCTAATCCTTAATGCTTGACCCAGACCAGCTGTTCCACCGGGAAGCCCAGCTCACGCGCCGTCGCGAGGAAGTCCTGCTTGACCGTCTCTGGAAGGGTTGTTGAGCGAGAGAGGATCCATAAATAGTCGCGATTCGGGCCGCTGACCAGTGCGTGCTGGTAATCCTTATCCAGTTTAATCACGTTATAGCCGCCGTAAAACGGGCCAAAGAACGAGACTTTCAGCGCTGCAGTGGTGGGCGCTCCGGTGAAGTACGCTTTCCCTTCACTTTCTTTCCACCTGTTCTTAATCGGATCATATCCACGGTTGAGTACGGTAATTCCCCCGTCGCTACGCAGACCGTACGTCGCTGTAACCTGTTCCATCCCTTTTTCAAAGCGGTTTTCCAGGCGCGCGATTTCATACCATTTACCGAGGTAACGGCTGGCGTTAAAGTCGCTGACAGGTTTCACGCCCTTTGGTGGGGTCGGTGATTTACATGCAACCAGCGTGAGCGCCACAGCGATACCCGTCATCACAGGCCATAGTTTCATGCGAACTCCTTTCTTTTTAGTAACCGGGAGTTAAGTGTAGTGTAAACAACAGGTCAGAATGATTATCACAAAAAATTGAGTATTTCCTGATAAGACGGCTGACAGTGAAAAGCGAAGGTTGCTCAGGTTATTCTCTACGGACCTGAAAAACTGAGCGCTTCCTTGAACAGTCGTTATTTCTTGATCTGTTTTCCGTGTTCATCCACAACAGGTTCACCATCTTCTTTCCTGAACGCACCGCGCTGCTCTTCCGTCAAAATATCCAGCACCACCTCTGATGGCCTGCATAAACGCGTCCCCAGAGGGGTAACGACAATGGGCCGGTTGATGAGAATAGGGTGCTGTAACATGAAATCAATCAACTGGTCATCGCTGAAAGAGTCGTCTGCCAACCCTAATTGCTCATAGGGTTCGACATTTTTGCGTAATAGCGCCCGAACCCTGATCCCCATATCTGCAATCAGTTTCACCAGCTCTTCCCGCGTGGGCGGTGTATCCAGATAGAGGATAATCTTGGGTTCCGTCCCGCTGTTGCGGATCATTTCAAGGGTATTTCGCGACGTGCCGCAGGCAGGGTTGTGGTAAATAGTGATGTTGCTCATATCAGTACCTCATTACACAGTGAAAGACAGGCGAAGCGCCAGCGCGGCCAGCGTCACAAATAGCACTGGGATGGTCATGACGATCCCGACCCGGAAGTAATATCCCCAGGTGATGGTCATATTTTTCTGCGCCAGAACGTGTAGCCACAGCAGCGTTGCCAGACTGCCAATCGGGGTGATTTTGGGGCCCAGATCGCTGCCGATAACGTTGGCATAGATCATCGCCTCTTTGATGACGCCGGTCGCGGTACTGCCATCGATCGACAGGGCACCCACCAGAACGGTTGGCATATTATTCATCACGGAGGAGAGAAATGCCGTCAGGAATCCGGTCACGAGTGTCGCAGCCCACAAACCGTGATCGGCCAGTTTGTTGAGCAGAGCAGAGAGGGCGTGCGTCAGGCCCGCATTGCGCAAACCGTAGACGACGAGGTACATGCCCAACGAAAAGATCACGATCTGCCAGGGCGCGCCACGCAGCACGTTGCCGGTATTTATGGCATGCCCTTTTTTCGCGACGGCAAACAGAAGCAGCGCACCGACGGCAGCAACCAGGCTCACCGGCACGCCGAGCGGCTCGAGACCAAAGAATCCGACTAACAGCAGCACCAGAACCAGCCAGCCCATTTTAAAGGTCGCGCCATCGCGGATGGCCATTTTCGGTTGTTTCAACAGAGAGACGTCATAAACGGCAGGGATCTCTTTGCGAAAGAACACATGGAGCATAACCAATGTTGTAGCAATCGCCGCAAGGTTGACCGGGACCATTACTGCGGCATATTGCGCAAAGCCCAGTTGAAAGAAATCTGCCGATACGATATTCACCAGGTTTGACACGATCAGCGGCAGGCTGGCCGTATCGGCGATAAATCCAGCCGCCATGACAAAGGCCATCGTGGCGCCTTTGCTGAAACCCAGCGCGAGGAGCATCGCGATTACAATCGGGGTCAAAATCAGCGCGGCACCGTCGTTGGCGAACAGCGCGGCCACCATCGCACCCAGCAGGATAATCCAGGTGAACAGCAGGCGGCCACGGCCATTTCCCCAGCGGGCAACATGCAGCGCGGCCCATTCAAAGAACCCGGACTCATCAAGAAGAAGACTGATGATGATCACGGCGATAAACGTGGCGGTGGCGTTCCAGACGATTTGCCAGACTACCGGGATATCTTCAGGATGAACGACCCCCGTCAGTAAAGCCAGACCTGCACCCAGCATGGCGCTCCAGCCAATGCCCAGACCCCGTGGTTGCCAGATAACCAGAACGAGGGTAAGCAGAAAAATTGCACCGGCCAATAACATCAGTTACTCCATTCATATCTATTCAGACGAATATGTAAACGCATTTCAGCATGCAGCCGGTGAAGCGTTGTTGAGCGTGTTGCGAATGTTTTCACGCTCACAGTTCCAGGCTGAGTCAATAATCGCCGCCGCCCACGCGGGCATATGTGGCGAAAGGCGATAGTGGACCCATTTCCCTTCACGACGATCGGAAACCAGCCCGGCCTCACGTAATAACGCCATATGGCGTGAAATTTTGGGCTGAGACTCTGCCGTTGCCGCACAGATATCGCATACGCAAAGCTCTCCGGACTCCCTGAGCAACATCACGATCGTTGAACGGGTTTCATCAGAGAGTAATTTAAAAAGCTGAACAGGCTGTAGCATGTAGCACCTCGATAAGATTTGACGACACATATGCTAATCCATATATGATAACTTTAAAAGTACAGCGTTTAAGAACGGAGCCATTTCATGAAACATTTACCCGCCATCGAACCACAATTCTTTGATGATACGGTCACCAGCAAAATTTCAGGCAGTGACCCAACAACGCCGCCACGCATTCTGATTCTCTACGGATCCATTCGAGAACGTTCCTACAGCCGGTTTGCCGCAGAAGAAGCGGGGCGGTTATTGACCGAAATGGGCGCCGAAGTGAAGATATTTAATCCATCGGGTCTGCCATTGCCGGACGACGCACCAGAAACCCATCCGAAAGTGCTCGAATTGCGGGCGCTGGTCAGATGGTGTGACGGGATGGTCTGGAGTTCTCCCGAAAGGCATGGCGCAATGAGTTCGGTGATGAAAGCGCAGATTGACTGGATACCGCTGAGTGAAGGCGCGGTTCGGCCGTCCCAGGGAAAAACGCTGGCCGTGATGCAGGTTTGCGGAGGCTCGCAATCATTCAATACCGTCAACCAGATGCGAATCCTTGGTCGCTGGATGCGGATGTTCACCATTCCAAATCAATCCTCAGTGCCGAAGGCGTGGCAGGAGTTTGATGAAGAAGGACGGATGAAACCGTCAGCCTGGTACGATCGAATTGTGGATGTCACAGAAGAGCTTTATAAAATCACGCTGATTCTTAAAAAACACGCAGGTTATCTGTCCGACCGATACAGCGAAAGAAAAGAGAATCACCAGGCGCTGTCGGCGCGAGTGAATCAGGCAAAAATCTGAGAACAGATTTCAGAGAGATGCGGAAAAGACCGGAGTGAACGCGACTCCGGTTGTTCATAATCAGCCTGATGTGAGTGGCAGATTTGAGTAGTTATATGATTGGTACGCATAATGTATATTATGTTAAATGCGAGATCTAATAAAACAAACGCATTACCAGACCAACTCTACTCTTCTGCAACTGTCTTAACTCCCTCTAATGTTAGCCGTCTATCAACGTGGCCACGTTCCGGTTATTGGCGAATGGCTGGCCTTACCGTTGGCAAAAATGGCTGGCTCGAAATCGATGGATGATGAAATCAGTGAAGCGATGCTCTATCCCGTCGCGCACCGACTCATTGCAAAATGTGATGCTATCTACCGGATTGCTGGCGCGTCCAAAGGTGCCGATATGGACATTGAGGTGGCGCAAACGCTGGGGCTTAAGATTTACACTGCGCTCGAGGATATCCCACAGGTTTGATGTTGCCTGCTGGCCTGTCGGCGTATCGACAGGCCGGACCATAAAGGCTTTTCTTAGGCATCTTCCCGTTCAGAGGTCATCACTACGGAAATCCCCTTTTCTTTTACGGCGTTAATCCAGGCTCTATCGGTATCGTCTTCAACGACAATGGTATTCACCAGCGAAAGATCGCCAATCACAAAAGATGACGCGGTATTGATTTTTTCGGGGGAAGCCAACACAACCGTTTCGGCGGCTCTGCCGGAAAATGCACGTTTGATGCTCGCCTCTTCAAAATCACCGGTCGTCAGGCCCGCATCAGGATGGATGCCGGTCACTCCCATAAAGAACAGGTCCGCATGGATTTTTTCGATGCCTTCGATGGCAGCCGCGCCGACCGAAACAATAGAGTGTTTATACAGACGACCACCGATCAGAATAACCTCAATGGAGGGATGTTCGACAAGTCCCAGCGCAATGCCTGGGCTGTGCGTGACCACGGTTATCTTCAAATCAGGAGGGAAAAATGTAATCAGCTCTGAAGTGGTCGTGCCGCCGTCAATGATCACCACCTGGCCGTCAGAAATCAGCTGCGCACCTTTACGGGCGACATTTTTCTTGGCATCCATCTTTACCGATTTACGCTCAGCAAACGGAGCAATGGCCGAGGATGACGGCAGCGCTCCGCCGTGAACTCGTTGTAAACGCCCTTCTGCCGCCAGCTCGCGTAAATCACGCCGAATGGTGTCTTCAGACACCGCGAAGAGCGTGCTGAGCGCTTTCGACTGGACCTGACCTTCAGCCTCGAGCTTTTCAAGGATCAATTGTTTTCGCTGTGTTGTGAGCATAAGGAATTCCTGATATTGCACGATTAGACTTGAAACTGCACGATAGTGCTGTTTATGATAATTACTCTACGTAAGGAGGAACAAACGTGCAATCAAAACGTGCAGATGTACGCATCATAGAAAGTGAAACACTGTCAGATAACTGGTACATCCTGAAAAAATATACCTTTGATCTGCAGCGGCGCGATGGTGAATGGCAGCGGCAAAATCGCGAAGTTTACGACCGGGGAAACGGAGCCACCATCCTGCTTTATAACCGGGATAAAAAGACAGTGATCCTGACCCGCCAGTTCCGCTTCCCTGTCTTTATTAACGGGCACGAAGATGACCTTATTGAAGCTGCTGCGGGCTTGCTCGATAACATGGATCCGGAAAGCCGGATTAAAGCAGAAGCGGAGGAAGAGACCGGCTATAGCGTTTCCCGCGTTGAGAAAATTTTTGAAGCTTACATGAGCCCAGGCTCCGTCACTGAAAAACTCTATTTTTATCTCGCCGAATACCAGTTGAAAGACAAAACCAGTGAAGGCGGTGGACTCAAAGCGGAGGGTGAGGATATCGACGTACTGGAAATGACGCTGGAAGAGGCACTGCGCGGCATTGAAACGGGCAGGATTGTCGACGGGAAAACCATCATGCTGCTTTATCATGTTGCCCTGAAAGGCATTCTGTAAATGCCGTAGGACAGATACCTGCCGCAATGCAGGTGTCTGCGGGTGTTAAGCATGCATAACGGAGATGCAAAGATGGCCGACTGGAACCCTTCCCTTCACCTGCGACGCGGAGCCGAACGTATTCGGCCCCGCCGCTGAATTGCTCACCAGAATTCCCCTGGATGACGTGTCATTGCTCAACGCCAGCCCTGAGCAACGTTATGACCGGGCCTCTTTAAGCAGTTGCTGGATAACTTTTTCCTGCTGTTCATAGTTACCTTCGCCAAAAGAGGTATAACGTAACTGCCCTTTGGCATCGAAATAGTAATGTGCCGGCCAGTACTGGTTTCCGAAGGCGTTCCAGATCTGGTAGTTATCATCCGTCACGACCCGATACGGCAGTTCCCATTTCTTCACCGCGTTTTTCACTGACGAGAGCGGTTTTTCCCACGGATATTCAGGCGTATGCACGCCGATTACCACCAGACCCTGGGACTGATATCGCGTGGCCCAGTCGCGGACATGCGGGAGCGTATGCTGGCAGTTGATACAGTCCCAGGTCCAGAAATCAATCAGTACTACTTTACCCCGCAATGATTCAGACGTGACAGGGTCACCATTAATCCACCCGGTTCCTCCACTTAACGAAGGCAACTGACTCATGGCTTCGGTCATTACCACCGGCCGCAGTTTTACTGGGGAAGTGGCGGGCTTAGCCAGGGTTAGAAGCGTCGTTTCAAGACGGTCTGCCACTCCATTTGCACCTTTCAGCAACGAGTTCATCCCCGTGGCGTTGAATACAACAGCCGCTAACATCACCACACCCGCCCCCTTGCGCAATCTCTCCATCAGCGCTGATTTGGCCCGCAGCGGTGCCATTAGTTTCCGACCACCGGCCATCAGCAGGCTCAGCATAAGCGCACATCCGCTGCCATACGCCGCCAACAGCGCGCCGGTGGTGATGGCCGAATGACCCGCAATATTGATACTGAAAATAGCCCCGAGGATCGGTCCGGCACAGGGAGACCAGAGCAGACCGACGGCAAGTCCGGCGAGGAAAGCGGAAAACATTCCACGCGTTAGTCCGCTACGGGTGTTGAGGATATTGCCCGCGTTGACCGCAGGCGCGGCTATACGCTGGGCGAATGACGGGAAAATTAAGGCCAGCGCGGCCGTAGCCAGAATAATGAGTGCCAGCCAGCGCCCTATTATCGTGGCATCCGTGATCCATTCGCTGGCAACAGTGACAACCATCGCCACCACGGTAAACATCACGATCATCCCTGCCAGCAGAGCCAGGATATGTCTTCGCTGCCCCTGAAAACCGGCTAACAGAAGAGGAATCACCGGGAGCGTACATGGACTGAGCAGGCTTATCATCCCGCCCAGAAAAGCGATTATCAAAAACATAAAAACCTCACATTACAGATGGCCTGCGACGCTGCAGTGAGGGTATTTCATCGTAAGGATGTGTTTGGGATGTGTGCAAAAAGGGGCGATTTGTCTGCTCTCGTATCGCTAACGCAACCGGATACAAAACCGTACAATTAGCGACGCGGTAGTGTTACCGTGACCTTCAGCCCGCCTTCAGGCCGGTTGGCCAGCCGCAGTTTCCCGTCAAGCTGTGCGGTCAGCTGCGCGGCAATCGCCAGTCCCAGGCCGGTTCCGCCGGTATCACGGTTACGCGATGTTTCTACCCGATAAAAAGGCTGTAATACCGCGTCGAGCTCAGCATCGGGTATCCCCGGCCCGCCATCCAGAATATGGATAGCAATGTATCCGGCAGAAGAATCATCAATCTCAATAACGGCATAGCCACCAAACTTAAGCGCGTTATCCAGGAGATTGGTCATCACCCGGCGAAGTGCCTGCGGCCGAGTCACTATCGGCAGGCGGGTGTCGTTTGCCTGAAACTGCACGTTTTTACCAATGTCCTGATAATCACAGGCAATGCTGTTTACCCAGGCATTGAGCTCCAGCTTTAGCGAGGTTTCCTTCAGGGATTCTGATGACCGGGCATAGGCAATCCCCTCCCGCACCAGACGGGTCATGTTATCGAGGTCGTTCAATAACTTGTCGCGTAACTCGGGTTGATCGGTCATCTCGACGCGCAATTTCATGCGCGTGATGGGCGTCTGCAGATCGTGAGAAATAGATGCCAGGATCTGCGCGCGTTCGCGGAGATAGGATTGAATGCGCGCCTGCATCGCGTTAAAGGCATGCGCGGCTCTTTGCACTTCTACCGGCCCCTCCTCCTTCATTGGTGTGTTTGCCGCCGGGTCAAGCGCTTCAACCGCACGGGTAAACTGTAAAAAAGGTCGAATCACCTGACGAACGGCGATCAAGGCGCAGGCCGCAAGCAGCAGCAGCTGCAATACCAGCACGACAGGTAACCAGCTGGCGACTGGTGGCATGCGTGGTGTCAGATCGATCGTTAACGGTGCGCCATCGCGTAAGGTGAGATGCGCCTGAATATGAGAAATGGGACCGGGAACGGCGGTAAACGTGAGCGGATGATCAGCCGCAAGGGTCTCTTTTAGCGTTCGAATGGCATCGCGTGAACGCTTATCCTCAGGCGGTGCGCCCGGTTCTCCTGGCCCAAGAATATAGCGATAGTTACCGCGCTCAAGCCGCGGCAACCAGGCTTCCCGCTCCTGAGCGGGAAGCCTGTCAAGAATGGCCACGCTGGTGGCAACATCGTTTTCCAGATTACCCAGCATTACGGTGCGGGCGCTGTGCATGCGTTCAACCATCACCAGCGTCAGGCTGAGGGTATTGGCCAGTAAGAGTCCAGCCAGCACAATGACCAACAGCCGGGACAACAACGAGCGTGGCCAAAGCGTCATTCATTGGCCTCTTTTATGGTCACCGGCATTGTAAAAACATAGCCTTCACTGCGTACGGTCTTTATATAGGCCGGCGTGCGGGCATCTTCATTCAGACGCTGACGAACCCGGCTCACCAGCAGATCAATCGATCGTTCAAACAGCTCGGCATCGCGCCCCTGGGTCAGATTGAGCAGTTGATCCCGGGTGAGGACGCGCTGAGGGTGATCGAGGAACACGCGCAGTAAACGATATTCCGCCCCGCTGAGCGCCACCACCATCCCTTCACTGTCGATTAAATGACGGGCCACGGTGTCCAGCTGCCATTCACCGAACGTGACCAGTCGCCCGGCCTCTGTCACCTGTAAATTGGGGGGCATTGTGCGGAAACGACGTAAAATGGCTTTTATCCGCGCGAGTAATTCGCGTGCAACAAAAGGCTTCACGACGTAATCGTCTGCGCCCATCTCTAGCCCCAGGATCCGGTCTGTTTCCTCGTTACGCGCCGTGAGCATCAGAATGGGCAAGTCTTTATGTTTACCGCTTCGGAGCTGACGACACAACGTTAATCCGTCATCGCCGGGCATCATGACATCCAGCACCACAAGATCGATATGCTGTTTATCAAGCACAACTCGCATCTCTTTGCCATTTGCCGCGCCAGAGGCGCGATATCCGGACTTAACGAGATAATCAACAATCAGCTCACGAATATCCCTGTCGTCATCGACGACAAGGATATGATCAATATGCTCCACAGTAATCTCCAGACTGAAGGGTAACGTATTGAAAATAGCACGTTTCAGAGTTTATCAGCGTCAACAACTGCATTAACGAAATCCTGCGGATCTTCCTGCGGTGGATTGTGACCTACGGTTTTGCCAAAGGTACGGTGTTCATATTTACCGGTGAATTTCCCGGCGTAGGCTTGTGGAGCAGGATGCGGCGCCCCGTTGTTTCCGCCTTCGATGGTGATCGTCGGGACGGTAATATTCGGAAGCGTTGCCAGTTTTTGCTCATAGCTGTCGTATTTGCGCTCCCCTTTTTCTTGCCCTAAACGCCAGCGATAGTTACTGAGCGTCACCGCGACATGGTCCGGGTTATCAAGGGATTTTGCACTGGCGTCAAACGTTGCATCGCTAAATTTCCAGTCAGGTGATGCCTGTGACCAGATCAAACGGGCGAAGTCATGGGTGTTTTTGGCATAGCCTTCAGCGCCACGTTCAGTGGCGAAATAGAACTGATACCACCACTGAACTTCTGCTTTCGGCGGTAAGGGCTGTTTGCCAATCTGCTGGCTACTGATCAGGTATCCACTGACGGAGACCAGCGATTTAACGCGTTCTGGCCACAGCGCCGCGACGATGTCCGCCGTACGGGCACCCCAGTCGTATCCTGCAAAAACGGCCTGCTTGATGTTCAGGGCATCCATCAGGTTCACAACGTCTTTCGCCATGGCCGAAGGCTGGCCGTTACGCGGCGTTTTATCTGAGAGGAAACGGGTAGTTCCGTAGCCACGTAGAGACGGCACAATCACCCGATATCCTTTAGCTGCAAGCGCGGGAGCGACTTGCGCATAACTATGAATATCGTAGGGCCAGCCGTGTAATAAAATGATCGGTTGACCATTTTTCGGCCCGATGTCGACATAACCGACGTTAAGGTCGCCGGCGTTAATCTGCTGAGGATGATCAAAAGCCGTCGCGAAATCAGTACCGGTTGCTTCGGCCTGACAGGATATGACGGTACCAAGAGAAACGGTTAACGCCAGAGTTGAGTATGCGAGTTTGCTGAACATGTTCTTATCTCCGATTGAGTACGATTCACGGGGATATAACAACATCGGTTTGTATAACGGATATGTGCGAATGGGCCTTTATTGCAAGCCTGTGTATGTATCAGAGACGTTGATACAGTGTGATACAAATAACAGGTCATTGCGTCTTAAAGCGAGACGCGATAACGAACATAATCGTCGGCTTCGCCAATGCGAAAAGCCCCTGGATTGTTTGCCGATAACCCGACTTTCTTGTACCCTTCCCTTGCACTCCATGACGACTCACAGCAGAAACCGGACTTCACTATGGCAGCTCATATTTCCAAAGATCCTTTGCATGGCGTAACGCTTGAAATGCAAGTCAACGCACTGGTTGCCCGTTACGGTTGGGTTCAGTTGGGCAAACTGATCAACATTAACTGTTTCAAAAGCGACCCTAGCGTTAAATCGAGTCTGAAGTTTTTGCGTCGTACTCCCTGGGCACGTGCTGAAGTTGAAGCCCTGTATCTGGACTCGCTGGACGATGCGGCACCTCAAGAATCTGACCCGCTTCATGATGACCCTTGGGCTAACAGCCGACTGAAAAAGAGTTAACATCAGATGCCCTTTCACGTTAAACGTTCTGGCGCACTTATTCTTCTCGCGCTGCTGCTCGCCAGCTGCTCATCCAAACCGCCGGTTTCCTTAGTCACCCCGCTTCCGCCGGTGACCAAACATCCACTGCCTGATAAATCACGTGACCATGGCCCGATGCGCGGCATTTGGCTGGCGACCGTGTCCCGTCTCGACTGGCCGCCGGTCTCCTCCGTGAATATCAGCAACCCGGCTACCCGCAACAGCGTGCAGCAAAAAGCGCTGACCGATAAGCTCGATAAACTGAAAAGCCTCGGTATTAACACGGTATTTTTCCAGGTCAAACCGGATGGCACGGCGCTGTGGCCGTCAAAGATTTTACCCTGGTCTGACACGCTCACCGGACACGTCGGACAAGATCCAGGCTACGACCCGCTGATGTTTATGCTCGACGAGGCACACAAACGCGGTATGAAAGTCCACGCCTGGTTTAACCCTTACCGGGTCACGACCAATACTAAACCGAGCACAGTCGCGGAACTGAATCGCACGATTTCGCTCAATCCGGCCAGCGTGTTTGTTTTGCATCGCGACTGGATCCGCACCGCCAGCGATCGCTACGTGCTCGACCCGGGTATTCCTGAAGCCCGCGACTGGATCACCAGTATTGTGGCCGAAGTCGTTTCACGTTATCCGGTCGATGGTGTGCAGTTCGATGACTATTTCTACACCGAAACGCCAGGCTCGACGCTCAATGACTATCAGACGTTCCAGAAATATGGTGCCGGGTTTGCGTCCAAAGCCGACTGGCGCCGACACAATACCCAACAGCTGATTGAACAAGTTTCGCGCTCGATCAAGCAGCTGAATCCCGGCGTCGAATTTGGCGTCAGCCCTGCGGGCGTCTGGCGTAATCGCTCCCACGATCCGTTAGGATCTGAAACGTCCGGTGCGGCAGCCTATGACGAAGCCTTTGCCGATACCCGTCTTTGGGTGAAGCAAGGTCTCCTGGATTATATTGCGCCTCAGGTTTACTGGCCCTTCTCACGCAAAGCCGCGCGTTATGATGTGCTGGCAAAATGGTGGGCAGACGTCGTTAAGCCGACCAACACGCGCCTTTATATTGGTGTCGCGTTGTATAAAGTGGGTGAAAGATCTAAAAATGAGCCAGACTGGACCGTTAATGGCGGTGTGCCGGAGCTGAAAAAACAGCTCGATTTGAACGAATCGGTACCGCACATCGACGGTACGATTCTGTTCAGAGAGGACTATCTTAATCAGCCGCAGGCGCAGGAAGCGGTCAGCTACATCAAAACTCGCTGGGGTTCGTGAACCCCGGCTAGTCGGGTTTTGGACCGAACATTTCCAGTAATTGCTTCTGATCGGGCATCCCGACCACCTGCTGCAACTCGTTTCGGTCATTCATGTAATAGATTGCGGGCGTAGCGTTTGCGCCCAGCTCATCCATCAATTTCTGGTGCTGCTGGAGCATATTGAAGGTGTCCCGCGATGAGGTGCCCTTCAGCTCCGGCAGAATTTTACCGCCGGAAAGCTCATACTCTTTCCACGCCGCGACCGGATCGGCTGCATTCAGAATGGCTGTCGCATTTGGGCCACTTTTCGGATTCAAAAACGCCACCAGCAGCGTATTTAACTGCACTTTCCCGGCTTTTACCCACGGCTGGGCTTCGGCCCAGAATTTTTTGCAGTACGGGCAGAACGGATCGGCAAAAACATACACCTTCCGGGGAGCCGTCTGTGCGCCCTCTTTCAACGGCTGCGTTTTGTTGAGCGTATCCCACATCTGACGGCCTAACGGGATGTAAATCTCTTTCTGGAAATAGGCTTCGCTGATATTTTTCCCTTTATCATCATAAAGATAACCAGAGATAATATGCTTCCCGTCAGGCGTCATAAACAGCGTGACGCCCATGTCCTGATACTGCCCGATCCAGCTTTTTACTCCGCCGGTAGCATCAATTTCTTTGATATTATGAATGCCCTGCTGCTCGCCAAACTGCTTCACAATCGGCGGAATATCGCTGGCTGCCATGGCCAGCGCGGGAATAAACCATGTGGTCATAAGAAGATTGCGCATAACACACCTGTAAAAAGAAGACGCACCGATAATAGACCATAACGATGGATATCCCCTTACCTGGTGTGTAAGGTTTTGTCTTTGTCACTTTTTTCCTGAACCAATAAGCGCCAGTCCCCTGCTTACAACCAGGCGTTTATATATGCGGAGAGAAAAATTTCATCACGCGTTAATGCGTCATCAGTGGCCAGTGAATGTCCCCGACACCGTTGAGCTGCGGACGGGAAAACAGGAAGCCCTGGAAACGTCTGATCCCGGCCGATTCCAGCCAGCACCACTCTTCCATCTTTTCGATACCTTCAGCCACCAGCGTAATTTCCAGATCGGTACAGCAGCTGACAATCGATTTCACGATCGCCTGCTTCGGACCGCTGAGGTGAATATCACTGACAATTTCCCGATCAATTTTGATCTTATCCGGCTGGAATTTGGTGAGCAGCGACAGCCCGGCATATCCCGAACCGAAATCGTCGATAGCCAGACCGATCCCCGCCGCCCGCAGTTGTTTGATGGCGCTATTAAACTGTTTAAAGCCGGAAATCATCTCGTTTTCCGTCACTTCCACCACCACTTGCTCAGGCAAAAGGTGGTGTTTCGCGATATTTTCCAGCAGGAAACTTACCGCATCGGGCACATTGATTAGTGAGCCTGGCAGCAGATTGATGGCGATCTTATGACTGCCAATGCCGATTTTTTCTGCTAGCGCAAAGACATAGGCTTTGGTCTGAAGATCGATTTCATAGAGTTTGTCAGGATGAATGGCATTAAAGAATCGCTCTGGGCTTCCCCCGTCATTGCCGCGAATCAGCGCCTCCAGGGAGGTGATTTTCCCCTCTGATGGCTCAACAATCGGCTGGAAAGCAAACTGGCATATCTGGTTTGTCATTAACCCTTCGACGCCTCGTCCAAAAGGCGCCAGTTCTGATTCCAGTTTCCAGCTTTCGGGGCGAAATGCATCGTTCGCACCAGGCTGCTTTTTATGCGTGATAAAGCGCTGAATGAATTTAAATACCCGATCTTCAGAAGTGAGGTAGCTTTCGAGTTTGCTGTAGCGCAGCACCGATTGCAGCACGGATTTTGGCGTATCTACCTGCAGGTCGAACAGCAGCATGCCAACGTTTTCAAAGCGACGGCGTGGCCCGTAGTCGCGCATCAGTTCCACGACGCCGTTATGCCGTTTGTCAGCCCGGATTTTCTGGAAAAGCGTAACGACGTTCTCTTCTTTCCCCTCAAGGATTTGCAGAAACTCCGCGCCGTTAAACAGCAGAATGCCGGTAATGTTTAGCCCGGCATTACGCTGTTTTGCTTTTTCGACCAGTGAAATGAGCTCGAATGGTTCACAGGATGAATTTAACTGGCTTCGATAAATGAGTGTAGTCAGCACGGTAAGTCAGTCTCGCCATGATAATTTCGCCTTTAAGCGATTGTTTATCATAATTTATAGCCGCCGACTAATAATATTGCCTCAACAAATCATTTTCAGATTTTTTAGTGCAAACATAACCACCACAAATGTAGTAATTGTCACTTCGCCCTCTTTTATCCCCGCCAGGGGATATTTTCCGTTTATCCCTTTGCTGGGATAATTCGCTGATTAATCCTCTCCAGCATGTAGCTATAAAACGGATTTGAGGTCACGCGCATCAGCGAATCCATCCCTACCACCAGCACCGAGGTTTCCCCGCGCAGGGCAATATTTCCCAGGTTGATACCGTAATGGTGCGGATTCACAGGCTCGCTGCCGTACAGATCGTCCGTTGGCGGGAACGGAATCGCCACATGCGATAAGGAGTAGAGATCGCGCGGATACGGCGTCGTGAGTGGTTGAACCGTATCATTCACCGCCCCGGGCGCCGTGGTGCGGGCTTCAGTGTTTAACGTCTGCGCCGAGGCATTGGTCACCACCGTGATTGCGAAGCGGCGCGGTGCAGTCGGCAGCAGCCCATTCACCGCCACATACGAACCCGGCCTGAACAGCGGGCGCAGCGTGCTTGCCTGATTGATATCGAATATAACCAGCTCGCTTCCGTTCTCCGGCAGCAAATTAAACAGCGAATCGACCACCCCGCGCGTGCTGACAGTGGAGTCCATCACCGACTGGAATGCCAGCACCGGCGGGAACGAGGACAGTTTGTTCTGGCGCGCCTGATTGTTAAGCTGCTTTTGCAAAGCCTGCGTTAACTGCCAGGACTGGCGCGCGGCATTCACCGGAAAGGAGTTGTATTTAAACGGATTATATTCGGGCAGAACGCTGAGCCACGCCGCTTTGGCAAACGACGGTAACAGCGCGGGTAAACCCGCCAGACCGGCAAAACGCGCAAACGCGTGGACGCGGATCATCGGAGACAGCAGGATCAGCTGTTGCGGTTTGCGAAGACGGGGATCGTCATTGGCGTCGAGGGCATATTTCATCGCCAGCGCCCCGCCGTTGGAATAACCCACCAGATGCAGAGGCACATCGCTGCCCGCAAGACGCGTAGCTTCGCGAACCGCCATACGCGCCACGGCCAGCCACGCTTCCCAGTCGACATTGGTAAGCGCACCCGGTGCCGTACCGTGTCCGGGCAAGCGTGGCGCAATGGCCACAAACCCGCGCTGTTGATAATCAACGGCGATACTGCGTACGCTATAGGGCGAATCCGTCAGCCCGTGCAACAGCACAACGGCGCCTTGCGGTTTACCTTCCGGCATCAGCACAAACGAACGATTGCCGTCATCGGGAAATTGGCCCGGCCACATAGGGCTGTGACGATAATAGCGGTTCAGCGGCGTCTGATCCGCTTTATCCAGTTTGTCCGTCACGTCCGTTTGCAGATCGTGGAAAATCGCCGTTTCGCGCGTCAGATAATCACTGAAACTGGCGCGTTCAACCTCCTGCACAGACATCTCGTGCGCCGTCCAGGTATGCCAGGGATGCAGCGCCGGGCCAGTTTCGGTCTTATAGACCCGCACCGCCAGCAGCACGATCAGCACAATTCCCAGCACCATAGCGGCACGTTTCATCAATGCCCACATACGCCCCCGTATCCGCCACGGCAGATTAGCCATTCCCGTCTCTCTTTCTGTAAAAAATAAGGACCTATCTTAAAAGAGATAACGCACGATGCCAAAAGTGCAATTCTGGCGTACAGTCATTTGATGCGTCTGACACACCTTCTGCTGCTTCTGCCCATGTCTGTTTTTTCGGCGCCGCTCGTGCCGCCCCCCGGTTTTGTCAAAGCCCAGCCGCACAGACTGCAAGGCAAATGTGTTCCTCTCCCCGCGCCGTACACCGCCAATCTTGTGTTTCGCAGTAAATACGACGGATCGGACAGCGCTCGTGCGACGCTAAACCCGCAGGCGGAAAGCGACTTTCGCGCCCAGACAAAACCGATAACCGATTTTGAACGCGGGATCGCCGAAATGGTCTGGCGCTATAAACAGAGCGGCGATGAGAAAACGCGGGAGTGTGTTCTGCATGGCTTTACGAGCTGGGCAAACGCCGGGGCGTTAACCTCGACGCAAACCAACCACACCGGGCGGTCGATGCGTAAATGGGCACTGGCGACGCTCGCCACCAGCTGGATTGAACTGAACGCACCGGCAAAAGACGATGGTGCGACGACGCGTTGGTTGTCGTTGCTTGCCGATCAGGTGAGAGAGGACTGGGACGGTCTGCCCCTTTCTAAAACCAATAATCACAGCTACTGGGCCGCATGGTCAGTGATGGCGGCGTCGGTCGCGCTCGATCGCTGGGATCTCTTCGACTGGTCGTTGAAAGAGTACCGCATCGCGGCAAGCCAGATTACCGCGAATGGCATATTACCCAACGAACAAAAGCGCGGCCCACGCGCCGTGGCCTATCATCACTATGCCCTTCAGCCGCTGGTGATGATCGCAAGCTTTGCGAAAGCTAATCAGGTGGATATCACCCAGCAAAACCGTGGTGCACTCAAAAGGCTCGCGGGGTATGTCCTGACGCACGATAGCCACGATGAGTGGTTAGAGCCGTATTGTGACCTGACGAAATGTGACAGCGTCACGCTTGCGCGAAGAGACAGACTGCGCCCAATAAAAAACCGCCGTCTTGGCGGTCAGTTAACGCTCATCTACGCACAATAGCCGGGCAGCGCCCGGCGTTGCAGAGATTAGTTCAGTTTATAATCCAGCGTGATTTCCGCTTTCAGAACCTGAGAGACCGGACATCCGGCTTTCGCCTTCTGGATAATGCCGTCGAACTGCTGTGGCTCAATGCCAGGTACGGTTACCTTGCTTTGCAGCGCGATTTTGGTGATCGCAAAGCCGCCGTCAGTTTTATCCAGCGATACATCCGCCGTGGTATCGATGGAATCCGCGGTGTAACCCGCCTCTCCCAGCATCAGTGACAGCGCCATTGAGAAACAGGCGGCATGCGCTGCGCCAATCAGCTCTTCCGGGTTAGTCCCTTTTTCGCCTTCGAAACGGGTATTAAAGCCGTAAGGTTGTTGATTCAGGACGCCGCTTTCCGTAGAAACCGTTCCTTTGCCGCGTTTAATATCGCCAGACCAGTGTGCCGAACCGTGCTTATGAATCGTCATTATTGCTCTCCTTTTGGCTTACAAAGGATTAAGTATAGAACGTCAACACCAATGTGAGAGGAACACGGAACACTCTTAGGCATTTGCTCACTTCGTCATCAACGACTCGCTCAGTGCATCCAGGAATAAGCGCTGGGCCGCAGGCTGATAATCCCTTGACTGATAGATCCCAAAAATGCCGATCGGTTTCGGCGTGAATGTGCTGAGGACGGGAACCAGCTTGCCGCTCTCCAGCGCGGGCTGCGCTTCCCACGCCGGCAGCATTGCGATCCCGCAGTGGTGGATGGCGGCCTCCATCAGCAGCGACGAAATACTGGCGCTCAGATTGCCGCTCACCGCAACGGAAACGACCTCTCCCGCGTCGGTGATAAAATTCCACGACTGCCCGGCGAAGAAGCTGTAATGCAGGCAGTTGTGTTGCGCGAGATCTTCAAGGCTTTGCGGCGTGCCGTGGTCAGCCAGATACTCTGGCGAGGCGCAAAGCACCGAGCGGCACTCACCCAGACGGCGGGCGATCATTCCAGGTTCCGGGTTGTCGGTAATGCGGATCGCCACGTCGATGCGCTCACCCACCAGGCTGACGGGATGATTATTAACGTCCATCTCGACGCGCACTTTGGCATGACGCGTCAGAAAATTCGGCAGCATCGGGGCGACAATCTGCATCGCCGTGAAGTGGGCGCAGGCTACGCGCAGCGTACCGGACGGCGTTTCGCGGGACGACTGATCCTCAATCTCCTGCGACAGCCGTGTGAGATTGCGGGTTTTCTGCAGCACCTTTTCCCCGGCAGGCGTCAGGGTCAGCTTACGCGTGGAGCGGTGCACCAGCCGCGTTCCGGCCCATTTCTCCATCTGCTCCAGATAACGGCTTACCATCGGGCGAGAAATGCCCAGCGCGCGGGCCGCAGCACTCAGACTCCCCAGCTCGCAAATACGGTTATAGACCTGGGCGGCAATCACGCGATCCATTGTTATGACTCCATCTGCTCGATTTATGAAACTAAGCATGTCTTGTTTCAGGAATTCTGGCAAATCGAGAGAACCGTACAATAGAGACTTCCGACACTACCGAGACAAAATGATGAAGCTCAATCGCCTTGCCCTGCTGTGCGCCCTGTTCACACCCGCTGTTTTTGCCGCGCCCTTAACGCTGGATACCTATAACCCACAGGAGAAAGGTATCTTCGCCGTCTCTTCGACGCTGGTTTCCGGGCCGAAAGAGGCGGTGCTGTTCGATGCGCAGTTCAGCGTCAAGGATGGCGAGCAGCTGGTCGAAAAAGTGCGCCGCAGCGGTAAAACCCTCAGCAAGATTGTGATCACCTCCGGCGATCCGGACTTCTACTTTGGTCTGCAGCCGCTGGTGAAAGCCTTCCCGAATGCCAAAGTGGTAGCGACCCAGGCGGTGGTGGATCACATCAAGGCCACCAAAGATGCCAAACTGGCCTTCTGGGGGCCGCAGATGAAGGACGGCGCGCCGTCGGAACTGATTGTCCCGCAGGTGATTGCCTCAACCACCTTTATGGTGGACGGCGAGAAAATCGATATCGAGCAGGCAGACAGCTACGCCGCCTACGTGTGGATCCCGTCGGCCAAAGCCATTCTCGGCGGTACGGGCGTTTCGTCCGGCATTCACCTCTGGACGGCAGACACGCAAACCAAAGCCAGCCGCCAGCAGTGGTTGTCCACCCTGGATGAAATGGCCGCGCACAAACCCGAGCGGGTTATCCCAGGTCATTACCTCGGTACCCCGCCTGCCGGTACCGCCGCCATCGATTTTACCCGCACCTACCTGCAGCAGTTTGAGCAGGCTCTCGCCGCGCATAAAGCGTCTACTGGCGTGATCGATACCATGAAAAAACAGTGGCCGGACCTTGCCGAAGTCAGCTCCCTGGAACTGAGCGCGAAGGTCAATACCGGCGAAATGAAGTGGTAACAGGCTAACGGTCTCCTGCTATATTTATTCTTTTTATAGCAGGAGATGATTATGCAACCCTCAGTAAGAGGAATTGACCACATTGGTATTACGGTTCCTGACATTGAACAAGCCACGTTATTTTTTGAGAAAGCGTTCGCAGCAAAAGTGATATATCGTTCAGCAGATCCTGGCAGTGAAAATATTGATGACGAAGCCCAGGAAAATACCTTGAGGCTATTTCCAGGGACCAAAGTCCGCGCTATCAGGATGCTGGCAATGCCTCATGGCCCAGGCATTGAACTGTTTGAAATGCACGGCCCAGAACAGCAATCCGCTGCCCGTCCCAGTGATTTTGGCCTGCAACACTTCGCTGTCTATGTCGATGATTTTGCACGTGCCATAGCGTGCTTTACCGCCGCTGGCGGCGAGATGTTTACCGAGCCAAAACCCCTTTCATTCCCCGCTGAACGTGGCGAAGGCAATGCTTTTTGCTACGGCAAAACCCCCTGGGGAAGCGTGGTTGAATTGATATCATGGCCGTCCCCGATGCCCTACGAAAAATATACGAATCTGCGTCGCTGGAAACCCTGATTTAACGAAAAAAACGTTAAATATGATATTTTTATTTCCAGGATGAATCTGAACCACAGCGGGAAGAATATTTGCCATTCTGAATGTGAATTATGAATTGCGTACCGGATTATTAAACAGATAACGACACGGAGGCAGCATGTTTACACATTACTCAGCAAATACTCATTCCGCACAACCGGCCCTGGTGAATGCGATTGAACAGGGCCTGCGCGCCGAGCATGGCGCGGTCACTGAAGATGACATTTTGATGGAACTCACCCGCTGGGTCGAGGCCTCAGATAATGACATCCTCAGTGATATCTACCAGCAGACCATTAACTATGTGGTGAGTGGTCAACATCGCCCCCTGTAAAATACCTGCTATGCTGGATCTGCAACCTAAGGGGTTACATTTCGTTTGCGAGAGCAAACTGGTCCTTAAAACTATCAACAGGATTGAGGAGTTAACATGAAATCGAACCGTCAGGCACGTCACATTCTGGGACTGAACTACAAGCTGTCTAACCAACGTAAAGTGGTGATCGAGGGCAGCAACGAAACGGTAGTCACCCACACGCACGGCAGAAAACGCCACGCAGACAAATAATTCACGTCAATGAATCACGACACCATCGGCAAAACCGATGGTGTTTTTGTTTGTGTGTTGCGGTAATTAACATTTAGCTCCTTTATAATGCCAGTCGACGTCGCCCTGCCAGCAAGCCAGAAAGATGACAATACGCAGTGCCAGGGACGGATATTCAAAAAATCGAGTGAGTGACATGGACAACAAAGCAAAACATCATCGTTCCCTTTATATCCCCTATGCGGGGCCGGTTCTGCTGGAGTTCCCGCTGCTGAATAAAGGCAGCGCCTTCAGCGCGGAAGAGCGCAGCAGTTTTAACCTGCTTGGCCTCCTGCCGGAAGTGGTCGAAACCATCGAAGAGCAAGCCGAACGCGCCTGGATCCAGTACCAGGGCTTCAAAACCGAAATCGACAAACACATCTACCTGCGTAACATCCAGGACACCAACGAAACCCTCTTCTACCGTCTCGTGCAAAATCACCTCGAAGAGATGATGCCGGTGATTTACACCCCGACCGTCGGGGCGGCCTGTGAGCGCTTCTCCGAGATCTACCGTCGTTCGCGCGGCGTGTTTATCTCCTACCAGAACCGCCACAACATGGATGACATTCTGCAAAACGTGCCGAACCACAACATAAAAGTGATCGTGGTGACGGACGGCGAGCGTATTCTGGGCCTCGGCGACCAGGGTATCGGCGGGATGGGTATTCCTATCGGCAAACTTTCGCTCTATACCGCCTGCGGGGGCATCAGCCCGGCGTATACGCTGCCGGTGGTGCTGGATGTCGGCACCAATAACCAACAGCTGCTGAACGATCCGCTGTATATGGGCTGGCGCCATCCGCGCGTAACGGACGATGAGTATTATCAGTTCGTCGACGACTTCATCCAGGCCGTAAAACACCGCTGGCCAGACGTGCTGCTGCAGTTCGAAGACTTCGCGCAGAAAAACGCCATGCCGCTGCTCAACCGCTATCGCGATGAGATCTGCTCTTTTAACGACGACATTCAGGGCACCGCAGCGGTGACCGTCGGCACGCTGATCGCCGCGAGCCGCGCGGCAGGCAGCCAGCTGAGCTACCAGAAAATTGTTTTCCTCGGTGCAGGCTCTGCCGGCTGTGGGATCGCAGAACAGATCATCGCGCAAACCCAGCGCGAAGGCTTAAGCGAAGAGCTGGCCCGTTCGCGCGTGTTTATGGTCGATCGCTTCGGTCTGCTGACCGACGGAATGCCAAACCTGCTGCCGTTCCAGACCAAACTGGTGCAGAAACGCGAAAACCTGAAAAACTGGGACACGGATAACGAAGTGCTCTCCCTGCTGGACGTGGTGCGCAACGTGAAGCCGGATATTCTGATCGGCGTTTCGGGGCAAACCGGGCTGTTCACGGAAGAGATCATCCGCGAAATGCACAAACACTGCCCGCGCCCTATCGTGATGCCGCTCTCTAACCCGACCTCTCGCGTCGAAGCCACGCCGCAGGACATCATCGCCTGGACCGAAGGCAATGCGCTGGTCGCGACCGGCAGCCCGTTCGATCCGGTGGTGTGGAAAGACAAAATCTACCCCATCGCGCAGTGCAACAACTCCTATATCTTCCCGGGAATTGGTCTGGGTGTGATCGCATCCGGTGCGTCGCGCATTACGGACGAAATGCTGATGTCTGCCAGCGAAACCCTGGCCAAGCACTCTCCGCTGGTGACCAACGGCGAAGGTCTGGTGCTGCCAGAACTGAAGGATATCCATACCGTATCGCGGGCGATTGCCTTTGCGGTCGGCAAAATGGCGCAGCAACAGGGTGTGGCGGTGAAAACCTCCGCCGATGCATTGCAGCAGGCCATCGACGACAACTTCTGGATGCCGGAATACCGGAACTATCGTCGTACCTCGATTTAAACCTTCCCTCTGTAAGTCGCCGGGTAGCACAACGCCTCCCGGCAAACGCCAGGCCCGGTGGCGCTCTGCTTGCCGGGCCTGTAAAACCCCGCTACACTCCCTTCATCCATAAACCCACTGAATAAATAAGGAGGCTAATTATGCTGTATAGTGAAATTTTCAATGTTTCACATACATTTGGTGATCGCACCAGCTCAAGCGTTATCGGTATCGTGCTGCGATAACTTCGGCTTGAGCGAAGACACCCACACCTGAATCCCTTCCCTCGGGCTTACTGAGTTATCGTCAGCGATGTTTGACGAGGCATTTCCATGCCTGTAACACTTGAGTAAGCAACAATGAGCACATTACTAACTGCACAATCTCTCCGCGTTGAAACAGCGTTTAACACCCTTTTCGACTCGCTCTCCTTTACCCTGAAAAAAGGCGACCGCATTGGTCTGCTGGGCGATAACGGCTGCGGTAAAAGTACCCTGCTGAAGATCCTCGATGGCACCGAGTCCCCTTCTGTCGGCACGGTGGCGCTCGCCGGCCACTGCCTGATGGCGCGCGTGGAACAGCATCTGCCGGAGTCGATTTATCCTCTGTCAATGCTCGACGCCGTGCTGGCGCAACTGCCCGCAGCGGAACGCGACAGCCTCCGCTGGCGAGCCGAAACATTGCTTGGCGGTATGGGTTTTACCGCGCAGGATATGGCCTTACAGTCGTCGACCCTGAGCGGCGGGCAGCACACACGGCTGCTGCTGGCGCGAGCGTTAATCAGCGATCCCGACCTGCTCCTGCTGGATGAACCCAGCAACCACCTCGATCTGCCAACCATGCTCTGGCTGGAGCAGTTTTTACAGAACTGGTCCGGCAGCTTTGTGCTGGTGTCCCATGACCGACAGCTGCTCGATGCCGTCACCAACGGCAGCTGGATTTTGCGCGATAAAACGCTGCACAGCTTCGCCCTCTCTTGCTCCGCCGCCCGTCAGGCGCTGGCGGCAAAAGATGAAAGCGATGCCCAGCGGCATAAGGCCGAGCAAAAAGAGATCGACCGCGTTGCGGCCAGCGCCAAACGGCTGGCGACCTGGGGCAAGGTCTACGACAACGAAGATCTCGCCCGCAAAGCGAAACAGATGGAAAAACAGGTCGAACGCCTGAAAGAGAGTCAGACCGATCTCACGGCGGGCAGCCCGTGGACGTTAACATTGCGTGGCGATGCGCTGCGTGCCGACCGGTTGCTGGAGATGACGCATCTTCCCGTCCCTCCGGCGCCCGCCTTGCCCGCGCTGTTTGACGTGGATATCGCGAGGCTTAAGAGCGGCGACCGCGTGGCGATTATGGGCCGTAACGGCTGCGGGAAATCCTCGCTAATGAAGCTTATCTGGCGGCAATTTGTCACAGAACAGTCGACGGATGAACTGAAAATCCATCCCCGCCTGACCCTGGGCTACTACGACCAGACGCTGCACCAGCTGCCGGACGATGCCCCGCTGCTTGAGGCGCTGGAGCCGTTCGCGCCAGACCCGCAGGTGCGCAAAATGGCACTCATCAGCGCCGGTTTTCCGTGGGTGCGCCACGGGCAGAAAGTCAGTACCCTCAGCGGCGGCGAACGTTCTCGCCTGCTGTTTGTCGGCCTGACGCTCGCCCGTTACAGCCTGCTGATGCTTGATGAGCCGACCAACCACCTGGATATGGAAGGCAAAGAGGCGCTGGCCGAAACGCTGCAACAGTTCGAAGGCGGCGTGCTGCTGGTGAGTCACGACAGGCAGCTCATCAGCCAGAGCTGTAACCGCTTCTGGTTGATTGAGGACGGCAGACTTAGCGAATGGCATGACGCCGAAGCGGTGTTTGCCCGTCTGCGGGATAGCGGCGGATTACCCCCATCTGACGTCGCAGCCAATACAGCGCAATCAGCGCCGACAGAGTTTGACGATCTGCTCGAAAGACTGGTGGCGCTGGAGACGCTGCTGGCTGAGGATATGGCGCGTAAGTCGAAGCATCAAAAACCTCAACTTCAGCAACAGTGGCGCGAGGAGATTGCCCGGCTAGAAGCACAGCTGTAACCCTGCGCCCGGCTGCACGTTCAGCCGGGCCAGTTTATTATTGCGGTTTTTTCGCTTTCCAGGCGTCCCACGCCTGTTTGATTTCCTGCTTCGCGGTCGCGGCATCGTTAAAGCCATTCAGCTCCACTTTTTTACGCCCTTCCGGCAGCTCTTTATAGACGCGGAAAAAGGATTCGAGACGCTGCACTTCGATTTTCGGCAGATCGCTCAGCTCCTTAATGTCGTCGTAGGTCGGGTCGATTTTGCTCGCCGGGACAGCCACAATTTTGTCGTCTTTATCCCCGCCATCCACCATCTTCAGCACGCCAATCGCACGCAGTTTGATAAGCGTACCCGGTGCCATCGGCGCGCGGGTGTAGAAAATCACGTCCAACGGATCGCCATCGCCCGCAAGGGACTGCGTCAGGGAGCCATAGTTAGCCGGATAAGCCACCGGCATCGACTGGAAACGATCGGCAATAATAAAACCGGTTTTGGCATCGGTTTCATATTTGATGATACCGCCCGCCGGGATTTCGGTGACGGCATAAAACTCTTCCGGATTATTTTCCGGCTGTGGGAATTCCAGTATATTTTGCGCATGCGCAGAGGCGGAAATAAGAACGCTAACGGCCAGTAAGGTTTTGAACAGCTTCATGTCTTTTAACTCTTCGGTTATTGGGAAGCCAACACGTTACGTTTTCCAGATGACAGAACCATGACGTTTTTTTGTCAGTTTCTCATCCCCACCTGTATTCAGGGCTTGAATGGTTTATTGATGCTTTAATCGCCTGAATGACAACGAAATTATTACATTATGTTGCCCCGCCCTTGTATAAAACCGCCAAAGCATTAATCCTTAGGGAGTAAGAACGATTCTCATCTTTCTTACTGGCTATGCAGATACCGAACATGAACATGGAGATACATATGAAGGCTGCTGTCGTTACTCAAGATCATCAGGTTAATGTCACCGATAAAACCCTGCGCGCGCTGCAACACGGCGAAGCGCTGCTGAAGATGGAATGCTGTGGCGTCTGCCACACGGATCTTCACGTGAAGAACGGCGATTTTGGCGATAAAACCGGGGTGATCCTCGGCCATGAAGGGATTGGCATCGTCAAAGAAATCGGTCCTGGCGTCACCTCACTGAAAGTGGGCGATCGCGCAAGCGTGGCCTGGTTCTTCCAGGGCTGCGGTCACTGCGAATACTGTAACTCTGGCAACGAAACCCTGTGTCGCGACGTGAAAAACGCCGGGTATTCCGTTGATGGCGGGATGGCTGAAGAGTGCATCGTGACCGCCGATTATGCGGTAAAAGTGCCGGACGGCCTGGAATCCGCAGCGGCCAGCAGCATCACCTGCGCTGGCGTTACCACCTATAAAGCGGTAAAAATTTCCCACATCAAACCGGGCCAGTGGATTGCGATCTACGGTCTGGGTGGGCTGGGCAACCTGGCGCTGCAATACGCGAAAAACGTCTTTAATGCCAAAGTCATTGCCATCGACGTGAATGATGCGCAGCTGAAACTGGCCGCCGACATGGGTGCCGATCTGACGATCAACTCCCGCAACGAAGATGCGGCGAAAGTGATTCAGGAAAAAACCGGTGGAGCGCATTCTGCGGTCGTCACCGCGGTGGCGAAAGCCGCGTTTAACTCTGCGGTCGATGCGGTACGTGCCGGTGGTCGTGTGGTGGCTGTCGGTCTGCCGCCAGAAGCCATGAGTCTGGATATTCCACGTCTGGTACTGGATGGAATTCAGGTGGTCGGTTCGCTGGTGGGGACCCGTCAGGATCTGGTCGAAGCCTTCCAGTTTGCCGCCGAAGGCAAAGTGGTACCGAAAGTCACGATGCGTCCGCTCGGCGACATCAACGCGATTTTCAAAGAGATGGAACAAGGCCAGATCCGTGGCCGTATGGTGATTGATTTCCGTTCTTAATGGATTCAGGACGGGCTGCGGCGATCCGTAATCCAGTCCTGTACTTCAATCAGGAATGTATCGGGTGCTTTACGGTACATTTTGCGCGCCAGATCGAGAATGGTGTGGCGCGCCAGTTCTTCTTCCATCCGCTGTTGGGCGCTGTCCATCACCGAACGCACGCCGCATGGCCCGTCGCAAACCCAGGCCGGTGGAGCTTCATCAAACACCGCCAACCGCTGGCGCACTTCCCGACATTCAAACATATTCTTCTCGCCATCAATGGCATGCACCACATCCAGCACTGAAATGAGTTCTGCCGGACGCGCGAGTTTAAACCCGCCGCCCTTGCCTTCCGTGCTGTTGACCAGTCCCGCCCGCGAAAGACGGGTGAAGATTTTGCCCAGATAGTCGTAAGGCACACCCTGCAGTTCCGCCATCTCCCGGACGCTCAACTCTCGCTCGTTGCCTTTGGCATCTACCATGCACATCAGACTATGAATGGCGTACTCCACACCGGAACTGTAAAAGGCCATGATTAACTCCGCTCTCATTATTCGTGGTTATTATAGCCGCGTTCGTAAGCAGAAAAACAGCCCATGACTCCTTCCCCAGTTAACTCTCTGATTTTTATCTCATCTTACATTCACTTGCTCGCTAACTCAGAAAAAAGTTGTCGGAGTTAACTCCGACAAGTATAGTTGCAGTCAGGTCAGACACAAAGCCTGATGAGCAAAAGGATCGAAAATGAAAAAGCATATTTTAATTGTGGGCAGTGGTTTTTCCGGTATGTGGGCAGCGGTGAGCGCAGCGCGCCTGGCGGAGCTGAACGGGAGCACCGATCTGCGTATTAGCGTGCTGGCTCCGCAACCTGAGCTGCGCGTTCGCCCGCGTTTCTATGAAGAGAACGTCACCGGACTGGTGGCTCCCCTGACGGAACTGTTCGCCGAACTTGACGTTGAGTACATTCAGGGAAGTGCAGAACGCATTGATACAAAAGAGAAATCCGTGTGGTATCGCGACAGCCAGGGCAACACTTCCCTCATAACGTATGACCGCCTGGTACTGGCCACCGGCAGCCAGGCCAAACGCCCGGCGGTGGCCGGTCTGACTGAATTTGCTTTTGATATCGATCAGCTTGAATCTGCTCAGGTGTTCGAAAAACACCTCGATGCCCTGGTTCATCAGCCCTCTACCCCGGCGCGTAACACGGTGGTGGTCTGTGGGGGCGGGTTTACCGGCATTGAGCTGGCAACCGAATTACCGGCGCGTTTGCGTGCCCGTTTTGGTGTTGATACGCAGACTAAAGTCATCGTAGTTGAGCGCGGCGCGGTTATCGGCGGTCGTTACAGCGAAGCGTTGCGCGATGTGATTGCGAATGCCAGCGAAGAACTGGGCGTGGAATGGCGTCTGAACAGCGAAATCGAGGCGGTCGATGCGCAAGGCGTCATTCTCAAGAGTGGCGAACGCATTGACGCGTCCACCGTGGTCTGGACCGCTGGCGTGCAGGCTCATCCGTTGACGACTCAGATTGACGGCGAGCGTGACGCTCAGGCGCGTCTGCGGGTGAACGAACTGCTGCAAATCCCTGCGCACCCGGACGTCTTCGCCACCGGCGATACCGCCCACGCGAAAACGGATGATATGGGGAATACGGCGCTGATGACCTGTCAGCATGCGATCCAGCTCGGAAAATTTGCCGGACACAACGCCGCTGCCAGTCTGTTGAACGTCGAGCCCTACCCGTACCGCCAGGTGAATTATGTCACCTGCCTCGATCTCGGCGCCTGGGGCGCGGTGTACACCGAGGGCTGGGAGCAAGAGGTGAAACTGGTCCGTGAAGAGGCGAAAAAACTCAAAATTGCCATCACCAACGAACTGATCTATCCACCAGCAGCCGATCGTGCAGTTGCCTTTGCGGCAGCGGACCCACTGGCGAAGTTTGTGTAAAGAGTTCATCCGCTCCTGACCGGGGGCGGCTTGTATATTTCCGATTTCCGGCAATCCTTATCTCAATTCCTTTGTTCCTTTGTTTTCAGCCGCGCCCGATGATGAATCCGACGCTAAAACGAAGATAACAAAGGAATTCACCATGCAAACCCCTTTTCGCCTGCCGCTGCTGACGGCGCTGATCCTCGCGGCGACGGCTGCACACGCCGCCGACACACCGGTTAAAGGCGGCACGCTTGTCTATCTGGAACAACAGGCGCACACCAATCTTTACCCCCCGGCGGGCGGCTTCTACCCGAACGGCGGCATTCTGAATCAGATCACCGACAAGCTCACCTGGCAGAACCCGAAAACGCTGGAGGTGGAGCCGTGGATTGCCGAAAGCTGGTCCACCAACGCCGACAAAACTGAATACACCTTTAAAATCCGCCCTGGGGTGACGTTCTCCGACGGCACGCCGCTCGACGCCAACGCGGTGGCCAAAAACTTCGACACTTACGGATTGGGCAACAAAGCCCAGCGCCTGCCGGTTTCTGAAGTGATCAACAACTACGATCGCAGCGAAGTGATCGATCCGCAGACAGTGAAGTTCTACTTCAAAAAACCGTCGCCAGGATTCTTACAGGGCACCGCCACTATTGGTTCTGGGCTGGTGTCACTCAGCACCCTGAAGCGCAACTTTGAAGAGCTGGGCGACGCGCGCCACATCATCGGCTCCGGCCCGTTCGTGGTGAAAGATGAAAAACTGGGCCGGGAAGTGACCCTTGAGGCGCGAAAAGCGTACCAGTGGGGCCCGAAAAATCTCGCCCAGCAAGGCCCGGCAAATCTGGATGGCATTACATTTATCGTCACGCCGGAAGACAGCGTGCGCGTCGGCGCGCTGCTGGCGGGCCAGGCTGACTTTATCCGTCAGGTGCAAGCCTACGACGAAAAACAGGCCACCGAACAGGGCTATAAAATCTACGCTGCCCCAACGCGCGGCGTGAACGACAGTATCAGCTTCCGCCCGGACAACCCGCTGGTGTCTGACCTTCGCGTACGTCAGGCGCTGCTCCATGCCACCAATGCGAAACAGGTCGTTGAAACCCTCTTCTCACCAAATTACCCGCAGGCGAAATCGGTGATTGCCGATTCTGCCGCCGGCTTTGTCGATCTCAGCGACAAGCTGACCTTTGACGCGGCGAAAGCCAACGCGTTGCTCGATGATGCAGGCTGGAAAACCGGCGGCGACGGTATCCGCGCCAAAGACGGACAGCGACTGGCGCTGACGGTCTATGAATCCCTGCCGCAGCCGCAAAACAAAGAGGTGCTGCAACTGGTGGCCCAGCAGTGGCGTCAGGTCGGCGTGGCGCTGAGCGTCAAGGCGGGTGATGCGGGCAGTCGCACGCTGGATAACCTCGACCCGCTGAAAACGCCGCTGACGGTGTCGGAAGTCGGCCGCGCCGATCCGGATGTGGTGAAAAGCATGTTCTATCCGGCCAACCGCGACGCGCTGCTGCAAAAAGGCGGCTCCAGCGACAAGGTGAAAAGCTTCCGCGACGACAAACTCAACGAACTGCTGGTGAACATCTCCGCCGAAGTCGATCCGCAAAAACGCCTGCAGCTGACGGGTGATGCCCAGCGCTATCTGCTGGATAACGCCTACGTAATTCCGATTTTTGAAGAGCCGCAGGTCTTCGCCGGTGCGCCATGGCTGAAAGGGGTGAACTTCGAAGCGGTAGGACGTCCGTCGTTCTACGGCGCGTGGATTGAGAAACACTAAGGGGGCGATGATGAGCCATTATCTGCTGCGACGGGCCGGAATGGGGCTGCTGGTCCTGTGGGCCGCCTTTACCCTCTCCTTCGTGCTGCTTCAGGTGCTGCCGGGGGATGCGGTGCTGATTAAATTTCAGAACCCGGATCTGGGCTTAAGCCCGGCGCAAATTGAAGAGATGCGCGTCGCCTACGGTGCAGACAGCCCGCTCTGGCAGCAGTATTTCCACACGCTGTTTGCCATGCTGCGCGGCGATTTTGGTTTTTCATTGCAGGCGGGCGTGCCGGTGAGCGAACTGATCGCGAGCAATTTGCCGGACACCCTGAGTCTCGCCCTGCCTGCGTTCCTGCTTGCCGTAATACTGTCCTTCGTGCTGGCGTTTGCCGCACGTCTGCCGGGGCTGCGCTGGGTGAGTAACGCCATTCAGTCCGTGCCGGTACTGTTTATCTCGCTGCCGACCTTCTGGCTCGGCATCGCGCTCATCCAGCTGTTCTCCTTCCAGCTACGGCTGATTCCGGTGATTAACCCGTCGCCATTGCAGGGGTTGATCCTGCCGATCGTTACTGTCGCCATTCCGATCTCCGCCCCGCTGGCGCAAATTCTGATGCGCAGTCTCGATCAGGTGTCCGCTCAGCCGTTCGTCGCCGTCGCGCGCGCCAAGGGGCTGAGCGAAACCGGGGTGCTGTGGCGTCACGTCACGGGCAATGCGCTGCTGCCGGTGCTGAATATCGCCGGGATTTTGCTCGGCGAACTGATTGCCGGGGCGCTGATTACCGAAACCGTATTTGGCCGCAGCGGTCTGGGCCAGCTGACGCAGCAGGCCGTCAACAACCAGGATATCGCCGTATTACAGGCGGTGGTGATGATCTCGGCCCTGGGCTTTGTGCTGATAAACCTGCTGGTGGATCTGCTGATGCCGCTGTTTGATCCTCGTCTGCAAACCGTCACCGGAGGTGCATCATGAGTCTGGTGGACTATGCCGCCGCGGCGCGAAAACGCGTCCCGGCCCTTAGCACCGTCGACATTCAGCCCGGGTTATGGCTGGCGTGGGGCGTGATTATCGTCGCCGCCCTGGCCGCACTGGCGCCGGGTTTGCTCACCCACTACAGCCCGATTGAAGGGATCGCAGGCGCTCAGCGCTTAGCTCCCCAGGCGGGACACTGGCTGGGAACCGATCAACTTGGTCGTGACGTCTACGCGCGCATTGTCTATGGCGCATCCCACTCACTCAGCGCCGCCCTGGCGGCTGTGGCGATGGGATTAGTGGCTGGCACGGCAATGGGGGTTATCGCCGGTGCCTTCGCCGGGCGGGTGGAGTCGGTGCTGATGCGTTTTGTCGATGTGCTGCTGTCGATTCCCTCGCTGCTGCTCTCCCTGACGGTGATTATTTTGCTCGGTTTCGGCACGGTTAACGCGGCTATTGCCGTCGGTGTGGCGTCGATTGCCAGTTTTGCCCGCCTGGCGCGCGGCGAAGTGGTGCGTATTCGTCACGCAGATTACGTCGAAGCGGCCTACGGCAGCGGCGGCACCTTCTGGGCAGTGCTGTGGCGTCACATTTTACCGAACTCCCTGACGGCGGTGCTGGCCTTTGCGACCCTGCAGTTTGGTCAGGCGATCCTCGCCCTTTCGACGTTAAGTTTCCTCGGATACGGCACCCCGCCGCCCGTCCCGGAATGGGGGCTGCTGATTGCCGAAGGGCGTAACTATCTCTCCACCTCCTGGTGGCTGACCACCTTCCCCGGCATCGTAGTGATCGCCGTGGTGCTTGCCACCAACCGTATCAGCCAACAGTTAAGCGGAGGCCGCTCATGACCGTTCTGTCCGTGGAAAATCTGACCTTAAGCTACCGCATCGGTCGCCAGTGGCGTGAAGTGGTCCACAACGTCAGTTTCACCCTGAAACGCGGCGAAATGCTGGCCTTTGTGGGCGAGTCTGGCTCCGGGAAAACCACCACCGCGCAGGCGATTATCGGCTTGCTGGCGGACAACGCCCATCGCGACAGCGGCAAAATTGTGCTGAACGGCGAAGAGATCAGTCAGTGGTCAGCAAAACGGCTCAACAACCTGCGCGGAGCGCGTATCAGCCTGGTGCCGCAGGACCCTGGCAACTCCCTGAATCCGGTCAAAACCATCGGCGCCCAGGTGGGCGAAGTGCTGACTATTCACCAGAAAATCACAAAGACCGAGCAAGAAAATCAGGTGCTGGCGCTGCTGACCAAAGTCGGGCTAAGCCACCCGGCGCAGCGGATGAAGCAATATCCGCATCAGCTTTCCGGTGGGATGAAGCAGCGGGTGCTGATCGCCATCGCCATCGCGTTGCGCCCGGATGTGATTATCGCCGATGAACCGACCAGTGCGCTGGATGTGACGGTACAAAAACGCATTCTCGATCTGCTGGATATCCTGCGCCGCGAATCGGGAACGGCGGTGCTGTTCGTCACCCACGATCTGGCCCTGGCTGCCCAGCGTGCCGATCGCTTACTGGTCTTTCGGCACGGTGAAGTTCAGGAACAGGGGGCAACCGCCGACGTGGTGCGCGCCCCGCAGCACGCCTATACCCGCCAGTTGCTGAGCGATTTGCAGGGTTCGCGCTTGACCATTGCGCCGGTCTCAGGCCTTCGGCTGGCCTCTCCTGCCATTCGCGCTCAGGCCATCAGCAAGCAGTTCACTCTCAGTAAAGGCCACACTTTACAGGCGCTGGATAACGTCAGTTTTGATGTGCAGCGCGGCAGCACGCACGCGCTGGTCGGGGAGTCGGGATCGGGGAAAACCACTCTGGCCCGCATATTACTGGGGTTTGAGCAGGCGGACAGCGGGCGCGTTACCCTCGATGATATCGATGCGACCCAGCTCAGCGTGGAGGCACGCCGCCAGCTGCGGCAGAAAATTCAGTTCGTCTACCAGAATCCGTTTGCCTCCCTCGACCCACGGCAAACGCTGTTTGAGATCATCGAAGAGCCGCTGAAAAACTTCAATAAGCTCGCCCGAGCGGAGCGCAAATCCCGCGTCGAGGCGGTGACCACCCGCGTAGCCCTGCCGCTTGAGCTGCTGAGTCGTACCGCTCGCGAGCTGTCCGGCGGTCAGCGTCAACGCGTGGCCATCGCACGTGCGCTGATTCTGGAGCCAACCATTCTGGTATTGGACGAAGCGACCTCGGCGCTGGATGTCACGGTGCAGGCGCAAATCCTCGCCCTGCTGCAACAACTCCAGCAGCAGTTGGGACTGACCTATCTGTTTATCACCCACGATCTGGCGACCGTTCGCCGCATTGCGCACAGCGTGACAGTGCTGCGCAGCGGTCAGGTTGTTGAACATGGCACGGTGGAGGCGCTCTTCTCCTCGCCACAGAGCAGCTATACCCGCGAGTTGATCGACGCCATCCCCCATTTTTCACCCGTTACGAAGGAGTACGCATGACGCGTAAACGCCTGGGATTCTTTACCCGCCTGCTCGACGACGCGCCTGCGAAAGAGCGCTATCGTCTGGCAACAGAACAGATCCGCCATGCCGAGCGCCACGGTTTTCATACGGCCTGGATTGCTCAGCACCATTTCCACGAGCGCGAAGGCGGCCTGCCGTCGCCGCTGGTGTTCCTCGCTCACGTTGCGGCCCAGACCCAAAGCATCCGTCTGGGCACGGCGATTATTACCCTGCCGATGGAAAACCCGCTGCGCGTGGCGGAAGACGCGGCGGTCCTCGATCTGCTGGCGGACGGTCGCCTTGAAGTCGGTTTTGGCTCCGGCGGCACGCCGACCTCGTTTCTGCCTTTCGGCCTGACGTTCGACGAGCGCGGCGCGACGTTTGCCGACCATCTGCACCTGATTCAGAGCGCCTGGCGCGGTGATTCCCTGACGCATCCGGATAACCATCTCTATCCACCTGCGCCGCAGCTGTCAGAGCGCGTGTGGATTGCGACCTTTTCCGTTGAAGGCGCCGTGCGCGCCGCCCGGGCCGGGCACGGGCTGATGCTCTCCCGCACTCAGCCTCGCCCGGCTGACCAGCCAGGGCTTACTCTCGACCAGATCCAGAACCCGATTGTGGATGCCTATCTCGCCGCGCTGCCCTCGGGAGTGGCGCCGCGAATTCTGGCCTCGCGCACGGCGTTTGTGGCCGACAGCGATGCGTATGCTCTGAACGTCGCAACGCCCGGGTTAACCCGACAGGCAGAGGCGCACCGAGCGGCGGGTCATACCGTAACCGGTGACAGTGTCACAGATTATATTCGCCAGTTCGACGCCCATATCGGCGCACCGCACACCGTGCTGGACTCCCTTGCTCAGGATTCCGTCCTCAAACGGGCGACGGATATTTCATTCCAGGTCCATTCCGTTGAGCCGTCCCATCGGGACACCTTACGTTCGATTGAGCTTATTGCTGAACATATCGCCCCTCATATTCTTTAAGGAGTCCCTATGTCTTTAAGTCAGGATATTGTTGCCGAATTAGCGGAGATCGCCCCCGGTTCGCCGCTGGCAACGGCTCGCGCCACGCGCGATGCCGCCACCCGTCATGCCCAGGGTAGCTATGAAACACTTTTTAGCCAGCAGGATGCGGCGTTCCCGCTTGATGAACGGGCGGCGGTGGCCGCTAAAGTGGCAAAATGGCACCGCGTCGATGCGCTGGCCGCCCACTACGCCGGTTTCGGGCTAGCTGATCCGACTTCCGCACGCCTGACGCCCGCGCTGACCTTTGCGCGTCTGCTGACGTTTTCCCCGGTCGAAGCCACGCCCGGCGCACTAAGCGCGCTGACGCAGGCGGGATGGAGCAAAGAAGCCATTGTGACGCTGGCTCAGCTGATTGCGTTTGTGAGTTTTCAGAGCCGTCTCGTCGCCGGGTTGCGCCTGCTGAATGACAAAACCGTGGCGGCAAGCGACACCCCGGTGGTGGCAGGGATCTGGCACAGCACGCCTGAGACAAAAAGCGGCAAACCGGCGCCGGTACAGTTCACGCAGCAGGAGCTGGGCTGGGAGCCGTGGCTGGCGTCAAAACCGCTGGCAGAGTTCAACGCCGACGAGCAGGCTATTCTTGCGAAATTTGGCCATACGGACTCAGACTATTTCCGCCTGCTGGGGCGCAATTTGCCGGTTCTGGAACAGCGCACGCTGACCGATAAAGGGATTTTTTACACGCCAGGCGGTCTGCCGCGCGCGGAGCGTGAACTGGCGGCAACGGTGACCAGCAAGATCAACGGCTGCATTTACTGCGCATCTGTCCATGCGCGTAAGGCGAGCCAACTGTCGAAGGACAATAATGCCATAGACGCGCTGCTGGCCGTGCGGCCGGGACAGTCCCTGAGCGAGGGGCAATCGGCGCGCTGGCAGGCGGAAATTGATTTTGCGGCGGCGCTGTCCGTGACGCCACCTGCTGTGACACCCGCGCATCTCGCGGCACTGGAGAAGCACTCTCTGGACACGCTTGAACAGCTCGATCTGGTGCAATCTGCGGCGTTCTTCGCCTGGGCCAACCGCCTAATGCTGACCCTCGGCGAACCTTACCTTCCGTAACGTAAATCAGGCTAACGCGCTGGCGTTAGCCTCCGCCCGTTTGGCTTTCTGACGGCCATACAGCAGCAGCGATGACATGGCGGCGAATGAGAGGAGCGCCGCCGGTAACGTCACGTAGCTCCAGCTGTAGCCGAGAACGATCATCATCCCGCCGAAATACGCCCCAATCGCACTGCCAAGATTAAAGGCCACCTGCCCGCCCGCCGCACCCAGCAGCTCGCCGCCCTGCGCATTTTGCAGCAGCATAATTTGCAGCGGTGCCGACAGCGCGAACAGCCCCGCGCAGCAGATAAAGCCCATCACCAGAGACGCAGCCTGATTTTCACCGAAGGCAAACAGCATCAACAGCGACACCACGATCACCAGATCGGTGGTCGCCGCAATGCGCAGCGGGCTGTAACGACCGGAAAGTTTGCCGCTGAGCAGATTACCGAGCACCATGCCCAGCCCCATCAGCATCATGATGACGGTCATAAACCCGGCAGAGAATCCGGAGACATTAACCATAAACGGCTTCACAAAGCTGAACCATGCGAAGACACCGGCATTACCGAACATCGTCGCGGCAAAAATCAGCCAGGGTTCCGGTTTCTTCAAAAAGTGAAACTGCTCCGTGAGTCGGGTTTCGGTTTTATCGTACAGAGTCGGCACCCAGAAAATGACCGACAGGATCACCAGCGCGTCAAACGCCGCAATCAGAAAGAAGGTGTAGCGCCAGTTATATTCATGCCCAAGCCAGGTGCCGAGCGGAACGCCCACCAGGTTGGCGACCGTCATTCCGGCAATCATCCCCGATACGGCGAGGGTGACTTTTCCGGGCGGCGCTATCTTTGAAAGGATAATCGCCCCGACGCCGAAGAAGGCCCCGTGCGGAAAGCCGGACACCAGCCGCCCGATAGCCAGCCAGAAATAGGACGTTGAGAAGGTAAAAATGGCGTTTCCGACCACGCACAGGGCGACCAGAAAAAGCAGAACCGTTTTTAACGAGAACTTATTTGAAAACAGCGCGATGATCGGCGCACCAATGACCACGCCAAAGGCGTAGTACGAAATCATGCTCCCGGCAGAGGGGATCGAAATGCCGGTATCGTGCGCCAGCTCGGTCAGTACGCCCATGATGCCAAACTCGGCCATGCCTAGTCCAAAAGTGCCCAGCGCCAGTGAAAAAACGGTTTTTTTCATACCACAGCCATTTGTTAAAAATTTGCAACAGCCATTATTGAACAAACTGGTATGGTGAGCCAGTTCCAATTGGCGCTCTGACACGTTAATCCATTCATTCGGTCTGGCTTGTGAATATCCTTAACCGATAATCGCGACTCCCAGGCGCTCCATAATTTGCGCAACCTGATAGCTGTCGAGCTTCACCCCCTGCAAATCGACGCCGCGCACGTCCAGATCGCCGAGTTCAGAATTGGTCAGATCGCAATGAGTGACGTTAACCGCCCGCCAGTCGAATGACGAAAACTCCCCACCCGACAGATCGGAGCCGCTAAACGTTGCGCCGAGGATCTGCGCGCCGTTCCAGCGGTTTTCCCATAGCTCGCATTTTTCGAGCACCACTTTGGAAAAGTTGGCGTAGCTGAGATTGCTTTTGGTGATATACGCGCTGCAAAACCAGCTGCGAGAGGTGATCATGTTCATAAAGCTGGTGCCGCGAAAGTCTGCGCCCTGCGCGCGGCACTCGCGGATTTCAATCCCCAGCGCGCTGGCGTTCCTGAAGTCTGCCATCGTTAAATCGCAATTTTTGAAAATGGCGTCTTTCAGCGTGGCGCGAGAAAAATTCCCGCCCTGCTGGCTTTCGCGATCGTAAAACTGACAGCCGATAAATTCCGTGCCGGTCAGATCGACGCCAGAAAAGTCGCAGTGGCGAAATGTCCCGTTCTCAATTTTCTCGCCCGTAAACTGGTTTTTGCCAATTCTTACCCCGTCCAGCGTCAGCATTTTACGACCACCTGTGTTTATATACAGTAACGCCGTATTCTAACCCGATCCCATGGCGTTGTGTAAATAATTCCCGCGAGGATTTGCGAGCACGATTACACTTCAAAGTGTTCTTACCCTCCCTTCTGTCGAAGAGGATTGCCATGGGAAACATCAAGAAAGCGAAAAGCCCGGCGGAAAATGTGAAACGCGAACCGCTGAAAGAGAAGGAATACGAAAAGGAGCTGCGGCGTCTGCACGTTGAGCTGGTCAAGCTTCAGCAGTGGGTCGTCAGTAAAGGGCTAAAAGTCTGCGTGGTGTTTGAAGGCCGCGACGGTGCAGGCAAAGGCGGAACGATTAAAGCCATCACCGAGCGCGTCAGCCCCCGGGTGTTCCGTGTCGTTGCGCTGCCCGCGCCGACAGAGAAAGAGAAAAGTCAGCTCTATTTCCAGCGCTACGTGCCGCATCTGCCCTCGGCGGGAGAAATCGTGATTTTCGATCGCAGCTGGTACAACCGTGCGGGCGTTGAACGCGTCATGGGCTTTTGTACGCCTGAACAGGTGCAAAAGTTTCTGGATGGCACGCCGACAATGGAACGGGCGATGGTGGATGCGGGGATCATTCTGATCAAATACTGGCTCGAAGTGACGCCCAAAGAGCAGGAGCGCCGCCTGCGGGATCGTATTGATGACGGGCGCAAAACCTGGAAGCTGTCACCGATGGACATCAAATCGTTCAGACTGTGGGATAAATACACCGAAGCGCGCGATGCGATGTTTGCTGCCACCGATACCGCCTGGGCGCCGTGGTTTGTCGCTCGATCTGAGGATAAAAAACGGGTGCGACTGAATGTCATCTCGCATCTGCTGTCGCAGATCCCCTACAAAACCCTGCCCGTCGAGCCGGTAAAACTGCCGAAGCGTAAAGTGGGTAAAGTAAAACCGACGGATTATCCGTTCCGCTATATTGCGGAGCGGTTCTGAAAAGCGCGCGGGGCAACCGATAAAACACCGGCCCCAGGACTGCACAAACGCAGCGCCGCCGGCAAATTCCGACGGCGCATGAGGTTACTTCATCCCTTCCGTGCTCTCTTTTTTCGCTTCCAGTCTTTCGACATCACGATACCAGCGCGGATGGTGTTTTTGCGCCCAGCGGCGGCTTACCTTCCCTTCGATCATCCCTTTAATCGATCCTTTTACCCAGAAAGCCATATACATATGAATCAGGATGGCATGGATCAGAATGATGGCGACGGTTGCATGGATCAGCAGGCTGTAGCGAATCACCTGAATCGGGAAGTAATGGGCAAAATAGGGACGCCAGATAATCACCCCGGTCACCAGCAGCACAAAAATCATGCTCATGATGGTCCAGAACATCATTTTCTGTCCGGCGTTGTACTTGCCCACTTTCGCGACTTTGTGCTCGTTGCCTTTCAGCACTTCGACAATCCCTTTCACCCACGGAATATCCTGCTTATCCGGGATGTTGTGATGCACAAAGCGCACGAACATAAACATCAGCACCACGAAAATCAGCACGCCAAAGAACGGGTGCAGAATACGGCCCATCTGCGGCGTCCCGAAGGTTTCGGTCAGCCACTGCAGCGTCGGGAAGAAGAAAGAGATCCCGGACACCGCCACCAGAAAGAAGCAAATGACCACCGTCCAGTGACAGGCGCGGTCGACAAACTTCGTGCGCACAATCATCTTCGACTTACTCATGATGTTCATCCTCGTCGTCATCCACCTCTTTGTTTGGCCCGATACCGATGTAGTGATAAATCAAACCGGCAAAGGTGGCGATAAACCCGGCCGCCGCGAGCGGTTTGAGCGCTCCTTTCCACAGGTTGATGGAGGTATCAATCGCCGGATCTTTAGGCAGATTGTGATACAGCTCTGGCTGGTCGTTGTGATGCAGAACGTACATCACATGCGTCCCGCCGACGCCCTGCGGGTTATAAATCCCCGCGTGGTCATATCCGCGTGCTTTGAGCTTATTGACGCGCTCCTGCGCCACCTCGAGCATCTCTTTCTTGGTACCGAAATGAATTGCCCCGGTCGGACAGGTTTTCACGCAGGCAGGCTCCTGCCCGACGCTGACCCGGTCCACGCAGAGGGTGCATTTGTATACCCGGTTATCCTCTTTGTTCAGACGCGGCACGTTGAACGGACAGCCGGCGATACAGTAGCCGCAGCCGATGCAGTTATCCTGCTGAAAATCGACGATCCCGTTGGCGTACTGAATAATCGCCCCGGCGGACGGGCATGCCTTCAGGCAGCCCGGATCCTCGCAGTGCATACAGCCGTCTTTACGAATCAACCACTCCAGCTTGCCGTTCTGATCGGTTTCGCTAAAACGCATTACCGTCCAGGATTTGGCGCTGAGATCCGCCGGATTATCGTAAACGCCCACGCAGTGCCCGACGTCATCGCGGATGTCGTTCCACTCCGAACAGGCCACCTGGCAGGCTTTGCAGCCCACGCAGGAAGAGACATCAATCAGCTTGGCGACTTCCGCTTTATAGTCCCGCGCACGAGGCGCGGGAGTCATGCCGTTGGTCGCGGAGCGTTTGATAATGTCTTGTGTTTCCATAGCCATTGAATCGCTCCTTACGCTTTCTCGATGTTGACCAGAAACGCTTTATATTCCGGCGTTTGCGAGTTGGAATCGCCGACGTTTGGCGTCAGGGTGTTGGCGAGATAGCCTTTTTGCGCCACCCCTTCAAAGCCCCAGTGCAGCGGAATGCCCACGGTCTCGACCTGCTGGCCGTTGACGTGCAACGTCTGCAGACGACGCGTAACCACCGCCACCGCGCGAATAAAGCCGCGTTTGCTGCTCACCTTCACGCGATCGCCGTTGGTGATGCCTTTCGAGCGCGCCAGGGTTTCACTGATTTCGACAAACTGTTCCGGCTGCGCGATGGCGTTGAGCCGCGCGTGTTTGGTCCAGGTGTGGAAATGCTCGGTCAGACGATAGGTGGTCCCGACGTACGGGAACTTATCTTTCTTACCCAGGCGCAGCGCGTCGTCTTCATACAGGCGAACCACCGGGCTGGAAACCACGTTCGGATGCAGCGGGTTGGTGCCGAGCGGCGTCTCCATCGGCTCGTAGTGCTCCGGGAACGGCCCTTCTGCCAGCTTATCGAGCGCAAACAGACGCCCCAGCCCTTCTGGCTGCATGATAAACGGCCCGGTCGCACTGCCCGGCGGCGCGGTGTTGAAGTCCGGGATATCGTTCCCCGCCCACTTCGTGCCGTTCCACGCGATCAGTTTGCGTTTCGGATCCCACGGCTTGCCGTTGATATCCGCCGATGCACGGTTGTAGAGCACGCGACGGTTGAGCGGCCACGCCCAGGCCCAGCCGAGCGTATTGCCCAGTCCTGACGGATCGGCGTTATCGCGGTTGGCCATCTGGTTGCCCTGCTCAGTCCAGCTTCCTGTGTAGATCCAGCAGGAGGAGGCCGTTGAACCGTCATCGCGCAGCAGCGCAAAGCTGTTCAGCAGTTGACCTTTTTTCGCCAGCAGATTGCCGTTGGCGTCATACAGATCTTCCAGCGCATAGCCGTTGTTCTCTTTCGCGACTTCTTCCGATTCCGGGTGATCCGGCTGCTTGTAATCCCAGCGCATTTTCAGCAGCGGTATCGCCCCTTTACCACCTGACTGGGCGTACATCTCGCGCAGACGATGGTAAATACCGGCCAGAATTTCGCCGTCATTACGCGCTTCGCCCGGTGCATCCTGGCCTTTCCAGTGCCACTGCAGCCAGCGGCCAGAGTTGGCGATGGAGCCATCTTCTTCCGCGAAACAGGTCGACGGCAGACGGAAGACTTCGGTCTGAATCGACGCGGTATCAACGTCGTTCATCTCGCCGTGGTTCTGCCAGAAGTTGGAGGTTTCCGTCACCAGCGGATCGATCACCACCATGTACTTCAGCTTACTGAGGCTGCGCACGACCTTGTTTTTATCCGGGAAAGAGGCCAACGGGTTAAAGCCCTGGCAGATGTAGCCTGTGACGTTGCCCTTATCCATCATGTTGAAATACTTGATGACGTCGTAGGCCTGGTCCCATTTCGGCAACCACTCAAAGCCCCAGTCGTTCTCTTTCTGCGCCGCATCGCCGTAGAAAGACTTCATCAGGCTGACGAAGAACTTCGGATAGTTGCTCCAGTAGTTCACCTGCTCCGGCAGTGTCGCTTTTGGCGTGTTGGCCGCGAGATAGGTCTGCAGATCGGTCTGTTTTTCCGACGGCAGCGTCAGATAGCCGCTTAGGCTGGTGGAGAGCAGCCCCAGATCCGTTAACCCCTGAATATTGGAGTGTCCGCGCAAGGCATTCACGCCACCGCCCGCCATCCCCATGTTGCCGAGCAACAGCTGAATCATCGCCATGGTACGGATGTTCTGCGCACCAACGGTGTGCTGCGTCCAGCCCAGCGCATACAGGAACGTGGTGGTGCGATCGGCCGCACTGGTCGAGGCCAGCACTTCACACACTTTCAGGAAGTCCGCTTTCGGCGTTCCGCAGATGTTTTCCACCACGTCCGGCGTGTAGCGAGAAACGTGCTGTTTCAGCAAGTTCCACACGCAGCGCGGATCGGTGAGGGTTTCATCGCGTTTCGCAAAACCGTTTTCATCGAACTGATAGTTCCAGGAGGATTTGTCGTACTGACGTTTTTCTGCGTCATAGCCGCTGAAAAGCCCGTCATCAAAGGCAAAATCGTCCCGCACCAGCAGATTCGCGTTGGTGTAGTGTTTAACGTATTCGGCGTTGATCTTGTTGTTTTCAATCAGATACAGCAGCACGCCAGACAGGAACGTGATGTCCGTACCGGAACGAATCGGCGCATAGATATCTGCCACCGATGCCGTACGCGTAAAGCGCGGATCGACGACGATCAGCGTCGCATCGTTGTTATTTTTCGCTTCCATCGCCCAGCGGAATCCCACTGGATGGGCTTCAGCGGCGTTACCGCCCATCACCACCACGACGTTGGCGTTTTTGATATCAACCCAGTGGTTGGTCATCGCACCGCGACCAAATGTTGGAGCAAGACTTGCTACCGTTGGTCCGTGTCAGACGCGCGCCTGGTTATCGACGGCCAGCATGCCAAGTGAGCGCACAAATTTTTGCGTCAGCATGCCGGTTTCATTACTTGCCGCAGATGCGCAGAGCATCCCGGTGGAAAGCCAGCGGTTCACGGTCACGCCCTGCTCGTTCTTTTCAACGAAATGGGCGTCACGGTCGTCTTTCATTAATTTGGCGATGCGGGTAAAGGCATCGTCCCAGGAGATGCGCTGCCATTTATCAGAGCCAGGCGCGCGGTATTCCGGGTAACGCAGGCGGTTGTCGCTGTGGACATAATCCAGCAGACCCGCGCCTTTCGGGCAAAGTGCCCCACGGCTCACCGGATGATCCGGATCCCCTTCAATATGGTAAATCGCTTCTTTGGCGTTTTTCGCGCCATCGCCCAGGCTATACATTAATAGCCCGCATCCCACGGAGCAGTATGTGCAGGTGTTACGGATCTCTTTGGCGCGCAGCAGTTTATAGTTACGCGACTGAGCCAGCGCGAGTTTAGGCATAAAGCCCAACGCAGCAGCTGTTGTTCCGGCCATACCGCCCGCGCAGATTTTAAAAAACTTTCTGCGGCTGACGTCCATTGCTGTCCTCGTTATCTGTAGGAGACTTCGCGCCGCAAACTAGCAGCAAAGCCCCTGATTTTTTTGCGTCAAATCAATCTCCTCGATCTTCGCCCCCTAAATAGTCCGCTCTGGCGGCTTTGCTTAACCCTTTGGGATTAGCGGTTCGTAGATTGATTCGCGAAAACGCGGAAAAGAGTGCTATAAATTTGCCCCTGAATTTCGTTGGCGTTTGGGAAAGCAATGGACAGAAAAAGAGCAACATTGATTGGGCTGGCCGCGATTGTGCTGTGGAGCACCATGGTGGGATTAATTCGCGGTGTGAGCGAAGGACTGGGGCCTGTCGGTGGTGCGGCAATGATCTACACCCTCAGCGGTTTACTCTGTTTAGTCACCGTGGGATTCCCGACTATCAGACGCTTCTCACCGCGCTATCTTATTGCCGGCAGCGTGCTGTTTGTGAGCTATGAAATATGTCTCGCCCTTTCGCTGGGCTACGCCAGTACCCGTCATCAGGCTATCGAAGTGGGGATGGTGAATTATCTCTGGCCGAGCCTGACGATTGTGTTTGCCATTTTGTTCAATGGGCAGAAATCGACTCTGTGGATTGTGCCGGGATTATTGCTGGCCTTGTTCGGTGTCTGCTGGGTATTAGGCGGTGAGAAGGGTCTGCATATCGACGAAATAACCGCCAATGTGATCTCCAACCCGCTGAGCTATGGGCTGGCGTTTGCTGGCGCGTTTATCTGGGCGGCATACTGCACTGTTACCAGCAAATACGCTAAAGGACAGAACGGCATTACGCTGTTCGTGTTACTCACCGCGCTGGCGCTGTGGCTGAAATATCTGTTCAGCGATCAGCCGGAAATGATATTCAGCGTGCCGGTGGTGATCAAACTTCTTATGTGCGGAATTGCCCTCGGATTTGGCTATGCGGCGTGGAATATCGGCATTCTGCATGGCAATGTTTCTGTGCTCGCCACCGTCTCTTATTTCACCCCGGTGCTGTCCGCGGCGCTGGCGGCTGTTCTGCTTAACGCCCCGCTCTCTTTTTCCTTCTGGCAAGGGGCGCTGATGGTCTGCGCAGGCTCGCTGCTGTGCTGGTACGCCACCCGAAAATAATTCCATTCAGGGGGAAATCTCCCCCTTCTGTTTTATCTGCATAAATAAAATGTGATCTTGCGTCAGATTATCTATTTTTCACATAGTGTTTACATTTAAACTCTGTTTATATTCCCCGCGCTCGTAACGTCTTCTTACATTATTATTGACATAAACTGACACCGCACTGAGATTAATAAACGCCTATTAATCGCCCTGGATATAGCCGAACACGCAATAGTTTATGACTGAATATTTCAGTAATGCTCGCCTGTTCTCACAGCAAATGTCTCATAACTGTTTGATTCTTCGTTATCACCCTTCATTAAATTGCGGTAATTCATCTATAATTACGGTTAATTCCGCAATGAAATTAAAACCATCGATAATTATATTGGCAATAACTATAAATATTAGAAAATACTCAATTACCGAATAATAAATAATCAAATCTGCGGAATATTGGCCGTTTTATCAGACACCGGTCACACTAATTGAAATTATCAGCAATAAATTGAAACTTATTATTGAAATGCGGCTACAACATTTCTAAAAATAGCATGCCATTGACGAACGACCTCGTTTAGAAATCGTTTATTAATGGCTCAGGAAATGCCCAAAAGAAAATTATAAGGATTATTAAAATGAAACTTAAATTAGTTGCAGTGGCAGTGACTACTCTGTTGGCAGCAGGCGCGGTAAACGCGGCTGAAGTCTTTAACAAAGACGGTAACAAACTGGATCTGTACGGTAAAGTAACAGGTCTGCACTACTTCTCTGACGACGCTGGCAACGACGGCGACAAAACTTACGTGCGTCTGGGCTTCAAAGGCGAAACTCAGATCAACGACCAGATGACCGGTTACGGTCAGTGGGAATATGAGTTCAAAGGCAACAACGACGAATCCAACGGCGACAAAGGCAACAAAACTCGTCTGGCGTTCGCGGGCCTGAAATTCAACGAATTTGGTTCTTTCGACTACGGTCGTAACTACGGCGTAGCATACGACATCGGCGCATGGACCGACGTTCTGCCAGAATACGGCGGAGATACCTGGACTCAGACTGACGGCTTCATGACTGGCCGTACTACGGGTGTTGCAACCTACCGTAACGCAGACTTCTTCGGTCTGGTTGATGGTCTGAACTTTGCTGCACAGTACCAGGGTAAAAACGACGACCGTGATATCACCACCGCGAACGGCGATGGCTGGGGTCTGTCTTCTACCTATGAAATCGACGGTTTCGGCGTGGGTGCGACCTATGCGAAATCTGACCGTACTGACAACCAGGTTCGCGCTGCAAGCAACCTGAACGCAGGCGGCGAAAACGCAGAAGTTTGGGCTGCTGGCCTGAAATACGATGCGAACAACATATACCTGGCAACCACCTACTCTGAAACCCGCAACATGACCAACTTCGGTGACGGTTACATTGCGAACAAAACTCAGAACTTCGAAGCGGTTGCTCAGTACCAGTTCGACTTCGGTCTGCGTCCTTCCCTGGCATACCTGCAGTCCAAAGGTAAGGACATCGGTTCTTACGGTGACCAGGATCTGGTGAAATACATTGAAGTGGGTACCGTTTACTACTTCAACAAAAACATGTCCACCTACGTTGACTACAAAATCAACCTGGTTGACGACAATGCCTTCACCAAAGCTGCTGGTGTGAGCACTGACAACATCGTTGCACTGGGTCTGACTTACCAGTTCTAAGTGTTTGTCTGTTAAAAAAGCCAGCCCTCGTGGCTGGCTTTTTTTGTCGCAGTCCACTGGCGTGATAAAGGAGTACGCCATGCACCTCTATACCGGACGCTGCCTGTGTGGAATGAGCCACTTTAGCGTCAACATCGAGGCCCTCGACGTCTATGCCTGTCACTGTACGATGTGTCAGAAATGGTCGGGCGGCATCGCGATGTATCTGGAAACTCAGGGCGAACCCATCGTGGAAGACGGTTCGATCTCCCCTTCGCACTTCTCGTCGTCTGTGCGCGGCGAACGCTGGTTCTGCCCCGGCTGCGGCTGCCCGCTGTGGTTTGAGCTTACCCCCACTGGCCGCTATTTTGTCCCCTGGACGCTGCTTGAACTGAGTGAAGATGAACGCCGTCGCCTGGTTCTGGCCGCCGAGATCTACACCGAAACGCAGCCCGCATTCTGGCGTCTCACCGGACAATACGCTCGATTCAGTGGCACCGAGATCGAAGCACTGGACAAAAACTGCTCGTTTACACCGTAGCGCTGACCGCCGCGCGCCTGAGCCAGGCTTGCAGCAACTTGCCATCTTCGGTCATATCCGAATCCTGACGGACGCACAGGTAATAATCGCGCCCGTCATCGATTGGCGCATCAAAGATTTTCACCAGCTCGCCACTCTCCAGATAGGGCGCGATCAGCGGCTCGCGCATCAACGCGCAGCCCAGACCGGCCTGCACACCCGCCAGCGTCAGTAAGCCATCCTCAAACAGCGGGCCGCTCTTGCGCGCAGGCCGTTTAACGCCCTGCTGGATAAACCACTGCTGCCAGGTGCTGCGCTCTTCATCGTGCAGCAGAGGCATCTGGAGCAGCTGTTCCGGCGTATCCATATGGCCGTGAACGCGTAAAAACGCCCGGCTGCACACCGGCACCATCTGGCCTGAAATCAGTTTTTCACTCTGATACCCCGCCCACTGGCCGTTACCAAAACGAATCGACATATCCGACGCATCGCTCAGATAGTTGCGATGGTTGGCATACACCACGTTAATTTCCGTCTGCGGATTGGCGCGCATAAACGCAGGCAGGCGCGGAATAAACCAGCCCATGCCGAACAGCGGAATCAGGCTGATGGTCACCTGACGGGTCTGGGCCTGCTCCACCAGGTGCTCCGTCGCCTGACGCAGCACGTTGAACGCCGCGCGAATAGAGCGGTAATAGTCGCGTCCCTGCTGGCTCAGGACCAGCCTGCGCCCCTGGCGCTCTGTGAGCGGCATTTGCAGATACCCTTCCAGCACCTTGAGCTGATGGCTAACGGCAGACGGCGAGATCGCCATCTCCTGTGCGGCCAGCGTCACGCTCCCCAGCCGGGCAATCGCCTCAAAGGCGCGCACGGCACGCAGGGGCGGATCGTTCGCCAGACGGCTTTCGGCATAAGCAGGCAGCAGCAGTGATTGTTCTGTTTTATTCATATGTTGATTTTAGGGCCGTAATTTCGCTCAGATGACGTTTCACTATTCTCTTTAAAATCATCGCGATAAATCAATCTCGAATTATCATAAGAAATAATATATGCGTATTTTACAATTTAATTCAATTATTGGATGTTACCCGCTGAAAGAGCAATCTGTCGGGTAATAACGTTGGACACACTGATACAACAACTGATTAATGGCGTGATGCTGGGCAGCATCTACGCGCTGATCGCGCTGGGCTATACCATGGTGTATGGCATTTTGCGCATTATTAACTTTGCCCACGGCGACATATTGATGGTCGGCGCGCTTACCACGCTGTCGGCCCTGAACGCGCTGAACAGCGCCTTCCCGCAAATGCCTCAGCTGCTACAGCTCGGCTTCGCGCTGGTTGTCGCCATGGCGGTCTGCGCCCTGCTGGCGATGGCCGTTGAACGCTTCGCCTATCGACGCCTGCGCAACGCGCCGCGTCTGGCGCCGCTGATCTCCGGGATCGGCGTTTCGGTGTTACTGCAAACCGTGGCGATGATTATCTGGAGCCGCAACCCGCTGATGTTCCCGCAAATTCTGCCGATGGACGCGATTGCCGTCACCTCCGGCAGTGCGAACCATCCCCCGGCGATCATTACCGTCACCGGCATTGTCACGGTATCGCTGGCACTGGCGGTGATGATCGGCCTGTGGCTGCTCGTGGAATACACCCGTCTCGGGCGCGGGATGCGCGCGGTGGCCGAAAACCCGCGCGTGGCCACGCTGATGGGGGTCAATCCCAACGCCATTATCACGCTGACTTTCGCCATCGGCGGCATCTTCGCCGCGCTCGCAGGTGTAATGATGGCGAGCAACTACGGCAACGCCAGTTTCTCGATGGGCTTTTTGCCCGGCATTAAAGCGTTCACCGCCGCTGTTCTGGGCGGAATCGGCAATATTCGCGGTGCGATGATCGGCGGGATCCTGCTTGGGATCATTGAATCGCTGGGCGCGGGCTATCTGGGTGAACTCACCCACGGCGTGTTTGGCAGTAACTACCAGGACGTCTTTGCGTTCATCGTGCTGATTCTGGTGCTGGTGTTCCGCCCGGCGGGTCTGCTGGGCGAACGCGTGGCGCACAGGGCGTAGGGAAAACTATGACAACAACATCATTACAGGCACCCGCCTCGCAGCGCCGCTTCTGGTCCGGCATGACCCTGTTCGTCCTCGCCCTGCTGATTGCCCCCGTGGTGGCAAGCCAGCTCGGCGGCAACTACTGGGTGCGCGTTATCGATTTCGCTCTGCTGTATATCATGCTGGCGCTCGGGCTGAACATTGTCGTGGGGTACACCGGCCTGCTGGATATGGGCTTCATCGCGTTTTATGCCGTCGGCGCGTACCTTGCGGCGCTGCTGGCGTCCCCGCATCTGCTGGAGACGTTCCCCCTTCTCGCCGTCTGGTTCCCGGACGGGCTGCACACCTCTTACCTGCTGATTATTCCGCTGGCGGCGCTGGTCGCGGCGGTGTGCGGGATTATTCTGGGCGCGCCCACGCTCAAATTGCGCGGCGATTATCTGGCGATTGTCACCCTCGGTTTTGGGGAGATCATCCGTATTCTGATGCGTAACCTCGACCGCCCGGTGAACATCACCAACGGCGCAAAAGGCATTACCGGCGTCGATACGCTCAATCTGTTTGGCCTGAAGTTCAGCGGTGTATACCACTGGTTCGGCATGAAAGTCCCGGCCCTGTGGCTGTGGTATTACCTTCTGATGCTGGTGATCGTGCTGATCATTTTTGTCTGCCTGCGCCTGCAACATTCACGCATTGGCCGCGCATGGCACGCCATCCGCGAAGACGAAGAAGTGGCCCGCGCGATGGGCATCAACGTGCGTAACTACAAACTGCTGGCCTTTGCGATGGGTGCCTCTTTTGGCGGCGTGGCGGGAGCGCTGTTTGGCGCATTCCAGGGCTTCGTCTCGCCGGAATCCTTCACCCTTCAGGAATCCATTGCCGTGCTGGCGATGGTGGTGCTCGGCGGGATGGGCCACATCCCCGGCGTGATCCTCGGCGCAGTGCTGCTCACCGCCCTGCCGGAGATCCTCCGCAGCCAGGCCGCGCCCGTTCAGCAGGCGCTGTTCGGCACCGTATTGATCGACCCGGAAATCCTGCGCCAGCTGTTCTACGGCCTGGCGCTGGTGCTGGTGATGCTGCTGCGCCCGTCCGGGATCTGGCCGGTTCGCCACAAGGAGGTTAAAGCATGAGCCTGCTCACCGTTCGCAATATGTCTAAACGCTTTGGCGGCCTGACCGCCGTGGACGATGTTTCGCTCTCCATCAATCAGGGCGAAATCTACGGTTTGATTGGCCCTAACGGCGCAGGGAAAACCACCTGTTTTAACCTCATTACCGGTCTGTATCCGGCGGACAGCGGCGAGTTTTCGATTGCCGACAAGCCCTATTTTCCGAAGCAGATCGACAAAGTAACGGCTGCCGGGATCGCCCGCACTTTCCAGAACGTGCGCCTGTTTAATGAGATGTCGGTACTGGAAAACGTGATGGTCGGGCGCCATGTGCGCACCCGCAACGGCTTGTGGGCCGCGCTTACGCGTCACAAACGGGCGCGCGCCGAAGAAGCGCAAACCCGCGAGCTGGCCTGGCACTGGCTGGAGTACACCGGTATCGCCAGATTCGCCCATTATCGCGCCTGCGATCTGGCCTACGGGCATCAGCGTCGGCTGGAAATCGCCCGCGCGCTGGCGACCGATCCACTGCTGCTGGCCCTCGACGAACCGGCCGCTGGCATGAATGCGGCTGAGAAAAACGCCCTTGGCGAACTGCTCATCCGCATTCGTGACGATGGCAAAACCCTGCTGATGATTGAGCACGACGTGAAGCTGGTGATGGGGATCTGCGATCGCCTGACGGTGCTTGATTACGGCAAAACGCTGGCCGTCGGCACACCCGACACCGTTCGGCGTGACCCGGCGGTGATCGCCGCCTGGCTTGGAGGCAACGCCCATGTCTGAGTTACTGAAAGTCGAACGTCTGGACGTGCATTACGGCGGCATTCAGGCGGTACGCGATGTGTCGTTCACCCTGCAGGAAGGCGAACAGGCGACGCTGATTGGCGCTAACGGCGCGGGAAAAAGCTCAACCGTACGCGCCATCACCGGGCTGGAAAACTTCGGTGGCACTATTGCGTTTAACGGCCAGCCGGTGCGTAAACGCAAAGCCGAAGCACTGCTTCGCGACGGGCTGGTGATGGTTCCGGAAGGTCGCGGCATCTTTGCGCGCATGACGGTGCTGGAGAATTTACAAATGGGAGCCTGGCTGCGTCGTGACACGGCCAATGTGAAAGCCGAAATGGACGAGATTTTCGACCGTTTCCCGCGCCTCGGTGAGCGTCAACATCAGCTCGCCGGGCTGCTTTCGGGCGGTGAACAGCAGCTGCTGGCGCTGAACCGCGCCCTGCTCAGCCAGCCGCGCCTGCTGATTCTTGATGAGCCGTCCATGGGACTGGCGCCGAAGATGGTCGAGAACATTTTTCAGGTTATTAAAGGGCTGCGTGAGCGCGGCGTGGCCCTGCTGCTGATCGAACAAAACGCCCGGCTGGCGCTGGAAGTGACGGATAGCGCCTGGGTGATGGACAGCGGCAGCATTGTGCATCACGGCGACTCGAAAGCGATGCTCAATGACGATCAGATTGCACAGATTTATTTGGGCGAAATGCCCGTTTAACACACCAACCAACACCAGGGAAATATAATGAAAACCGTAAAAATCAGTGCGCTCAGCGCCGCTCTTCTGCTCAGTGGTTTTGCCTCTTCCGCGTCTTGGGCGGCGGAAAGCGAAACCGTGGTCATCGGCCTTGCAGGCCCGCTCACCGGCCCGTCGGCACGTATCGGCAAAGATCTGGAGAACGGCGCGCAGCTGGCGATTGACGATATCAACAAACAGCATCCGACCATCGGCGGCAAAGCAGTGACCTTCAAACTGCAGTCCGAAGATGACCAGTCCGATCCGCGCACCGCGGTGGCTGTCGCTCAGCGTCTGGTCGATAGCGGCGTCGCGGGCGTAGTCGGCCACTGGAATACCGGTACCAGTATTCCCGCAGCGCGGGTGTATCACGACGCCGGTATCGCCCAGGTAGCGCCCGTCGCCACCGGCCACGCCTATACCAAACAGGGTTTTGACACCAGTTTCCGCGTGATGGGCCACGACGATGACGGTGGTCAGTTCGCCGGCGAATACGCGGTGAAAACACTGAAAGCCAAGCGCATCGCGGTGATCGACGACCGTACCGCGTTCGGCCAGGGGCTGGCGGATGAATTTATCAAATCGCTGGACGCGCAGGGCGTGAAGATCGTCGACCGCCAATACGTTGATGACAAAACCGTGGACTTTAGCGCCGTTTTAACCGCCATTCGCAGCAAAAACGCCGATCTGGTGTTCTTCGGCGGTGTCGATAGCCAGGCCGCTCCGCTGGCGCGTCGTATCAAACAGCTGGGCATGAACGCCACGCTGATGGGCGCAGGCGGTTTTGTCAGCCAGACGTTCCTGCAGCTGGCACAGAAAGAAGGCGAAGGTGTTGTCGCGCTGGAGCCAGGTCTGCCGGTCGATCAGATGCCGGGCGGTAAAGCCTTTGAGCAGGCGTATCAGTCGCGCTACCACACCCATATCGAACTGCATGCGCCGTTCGCCTATGACGCCACCCGCGTGCTGGTTGCCGCCATGGAAAAAGCCAACTCTGTCGATCCGGCTGAATATCTGCCCGCCCTGCGCGCCATCAGCTATTCCGGCGTCACCGGACAGATCGCCTTTGACGCACAGGGCAACCTGAAATCCCCGTCCTTTACCGTCTACAAAGTGGTCGATGGCAAATGGCAGCCGCAAACCGTTCTGGGCGGCGCAAAAACGAAGTAACGCAGTGAGGCAATGTGATGAGTGATAACAATGAGCTGGGCATTCTCGCCCGCCGCAAAATAGAAGCAGAAATTATTAAACCCATTTACGAAATCCTGGTGCGCGAGATAGGGAAAGCCCGCGCCCAGGCGGTAATTGGGGAAGCCATCGAACAGGCGGCGATTGACGCGGGGGCACATTTTGCCCGTCAGGAGCCGAACGGCGCGGATGTGAAGAGTTTTATCGCCCTGCAATATCTCTGGGAGAAAGACAACGCGCTGGACGTGAAAGTGATCGACGCCGACGACCAGCAGTACAACTATAACGTCACCCGCTGTCGGTATGCCGAGATGTATCACGAAATGGGGCTGGGCGAGATCGGTCACCTGCTGTCGTGCGCCCGCGATGAGAAATTCATCGTCGGCTACGCGCCAGACGTCGAACTGACACGCACCACCACCATCATGCAGGGCGGGAAATGCTGTGATTTCCGCTACCACACAAAAAAGGACAAAGCATGATCCACATCGATGCGCAGCGGCTTTGGTCCACGCTTGGGATGATGGCGCAGATCGGCGGCACGCCCGCCGGTGGCGTAACGCGTCTGGCGCTGAGCGATGAAGATCGTATTGCCCGCAACCTGCTGCGCGACTGGACGCGGGAAGCGGGTTTTACCTGCGACGTCGACAGCATGGGCAACATGTTTATTCGCCGCGTCGGGAAAAACCGCGCCCTGCCACCGGTGATGACCGGCTCGCATGTGGATTCCCAGCCGCTGGGCGGAAATTACGACGGGATCTACGGCGTGCTGGCCGGGCTGGAAGTTCTGCGCACCCTCAACGATCATCACGTGGAAACCGAGCGCGACATCGTGCTGGTGAACTGGACGAACGAAGAAGGGGCGCGTTTCGCCCCGGCGATGCTGGCATCCGGCGTCTGGTCCGGGCAATTTAGCGAAGAATACGCCCTCGCCCGTACGGATAACGCAGGCATAACCGTAGGCGAAGCGCTGGAGGCTATCGGCTATCGCGGCACCCTGCCTGCGCGCGCGTTTCCGGTTCACGCCTGCTACGAGCTGCATATCGAACAGGGACCGATTCTTGAAGATGAGGCTATCGATATCGGACTGGTGCGCGCCGCGATGGGCCAGCGCTGGTTTACCCTGACGCTGGACGGTTTTGCCGCGCACGCAGGGACGACGCCGATGCACAGCCGTCGCGATGCGTTAACCGCCTTCGCTGAACTGGCGCTGATGGTCGAAGAGATTGGCTATCAGCACAAACCGGACGGCCGCGCGACCATCGGCATGGCGCAGATAACCCCAAATTCGCGCAACGTCGTCCCGTCGCGCGTGGTGTGCAGCGTTGAGTTCCGCCATCCGCAAAGCGACGTGCTGGAAGCGATGGAAGCCGCGCTGCGTGAGGCGGCGCAAGGACTGGCCACACGGGGGGTTACGGCAAAGGTCGAACGAATCTTCGACTACGCGCCTATCGCCTTCGACGAGCAGTGTCTTATGCGCAGTGAAAAAGCGGTCGAAGCACTCGGCTATTCATCAAAACCGATGGTCTCCGGTGCCGGGCACGACTCCTGCTACATCAGCAAAATCGCCCCGGCCAGCATGATCTTTATTCCCTGCGAAAAAGGCATCAGCCACAACGAAGCGGAAAACATTCTGCCGGATTGGTCTGAGAAAGGGGCGAACGTCCTGTTGCACAGTGTACTGAGTGCGGCACAGGAGAAATAATTCGCGAAAAAAAAGCCCGGTAAGCGCAACGCTACCGGGTGTTTTTTATGCCTGCTCCACCCTCGCCAGACTAAACCATATCCCGCACGCCAGTATCATCAGCATGGCACCGGCGCTGCCAAGGGCGACGCTGTGCGAGGTGATAAACGCGGCTTTAGCGGCTTCAATCGTCGCGTCTGCCAGCGTCGGCGTGAGTTCTTGCGCAACTTTGACCGCTTCACCAATCGACGAAGAGGCTTTGTCGGCAAGCGTGGCGCTCAGTCCTTGCGGCAGCTCGATAGAGGCCGAGAAGCTGCGGGTAAGCATCAGGCCAAAAATCGCGATCCCAAGACCCGCGCCTAACTCGTAAGACATTGTTTCGATAGCCCCTGCCGCGGCCGCTTTTTCCTTCGGCGCGGCGGCCATGATCGCGGAAGTCGATGCCAGCAGCGCACTCGCGGCGCTAAAACCGAGTAGCACCATCAGGCTCCATGCCTGCCACTGCTGAGTGCTGAAATCGAGCATCGACAGCCCGATAAAGCTCACCGCGCTTAGCCCCATGCCGCCTGCCGCGACCAGCCTCAACCCGAGTTTTCCGACCAGCACGCCCGCAATCGGCCCGCTGAAACCGCTGGCGACCATCAGCGGCAGCATAAACATGCCCGCCTCAAACGGCGTAAAACCGTGCACAAACTGCAGCTCCTGCGCCATCAGCAGTTCAAAGCCCACCAGCGCGATCATTGCGGTCATCGCCATCACCACACCGCTCAAAATAATGCGATGGCAGAACAGGCGCATGTCGATCATCGGTTTGCTGGCTCGCAGCTGAATACGCACGAAGATGAACAGCATCACCGCACCGGTGAGCAACGTTGTCGCCACGATAGCCGGTGAAAGTGTGCCTTTCAGCGCTGTTTTCGCGCTGTAAACCAGCAGCAGAATTGCCACGATCAGCATTAGCGCGTGCGAAATGTTCAGCGTCTGCTCCGGGCGTCCCTGCTGTTTCGGCACAAAACGCGCCGCCAGTGCCACCACGATCACCACGATCGGCACGTTGATCAAAAATACCGATCCCCAGTAGAAGTGCTCCAGCAGCAGGCCGCCCACCAGCGGGCCAAACGCCGCTCCGCCGGAACCGACCGCAGCCCAGACACCTAACGCGATATTGCGATGACGCGCTTCGACAAACAGCGTGCGGATCCCCGCAAGCGTCGCCGGGATAATCATCGCCGCACCAATCGCCAGCGTCGCACGGGCGGCAATCAGCCAGGCCGCGGACGGGGCAAACGCAGCCGCCAGTGACGACAGTCCGAACAGGATACTGCCGAGCATCAGCAGCTTTTTAAAGCCGATACGATCCCCGAGCGCGCCCATCGGCAGCACCATGCCCGCCATCACCAGCGAGTAAATATCAATAATCCACAGCAATTCGTTACCGCTGGCCCCGAGCGTCATACTCAGCGTTGGCGCGGCCACATGCAGTACCGTTGCGTCAATCGCGACCGGAATATACACCAGCACGATAATCACTAACGCTAACCACCTTTGAAACATAAATTTCCCTTTCACACTAATCTGGACACGTGTCCAGGATGCGATCCTACGGAAAGTTGAACGCGTGTCCAGCTTTTTGTTACACTCGTTTCGTCGCCATTGAGAGTGAGAGAACATGAGCTATTTGAGCAAGGATGAACGGCGGGAAGATATCCTGCAGGCCGCGATGCGCGTCGCCTTAAACGAAGGGTTCAGCGCCATGACGGTGCGGCGCATTGCGGGCGAAGCGGGTATTGCCTCCGGCCAGGTCCATCACCATTTCGCCAGCGCCGGAGAGCTGAAAGCATTGGCCTTCGTGCGTCTGATCCGCGAACTGCTCGATGCCGAGGTGGTGGGCGACTGTCGCCATCGTCTGCGCGCCATGCTCGGCAGCGATGAGGGTCTGTTCGAGCCTTATATTCGTCTGTGGCGGGAAGCGCAGATCCTCGCGAGCCGCGATCCGGACATTAAAAGCGCCTATGTGATGACCATGGAAATGTGGCATCAGGATACCGTCGCCATTATCCGTCAGGGTGCCGAAGAAAAGGTATTTACACTCTCAGACCGCCCCGAAAATATCGCCTGGCGGTTGATAGGTTTAGTCTGCGGACTGGACGGTATCTACGTGTTAAATATGCCCGAAATGGATGACGACGCATTTAATAAACATCTTGATAAATTAATTTCTCTGGAATTGTTTTAATACTCCCAATTGAGTATTTAAAACCGCGATTTTTTACAATTAGTAACACATAAAGCGAATCATCTCTCCTCTCGTAAACTCAGGGATTCGCTTTCTTATCTATCCTTTCAGAAGCATCTGAAAAATTCCAAAAACCTTAATCGTATAACGTCAACCATCTGACTGTTTTCACTTCTCTTTTCTGTTTTTTACGGGTAAGTACGAGGGCGATATGTCACAACAAAGTGAGAAGAATAATCATTATCTTTTAAATAACTGGAAACCGGAAAACGCGGCATTTTGGGAGAATAAAGGAAAACACATCGCGCGACGAAATCTTTATATATCCGTCGCTTGTCTGCTACTGGCCTTCTGCGTGTGGATGTTATTCAGCGCGGTTGCGGTCAATCTCAATAAAGTCGGCTTTAATTTCACCACCGATCAGCTTTTCATGTTAACCGCTTTACCTTCTCTTTCTGGCGCAATATTACGCGTGCCCTATTCCTTTATGGTGCCGATATTTGGCGGACGTTACTGGACAATATTAAGCACCGTTATTCTGATTATTCCCTGCGTGTGGCTGGGGATCGCCGTGCAGAATAGCGCCACGCCCTACTGGGTGTTTATCATCATCGCCCTGCTGTGCGGATTTGCCGGTGCGAACTTTGCCTCCAGCATGGGAAACATCAGCTTTTTCTTCCCGAAAGCAAAGCAAGGCAGCGCGCTGGGCATTAACGGCGGGCTGGGTAATCTCGGCGTCAGCGTGATGCAGATGGTGGCTCCGGCGGTGATCTTCCTGCCGATGTTTGCGTTTCTCGGCGTCCATGGCGTACCGCAGGATGACGGTTCTGTGCTGTCGCTGGCTAACGCCGCGTGGATCTGGGTGCCGCTACTGATTATTGCCACTCTCGCCGCCTTTTTCGGCATGAACGATATTGCCAGCTCGAAAGCCTCGATTGCCAGCCAGTTGCCGGTGCTGAAACAGCCGCACCTGTGGTTGCTAAGCCTGCTCTATCTGGCGACGTTTGGCTCTTTTATCGGTTTTTCCGCAGGCTTTGCGATGCTCGCCAAAACCCAGTTTCCAGATGTGAACATTCTCCACCTCGCCTTCTTTGGCCCGTTGATCGGAGCGCTGGCGCGATCGGCGGGTGGCGTGGTGTCGGACAAACTCGGCGGTGTGCGCGTAACGCTGGTGAACTTTATCCTGATGGCCGCCTTCAGCGCCCTGCTGTTCCTGACCCTCCCCGGCTCCGGTTCCGGCAATTTCACCGCCTTTTATCTGGTGTTTATGGGCCTGTTCCTGACCGCCGGTTTAGGCAGCGGCTCCACCTTCCAGATGATCGCGGTGATCTTCCGCCAGATCACAATTTATAACGTCAAACTGCGCGGCGGCACGGAAGAGCAAGCCCAGCAGGAAGCGGTGTCTGATACCGCGGCGGCGCTCGGGTTTATCTCCGCCATCGGCGCGGTCGGCGGCTTTTTCATTCCTAAAGCCTTCGGTACCTCGCTGGCGATGACCGGTTCCCCCGTCGGCGCGATGAAGGTCTTTTTGGTGTTCTATATCGTCTGCGTGTTTGTCACCTGGCAGGTGTATGGCCGTCGGCAGAAACACGTCAAATCATAACTCTTCCGTTCAACACTTTTGTGAGCAGTGTAACCACGGGGTGGGCGTCGCCCCGTCAGGAGAAACGTCATGAGTAAATTGTTGGATCGCTTTCGTTATTTCAAACAAAAAGGCGACACCTTCGCCGACGGCCATGGGCAGGTGATGCACACCAACCGCGACTGGGAGGACAGCTATCGCCAGCGCTGGCAGTTCGACAAAATCGTGCGATCCACCCACGGCGTTAACTGTACCGGCTCCTGCAGCTGGAAAATCTATGTCAAAAACGGCCTGGTGACCTGGGAAACGCAGCAGACCGACTACCCCCGCACCCGCCCTGACCTGCCCAATCATGAACCCCGCGGCTGCCCGCGCGGCGCGAGTTACTCCTGGTATCTCTACAGCGCCAACCGCCTGAAATACCCGCTGGTGCGGCGGAAATTGATCGAACTGTGGCGCGAAGCGCTGGGCCAGCACAGCGACCCGGTACTGGCGTGGAATGCCATCATGAGCGATCCGCAAAAAACCAGCAGCTACAAAAAAGCGCGCGGCCACGGCGGATTTATCCGCTCTAACTGGAAAGAACTCAACCAGCTGATCGCCGCCGCGAACGTCTGGACAATCAAACATTACGGCCCGGATCGCGTCGCCGGATTCTCGCCGATCCCGGCAATGTCGATGGTCTCTTACGCCGCCGGTACGCGCTATCTCTCACTCCTCGGCGGCACCTGCCTGAGTTTTTACGACTGGTATTGCGATTTGCCGCCCGCCTCGCCAATGACCTGGGGCGAGCAGACCGATGTGCCGGAGTCGGCCGACTGGTACAACTCCAGCTACATCATCGCCTGGGGCTCGAACGTGCCGCAGACGCGTACACCGGACGCTCACTTCTTCACCGAAGTGCGTTACAAAGGCACCAAAACCATCGCCATAACCCCTGACTTCTCGGAAGTCGCCAAGCTGAGCGATCAGTGGCTGGCACCGAAGCAAGGCACCGACAGCGCTCTGGCAATGGCGATGGGCCATGTGATCCTCAAAGAGTTCCACCTCGATAACCCGAGCGAATATTTCCTCAACTACTGCCGCCGCTACACCGACATGCCGATGCTGGTGATGCTGGATGCGCGGGACGACGGCAGCCTGGTCCCTGGCCGGATGCTGCGCGCCTCGGATCTGGCCGACGGGCTGGGTGAGGAAAATAACCCGGAATGGAAAACCGTCGCCTTTGATATCGCCGGTGGCCTGGTAGCGCCTAACGGCTCAATTGGTTTCCGCTGGGGTGAAAAAGGCAAATGGAACCTGGAGCCGCTGGCTGCCGGTCAGGAGACTGAGCTGACGCTCTCGCTGCTCATCACCCACGATCAGGTCGCGAATGTGGCGTTCCCCTATTTCGGCGGCAATGAAAACCCGCACTTTCGCAGCGTGAAGCAGGACCCGGTGCTGATCCGCAAAGTGCCGTCGAAAACCCTCACCCTCGCCGATGGCCGTCAGCAACAGGTCGCCAGCGTTTACGATCTGATCCTGGCGAACTACGGACTGGATCGCGGGCTGGAAGATGACAACGCGGTAAAAGATTACGCCGAAATCAAAGCCTACTCCCCGGCCTGGGGCGAGCAAATCACCGGCGTACCGCGTCGCCATATCGAACAGATCGCCCGTGAATTCGCCGATACCGCTCATAAAACCCATGGACGGTCGATGATCATTCTCGGCGCGGGCGTGAACCACTGGTATCACATGGACATGAACTACCGTGGGATGATCAATATGCTGGTCTTCTGCGGCTGTGTCGGCAAAAGCGGCGGCGGCTGGTCGCACTATGTCGGCCAGGAGAAGCTGCGTCCGCAAACCGGCTGGCTGCCGCTGGCGTTTGCCCTCGACTGGAACCGCCCACCGCGTCAGATGAACAGCACCTCCTTCTTCTACAACCACGCCAGCCAGTGGCGCTATGAAAAACTCACCGCTCAGGAATTGCTCTCGCCGCTGGCGGATAGCGCCAAATTCACCGGCCACCTGATCGACTTTAACGTTCGCGCCGAACGAATGGGCTGGCTGCCCTCTGCGCCGCAGCTTTCGCTTAATCCGCTGCACATCAAAGCGCGCGCCGATGCTGCCGGGATGTCGGCGCAGGATTACACCGTTCAGGCGCTGAAATCGGGCGATCTGCGCTTTGCCTGCGAACAGCCGGACAACGGTAAAAATCATCCACGCAATTTGTTTGTCTGGCGCTCGAACCTGCTCGGCTCCTCCGGGAAAGGCCATGAGTACATGCTCAAGTATCTGCTCGGCACCGAAAGCGGGATTCAGGGCGACGATCTTGGCTCCACGGACGACGTTAAACCGGAGGAGGTGGAGTGGCAAACGGCGGCCATCGAAGGCAAGCTCGACCTGCTGGTGACGCTCGATTTCCGGATGTCCAGCACCTGTCTTTTCTCGGATATCGTCCTGCCGACCGCCACCTGGTATGAAAAAGACGACATGAATACGTCGGATATGCACCCGTTTATTCATCCCCTTTCTGCCGCCGTCGATCCGGCGTGGGAGTCCCGCAGCGACTGGGAAATCTACAAAGGGATCGCCAAAGTCTTTTCCGACGTCTGCGTCGGCCATCTGGGCACTGAAACCGACGTGGTGTTGCAGCCTCTGCAGCACGACTCCCCGGCGGAGCTGTCCCAGCCCTTTGATATTCAGGACTGGCGCAAAGGCGAATGCGATCTGATTCCCGGCAAAACCGCGCCGAATATTGCCGTCGTTGAGCGCAACTATCCGGAAACCTACGAGCGCTTTACGTCGCTGGGGCCATTAATGGACAAACTCGGCAACGGCGGAAAAGGCATTTCGTGGAACACCCAGGATGAAGTCGATTTCCTCGGCAAGCTGAACTACGTCAAGCTCGACGGATCGGCCAAAGGGCGACCGCTGATTGATACGGCCATTGACGCCTCGGAGGTGATCCTCGCGCTGGCCCCGGAAACCAACGGCCATGTGGCGGTAAAAGCCTGGAAAGCTCTCGGCGAATTTACCGGGCGCACTCACACTCATCTGGCGATCAACAAAGAAGACGAGAAAATTCGTTTTCGCGATATCCAGGCCCAGCCGCGCAAAATCATCTCCAGCCCCACCTGGTCTGGCATTGAGAGCGAACACGTCTCCTACAATGCCGGGTACACCAACGTTCACGAGCTGATCCCGTGGCGCACCCTCTCTGGTCGCCAGCAGCTGTATCAGGATCATCAGTGGATGCGCGCCTTTGGTGAAAGCCTGGTGGCCTACCGTCCGCCGATTGATACACGCAGCGTGACGCACATGCGAGAAATTCCGCCGAACGGCTTCCCGGAAAAAGCGCTGAACTTCCTGACGCCGCACCAGAAATGGGGCATCCACTCCACCTACAGCGAAAACCTGCTGATGCAAACCCTGTCTCGCGGCGGGCCGATCGTCTGGATCAGCGAAACGGACGCCAGAGAGTTAGGCATTGAAGACAACGACTGGATCGAAGCCTTTAACGCCAACGGCGCCCTCACCGCCCGCGCGGTGGTGAGCCAGCGCGTGCCGCCAGGGATGACCATGATGTATCACGCCCAGGAGCGCATTCTGAACATACCGGGATCGGAAGTGACCGGACGTCGCGGCGGCATTCACAACTCCGTCACCCGCGTCTGCCCAAAACCCACGCACATGATTGGCGGCTACGCGCAGCTGGCCTACGGCTTTAACTACTACGGCACCGTCGGCTCGAACCGCGACGAATTCATCATGATCCGCAAGATGAAAAACATTAACTGGCTGGATGGCGAAGGTCGGGATCAGGTACAGGAGGCGAAAAAATGAAAATACGCTCACAGGTCGGCATGGTACTGAATCTCGACAAGTGCATTGGCTGTCATACCTGTTCGGTGACGTGCAAAAACGTCTGGACCGGGCGCGAAGGGATGGAGTACGCGTGGTTTAACAACGTCGAAACCAAACCGGGCATTGGCTATCCGAAAAACTGGGAAGATCAGGAGGAGTGGCAAGGCGGCTGGGTGCGTGGCATCACCGGAAAGCTCACGCCGCGCCTCGGCGGGCGCGTGGGCGTGCTGTCGAAAATCTTCGCCAACCCGTCGCTGCCGGGCATTGACGACTATTACGAGCCCTTCACCTTTGACTATCAGGATCTGCACCGCGCGCCGGAGGGCGATCATCTCCCTACCGCTCGCCCGCGCTCACTGATCAGCGGCAAACGGATGGACAAAATCGTCGGCGGCCCGAACTGGGAGGAGCTGCTCGGCGGCGAATTCGAGAAACGCGCCCGCGACCGTAACTTCGACAAGATGCAAAAGGAGATGTACGGCCAGTTCGAGAACACCTTCATGATGTACCTCCCGCGCCTGTGCGAACACTGCCTCAACCCGAGCTGTGTCGCCACCTGTCCGAGCGGCGCCATCTACAAGCGTGAAGAGGACGGCATCGTCCTGATCGACCAGGACAAATGCCGCGGCTGGCGCATGTGCATCAGCGGCTGTCCGTACAAAAAAATCTACTTCAACTGGAAGAGCGGCAAGTCTGAAAAATGCATCTTCTGCTACCCGCGTATCGAATCCGGCCAACCGACAGTGTGCTCGGAAACCTGCGTCGGGCGCATTCGTTACCTTGGCGTGCTGTTGTATGACGCGGACCGCATCGAAGAAGCGGCAAGCACCGAGCACGAAACGGATCTTTACGAGCGTCAGTGCGACGTGTTCCTGAACCCGAACGACCCGGCAGTGATTGAGGAAGCGCTGAAACAGGGCATTCCGCAAAACGTGATCGACGCGGCGCAGCGCTCGCCGGTCTACAAAATGGCGATGGACTGGAAGCTGGCCCTGCCGCTGCACCCGGAATACCGTACCCTGCCGATGGTCTGGTATGTGCCGCCCCTGTCACCGATTCAGTCCTACGCCGATGCGGGTGGTCTTCCACAGACCGACAGCATTCTGCCTGCCGTCGAAAGCCTGCGTATTCCGGTGCAGTATCTGGCGAATATGCTGAGCGCGGGCGATACCGGCCCGGTGCTGCGCGCCCTGAAACGCATGATGGCGATGCGCCACTACAAACGCTCGCAAACCGTTGAAGGGGTGACCGATACGCGCGCCATCGACGAAGTGGGCCTGAGCGTGGAACAGGTAGAAGAGATGTACCGCTACCTGGCGATTGCCAACTACGAAGACCGCTTCGTGATCCCGACCAGCCACCGTGAAATGGCGCGTGACGCCTTCCCGGAGAAAAATGGCTGCGGCTTTACCTTCGGTGACGGCTGTCACGGCTCCGACACCAAATTCAACCTGTTCAACAGCCAGCGCATCGACGCCATTAATATCTCTGAGGTGCGTGAACACGGGGAGGGAGAGTAATGCGAATTCTTAAAATTATCGCCCTGCTCATTGAATACCCCGACGAGGTGCTATGGGAGAGCCGCGATGAAGCCCTTTCTCTGATCGCACAAGATACCCCGCCGCTGCTGCCGTTTGCGCAGCAGCATCTTGGCGCGGCGCTGCTGGATAAACAGGCCCAGTGGTGTGAAGTGTTTGAGCGCGGACGGGCCACCTCGCTGCTGCTGTTCGAGCATGTTCACGCCGAATCCCGCGATCGCGGTCAGGCGATGGTCGATCTGATGAGCCAGTACGAGAAAGCCGGTTTACAGCTCGACTGCTGCGAACTGCCGGATTATCTGCCGCTCTATCTGGAGTATCTGAGTCTTATTCCTGACGATGAGGCGCGCGAGGGGCTGCAAAACGTTGCGCCGATTCTGGCCCTGATCGGCGGGCGGCTAAAACAGCGCGATGTCCCGCAGTATCAGCTGTTCGACGCCCTGCTTCAGCTCGCCGCCAGCAAGCTAACAAGTGACAGCGTCACTAATCAGGTCGCAACAGAACAGCGCGATGACACCCGCCAGGCGCTGGATGCGGTGTGGGAAGAGGAACAGGTGAAGTTTATCGAGGACAACACCACGGCGTGTGACAGCTCGCCGATGCAGCAATATCAACGACGCTTTAGCCAGGACGTCGCGCCTCAGTACGTGGACGTCAGCGCCGGAGGCCCGAAATGATGCACTTTCTGAACGTCTTCTTTTACGATATCTACCCGTATCTGTGCGGGACCGTGTTCCTGCTGGGAAGCTGGCTGCGCTACGACTACGGGCAGTACACCTGGCGCGCGTCATCCAGCCAGATGCTCGATAAGCGCGGCATGGTGCTGTGGTCGAATCTGTTCCATATCGGCATTCTGGGGATCTTTTTCGGGCACGCCTTCGGGATGCTGACGCCGCACTGGGTCTATTCGTGGTTCCTGCCGATGTCGCAAAAACAGCTGATGGCGATGATCCTCGGCGGCGTCTGCGGCGTGCTGACGCTGATCGGCGGCGCGGGACTGCTGGTGCGACGCCTCACTAATCCGCGTATCCGCGCGACCTCGTCCACGGCGGATATCCTGATCCTCTGCGTGCTGCTGGTGCAGTGTATTCTCGGTCTGGCGACGATTCCGTTCTCCGCACAACACCCCGACGGCAGCGAAATGCTGAAACTGGTCGACTGGGCGCAGGCGGTCGTCACCTTCCACGGCGGTGCTTCCGCGCATCTCGACGGCGTGGCCTACATCTTCCGCGTCCATCTGGTGCTTGGGATGACCATCTTCCTGCTGTTCCCGTTCACCCGGCTGGTCCACGTCTGGAGCGCGCCGGTGGAGTACCTTACGCGGCGCTATCAGGTGGTGAGATCGCGCCGCTGAGTAAACTAAACCCTCCCCGTCACTCCTGACGGGGACATTACCATTTGACGCGCACCCCGATATTCCCGCCTGCCCCGTAGTTATCGGATGGATTATGCGGACTCGCCTGAACGCCCAGGTTGCCGTACACCTCATAGCGCCCGTCATTCCACGCCAGCGTGCCGCCAACGCCCGTCGCAATTTGCGTTCGCGCATCGCGCGATGCGAAGTTGACCTCGGCGACATCCACAGAGCGGCCATCGCCCAGCTCCTGATACACATCGAGCGTAACTTGCAGCAGCGAGCGTGTCCGGGTTTTGTCCTGCGCCTGCCATTCGTCACGACGATCGCCGCTGACACCCAGACGCGCAAGCAGACTGTTCCCCTCGCTGAGTGACACCTTGCTGTCGAACCTGTCTTCAAAACTGTCGAAATCCACGCGCGACCAGATCAGCTGTGCCTGCGGCGTAACCGCAAAACCGGTGTCGGAATCGAGACGCCAGCCCGTTTCGACGGAGCCTGCATAGCCGTTCCCTTTATTGGACGATGTCAGCGGTTTGCCGACCGTATCGGAATCCAGATCGCTGTCGAAAAACATCATTTGCAGCTGCCCGTCGACATAAAAACCGTTATTGCCGTACCAGGTCAGCGTCAGCCCAGGGCCGTAACCGGTGGTGTTGATACTGCCTTTGCCAGAGTAAGCGCGAATATCCGCATCCGCCTTGCCATAGCTAAAGTTCACGCCGCCCGTCAGCAATCCGTGCGAGTTTTCATGCACTGGCACATCCAGCCCGGTCTGTAGTTTCCAGAGCGTGGTTGTACGCTGAGCATCAGTCGTGGATGAGACCGGCTCACTGTGCGTACGCGTACCTTCAATACGCGCCCAGGAACCAGGCGCACTTTCTGTTTGCGGCGCAACGCCGTCCACCCAGTAGCGATCCCCCACGCGCTGTTGCAGGGTAGGAACGCGATTCAGTTCCGCGAGGATCTGCGGATACTGTTCATAGAGGGCCGCCCCAGGATGGTAACGCTGCGGCACATTTTCATCCGGCGTTTCAGGGATGACAGGGAACACCGGTAATCCCGGCGTGACCGGGTTGGGCACAGGGGTTTCGGGATCGGGCACTTCAGGCACCGGCGCGACAGGTGACTGTGGATCGGCGAGATCCGAGGTCAAATACCACCAGCGGCCCTGCCCATACTCCAGCGTGCGAAACGTGTAGGCATACGCGCCATGCACCACCGCCTGTTCACCGCCGGTCGTGGTGAAATCACCGTGAAGCGTAAATGCCTCGCCGTCCGATTGCTGCGCGGCAAAAATCAGGGGAATACCGTTTTCCGTGAATCCCCCTTCGCCACCGAGATTCACGATCTCAACCGTGGTATTGCCCGACGCGCTGCCGGTAATCAGCAGCCGATCTGCGGGGGAATCATCGCCGCCTAGGACACTTTCCATCAGCACTCTGCCACCGTCGCCATGATAATCCCCGTCAATGGTCAGGGTGCCGATGGAGTTGCCCGGCGAAATCGTTCCTGCATTGGTGGTATTCCCGACCCGCCCGATGCCCTCAAGCGTGCCGCCCGACAGCAGGGACACGGTCGCACCGGACATATCGCCGTTGACGCTTATCACGCCATTTTCCTGAGCCTGTAGCAGCCCGGTAAAATCACCGTGATCGTGGTTAAACAGCGTTCTGCCGTTAACAGCGTCGATCGAGATATTCCCGACCAACCCGGTGCCCGCGCCTTCAGCATTATCCAGCCCATCATTCAGGGTGCTGTCGAATACGTAGTCCGTGGCGTTATGATTAAGAATAATGTTGCCGGAACCCTCTCCGGCAGTAATCCGATCCCCGACAACGGTGCCCGGCGCGCGCGAGGCCTCTCCTCCGATAATCAGCACCCCGCTTGACCCCGCGTTTTGCCCAAGCGTGACCGTGCGGGAATTGACGACGCCCCCATCAGCGACGATCAAGCTACCCGCCCCGTCGCGGCCAATCCCCAGGCTATTGGCGGTATTCCAGGTGGAACCCGGCCCGGTGACTTCGACCGTACCCGATGACAAGGCATTAAAACCGATAAAGCCGGTGGAGAGATTCGTCACCAAACCGCCATCACGAATGAGCAAAGTTCCGTTACCCGTATGTCCGACGTAGAGGAAACTGGTGTTATCCCAGTGAGAACCGTCGCCAGTCACCACCACGTGACCTTCCGAATCCGCAGTTGACGCCACAAAGCCGCTATAGCTTTGTACGATGCCCGTTTCACCCCCGCTCACGCCTATATTTAACGTTCCGTTAATATGAAAATTAAGCGCCGTCGCCGGTGAACCTGTATCACCAGGAACAGTAATAACTTGCCCTTCAGTAATATTATCAATCGCCTGAACAGAAACCGATATCGGAATAATAATAAGCAGGAGAAGCAGGTTTATCGAAAAAGATAAAAGAGTCGGCATGCGCGAAGCAGCATTAACCCACCGCGGACGGGGAAAATAAATAAACATAATCTGACCTTTAGTGTGCTGGTGTAAAACGCCAGCAGGAGAAGTAATTATAGCTAACCAGGGAAATATTTTATAAATGCGTGACGGATATCATTCATCAGTAATTTAGCAATGGGTGTGAGCGTTTGTTGTTGGCGATAGATCAAACTGTATTTCCCTTCGGGCAGGATCTCCTCGACATTTATCCGACATAACTTATCTTTCAGCCACGGAAGCGCCAGCATGGCCTGCGGGCCCACGGAAAGATAGCCCTCGCCCAAAATAAGCTGTTCGGCAATGGTGGTGGAATCGCCATACAGAACAGAAGCTTCAGGGCCTTTGCCATCAGGAAAAACCACGCTCTCAATGGCGCTAAAAAAACCGGCGCTGGCAATGGGGAGATACCATTTCGCATTGCGCAGTTCTGCAAGCGACTGCGCCTGTGACAAGGGATGATCCTTGTGGGCAAAAACACAAAATTTCGCCCTACCCAGCAGCTCTTCGCTGAACTCCTGCAGGGCAATATCGGGGGTGACGATACCGAGAAAAAAGTCCATCCGCCCCAGACGCAGCGATGCCAACAGCTCCGACAGCTGCCCTTCGATCACCGTTAATGTCGCCTGCGGGTAACGGGCCTGAAATCGCTCAATGATACCCGGCATGATCCCGAAGGCTGGCAGATGTGAGCAGCCAAACATCACCACGCCCTGGGCCGCACTCTCCTGCTGGCGAAGCTCATCAACGGCGCGCTCCAGCTCGTTGAGCACGAGGTTCATTCGCGGTTCAAAAATGCGGCCAGCCTCGGTAAGCAAAGCGCCGCGCGCGGTTCTGTCCAGCAGCACCACACCCAGTGTTTTTTCCAGCTCCTGTATGCTGCGGGTCATCGCAGATTGTGTCTGATGATTCGCCTCCGCTGCCGAACGTATGCTCCCGTGCTGAATAACCGCACGAAGATTTTTAAGCTGATTAATTTTCGGCAGATGACGCATCTGAATCCTCAGCACAGCAACGGATAAGCGTTAAATTATAGCAGCGGATGTATGGTGCTATAGGCTGATACGTCGCCTTTAAATTCACGCCCTTGCATTGAGTGGGGATATTATTTTAATTCTGCGGCAGTGTAAATTGCACAGGTGATGCTTTATTTGCATCGCAATGACATAAAAGACATACCTTTATTTTATTTTTAATCCAACTCTCTAAAGTCATTTAAAAATAAATATGGATGCTTGATCATACGTAAATATTATTCGGATAATCGAATAGCGTTCGCCGTCAATGAAAATAAAAGGGGCTTTCGCCCCTTTTCAGTCTATTTTCCCGCATCGGGATGGGTATCAAACCCGGCCATCACCGCCGTCAGTTCGGTCAGTGAAAAACCGTGTTTCGGATCATCCACGCCCAGCCCAAATCGCTCCTGCATCAGCGTATACAGCGCTTTGGCGTCCGGCAGGTTAATCTGCTCCGCCACACGGGTACCCTGCCAGTGGGTAAAGTGGTAATTGGTCAAAGTCAGTTTACCGCCGTCCGGCAGGTGTCGGCACATCAGCAGGTGGTGGCGGAAGTGCGACTGCGGCCAGTGAGCAGACCAGAAATTGCCCATCACGTAATCGGTGAAATACTGCGTCGCAAGGTCAAAATGGTACATCGATTGCCAGTGCTCATGATGGCGGAACTGCAACACCCAGTCGTTGTTCTCGTTCATCAGGCGATAGACGCCGTGTGGCGTGGCCTGCTCTTCTGCGGCGATCAGGCGAATCGGCGCCGTCAGCGTCTGTCCACCGAATCCGACGTCCGCAATCCAGCGCTCGCCGTTGAGTTCAACCAGCAGCAGACGGTGGGTGCGCGGCGGCATCTGCGGCGGATTCGCCAGCACCACGCGGCCCAGCACGCTGCGCACCTCAAAACCGACCTCGCGCAGCACGCGCTCGAACAGCCCGTTCTGCTCAAAGCAGTACCCGCCGCGCCGCGCCGAAACCAGTTTGTCTGCGACGCTCTGATCGTCGAGCTGGATTTCACGCGGCATGACCACGTCAATATTTTCAAACGGGATCGCGCAGTTGTGACTCAAATGCAGCGCCCGCAGGGTGTCGATATCCACGGAAACCGGCTGTTGCCAGCCGATACGGGCAAAATAGGCGCTCAGAAATGGGGACATAGTGAAGTTCCTTGTAGAGATATTCCCTGTTTATAAACTATTTTTGCCTGCCCACTGGTGCAAAAGTGCTTTTTATCGGGCCGCGCCGCGCTGCATGATGCGAAGCGCCGTGAGCATCAGCACCAGCCCGGTCACTAGCGTCAGTGTCGCCATCGCCATCCCTTGCCCCACGGAGCCCTGTTCAAACTGACGCCAGATAAACACCGAGACGGTTTGCGTACCGGCTGGTGCAAGCAGTAGCGACGTTACCAGCTCCCGCGAGGCAATGGCGAAGACCATCAGCATCGCCGCCAGCAGCGCCGGGGAGACCAGCGGCAGCACGATAAAGCGCAGCGCCTGAAACGCCGACGCGCCATGCACGCGCGCGGCGGATTCAAGATTGCCGCCCAGCTGGCGCAGCGCACTCCCGACATAGCGCACGGGCCACGGCAGAAGTAAACAGCAGTAGGAGAGCAACAGGATCGCCCAGCTGTTGTAGGGCGAAATCACCCAGAACGGCTGGTTCCACAATAGGATCAACCCGACGCCGACCACCACACCGGGCAGCGCCGCAGGCATCAGAGAGAGCGCATCGATCATGCCGCGCCCGGTGATCTTCTGCACCACCACCAGCCACGACGCCAACAAGCCAAGCAGCCCGGTGATGCAGGCCGCGCCGAATGCCAGGGAGAGGCTGGTTCCCAGCGCTGCCAGGGCGTCACCCTGCTGGCTAAACAGCGCGGCATAGTGTGACAACGTCACGTTAGAGAGCGTCACGCCGCCCGATAACGTGCCCAACATCCCCGATAACACCATCGATGCGCCGGGCAACACCACCGCAATAATTCCTACCAGCGCCATGAATGCCACCATCGGCAGCGTCCAGCGCCCCGCCTCCGCGCCCATGTTTTCCGTCGGTTTACCGGTGATACTGGTGACATCATGCTGACCGGTAAGCTTTTTCTGCAATCCCCAGGCGCACAGGGCGATGGCGACTAATACCACCGACAGCATCGACGCCCCCGAAAGATCGATTGGCCAGTCGGCCAGTTTTTTCTCGATATCGGTGGTCAGCATCACTACGCCCGCGCGCGTTCCCAGCGCCGCCGGAACGCCAAACTCCTCTATCGCCAGGGCAAAAGCCAGCAGCATTCCGGCTGCCAGGGACGGGGAAAGCATCGGCAAGGTGATGTGCCAGAACGCCCTGCCCGCGCTGGCGCCATGAACGCGGGCGACCCGCGCCAGACGCTGCCCGCTGGCGAGCAGACTGCGCGAAACGGCAAAGTAAACCACCGGGAAAATATTCAGCGCCATCACCAGCACAATCCCGGTTTTACTGAACAGCAGATCGTTCAGGGAAATCCCGGTGAGTTGCTGCAAATAGCCGTTGGTCTGAAGCACCAGCATCCACGAGAGCGCCGCGATATAGGGCGGCGTTAAAAACGGGATCAGAAACAGCAGATCCCACAGGCGCGGCAGCGGCAGATTAAACAGCCCGCGCGCCACGCCGAGGGGAAAGCCGATAAGCGCGCTCACCAGCGCCACGCCGAGCGCAATCTGCAGCGTGCCACCGAGCATGCCGGGGAGTTGCGGCTCAGCTAACAGCGCCTTTACTCCGCCAAACGCGCCGGAAAACGCTCCGGCACTGAACTGCGGAAATACCGCCTGAAGGAGAATAAACGCGAGCGGAAACGCCACCAGAATCACCAGCAGCGCCAGCGTCATCACGGATAAAAATCGTTGATTCACGAGACAATCCTGAAGACGGGGTTGCCCCCGTCGAATGAATTACAGGGAGAAAAGCGTGTTGAAGCGCTTGAGAATATCGCTGCGCTCGCTGCTACCCTCGCTTTTTGTCGGCAGTATTTTCAGCTCGTTGAGCAGCGGACGTTTAGCCTGAACATCGTCGCGCGCGGGCATCAGCCAGGCATCGGCCACCATCGTCTGGCCTTCCGGCGACAGCACGTAATCGACGAACGCTTTGGCGTCATCGGCATGGGCGGTGGATTTAAGGATCATCATCGGACGCGGCGCGATCACCGTGCCGCTGGACGGGAAAATGACTTTAAGCGATTCGCCCTGATTGATATTGCCGTAAGAGACATAGTCAACCGCGCCAAATACCGCCGCTTTCGCCCCCTGCATCACCGGCGTCACCGCCTGTGCGTTCGGGCCGCTGACCACCATGCCGTTCTTTTTCAGCTTATCAAACAGCGTCCAGGCGTTGTCGCCCATGCCATTTTGCAGCCCGATCAGCAGGTCGAGCGACGCGCCTGACAGCGCCGGGTCGGGCGTGGTGACTTTATCCTTGAACGCATCGGTGGTCAGATCCTGCCACTCTTTTGGCTCCGGGGTACCGCTTTTGGTGTTCCAGACGATCCCAAGCGCCGACACGCCCTGGGCGACATAATCCGTGGATTTCAGAGTAGCCGGCACGTGCTGCGCGTTCGCGCTCTGGTACGGTAACAGCCAGCCGCGCTGGTGCAGATCTTCTGCCGTATCCCATGAGGCGGAGATCAAAATATCCGCCTGCGGATTGGCCTGTTCGGCCTCCAGACGCGCCATGACTTTGCCGGTGGTCGCCTGGAAAATATCCACTTTCACCCCGGTTTTCTTTTCAAATCCGGTTGCCAGATTCTTGGCCAGCGATCCTGGCCCTGCGGTGTAGACGGTCAGCGCGTGGGCGCTGGACATCATGACGGAAGATAGCGCCATGGCGAGAAAAACTCCTTTAGTAACGGCAAATGACCTTTTCATGCGAACTCCCCTGAGGATGAAATCAAACGATCGGCAGCGACGCTGCCTGCAGATAAATGCACGATGCGATCGGCCAGAAGTTCAGCCTCCCGGCGGTCGTGGGTAACATAGATGGCCGTCGTCCCGAGCTGGCGCAGAAGCGTTGCCATCTCATGACACAGTGATTCGCGCAGTTCGCTGTCGAGATTGGAGAGCGGTTCGTCGAACAGCAGCACGCGCGGCTCGGCGACGATCGCCCGGGCGAGTGCTACCCGCTGCTGCTGGCCGCCGGATAACCCCGCCGGTTTGCGGTCGGCAAAATCGCTTAAGCCAACCCGTGACAGCGCCTGCGCCACGCGCGTGCCGATGTCACGGCGCGGGATGTGGCGCATTTTCAGGGGGAAGGCCACGTTTTGGGCCACCGTCATGTGTGGCCAGAGGGCGTAATCCTGGAAGACCATGCCGATGTCACGGGCCTCCGGCGGCAGCGACCAGCCTGCTTTCGCCACCCGTCGGTCACCAAAGAAGATTTCGCCCTGTGCGGGCTGTGCAAGCCCGGCGAGCAGTCGCAGCAGTGTGCTTTTCCCACAGCCAGACGGGCCGAGCAGCGCGACGACGCTACCCGCATCAATATGCAGATCGACTTGATTTAACACGGTGTTCGCACCAAACGCGTACGACACGCCGTTGAGCGTGATAGTGCTGTACATCTTGTTATCCTCTTTGGGATTTCGTGTTCGCCACTGTAGGGAGCCTGTATGACGAACGCATGACACGCATGTTGCAGCTTGATTTCACCTGCGTTTCAGCCGTTTAATGCCGTATTGCCCCTGTATGAGGAGTTCCTGTGAACCATTTCCGTCCCGTTGAATTAAAACATGCGAGCCGCCTTCTCAATCACGGCCCGACGGTGCTTATCACCAGCCGCGATGAGCAAATCGACAGACGCAACGTGATGGCTGCGGCCTGGTCGATGCCCGTCGAATTCGAGCCACCGCGCATTGCGATTGTGGTGGATAAAAGCGCGTGGTCGCGCGAACTGATTGAGCGCAGCGGCATGTTTGGTATCGTCATTCCGGGCATCGCCGCCGCGAACTGGACCTACGCCGTGGGCAGCGTCAGCGGTCGCGATGAGGATAAATTTAACGCCTACGGTATTCCGGCAGTCAGCGGCCCGGTGCTGGGCCTGCCGGTGATAGAGGAGCGGTGTCTGGCATGGATGGAGTGTCGCTTACTCCCCGCGACCTCAGCGGCGGAAAAGTACGATACGCTGTTTGGCGAAGTGGTGGCTGCGGCAGCGGATTCACGCGCGTTTGTCGCCGGACGCTGGCAGTTTGATGAGGAGAAGCTGAATACGCTGCATCACCTGGGGGCGGGAACTTTTGTGACGAGCGGGAAGATCGTAAAAGCGCCGGAATAAATTCCGGCGCTGATTTTGTCGGCCCGGCTCACCGGGCATTTTTCCTGCTTAACGGGCTGCGCTAGCCTTTCGCGCGACTGGCAATAATGTCATCGGCCACGTTGCGCGGCGCTTCGGCGTAATGGTGAAACTCCATACTGTAGGTTGCACGCCCTTGCGACATCGATCGCAGGGTGGTCGCGTAACCAAACATCTCGGCCAGCGGGACGTCAGCGCGAATAATCTGGCTGCCGAACCGCTCTTCCATGCCCTGCACCATCCCGCGACGGGAAGAGAGATCGCCCATGATATTCCCGGCGTACTCTTCTGGCGTCTCCACCTCCACGTGCATCACCGGCTCCAGAATCGCCGGGTCCGCTTTGCGCGCGCCCTCTTTAAAGCCGAAGATCGCCGCCATGCGGAAGGCCATTTCCGAGGAGTCGACGTCATGATACGAACCAAAAGTCAGGGTCGCTTTCACGTCTACCACCGGATAACCCGCCAGCACGCCGCTGTTCATGGCTTCACGCAAGCCTTTTTCCACGGACGGAATGTACTCGCGCGGTACCACGCCGCCTTTGGTGGCGTCTTCAAATTTAAAGCCGCTGCCTGGCTCAAGCGGTTCAAGGCTTAGCACGACGTGGCCGTACTGCCCTTTACCGCCGGACTGACGGACAAATTTGCCCTCGATCTCTTTCACCGCTTTACGCAAGGTTTCGCGGTAGGTGACCTGTGGACGGCCAATGTTCGCTTCAACGCCAAACTCGCGTTTCATGCGGTCGACGATAATTTCCAGGTGTAACTCGCCCATCCCGGAGATAATCGTCTGGCCGGATTCTTCGTCCGTGTGCAGGCGGAACGACGGATCTTCTGCCGCCAGGCGCTGCAGCGCGATCCCCATTTTCTCCTGATCGGCCTTGGTTTTCGGCTCAATCGCCAGAGAAATCACCGGGTCCGGGAACTCCATACGCTCCAGGGTGATCAGGTGATCCGGATCGCTCAGGGTGTCGCCTGTCGTGACATCTTTCAGCCCCACGCAGGCGGCGATATCGCCCGCGCGCAGTTCATCGACCTCATGACGATCGTTGGCATGCATCTGCACAATACGCCCGATACGCTCTTTCTTCCCTTTCACCGGGTTATATACCGCATCGCCTTTTCTCAGCACGCCGGAATAGACGCGGATAAAGGTCAGCTGGCCGACGTACGGGTCGGTCATCAGCTTGAACGCCAGCGCCGAGAAGGGTTCGTCATCGCTTGGGTGACGCTCCGCCGGTTGCCCTTTATCATCCACGCCATCAATAGCCGGCACGTCGAGGGGCGATGGCATCAGTTCGATCACCGCGTCGAGCATGCGCTGTACCCCTTTGTTTTTAAAGGCACTGCCGCACAGCATCGGCTGGATTTCACCTTTGACCGTGCGTATGCGCAGCCCGTCGATGATTTCCGCTTCATCCAGATCGCCCGTTTCCAGGTATTTATCCATCAGCGCATCGCTGGTTTCCGCGGCGGCCGAGACCATTTTTTCCCGCCAGATTTTGGCGGTGCTCAGCAAATCGTCCGGGACCGGCGCATAGCTGAAGGTCATGCCCTGGGTGGCGTCGTCCCACAAAATGGCGCGCATTTTGATGAGATCGACAACCCCGCTGAAGTGCTCTTCAGCGCCAACAGGGATGACAATCGGTACCGGATTGGCCTTCAGGCGATCAATCATCATCTGCACTACGCGGAAGAAATCGGCTCCCGGACGGTCCATTTTGTTGACGAACGCCAGGCGCGGGACGTGGTATTTGTTCGCCTGGCGCCAGACGGTTTCCGACTGCGGCTGGACGCCACCGACGGAGTCATAAACCATCACCGCACCGTCGAGCACGCGCATGGATCGTTCCACTTCAATGGTGAAATCCACGTGCCCTGGGGTGTCGATAATGTTGATCCGGTGCGGTTCAAAATTACGATCCATACCGGGCCAGAAGCAGCTCACCGCCGCGGACGTAATGGTGATCCCGCGCTCTTGCTCCTGCGCCATCCAGTCAGTTGTTGCCGCGCCATCGTGGACTTCACCCAATTTGTGGCTCATTCCGGTGTAAAACAGAATGCGCTCGGTGGTGGTCGTTTTACCGGCATCGATATGCGCGGAGATACCGATGTTGCGATAACGCTCAAGAGGGATGGGTCGGGGCATGATAAATCCTTAGTCAGTTTGACTTGAGTAGAACGACCGGAATGGTCGTCTGTGTGTTCGTCTGCTATAATAGTCCTATTGTACGAGTATATACGAACTATTTTTTTAAGGATGGGCCTATCATTAAGATAGCTCACCTTCCCGCTAACCCAGGAAGTCTATGATCGCCAACCACCCCGAACCTGAACAAATCACGCTGGAAAATGTGCTGTTAGCCCTCGGTAACCCGCTGCGACTGGAGATCCTCCGCCTGCTCGCCGATGGCAGTGAACTGAGCTGCAACGCCCTGCGCCCGGAAGACATTGCCAAATCAACCATGACCCACCACTGGCGCGTGCTGCGCGATAGCGGCGTGATCTGGCAGCGCCCGCAGGGGCGCGAGAATATGATTTCGCTTCGAAGAGAAGATCTGGATGCCCGCTTTCCGGGGCTGCTGGATACGTTGTTGCGGGTGATGGGCTAACGTTTTATGCCGGGTAAGCGCAGACGCCACCCGGCCGAAATCTTACATCGAATATCCAGGCTTTTTGATGAGTTCATCCAGCTTCGGTCCGATTTCCGTATCCCAGACCTGCGCTTTCCAGTCTTCCTGCTGCACCTGATTCAGGGCAACAGAGACTGAACTGTCTTTACTGTTAAAATGACGAATAATCACCTCCGCGATATCCGCCGCCAGGGCGGTTTTTTGTTCATCGTTCAGATCGCGGGGAAAACATTTGATATCAACGTGTGGCATTGCAGGCTCCTGTTGTTGTGAGCGTTTCAACTTATCAGATAATTTCGTTCGCCTTTAACACCTTGTGCAGTTCTGGCCGCTGACAGACAGCATCGGCGATGGCGGTGATACGCGGCGTATTGGCGGTAAACCACGCGTGGCGCGGGCCCCAGGTGCGCATCACCGCAACATAGACGTCAATCAGCGTGAGTTGCTCGCCGAGCGCATAGGGCGCGGCTTTAAGATGATTATCCAGCCACAGGTAGAGCGACTTACGCCAGGCGATACAATTTTCACGCAGCTGTTCCGGTGCGTCCGGCGCCCAGCGTTCAGGGTAATCGGCGTAGGTAAACGTAGGATAGACATTGGCCACCAGCCAGATCAGCAGTCGTTGAAACTGCGCCCGGTCGGGATGGCCCACGGGTGGGGCGAGTTCCGGACAACGGTCCAGAATCATCAGGCCGATGGCGGCCGTTTCACTCATCACTGCGCCATTTTCCAGCTCCAGCGTCGGCACCTGGCACAGAGGATTGAGTTTCTCCAGCAGAGCGCGCTGCGGGCCTGGCGAATCAAACCCTTCGACGTTGATAAAACGATAGGGAATATCGGCCAGGGTTAGCATCACTTCGCTGATTGCCGATCCCCAGCCGGGTACGCCATACACGTTAATCATACTGCCCCCACTCAGAACAAATTCTAAGTGTAGAACATCAGTAGGTGATGCCCGGCGGATTGACTTCGGAGCGCGCGACGCCTTCGCCCTGCTCACCCCAGCGCGCCAGCACCTGCTGATACTCCCCACGCTGAATCGCCCCATCGAGCGCAGCCTGCAGGGCATACACCAGTTCGTTGCCCTTTTTGGTGGTGGTCGCAACATAGGCTTTTTTCGGCCCAAGCCCCACTACCCGGGTTTTGCCCGTCAGCGCCGCTTTATAGGCGGAAACCGACTGCGGGCCGAAAAACACATCCGCGCGCCCGGACTGAATATACAAATTGCCGGAAGCGTCATCCGTCAGATAGACCGGCAGCGCAGCCTCGCGCCCGGCCTTTTTGTTCTCCTCGTTCCAGCCGAGAAGAATGCGCTCCTGATTAGTGCCGGAGCCGACAATCACCTTTTTACCCGCCAGATCTTCAGCATTTTTGATCGCCTGCACGTCGCTGGTGGATTTCACCGAAAACGCCAGTGAATCGACGCGATAGGTGGCAAAATCAAACTTCTCTTTACGCTGCTCGGTCACTGCAATGTTCACCAGCGCCACGTCGTAACGCCCGGAGCTGATCCCGAGCGGCCAGTCTTCCCAGGCGGTCGGTACCAGTTTCAGTTTTAACCCCAGGCTCCCCGCCAGCAGCCGGGCGATATCCGGATCGCTGCCAATGCGGGTACGGTTATCGCTGGCGAGGAGCGCCAGCGGCGGCGAATTAAGGGCAGAAATGGCGACCGTCAGCGTACCCGGCTCAACAAATTTGTAGCCCTGCGGGATCTTCGCGATCGCTGCCTGATCCACCGTCACCGGCAGCGGCTGTTCATTAGCCTTTAAATCAATGCTGGCCTGGCTCACTGAAACGACGCCCAGCAGCGCCAGCAATCCGTATTTCATACCCTCTCCTTACAGCACTTTCGACAGGAACTGACGCGTTCGGGCGTGGGACGGACGGTTTAATACCTCGTCGCTACTGCCCTGCTCGACTATTTTGCCATCGACCATGAACACCACCTGATCGGCCACTTCGCGGGCAAAACCGATCTCATGCGTCACCACCACCAGCGTAGTGCCGGATCGGGCCAGTTTTTTGATCACGTCCAGCACTTCGCCCACCAGTTCCGGGTCAAGAGCTGACGTCGGCTCATCAAACAGCATCACCCGCGGGCGCAGGGCCAGCGCACGGGCAATGGCGATGCGCTGCTGCTGGCCGCCGGAAAGATGACGCGACCAGGCGTCGGCTTTTTCACGAAGCCCGACCACATCCAGCAGGCCGTACGCTCGCTCTACCGCCGCTTTACGGCTCAGCTGCTTATGCGCGATCGGCGCTTCAATCAGGTTTTCCAGCACCGTGAGATGCGGGAAGAGGTTAAAGTTCTGGAACACGTAGCCGACGTTGACGCGCTGCTTGAGGATCTCTTTCTCTTTCAGCTCATAGAGTTTGTCGCCCTGACGGCGATAGCCGATGTAATCCCCGTCGATCTGGATAAAGCCTTCATCGACGCGCTCCAGGTGGTTAATGGTGCGCAGCAGCGTCGATTTACCGGAGCCGGACGGGCCGAGGATCACCGTCACCGAACCGGGTGGAATTTCCAGCGACACGTTATCCAGCGCCTTATGGCGACCAAAGAATTTACTGACGCCGGTAATCGAAATATGTCCTTCAGGAGAGGCTGGCATGGATAGGCTCCTGTGATGGGGTAACGGAACGAGTGCGCTGACTGGCGCGAGACTGATTCACCGCCGAGCGGCGCTCGCTGCGGGCAAGACCGCGCTCCACCACATGCTGAATGACCGACAGCACGGTGGTGATCACCAGATACCAGGCCGCGCCAACCATCAGCAGCGGGATCACCTCCTGCGTGCGGTTGTAGATCATCTGAATGGTGTAGAACAGCTCCGGCATGGCCAGGACGTACACCATGGCGGTGCCTTTGGCGAGGCTGATAATCTCATTAAACCCGGATGGCAAAATGGTGCGCAGCGCCTGCGGCAATATAATGCGCACCGTGCGACGCCAGGCCGGTAGACCCAGCGCGGCAGCCGCTTCGTACTGACCATGATCGACGCCTAAAAAGCCGCCGCGAATGATTTCGGCGGTGTAAGCGCTCTGCACCAGCGTCAGACCTACCACGGCGGTAGAAAACTGCCCCAGCACGTTGATGGTCTCAAATTTGCCCCAGGTTATCTGAGTAAAAGGCACGCCGAGGGAGAGCGTGTCGTACAGATACGAGAAGTTGTAGAGGATGATCAGCACCACAATCAGCGGCAGCGAGCGGAACAGCCAGATATAGCCAAACGCCAGCGTGCTTAACAGCCACGACGAAGAGAGTCGCGCCAGCGCTAACATGCCGCCCAGCACCACGCTCAACGCTGTGCCGATTAAGGTCAGCAGCAGCGTTTGCCCCACCCCTTCCAGAATCACCGGATCGAAGAACCAGCGTGCAAACACGCCCCACTCCCAGCGCGGATTAAAGGCCACCGACTGAACGACGACCGCCAGCACAAACAGCGCGGCAATCGCTCCGACGGTGCGCCAGGGATAGCGCGCCGGGACCACTTTGATGGTTTCAACGTTGTTGTTCATCGTCGTTCCTCATGCGGATTTACTGAACGCTTCGCGAACCAGCGTTTTGGTGAAGCGCAGACGCCCGTCAAAGGGGGGCTGGCTGTACTCTTCCGGATCGCGATCGAGATCGAACTGCGGCGCGTAGCCCTGGCTCAGATAGAGCCTCACCGCTTCCGGCTGACGAAAACCGGTAGTGAGGTAGATACCGCTGTACCCCGCCAGCACCGCCCTGCGCTCCAGCTCCTGCACCACGCGCGCGGCCAGCCCCTGCTGGCGCAGCGTTTTGTTCGTCCAGATGCGTTTGATCTCGGCGGTGTGCGCGTCAAAGGGTTTGTACGCACCGGTGGCGATGATCTGGCCGTCGCGCTCCAGCACGATAAACAGCCCCTGCGGCGGCAGATACCACTCGGTCAGTTCGATTTCCGCGTCTTTGGAAAAGTAGTCGCCGTAGCGGGCGGCGTACTCTCCGAACAGCCCGTCAATGATGGGCTGAAGATCGGCATCTTCCGGCGAAACGTCGCGAAAAAGATCGCTCATGTGGCCTCCTTAGTCGCCCAGCCCGGCCGGGTTCACTTCTGAGTTCGGAATACGCTCGACACCTTCGCCCCAGCGGTTGAGCACCTTGTCGTAATCCCCGTTTTTGATCACACCGTTGAGCGCCGTTTGCACCGGTTCAACCAGCCCGGAGCCTTTTTTCAGCGTCACGGCGATGTGCGCCGCTTTCGGCCAGCCGCCATCCACGCTGCCCACCCGTTTGGTTTTGCCGGTCAGGGCCGCTTTCCATGCGCCAATCACATTCGGCCCGAAGAACGCATCAGCCCGCCCGGACTGCAGCGCCAGGGTTTGCGCCGCGTCGTCTTTGGTGTAGACCGGGGTAAACGGCTTCAGCCCTTTTTTGAGGTTTTCCGCGTTCCACGCCAGCAGGATCGCTTCCTGATTGGTACCGGAGCCGACAATAATGCGCAGCCCGGCGATGTCTTCAGCCTTCTCAAGGGATTTAATCGGGCTGGTCGATTTGACGTAGAAACCGAGGGAGTCTTTTCGATAGGTAGCAAAATCGAACTTCTCTTTGCGCTCTTTGGTCACCGTGATGTTGCTGATCGCCGCGTCATATTTTCCGGATGCCACGCCGAGCGGCCAGTCCTCCCAGGAGGTCGGCACCACGTTCAGCTCCAGCCCGAGGCTGTCGGCCACCAGACGCGCAACGTCCACTTCGCTGCCCAGCAGGGTTTTGTTGTCATCGGAGAACACGGTAAGCGGCGGCTGGTTCAGCCCCGCCACGGCGACGGTGAATTTCCCCGGCACCGCAAAGCGATAATCCTTCGGCAGTTGCGCCACGGCATCGCCGTTTTTGACGGTATTCACCGGCGTTTTATTGGCCTCGATGCTCACACCGGTGCCGTTAATGTTCACATTTTCTGCCCAGACGGCAGGGGTAAATGCCAGCGCGAGCGCCAGAACGAGCGAGGTTTTCTGCATAGCGTGTCTTCTCTTATTGTTGTGTGAACTGATTTTTTGGCTGGTCTAACCCCAGGCTTTCGCGAAGCGTGGTGCCCGGATAGTCGGTGCGGAACAGTCCGCGGGCCTGCAGGAGCGGCACCACCTGATCGACAAAGCGCGGGAAGGTGTCTGGCGTACCGCCCTGAATGATGAAACCGTCTGCGGCGTAGGCGTCGAACCACTGCTGCAGGCCATCGGCCACCTCTTCCGCTGTGCCCGAAAAACGCGGGCGCGGGGAGGCCGCTTCCAGCGCCACCTGGCGCAGCGTCAGGTTCCGCTCGCGGGCGTTACGTTTGATCTCATCGGTGGTACTGCGGAAACTGTTTTGCCCTAACTCGCCGATATCCGGGAAAGGTTCGTCGAGAGGATACTGGCTAAAATCGTGATGCTCGAAATAGCGTCCGAGGTAATTCAGCGCGTCGTTTATCGATACCAGCGCGGCGGTGGTTTGATACTGTTCTTCCACGTCTGCGGCATCTTTTCCGACAATCACGCTCACGCCCTGGAAAATATGCAGTTCATCCGCGCGGCGGCCGTTTAATTCCAGCTGAGATTTCACGTCACGATAAAAGGCTTTGGCTTCGTCTAAGGTTTCGTGATGCGTAAATATGGCGTCGGCATGTTTCGCCGCCAGTTTTTTGCCGTCTTCCGAGGCCCCCGCCTGAAACACAATCGGGCGGCCCTGCGGTGTGCGGCCAATATTCAGCGGCCCGGCGACCTGGAAGAAATCACCGTGGTGATCCAGCGTGTGTAATTTCTGTGGATTAAAGAATTGCCCGCTCGCTTTATTGCGCACAAAGGCGTCCTCTTCCCAGGAGTCCCACAGCCCTTTCACGACGTCGAGATACTCATCGGCGATGCGATAGCGCAGAGCGTGCTCGGGGTGTTTTTCGCGGGAGAAGTTTTTCGCTGAGCCTTCCAGCGGTGAGGTCACCACGTTCCAGCCCGCGCGCCCGTTGCTCAGATGGTCGAGGCTGGCAAACTGCCGCGCGACGGAAAACGGCTCGCTGTAAGAGGTCGACAGCGTTCCAACCAGCCCCAGTCGCGAAGTCATGCTCGCCAGAGCGGATAAAACGGTTAACGGCTCAAAGCGATTCAGAAAATGCGGGATCGACTTTTCATTAATATAAAGTCCATCGGCGACGAATAAAAAATCGAGTTTCCCCTCTTCCGCTTTTAACGCCGTCTCTTTGACGAAATTAAAATTAATGCTGGCATCAGCCACGGCTGCCGGATGACGCCAGGCGGACATATTTCCCGATGCGCCATGCAATATGGTTCCAAGACGCAATTGTCGTGTTGCAGACATAGTCACCCCTTATTGGTTAAATTTGATGTAATGCTTTTTCTGCAAGCTGCGAGAAATAGTGCGCGGCGGGTTCGATTAAGGCTTCGTCCGGATTAAAACCCGGATGGTGCAAACCGAAAGGACTGTTGCTGCCAATGCTGACGAACGCGCCGGGAATGTGCTGCAAATAGACGGCAAAATCTTCACCGCCCATATGCAGCTCTGCGTGCTGTGTTTCGTAACCCGTTTCGCGCGCCACGGAGGTGGCGAAATCGGCCCAGCGTTCATCGTTCACCAGCGCGGTCGGTCCGGCGTACCAGGTGATATCAATCTGCGCGTTAAAGGCGCTGGCAAAACCGGCGGCGATCTCGCCGACACGGGCTTTGACGTTCTGCTGCACTTCAATGCGATGGGTGCGCAGCGTCCCTTCCAGCTCCACGCTCTCCGGCAGTACGTTCCAGGTGTTGCCGCCTTCGATGCGCGTCACGCTCAGCACCACGGAATCCAGCGTATTGACGTTACGGCTGGCGACACTTTGCAGCGCGGTGACGAGCTGGCTGGCGAGCAGAATGGCGTCAGAGCCTTCGTGCGGACGGGCGGCGTGCGCCCCTTTACCGGTCACGCGGATCACAAAGCGGTCGACGTTGGCGTAAAACGGCCCGCCGCGCGTGGCGAAGGCCCCCACCGGTAAACCGGGTTCGTTGTGCATGCCAAAAATCGCGCTGACATCCTGAAGCGCACCGGCGCGGACCAGGCTTTTCGCGCCGCCAAAATTCTCTTCGGCGGGCTGGAACAGAATGCGCACCCGCCCGGGCAGCGTGGCTTCGCGGGCTTTGAGCTGCAACGCTGCGCCCAGAATCACGCTGGTGTGAATATCGTGACCGCAGGCATGCATTACACCCGGATTCTGCGAGCTAAATTCCACACCGCTGCGCTCCTCAATCGGCAGCGCGTCGATGTCTGCGCGCAGGGCAATCTGTTTCTGGCCCTGACCAATTTCGGCGACGATCCCTGTCTGGAGATCGTACGGCAGCACGGTGATCCCGGCCCCCGACAGCCACTGGCGCAGACGGGCGGTGGTTTCGACTTCCTGCCCTGACAGTTCAGGATGGCGGTGCAGTTCACGGCGCCAGTCGATCAGCTGTTGTCCGAGGCTCATACCAGCACCTCCCCGGCAAATTTGGCCTGCGCCAGTAAGCGCAGCGATTGCGTGCGGGCGAGTCCGTCCGCCACGGGCGTATCAATAATAAATTCGTCGATACCCCAGGTCTGGTGCAGGTTTTCCAGTTCATTGAGCACCGATTCCGGCGTGCCTTTGATCAGCGACTGGGCGCGACGGGCAATGCGCAGCGGTTCGCTTTCGGCCTGTCGCGCAAAGGCGTAGGCCTGCTCTTCGCTGGCGACCGTCACCCGCTGGCCGTTCGCCAGCTCAACGCCCCACACTTCCACTTTTTCCGCCAGCGCATCGGCCTGCACCTGAGTCGGCGCGACGATGGCCTGAACCGCCACAATGGCGTTAAGCGCGCTGTAAGTGCGCCAGGTTTCCAGCACGTCGCGCAGGAGATTCACATCCCCGTTAAGATGGGCGGCAAAGACAAAGTTCCAGCCGAGTTTCGCCGCCAGCTGCGCGCTTTCAACGCTTGTGCCGAGCAGGAATTTCTCCGCGGGCGCAGAGGGCAATGGCGTGGCTTTGACGCTGTCGTCCTGCACGTCAGTTGATGGGGTAAGCCAGCGATCGAGCTGGGTCAGCTGATCGGCAAAACTCCCCTTTTCGTCCTGATGCAGCCCCTGTTGCAGGGCGCGTGTGGAGAGCGGCAAACCGCCGGGCGCTTTCCCGACGCCCAAATCGACGCGGCCAGGGGCAATCGACGCCAGCACATTGAAGTTTTCTGCCACTTTGTACGGGCTGTAATGTTGCAGCATCACGCCGCCAGAACCGACGCGGATGTGTTTGGTTTGTCCCAGAATCCAGGCAATGAGCAGCTCAGGCGAGGGGCTGGCCAGCTGAGCGGTATTGTGATGTTCGGCAATCCAGAAGCGGTGAAAACCCAGCGCTTCGGCCTGTTTTGCCAGACTCAGGGTACGCGCCAGCGCGTCGGCGGCCGTTTCGTTCACCGCCACAGGGCTTTTATCCAGAATGCTGATTCGCCAGGACATGTTGTGTTCTCGTTTGACTTAACATGTCGCCATTATTAAAGGCGGATTTCACCTCTGAGAAACAATTAATTTACATTTAGTTTGCCGGAAATCAGAAATGCATCCCCCTTCTCTTCATAAGCCTATCGCGCAGAACAGATTAGCCGCCGCGTTCTGTCCATGTTAACGAAAGTGTATTTCGGGAGTTCAATTTCCGTGGTTTATTCATATTTCACTTAATATTTAACTTAAGGAGAGAATTTCATTCGCCATTAAAAATGGCGGCACTCTTTTTTTGCAAATTCATTACATAAGCAATGTTTAATAGATAAAAAATAGTTAATTCAGGTGCTTTCTTGTTCACCCTGTTTTGTGGAAGAATGCGCAGGCCGTAATAAACACAACAATAACTTTTGTCTTGCCTGAATATTTTTCGGGCGGCTTTTCTGTTTTTTTGACATCACCATGGAGTTTTTCATGAGAAATAACACTCCTGTTACACAAAGCGAGTATTTGCTTAACAAAGGGTCGACGCTGATGTCGACCACCAATACGCAGAGCCATATTACCTATGCCAACTCTGCGTTTATTGAAGCCAGCGGCTATAAAGAAGAACATCTTATTGGCGAGCCGCACAATGTCATTCGTCACCCGGATATGCCGCCTGACGCCTTTGGGGATATGTGGTTTACGCTCCAGCAGGGCCAGAGCTGGACGGGGCTGGTCAAGAACCGCCGCCACAACGGCGATCACTACTGGGTGCGTGCCAACGTCACGCCGGTGTATCAAAACGAAACCCTCACCGGTTATATTTCCGTGCGAAATATCCCCCCGCGCGATGAGATAGACGCCGCTGAACATCTCTATCAGCGAGTCAGAAATAACCAGCTTACCCGCCATCGTTTTTATAAAGGCTTACTGGTTCGTCGCGGGTTATTCTCTTTTCTTTCACTCTTTAAAAAAATAAGCACGGCAAAAAGAGTCAATTACGGTATTGCCGTTACCGCTCTGCTTTCGTTACTGGTATCCCTTTTATTACCAAAAGGTGTGATGCAAATCGCCGGGCTGATGGCGCTCTTTATTGTGCTGGGGTTATATCTGAATGCGCAGGTTTGCCGCCCTCTTAAAAAGATTGTCCGCCAGATGCAACAGGTCGTTTCCGGGCGAAAACCCGCTTATTTTCATTTTGATCGTGTCGATGACGTGGGCATGATGATGCGCCTGGTCAACCAGTCGGGGCTGAATTTAAATTCTCTGGTCGATGACGTCGGAACGCAAATTGCCGGGATCAGCACCATCAGCCAGCAGGTGGCGAAAGAAGGTGCAGCGTTACAGGCGCGCTCTGAAGAGACGGCTGATGATTTGCAGCAAACCGCTGCCGCCGTGGAGGAGATCGCCAGCGCCGTAGAGCAAACCGCGCAAACCGCCGGGGAAGCAATCCATATGGCCGACCGCACCAGCAGCAGCGCCCACAGCGGCGAAACCGCCATGAAGCAGACCATCGGCATGATGCAGTCGGTCTCAAAAGATAACAGTCAGATTGTCGATATTATTGGCGTGATCGACCGAATCGCCTTCCAGACCAATATTCTGGCGCTCAACGCCGCCGTAGAAGCGGCGCGCGCGGGCGAAGCGGGCCGTGGTTTTGCGGTCGTGGCCGCCGAAGTGCGCAACCTGGCGCAGCACTCGGCCTCAGCGGCAAAAGAGATCAAAACGCTGATAGAGAAGAACGTCGCCAGCGTCAACGCCGGTGTGGCAATGGTCGAACAGACGGAAACCCACCTTACGGCGATGATTGGCAATGTGTTACAGGTGACGTCGCTGATCAAAGAGATCGGCCATGCGACGCAGGAACAGACGCTGGCCCTGACGCTCATCAACGAGTCTATTTCCCGTATCGGCGTGATGACCCACAACAATACGGGGATGGTCGATAACGTCACCCGCGCCGCTAATCACCTGACGGAGCGCACCACACGGCTGCAACAGGCGATTGCGGTATTTGGCGGTTAACGCCCCTGATACTCTTCGTCGCTCACTTTTTCCAGCCACTCCACCGGGCTGCCGTTCACGGATTCGGCGATGGCAATATGCGTCATCGCGGTCTGTGAACTGGCCCCGTGCCAGTGTTTTACGCCAGGCGGTATCCAGGCGATATCGCCCTGGTTCAGCGCCTCGGCGTCTTTGCCCCACTCCTGTAACCAGCCGCGTCCCTGCGTCACAATCAGAGTCTGTCCCAGCGGATGGGTGTGCCAGGCGGTGCGCGCACCCGGCTCGAAAGTCACCGTCGCGCCGCCGACGGACGCAGGTTCCGTTGCCTGAAACGGCGCATCGATGCGCACAGTTCCGCTAAACCACGCTTCAGGGCCACGGGCTGAGGGTAACGAACCACTTCGGATAATTTTCATGTTGTCTCCTGTTTTGCTGATGCGTTAACAGTAGCGCAAACCTGGGAGCAGCATTAGACTGCATAATCTGAAAGGAACCATGAGCCAAATTCATATATCGGGAGCCTCGCCGTGCTGAAAGACAATTTCAACGATTTGTTGTCGTTTATGGTAGTCGCTCGCGAGCGGAGCTTTACCCGTGCCGCTGCCCAGCTTGGCGTGTCGCAGTCGGCACTGAGCCACGCAATGCGCAATCTTGAAGCGCGTCTGGATATGCGCCTGCTCACGCGCACCACCCGCAGCGTGGCCCCGACCGAAGCCGGCGAGCAGCTTTTTATGCGCTTAAGCCCACACCTGCTGGAGATCGAACAGGAACTGACGGCCCTGCGCGAGATGCGTGACAAACCCGCCGGGAACATTCGCATTACCGCCGGGGAACACGCCATGTCGGCAGTGCTGTGGCCGGTGCTGAAACCCTTTATGCTGCAATACCCGGATATTCACGTTGAGGTCACCGTCGACAACGGCCTGACGGATATCGTTGATGGTCGTTTTGATGCGGGCGTGCGCCTCGGCGAACAGATCGCCAAAGACATGATTGCGGTGCGCATCGCGCCGGATATGCGGATGACGGTGGTGGGCTCGGCAGACTATTTTGCGCGCCACGGCATGCCAGAAACGCCGGAGCAGCTGGCAAACCATTCATGCATCAATATGCGCCTGCCTACCCTTGGCGGGCTGTATGCCTGGGAATTTGAAAAAGACGGGCGAGAAATACGCGTGCGGGTGGAGGGGCAGTTGACGTTAAATAACCTGCCGCAGCGGATTGATGCCGCCGAGGCAGGTCTGGGGCTGGCGTATGTGCCGGAAGATACGGTGCAGGATGCCATTGCGAAGGGCCGACTGATCCCGGCCCTGCAGGCATGGTGCCCGTATTTCGACGGGTACCACCTTTACTACCCGAGCCGCCGCCAGCACACCACCGCATTTTCGCTGCTGGTCGACGCCCTGCGTAAGACCTAAATTACTTGCCGACGCGCGCCTGCAAATGCTGCGGGTAGCGATCGCCGACCACATCAATGCTCGCGAGCGCCTGATTAATACGGGCGAGCGCTTCCAGTGACAGTGTCACGTTAACGCTTCCCAGATTCTCCTCCAGACGATGCAGTTTGGTGGTACCCGGAATCGGCACAATCCACGGCGCTTTCGCCAGTAACCACGCTAGCGCGATTTGCGCCGCTGTCACGCCCTGCTCGGCGGCCAGGCGCTGCACCAGATCCACCAGCTGCTGGTTGGCCTGCCGTGAGGCTTCGCTAAAGCGCGGCACCACGTTGCGGAAATCGCTGCTGTCGAAGGTGGTTTGGGCGTTGATCGCCCCTGTCAGGAAGCCTTTACCCAACGGGCTGAACGGAACAAAACCGATGTTTAACTCCTCCAGCAGCGGCAGAATTGCCTGCTCGGGCTCGCGCCACCACAGGGAATATTCGCTTTGCAGCGCGGTGACCGGGCAGACCGCATGCGCGCGGCGAATGGTGTCGACGCCCGCTTCTGACAGGCCAAAGTGTTTCACTTTACCTTCGGCAATCAGATCGGCAATCGTTCCCGCGACCTCTTCCACCGGCACGTCCGGGTCGACGCGGTGCTGATAATAGAGGTCAATCACCTCTGTTTTCAGGCGTTTTAACGATCCTTCAATCGCTGTGCGAATATGTTCAGGGCGGCTGTTAAGTACCTGGCCCGGCTGATCGCAGTCAAAACCAAATTTGGTCGCAATCACCACTTTGTCGCGCACCGGTGCCAGCGCTTCGCCGACCACCTCTTCGTTAATATACGGGCCATAAACTTCGGCGGTATCGAAAAAGGTGACGCCGCGATCTACCGCTGCGCGGATGAGGGAAATGGCCTGCGCCTTGTCCGTCGCCGGGCCGTAACCGAAGCTTAAACCCATACACCCCAGCCCCAGTGCGGAAACCGTTAAACCATTTTGTCCGAGTTGTCGCTGTTGCATCTCTTTTCCTCATGGGTTTTAGTGATTAACGCTTTTACTGTAGAGGGATTGGTTCATGAGCACTACAGCGCAGAAAAGCTTGTGCTTATGAATTCAGTTCATCAATGCCATTGCGCAACTATTAAGCACACCTGATGATTAAAGCAGCAGTTAACGGGTCATTTTCTCTGCAAACTGGTCACTATTCAGCATGTTGTGATCCCCGTCTGCTCTGACCACACCATTTCATTCGATCCGTATCACTTTCAGACCGGTTATATTTTGCGTCGCTTATGGATTGCGGGTAGGATGCTTCGCCATGTTTTGCCTTATCCATACGCAGAATGACTGGAAAGGCGACATCTGGCTGCACAGAAGCAATCGTTTGGTCTGCTGACAGCCATGTACGGGCATCCCTAAGATGATTCAGACAGGTAAACAGGTATCTCAATGAAAACAAGCAATAAAAACGCAGCCGATCATCACGCTGCGAAACGTCGCTGGTTGAACTCTCACGAAGAGGGCTATCACAAGGCGATGGGCAACCGTCAGGTACAGATGATCGCCATCGGTGGCGCTATCGGTACGGGGCTGTTTCTCGGTGCAGGCGCGCGTCTGCAAATGGCTGGCCCGGCTCTCGCACTGGTCTATCTGGTGTGCGGTATCTTCTCCTTCTTTATTCTGCGTGCGCTCGGCGAGCTGGTATTGCACCGCCCTTCCAGCGGCAGCTTTGTCTCCTATGCCCGTGAGTTTCTCGGCGAAAAAGCAGCCTATGTGGCGGGCTGGATGTACTTCGTCAACTGGGCGATGACCGGGATCGTGGATATCACCGCGGTCGCGCTGTATATGCACTACTGGGGCGCGTTTGGCGATGTGCCGCAGTGGGTGTTTGCCCTTGGCGCGCTGGCGATTGTCGGCACCATGAACATGATTGGCGTGAAGTGGTTCGCCGAGATGGAGTTCTGGTTCGCGCTGGTGAAAGTCCTGGCGATTGTGATCTTCCTGGTGGTCGGTACGGTGTTCCTCGGCAGCGGTAAACCGCTCGACGGCGGCGCAACCGGCTTCCATCTTATAACCGATAACGGCGGCTTCTTCCCGCACGGCCTGCTGCCTGCGCTGGTGCTGGTCCAGGGCGTCGTGTTTGCCTTCGCCTCTATCGAACTGGTCGGGACCGCCGCGGGTGAATGTAAAGATCCGCAGACCATGGTGCCAAAAGCGATCAACAGCGTCATCTGGCGTATCGGTCTGTTCTATGTGGGCTCGGTGGTACTGCTGGTGCTGTTACTGCCGTGGAATGCTTATCAGGCGGGTCAAAGCCCGTTCGTGACCTTCTTCTCGAAGCTCGGCGTGCCTTACGTGGGCAGCATCATGAATATCGTGGTACTGACCGCCGCGCTTTCGAGCCTGAACTCCGGTTTGTACTCCACGGGCCGTATCCTGCGCTCCATGTCGATGGGCGGTTCTGCGCCTAAGTTCATGTCGAAAATGAGCAAACAGCAGGTGCCGTACGCGGGGATTCTGGCAACGCTGGTGGTGTATGTCTTTGGCGTGTTCCTGAACTATCTGGTGCCGTCTCAGGTGTTTGAGATCGTACTGAACGTCGCGGCAATCGGCATTATCGCCTCCTGGGCGTTTATCGTGGTGTGCCAGATGCGCCTGCGCAAAGCGATCAAGGAAGGTAAAGCGGCGGATGTGAGCTTCAAGATGCCGGGCGCACCGGTGACCTCGTGGTTGACCCTGCTGTTCCTGTTGAGCGTGCTGGTGCTGATGGCGTTTGACTATCCAAACGGCACCTACACCATCGCCACCATTCCGCTGCTGGCGGTGCTGCTGGTTGCTGGCTGGTTTGGCGTGCGTAAGCGTGTAAACGAAATCCACAGCACCGCGCCGGTACTGGCGGATGATGTGCAGCACGATGCGCCGTTGATTGAAGAGACGTCGCGTTAAGGTTTTACAGGCCGGGCCAGGCGACACCGCTCACCGGCAACAATAAAAAAGGAAGGCCTGGGCCTTCCTTTTTTTTACCCACAGCGCCAGATTTACGCAGGGCTAGCACACACGCTTTACAGCGCGATACGGATCACGTCGTCAGGCTGGGTGGCTTCCTGCTGACGGGTGGATTTCTGTTTCACCGTCACATACAGCGTTTTGCCGTCAGCGGAGAGCGCCAGGCTGTTCGGGAAGGTTGGCGTATCGATGGTTTTCGTGACTTTGTAGGTTTTCGCGTCGATCACGCTGACTTTACCCGCTTCGCGGTGCGTCACGTAAGCTTCGTTGCGCGTCGGGTTAAACAGCACCGCCAGCGATTCAGGGGCTGCGATTTTCTCGATCACGCTTGCGTCCTTCAGGTTCACCACCAGCACTTCCGGTTGTTTGGAGTCGGTCAGGAACGCGCGTTGCCCTTTGGTATCCAGGCTCAGGTTCAGGTAGAAATGCTCTTTCCCGTCGTCCTGCACTTTTTTGCGGCTCAGCACTTTGTTGGTGGCCGTATCAATGGTGATCAGCTCGCCGTCGGCGTTGGTGCTGTAGAGACGTTTTGCCTGCGCATCCAGCGCCAGACCCGTGCTGAATGCGCCGGTGTTAGCAATGGTCTCTTTCAGTTTCAGGGTTTCGCCATCCACTACCCAAATCACACTCTCTTTGCCGATACCGGTGATATAGACGGTATTGGTGGTGTCATCGGCCACCAGCTCGCGCGGCTGCAGCGGCTTCACGGTTTCACTGCGCTTGCGATCGTCAAGCACCAGGCGCCCTTTCACTTCGCCGGTTTTGGCGTCGATAGCCGTTACCGCGCTGTTGGTGGTGTTACCAAACCACAGGGTCTGAGTGGCATTGTTGATGGTGGCGCCGAACGGTTTTAAATCGTTATGAATGGCCTGCGTCACTTCAAGTGTGACGGGATCAAGACGGTAAACCACGCCACCTTTATCCGTTTTGCGGCTTTGCGTGGTCGCAACCCACAGGGCATTTTCCTGCTGGCTGACCGCCATTTCGTAAGCGCCTTTACCCACCGCTTTTCGCAGCATCTCTTCTGCAGCATGAACATTAAACGACCCCGCTACCAGCAGTGAACCCAACAGCAGAGAACCACGCAGACGCGGTGAGCACAGATGACGTAATGACATGACGACTCCCTTTGATAAAAAAATGTGTAATGCCGACATTGCTTCCCTGAGACGAAGTCATCGCTTCATCCTGTTTTATTGTTGAGAATAGTAATCATTATTCACCTGAATGTGGAGCCTTAGTTTCCCCTTTCGCGCCCCGCTTCGTTTTTATCTACACTTCTGTTAACGCAACGTGCTGTTAAAGTTTTCAAAACCTTTACAAAAGATTTACCATACGCACATGTGTTCCATTTGGTTCGTTTTCTTCATCAACCGGCTCTTTATTCATGAAAATCATTTCTGCCCGTCAGGCCACGCTCACCCTGTTGTGGATGCCGACGATCTTTGCCCCCGCAGCGGCACTGGCTGCACAAGAACAAACGATGATCGTCAGCGCCACGCCGCAGACCGTTTCTGAACTCGATACCCCTGCCGCGGTTAGCGTCGTGAACGGGGATGACATGCGTCAGGCCGCGCCGCGCATCAACCTTTCTGAATCGCTCGGCAGCGTGCCCGGTTTACAAATTCAGAACCGGCAGAACTACGCTCAGGACCTGCAGCTCTCCATGCGCGGCTTCGGTGCCCGCTCCACCTTCGGCGTGCGCGGTATTCGCATGTACGTCGACGGCATCCCGGCGACCATGCCGGACGGCCAGGGGCAGACTTCAAATATCGATCTCTCCAGCATCGACAGCGTCGAAGTGCTGCGCGGTCCGTTCTCTGCCCTGTACGGCAATGCCTCCGGCGGCGTGATCAATATCGCCAGCCAGACCGGCCAGCAGCCGCCGACCATTGAAGCGAGCAGCTATTACGGCAGCTATGGCACCTGGCGCTACGGCCTGAAAGCCACCGGCGCAATGGGTGACGGCACCCATGCGGGCGATGTGGATTACACGGTGTCGACGACCCGTTTCACGACGAAGGGCTATCGCGACCACAGCGGCGCGCGTAAAAATCTGGCGAACGCCAAACTGGGTGTGCGCATTGATGACGCCAGCAAACTGACGCTGATTTTCAACAGCGTCGACATGAAAGCTAACGATCCGGGCGGACTGGATTATCAGGAGTGGCGCGACAATCCGCGTCAGTCTCCGCGTGCCGATCAGTACAACACCCGCAAAACCATCAAGCAGACCCAGGCTGGCCTGCGCTACGAGCGCCAACTGACGGAACAGGACGATCTCAGCGTGATGATGTACGCCGGTGAGCGTGAAATGACGCAGTATCAATCGATTCCCTATCAGCCGCAGCTGAAAGAGACCCACTCCGGTGGCGTAATCGATATGCAGCGCCACTATCAGGGCGTGGACACCCGCTGGACGCATCGCGGCGAACTGCTGGTGCCCGTGACCTTCACCACTGGGCTGAACTACGAAAACATGAGCGAAGATCGTCGCGGTTACGAGAACTTCGTCATGAACAACGGCGTGCCGGAGTACGGTGTGAAAGGCGATAAACGCCGTAACGAACGTAACCTGATGTGGAACGTCGACCCGTATCTGCAGACCAGCTGGCAGTTGACGCAAAAACTCTCCCTGGATGCGGGCGTGCGTTACAGCTCCGTGTGGTTTGACTCCAACGATCACTACGTGCAAGGTGCCAACGGGGATGACAGCGGCGACGCGAGCTATCACAAATGGCTGCCTGCCAGTTCTTTAAAATACGCCATCACCGATGGATGGAACGTCTACGCTGCGGCGGGCCGTGGGTTTGAAACGCCGACCATCAACGAACTCTCCTACCGTTCCGGAAATCAAAGCGGGCTGAACTTCGGCCTGAAACCCTCCACCAACAATACTTACGAAGTGGGCAGCAAAACCCGCGTCGGCAATGGTCTGTTGACGGCGGCGCTTTTCCGCACCGATACGGATGATGAGATTGTGGTAGACGCCAGTTCCGGCGGCCGTACCAGCTATAAAAACGCCGGCAAAACGCGTCGTCAGGGCGTGGAGCTTTCCCTCGATCAGCAGTTTGCCGAGAACTGGAAGTTGAAAATGGCGTGGACGTATCTGGATGCAACGTACCGCACCAACGTCTGCTCCGACGCCGACTGTAACGGTAACCGTATGCCGGGCATCGCCCGCAATATGGGCTACGCGTCGTTCGGCTGGCAGCCGGAAGAAGGCTGGTACGCAGGCTCCGATGTGCGCTATATGAGCGATATCATGGCGGACGATGAAAACACCGCCAAAGCCCCTTCCTACACCGTGGTCGGCCTGAATACGGGCTACAAATTTAACTACGGCAACTGGGGAATGGACGTCTTCGGGCGCGTCGATAACCTGTTCGACAAAGAGTATGTCGGATCGGTCATCGTTAACGAATCCAACGGCCGCTACTACGAACCGGCTCCGGGGCGTAATTACGGGGTGGGGATGTCCGTGTCATATCGTTTCGAATAACGGTTAATAGAAGCTACACAACAAAAACCCCGCCTGACGAAGGCGGGGTTTCAGAGGCCACTTATTCCTCAACGTAACGGTACGCGGTCACAATCCCTTGATCAGAGAAATCAACCGACAGATATTGTTTCCTGTCGAGGATCACCGGAATGATAAGGTAGATGCGGCGATCGACGATTTTTGAGGTATATACCCAGTGGTTCACTTTGTTGTAATCCGGTGTATTGGCGGGAACGCCGAAGGCAATCAGAACATCTTTGCGGGTGGTCACCTCAGGAGTGATTTTCTGTTTGATCTCTTTTTCAGAATACTGCGCTAAGCTGGTTGCGCCCGTTTTATCGTAATTTGACGCACATGACGCGCTCATTAAGACAAGTAAAACAATTCCTAACGCCTTCGCCGCTCTCATTGCTTAACATCCTTTTCCACATAGATGCCATTGGTGGTATCTAATGCGACTTCCTTCATATACAGCACGCAGTAGCCCGTCTTGTCTGCGTAGCTGATGTGCCCTTCATAGATTTTTTGCTTTTCAGGTACGAATGAAATGGTGACGTGGCAGCCCTGATACAATGAATGCTCAATGATGGTTTTTTGATTAGGTATTAGCAGCGTTTCAAAATAATCATCTTTGTAACTCTTTCCGGTTATTTTGGGTAAGCCAATATCCTTTGTTGAACCCAGGAAAGGATTCAGGTAACGATTATGCTTTAAAACCCATCCACCCGTTTCTTTACCGGAAGGGTCGTATTGATAAATCCCGTAGCTCATAGGAGGCCCGATAAGACGGATTTTTGCGACATCAGCACTGTTTGCTGGAGGGGTGTACAGTTTTGGCTCTGGGAATAACGTGCTGCAGCCTGATACGCTCAGGGCAACAGGAATCAAAATCCAGCTCAGATATTTCATCATCTATCCTTGTCTAAAAAGGTAGAGTCAATATCGGCATGCCTCTTCAAAACTTGATGGTGAGTTTTTACATCAATAAACATGAAATAATATTCCCGGAAGAGAAATTCCTCCGGGTAATAGTTAAGTAGGGCAATAGTTTTAGTGAAGAAGTAAAAAGGAATTAAACTATTCCTTAACTAAAATACTGCTGCAATAAAAGCGCCGTCGACCCGTCAATGAGTTTATCAATCGCTTTATCACAGGCCACTGCATCGCCGCGCTCAAGCGCATCCAGCAGTTCATCGTAGCGATACGAGTATTTTGAAATGTCGTGTACATCTTCGTAGAGATAATTGAAGCAGGGGCCAATACGCACCCAAAGTTGCTCAATCATCGCCGTTAATGTTGGCATCTGGGCGCATTCATACAGCCTGAAGCGAAACGCACGATTGGCATGCAGGGCGCGCTGCGCCTCGCCGTTACGCATTGCAGCGTGGAATTTCTCTGCCAGATCGCGTAATTCCTGCAGCTTGCTGTCTGTCATTTTTTCACAGGCTGCTGCAACCGCCATCGACTCTAATTGCTTACGAATGGCGTTTATTTCTGTATAGCGATCGAGGGTGATCTCCGGCACCAGAAAAGCCTGTGCCGGTGTGGCATGCAGGGCTCCGGCGGAAACCAGCCGTAAAAGTGCTTCGCGAACAGGAGTAATACTGGTGCCTAATTTATCCGCAATCTCTTTGGTAATAAGCCTGGCGCCAGGTTTGAGCGCTCCGGCAATCAACGCCCCTTTCAGGCTCACCTCAACTTGCATCGTAAGGCTCAGGCGTTGTGCTTTTTCTAAATGTTCCAATTCAAGCATGTGCATTTCCTTCAGCTTAAAAAATAAGCGCTATTCATCCACCCGTTTTGACCTGAACGAGTGCCTGTCGATATATCCTGTATCTTCACACTGGTATTGGAATGACGCTAAAAAATTCAAGAACCAAAATTTATGCATTTTTTTTGCCCTCGGCTCACCGAATCCGGTATGGCCGATAGCTATGCTGGTATTATTAAAGACATTATAGTCAAACTTTAAGAATATATTATGGCGGGGATTCCCGCCATAATGAGTACCATTAGTTATCCTTCGCGACGCGTATCACCACTTTGCCAAAGTTTTTGCCTTCCAGCAGGCCAATCAGCGCCTGAGGTGCATTCTCCAGCCCGTCGATCACCTGCTCGCGATACTGAATTTTGCCCTCTTTGATCCAGCGCCCCATCTCATCCTGAAACTCCTGAATGCGATGGCCGTAATCCTGGCCAATAATAAAGCCCTGCATGCGAATGCGTTTCTTGAGCAGCGTCGCCATCAGCAGAGGCAGGCGATCTGGCCCGTCCGGCAGCCCGGTGGCGTTGTACCCGCTCACCAGCCCACACACCGGCACGCGCGCCGAGGTATTCAGCAGCGGCAGTACTGCGTCGAACACTTTACCGCCGACATTTTCGTAGTACACATCGATGCCTTTCGGACAGGCTTGAGCCAGCTGTTCGGCAAAATCGTCCGCGCGATGATCCAGGCACTTGTCAAACCCGAGGACCTCAACCGCGTGGCGGCATTTCTCCGCGCCACCTGCAATGCCGACCACATAGCAGCCTTTGATTTTGCCGATCTGACCGACGGTCGCCCCAACCGGGCCGGTTGCCGCTGCAACCACTAACGTCTCACCCTCTTTCGGCTGGCCGATATCCAGCAGCCCCATGTAGGCCGTGAAACCGGGCATTCCCAGCACGCCGAGTGCCCAGGACGGCTGTTTCACCTCATCGCCGAGTTTGACCAGGCCCGTGCCGTCAGAGAGTTCATACTCCTGCCAGCCGCTGTAGCCCAGCACCCACTCGCCCGCTTTAAATTTCGGGTGGTTCGACTGCTCAACGCGGCTGACCGTGCCGCCCACCATCACCGCGCCAATTTCAACCGGCGGCGAATAGGACGGCGCATCGCTCATGCGGCCACGCATGTACGGGTCAAGTGACAGCCAGACGGTACGCAGCAAAACTTGCCCGTCCGCAGGCGTTGGGATCGGTTGCTCTTCTAAACGAAAATTGTCCGCGACCGGCGCACCCTGTGGGCGAGACGCCAGCACCAGGCGGCGGTTTGTGTGTGCAGATTGACTCATGGATCGCTCCTTATTACGCAAATGTCCTTAGAGACTAGCGCCTGTTGCCGACAACTGCCTTATCATTACGAGCCAGACTGATTCAGGCGCACCACCAGATACACGCAGGGGTTTTGCGTCTCATTGATAAAGCGGCAGTCGTTAGGTGGCCCCAGCTCCAGACAATCTCCGGCCTGCATTTCATGGCGGGTATCGCCCTCCTGAAACACCAGTTCACCGGACTGTAACCAGATAAGCTGTCGCGCCAGCGCGTAGGATGACGCGGGCATCGGCACATCGCTGCCGCCGGGGAGTTCGACCTGAACCAGATCGATTGGCAAATCGGTACGCGGTGAAACGTGGCGGCGCAGATAATGCGTTTGCGGATCGCGCCACACCGGCTGATTGGCAAAGCGCAGCAGCTTGCCTTCCTGCATCTCAGCGCGGGCGATGAGCGTCGACATGCTGATACCGAACGCCCCCGACAGCCGCGCCAGAAGCGTTGCGGTCGGGCTGCTTTCGCTGCGTTCAATTTTGTGGATCATGGCGCGTGACACGCCTGCCCGCTCAGCAAGCTCGCTAAGAGACCAACCGCGCGATTCGCGTTCTACCCGAATTCGCGCGCTAATCCGTTGATTCATATCGTCTGGCATAGTGTTCATGACGTCATACTATAGTGTATGGACCCGATTTCAATGCCGTTGTCATAACAAAAAAATATGTCTTATGCCGTAGCGGTCTGGCGCAGCATTTGTGTAATATTGTGAGTAATACGTACCACTATAGTGAACAAACGATCCCGAGGTTCCGATGATTATCCGTCACGCCAGCAAAGAAGATTGCGCCGCCATCGGCGAGATTTACAACCACGCGGTGCTGCATACTGCAGCAATCTGGAACGACACCACTGTTGATACGGAGAACCGTATTGCCTGGTTTGAAGCGCGCACGCTGATGGGCTATCCGGTGCTGGTCAGCGAAGAAAACGGCGTGGTCACAGGCTATGCTTCCTTCGGCGACTGGCGCGCCTTTGACGGTTTCCGCCATACGGTGGAGCATTCGGTCTATGTTCATCCCCACCATCAGGGTAAAGGCATTGGCCGCGAACTGATGAAAACGCTGATCGTTGAAGCGCGCGCTATCGGCAAACACGTGATGGTGGCGGGCATCGAAGCGCAGAATCAGGCCTCTATTCATTTGCATGAGACCCTCGGTTTTATCATCACCGGGCAGATGCCGCAGGTGGGGACAAAATTTGGCCGCTGGCTGGATCTGACCTTTATGCAGCTCCAGCTCGACGATCGCCACGAACCGGACGCGATCGGATGAATCAATCCCTGACGCTGGTCTTTCTGGTGGCTGCCGGCATCGGTCTGGTGGTGCAAAACACGCTGATGGTGCGCATCACCCAGTCGTCATCGACGATTTTGATCGCCATGCTGCTGAACTCACTGGTCGGTATTGTCTTGTTTGTCAGCATATTACTGATTAAAAACGGCGTGGCGGGCTTCAGCGAGCTGGCGTCCACAATACGCTGGTGGACGCTGATTCCTGGGTTGCTGGGGTCATTTTTTGTCTTTGCCAGCATCAGCGGCTATCAGTATGTCGGTGCAGCCACGACGATTGCGGTGCTGGTCGCCAGTCAGCTGATTGGCGGGCTGGTGATGGACGTGCTGAAAAGCCAGGGGATCCCGCTGCGGGCGCTGATTGGCCCGGTCTGCGGTGCGGTGCTGCTGGTAATTGGCGCCTGGCTGGTTGCGCGGCGCCAGTTCTGACGTTTACAGAATCGAGCCGCCTTTAGTCAGCTGATCGTGGCGGGCGTCGGCCTCTTCTTTATGCTGCTTGCCGTGGTGCGCAATGGTGTTACGCAGACGTTGCTGCTGAGCGTAGCGATCTTCGCGGCTCAGTTCGCTGTCTTCGCTCAGTTCGATGAGCAGTTCATTCATGTGAGTGATGACACTCTCTTCCACCGCGGCATCCACGCGCGCAATCACGTCGTCTAAATGTGACATTGTCACTCCTTGTCATCGAGTCATATCGCCGGGCGGCGGCATTGCCTTACCCGGCTAACACATACATTGTTCCGCAGGCCCGATCAGCGCAACGCCACCGGGCATCTGGCTAGTTCAGCTTCGCTTTGGAGAAATCACTGCCCATCAGGCTAACGCTATACCCGGTCACATTGCTGCGCGTGGCGTAGAACGTTTTGCCGTTTGCCAGCGCAATCCACGGCGCCTGTTGGTAGAAAATCTCCTGCGCCTGGCTGTACAGCGCCGCACGCTTCGCCGGTTCGCTGGTCAGCTTCGCTTTTTGTACCAGGTCATTATACCCTTTGTCACACCAGCGTGCGGCATTCGAGCCGGTCTTGATGCTGTTGCAGCCGAGCAGCACATCGGCGAAGTTGTCCGGGTCGCCGTTATCAGACATCCAGCCAAACAGGGCGCTGTCGTGCTCGCCTTTGCGCATTCCGGACAGGTACTCGCCCCACTCGTAAGAGACAATTTTCGCCTTCACGCCCACCTTCGCCCAGTCGCTCTGAATCATCTCCGCGATGCGTTTGGAGTTCGGGTTGTACGGGCGCTGAACCGGCATCGACCACAGGGTCACTTCTGCGCCCTTCTCCAGCCCCGCCTGCTTCAGCAGCGCTTTCGCTTTTTCCGGATCGTAACTGTAGTCTTTCAAATCTTTGTTAAAACCGAGCATGTTCGGCGGAATCGGTGATTTAGCGACCGTACCGGAACCCATAAACACGGCGTTAACAATGGCCGTTTTATCCGTCGCGTAGTTCAGCGCCTGACGCACCAGCACGTTATCAAACGGTTTTTTCTCGGTGTTAAACGCCAGATAGCCGACGTTCAGCGCATCAACGGAATGCAGCGTCAGATCCTTGTTCTTCTTGATCACGTCAAACTGAACCGGGGATGGCGCAGGGATAATCTGACATTCGTTGGTTTGCAGTTTCGCGAGGCGCGTTTCGACGTTCGGCGTAATCGAGAAAATCAGATGCTTTGTCGGCACCTCGCCGTCCCAGTAATTCGGGTTAGCAACGTAGCGGATCAGAGAATCAACTTTATACTGCTGTAGCACGTACGGGCCGGTACCAATTGGCCAGGTGTCGACGTTTTCCGGCGTCCCTTTTTTGAGCATAGCGTCTGCGTATTCGGCTGACAGGATCGAGGCGAAATCCATTCCCCAGTCGGCGAGGAACGCCGCGTTCGGCTCACTCAACACAAACTGCACATGGTAATCATCGACTTTTTTGACTTCCTGGATCAGCTTATCCAGTCCGACGTCATTGAAATATTCGTAATTACCCTGGGAGACGTTGTGATACGGATGCTTAGGGTCTTTCTGACGCAGCACCGAGAAAATAACGTCATCGGCGTTAAAATCACGGGTCGGTTTGAAATATTTGTTGCTGTTAAATTTCACACCTTTACGCAGCGTAAACGTATAGGTTTTGCCGTCCGGAGAGATAGTCCAGGATTCCGCCAGCGAAGGAACGGGGGTGTTTTTGACCGGATCAAAATTAATCAGACGGTTATAAAGCACCTGAGAGCTGGCAACGAATGACGGGCCGGAGCTGGCGATTTGCGGGTTAAACGACTCCGGTGACGCCTCAGAGCAGTAAATGATCGTATCTGTGTTTGCCGCCCAGGCAGCGCTTGCCGGTAAGAGTGTACTCAGCGCAAGCGCGAGCAGCTTTTTCCCTGTGGTCATGGTTATAAGCCTTTTGATTTTTATATATAGAACGTCAATAACAGCACAGCCCTGAGCGGGTGGCAAATAACGAAACACTATCAGGATATTCTAAAGCCATTAATTTCGCTGGTTTAACAGCCAGCCATCGCCCGGTGATTTGCCTTAAGTGTGCTGTTTCGTCAATCACTAATGCACCTTTCTATCCGCTAAGAAATCGCCGCTTTTAGCGTCTCCTCGTCCGTTTGCTTGCAAAACGATTTCGTTAAAGTAATGGGGTGAAGAAGTCTACAGGACCAAATCGTGGCAAAAACACTTTTACGCAGCGGCAATCTCGATGATTTTCAGGCCGTTGGCGGCGGCGGACAGGCCGTATTTGAATCAGCACTACAAATCCGTGAAGCGCTGCGTCTGCGCAAACAGCAGACGATCGTCGATTGTCTGGCGATCCCGCAGGTGAACGACGGCGGCGACCGTGTCGACTGGTATTCACCGGTGGACGGTGACGTTCTGGGCTGGAATGCCGCCGATGAAGACGCACGTTTTCGCGCCCTGCGCTATCTGGAGAACACCATCTCAAGCGTCGAATCGCTGAGCAAAAAAAGCCTCCAGTCGCCTAAAACCGCACAACAGCTGTTTGGTTCCCTGCTTTCAAAAGCATTCCAGTTCCCCGGCGAAAATTTCCTGTTCCTCGTCGACGGCAAGCCGGTTATCGCGTTCTGGGGTTTTGTGAACCTCAATGAAAACGCGCGCGAGGATGTTCTGGATTGCCTGCGTGAATCCCTCAAGCCTGAGCCGATGCCTGCGCCAGTTGAAGAGCCTGAGCCTGAAGAACCCGCTCCGGCGATTGTGTTTGAGCAAGCCGACGCGCCACTCATCGCACCACCGCCAGTCGTTCGTGTGACGGAAGACGACCTCTACTCCGCTGAGCCTGCGCCCGTGGTGATGCCTGAAGTGTCTGCGCCCGCAGTACCTGCGCCTGTGGTTGTAGGCAAAAAACGCCGCGTTCCGCTCTGGTCTCTGCCTGTGGCGGCCGTGATTGTCGCGGCCATCGCAACTCCGCTGCTGTGGCCGAAACAGGCGCCTTCGGCCGAGCCTGTCGCAACGCCTGCTCCGACACCGATTGCTATTGCCCCGAAACCGGTAAAACCGGCGGTCGAGATGGCGATGAACCTGCCGCTGCATCAGGCCGAAATTCTGCCGGTTAAAGCCGCAGAACCTGCACCTGCCCCGGTCGCAGAACCGGTGATAATTTCCGCGATCCCAAAAGATGCCATGGTGATGGACGCCGTTCAGGTAAAAACCGGCTCAACGAAATTCCTCAACGGCACCTGGCGCGCCATGCTGGACGTGAAAGATCCGATCACCGGGAAAGCACCGTCACTGCGTTATCAAATTCAGAACAACAAGGGAACCGCTCGCGTGGTTCAGGGCGATAACGTTATTTGTCGAAGCGACATTTTCTCGGGCCTTCACAGCAACGGCGAACTGATGATTAAGAGCCGTGGCAATGCCCGCTGCACGGACGGTTCGCGCTACCCGATGCCGGAAATCGCCTGTAAAGCCGGGACTAACGACGTGGCGGAGTGTACTGCCCGTTATGATGCCAAAACCGTCGTTCCGCTGACGTTCAAGAAAGCAGGTGCCTGATCCTATGCTGGTAAATCTTTGCGACTACAAACAAAGCGTCACGCTGATTGCGAACAGCGGCGTACAGTTTCTTGATTTTGGCCTGACGCCACAGGACACGGCAAGTCTGGGCCGTTTCGTGCGTAAAACCGCCAATGGCCCTTTGCTGCGCCTTAATTACGATCTGGTCAATGGCCGCTACACCCTGCCCGCTGCACGCGGCGGTCAGCCTGAAGTGGTGAAACCGGAAAGCACGTTTACCCTGCATCAGTCCCTGGCGGTGCTGGATGGCGTCTGGCTTCCGGTGCCTTTTTTACGCTTTAATCCGCCGCGTACCTTTGTCGACGGCCCGGATAACTGGGCGCGCGCACAGGTGCGTAAGCTTGAGACGCCGGACAGCGCGGGTAACACTCACCGTGTGACCTTCGCGCTCGACAGCCAGATAGCCGATCACGCCACGCCGGGCCTGTCACCGGTCGAAAACGATATTCTGAACGGCACCCGTTTTGCGCTGGCCTGGCGCGACGACGAAGTGCTAAGTTTTCTCGATCAAACCTGGATTGACGGCTGGCTGCGCGAGGCATTCAGCGGCTACGCCACCAGCGTCGAAAACCGCTCCGAGCGCGACCTGCACCAGGCGATGCGCGGCTTTGAATATCAGGTCCACTGGCTCAACCTGATGACTATGCTGGGCGAGCAGATCACCGTTCCGGAAGTGAAATTTGTTACTCACACCCTGAGTACGCCCGCCATTCCGGTCGATTTGATCCTCGATGTCGGCAACACCCACACTTGCGGGGTGATCATTGAAGATCACGGCGATGCCAATGACGGCTTACGCCAGACCGCCGAACTGCAGGTGCGATCCTTAAGCGAACCGCAGTTCCTGAATGAGCCGCTGTTTACCAGCCGCCTTGAATTTTCTGAAGCCCGCTTTGGCAAGCAGCACTTCTCCGTTGAAAGTGGCCGCGAGGATGCGTTTGTCTGGCCTTCTATCGTGCGCGTGGGCGATGAAGCGCGCAAACTGGCGATGCAGCGTCTGGGCACTGAGGGCAACAGCGGGATCTCCAGCCCGCGTCGCTATCTGTGGGATGAAACCCCGACGGTTCAGGACTGGCGCTTTAGCAGCATGAATGCCAAAACCCAGCGCGAACCGCTGGCAACCGCCTTCCCGCTGATGAACCTGATGAACGATGACGGCCAGCCGCTGTTCACCCTGCCGCCGGATGAACGTCTGCCGGTCTTCTCGCCGCAGTACAGCCGCAGCACGCTGATGACGCACATGCTGTGCGAACTCCTCGCTCAGGCTCTCGGCCAGATCAACAGCGTCGCCACGCGTCTGCGTTTGGGCTTCCCCGCCTCGCCTCGCCAGTTGCGTACCCTGATCCTGACCTTGCCCTCCGCCATGCCTAAACAGGAGCGCGAGATTTTCCGCCGCCGCATGTTTGAAGCCATCGCTATCGTCTGGAAAGCGATGGGCTGGCACCCGCAGGATGACGATTTTGCCAGCCGCAAGCAGCAGGATAAGAGCGTGGTTCCGGTTCCCGCCATCCAGATGGAGTGGGACGAAGCCAGCTGCGGACAGCTCGTGTGGCTGTACAACGAAGCCATTTCCCATTTCGGCGGCCAGACAGAGGCGTTCTTCGCCTCTCTCGCCCGTCCGGACCGCGAAGTGGAGCCAGGCGCACAGCCTGGACGCTCGCTGCGCGTGGCCTCCATCGATATTGGCGGTGGCACTACTGATATGGCAATTACCCACTATCAGCTGGATGACGGCTCTGGCAACAACGTCAAAATCACCCCGCAGCTGCTGTTCCGCGAAGGATTTAAAGTCGCGGGCGACGACACGCTGCTGGACGTTATCCAGCGCTACGTCCTGCCCGCCCTGCAAACGCAGCTGCAAAAATCCGGTATCGCCGACGCCTCTCTGCTGATGGCTTCGCTGTTTGGCGACTCCGGGCGCATTGATACTCAGGCAGTGCTGCGCCAGCAGACGGCGCTGCAGCTGTTTATGCCGATTGGACACGGGATCCTCGCCGCCTGGGAGAGCAGCGATATCGACGATCCGCTGGCGGGTTTACACGCAACCTTCGGCGATCTGCTAAAACAGCAGCCGACCCGCAACGTGATGAACTATCTGCAACAGGCGATCGACCACGCGCTGCCAGCCGGTTCGGCACCGTTCGATCTGTTTGCGGTTCCGCTGCATGTCAACTTCCAGGAAATGCAGGACGCGATGCTGGCGGGCCAGTTTACGCTGGCCGCTCCGCTGCATGCCGTGTGTGAAGCGATTTCCCATTATGCCTGCGATATTTTGCTGATCACCGGGCGCCCTGGCTGTCTGCCTGGAGTGCAGGCGCTGATTCGCCACCTCCAGCCGGTGCCGGTCAACCGCATCGTCTGGCTGGATAAATACCGCGTACATGAGTGGTATCCGTTTAGCCAGCAGGGCCGTATCGGTAATCCAAAATCTACGGCAGCCGTCGGCGCGATGCTGTGCAGCCTCGCCCTGGACCTGCGTTTACCGCGCTTTAATTTCAAAGCTGCCGACATCGGTGCCTACTCTACCGTGCGTTATCTCGGCGTGCTGGATAATTCGGTCAACACGCTGCGCGAAGAGAACGTCTGGTATCAGGACATCGACCTCGATAAGCCGGGCGCGAAGCTGGATGCGCGACTGCACTTCCCGCTACGCGGTAACGTGACGCTCGGCTTCCGTCAGTTGGCTAACGCCCGCTGGCCCGCCACTCCGCTCTATACGCTAAGTATTAACTCAGCAGAGCTGGCAAAAGCCATCGCCGGAGACGGCGTGCTGAACGTTCGCTTGCAGCTGCGTGGCGGTACGAAACACGAAGGCCCGGAGTCGTTTGAGCTGAGCGACGCCTGGCTCCAGGACGGGACACCGGTGCCGCCTGACGCCTTAACGTTTAAACTGAATACCCTGGCCGACCGCCGCCATAGCGGAAGCCACTACTGGATCGACAGCGGGAGCGTATATCTCAAATGACAGCGATGACTGCCACCTCTCAGGCGTTAATCGAGTGGATCAACGACACGCGCCTGCATGCCCCGATGCTGGATAACGATGCTGACGCCCTGCTGGCCCGCCTCACCTGCGCGCAGGCACGCGGACAGGCGCTTGACCGCGCCCTGACCGGACACAGCAGCATTGGCCTTTACGGCCATTCGCAGGCAGCCAAAGCGCACCTGCTGGCGTCACTGTGCGGCAGCGGAAATGGTCGGCTGGATGTTTCTCCCGGCCAGCGCACCTTTGACTATTTTTCCCATATCAACCCCGGCCACGCCCTGACCAACATGGCCGTGCGTTTCACGCCGCGCTCCAGCGATGCCAGCGACGATGCTTTCCCGCTGCGCCTGAGCCTGGTCACGGAAGCCGAGCTGGTCCAACTGTTTATTGCGCGTACCACGCTGCATACGCTGATTCGCCCGGTAGAAAAATCGGTGATTGAAGCGCGCGTCGAAAAATGGCGTGCCCTGCGCCAGCCGCAAGGCGTTCCGGGGATTACCGCCCAGGAAGTGGCGACCATTGCCCGCTACTGGCGCAGCACCGTTCCCGCGTCTGAACAGCAGATGGACGATAGCCTGTGGCATCAGTTTGCGCAGCTGATCCCCTCCCTCGATTTAAGCACTCGCGCCAGCGTCTGGTCGCTGCTGTGGGGTGAGCAGCAGGAACTGACCCAACAGTGGCTGAAACTGGCCCACGTGCTGCATCAGACCAGCCACGCCCGCCAGTTGGCGGCACCGCTGAGTTTGCTGGTCGATAATTTCGGCCTGCCCAGCGAAGGGTTCCTCACTCGCGCAGAATTCACCGCGCCGGACGCACAGGAAGCCGTGCTGCACCCGCTGAATAATGGCGAGATGTTGAATGCCATTAGCATTCCCGTCGATGTGCTGGCATTCCTGACACGCGAACTGGTTCTACCCGCTGAAAACGGCGTGCTGGATAACGTCGATATCATTGATATTCCCGCACCATCGGAGACGGATCTCTCGCCGCTTGCAGAAGCCAAATGCACATGGCTGCTGGAGCATTATCGCCAGCAGATGCAGCCCGACGTGCTGGTGATTTGCAACGCTACCGCCCGCCACGAGCAAACGGCAAAAACGGCGAAAACCTTGCTGAACTGGGTAAAAGATACCCAGACGACGGAAGAGTCCGCCCTGCCTGGCCTGGTATGGGCCATTACGCCGCACGACGCGCGTTTCCTCACCAAACAGAATCTGGATGAGGCGGTGCAGCACCTGCTCGGCAAACCGGGCCAGCGCTGGGGAACGTTACAGGCTCTCGACACGCACAGCATGCAGCGCGTGGTGGAGTGGCTGTCGCAGGCGACGCTTGCCACACAACGCCAGTCTCGCCTGCAAGCGTTGAAGAACACTCAGCAACGCGAGCTTCGTGCATTGATGCAAAGCTATCTCGCGCCGATGGCCGTTGAGCCTGATGCACTACGCACTCAGGCTGAAGCGATGGTGCGCACGCTACAATCCAGCGCGGCCCGCCATGGTGAATTGCTTGAAGGGCTGCTGCCACCGCTGAAAGCCTTCGAAACGCTGCTTACCGTGCAGCAGCCCCGCGAAGAGCAGGTTAACGGTTTGTTCACCGACGCGATTGATCTCTTTGCCGACAACGCTGGCGAAGGCCATGAGGTCTTCCAGACCAAAGATAAAGCGCGTCTGGCGCATCGTGTCTGGATCAACCATCTGCGCCAGTGGAGCCGTAACGAAGCCGCCGCGAACAGGCTGGGGCTTGACGTTGCTGCACTCCCCCAGATTGCCGATACGCTGGTGATCAGTAGCTACCGCCTGAATCTGCCGCAACAGTTACAGCGCATCGTAGAAGCCGATAAAAGCAGTGCCGCACAGCTGCATGCGGCCATCGGTAACTTCATCGGCTGGCTGGGCTACGCTGAAACACCTGCGGCGACTCGCCCCGCAAGCCGCGTGCGTAAAGGCCAGGCCATCTTCGTGACGCCTGTCGTCAGCAGCGCAACGCCAAGACTGACGCAACTGGGTGAGCAGCCGGTTCACGCCGCCACGGTGTACGTGTACGACTGGCTGGTCGCGCTTTATACCCGCGCGATTGAGAACATTGGCTATCAGCACCCGCATGATATCCAGCCAGCCGCACGTCAGGCGTTACAATCGATATTGCGTTAACCCTAATGACAGCCTGCAAAGGCGCGGGCTGTCACTCTTCTGAGACACAATCCGAAAGCGCGCGCGCCAGCGCGGAAGGATTTTCCCACGACATGGAATGCCCGGCGGCAGGGATCATCAGAATCTGGACACCCTGCTGACGCATCTCTTCGGCCTCGGCGTCTGGCAGCGAGAGCTCGCCAAACAGCAGCGTGACCGGACATTTCAGCGCCAAGAAGCGTGCGCTCCAGTCAGGGGTAACGCCCGCAACCAGAGACGCGGCACCGCGCCAGACGGCATAAGGTGCATTACTGCGCAGACACCCCGCCCACGCAGACGCTTCGGCGGCAAGCATAGTGTGATAGCCACGTTCAATAAATGAGGCCTCACTCTGCGCGGCAATCCCGCGACTAAACATGCCTCCTCCCGCATGGAAATTGGGTTCAGAGACAATCAGCCCGCGAATTCGGTTTTCGGTAAGACAGGCGGTTTCGATAGCGATGCTGCCGCCCATGCTATGGCCATAGAGCCAGAATGCGTCAATATTGAGATGGTTCAGAAGTTCGACAACGACCTTCGCCTGATCGCTGGTGCGATAGAGAAAGTGTTCAGGTTTGTCGCTATAGCCACTGCCGGGAAGGTCGATAAGAATGGCCCGACGCGCACCAAACTGCGGGTCGCAGACGACGCGGGGATATTCATACGAAGAGGCGCAGCCGAGGCCGTGAATAAAGACCACGGGATCGCCAGAACCAGGGAGGTCCTGCCAGCGCACATTGCAGCAGGCTTGCTGCGAGTAAAAACTGTTCATAAGCACTCCTTTGTTGATGCACTGTGTATTTATACAGTCACCTGTAGCGGAATGCTATTTTGTCTTTAAATTTTGGAAGCGTGCTTCAGAAAAGTGAGATTAACAGTGCCACAGGAAAGCTCATCGGCCAGGTCGACCCCACCAGAAACGCGCTCAGAAACCGAATGCGTTTACGGTCTTTCGACAGGAACCAGGTAATCAGGGCGCAAATCGCTGCCATGACTGCGTAAAACACCAACATCTTTTGATATAGCGTCATTCTGTGCACTCGATCTATAAAATAACCGCGCGCAATATGCGTCATATATTGATACAGATCAAGTTTTAATGTTACAGATTAACCACTAAAATCACATGGTTAATAATAATGAAGTATTTCGTAGACGTTAATTCCCCGCCTGAGTTACCCCTTTTCCTACCCCTTTAAAGTTGCATCTTGTATGCACATTTTGCACAATGATTGTGCCCGATAAGTGGTGTAATAACAGCAGGCTTAAGAGGGAGAAACTATGTTACGCATTCCGCAGAGTTGTATTCATACCCGTTCCACCCCTTTCTGGAACAAGGACACCGCCCCTGCTGGCATTTTCCAGCGCCATCTTGATAAAGGCACGCGACCGGGCGTTTATCCCCGTTTGTCGGTAAGTCAGGGAGCGATACGTTACTTAGGTTATGCCGACGAGTTCACGCCGGTCCCTGACAGCGAACTCATCATCAAGGCTGGCCATTTCGGCGTGTTTCCGCCTGAAAAATGGCATCACATTGAAACGATGACTGACGATACGATTTTTAACGTCGATTTCTTTGTTGAACCGGAAGTTTTGAAATCTCTTTGAGCATTTAAACGCCCGTAAGGAACTTATTATGCTACGTATTCCTGAAAATTTTGTTCACACCCGCGCCACTCCATTCTGGAACAAAGACTCCGCACCGAAGGCCCTGTTCACCCATCACAACACCAAAGCGGGTGTGTATGGCCGCCTGTCTGTTATGCAGGGCGCGGTGAAATATTTTGGATTCCCGGATGCGCAAGCCACTGAACCCGATCTTGAACTGATTATCGAAGCGGGTTCTTTTGGCATTTCGCCACCGCAAAAATGGCACCGCATTGAGCTTCTGTCCGACGATACCTACTTCAGTATTGATTTCTTCGCCGATCCGCAGGCAAATCTTGAAGGCGCGGGCCTGGGAAAAGTCGTTAATACACATAAGGGGTAAGAAGATGGGCAAGGCAACGTATACCGTCACCGTCACGAATAACAGCAACGGCGTATCGGTCGATTACGAGACACAGGCCCCAATGGAGCTGTTAATTCCCGATGTCGCCGCCGATGTTGTGAAAGATTTGGTCAATACCGTGCGCGCTTATGACACGGAAAATGAGCATGATGTCTGTGGCTGGTAGACACTGCCGGGTGGCGGTAACGCCTGACCCGGCAACGATTTTAGCCCGGTAAGCGCAGCGCTACCGGGCGTTAAGCAGCGCTAGTGTTTAATCATGACGTGCCTGACCACGGTGTAATCCTCCAGGCCATACACCGACATATCTTTGCCGTAACCGGATAGTTTCATGCCGCCGTGCGGCATTTCACTGACCAGCATGAAATGGGTATTCACCCAGGTGCAGCCGTATTGCAGCTGAGCGCTGAGTCGATGCGCGCGGCCCACGTCTTTCGTCCAGACCGATGACGCCAGACCATACTGCGAGTCATTGGCCCAGGCCAGAACTTCCTCTTCATCGCTGAACTCCGTCATGCTGACCACTGGGCCAAACACTTCGCGCTGGACGATGGCGTCTTCCTGTTTTGCTCCCGCCAGCAGCGTGGGCTGGAAGTAATACCCTGCGCCGTCCACTTTATTGCCCCCGGTCACCACGTTGACGTGCCCAAGCGCTTTGGCTGCATCCACCGCCTGGCAAACCCGCGCCAGATGCGCCGCAGAACTGAGCGGCCCCAGTTCGGTGGATTCATCATCCGGCGCGCCGGTTTTCAGCGTGGCCACTGCCGCACCGAGCTTTTCGACAAGAGCGTTGTAAATGCCTTTTTGCGCGTATATCCGACATGCGGCGGTACAGTCCTGGCCCGCGTTATAGAAACCGAAGGTCCGCACGCCCTCGACAACCGCGTCGAGGTCAGCATCGTCAAAGACGATGACAGGCGCTTTACCGCCCAGCTCCATGTGGGTGCGTTTAATCGACGATGCCGTGTGGCCGATTATGTGCTCGCCGGTGGCAATCGAACCGGTCAGGGAGACCATGCGTACTTTTTCATGCCCCGTCAGCGGGTCGCCAACGGTTTTGCCGCGACCGAACAATACATTTAATACCCCTGCCGGGAAGATCCCTTTCGCCAGTTCCCCCAGCTTGAGCGCGGTCAGCGGCGTGATTTCTGAAGGTTTGATCACCACGCAGTTTCCGGCGGCCAGCGCCGGAGCCAGCTTCCACGCCGCCATCATCAGGGGATAGTTCCACGGCGCGATGGACGCCACTACGCCCACCGGATCGCGGCGAATCATGGAAGTATGACCGTCGAGGTACTCTCCCGCCGCCAGTCCATTCAGCGTACGAGCGGCACCGGCAAAGAAACGGAACACATCCACGACTGCGGGGATTTCGTCGTTGATGACACAGTGCAGCGGCTTGCCACAGTTTTGCGATTCGAGGCGCGCGAATGTGTCGGCATGTTCCTCAATCATATCGGCCAGTTTCAGCAGGCATTCGGAACGCGCTTTCGGCGTGGTTCGGCCCCATTGTGAAAAGGCGCGGTCAGCGGCTCGCACGGCAGCATCGACCTGTGCAGCGGACGCTTCGGCGATCTCCAGCAGTACCTCGCCCGTGGCAGGATTGTAAACCGGCTGGTTTTCGCCTTCGCCGGTGACCAGTTCACCATTAATCAGCAGTTGAGTTTGCATAGCATTGTCCTGTTGAAATCAACGTTATTTCCCGCTTTCGACAACATTTTCGTTGTCGCGGGTTAGCCACCAGGCCCCCAGAATCGGAATGGTCGTTACCAGCATCACCAGCAGCGCGACCACGTTGGTGACGGGCACATCACGCGGGCGTCCAAGCTGATTGAGTAACCACAGCGGTAACGTACGCTCATGTCCCGCCGTAAATGTCGTGACGATGATTTCGTCGAACGACAGTGCAAACGCCAGCATTCCTCCCGCCAGCAGTGCAGAGCTTAAATTCGGCAACACGACGTAGCGGAAGGTTTGCCAGCCGTCGGCACCTAAATCCATCGACGCTTCGACCAGGCTCCACGAGGTGCGCCGGAAGCGAGCGATGACGTTGTTGAACACCACCACCACGCAGAAGGTCGCGTGGCCGGTAACGATGGTGAAAAAGCCCGGCTCGAGATTGATGGTTTTAAACGCCGTCAGTAGCGCCAGACCGGTGATGATCCCCGGAAGCGCAATCGGCAACAGAAGCAGCAGCGAGATGGCGTTTTTGCCGAAAAACTCGCTGCGCCAGAGTGCCGCCGCCGCAAGGATCCCCAGCACCAGCGCAATGGCCGTGGAGAGCGACGCGATCTGAAGTGACAACGTCACTGAATCGATAATATCGCTTCTTGATGCCGCCACGCTAAACCACTTCAGAGTCAGCCCTTTCGGCGGGAAGCTGAACGCCGCATCTTCCGTATTAAAAGCATAGATGGCGATAATCAGAAGTGGGAAGTGGAGGAAGATCACCCCGCCCCAGGCCGCCAGTTTCAGGAACACGTTCGCGCGTTCAGAGTGCATCGAACGCTCCCAGACGTTTCACGAACGCCAGATAGAGTGAGATAAGCACAATCGGCACTAAGGTGAACGCCGCCGCCATCGGCATGTTGCCGATCGCCCCCTGCTGCGCATAGACCATGTTGCCAATGAAATAACCCGGCGGGCCGACCAGCTGCGGCACGATAAAATCGCCCAGCGTTAGCGAGAAGGTAAAAATCGAACCGGCCGCAATGCCAGGAATAGCCAGCGGCAGCACCACGTAGCGGAAAGTCTGGCGCGGGCGCGCGCCCAGATCGGCTGACGCCTGTAACAGCGAGGGCGGCAGGCGTTCCAGCGCCGCCTGGACGGGCAGGATCATAAACGGCAACCAGATATAGACAAAGACGAGGAAGCGCCCCAGGCCGGACGTCGACAGCGTGTTACCGCCAATCGCTGGCAGCGTCAGCACTGACATCAGCAGCGGCTCCAGCCCCATATAACCGAGAAACCACTGCGCGACGCCATCTTTTGCCAGCAATAGCGTCCACGCGTAGGCCTTAACGATGTAGCTCGCCCACATCGGCAGCATCACCGCGATATAGAAAAAAGCTTTCCATTTTCCGCGCGTGTAGCGCGCCATGTACCACGCCATCGGAAAGGCCAGAATCGCGCTGGCAATCGTGACGGCAATGGCCATCAACAAGGTGCGCAGGATGATGTCGTAATTGGCAGGGTTGAAAAGCGCCAGTATGTTCGCAAAGGTCAGATCCGGCGTCACCGACATGGTGAAATCGTCGAAGGTGTAGAAACCTTGCCACAGCAGGGTCAGCAGCGAGCCGAGATAGACAATCCCGAACCACATCAGTGGCCCAAGCAGGAGCAGGAACAGCCCGAGCGACGGTTTACGCCAGAGCAGCGTCGTGATCCGGCTGACCGGGCCACGGGAGGACGGTGCAGGAGAAACGCTCATGTCCATCTCACCTTTCCTCATGCAGCGGCACCATTGCCTCGCGCGACCAGGAGGCCAGCACCTGCTGCCCTGGGGCAACATCCACAGGGATATTCGCGCCGCTCAGATTGGCCTGGCTCACCAGCAATTTTGCGCCATCGGCGAGACGAAGCTCAAACCGGGTAGCCGCGCCCTGATATTGCACCGCCTGCACCACGCCCTGTACCTGAACATCGCCGCTCTGATTGAGGCGAATATGTTCCGGGCGCAGCGAATAAACGCCCTCCATGCCGCAAACCTGTTTTGCAACGGATGCATCAAACACGTTGGATGTGCCGACAAAGCTGGCGACAAACGGCGTGCGTGGGCGCATATAGAGTTCGCGCGGCGTATCGACCTGTTCAATTCGCCCGTTGTTAAACACAGCGACGCGATCGGACATCGACAGCGCTTCGCCCTGATCGTGGGTAACGAAAATAAAGGTGATCCCCAGCTCCTGCTGCAGTTTTTTCAACTCGAACTGCATCTGCTCGCGCAGCTTCAGATCCAGCGCACCGAGCGGTTCGTCGAGCAAGAGCACACGCGGCTCATTGACCAGCGCGCGGGCGATAGCCACACGCTGGCGCTGCCCGCCGGAAAGCTGAGACGGCTTACGCTTTTCCGCAAACCCTAATCCCACTTTCTCCAGCGCGTCACGCGCCTGCGCCTGACGTTTCTTTTTATCGACACCTTTCACCATCAGACCGTAGGCGACGTTTTCAATGATCGACATATGCGGGAACAGGGCGTAATCCTGGAACACGGTGTTCACATCGCGCTCCCACGGCGGTAGCTCACTCGCCTCTTTGCCGAAGATTTTGATCGCCCCGCCGCTCAACTGCTCGAAGCCGGCAATCAGCCGCAGACAGGTGGTTTTGCCGGAGCCAGAAGGCCCCAGCATGGAGAAAAATTCGCCGTCGCGAATGCCAATGGTGACGCCATCCACCGCCCGTACGTCGCCGTACAGACGGGAGACGTCGTTAAACTCAACTGCGTACGTCATGGTCTGCTCCCGGGCGATTAACGGCCACCCATGATGGCGATGTAATCCTGCGTCCAGCGGCTGTACGGGACATATTTTCCGCCTTCTGCAATTGGGGTTTTCCAGAACATGATTTTGTCGAATTCGTTATAGCCGTTGGTTTCGCAGCCTTTTTCGCCGAGCAGCGTGCTGGCTTTACAGCCTTCAGCCACCACCGGCAGAGAGCCGAACCACGCCGCCAGATCGCCCTGCAGTTTTGGTGTCAGCGACCAGTTCATCCACTTGTAGGCGCACATCGGATGTTTGGCTTCAGCGTGCAGCATGGTGGTGTCTGCCCAGCCGGTTACCCCCTCTTTCGGGAAGACAGTCGCGATAGGCTGGTTTTCACCTTTCAGGGCGTTAGCCTGATAAGGCCATGCGCTTGATGCCACCACGCCTTCGTTTTTGAAGTCGCTCATCTGAACGGTGGTGTCGTGCCAGTAACGGTGAATAAGCGCGTGCTGGTCACGTAGCACTTTCAGTACGGCTGCGTATTGCGCTTCGGTGAGCTGGTACGGGTCAGTAATGCCGAGCTGCGGCTGCGTGGCTTTGACGAACAGCGCGGCATCCGCAATGTAGATCGGGCCATCGTAGGCCTGCACACGGCCTTTGTTGGTTTTGCCGTCCGGGAGATTTTGCTCTTTAAAGACCACCGCCCAGCTGTCCGGCGGTGTCGGGAAGGTTTTCGTGTTGTACATCAGCAGGTTCGGTCCCCACTGATACGGCGTGCCGTAGACTTTGCCGCCAACGTTGAACCATTCGCCTTTCACGATGCGCGAATCAATGGTTTTCCAGTTGGGGATCAGATCCGGGTTAATGGGCTGAACGCGTTTCCCCATAATCAAACGTAACGAGGCATCGCCGGAAGCGGTGACCAGGTCATAGCCCCCTTTTGCCATCAGGCTGACCATCTCATCGGAGGTAGCTGCGGTTTTGACGTTCACCGCACAGCCGGTCTCTTTTTCAAACTGGGTGACCCAGTCGTAATTTTTATCCGTCTGGCCGCGTTCGATGTATCCCGGCCAGGCGATGATATCAAGCCTTCCCTCGCCTTTGCCGATCTCTTTCGGCGGCTCTGCGGCTTGCGCGGTCATGATGGTCATGCCGAGCGCGCACAGGCTGCTGCGGGCAAATTTTTTGCTCATTTGATTTACTCCTGTCGCAATGAAATTTGGCGGCAGCCGTGCCGTAAAAATATCTCCCTTAATAAACGTAGACTGCGCAAATGCGCCGCACCCTGCGGGCTTTGGAAATTTCATCAGGTTGTGACAGAGGGCGCATTCCCTGTTAAGTGGATTATAGACAAGGAGTTAGCGGCGAGCGGCGGTATGCAGATTTCCTATGACTGACATCCGGGAATAAACCCGGCGCCGGTCACAGGATAAGCATTGTTTATTTATACGAGGATATTACGCCTGCGGTAAATAAGCCTTTTCGCTTATTTCAGCATGACGCTTATTAATTTCGCCAGCTGGATTACAGCCTGTTCTTCCCGCTCCCCCCACGCCCAGGAGGTATTAAAGCGAAAGAACGGCGTCCAGACGTCGGAAGTAGAAAACATTTTGCCCGGCGCGATGCTGATATGGTGCGCCAGCGCCTGCTCGCTGAGCAGCCCGGCGTCCAGCTGTGCAGGCAGTTCCAGCCACAAAAAATAGCCGCTGTCGTTGTGGTGAATTTTCACTTCCGCCGGCAGATGGCGCATTAACGATTGCCACGCCTGCTGCTTACGCTCGGCCAGCGTGCGGCGCAGGCGGCGAAGATGGGCGTCATAGCGTTTGGTGGCAAGATAATCCACCAGAGCAAGCTGCATCGGGGAGCTGGTCGAAAGGGTGCTCATCAATTGTAATTGCTGGATGCGGCGCGCATGTTTGCCCGCTGCGACCCAGCCGATACGAAAACCAGCGACCAGACATTTCGAGAAAGATGAGCAGTGCAAAGTCATATCCTGGCGGTCCCAGGCTTTTGCGGGCAGCGGTTTTTCGCGCCCAAAATAGAGCTCGCTGTAGACGTCATCTTCGATCAAGGTGACGTTATGTTTCGTCAGCAGCGCCACCAGATGGGATTTTTTCTCGGCGCTGAGGGTAAAGCCCAGCGGATTTTGGCTGTTAGTCATCAGCCAGCAGGCTTTCACCGGATAGTCGTTCAGCGCCTGCTCGAGGGCGTTGAGATCGATCCCTTCGCGCACGTCGGTGGCGATCGACAGCGCCTTGAGCTTTAACCTTTCCAGCGCCTGAAGTGCACCGTAGAAACAGGGGTTTTCGACAATCACCCAGTCACCGGGTTCGGTCACGGCCTGAAGACTCAGATTGAGAGCTTCCAGCGCACCGGCGGTGATCACAATCTCTTCCGGCGAAATATTCATCCCCTGCTGCGCGTAGCGGCGGGCGATGGCGTGGCGGAGATCGACGTTACCCGGCGGCAGGTTTTCAATCACGCTCATGGCGGTTGCGGTTTTGCTGACGTTGGCAAGGGAGCGGTTCAACTGCTGAAGTGGGAAAAGCCGAGGATCGGGGAATGCGGAGGCAAAGGGTAAAACAGAGGGGTCGCGGCTGGCCTGCAGGACATCAAAAATATAGGTATTGATGTCGACCACTTCGTCGCGCATTACCTGCGCCGGTGGCGCAGGCTGCTGCTTTATCGGGCGTGGAGCAACGTAGTATCCCGACTGTGGGCGAGCAACGATTCGCCCCTGACTTTCCAGCGTTTGATAGGCATGACCAACGGTCATGAAACTCATGCCGCTGCTGGCAACTTGCTCACGCAACGACGGTAGTTTATCTCCCGGCAACCACACGCCAAGTTCGATTTGCGAAATGATTTGCTGCGCCAGGCGCTGGTATTTTTTCATCGTTCTCTCCTTGCTTCACACCATAGTATATCAGCAGGAGAAAATTGGCAGTTTTAATGAACTGTTATAGCTTATGCGGTGTTATGACGGACGATGACTGAGATGTGCACGCTCAGATGGCGCGGACGTTGCCAGATGGTCAAAGGTCATCATGGACGATTTGCAGAAAATGCATTTCGCACCGTGTGGGTTTTTTTCAGACACATCAAAAACGGATGTGCGGTATTGCGAGCCATGACAGCATGGGCAGCGAAAATGGATATAAGAAACCATATGAATCTCCAGAACACGTAAATACGTGAATAACAAATTGGGCCTTTCAAGGCAATGATGGTCTGAGACAAAACTAATCGGAGTGTCAGAGTGTAAAGAGAAGACCCAAGAGGCTGCGGAGAGGCACAACGTGATGAGAAATGCTTTGAAACGACGTCAGATATTTTTTTGGGTATCAAACCGAGGAGCCATTAACGCATGACTGAGAGAACAAAACAACCCCTTTAATGAAGAAAAATCATAAAAATAAAATTCTTATGCTCTGAACGTTTAACGGCTTTATGCGTTAGTCGCGCTTAACTGTTCACTATATCAGATGACTAAAGCCCAATTATTTCGCAAACTGTTATACATAAATTTCAAATTTCTGCCTCTGATAGTTCGATTCCGCCCCCTATACCATAACACCACACCGATTGACATTGAGGCTGTGCATGTTTGGTTTAGATGCTTTTCATCTGGCGCGGATACAGTTTGCCTTTACCGTATCCTTCCACATTATTTTCCCGGCGATCACCATTGGTCTCGCCAGCTATCTGGCGGTGCTGGAAGGGCTTTGGCTGAAGACCAAAAACCCCATCTGGCGCTCGCTGTACCATTTCTGGTCCAAAATTTTCGCCGTCAACTTTGGCATGGGCGTGGTGTCCGGGCTGGTGATGGCCTACCAGTTCGGGACCAACTGGAGCGGATTTTCGCAGTTCGCGGGGAGCATTACCGGCCCACTGCTGACCTACGAAGTGCTGACCGCCTTCTTCCTAGAAGCCGGTTTCCTCGGGGTGATGCTGTTTGGCTGGAACAAAGTTGGGCCGGGGCTGCACTTCTTTTCCACCTGCATGGTGGCGCTGGGCACCATTATTTCGACCTTCTGGATCCTGGCGTCCAACAGCTGGATGCAGACCCCTCAGGGGTATGAGATCGTCAACGGCGTAGTGGTCCCGGTCGACTGGTTCGCGGTGGTATTTAACCCCTCCTTCCCCTATCGCCTGTTCCATATGTCCATTGCGGCATTCCTGAGCAGCGCCCTGTTTGTGGGTGCATCTGCGGCCTGGCATCTTCTGCGCGGTAACAACACGCCCGCTATTCGTCACATGTTCTCCATGGCGCTGTGGATGACGCTGATTGTTGCGCCAATTCAGGCGATGGTCGGTGATATGCACGGCCTGAATACGTTAAAACATCAGCCCGCCAAAATTGCGGCGATTGAAGGCCACTGGGAGAATCCGCCCGGTGAACCGACACCATTGTTGTTATTTGGCTGGCCAGATATGGAGCAAGAGCGCACCCGCTATGGGCTGGAAATCCCGGCGCTCGGCAGCCTGATTCTGACGCACAGCCTGGATAAACAGGTGCCAGCGCTGAAAGATTTCCCGAAAGAGGATCGCCCGAACTCAACCATCGTCTTCTGGTCATTCCGCATCATGGCGGGGCTGGGAATGCTGATGCTGCTGCTAGGCGTTGTCGCCGTCTGGCTGCGCTACAGGCAGCGCGTTTATACCTCGCGTCCTTTCCTGTGGTTCGCTCTGCTGATGGGACCGTCCGGCCTGATCGCCATCCTTGCCGGTTGGGTCACCACCGAAGTGGGTCGTCAGCCATGGGTCGTTTATGGTCTGCAACGCACGTCAGATGCGGTATCTGCCCATGGCGATCTGCATATGAGCGTAAGCCTGTTGGCCTTTATTGTCGTCTATACCTCGGTGTTCGGCGTTGGTTACAGCTACATGGTGCGACTTATCAAAAAAGGTCCGCAGGAACACGAATCCTTCCCGACCGAAAACAATGGCCGTCCGGCTCGCCCGCTCTCTGCCGCCAGCACTGAATTTGTGATTAAGGAGAAACCATAATGGGCATCGATCTTTCCATTATCTGGTTTGTGATTATCGTATTCGCCACGCTGATGTATATCGTCATGGACGGCTTCGATTTAGGCATCGGCATTCTGTTTCCGACCACCCGCGACGCAGACGATCGCGACGTGATGGTTAACAGCGTCGCCCCGGTCTGGGACGGGAATGAAACCTGGCTGGTACTCGGAGGGGCCGCGCTTTTCGGTGCGTTTCCGCTGGCTTACGCAGTGATTATCGATGCCCTCACCATCCCACTCACGTTGATGCTGATCGGCCTGATTTTCCGCGGCGTGGCCTTTGAATTTCGTTTTAAAGCGACGCCCGCACACCGGCCTTTCTGGGACAAAGCTTTTATTGGCGGCTCCATTCTTGCCACCTTCAGCCAGGGTGTGGTGGTTGGCGCGGTGATTAACGGTTTTTCGGTGACCGAGCGCGCCTACAGCGGCGGCCCATTTGACTGGTTTACGCTCTTTAATCTGTTCTGTGGCGTGGGTCTGACGGTTGCTTACGCCCTGCTCGGCGCGACCTGGCTGGTGATGAAAAGTGAAAATCCGCTTCAGGCAAAAATGCGCGGGGTATCTAAAAAGCTGCTGCTGACGCTGTTAATGGTCATCGCGGTCATCAGCCTGTGGACGCCGCTGGCACATCCGGCAATCGCCGAGCGCTGGTTTACCCTGCCCAATCTGTGGTTCCTGCTGCCGGTGCCTTTGCTGGTCCTCGCACTGAGCGGTTGGGCATGGAAAAAACTGAACGATAGCGACAGCCACAATGCACCGTTCGTTCTGACGCTGGGGCTGATTTTCCTCGGATTTAGCGGGCTTGGGATCAGCATCTGGCCGTACATTATTCCGCCGTCCATCACGCTCTGGCAGGCCGCGGCACCGCCACAAAGCCAGGGCTTTATGCTGGTCGGCGCCCTGCTGATCATCCCGATTATTCTGGTCTATACGTTCTGGAGCTACTACGTGTTTCGCGGAAAAGTGCAACATGGGGAGGGGTATCACTGATGCGACAGCCGGTCTGGAAACGCCTGATGTGGTTAGTCATTATTTGGGGAGGCAGCGTGCTGGCACTGGCTGCTGTGGGGATGTTCTTCCGCATCCTGATGACTGCCGCAGGCTTTAAATCGCACTAACGTTTTGATAGCCGGGTGGATATCCCTGCCCGGCTTTCGGCACTTTCAGATAAACACCCATGACAAACGGGAGGGTATCGTTAAAGATATTCACATATATTTATCGGATTTATAGTTTGAGAAGCAATATGAAAAAGCTCGTGGCGTTAAGCCTGGTGACCCTGGCGCTGGCAGGTTGTGTTAATCCCGGAAAGGCGTCTGTTCAGGCAGGCCAACTCGAAGGGCACCGTTTTGTGCTGGAGAGCGTAAACGGCGCGGCGGTCAAACCCACTGCGGTGCCACCGGAATTACGCTTTGGCGATAAAATGGCTGTTTCCGGCGTGATGTGTAACCGCTTTAGCGGCGAAGGCAAATTATCGGAAGGCGAGCTGAAGGTCAAAGCCATGGCGATGACGCGCAAACTCTGCACCGATCAGCAGCTTAACGAGCTGGATGCAACAATAGGCGATATGCTGCGCAAAGGCGCGCAGGTCGATCTGACGGAAAATCAGTTGACGCTGGCGACAGCAGATAAAACGCTGATGTTTAAACGCGCAGACTAATCAGTAATTACCGCATGACCTAATCAGTAATTACCGCATGACCCTACGGCAAGCGACTGCTCACTGCAGCGTTTGCCATTAGGCAACGCACACATCCCGACAGCCGAGCCATCAAGCTGGCGAGCGACAGACAACGATCCGCCCACCATTGCGCAACTGGCCTGCCCGGAGCTGGACATTGCCGCTTTCATTCCCGGTGAAACATGTGCCGCCGTCGCCTGCTGAACCGGCTCATTGCTGCACGCAGACAACAGTAACGCCGCACACCCTACCCAAAACGCTGAACGCATTCTCTCTTCCCCATACAAATTGCGAAACCTAAGCATAATAGGCACCCTGCGCCGCCCCGTCGAGAGCGGAACTGCGTATTTATGCACCTGAGAAACAAATTCTTGCGATTTTTTTGCGAATGGTGATCCATGTGGTGAGTTTGGGAAGGCTAGCGATGCTAAGAGTCTGTTGTGATTTTGGCTTTCTCTGCAGAAATCATCCCCTTCATCTGGCCTGCCATGACAAAAACGTATTTATGGAAAGGTTATTACCCTAAGGAGGTTTATCTTTAAGAAAACTTCATGAATCAACCACGAAAAATTAAAGGACTCATTTTCTCAAATACTCTTTCATCAACATTTTTATTTACGATGTGAAATTTTGCGTTTTCGCAAGGTTTCATATCATCAGAGTTTATAAATTATTAGTCGAAGTCTGGCCCTAACAAATGTATTGATTTTTTAAATCAGAATTAATGAATCATTCAAAGTATGAATCAATGACAAAAAATTTATGCTCCGCCCTACTGAACACAGAATCTACGCAAGCTTGACAGATTTGGACTCTTGCGACAGATAAAAATACAGGTATTTATATATGAAGAAACTAAAAGCCTTAGCGACAATCCTGCTCTTAGCGTCCCCCTCGTTCGTTCTTGCCGAATTTGATGGTAATTACTTGTACAAAGGCTATAAAGATTACAATCGAGAATACAACAGTTATGATGCCTTTGGGTATATGGGGTTTGTGCGAGGAGTAACAGCAATGCTCATTATCGATAAGAAAATTTGTGTGGATGACAACTTTGCATTCAGTCAGGCCTTCGATACCGTAGGGGAGTATTATAAAACACATCCTAAATCACGTACGATTGCACCTGTACTTCCTGTTGTTCTGGCGCTGACGCAAGAATTTCCGTGCCCAGCCAACTAATTATACGCCAGACGAATGTGGACTGACCCCATAAAGTTGAACAGTTCATGTTAAGCAGTTTTCAGAGCCTGGGTTCGGTATTCTACCTGACTCAGTTCTTTTAATTTCAGGCTTAATTGTTGTTGTAATAATGGATATAGGTCTCTATAGCCTTCCTTAGCTCGCTGACACTGCTGAACTGACTCAGAGAAATTACTCCAGCAATCATGACACTCATAAATACAACTCTATCTTTCATTTACTTTAGTTATATTGGTTAACTTACGCTCATGAATAATTACAAAATTACTAAAGCGGCAGGTGCAAAATATGTTTTTATTTTTTTAATTGAAATAGGAACAAGCGAATGTCATGGGATAAACACAAAGCAGTCACTTACGCGCGTCAACATGCTGGCACCAATAGCCAGAGCAAATGCGCACATTATGTTTCAAATGCTATTCGTGCTGGTGGAGCAGATATCCGAAACACGCCAGAGGCAAGAGATATGGGTTCAAATCTTATCGCTGTTGGGTTCAAAAGAGTCTATGGAGAACCTCAGGAGGGCGACGTAGCTGTTATCCAACCCATCCCTGGGCATCCCCATGGACATGCTTGTATCTATGATGGTTCCGGAACCTGGTATTCTGATTTTCAGCAGAGGAGTATGTACCCTGGAAGCCGTTACAGAGAACTGCAATCCACTTACGCTATATACAGACGGGATTAACCATGAAAAAAAACTTCATTTTTTTAGTATTATTTCCATCTCTCGCTATCGCATCATTTCCTCCATCAGAGGCGGAATCAGCATCGCTTCAATTTAATAAATGGTACGTAAGCCAGCTGTTAAGGAATAAAGAACCACTTCATAATTATGTCGGCCTAAAACGCTATGTAACCGCCAGGACGATAAAATCACTCAAGGCACTGTATTCAGCAGATCCAAATGAAGCTGATATTCCTGACGCAGATATGTTTATTAAATCACAAGATTTTGACGAAGACTGGCAACAAGTCACAGTAGTTGCTTCAGATTTCGATGCTGTTTGTACCCAAGTCTACGTAACGTTTGGTTTTAACAAAAAACATACAGTTATAGATTGCATGGTTCAGGAAGGCGGAGTCTGGAAAGTCCAATCTGTTGCCGAGAATGTCACCCTTAACATGTAAAAAAACCATTAAAATTAGTAACTACAGTCAATTGTCATCGATACCACTTATTGTTTTTGTGGATCAATTTGTGCACTCGAAAGCCTTATAACTTCAATGGAATACCCGCACATCCTATACTATTAGGATAACTATCAGGACTCGTCGACGTTTCACGGGTCCCTCTTTTTTGCGCAATGTAAGGGTGTCACATGATCACTATTGACGGTAATGGCGCGGCCGCGTCCGTCGCGTTCCGCACCAGCGAAGTTATCGCCATCTACCCCATTACACCAAGTTCGACCATGGCGGAACAGGCTGATGCCTGGGCGGGCAACGGGCTAAAAAACGTCTGGGGCGATGTTCCCCGGGTCGTCGAGATGCAGTCGGAAGCCGGTGCTATCGGCGCGGTTCACGGCGCACTGCAAACAGGTGCGCTCTCGACGTCGTTCACCTCATCGCAGGGTCTGCTGCTGATGATTCCCACGCTGTATAAGCTCGCCGGGCAGTTAACGCCGTTCGTGTTGCATGTGGCAGCGCGTACCGTTGCCACCCATGCTCTGTCGATTTTCGGTGACCACTCGGATGTGATGGCGGTCCGTCAGACGGGCTGCGCCATGCTGTGTGCCAGTAATGTGCAGGAAGCCCAGGACTTTGCGCTGATTTCCCACATCGCGACGCTGAAAAGCCGGGTGCCATTTATTCATTTCTTCGATGGTTTCCGCACCTCTCACGAAATCAATAAAATCGTCCCGCTGTCGGACAACACGATTCTGGAGCTGATGCCGCAGGACGAGATCGATGCCCACCGCGCACGCGCGCTGAATCCTGAGCATCCGGTTATTCGCGGCACTTCCGCGAACCCCGACACCTATTTCCAGTCCCGTGAAGCCACCAACCCCTGGTACAACGCGGTTTACGATCACGTTGAGCAGGCGATGAGTGATTTCTCGGCTGCCACCGGGCGTGAATATAAGCCGTTTGAATACTATGGCCACCCGCAGGCGGAGCGCGTTATCGTGCTGATGGGCTCTGCGATTGGCACCTGTGAAGAGGTCGTCGACGAGCTGCTTTCTCGCGGCGAAAAGGTCGGTGTACTGAAAGTGCGCCTGTACCGTCCCTTCTCTGCGAAGCATCTGCTGTCCGTGTTGCCGGAAAGCGTCCGTTCCGTTGCGGTACTCGATCGCACCAAAGAGCCGGGCGCGCACGCAGAACCCCTCTATCTGGATGTGATGACGGCCCTAGCCGAAGCCTTCAACAGCGGTGAGCGCGAAACGCTGCCGCGCGTCATCGGCGGACGCTACGGTTTGTCGTCGAAAGAGTTCGGGCCTGACTGCGTGCTGGCAGTGTTTAATGAGCTGAGCGCCGCAAAACCGAAACCGCGCTTTACGGTCGGTATTTATGACGATGTGACTAACCTGTCACTGCTGCTACCAGAAAACACCCTGCCGTCGACGTCGAAGCTGGAAGCGCTGTTTTACGGTCTGGGCAGTGACGGTAGCGTCTCTGCCACCAAAAACAATATCAAAATCATCGGTAACTCCACGCCGTGGTATGCCCAGGGCTATTTCGTCTATGACTCCAAAAAGGCGGGCGGCCTGACCGTCTCGCACCTGCGCGTCAGCGAAAAACCGATTCGTTCCGCCTATCTGGTTGAGCAGGCCGATTTTGTTGGCTGCCACCAGCTGCAGTTTATCGACAAATATCAGATGGCCGAACGCCTGAAACCGGGCGGAATTTTCCTGATTAACACGCCGTACAATGCTGACGAAGTGTGGTCGCGACTGCCGCAGGAAGTGCAGGCGGTGCTGAATCAGAAACAAGCCCGTCTGTTTACCGTCAACGCGGCGAAAATTGCCCGTGAATGCGGCCTGGCAGCACGCATTAATACCGTCATGCAGATGGCCTTCTTCCACCTGACGGATATTCTGCCGGGCGACAGCGCGCTGACCGCGTTGCAGGGCGCCATTGCCAAAAGCTACAGCAGCAAAGGGCAGGATCTGGTCGAGCGCAACTGGCAAGCGCTGGCTCTGGCCCGTGAATCTATTTCTGAGATCCCGCTTCAGCCGGTGAATACCGCCAGTGCAAACCGGCCGCCAGTGGTGTCTGACGCCGCGCCTGATTTTGTTAAAACCGTGACCGCCGCGATGCTGGCGGGTCTGGGCGATGCCCTGCCCGTCTCCGCCCTGCCGCCGGACGGCACCTGGCCGGTAGGCACCACCCGCTGGGAAAAACGCAACATCGCCGAAGAGATCCCTATCTGGAAGGAAGATCTCTGTACGCAGTGCAACCACTGCGTTGCGGCCTGTCCACACTCGGCCATCCGCGCAAAAGTGGTTTCTCCGGAAGAGATGGAAAATGCCCCTGCCAGCCTGCACTCGCTGGATGTGAAATCCCGCGATATGCGTGGGCAGAAATACGTGCTGCAGGTCGCGCCGGAAGACTGCACAGGTTGTAATCTGTGCGTGGAAGTATGCCCGGCGAAAGATCGCCAGAATCCGGAAATCAAAGCCATCAATATGATGTCGCGCCTGGAACACGTGGAAGAAGAGAAAGTGAATTACGACTTCTTCCTCGGCCTGCCGGAAATCGATCGCAGCAAACTCGAACGTATCGATATCCGCACTTCCCAGCTGATTACGCCGCTCTTTGAATACTCGGGCGCCTGCTCCGGCTGCGGCGAAACGCCTTACATCAAGCTGCTCACTCAGCTGTACGGCGACCGCATGCTGATCGCGAACGCCACCGGCTGTTCGTCTATCTACGGCGGTAACCTGCCTTCTACGCCGTATACCACCGATGCCAATGGCCGTGGCCCGGCTTGGGCAAACTCTCTGTTTGAAGATAACGCCGAGTTTGGGCTTGGCTTCCGTCTGACGGTCGATCAGCATCGCGCCCGCGTGATGCGTCTGCTTGAACAGTTTGCCGATAAACTTCCGGCTGAATTAAATACAGCGCTGCACAGCGACGCCACACCAGAGGTGCGTCGTGAGCAGGTGGCAGAACTGCGTCAGCATCTTCAGGGCGTGGAAGGTGCACAGCAGCTGTTAACCGACGCCGACGCGCTGGTCGAAAAATCGATCTGGCTGATTGGCGGTGACGGCTGGGCATACGACATTGGTTTCGGCGGGCTGGATCATGTTCTTAGCCTGACGGAAAACGTGAACATTCTGGTGCTCGATACTCAGTGTTATTCCAACACCGGCGGTCAGGCGTCCAAAGCCACCCCGCTGGGTGCCGTCACCAAGTTTGGTGAGCACGGTAAACGCAAAGCGCGTAAAGACCTGGGCGTCAGCATGATGATGTACGGTCATGTGTATGTCGCACAGATTTCGCTTGGCGCGCAGCTCAACCAGACGGTGAAAGCGATACAGGAAGCGGAAGCCTATCCAGGGCCGTCTCTGATCATCGCTTACAGCCCTTGCGAAGAGCACGGTTACGATCTGGCGCTGAGCCACGATCAGATGCGCCAGCTGACGGCGACCGGGTTCTGGCCGCTGTATCGCTTCGATCCGCGTCGTGCCGATGAAGGGAAACTGCCGCTGGCGCTGGACTCACGTCCACCGTCTGATGCGCTGGCAGAAACGTTGATGCAGGAGCAACGCTTCCGTCGTCTCAATGCCCAGCAGCCAGAAGTGGCCGAGCAACTGTGGAAGGACGCGGCGGCCGATCTGCAAAAACGCTATGACTTCCTGGCGCAGATGGCAGGAAAAGGCGAGAAATCGACCAGCGAGTGATAAAAAAAAGCCCGGAGCGTCAGCTCCGGGCATATCCTGTCAATTCTGGATGATAGCTCAGTAAAACACTCTCAGTGCATTAACGGATGAAGAATCATAAAGGCATATAACGGCTTAAAGTTTACCCTCAACTAACAGGAAAGAATAATTTTTAATTTATATAGTTCAATGAATTACATTCATTGTGATTATTTTTCCACCCCGTGTTACGCGTCACCCACTTGCACGCTCGCCCCTGCTGTTAGATGATAAATCTCCTGTTTTATGCTGTAAGGGACAAATCATCATGGTCCATCATCCTGTAAGGTCTTCACGTATCGCCTCCATTGGCTATGATGAACGCAGCGCCACGCTGGAAATCCGCTTTCTCGATCGTCGGACGCTGCGGTATCAGCAGGTTCCGGTACGTGTCTATAACGATTTTTTGCAGGTCGTGTCAAAAGGTCGCTTTTATGATGGCGTCGTAAAGGGGAAGTTTAAGGAAATCACCGTATACTGAGCCTTATCCCTATCCACGTGAAAGGATTTCTTCCGTGCTTACCCGCTTAACATTGGCTGCTCTGATTTTGCTAACCTGTCTGTGGATGGCATTAATTTTTGATTTCGGCGATATAGTGCGTCATCTCAGTGAATTACTGCAGGCACTGGATGCGGATTAACACGCCTTTTATTGTTGGTTTTAATAGATATCAGACATTGGCTGTCTCTTTCTCCGCTTAGGCTAAAATTGAATGTGTATGCGCACATTCAATTGAACACCGGCCTTCTCGATAATCAGGAGATCAAATGACTGACTTAAACGAACGCGTTGAAACCCTTGAACAGACAATTAATGAGCTACAAATAGACCTTCACGCATCAAAGATTGCCATCACTGTTTTATCCTCGGTAATTAATAACATGAGTGGCAATCCTGGCCTTCTTTCAACTTCTTACGAGGAGGAAAAAAGCTCGGCACCACTGGTCAAGTTCAACCATCCCGAGCAGGAAGGATATGAAGATAAAGTGACGGAGAGAGTTTTAGCGCTGCTGGCAAAATCAGGCCAGGTGGGGTAAGCAACGCTGCCCGGCTTGATGAGACTTGCGGGGATAACGCCGTCATTATGCGTCTGCTCATGGTGATGGCCTTAAAAACACATGCTCGTGATCCAGCAAATTGATGTGACTTCAGCGCTTACGTTTTATTTATCACTGTCGATAGCCTCTGAGTGATTGTTAATTCAGCCTTTATTATCCCGGTAGAGATTGTCATTTCATCCGAGGTATTTCCCCCTCAAACGTTAGCATATAATATATTTAACATTCTCCTGTTTTTGAATTTACGCCTCCGCCAGGAAGTTTCTCATTTTATTGCTAAATCCTTTCTCTGCGCCCCGGCCCTAAATATCAGCTACCCTTAAAGACTGCGTGAATGATGCGCATCACTTTTTCACAAGTCGAATTGTGAGAGGAGTATTTAATGACAATCAAGACTCTCGAAGATTTATTCATTCATGACCTTTCTGATATTTACAGCGCAGAAAAACAAATCACCCGCGCGTTACCTAAAATGGCGCGGGCGGCGACAGATCCCAAACTGATTGCTGCTTTTAATCAGCACCTTGAAGAAACCCACGGCCAGATTGAACGGCTTGATCAGTTGGTAGAAAGCACAGAAGGTGTGCGAATCAAGCGCATGAAATGCCACGCCCTTGAAGGGCTGGCAGAAGAGGCGCAGGAAATCATCGACTCCGTCGAAGCGGGACCGGTTCGCGATGCGGGTCTGATTGGCGCCGCCCAAAAAGTGGAACACTATGAAATCGCCACTTACGGCACACTGCATGCACTTGCGAAAAAGCTGGGATACAAAGATGCGGCAAGGCTGCTGGAAGAAACCCTCAAGGAAGAGAAAGCCACTGACGAAAAATTGACGGTGATTGCTGATCAGCAACCCTAAATTCGTTTGTTGGTAAATAATCGGCCTGCCGCCGTGCATTGAGCACGCCTGCAGGCCTTTTTTTGGCCTGAGGTTTGGTATGGCCTGGTACTCAGAAACCCCACTCCTCACGGGCCGTATCGGGGCGCGATGAGCTTCTGCTGCAAAACGTGCTGGCATTCGTCGCCGCAATCCGTACCATACACGGCACACTTTCGCATGCTGGTTGCTATCAGCAGGCGCTAACCCGTCTTCTATTGCCAATCAGATGGGGCACGAAAATGCGCAGAGGGTGTATGAAATATATGCTTCATGGATAGAAGTAGTGAACAGCGAGCAGGTCGAAATGCGCCTCATGACGCTGGCGCGTTAAAATGGTTTTGTCCCACTGGTGCCCCATTTGATATTTGAGTAAAGTATAAATGCAAGATAATCAATCAGTTAATAAGAAAGAGCAATACAACCTGAACAAACTGCAAAAGCGCCTGCGCCGCAACGTCGGTGAAGCCATTGCAGACTTCAACATGATTGAAGAAGGCGACCGCATTATGGTCTGCCTGTCAGGCGGTAAAGACAGCTACACGATGCTGGAGATCCTGCGCAATCTGCAGCAAAGCGCACCGGTGAACTTTTCCCTGGTGGCGGTCAACCTGGACCAGAAACAGCCTGGCTTCCCGGAGCACATCCTGCCGGAATACCTTGAGCAACAGGGCGTCGAATATAAGATTGTCGAAGAGAATACCTACGGCATCGTGAAAGAAAAAATCCCGGAAGGGAAAACCACCTGTTCTCTGTGTTCCCGTCTGCGCCGCGGTATTCTGTATCGCACCGCCACCGAGCTGGGCGCGACGAAAATCGCTCTCGGCCATCACCGTGACGATATCCTGCAGACCCTGTTCCTGAACATGTTCTACGGCGGCAAAATGAAAGGGATGCCGCCGAAGCTGATGAGCGACGACGGCAAACACATCGTCATTCGCCCGCTGGCCTACTGTCGTGAAAAAGATATCGAACGTTTTGCGCAGGCACGCGAATACCCGATCATCCCTTGTAACCTGTGCGGCTCCCAGCCGAACCTGCAGCGTCAGGTGATTGGCGATATGCTGCGCGACTGGGATAAACGTTATCCGGGCCGCATTGAGACCATGTTCAGCGCGATGCAAAACGTTGTGCCTTCTCACCTGTGTGATACTGAACTGTTCGATTTCAAAGGCATTAAGCACGGCGCGGAAGTGGTGAACGGTGGCGACCTGGCGTTCGACCGCGAAGAGATCCCGATGCAGCCTGCGGGCTGGCAGCCGGAAGAAGATGAGTCTCAGTTGGATGAAATGCGACTGAACGTTCTGGAAGTGAAGTAATACTCTGGCGTCTCAGAGACTCTCTGAGACGCTTTTCTTTGTGCCTTATTTCAGCAAACGCACCTTACAGGTTTTGCCTTTAATCTTCCCGCCCTGCAGCTGTTTCCACGCTTTATTCGCCACTTTCTGACGCACCGCTACATAGACATGTGCCGGATGCACCACAATTTTGCCGATATCCGCACCCTCGAGTCCGATATCCCCGGTCAGCGCGCCTAATACATCTCCAGGACGCATTTTGGCTTTTTTGCCGCCGTCGATGCACAGAGTCGCCATTTCAGCGGCCAGTGGCGTGATACTGACGCTACCCAAAGCAGGCATCCAGTTGAGTTTCAGCTGCAGCATTTCAGACAGAATGTTGGCGCGCTGCGCCTCTTCCGGTGCGCACAGGCTGATCGCCAGACCGCTGTTGCCCGCTCGCGCTGTACGACCAATACGGTGTACGTGGACTTCCGGGTCCCACGCCAGCTCGTAGTTAACCACCAGCTCCAGGGATTTGATGTCCAGGCCGCGCGCTGCCACGTCCGTTGCCACCAGCACGCGTGCGCTGCCGTTGGCGAAACGCACCAGCGTCTGATCGCGGTCGCGCTGTTCCAGATCGCCATGCAGGGCGAGCGCACTCTGCCCCGCCTCTGCAAGCGCGTCACAGACGGCCTGGCAATCTTTCTTCGTATTACAGAACACCACGCAGGAGGCCGGCTGATGTTTGCTCAGCAGCTTTTGCAGCAGCGGAATCTTGCCGTTTTGCGAGGTTTCGTAGAACTGCTGCTCGATGGACGGCAGCGCATCCACCGCGTCGATTTCAATGGTAGCCGGGTTGTTCTGCACCCGTCCGCTGATTGCCGCAATCGCTTCTGGCCAGGTCGCGGAAAACAGCAGCGTCTGGCGCGTCGCGGGCGCAAAACGAATCACTTCATTGATGGCATCGGTAAAGCCCATATCCAGCATGCGATCCGCTTCATCCATCACCAGCGTTTGCAGGGCATCCAGCGAAACGGTGCCTTTTTGCAGGTGATCGAGCAGACGGCCAGGCGTGGCGACAATAATGTGCGGCGGATGCTGCAGCGAGTCGCGCTGCGCACCGAACGGCTGGCCACCGCAGAGGGTCAGAATTTTGGTGTTAGGCAGGAAGCGCGCCAGACGACGTAACTCCCCTGCCACCTGGTCCGCCAGCTCGCGCGTCGGACAGAGCACCAGGGACTGCGTCTGGAACAGGCCCGCATCAATCTGCTGGAGCAATCCCAGGCCAAAGGCGGCCGTTTTTCCACTGCCCGTTTTAGCCTGCACGCGAACGTCTCGTCCTTCCAGAATCGCCGGAAGCGCGGCAGCTTGTACAGGGGTCATCGAGAGATATCCCAACTCGGTAAGATTGTCGAGTTGGGCGGCAGGCAGAACGTTCAGCGTAGAAAAAGCGGTCACAATGTACTCTCAAGGTAAAAAATCACAGTCAGTTGGCGCGTATCCTCGCAGATCTGCGCTACCGATGCGACAATTTAATCGGTTCTTCATCCGGCGGCGGGTCGGGCATTGGCTGCGGACGGGGAATCGGATCGGGGACAGGAACCGGATCGATGGGTATCGAGTCAGGTACCGACAGTTGCGTGTAAAGCAGTGAAAGCAGATAGCTCATGTTTCCCTCCAGTTTATCGGGGTGACCCTTTTAGGGTAGACGCTGAGATTCTGGAGGCAAAAAAAAGCCGACTAATTTAGTCGGCGTCGTACGAATCAATATGTGCTATGCAGTAATTCAAAAAAGGAAGTAAGACAATATGGAGCGCAACGCCCATCGCTTGACGTTGCATTCACCTGCGGGAGTAATACTGCACCGAACGGGGTAGCCGTTTATTGACTTCGCTCAAACAAAAACGCGTTTTGAAGCCAGAAAATGTGTAAATTTACAGCCATTTACTGCGATGCAACCACCACGCAACACCACCAATCAAAACAACTAACATGATGCAAAAAGCGGAAAAGCCGAACCGGTATGCCCCGCCCGGTATGCCCCCGAGATTCACACCGAACAGCCCGGTCAAAAACGTGCTGGGTAAAAAGACCATCGCCATTAGCGACATGGTGTACGTCCGGCGCGAAAGTGACTCCTGCATCACCGTTGCGATTTCATCGGTCATTACCGCCGTTCGCGCAATACAGGAGTCGATCTCATCCAGTCCGCGCCCGAGCCGATCGGCGATATCCTGCATACGACGTCGCTGATCGTCATTCATCCACGGCAGACGTTCGCTGGCGAGCCGCGCGTAGACATCACGCTGCGGGGTCATGTAGCGACGCATCACAATGAGCTGTTTACGCAGCAGAGCAAGATAACCGCGAGGCGGAATTTGCTGATCGAGCAGGTTATCTTCGAGATCGATAATTTTGTCGTGCAGCTCTTCGATAAATTCACTGGCGTGATCCGTCAGCGCATCGCAGGCATCGACCAGCCACGCGCCGCAGTCGACCGGCCCGGTCCCCTCTTTCAGATCGTTGACCACATCATCCAGCGCCAGCACTTTGCGCTGCCGGGTGGAGACAATCAGACGTTCATCCATATAAAGACGCATGGCGACCAGCTGATCCGGGCGCTCGTCGGTGCTGCCATTGATGCAGCGCAGCGTAATCAGCGTGCCCTCCCCGAGACGGCTGACGCGCGGTCGCAGGCTCTCCCCGGCCAGCGCGTCGCGCACACTGTTTGGCAGCAGCGGCGTCGATGAAAGCCACTGCGCACTGTCCGGATGGGTGTAGTTCAGATGCAACCAGCAGGGGTGCTCGCTGTCGATAATATCGTCATCTTCAAGGGGTCGCGCCCCGCCTTTACCGTCCAGCAGCCACGCAAATACCGCATCCGGAACATTAACGTCCGATCCCTTAATGCCTTCCACAGTGACTCCCCCTTTTTGTCATGAACATCGTCAGTCTAGCCTTCCCGAAAGGTTATTCAACATCTACCGACAGCATAGCGCTGAATTTGCTCATGAATTAACCCTTTTCCTACTCTAACCACTGGACAGAAAGATGCAAAACAGTAGAGTTACAGAAATGCTGCCATTTTGTTTTTAAATGTATCTTTTACGAGTGTGACGATGAAAAAGCCCTGTGTGGCCTTCGATGTTCGTCTTGCAGAAATGCGGACCATTGCCATTAAAACCAGTGTGACATGGTTCCTGTGGGTAAATATGTTGTTCTCCTCTTTCATCCTGGGGCGTAACTATTTCTCCGCCTTCGAGTCAGAGGTCCTTTTCCACCACCCTGCGGCAGTGCTGGAAACCATGATGGTGGCCGACCTGACCCTCTCCGCTGCCGTGTTATTCATCATGCGGATGGCACCCCTGCAAAACGCACAGTGGCTCGGTACGTTAGCAAAGTGGACCGTGGTGGCCCTCAGTCTGTGCTGGGCGGGCTGTTTCTTTGTCCTGATCGTCAGCAACGATCTGCGCATCATCTTCCCCTCTGCCGCATTACTGCTGTTTACCGCGCTGATCTCACTCTACTTTGATCCCAAAGTCCTGCTGAGCTTTATTCTGCCGGTCTGGCTGACGATTCTTATCACCTCACTTTTTTACCGCAATGGCCTGACGGTCATGAATGGATTGCAGTGGATTTTGCTGGCGGGACTGATTGAATCAGGCCGACGTATTCTCAACAGCTGGTTTCTGCTCGCCCTGCGCCGCGAGCAGGAAAATGCTGATTTGATTCAGCGACTGGGCCTGCTGGCCAACAACGACCCGCTGACCGGGATTGCGAACCGTCGGTCATTTGAAGCGCAGATGGATCAGGCCATCCTGCGCCATCAGCAGGATGGAAACAGCTTTGGGCTGATCATGCTCGATGTCGATCACTTTAAACTTTACAACGATTATTACGGGCATCAAAAAGGCGACCTGTGCCTGATGGCCATCGCCAGGGCGCTGGAATCCGCCGCGCTGACCTCAAGCGGCATTGTCGGGCGTTTTGGTGGCGAGGAGTTTGTTTTGCTGCTGCCCGATGCGGACTCGCAGGCGTTACAGTCGGCTGCACAGAATATTGCGGCGGTGCTTCAGGCGCAGAATATTCCTCACGCGGGTTCTCCCGTCAGCGACCGCGTGACGGTGAGCCAGGGGCTGGCGTTATGGAAACCCGGTGTGACCGCGCGGGAACTGATAGCGAGGGCGGACAAAGCGCTGTATCAGGCGAAACAGGCAGGACGAAACCGCTACAAAGTATAAAGCCTGGCGAACCAGGCTTTTCCAGTCAATCAGTCAGTCAGTCAGTATGAGTGTTCTGCGTGGCGGGGAAAGGCGCTGCGCTCCTGGCGCACACTCTCCTGCCAGTCAGGTTGCGAGCCACCCTCCAGCCTGAAATTCCGGGTGCGCGTCTGAAGTTCAATCACCTGGTTTTTCAGCACATCGGAGGAGCCTGACAGTTCATCCACCATCGCCACGTTGCTTTGCGTCACACGCTCCAGCTCAGACAGCGCCTGCGTGATTTGCGAAATCCCTTTTTCCTGTTCAGAGGTACTCGCCGAAATCTCATCCATCAGTTTGCTGACATGCCCGGAACCGTTAACGATTTCGTGCATATTTTTCTCGGCTTCCGCGACCACCGTCACGCCCTGCGTCACGTTATTGCTCGTCACGTCGATCAGCGACTTAATACTTTTCGCCGCTTCTGCACTGCGATGGGCAAGATTACGCACTTCACCGGCGACCACGGAGAAACCTTTGCCGTGATCCCCAGCCCTTGCCGCCTCGACCGCCGCGTTCAGCGCCAGAATATTGGTCTGGAACGCGATGCCGTCGATCAGAGAGATGATCTCGGTCATTTGCTGCGCGCATTCCGTAATCGACTGCATATTATTTGCCACCTGCCCCATCAGCTCGCCCCCTTTGCGCGCCTGCACCGTCGCGTGGTTCGCGCGCTCGCTGGCAAGACGGGTGTTATCGGCGTTGTTACGGGTGCTGGCCGCCATCTGCTCCATGCTGGCGGCGGTCTGAATAAGTGAAGCGGATTGCTGCTCTGTCTTCACCGACAATTCCGCGCTGCGTGAGGAGAGTTGTTCTGAGAGGGTCATCGCGGTTTGCGACGAGGCGCGTATTTCCCGCACCAGCGTGGCGATGTTACTGGATAAGCTGTTGATCCCAGGAATTAAACGCCCTGCACAGTTGTTGCCAAACTCGGGGATAGAAACGGCAAGATTGCCTGAGGTGACCTCTTCGATACTTTTTTTCACGGTGTTGATCGGCGTCACAAGATATTTTGTCATGTAGGACCACAGCAACATGACCGCAAGCACATTAATAATATTTACTGCGATAAAAAGCGTTGTACTTTCCGATAAAGTCCAAACTAAACCATCAATGATTAAAAGCACGACCAGCAGAAAATATATAATAAAGGTTCTTACGCTAATATTTCTAAGCATAATTGATCCCATACAACAAGTCGGAGGAGGTATATTGGTTATAGCATTCGCATTTTCTTTTTCCACCACATTTTAAGTGGCATTTATTATTCACCTTCGGATACCGTAAATTTACCTTAAGTCAGCACGTAGAATCAGCTTAGCCTCAATCATGGGTGTTTTATTCTTTTCAAACCTATTTTCTTTGTGACAACAATAGTTAGCAAACAGATGATTAAATATTAACGCAACGTTTATTAAGAGCGAATGCTACTGCTGATTAAAATCATGTAGCGCTACTTAAGTCATTAATGAGAGAATATATCTTCGATGCGTTCCTGCACGTAAAAATAACGCGTTTGTTGTTGATTTTTGATAAGCAACTAATCTTGGAATTAGTTAGAGTAAGCCACGGCGGTGATGAGTCACGCACCGGATGAACTCAATAACGACTTTTTAGCGTGGGATTGCATAATGCTCGATGTGTCCTGGGACCCCGTTCTCATTGCCATCTCATTCCTGGTGGCGTTTATCGCTTCATTTGTGGCGCTCGACAGCGCCGGAAAAATATCGGGTGCCAGCCGCAAAGCCGCTCTCTGGTGGCGCATGGCCGGGGGCGTCACGCTGGGGATAGGTATCTGGTCAATGCATTTCATCGGTATGCTGTCGATGAAAATGCCGATCGACATGAGCTATCACGTCTGGCTTACCGTCGGCTCACTGGGCATCGCCATTGTCGCGGCCACCAGCGCCATTAATATTGCCGTTCCGGGTGATTCTCTCTCCTTTTTTTGCTGGTTGTTTTCCACGCTGATCCTTAGCGCAGGCGTCGTGGCCATGCACTATACCGGGATGGCGGCGCTGATGCTAAGTGATGACATTCGCTGGAACATGACCCTCGTGACGATCTCCGTCGCGATCGCCATTGTCGCCTCGGGTGCCGCCCTCTGGCTTGCCTTTCACCTGCGCCGTCGGCACAAAGGCGTGTTTATCAACCGCGTCGCCGCGGCCGTGGTGATGGGCGTTGCCATTTGCGCGATGCATTACACGGGAATGAGCGCAGCCAATTTTCAACACGCCGCGCACATGATGCCGGGCGGAGTAAGCGAGTTAGGGCTGTCGATTTGGGTCTCCACTACCACGCTCGTGCTACTGGGTATCATGCTGATTATCTCGCTGGTGGACTCCCATTTTCGCACTCATCGCCTGACGGAAAACCTGCGCCAGCTCAACACCCAACTGGAGCGTAAAGCACGCTTTGACGCCCTTACCGGGCTTGCCAACCGCACGCAAATGGATCTCAGCCTGCAGGATTGCCTGCACGGTTCACTGCTGAATAAAAAACTGTTTGCGGTAATGTTTCTGGATATCGACCATTTCAAACTGGTGAACGACGCCTGGGGGCATCAGGTTGGCGATGAGCTGCTGGTAAGCGTCGCGCAGCGCATTACCGCCCGACTGACGCCGGGAATGAGTCTCGCCAGGCTCGGCGGCGATGAGTTTATCCTGCTGCTGCCCGACTGCGATGACGAGAAAATTATCGAACTCTCCACGACCCTGCTCGACGATATTCGCCGCCCTTTCGCCATTGGCGGCCACGCGCTGAATATCACCTTAAGCCTTGGCGTGAGCCTCTATCCTCAGCACGGTGAAACCCTCCACGAACTGAAATTTAAAGCCGATGCCGCGATGCATCACATTAAACAGGAAGGGCGCAACGGCTGGGCGATTTATCGCCCGGAGATGTCGAAAAGCATCTCAGCAGAGCCGTCTTTCCTACAGGATCTCACCCAGGCGCTGGAGCGCGAGCAGTTTGACCTTTGGTATCAGCCCACCTACCACGCCGCAGTGAATGAGATTCACGGCTTTGAAGCTTTGTTGCGCTGGCACCATCCTGAACAGGGTGTGCTGCTGCCGAACGTATTCCTGCCATCGCTGGAAAAAACAGGCTTAATCATTCCGGTGGGGGTGTGGGCCATTGATCAGGCCTGCAGACAACTGCGCTTCTGGACGGAACAGGGATTCAGCCAGTGGACGCTGTCGTTTAATTTGTCCCCTATTCAGTTTGAGCAACAGGATATATTCGAGGTGATTTCCGGCACCATGCAGAAATACAATCTCGAACCTTCACGACTGATCCTCGAAGTCACCGAAAGCACGGCCCTGAAAAACCTGGAACGCAGTATTGAATTATTAGATATGTTTAACCACGCCGGTTTTACCGTTTCCATCGACGACTTTGGGACCGGATACTCTAACCTGCTGATGCTGAATGTGCTTCCCGCCAAAGAACTTAAAATAGATAAAAGTTTTATTGATAGCATGCGGGAAAACGATAAAAGCAAAAAGATTGTCGAAACCATTATTCACGTTGCCCGGACCATGGATATGGTGGTGGTCGCCGAAGGTATTGAAACCCAACAGCAGCAGCAAATGCTGGCAAATCTGGGATGTGATTATTTGCAGGGCTATTATTTTTCCCGCCCGCTTCCTGCAGAACAGGTGCCGTGGCTGGTATTACAGAATAAATCTGACAAACAAATTATTCCAATTGGTAAAAATCAAATAGAACCCCCACTTCATTCACAAAAAAATCATGCCTGATGTGATGAAGTGGAGTATGTTTTGAAATATGCCCACGTGTGTATAACCGTGATACTGCAAATTTCATGAGCGTTGGCTGCCGATGACTGGGAAGACTCTATGTTGCCACACAGCTTTGATGCGCTGAATTTCGTCAAAACACCGGTTTGGTTAGTCTCACCCGTCTCTGAGCAGGTTATTTTCGCCAATAGTGCGGCGAGCGACATGATGCGTAATAAAACGCTGAATGACATGCGTCAGGGCGCTTATTCCGCCAGTGCACAGCAGCAGCTGGCAATGTACGTTCCTGATCTCAAATCCGAGCTGGAAATTGTCGAAATCTGGACCGTCTGGCGCAATGATCAGGAAACCACGCTGAGCTGTCGCCTGTCCCTCACCGAGCATGAAAGTGCGGGTGAAATCATTGTGTTTGAAGGGCTGATTTCCCAGGCCCCCTCCGGCCTGAAAGCGAGCCGCTCTGCCAACTACCAGCGTAAAAAACAGGGTTTCTACGCCCGCTTTTTCCAGACAAACAGCGCACCCATGCTGCTCATAGATACCGCGCGTGACGGGCAGATTGTCGACGCGAATCTGGCGGCCCTCAATTTTTACGGTTACGGCCACGATGACATGTGCACAAAACACACATGGGAAATTAACACCCTGGGGCGCGATATCCTGCCGATTATGACGGAGATCGCCCGTCTTCCCGGCGGGCATAAACCCCTTAATTTTGTCCACCGGCTGGCCGATGGATCTACCCGCCACGTGCAAACGTACGCGGGTCCGATTGAGATTTACGGCGACAAGCTCATGCTGTGCATCGTTCACGATATCACCGAGCAAAAAAGGCTTGAGCACGAGCTGGAGCACGCCGCCCTGCGGGACTCCATGACCGGCCTGCTAAATCGTCGACAGTTTTATCTCATCACTGAACAGACTCATCCGTCCCATTTGCCCGCCCAGCAGCAGTTCAGCCTGTTACTGGTCGACATGGATCATTTCAAGAATATCAATGACGTATTCGGCCATTCCAGGGGCGACGAGGTGCTGATTTCCCTGTCGCGCATGCTCGAAGCCTGCAGCCGTAAAGATGATTTTGTGTTCCGCTGGGGCGGCGAAGAGTTTGTGATCCTGCTGCCGCGTACCACGCTCGAGGCTGCGATGCAGGTGGCCGAAACCATTCGTGCCGAAGTGGCGCGCATTGTCATCCCCGGCCTGCCCCGCTTTACCGTGAGTATTGGCGTCGCGCGACATAATCCGGACGAGAGCATCGACGATCTGTTAAAACGCGTAGACGACGCCTTATACCGCGCCAAAAACAATGGCCGCAATAAAGTGCTCGCCGCCTGAAAACTGGAGTATTGATTAAAGCCCCGCTACAATGCCCCCCTCGAATTAACAGCGGTCAGGTGGGTCACTTTTGCTATGGGGAAAACAGAAGTCATACTCATCCTAATTATTCTCAGCGTTATTATATTTGGCTTATGGTTTATTTTTAGCGGTGAGATGTGGCACATGGTGGGGTATCTGGAAAGCAGCCTCTACCCGGCGATTGACGCGCCCTGACTGACGAATCAAAAAAAGGCCCGTTCTCAGACGGGCCTTGTTATTCATATTAATGCTTCTCGATATACATCGTCCGGCTATACGCCACATCTTCCGCGTTATTTATCGGATACCCTTTCACCCACGGCTTAATCAGGCGACCGTTGGTATATTGATAAATCGGCGCGATCGGGGCTTTTTCGGCAAGGATTTTCTCAGCCGCGTTGTAATCCGCATTGCGCGCTTTGGCCGTCGTTTCCAGCGTCGCCTGGTTGATAATCTTGTCGTACGCCGGATCGCTGAAGCGCGAAATATTGCCGCTGTGTGTGGATGTTAACAGTGACAGGAAAGTGGACGGCTCATTGTAATCCCCCACCCAGGAGGCGCGGATCACGTCGAAGTTACCGGTGTTGCGGCTATCAATATAGGTTTTCCACTCCTGATTCTGCAGCTTCACATCCACGCCGAGGTTTTTCTTCCACATCGACGCCACCGCAATCGCGATTTTCTGATGGTTTTCTGAAGTGTTATAGAGCAGCGTCAGTTTCAGCGGTCGCTGCGGGCCGTATCCGGCAGCCTGTAACAGCATTTTGGCCTGCGCATTCAGCTCTGCCTGCGACATCTGCTCGAACGGTGACTTTTCTGGCGTAAAGCCAGCGGTCACATCCGGCGTAAAGTGCCACGCCGGTTTCTCGCCCGTTCCGAGCACTTTCTCCGCCATAATCCGACGATCGATGGTCATGCTCAGTGCCAGTCGCACACGCTGATCGGCCGTTGGCCCTTTCTGAGTGTTAAACGCGTAATAATAGGTGCCCAGTTGCGGCGGCGTATAAACCTGCCCCGGAATATCTTTGAGCAGCTTCTGATAGAGATTTTTTGGGAAGGATTCGGTGATATCAATATCCCCCGCCAGATAGCGTTTAGTGGCCGATGACTCCTGGTTGATCGGAATAAAAGTCACTTTTTTCAGTACCGTCTGGGCGTTGTCCCAGTAGGACGTATTCGGCTCAACCACCAGCTTCTCATTCACCACGCGATCTTTCAGAACATAGGCACCGTTGCCAACCAGTGCGCCTGGGCGAGTCCACTCTTTCCCGCTCTCAACGTTGGCTTTCTGCACCGGATAAAAAGCAAAGCTGGCGGTCAGATTAGCGAACCAGGGCAGCGGTTTATCGAGCTGTACGCGAAGGGTTTTGGCGTCCACGGCGGTGATACCGAGCGTATTAGGCTGGGCTTTGCCGTCGATAATGCTCTGGGCATTAGTGATCCCCGCCAGCGCCGCAAACCAGGCGAATGGCGACGTCGTTTTCGGGTCCACCAGGCGCTGCCAGCTGTAGACAAAATCTTGCGCCGTTACCGGCGTACCGTCTGACCACTTCGCGTTGTCGCGTAAGGTAAATGTCCAGATACGGTTGTCATTGCTCTGCCACTTCGTCGCGACACCGGGGACGAGTTCGCCCTTTTCATTCTGATTCACCAGCCCTTCGAACAGATCGCGGATCACCTGAATTTCCGGTAAGCCGACGGCTTTCGCCGGATCGAGCGAGGCGGGTTCGTCCTTGATATGGCGGACCAGTTCCTGTTTTTCCGCCAGCTTCGTTCCCTGAGGAATATCAGCTGCATAAGAAACAGAAGTGAGTCCACACAGCCACAGCGCAGTACAGAGCAGCGAAACAGGATGCTTCATGAGATCCCCTTTGGAATGATGGGTGACAAGCAGATGCGTAATTATTTGTTTCAGAACAGAGAAATGCAAACACCTTCGCGCGGAAAGTTGAGATCGGATCAGTTTCTCCGACCCGTGAAACTATTTGATTAAGCGCGTGTTTTACACAACACTGGCTATAAAGAACTCGCTATCAGGATTTCATATGTCACTTACCCGCCCAAGAACGGAACGTGGCGCTTTCCCGCCCGGAACGGAACATTATGGCCGCTCATTTCTGGGTGCCCCGCTGATCTGGTTTCCTGCCCCGCAGGCCGACCGCCACAGCGGGCTTATCATCGCCGGGACGCACGGGGATGAGAACTCCTCCATCGTCACCCTCTCCTGCGCGCTGCGTACGCTGGCGCCCGATCTGCGTCGTCATCACGTGGTGTTAACGGTGAATCCGGACGGGTGCCAGTTAGGGCTGCGGGCCAACGCGCGCGGTGTCGATCTGAACCGCAATTTCCCGGCGGCCAACTGGCGAGCGGGAGAGACGGTTTATCGCTGGAACAGCGCGGCGGATGAGCGTGACGTGGTGCTCCTCACCGGTGAAAAACCCGGCTCAGAGCCTGAAACCCAGGGGCTGTGCCAGCTCATTCATCATCTTCAACCGGCGTGGGTGGTGTCGTTTCACGATCCGCTGGCCTGCATCGAAGATCCACGCCACACGGGGTTAGGCGAGTGGCTGGCCGACGCCTTCGCGCTGCCGCTGGTCACCAGCGTCGGATACGAAACGCCAGGCTCGTTTGGCAGCTGGTGCGCAGACCTCGGCCTGCACTGCATTACCGCCGAGTTCCCGCCCGTCTCCTCTGATGAAGCGAGCGAGAAATACCTGAAAGCGATGACCGGCCTGCTGCGCTGGCAATCTCAGAGGTGAAGGGTCCCGGTAGTAAAATTCAGCGCAGGTGAGACATCCACGGCGAGCCAGGTTGGCCCATCAAGATCGGCGTAGCTCACCTGCTCTGTCAGCGGCAGTGCGGCGCTGATGGCTCTTGAAGTGCAGAGCATACAGCCAAGCATCAGCGCGAACCCTTCAGCCCGCGCCTGTTTCGCCAACGCCAGCGCTTCGGTTAATCCACCCGTCTTATCAAGTTTAATATTCACCATCTCGTAGCGCCCTTTCAGCCCGGCCAGGCTGTCACGCGTATGGCAGCTCTCATCGGCGCAGATAGGCAACGGGTGGATAAAGTTTTCCAGCGCGGCGTCTTGTGCCGACGGCAGCGGCTGCTCCAGCATCGCCACGCCCAAATCAGCCAGCAGCTGACAGCGCGCGGCCAGCCCTTCACTCTTCCAGGATTCGTTGGCGTCGACAATGAGGGTCGCATCAGGAACCGCGCTGCGGATTGCCACCATCCGCTCGCTAATCAAATGATCGTCAAGCTTCACTTTCAACAACCGCGCCCCGGCCTCATACAGCGCTTTAGCACTTGACGCCATCTGCGCAGGCTCGCCAATTACCACCGTTTGCGCCGTCACAATGGTCTGTGGCAGCACCACGCCAAGCGAGTCGCTAATCGTATGATTCTGCCGATGCGCCTCCAGCGACCACAGAGCACAGTCGACCGCATTACGCGCCGCACCCGCCGGTAGCGCCTGTTGCAGCGCTTCGCGTGTCAGCCCCTTTTCCAGTTCAGGAACGATAGTCATGATCTGCGCCATCACCGACGCGAGACTCTCGCCGTAGCGAGGATAAGGTGTGCATTCGCCCGCGCCCTTCACACCGTCATCTTCAATCTCAACGACGACTACGCTGGCTTCGCTACGGCTCCCGCGAGAGATCACAAACGGGGTATGCAGTGGCCACGCTTCTTCATAGACCTTGACGGTTCTCATCACTCACTCCTGTAGGGAAAAATAGGTTTGCCGTGTTATCCGCTGTTGTCATACACTAGCCGCGACGTTAACTATATGTAAACAGGAAGATATCTATGTCACAACTCGTTCATTTCCAGGGCAACCCGGTTTCTGTTGCAGGTTCCATTCCGCAGGCAGGCAGCAAAGCACAGGCTTTTACCCTCGTGGCAAAAGATTTGTCTGACGTAACACTGGGTCAGTTCGCCGGTAAACGCAAAGTCCTGAACATTTTCCCAAGCATCGACACCGGCGTTTGCGCTGCGTCCGTGCGTAAATTCAACCAGCTGGCGACCGAAGTCGATAACACCGTGGTGCTGTGCGTTTCCGCGGATCTGCCGTTTGCCCAGTCCCGTTTCTGTGGCGCAGAAGGTCTGAGCAACGTTATCACGCTTTCTACCCTGCGTAGCCCTGATTTCCTCGAAAACTACGGCGTAGGCATCGCAGAAGGCCCACTGAAAGGTCTGGCTGCCCGTGCAGTCCTGGTGATCGACGAAAACGACACCGTGATCTTCAGCGAGCTGGTCAACGAAATCACCAACGAGCCAGACTACACCGCTGCGCTGGATGTGCTGAAAGCGTAATAACATCGCTCAGCGCTCAGATATTCAAAGCCTCGCTGATGCGGGGCTTTCTTTTATCTGACGTCTGCCCAGCAACGACACTCTTTGTCCCTGTGCACACTATCGAACGGTTGCGGGATGAACTTAATTGTGGAGCAGGCGTGGGGGAAAATTCTGGAAGGGTATGATCCGTTTGGTAACAGGATTCGGTTTTGCAAGGCGTGAGTTATAAAATCTGAGGAGGATGTAAATCTTTCTGAGCCGCATCTCGCTCATTGAGATGACTCCCCTGAGCGAAATGCGGATGTCCGACGCCAGCGTCGCGCAGCATGCGAACATCGCACTCAATACGGCGATATCAGAACGCGATCATCACCACGTATTCAAAAACTCTGCGATCTCATCGATCCGCGTTTCATCGATACCGGCTTCCCGAGCCATCTCACTCTGCGCCTCTTCGCTGATCTCCTCGTTATTCATTAAACGCGTAATCAGCGACTGGAAATAATAGGCCACCGCGTCGCGCTCTGCTTCGCTGACGGGCTTTGCGGATTCCTTTGAATATTCATCCGCGATGTCATAAAACTTTAATGGTATTTCATTGCTCATACGTTAAGCCTTAATGTTTGGATAGCAAAAACCCCGCCCGCGCGGGATTTCTCAGTTCTGGTCGTCCGCTTTCTTCTGATTCAGACCGTACTCACGCAATTTATTGGCGATGGCCGTGTGCGACACGCCCAGGCGTTTCGCCAGTTTACGGGTGCTCGGATAGTTGCGATAAAGTTGGGTCAGCACAGAACGCTCAAAACGGCTGGTGATGTCATCCAGCGAGCCTTCCATCGCCTCTTCACCAACCGACACGGTTCCCGCATCGTAATCCGGCAACAGAATGTCCTGCGAGCGCAGCTCGTAGCCTTCCAGCTGCGTGAGCGCACGGTAGACGGCGTTTTTCAGCTGGCGGATGTTGCCCGGCCAGCCGTAGCGCGTCAGCATCGAACCCAAATCCGCCGAGAGCTTCGGACGCGGCACGCCCTGCTCGTCGGCGAAGCGCGCCACGAACAGTTCGGTCAGCGGCATAATGTCCTGCGGACAGTCGCGCAGCGGCGGAATATTCAGGGTCAGTACGTTGAGTCGATAATAGAGATCTTCCCGGAATACGCCCTTTTGCACCAGTTCGACGAGGTTTTTCTGCGTCGCGCAAATGACGCGCACATCGACATGAACCTCGTGATCTTCCCCGACGCGGCGGAAAGTGCCATCGTTGAGGAAGCGCAGCAGTTTAGCCTGCATCCGCGGCGACATCTCGCCAATCTCATCCAGCAAGACCGAGCCGCCGTTGGCCTGCTCGAAGAAGCCTTTTTTGCCTTCCGGCGCGTGGCCGAACAACTCGCTCTCAACGGCATCTTCCGGGATAGACGCGCAGTTCAGGGCCAGATAGGGTTTTGCCGCGCGTGGGCTGGCGGTATGAACCGCATGTGCCAGTAAATCCTTGCCGGTTCCCGTTTCGCCGGTGATCAGCAGCGGCGCAGTGAGATTCGCAAGCTTACGCGCCTGATCCACCACATGCTTCATTTTCGGGCTAACGGCAATAATCTGGCTGAAGGCGCCGACATCCTGGTTGGAGAGATTCTGCAGCTGGCGTCCCATACGGATGGTCGAGCGCAACATGATTACCGCGCCTGTCAGCACGCTGACGTCATTCTCACCGCGCAGATGCACCGGAGTGATCTCCATCAGGAAGTTCTGGCCGCCGATCACCACATGTTCGCTGTGCGTGCCCTGCGGATTGCTGTCGAGCCAGCGCTGGAAATTGAAACCGGCGATCAGCTGCGCCGCGTGATGGTTGCTCAGTTTTTCCTGACTCTGGCCGAACAGCTGGCAGCTCGCCTGGTTGGTGCGCTCCACTTTGCCTTTCAGATCGAGGGATAAAAACGGTTCAGGCATCGCTTCGAGCAGCGCACTTAACGCCAGATGCTCGCGCTCTGACGGCATCCACGGCACGGTACGCACATCCGTAACGCCAGCGATACGGCGGATTTCCGCCATCAGGCTGCTGAAGGTATTAAATTCGATTTCGGCAAAATTGAGATAAATTCGCCCGATAGGGTCGATATCGATGCCGCGCAAATCAATGTCACGCAAAACAAGGAGATCGAGTAATTCGCGGGTCAGGCCGATACGGTCCTGACAGAACACTTCCAGACGCATGGGAAATTCACTCTTTAGCCAGTAACCTTAAAATGATATGTCAGATATCGTCTGGCTGGAAGCTCGCTGTCAACAAATATTGACAGCGAGGTGAATTCTTCAGCGTTTACTGCGGTTTTTTGCTCAATGTCTCTTTCAACTGGCCAATCAGTTCACGACGGAAATCCCCGAGACGCGGTTTATCGTCATTCATCCATGGCAGGGGGCGGCATAATTCCATGGCTTTGATCCCCAGACGCGCGGTTAACAGACCCGCACCGATCCCCTGTGCTGCGCGGGTAGACAGTCGTGCGGCAAGATCCTGAGACATCCAGTCCATCCCCACTTCACGGACCAGTTCACTGGCACCGGCAAAGGCCATGTTCAGCAGAACCAGGCGGAAAAGGCGTAGACGGCTGTAATAGCCCAGTTCAATGCCATACAGCGTGGCAATGCGGTTGATAAGCCGCAGATTTCGCCACGCGATAAAGGCCATATCCACCAGCGCCAGCGGGCTGACAGCAATCATCAGCGTAGACTCCGCCGCCGAGCGGCTAATCTCACGCCGAGCCTGAGAATCAAGCACGGGCTGAACGATACTCGCGTAGAGACTCACGATTTCACGGTCGTTTTGCGTTTCATGGATCGCCGCGTACCAGCGCTGCAGAGCCGGATGGGACTGGTCAATCCCGGCCTGGCTCGCCAGTTTTTCACAGAATGCGCGCCCTTTTCCGGTGGCATGACTGTGCAACAGATCGCGCGCTTCGTCGCGCTCATGGGCGCGCTGGCGCAGTCGCCACAGACGACGCCACTCGGTCGCAATCGACCCAACGCCCGCCCCGACGATAAGCGCACCGGCCGCGCAGCCCCCAAGGGCCACCCAGTCCTGGGTTTGCCAGGCATTCATCGTCCACTGCACGCCCTGACCGACCACGCTCACACCAAAGAGCGTCAAACCGGCGGTAACCATTTTGCGCCACAGGCTGCGTTTAGGCCGCAGGGCGGCCTCAACAACCGCTTCGGCCGGCCCTTCGTCCGACAGCAGTTCGTCAGCGACGACAGGCGCGAATTTCTCGGCCTCCGGGCCACTGAAAGCCTGGGCAGATTTAAAGGCTTCGTCGCGCGCCTGCTCAAGCGTGCCGGTAAAATCGATGCGTGGCTTTAAGGGTTCACTCATCGCAGTTTATCTCCTATTAAAAACTCCAGCGCCGCATCCAGGCGAATATGCGGTAACGGCTGATCGACGTTCATCGCCTGAGGGCGAAACGCTTCAAACTGAAAACCCTGCTTTTCCCAGAACGCCTGCCCCGGCAGACGGGCGGGCACTTCGCCAGGATAGACCGTCAGCGGCTCTCCGTCGCTCAGACGATTACCGCGCAGGGCCGGAATTTTCTCACCGTTGACATCAATCAGCCCGCTCTGCGTCGCCTGCACCGCGGCCAGCCCCAGACAGTCCATGCTAATCCCTTCAAACGCCGCATTTTGCCAGGCGTCCTGCACCAGCTGTTGCAGCAGCGATACCATATTCGCGTGCTGATCGACCGTGACATGATCGGCTTTGGTCGCCGCAAACAGCAGTTTGTCGATCACCGGTGAAAACAGGCGGCGGAACAGAGTGCGCTGTCCGTAATGGAAACTTTGCATCAGCTGCGTGAGGGCGAGGCGCATATCGTTGAAAGCCTGCGGCCCGCTGTTCAAGGGCTGCAGACAATCCACCAGCACAATCTGGCGATCGAAGCGCAGGAAGTGATTTTTGTAGAACCCCTTCACCACCTTCTCGCAGTAGTAGTTAAAGCGATCGCGGAGCATTCCGACGTTGGTGTGTTTATCCGCCATCGCCAGTTTTGATTCACCCCAGCTATCGACATCTGGCCACGGGAAGAACTGTAGCGCAGGCGCGCCCGCCATTTCGCCCGGCAGGACAAATCGCCCAGGCTGGATAAAATGTAGCCCCTGCTGTTTACATTGATGGAGATAATCGGTCCAGGCCTGCGCAATTGCCGCCAGACGGTTCTCGTCGGCCGGAGCCAGCGGGTCTAACCCGGCGCACAGCTCACGCCATTTTGCCGACCACTCCGCGCGCTGCCCCTGCAGCAGTCCGGTCATTTGCCGCGACCAGCTCAGGTAGTCCTGGGCCAGCATCGGCAAATCGAGCAACCATTCACCGGGATAATCGACAATTTCCAGATAGAGCGTGGATGTGTCTTTAAAATGGCGTAATACGGATTCGTTAGAACGAAAGCGCAGCGCGAGACGGATTTCGCTCACCCCGCGCGTCGGCGTCGGCCAGGCGGGCGGCGTGCCGTACAGCTGTGCCAGCCCTTCATCATAAGTAAAACGCGGGATGCCAAAGTCGCGCTGCGGTACACGCTTCACGCCGAGCAGGCGCTCTTCGCGCGCGGCACTCAGCAGCGGCAGTCGCGCCCCGGCGTGTAAATTGAGAAGCTGGTTGACCATCGCGGTGATAAATGCGGTTTTGCCGCTGCGGCTAAGTCCCGTCACCGCCAGACGCAAATGGCGGTCTACGCCACGGTTAACCAGTGAGTTGAATTCGTTTTTAAGTCGCTTCATCGCCATCCTGTTTTGCCCCGAAGACCGCTGATATCAGCTTCAGAATACAATAAATTGGGGCAGATCGTTGATTTTCAATTCATTGTCACTGTCATTCCCGTTTTTTCTCCCGTAATATAATCCCACTACCGCTATCATGGAGTTGTAAGGTGTATGTCACCCACCATTTATGATATTGCACGTGTTGCTGGCGTATCAAAATCAACCGTGTCCAGGGTTCTAAACAAGCAAACAAATATCTCCCCGGAAGCACTTGAAAAAGTGCAAAAAGCGATTGATGAATTAAATTATCAACCCAACAAGCTGGCCCGTGCCCTGACCTCTTCAGGTTTTGACGCGATCATGGTTATTTCCACACGCTCAGCCAAGACCACAGCCGGTAATCCTTTTTTCTCTGACGTTTTACATACCATTACGGAAAAAGCCGAAGAGGAAGGTTTTGACGTTATTCTTCAAACGTCGAAAAGTAGCGAAGATGATTTGCAGAAATGCGAAAATAAAATTAAGCAAAAAATGGTTAAGGGAATTATTATGCTCAGTTCCCCGGCCAATGAATCTTTTTTCCCACGGCTTGATACCTATGGCATTCCCGTCGTGGTAATTGGTAAAGTCGAAGGCGATTTCCAGAATATCTATTCAGTCGATACGGATAATTTCCACGGCAGCATGACGTTAACCGATACGTTTATTCGCAATGGCCACCGTAAAATCGCCTGTCTGCATGCGCCCGTTGATTACCACGTCTCAATCGACCGTCTCGCGGGTTATAAAGCCAGCCTGGAGAAACACAACATTGTCTTTAATGCTGACTGGGTTGTCGACGGCGGATATACCCACGAAAGTGCGCTGGACGCGGCCTGTCAATTACTCTCCTCAGCACAGCCACCGCGTGCCGTTTTCGCCACGGACAGTATGAAACTTCTCGCTCTGTATCGCGCAGCGGAGGAATTAAACCTGATGATCCCGGAACAGCTGGCGATCGCCGGTTATACGGATCCGTTGCTGTCGTTGATATTGACCCCTGCACCGGCTGGCTTCGAAATCCCTACCCGCCAGTTGGGCGAAAAGAGTTGCGATGTCCTGTTCAAACGTATCGCCGGAAAAGAGGCACCACGCCAGGTCATTGTCGACACGGCACTCTCTGAAACGCCCTCTCTTCGCTGAATCCAGGGGCGTCAAAGCCCCTGGCAGTCACCCCGTCAGAATGCGTAGTTCACGCCGACGCCCGCATAGTGGAAGCGGTCGTTTTTGCCTTCGTCGTGATTTTCCCATTCGTACGCGTATTCCAGCGTCATGGATAATCCATTCATAAAATCGTACGCGTAGAGCATACCCAGGCGGTTAAAATCATGCCCTTCGCGGTCTGGATCGTCCCGCCAGTCCCAGTTCGACCAGCGATCCAGACCAATTCGGGTATACGGCGTCAGCGTGGTGTTCCCTAACGAAATCGGTAAATAAGCTCGAATTTCCTGCGTCGAGAATTCACCGTTATTCCGGCCGCCGTCCATATTAAACCCGCGCTCTAAATAGTAGTTCGCTTTAGCCGAAAAGGTTTCGTTGATGGTCCAGGTAAATCCGGTTTCGGTTTCGACACGACTGTCGGAATAACCGGTTTTTTCAAGATCGTTGGCAAACTGATACATCGCAAACCAGCCGCTAAAACGCCAGTCATCGCTAAGTTTCAGATCCCAGTCTGGCTGAATTTTATAGCGCTGCATATTGGCGGTGCCGTCTTTCGCGCCGTGTTCATCTTTAAAATGGTAGCCATAATTGCGGAAGCCACCGGTCAAACCGAGGGTGAAATCGTCGCTGCCGATAATACGATAGCGCAGCTCAAATTCCGGGCGATCAAAATAGGTCCCGCGTGTCATGCTGCTGTAATCCACCGGACCTTCCTGATACATGGCCAGTGAAATAGTCCATGCGTCCCAGGTGGCATTAAACCAGACGGAAGGTTCATATAATCCATCTTTATCTTCGCCCTGCCCTTCGACGTTTTCAATCTCATACATAGCACCTATATTAAAATGCCATTTTTCTTGATTGTCAGCCGCCTGGGCGCACGTTACCCCTGCGCATAATAAAAGCGCAGCACTTCTGTGTAGAGTACTCATTTGTATATTCCTTTATAAAATAACTACTAAAAAAGCCGGAAAGAAAATTCCCGGCAACGAAATCTTTTATCTCAGCGCTATTTCGCTATCAGCGTCGAAGAAGTGACATTTATCCATTTCAAATTGAATAGCCAGGTTATCCCCGGCACGGTAATCGTTGGCCGCGCCGGCGCGCAGAACCAGCTCATGCCCCCCCACTGTGGCGTAGAGCATAAACTCTGCTCCGGTGAGTTCTGCCACGCTGACTTTGGCTGTGATATCCATGGGGATGCCTGATGACGTGAGAATGTCTTCGGGCCGGATGCCAAAGACCACCGCCTTGCGCTGATATCCCATCGCATTCAGCACAGCGAGTTTCGTTTCGGGGATCTCAAGACGCAGCGTTTCAGTGACGAAATAACGGCCATCAATTGCCCCGCGAATAAAATTCATGGCCGGTGATCCGATAAAACCAGCAACAAACATATTGGCCGGTTCGTTATAGACCTGCTTCGGTGCGCCCACCTGCTGAATATAACCGTCCTTGAGAATCACAATTCTCGTCGCCATGGTCATGGCTTCCGTTTGATCGTGAGTCACGTAAATCATGGTGGTGTTCAGTTTCTGGTGCAGCTTGCTGATCTCTGCACGCATCTGCACACGCAGCTTGGCATCGAGGTTAGACAGGGGTTCATCCATCAGGAACACTCCCGCCTCGCGCACAATCGCCCTTCCGAGTGCCACACGCTGGCGCTGGCCACCGGATAACGCCCCGGGTTTTCGCTTCAAATAATCACGCAGCCCGAGAATTTGCGCCGCCCAGCTGACCCTTTCCTCAATGACCGCTGGCGCTATTTTTTGCATCTTCAGACCAAACGCCATGTTGTCGTAGACGGTCATATGCGGATACAGGGCGTAGTTCTGGAACACCATTGCGATATCGCGCGATTTGGCCGGAACGTCGTTCATCCGCACCCCGTCGATAAACAGCTCACCCGCGCTGATCTCCTCCAGCCCGGCAATCATGCGCAATGTTGTCGATTTGCCACAGCCCGACGGACCGACAAAGACGATAAACTCTTTATCTGCGATTTCGAGGCTAAAATCCTTCACCACATGAACCTGGTTGTCGTAGATTTTTTGAATATGTTTAAGCGATAGCTGAGCCATTATGCCCCCTTAAGTGATGCCCGTTATGGCCGCGCATGGCCTGCCAGAAATCGGATAAACGCGGCCAGGACAGTTCATCCGTGGAAGAAAGTGTTAAATCTGCGCCAGATAACTCGCCGCCGATCCCAACCGACAGCATGCCTGCGGCATTGATCGCCTCAATACCCGCCTGCGCATCTTCAATCCCAATCGCCTGCTCCGGTGTGACGCCTAATCCTGCGCAGGCCGCCAGGAAAATGTCAGGATGCGGTTTCGAGAGCTGAATGCGCGATGCGTCGGCGCAAAAATCGAAAGCGTTGGCGATACCCAGTGCCTGGAGGATCGTGGGCGCGTTAAGGGAGACTGAAGCCAGCCCGATGCGCACCTTGTTCGCACGGATTTCCGCCAGTAGCTGCGCAATACCCGGCAGAAGTGAATCGCGGGTTAACCCCTTAAGCGATTCGATGTACAGCGCATTTTTGGCCTGCGCCAGTTGCTCGCGCTCTTTCTGACTGAACGTCTCTTCCATTCCACCGTGGCGCAAAATACGGGCGAGTGAGTCCATCCGGCTAATGCCCTTCAGCCCGGCATTGAACGCCTCGTCAATCGGGATACCTATCTCTGACGCCACGCTCTGCCAGGCCAGAAAATGCAGATGCGCCGTGTCGGTAATCACCCCGTCTAAATCGAAAATCACCGCCTTAAACATTGTTGCCGCCCTCCGTGGTAGCGGTCCCAAATTCAGATAAATCAACAGTGCGCGTTTCAAGGGCTAAAAGGTGGTGTGTTTTCCCCCAAAGCGTCACTGCAATCGGTGCGCTGGAACGGAGCGTCACTGATGCGCCCTCAACCAGAATATCAAGGCGTGCACCGCGCCACTGAAGAGAGAATTGCAGTCGCTGCCAGTGTGTCGGCAGTTGCGGCGTCAGATGCAGTTCGCCATCAATAATCTGCATCCCTGCAAAGCCCTGAACGACACCCGACCAGATTGCCCCCGTTGCGGCGGCGTGGATCCCATCGTCGCAACTGTGAGGATCGTCACCCAAATCAATCGCCGCACCCGCCCGCCAGAACGCATAGGCGCGCTCAGTATCACCGCAGCGAGCAGCCACAATGCCATGAATCGACTGACTCAATGAGGAGTCATGGATCGTGCGCGGCTCATAGAAGGCCAGGTTCGCCGCACATTGCTTGCGGTCGAACTTATCTGGCAACAGATAGTTGAGCATCACCACGTCCGCCTGCTTGAGGATCTGCATTTCATTGACCTCCGCTCGGGAGTAGTCCAGCAGAATGGTTTGCTTACCGGCCTGCGCCTTGTAACGGCGTAGATCAATCGCAGGTTTCGCCATAAAGGTGTCATCCTGCTGGATAACCCCCTGCGCATCAGCGGAAGGCAGCCACAGCCGTGCCAGGAATTTCTGCGCCGCTTCTATAAATGCATCGTCCTGCCGATTAAATTGCTCCATCAGCGTCAGGGCATCATGGACGTTTTGCCAGGCCATATAGTTGGTAAAGGCATTGTTGTTCACATGCTCGGTATACTCGTCCGGGCCGATAACGTCATGGATCTCAAGCCGGCCATTCACGTCTGTGGCCCGCGAGATCCAGAACGACGCGGTTTCCATGAGCAGCGCCAGCCCCTCACTGCGCATGAAGTCGCTGTCGCGCGTCGCTTGCCAGTAGGCCACGACGGCCCAGGCGATATCGGCGACGATATGGTGCTCCGCCAGCGCCGACGCCACTTTTTGCCGCAGGCCGGTGCGAATATTGATGGCCGCGAATTCAGGCGTTTCCTCCTGTCCGCTGTCTGCGCTCTCCCACGGAAACAGCGCTCCCGCCCAGCCGTTGCGCTGTGCTTTCTCACGGGCTCCGGCAAGGTTCAGCCAGCGATAACGCAGCAAGCTGCGGGCCGTTTGCGGCCGCGTAAAGAGGTGGAACGGTAACAGGAAGATCTCAGTGTCCCAGAAAATGTGGCCTTTATAGCCTTCGCCGGTCAGCCCTTTCGCCGCGATACTGCAACGCTCGTTGTGCGCAGGCGTCATGGTCGTCAAATGCCAGACCGCATAGTCGAGGGCGAGCTGATCCTGAGGATCGTCGGACTGCACGCTAACGCGGCTGGCTTGCCAGTGCGTGTCCCAGGCAAGTGCAGACTGTTCCAGCAATGCGTCGTAGCCCTGCTCCGCGCAGCGTTTTAGCTCGGCCAGGCCTTTTTGTGCAAAGGCAGACTGCTCAAGTGCTTTATCGTGGCGATGGGTTATCCAGACGATTTTCTCCAGCGTAACTTTCTGCCCCTCTTCTGCCTCCAGCGCATGGTGGCAGTTCAGACGCCGGTTTTTGGCGGTAAAACAGTTTTCACTCGGCGTATCCAGCTGACAGCTCGCGGAGATCACGACGTCAGTCGAGCGATCCTGAGTTTCATATACGCCTTGCATGAAATGCTGATCAAACACCTGAACAGAGATTTCATCCAGATGCTGTCGACCGCTGTTGGTTTGCGTCGCGTCGATTCCCGTCGAGAAGCTGATGCGCGCAGCACCGTCCAGGGGAGTGACGGAAAATTGCAGCGCCACCAATGGCAGCTGATCCAGCGAGACAAAGCGGCGGCTGTCGATGCGAAAACGTTTTCCCCTGGTTGAACGCCAGACCAGGCTGCGGCGTAGCTCGCCGTTAGAGAACGCTAACTCACGCTCCCAGCAAAGAAGCTCACCTGCCAGTAGCGAAAAATGTTCGCCGTCCAGCTGCAGTTCAATCCCCATCACATCGGGGAGGTTCACCAGTTCCTTCGTTTCGTTGCGCCCTGCGCGGTGGTAAACCCCCGCCAGATACATGCCGCGCGTTTGCTGTGTATAGTCCTCTTCATGACTGGCGCGAATGCCCATATAGCCATTGCCACAGGCCATGATCGACGCGTACTTGTTCAGACTGTGCGGGCTGAACGTGGGTTCTGAAAGACGAGAGAGGTTCAGCATAATTCTACGCTCTCCCGTGTTTCTGCCGATTCATAGAGCGCCGCCACAAGCTGCTGGATCACCACCCCCTGCTCGGCATCGGCAATCATGACCGGCTCGCCCAGCACATGGCGCACAAATGCTTCCATGCTGCGTAAATGGCGCTGATCGTCCGCGTCGTCGCGGCTTAAAATCGTCTGTAACTCGCCCCCCACGTCGTCATAAATATGCGCCGGGAATAATGTCGCGCCCGCTTTTTCACCGCAAAATGAGACGTTCATGATCGATTTCTCACGGATGTTAAGGGCAAACGATGTATCGAGACGTAAGATCCCCCCGTTGCAAAACTCAATAGTGCCAAACAGCGCATCTTCAACGGTATAACCTTTGGGGTCCCATTCGCCAAACTGGCCGCAGTGCTTAGTGGTGCCCAGCTTTTGGAAACTGTGTGCTGTCACGCGTTTCACCGCCGGGAACCCCAACACATACATCGCCACATCGAGCATATGGATGCCGATATCAATCAATGGCCCACCGCCTTGTAGCGACTTATTGGTAAAAGCACCCCAGCCGGGAACACCGCAACGACGTAACGCCTGCGCGCTGGTGACATAAATCTCGCCAAAGGTGCCGTTCTGAACCGCTTCACGCAGCAGCTGCGCATCCAGCGCGAAACGATGGTGAAAATCGTAGGCCAACACTTTTCCGGCATGCCGGGCCGCCAGACGCATTTCGTCTGCCTGTGCAGGTGTCATAGCGGGTGGCTTTTCGCACATCACGTGGCAACCCGCCTCCAGCGCCGCCATCACATGTTCATAGTGAAAACGATTCGGCGAGCAAACGCTCACGATGTCAGGTTTTGCCTCCTGCAACATCAACCTCGCGTCCTGATACACACCTGCGATAGCGTGGCGCTCAGCAAATGCCTGCGCCTGATCTAGGCGGCTGTCCATGACAGCCACCATCTGCAGATCGCTGCGCGTGGCGTAATACGAGGCATGCACTTTGTCTGCAACCTGCCCGGCGCCAATGATGGCGACGCGCAGAGGCAAAGGTGTAGAAGCACTCATCACGCTCGTCATCCTCAGCAGCCACGTAAATAGTTGAGCGAAGCCTGATAGGCTTTGGCCGGATCCTCCGCGCGCACGCGGCACTCATATACAACGTAGCCTTGATAATCATCGGCGCGGAGCTGGTCAAACAGCGCAGCAAAATCGAGCGTGCCGCTGCCTGGCTGATAACGGTGATTGTCGGCGATATGAACATGCCCAAGCCTGTCACGATTTTCGTGAAGTGCGCCGGTCAGCGAATCCTCTTCGATATTCATATGGTAGAAATCGCCGATAATCTGCACGTGCTTGAGCGCATTTTCTTCGATATAGCGACGCGCATCCGCCAGCGTGTTGATCATGTGATCCTGATAGCGGTTCAACGGCTCAAGGTAAACGAGGGTTCCGGTACGCGCGGCTACGTCATCTAACCAGCGCAAGGACGCACTGACCGCTTTGCGATCGCCCGCCAGACTGCGCGGCGAGGTCATCGGCGGCAGTCGGAAGGTAAACATCCCCCAGGCTGCAGGCACGATAATGCCCTTTCCACCCACGTCGCTCAGCGCTTTAAGAATACGTTCGATTTGCTGCAAACCATTCAGACGGCGCTCTTCGATAAAATCACCGATCCAGCCGTCGTAGCCGCCACAGGCGGTGGTCACTGGCAACCCGGTGGCTTTTATGGCGGCTTTCACTTCCGCCAGATTATCAACCAAAAGCTTGCCGTCGATTTCATAGCCATCAAAGCCCATTGCCTTGATGTACTGGAATTTTTCAAGAATATTGGTCGGGAAAAAGGCCTGATTTTGTGTTGCAATTTTCATCTTTTGTTCTCGCTTGCTTAAAAAGTCACGCCCATTTTGATGCTCAGTTCCGGATGCTTATCGACATACGTCATGTAGCTTTCCGCACTGGTTTCGAAGCTCACGATCGGATCGATCAGATCGTCGCAGTTGAGGTAGCCATTCATCAGCAACTCCCAGCAGGTTTCTTCGATGCGTTTACGGTTCCAGCGCGGGTAGTCCGGGTTCGGCTCGCTGCAGGCGCGTGAGAAGACGATCTTCGCGTTATTGAAATGCGCTTCGCGTCCCAGGTTGAATCCTTCGGCAAAGGGTTTCGCGAATGCGACATAAGAGAGGGTTCCGCCGTAGGCCAGTCCGCGCAGTGCGGATTGCAGCGCATCGGCGAAGCCGCTGGTTTCGATAATGATGTCGGCACCCTGCTTTCCGGTGAGCTGTTTAATCTCCAGCCCAACGTCATTGCCGATCGGGTTGATGCAGAAATCCGCGCCGTGGCGACGGGCGATGTCGCAGCGGTGGTCGATAGGGTCAACGCCAATCACAATGGATGCACCCGCTTTTTTTGCCAGCTGGATAGCGATCTGACCGATGGCACCTAACCCCACGACCACCACAAAATCTCCGACGCGAACGTTAGCATCACGTACCCCGCTCATGGCGAACTGTGCCGGGTCATAGCAGACGGCGTTTTTCCAGGATGCGCCTTGCGGCATTTTACGCAGCTTGTAGTTGTTGACGGCATTGACGATTACCGTCTCCTGAAGCGGCCCGTAGCAGCAAACGGAATCCCCGATCTGGTAATCCGTGACCTCTGAGCCGCATTCGATGATGTCCCCGACGATCATGTTGCCCAGCTGGAATTTGCCGAACTCGATACCACGCGCAGCGCCTTCAGCACGCGGTGTGAAGAGTTGCCACTCAGCATTGAACTCTTCGTCAATAAAGGGGCTTGCCGCCCGGAAATCGACCACTTCTGTTCCGTGCTTTGGCGCGCCGTAACGGGCACGGATCTTGACTTCATTTGCCGCCACAGGGCGATCTTCGTAATGGACCAGCGCGGCTACGCGCGGCGCTGTCGCAACTAATTTTTTCATGACTACTCCTTGTTAAAAACTGGCCGCCTCAGCCCTTTACGCCACCGGCGGTCAAACCACTTTTAATGAATCGTTCAGAAAGCGCATACATCACAACCACCGGCAATGCCGTCACCAGCGACGCGGCCATCATGCGGCCCCAAATATAGTCCGGCGTACTAAAGAGCGTGTTCAGGCCGACCGGCAATGTGAAGTTGCTGGCGCTTGAGAGGAAAATCGATGCAAACAGGTAGTCGTTCCAGGCCACCATGAAGCAATAGACAAACACCGAGACCAGGCCGGAGATGGCAAGCGGGATGGTGATACGGAAGATAATTTGCAGACGGTTTAGCCCATCCATCATCGCCGCTTCTTCAATTTCGTCCGGTATGGTGTCGAAATAGCTTCTGAGCATGAAAACAGCCGTCGGTAACGTCTGAGTCACCATTGTGATGATCAGTGCCAGTTCGGTGTCGTAAATGCCGAGCGCGGTAATAATTTTGAACAGCGGCACCACCAGTAAAATCCCGGAGAACATATAGACGCTATAGAAGCTGGCATTGATAGTGGCCCGCCCTTTAAAGCGAAGTTTCGATAGCGCGTAGGCCCCGAGCGTCCCGAGGAATACCGCAATAACCGACGAACTCAGGGAGACCAGCAAACTGTTCCTGAAATAGTTCACAAACGGGAAAATCAGCGGGTTAAAGATGTCGATATAGTGCTGCAACGTCCATGCCTGCGGCAGGATCGTCGGATGCAGAGAAATCGCCTCTTTCGCACTTTTGAACGAGGTCATGAGCATCACGAAGAACGGAAACAGCGTGATGAGCAGAAACAGCGCCAGTCCGACGTAAAAACCGACGCGACTGAGGGTGCGTTTACTTGTTGCCATTGAGGTTTACCCTTTTTCTGGTCAGCAGGATGACGGCGAAAATAATCACAAACAGCACCACTGAGATGGCAGCCGCTTTCCCCAGATCGTTAAAAGCAAACGCCGTTTTGTAGAGATAGACGCCGAGAATATCGACCTTAGTGGTGAGCAGATAAACGTCCGCGAACATGTAGAACATCCAGATGGTCCGCAGCGTCAGCACGGTTGCCAGCACCGGCATGATCGCGGGAAGCGTCACGATCCGAAAACGCTGCCAGCCGTTCGCACCATCCATCTCTGCCGCCTCGTACAGCGATTTATCGATGGTCTGTAAAATCGCTAAAAACGAGATAAATGCGTACGGGAAATAACGCCAGATAGCGAACAGCACCACCAGCACAAAGCTGCTGCCGGGGTTGTCAAACCACAGCGGTGCCTGGTCGTACAGGTGCAGCACATCAACGCCCAGATAGTTCACGATGCCGTAGCCGTTGTTGAACATGTATTTCCAGGCGAACACCAGCGAGATGGACGGTGTAACGTACGAGAGGATCACCAGTGAACGCGCCGTTTTACGCAGGCGAAACTCGCGATTGAAGAAAATCGCCACGGCCAGACCCAGGCCAGTGCTGCCAAGCACCACCAGCGCCGTATACCAGAAGGTCATCCACAATGAGTGCCAGAACGCGGAATCCCCCAGAATCCGGATATAATTATCCAGACCGACAAAGGTGGCGCTGATACGCGGATTCAGCGGCAGGCGTAAAAAACTGATTTCAATATTCGAAATCATCGGCCAGGCTACCAGGCCCCCCAGCAATATCAGGCTGGGGGCCAACAGCAGCATGGCGAAAGGCAGATCGGAACGGCCAGTAAACAACCTCTTCATAATTCCCTTCGCGGTGCGCTCCTATCGTTGTGAAATCAGATCGGCCAGACGCTTCTGGCTATCGTTTAACGTGGTGGAGAGATCTTTCTTCCCGACCGTCACGTCATGCACCATCGAACTGATCACACCCGAACCGGTGACGTCGCCCATACGTGTAAAGTTTTTGTCGCCGACAGCACCAAAGACCTGCACGTTGGGGAACTGGGCTATCAGCTCATACGGAAGCTGACCAAACGCCTGTATGACGTTGTTGTTTTTCCACGATGCGGTATCCACCACCCGTTTGTTGACCGGAAGCGCCGCACCCGGCGACATCATCACCCAGTCGGCTGCGTTTTGAGCCTGCTCCATCCAGGTGACGAAGGTTTCTGCCGCTTTGGTTTCTTCCTCGGTTTGCCCGTTGGTGATGGTCAGTGACGTCACCATGCCGTAAACCGCCGAGGATTTTTCCGTCGGCACAACAAACCCGAGATCGGCCGGATTGCCATCTTTAAACACTGCAGGAAGGATATAGATGGAGTAGATCGCCATTGGCGCGGAGCCGTTCATAAAGGCGTCTTTAATTTCCATCACATCGTTGGAGCCCGGCATGGTGGTTGCCGCCAGATCGCGATAGAACGCCAGCGCTTTCGCCATCTCTGGCGTATTGATGACCACATCCCCTTTCGCATCGAAGACGTTCGCACCACCCGACAGCGCAAACTGAGAGAATGCCTGTTCGGTCATGACACTTTCCGCCGTCGGTAAGGCGATACCGTACTGTTTTTTCTCGGGGTGATTCAGGGTCTGACTGGCTTTGAGCAGTTGCTCCCAGGTCGCAGGCTCCTGAATCCCCGCAGCGGCCAGCACCGATTTGTGGTACCAGACGCCGGAAAGCCACGCGCTAACCGGAACACCTGTCCACGCCTTACCGTCTTCCGTGCGCACCACGCGCAGAATGCCGTCATAGAACGTGTTTTCACCGACAGCACCAATCGCGGCGCTGATGGCATCGCGGTCGAGTAGCTGTTCTTTGTCCATCACTTTGGCGTAGTCGTGACTGACTTCGATCACCTCAGGCAAAGCGCCTGTACGGGCCAATGTAATCACCTTGGTGTTATAGGCATCCTCTTCCACCGGAACCTGTTTTACCTTGATGGACGGGTTGTCTTTCTCGAAGCGTTCAATAAGTTGAGGGATTACCGCCTGGCGCTCCTGCTCCACCGACGAGTGCATGAATTCAATGGCGACTACTTTATTGTTGTCATCCCGACAGCCTGACAACAGGGCGCACGAAACCAGTGCTGATAACAGCACAATTTTAGGCATCTTCATTTTTATCGTCCTTTTAGATTTCTTTAATCCACATAACCTGCCACGGATTAAGGGTTACAGAATCTCCGTTAACAGGCGTTCCCGTAAGTAATTCCACCCCAGAGTGAATTCCCGAGGAAATAATTTGCGCATGCTCATTAAAGTTAAATAGCGCCGCGATCCGCTCACCATTATCTGCGACACGAATGATTCTAAGAACATGCTGATTCGGTGCGTCATAAAATGCTGTGCTGTCAGGATGAAATGCTTTTTGCTGACGGCGCAGTGAAAGCATATTTTTTAATGCACTATAAATTTTGTATCTAAGACTACTATGACATTCCAGCTCGTTATCAATTTCACCCTCGTGATATTTCCGCCGATTTATCGCCCGGTTATACCCCAACCGCTCAACGTTATCATAATCGTTACGAGAGCCAATAATGCTTTGAATATAAATTGCGGGCACGCCTGGAAAACTTAATAACACGGCATGAGCCAGAAGGAACCGGGCAATACGTTCGTCATCTGAACTGTCTTCTCGACTTAATGCATCCAGATAAGTCACATTAATTTCATAGGGGCTACGGCTGCCGTCCGGATTATTTTTCCAGTTTACCAGCGCGCCTTCATGCTGGAGTTTTTCGACCAGTGCCAGAATATCGCTCTCAGGAATAATCCCGCGCACTGGATTCAGGCCGATACCGTCGTGGGAGGCGAGGAAGTTAAACCAGGTGGTCTTCGATGAAGGCAGCTTAAGCTGCTGCGCCCACTGGCAAAGGGCCTCAACGTTTTGGCTATGCACGCTGTGAAGCACCAGCGGCGGCAGTGAAAACTGATAGACCATCTGCGCTTCGTTGGTGCCATCGCCGAAGTAAGAAATGTTGTCTTTATGGGGGACATTGGTTTCAGTGATGATGACCGTACCGGGCGCAACCTCTTCGGTGATCGCGCGGAACAGCTGAATCAGGCGGTGAGTTTGCTCCAGATGAATACAGGTCGTTCCTGGAATTTTCCACATAAACCCGACCGCATCCAGGCGGATGTAATCGGCACCTTCAGCCAGATACTTCAGTAGCACATCGACCATGGCGATAAGGACCTGCGGGCTGGCAAAGTTAAGGTCAACCTGGTCTTCGCTGAAGGTGGTCCACAGGTGGCGCACCGTGCCCTCTGCCATTGTGAACGGTGTTAACAGCGGCAGTGCGCGCGGACGAGTAACGGCTGATAAATCCGTAGCCGGGTCTACGGCGATAAAAAATTCTTCATAGCCGGGAACCTGGTTTAAATAATTGTTGAACCACTCACTTTTGGCTGACATATGGTTGCAGACAAAATCAAACATCAGATTCGTTGATTTTTTTAACTCAGCCACATCGCCCCACTCACCTGTTTCTGGCGCCACGTGGTGATAATCGACGACCGAGAATCCGTCGTCCGAAGACCACGGATAAAAAGGCAAAAGATGGACGTGAGAAAATGAATCAGAAAGCCAGCGATTATAAAATCGCGTCAAGACAGGCAGCGCTTTTTCGTTGCGTTTTTGAAACTGATCGGCATAGGTAATTAATACCACATCCTTTTCATCCCAGTTCGCCTTACGCTGATGACTAATAACCTTCCGCGCGTTTCCTATCTTTTCCTGAAGAATACTAAAATCCTTATGAGAAAAAGAATCGCCATAAATAAGATTAATTAAATGCGTTATTTTATTGTTCACGTTGATTTCCATGGTAGCGGTCCCACGGAAAGCAATCTACTCCCCATAAAAATTTCTATCAACGAACCTCAGGGATCAAAAGTGCAAATAAAAAGCGGCTCTGCTCATTAATGTGAGCTAACGCAAAGAAAGGATGAAACAACGATAATGGTATTCAAAACGGGGCTGATGCCCTCTCTCGCGATGAGAGAAGGCATTAAATGAGGGGAGCGTCAGGAAAAATAACGGCGGGAAAAACGGCCAGCGACCTTCTTGAGCAGCGGCTCCAGTGCCACGGCCAGTAACATTCTGATCGGTTTCCGGGCAACAGATTTCACCGCCCAACCCGCCACACCTGCAGGGCCATAACGTAGCGCGGTCAGTAAAACGAATTTGCCTGCAATTTTAAGGCCCGGTTTCATTTTCTGACCGGCCTGCTGCCAGTTGCGATTCATATTTTTATCTCTCTGTTAAAGCTGACGAAAACGACTTCTCAGCGTGAACGTGTCGGACGTGACATAACGTTCCATTTCGCGCAGACGCTTCTCGCCGGAGGCCAGTTCGGCGTCCACCGAGTCGAGCAAATCGCTGCTGGTCGGCGCATCTTCCGATGACATGGCGCTGTCCGGCATCGGATCGAGCACGAAGGACAAAATGATGTACGCCACCAGGGTAAAGAATGCCAGACCAAAGAAGATCGACAGCACGGTGACCACACGCACCAGTTTCACTGGCACATCCAGATAGCGCGCCAGCCCGGCGCACACGCCGCGCACCATCCCCTGCTGGGGGATGCGCCACAGTTTTTTATTTAAATTCAGTCCGCCCATTAATTCTCCCTCCAGTTTGGATGTTCCGCGTCCAGAATGGATTCGAGCGCCTGGATGCGTTCACGCATTTTTTTCGCGTCATCGGTGAGCTGCAACAGCCGTTGCTGCTCGCTTTGCGAGAGCTCGCCCCGGGAAGAGCGGTTGCTGTAGTGCAGCCATAACCAGATCGGCAGAACGAAAAGCACGAAAATGGTCAGGGGAATAGCCAGAAACAGCGCACTCATAGGGTCTCCTTGTCTTACGATGCGTTGCGGCACGCTGAGGTGCCGCATTCATTATTATTGGTTGTCTTGCTTCATTTTGGCTTTCAGCACCGCAAGTTGCTCGCTGATTTCGTCATCCGCTTTTAAATCGGCAAACTGCTGATCCAGCGTTTTCTGTTTGCCAAAGCTGTGGCTCTCGGCCTCGGCTTCCATATGGTCGATACGGCGTTCAAAAGATTCGAAACGCGCCATCGCCTCATCCAGTTTACCGCTATCCAGCTGACGGCGAACGTCGCGGGATGAGCTGGCCGCCTGGTGGCGCAGCGTCAGAGCCTGCTGGCGGGCACGCGTTTCGCTGAGTTTGTTTTCCAGCTCTGCGATCTCTTTTTTCATGCGGGTGAGCGTTTCATCCACCAGCGTGATTTCATGCTCCAGCGTCGCAACGATGTCGGTCAGCTTTTGTTTTTCGATCAGCGCCGAACGGGCCAGATCGTCTTTATCTTTACGCAGCGCCAGTTCCGCTTTTTCCTGCCACTCGTTCTGTTGAGCGGTAGCCTGCTCGATACGACGTGACAGCTGTTTCTTTTCAGCCAGCGCACGCGCAGAGGTGGAACGGACTTCAACCAGCGTGTCTTCCATTTCCTGAATCATCAGACGCACCAGCTTCTGCGGGTCTTCCGCTTTCTCCAGCAGCGAGTTGATGTTGGCGTTCACGATGTCGGCAAAACGAGAAAAAATACCCATAATTCAATCCTCACATTTCTGTTATCGGGCGATGCCCTGCTGTTGAGCTAATACAATTCCCGTGCCAAGTTTTTATCTTATTGATTTATATGATTGTGGTTGATTTTACACCACGGACATCCTACTCTCACCTGGTGAATATCGCTAACGAGTGGTTAATTTCATCATGGCTGATTACAAAGACAATTTACTGGGCGAAGCGAACAGTTTTCTTGAGGTGCTGGAGCAGGTTTCGCGCCTGGCCCCGCTCAATAAGCCGGTACTGATAATCGGTGAGCGCGGCACCGGGAAGGAGCTTATCGCCAACCGTCTGCATTATCTGTCCGGGCGATGGGACGGGCCGTTTATCTCCTTAAACTGCGCGGCGCTGAACGAGAATTTGCTGGATACGGAGCTGTTCGGCCATGAGGCGGGGGCCTTTACCGGCGCGCAAAAACGCCACCCCGGACGTTTTGAGCGTGCAGACGGCGGGACGTTGTTTCTTGATGAACTGGCCACCGCCCCAATGCTGGTGCAGGAAAAACTGCTGCGCGTGATTGAGTACGGCGAGCTGGAGCGCGTGGGCGGCAGCCAGCCGTTGCAGGTGAATGTGCGCCTGGTGTGCGCCACCAATGCCAATTTGCCGGAAATGGTGGCGGAGGAGAAATTCCGCGCGGATCTTCTCGATCGTCTGGCCTTTGACGTGGTGCAGCTCCCGCCCCTGCGCGAGCGCCGCAGCGATATCATGCTGCTGGCCGAGCAGTTCGCCATTCAGATGTGCCGCGAGCTGGGAATGCCGCTGTTCCCCGGCTTTAGCGATTATGCGCGGGAAACGCTGCTGGACTACCGCTGGCCGGGCAATATTCGTGAGCTGAAAAACGTCGTGGAGCGTTCCGTATATCGCCACGCCAGCAGTGAGACAGAGCTGGATAACATCATTATCGATCCCTTTTACCGCGCCGCGCCGACAAAGCCGGAACCGACGCCGCACGCCGATACCCCTTCACTGCCGCTCGATTTGCGCCAGTTTCAGCACAAACAGGAACACCAGTTGCTCGAACTGAGCCTGAAAGAGGCAAAATATAACCAGAAGCAGGCAGCCGAACTGCTGGGTCTGACCTACCATCAATTAAGGGCATTGCTCAAAAAGCATCAAATGCGCTGACATTATCGGCACTTACCTGCAGACATTTTTACGAATCAGGGGTAAGTGCGATACACTTTGCAGATCGAATCTTAAAACCCTGAAAATTATGCGTCTGGTTTTATCGTCCCTGATTGCACTCGGTCTGTTTAGCCGCCTGGTCTTTGCTGCGCCCGAACAGACTGCGCTTCCTGATATTCGCGACAGTGGTTTTGTCTATTGCGTGAACGGGCAAGTCGACACCCTGAACCCACAAAAAGCAGGCAGCGGCCTGATTGTCGACACCCTCGCCGCACAGCTTTACGATCGCCTGCTTGATGTTGACCCTTATACCTACCGCCTGGTGCCGGAACTTGCCGAGAGCTGGGAAGTGCTTGATAACGGCGCAACCTACCGTTTCCATCTGCGCGACGACGTGGCGTTTCAGTCGACGCCGTGGTTTAAACCGACCCGTAAGCTGAACGCCGATGATGTGGTGTTTACCTTCCAGCGTATTTTTAACCGCAATCACCCGTGGCATAACGTCAACGGCGGCAGTTTCCCCTATTTCGACAGCCTGCAGTTTGCCGATACGGTAAAAGACGTGCGTAAGCTGGACAGCCGGACGGTGGAGTTTCGTCTGGTGCGCCCTGACGCCTCTTTCTTATGGCACCTGGCTACCCACTATGCGTCGGTCATGTCGGCCGAGTATGCCGATAAGCTGACAAAAGTGGATCATCAGGAGCTGCTCGACCGCCAGCCGGTCGGCACCGGCCCGTTCCAGATGGCGGAATACCGGGCTGGTCAGTATATTCGGTTACAACGTCACGAACACTTCTGGCGCGGTACGCCGCTGATGCCGCAGGTGGTGGTCGATCTCGGCTCAGGCGGGACGGGCAGATTGTCCAAGCTGCTGACCGGCGAATGCGATGTGCTCGCGTGGCCTGCCGCCAGCCAGCTGACGATACTGCGCGACGATCCGCGCTTACGTCTGACCCTGCGCCCCGGTATGAATATCGCTTATCTGGCCTTTAATACGGATAAGCCGCCGCTGAATAACCCCGCCGTGCGTCACGCCCTCGCACTGGCGATCAATAACCAGCGCCTGATGCAGTCTATTTATTACGGTACCGCTGAAACGGCGGCGTCGATTCTGCCGCGTGCGTCCTGGGCCTATGACAACGAAGCGAAAATTACCGAATACGATCCGGCTAAAGCGCGCGAGCAGCTTAAAGCGCTGGGTGCGACCAACCTCACGTTGCAGCTTTGGGTCCCGACCAGTTCGCAGGCGTGGAACCCGAGTCCATTAAAAACGGCGGAACTGATCCAGGCGGATATGGCTCAGATCGGCGTGAAAGTGGTGATCGTCCCCGTCGAAGGCCGCTTCCAGGAGGCGCGCCTGATGGATATGAATCACGATCTGACGCTCTCTGGCTGGTCGACGGACAGTAACGATCCCGACAGTTTCTTCCGCCCGCTGCTGAGCTGTGCCGCTATTCGTTCCCAGACCAACTACGCTCACTGGTGTAACCGTGAATTTGATACGGTGCTGCAAAAAGCATTGTCGTCCCAGCAACTGGCTTCGCGTATAGAGGCGTATGACGAAGCGCAGAACATTCTGGCCCGCGAACTGCCGGTGTTACCGCTGGCCTCTTCTCTGCGATTGCAGGCCTATCGCTATGATATTAAAGGTCTGGTGCTCAGCCCATTCGGCAACGCTTCGTTCGCAGGCGTGTCGCGTGAGAAACAAGATGAGGTGAAAAAACCATGATTATTTTTACCTTACGCCGTCTTTTGCTGCTGGCAGTGACGCTGTTTTTTCTGACCTTTATCGGCTTTAGCCTGAGCTATTTCACGCCCCATGCCCCGCTGCAGGGATCGTCCTTCTGGGATGCCTGGATGTTCTGGTTTAACGGCGTTTTGCACTGGGACTTTGGTGTCTCCAGCATTAACGGCCAGCTGATCTCTGAGCAGCTGAAAGAGGTGTTCCCAGCGACCATGGAGCTGTGCATTCTGGCCTTTGGTTTTGCCCTGCTGGTGGGCATTCCGGTGGGGATGCTGGCGGGGATCACTCGCAATAAATGGCAGGATAAGCTAATTAGCGCCCTCGCGCTGCTTGGCTTCTCGATTCCGGTGTTCTGGCTGGCGCTATTGCTGACGCTGTTCTTCTCTCTTACGCTGGGCTGGCTGCCGGTCTCGGGCCGCTTTGATCTGCTTTATACCGTCAAAACCGTCACCGGATTTGCGATTATCGACGCCTGGCTTTCTGACTCCGTCTGGCGTCACGAAATGATCATCAGTACCCTGCGCCACATGGTGCTGCCGGTGCTGACGCTGGCGGTCGCGCCAACCACGGAAGTGATTCGCCTGATGCGCACCAGCACTATCGATGTGTTTGAGCAAAACTACGTGAAAGCGGCTGCCACTCGCGGCCTGTCTCGCCTGACGGTTTTACGTCGTCACGTCCTGCATAACGCCCTTCCGCCGGTTATTCCGCGCCTGGGGCTGCAATTCTCCACCATGCTGACCCTGGCGATGATTACCGAAATGGTGTTTAGCTGGCCGGGTCTGGGCCGCTGGATGATCAACGCCATTCGTCAGCAAGACTATGCGGCGATATCTGCCGGTGTGATGGTGATCGGTTCGTTGGTCATTATCGTGAACGTGATTTCTGACATTTTGGGTGCGATGGCCAACCCGCTGAAACATAAGGAATCGTATGCCTTACGATAGCGTATACCGGGAGAAGCGCACGCCCGGCGTAGTCCGTACCGTATGGCGCAAATTCTACGGCGACACCACAGCGATGATCGGTTTGTACGGCTGTGGCGGCCTGGCGCTGCTCTGTATTTTTGGCGGCTGGTTTGCCCCTTACGGGCTTGATCAGCAGTTCCTCGGCTATCAGTTGTTACCACCGTCGTGGTCGCGCTACGGCGAAGTGTCGTTCTTCCTGGGCACGGACGATTTAGGTCGCGATGTGCTGAGTCGCCTGTTAAGTGGTGCGGCCCCGACCGTCGGCGGCGCGTTCGTCGTTACGTTCGCCGCGACCTTCTTTGGCCTGGCGCTCGGGGTGTTTGCGGGCGCCACGCACGGCCTGCGTTCCGCGGTGCTGAACCATATTCTCGATACCCTGCTGTCGATCCCGTCTCTGCTGCTGGCGATTATCGTGGTGGCGTTCGCCGGGCCGCACCTGTCCCATGCGATGTTTGCCGTCTGGCTGGCGCTGCTGCCGCGCATGGTGCGCTCGGTTTACAGCATGGTGCACGATGAACTGGAAAAAGAGTACGTGGTGGCAGCGCGTCTTGATGGCGCCACTACGCTGAATATTTTGTGGTTCGCGGTGATGCCGAATATCGCCTCGGGGCTGGTGACCGAAATCACCCGCGCCCTGTCGATGGCGATTCTGGATATTGCCGCGCTCGGTTTTCTCGATCTCGGCGCGCAGCTGCCCTCGCCTGAATGGGGGGCAATGCTCGGCGATGCGCTCGAACTGATCTATGTCGCGCCGTGGACGGTGATGCTGCCCGGTGCCGCCATTATGGTGAGCGTGCTGCTGATCAACCTGCTGGGCGACGGTATTCGCCGCGCCATTAATGCGGGGGTGCAATAATGCCGTTACTTGATATCCGCAATCTGACCATTGAATTTAAGACCGGCGAAGGCTGGGTGAAAGCGGTCGACCGCATCAGTATTACCCTGGCCGAGGGTGAAATCCGTGGGCTGGTGGGCGAATCCGGTTCAGGTAAAAGCCTGATCGCGAAAGCAATCTGCGGTGTCGCCAAAGATAACTGGCGCGTGACCGCAGACCGTATGCGTTTCGACGATATCGATCTCCTGCGCCTGTCGCCTCGCGAACGGCGCAAGCTGGTGGGTCATAACGTGTCGATGATCTTCCAGGAGCCGCAGTCGTGTCTGGATCCGTCGGAACGCGTCGGGAAACAGCTGATGCAGAATATCCCAGGCTGGACCTATAAAGGCCGCTGGTGGCAGCGTGTCGGCTGGCGTAAACGCCGCGCGATTGAGCTGCTGCACCGCGTGGGGATTAAAGACCATAAAGATGCGATGCGCAGTTTCCCTTACGAGCTGACGGACGGTGAGTGCCAGAAGGTGATGATCGCTATTGCGCTTGCCAATCAGCCGCGCCTGCTGATCGCCGATGAGCCGACCAATGCCATGGAGCCGACCACCCAGGCGCAGATTTTCCGCCTGCTGTCGCGTCTGAATCAGAACAACAACACCACCATTCTGCTTATCAGCCATGACCTGCAGATGCTGAGCAAATGGGCGGACAAGATCGACGTGATGTACTGCGGTCAAACGGTAGAAACGGCCATCAGCGAAGATCTGGTGACGACGCCGCACCATCCGTATACCCAGGCACTGATTCGCGCGATCCCGGATTTTGGCAGCGCGATGCCGCATAAAAGCCGACTGAATACCCTGCCGGGCGCTATCCCGCTGCTGGAGTCGCTGCCGATTGGCTGTCGACTTGGCCCTCGCTGCCCGTACGCCCAGCGCGAATGCATTGAAACGCCACGTCTGACCGGCGCGAAAAATCATCTGTACGCCTGTCATTTCCCGCTGAACATGGAGAGAGAGTAAATGGTCGAAACGTTGCTGGAAGTTCGCAACCTGAGTAAGACCTTTCGCTATCGCACGGGGCTGTTTCATCGTCAAACCGTCGAAGCGGTGAAGCCTCTCAGCTTTACCCTGCGCGAGAAGCAGACGCTGGCGATTATCGGCGAAAACGGATCGGGGAAATCTACGCTCGCGAAGATGCTGGCGGGGATGGTCGAGCCGACGGCGGGTGATGTGCTGATCGACGACCATTTTCTGTCGTTTGGCGACTATTCGTTCCGCAGTCAGCGCATTCGTATGATTTTCCAGGACCCGTCGACGTCGCTCAATCCGCGTCAGCGTATCTCGCAGATTCTGGATTTCCCGCTCCGCCTGAATACCGATCTGGAGCCAGAAGAGCGGCGTAAACGTATTATCGAAACGCTGCGCATGGTCGGCCTGCTGCCCGATCACGTCAGCTATTATCCGCACATGCTGGCACCGGGGCAGAAACAGCGTCTTGGGCTTGCGCGCGCGTTGATCCTGCGCCCGAAGGTGATTATCGCCGACGAAGCGCTGGCATCACTCGATATGTCGATGCGTTCACAGCTCATCAACCTGATGCTTGAATTGCAGGAGAAACAGGGTATTTCGTATATCTATGTGACCCAGCATTTAGGAATGATGAAACACATCAGCGACCAGGTGCTGGTAATGCATCAGGGTGAAGTGGTGGAGCGCGGAAGCACCGCCGATGTGCTGGCCTCCCCGCTGCACGACCTGACCAAGCGCCTGATCGCCGGGCATTTCGGTGAGGCGCTGACGGCTGATGCCTGGCGCAAGGATAAATGACACCGGCCATATAAAGTGGTCGGATTAACTCTGAACGCGACACGTGCTATTATCGCCGCGTTTTAACGACGATCGCCACGATGAGAGGGCGTTCGCCATAACAATGAATATAAGGATCTAAGCTATGGGTTTTCTTTCCGGTAAGCGCATTCTGGTGACTGGCGTTGCCAGCAAACTGTCCATCGCCTACGGCATTGCACAGGCTATGCACCGCGAAGGCGCTGAGCTGGCGTTCACCTACCAGAACGACAAGCTGAAAGGCCGCGTTGAAGAGTTCGCCGCGCAGCTGGGTTCCAGCATCATTCTGGAATGCGACGTTGCACAAGACGAAAGCATCGATGGCATGTTTGCTGAGCTTTCAAAAGTCTGGCCGAAATTCGACGGCTTCGTTCACTCAATCGGTTTTGCACCGGGCGATCAGCTGGACGGCGACTACGTGAATGCGGTAACCCGTGAAGGCTTCAAAATCGCTCACGACATCAGCTCTTACAGCTTTGTGGCGATGGCTAAATCCTGCCGCACCATGCTGAACCCAGGCTCCGCTCTGCTGACCCTGTCTTACCTGGGTGCTGAGCGCGCTATCCCTAACTACAACGTGATGGGCCTGGCGAAAGCCTCTCTGGAAGCTAACGTGCGCTACATGGCGAACGCGATGGGTCCTGAAGGCGTGCGTGTTAACGGTATCTCTGCTGGCCCAATCCGTACGCTGGCGGCATCCGGTATCAAAGATTTCCGTAAAATGCTGGCGCATTGCGAAGCGGTTACGCCGATTCGTCGTACCGTCACCATCGAAGACGTGGGTAACTCCGCAGCCTTCCTGTGCTCTGACCTCTCTGCGGGTATTTCCGGCGAAGTGGTTCACGTTGACGGCGGTTTCAACATCGCGGCAATGAACGAGCTGGAAATCAAATAAGTGTTTCACTCTCTTCCCGCACGGGAAGAGAGTGTTTCTCCCGCCAGAACCGCCCTTTTTCCCGTCGTTATTCCGTTCCGCTATTTGTTATCACCTAACAATATTTTTCGCACTGAAAGCCATGCGCCAGGATATTGATCGCCATTTGAGATCAAGGAACGCACATGGAACAACGCCGCTTTACCGGCAAAGGCCACTGGTATCACGAGACCCAGACAAATCACTGTCGGGATGATGTTTTGCCGTTGGTTCCCGAGGCCGCTCATGTCGACGATCGTTTTCTGCTCGATTTAGCCTTGCCCACAGAGATTGTGACCCCGTGCGAAAGCTGGCTGAAACCGGCGCGTGCGCTGTGCGATTTGCTGTTCCCGTTGCACATCGCGGTGAATCGCCTGCACACGCTCAGCGCCTATGACCGCCTGAGCACCGCGTTGACCGTGGCACAGGCCTGTGGTGTTCAGCGACTGTGTAACCACTATGCCGCCCTGCTCGCCCCACTTCCCGGCCCTGACTCCTCGCGTGAAAGTAATCAACGCCTCGCCCAAATCACCCAGTACGCCCGCCAGTTGGCCAGTTCGCCGGATATTATCGACGGCAAAGCGCAGCTGCAGCTCGATGAGGTCGGCCTGACGACCTACGACGTCATTGTCATCAACCAGATTATTGGCTTTATCGGTTTTCAGGCCCGTGTGGTAGCGGCATTTCAGGCACTGCTGGGGCACCCTGTGCGCTGGCTGCCTGGACACCATATTCCGCCGCATGCGCTGATTACTGATGTGGATATGAACGCGTGGGAGCCGATTTTCTCGGGTGTAGAGTTACGCTACGCCACCGCTCAGCAGCTGGAATCGCTCTCCCGCTGGCAGGCAGAGCCACTGTTACGTGAGCTAACGCCACTCCTGTGCCACGAACCGGCGCTGCTCGAATGCGTGGGTGAATTCCTGCAAAGCGATATGTACGCGGCAAATTCGCGTTATCGCGCGCTGGCGTCTGTGCTTGCCGCGACCGAACTGTTGAGCCGCTCTCCCGATCGCTTTAGCGCCGCGCAGTTTTCCCCTCTTATTGAAGAGGGTATTCCCGCCGCCGACGCCATCCATTTACTGACCTGGAGTGCTTTTTTGGGCTGGATCAACCGCCTGAAAATCGCCTTAAGCAAGGGCCAATAACCCTGCACAATCCCGAAATGCGCTTGCTGTAGCAGTGAGATTCGCGTAAAACTGTCAGCCGCTCAATGGCCACGAAAATAGAACACTATGCTTCAGGACAACCCGCTGCTAGCGCAGCTTAAACAGCAACTGCATTCCCAGACGCCACGTGCTGAAGGGGTGGTAAAAGCCACGGAAAAGGGCTTTGGCTTCCTGGAAGTCGATGCACAGAAAAGCTATTTCATCCCGCCTCCGCAGATGAAAAAAGTGATGCACGGCGATCGTGTGACGGCAGTGATTCACACCGAAAAAGATCGTGAATCCGCCGAGCCAGAAGAATTGATCGAACCTTTCCTGACCCGTTTTGTCGGTAAAGTGCATCGCAAAGACGATCGTCTGTCTATTGTGCCGGACCATCCACTGCTCAAAGATGCTATCCCTTGCCGCGCAGAACGCGGCGTTGAACACGATTTTAAAGAAGGTGACTGGGCCGTTGCCCAGATGCGTCGCCATCCGCTGAAAGGCGATCGCGGTTTCTACGCAGAACTGACTCATTTTATTACCTACAGCGACGATCATTTCGTGCCGTGGTGGGTAACGCTTGCCCGTCATAATCTGGAAAAAGAAGCGCCAAACGGCGTTGCGACAGAGATGATGGATGAAGGCCTGGCGCGTCGCGATCTGACCGCCCTGAACTTTGTCACTATCGACAGCGCCAGCACCCAGGATATGGATGATGCGCTGTATATCGAAGAAGGCAGTGACGACAAACTGCACCTGACCGTCGCGATTGCCGATCCGACCGCCTGGATTGCTGAAGGCAGCAAGCTGGACGACTCAGCGAAAATTCGCGCGTTCACTAACTATCTGCCGGGCTTCAATATCCCGATGCTGCCGCGTGAACTTTCCGACGATCTCTGCTCTCTTCATCCGAACGAAGTCCGCCCGGTACTCGCCTGTCGCATGACCGTTGCCGCAGACGGCACGATTGAAGACGATATCGAATTCTTCGCCGCGACCATCGAATCCAAAGCGAAGCTGGCGTATGACGATGTCTCCGACTGGCTGGAGAACACCGGCAGCTGGAAGCCGGAAAGCGAAGCAATTGCTCAGCAAATTACCCTGCTGCAGCGCCTCTGCCTGAGCCGTGGCGAATGGCGTAAAACCCATGCGCTGGTGTTTAAAGATCGTCCGGATTACCGCTTTGTACTGGGCGAAAAAGGCGAAGTGCTGGATATCGTTGCTGAACCGCGTCGTATCGCTAACCGCATCGTTGAAGAGTCGATGATTGCCGCCAACATTTGTGCCGCCCGTGTGCTGCGCGACAAATTGGGCTTTGGCATTTACAACGTTCATACCGGTTTTGATCCGGCGAACACCGAAGCGCTGGCTGCCCTGCTGAAAACGCATGACGTACACGTCGATCCGCAGGAAGTGCTGACGCTGAACGGCTTCTGCAAACTGCGCCGTGAACTGGACGCACAGCCGTCTGGTTTCCTCGACAGCCGCATCCGTCGCTTCCAGTCCTTCGCCGAAATCAGCACCGAACCTGGCCCGCACTTTGGCCTCGGTCTCGACGCTTACGCGACCTGGACCTCACCGATTCGTAAATACGGCGACATGGTGAACCACCGTCTGCTGAAAGCGATCATCAAGGGTGAAACCATCGCCCGTCCGCAGGAAGAGACAACCATCCAGATGGCAGAGCGACGCCGCCTGAACCGCATGGCTGAACGCGATGTCGGTGACTGGCTGTACGCACGCTTCCTGAATGATAAAGCCGGAACGGAGACCCGTTTCGCGGCAGAGATCATTGACGTTAGCCGCGGCGGTATGCGCGTACGTCTGGTGGACAATGGCGCCGTTGCCTTTATCCCTGCCCCGTTCCTGCATGCGGTTCGCGATGAGCTGACCTGCAGCCAGGAAAATGGCGCGGTGCAGATCAAGGGTGAGACGGTTTACAAGGTCACCGATGTGATTGATGTCAATATTGCAGAAGTGCGCATGGAAACGCGCAGTATTATCGCGCGCCCTGTTGCCTGATAAGCCTTAAATATGTCGGCGGTTTCTTTTTAGGAACGCCGACATTTTTCTTCCCTTGCTAAATCGTGTATTCATCACTTTTTCTTAATATATTCCTCTCGAAGCCCACAAAAACAATCACAATTATCTACAGTAAAAGAAGACCGTCATCTTTGGTTACGGGAATTTTTATCCACGTGTATCCTTTTTATCGCTTCTCGTTTTAATATAAGAATGTAGGGAAAAACAATAAGTTCAGCTCGGTTATGCCGCTGTGTCACTACGGAAAAGTCGAATGCAAATGCATAATTTTGCGCCATTGAGCAGGTCCGGGAGAAAACATGATTGACGATCTGGAGCATAATTTGCTGTTTCGTTACATGGGCACACACAGCCCCTGGTGGCGTCTTACAGCGGACAGTAATGCTCTCCATCTCGCCGCCAGTGAAAACTCGGACACGACCCAGGTCATCGCCTTAAGCGACGATCAAGCAGAACTGATTCGCCAGCTCACCGTTATTACCTCCAGCATCACCCTGACCCTTTCCCTGTACGGCACCGATGTTCCCGTCCATCTGGTGGGGCGCAAAATCAACAAAAAAGAGTGGGCAGGTACGGCCTCTGCCTGGAACGACACCCCTTCCGTCGCGCGCGACCTGGTGCAGGGGTTATCCTTTGCCGAACAGGTGGTTTCTGAAGCTAACTCGGTAATTGTGATCCTCGATCAGCAGGGCAATATTCAGCGCTTTAATCGTCTGAGCGAAGAATATACCGGCATGAAAGAGCAGGAAGTAATCGGGCAAAACGTCTTTAAGCTGTTCATGAGCCGCAGCGAAGCGGCAGCATCTAAACGAAATATTTCCGGTTTTTTCCGTAACGGCAGTTCTTACGAAGTCGAGCGCTGGATCAAGACCCGAAAAGGCCAACGATTGTTTCTGTTCAGAAACAAATTTGTCCACAGCGGCAGCGGGAAAAATGAAATTTTTCTTATCTGTTCCGGCACAGATATCACTGAAGAACGCCGCGCGCAGGAGCGTCTGCGCGTGCTGGCCAATACCGACACCATTACCGGCCTCCCCAACCGCAACGCCATTCATGAGTTGATCAGCGACGCGATCGATACGCGCGGCGAGGCTCAGGTCGGCGTGGTGTATCTTGATCTCGATAACTTTAAAAAAGTGAACGATGCCTACGGGCATATGTTTGGCGATCAGTTGCTGCAGGCAGTCGCCCTGGCGATTTTAAGCTGTCTGGAAGAGGGCCAGGTGCTGGCGCGTCTCGGCGGCGATGAGTTTATCGTGCTGGCGACCAACACCTCACAAAGCACCCTTGAGGCGATGGCTTCGCGCATCCTGACGCGTCTGCGTCAGCCCTTCCGCATCGGTCTTATCGAAATCTACACCGGCTGTTCGCTGGGGATCTCCCTGGCGCCGCAGCACGGCACCGATCGTGAGAGCATTATTCGCAACGCCGATACGGCGATGTACACAGCCAAAGAGAGCGGCCGCGGCAAGTTCTGCGTCTTCTCGCCTGAAATGAACCAGCGGGTATTCGAATACCTGTGGCTGGATACGAACCTGCGCAAAGCGCTGGATAACGATCAGCTCCTGATTCACTACCAGCCGAAAATCACCTGGCGGGGCGAAGTGCGTAGCCTCGAAGCGCTGGTGCGCTGGCAGTCGCCAGAGCGCGGGCTGATCCCGCCGCTGGAGTTTATCTCTTACGCCGAAGAGTCGGGGCTGATTGTCCCCCTCGGGCGCTGGGTCATGCTCGACGTGGTACGTCAGGTCGCGAAATGGCGTGATAAAGGTATCAACCTGCGGGTGGCGGTAAACGTCTCTGCGCGACAACTCGCCGACCAGACGATATTCAGCGATCTCAAGCAGGCGCTGAAAGATCTTCATTTCGAATACTGCCCGATTGATGTGGAACTGACGGAAAGCTGCCTGATTGAAAACGAGGAGCTGGCCCTGTCGGTGATCCAACAGTTCAGTCAGTTGGGGGCACAAATTCACCTCGATGACTTCGGCACCGGCTATTCCTCTCTGTCACAACTAGCCCGCTTCCCGATTGACGCCATTAAGCTCGACCAGGTGTTTGTGCGCGACATCCATAAGCAGTCGATTTCACAGTCGCTGGTGCGCGCCATTGTGGCCGTGGCTCAGGCGCTGAATTTACAGGTCATCGCAGAAGGTGTGGAGAGCGCGAAAGAAGACGCCTTTCTGACCAAGAACGGCGTCAACGAACGGCAGGGTTTTCTGTTTGCTAAGCCGATGCCCGCTGCCGCATTCGAGCGCTGGCTCAAGCGTTATCAGGCGAAGAAAATGCGTTAACTGGCTTTGCGCATGCCAGCCGCATTATGACGGTTTTGCAGCATCACCAGACGTTCCATATAAGCAATGTCTTTCGACTCCAGGCAGAACGCCGCATCCACCCAGTCCTCAGTGATATCCATTAACTCACTGCGCGGCAGCCGCAACACACGCTGACGGGCGCGAAGCATTGCCCGAACGCCGTTCAGCTTCGGCTGTAAGGTATCGATGAACGTGCGTGTCGATACGTATCCCTGTCCCGGCTCAAACAGCACATCCACCAGACCAAACTGCTCGTGCCACTCCGCCGTGTGCGACTCACCTCGGTAGATCAACTCCTCGGCCAGCTTCATACCTGCGCGGCGAGCGACCAGCGAATATCCGCCCATGCCGGGGAACAGGTTAAAAGCAATTTCCGGAAAGCCCAGCCGCGCATCGCGCTGCGCCAGCACAAAATGGTGTGCCAGCGCGGCCTCAAATCCCCCGCCGAGCGCGCTGCCCTCCACCATCGCCAGCGTAATGGCGCCTGTATCAAACCCGCGCGACGCCGCGTGAACGCAATCGACGCAGGCGCGAGCGTAGGCGCGCAACGCTTCGCGGCGTCCGTTTTGAATGCACTCCACAAAGAAGCGTAAATCCCCTCCCGTGTTGTACATATCCGGAACCAGTGAGCCGGTAACCCAGAAGTCGACGGCAAAACCGGATTGCCGCACCAGCCACGACATATTCATGATCTCCTCAATTAATGCGTGATTAAAGCAAGGACGCGGCTGGGCGCGTAGCAGCATCCACACAGTGCGCCGTTCCTCCTCGTAATAGCCTGCGAGTTGGGTAAAACGTTCAGGATCGGTGAACAGTTTGCAGGTTGCTTGGTTGATGACTGTCATAGTCTAATTCCTCATATAAAAAAGCGCCTTGCGCGCAGTTTTAGACTAATCCACCACCCAACTCGTCTGTATGCGGAGGGATAAATTTATCACTTTCATTTATGTAATTTGGTTAGTGCATTTTTTCCCTTCTCTTTTGGAAGCAATTTCTGCATCATTGAAATTATTAACTTTTCGTTCTGAGGGTGAGATGATGTCTGAAGTTGACGCGCAGAGAGTGGCACAACGTATTGATACGGTGCTGGATATTCTGGTCGCTGGCGATTACCACTCCGCGATCCGTAATCTTGAGATCCTGAAATCTGAATTACTGGCGCAGAACGGTATGGGCCATTCGCCCGATCCCGACCCGTCTAAAGCCCCCTGGGAAGTGTAACGTTTACCCCTTTTTCGTTTTGTCGTACTTTCAACCCGCGGCGCTCGCCGCGTTTATATGGATGCTATGAATTCCCGACAACAAATCATTCTGCAGATGGTGATCGACAAAGGACGCGTGAGTGTCGTCGAGCTGGCCAAAACGACCGGCGTTTCAGAGGTCACTATTCGTCAGGATCTGAATCTGCTTGAAAAACAGAGTTATCTGCGCCGTGCTCACGGTTACGCCGTACCGCTGGACAGTGAAGACGTTGAAACGCGCATGATGACCAATTTCGCACTAAAACGTGAACTGGCGGAGTTTGCCGCCTCGCTGGTCAACAACGGTGAAACCGTGTTTATCGAGAACGGCAGCAGCAACGCCCTGCTGGCCCGCACGCTCGCGGAGCAGAAAGACATCACGATCATTACCGTGAGCAGCTATATCGCCCATTTGCTGAAAGAGACGCGATGCGAGGTGATTCTGCTGGGCGGTATCTACCAGAAAAAAAGCGAAAGCATGGTCGGGCCGCTGACGCGTCAGTATGTTCAGCAGGTTCACTTCAGCAAGGCCTTTATCGGGATTGACGGCTGGCAGCCGGAAACCGGCTTTACCGGCCGCGATATGATGCGTTCCGATGTGGTAAACGCGGTTCTGGAAAAAGGCTGTGAAGCCATTGTGCTGACAGACAGCTCGAAATTTGGCGCGGTGCATCCCTACATGATGGGACCGATCTCCCGCTTTAGCCGCGTCATCACCGATGAACGGCTGAGCGATGCGCACCGCGAGCAACTGCAGCGCGATGGCCTGGCCGTCGATATCGTCAAACACTCTGTCTGACGCTCTCCTGCGCCCGTCATCTCGGGCGCATAGCCTATTCTGGCATCTGAGATAATTCTGAACATCCCTTTAAGATTATTTACCTGTCGTTTCGATACCAAAAACTTAAAATTACTATTAGCGATATAACAGGAAGTGACTATCACCTGCGTGATTGTGTAACACCTGCGCGACCAGGTTTCACGGAATATGACGCTGAAGTATTCTTTTGACTATACTTACAGATAGCTTATTTCCGTGAATCAATAATTCAGGAGAAAGTATGATGAATTTAACCAGCAAAAAATTAGCCGCAGCTGTTTTGGCAGTAACCCTCGCAATGTCTCTGAGCGCATGTTCTAACTGGTCTAAACGTGACCGTAACACCGCGATCGGGGCAGGTGCCGGTGCTCTCGGTGGTGCAGTCTTAACCGATGGTAGCACGCTGGGTACATTAGGTGGTGCCGCCGTAGGTGGTGTTATCGGCCATCAGGTCGGTAAATAAGATATATTAAATAGCCACTGTTTGATTTGATTAATTCAGAACGCAATTTTCTGACTTACGCACCAAGAAAAAAGCCACGGTAAATACCGTGGCTTATTATTTTAGCCGCCTGCCAGTTTGACTTTCATCCCTTTGGCTTCGAGCAGGGTTTTAATTAACTCGCGGTTGTCGCCCTGAATTTCGATTACGCCGTCTTTGACCGCGCCACCGCATCCGCATCGCTTTTTCAGCTCTGCGGCCAGTTTTGCCAGCGCTGCGTCATCCTCGTCAATGCCGGTGATCAGGCAGACGCCTTTGCCCTTACGACCACTGGTCTGGCGCTGGATACGCACAATGCCATCGCCCTTCGGACGCTGCACGGCCACTTTTGTCTCATCGATACGGCCACTGTCCGTCGAATAGACCAGACGGCTGTTAGAGTCGCTCATTACGCCCCCTTACCAAGAGATGCATTGATTGCTTTTAAGGTTAGCGCCGGATCGGCAGATTGCGTGACCGGACGACCAATCACCATGTAGTCAACGCCTGCCGCCAGCGCCTGCTCTGGCGTCATGATACGGCGCTGATCGCCCGCATCACTGCCCTGAGGACGAATGCCCGGGGTAACCAGTTTGAATGCCTGCCCCAGTTCAGCTTTGAAACGCACGGCTTCCTGAGCGGAGCATACCACGCCATCCAGCCCGCAATTTTGCGTCAGGCGCGCAAGGCGTTCAGCGTGCTCAGCCGGTGACAACGTCACGCCAAGATCCCGTAAATCACTCGCTTCCATACTGGTGAGTACGGTAACGGCAATCAGCAGCGGTGCGTCTTTGCCAAACGGCACCAGCGCTTCGCGAGCGGCGGTCATCATTCGCGCCCCGCCTGATGCATGCACGTTCACCATCCAGACGCCCAGTTCAGCCGCAGCTGCTACCGCGTGGGCAGTGGTGTTTGGGATGTCATGGAATTTCAGGTCGAGAAATACCTCGAAGCCACGCTGTTGCAGGTCGCGCACGATTTGCGGTCCAAACAGGGTGAACATCTCTTTGCCGACTTTCAGACGGCAGTCGCGTGGGTCGATGCGATCAACAAACGCGAGTGCGCTGTCGCGATTGTTATAGTCGAGTGCAACAACAACAGGAGATTCGGTAACTACGCGGGAAGAAGAGGATGCAACAGACGTCATGACCAGCCCTTTTCGTCTATGGGCGCCGCAGCGGCGCGGGATAGATAAACGGCGAGCATTCTACCTGTCGGCGCCAGAAATTGACAGAATCGATTTACCCTCCTGCATGACGGCAGACCGCACGGGGTATAACAGGTCATAAAAGGTAAAGAGTATGTTGTAACTAATATGCAGTGTTTTAAAAAATTACTGCCCGTCCAGACCGCGTATCGGCTTAATGGTTGACCAGGCGCGGCAGGAAGGACAATGCCAGTAGAGCGTGTAGGCGGTGAATCCGCATTTTGAGCAGCGATAGCGCGGCTTGCTGCGCACCTGTTCGCCAACCATGTCACGCAGCACCATCAGGCTCTCTTTCGCGCGCCCTTCTTCCGCATCGTTCAGATGGTAGTCCATCAGCTTGTGGAAGACGCGCATGGTCGGGTGACGCTGCAGCTGACGGGTGATATAGACCTGGGCAGTATCGTTGCCTTCGTGCTGCTCCACGACATCCGCCAGCATCAGCTCCGCCGTCGCACCGGTGTTCTCTTCGACGCAGCGACGTAAGAAGCTCACCCACTCATCCGGACGCCCAAGCTGCTGATAACAGGTTTGCAGCATTTCCAGAGTTTCACTGACCAGCTCTTTATCCTGATCGATCACCCGCAGAAGGCATTCGACGGCTTTGCCAAACTCGCCTTTCGCCATGAACACGCGCCCCATCATAATGGAGATACGAGCGCTGTTACGATCGGCAGATGCGCCCTTTTTCAGCAGCGACATGGCTTTGTCCATATCATCGCTACCCATCTGCTGTAAGGCCAACTCACAGTAGAAATGGGCGATTTCAACGCGCTGGTTGTCTTTCCCGAGCTTCACCAGACGTTCTGCGGTATCGATGGCTTTTTGCCAGTCGCTGGTTGCCTGATAAATTTGCAGGAGTTGCTGTAAAGCGCTGATGCGAAAATCGGTTTCATCGACCAGCTGACTGAACATGTCTTCAGCGCGATCGTAAAGGCCGGCGGCCATGTAATCACGGCCCAGCTGTTGGACTGCCAGCAGACGTTGATCGTAGGTGAGAGAGGCGCTTTCCATCAATGTCTGGTGGATGCGAATGGCGCGATCGACCTCGCCACGCGAGCGGAACAGGTTTCCGAGGGTGAGATGCGCCTCAACGGTACCGGTGTCCTCTTTTAACATGTCGAGGAACAGGTCTACCGCTTTATCCTGTTGGTTGCTCAGAAGGAAGTTAACCCCCGCCACATAGTCGCGGGAAAGCCGGTTTGCCTCGTCCTGCTTATTTTGTTGCGCACTTCTGCGGCCCATATACCAGCCATAGGCTGCGGCTACAGGCAAAAGCAGAAACAACAACTCCAGCATATTCGTTTATTCCTTCACGACCGGCACACCAGTATTAACCGGCACGTCGCTCACAGGCGCAATTTGATTTTCAAGACGTTTGATTTTACGTTCGGCGCGCGCCAGAGAAACACGAACTTTCAGCCAGAACAGGCCACAAACCAGCCAGCCGATGATAAACCCCGCGGCGAATAAAACAGCAAGCAAGCTCGATACGCGATACTCGCCCTGCGCCAGCAGGTAGTTGAATGTCACCAGTTGATCGTTTTGCGCACCCAGCGTGACCGAAATAACAAAAATCGCTAACACCAGTAAGAATATGAGTAGATATTTCACATGACGTCCCGTTATGTGGTTTAAGCGAATAAAGTCTGTTCAACTCGCCGCAATCAGCCTTATAAACTACCATTTTAGCCGCAAGCGCGAAACGGAAAAAGTGATAGGGTCCATGATGATTTGTGGGCTAAACGGCGAATTTCAACCATCAGCCCTCTTCCTGCTCTCTTTGTGCGATCTCTTTGTTCTCTTCCGGCGGTGGCGTCAGCGGTCCACAGAGCCGTTGCGCAAGCCAGGTCGCGAACGTCACTAGCAGCCATGAGATAAGCGTTGCCACCACCAAATCCCGCGGCCAGTGCATCCCCAGCAGCAGACGGCTGCCCATTACGCCCGTCGCCCAGACCAGTAAAATCGCAATGGTCACGGTACGACGACGCGGCCAGAGTAAACCCACGGCTAACAGCGCCCAACTCGCCGCAAACATGGTATGCCCGGATGGGAACGCGAAACCGGTCTCTTTTTGCCAGTGTTTGCGTAAAAATTTCGGAATTTCCTGCGCTTCAGCCAGCTGATCTTTCACCAGATGCCCGCGATCTTTACGCTTTAAATTGTAGAAGGTATCTACCGGAATATGATGCGTTTTTTCAAGCCAGACCACAAAGGGGCGCGGCTCCTGGACGTGATCTTTGACCCACGACTTTATTCCCTGGCCAACAACGATTGCCCCACCCAGAATGACAAACAGCATGATCGCCGGACGCAGCCGAAAACGCAGGCACCATAAAAACCACGCACAGAGGATCCCGTGGGTAATGATCCCCCACGGCTGGGTAACGGTTTCCGTCAGCCAGTACAGCGCTTTCAGCCACGCGCTGTTATGTCCCGGTTGCCAGGCCCAGCCCGAAATCCATACCGCGACGGGCATAATGAGTAAAATGGCGGCACCGGCAGCCGTGCGACGGGCAATTGAAAGCATGTTCTCTCCTTTTTCGCTAAGCTCAACAATCATAACTGAATTTATCGCAATTCGTGAAAATGTCGGATTGTGCGTTTAACGTCCGTATAGTATGCCCTCAGCTAGGTGAACGCCGTCGGCTTGTGGCAAAATAGCGAGATACTAAAGCCGAAGGGCGACTGACACGAAACGTGTCAGCATACTCTGGAGAATCACATGCAGCTTAAACGCGTGGCAGAAGCCAATCTGCCAACCCCATGGGGCGATTTCCTGATGGTGGGTTTTGAAGAACTGGCAACCGGACAGGACCACGTAGCACTGGTGTTTGGCGACATTTCAGGGCAAACACCGGTACTGGCTCGTGTCCATTCCGAGTGTCTGACGGGTGATGCCTTGTTCAGCCTGCGCTGTGATTGCGGTTTCCAGCTCGAAGCGGCGCTTTCTCATATCGCCGAAGAAGGCCGTGGCGTGCTGCTCTACCATCGCCAGGAAGGTCGTAACATTGGTCTGCTGAACAAAATCCGCGCCTATGCGCTGCAGGATCAGGGCTACGATACCGTCGAAGCCAACCATCAGCTCGGCTTTGCCGCCGATGAACGCGATTTCACTCTGTGTGCGGATATGTTCAAACTGCTGGGCGTGGACGAAGTGCGTCTGCTGACGAACAACCCGCGCAAAGTGGAGATCCTTACCGAAGCCGGGATCAATATCGTGGAACGTGTGCCGCTGATTGTGGGCCGTAACCCGAAAAATGCGCATTACCTCGATACTAAAGCCGCGAAGATGGGTCATCTTCTCAGCGAGTAAAAATATGGCCCGGCTTACGCCGGGCCTGTGCCGTTAGTTCAGCATATTACGAATCACATAGTGCAGAATGCCGTCATTCTGGTAGTAGGTCAGTTCCGTCGCCGTGTCGATACGACAGCGGCAATCGAGCACTTCGGTTTTACCGTCCGCGCGTGTGAGCTGTACCGGAACGGTCGCCCCCGGTTTCAGGTTCTGCAGATCGCGAACATCAATCCGCTCTTCCCCCGTTAACCCCAGCGTTTTACGCGTCACGCCCTGCGGGAACTCCAGCGGCAGGATCCCCATCCCAATCAGATTCGAGCGGTGAATACGTTCAAACGATTCCGAAATCACCACCCGCACGCCCAGCAGACGCGGCCCTTTCGCTGCCCAGTCACGGCTTGAGCCAGAGCCATACTCTTTACCGGCAATGACCGCCAGCGGCGTGCCTTCCTGCTGGTATTTCATCGCTGCATCGTAGATCGACACAACTTCGCTACCAGGAAGGTGGCGCGTCATTCCGCCCTCAACACCTGGCACCATTTCGTTGCGAATACGGATGTTGGCGAACGTACCGCGCATCATCACTTCGTGGTTGCCGCGACGTGAGCCGTAGGAGTTAAAGTCGCGACGCTCAACGCCACGTCCCTGCAGGTAACGTCCTGCCGGGCTGTCGGGTTTAATACTGCCCGCCGGGGAGATGTGGTCGGTGGTGACGGAGTCCCCCAGCATCGCCAGAATGCGCGCGCCCTGGATGTCGACCAGCGGTTTCGGCTGGGCTTCCATGTCATCGAAGAATGGCGACAGTCGGATATAGGTGGAGTCACTCTGCCAGCCGTAGGTGTCAGACCGTTCCACTTTGATGGTTTTCCACTCCGGCGTACCTTCAAACACCTCGGCATACTCCTTGCGGAACATCTCGGTGGAAACCTGCTCCACGGCACGGGCAATTTCTTGCGCCGAGGGCCAGATATCTTTCAGATACACCGGATCGCCTTTCCGATCGTGGCCGAGAGGATCGCTGGCCAGATTAATGTTCATGTTGCCCGCCAGGGCGTAGGCGACCACCAGCGGCGGAGAGGCCAGCCAGTTGGTTTTCACCAGCGGATGAATACGGCCTTCAAAGTTACGGTTACCCGAAAGTACGGCACCCACCGTGAGATCGCCCTGCTTGATCGCCTGCTCGATGGGGTCCGGCAGCGGTCCTGAGTTACCGATACAGGTCGTGCATCCATATCCCACCAGGTTAAAGCCCAGCTCGTCGAGGTATGGCGTCAGTTTGGCTTTCGCCAGATAGTCCGAAACAACTTTCGACCCCGGCGCTAACGACGCTTTGACCCAAGGCTGACGTTTCAGCCCGATCGTTACCGCTTTTTTCGCCAGCAGACCCGCCGCCATCAGCACGCTCGGGTTGGAAGTGTTGGTACAGGAGGTAATGGCCGCAATCACCACGGCACCGTCAGGCAGCTGATACTGATGCCCGTTCATAACATAATCGACCGGATGGCGGTCTTTTTGCGCGTTATTAAGTTCCAGCTCGTTACTGGCGGCAAAGGCTTTCGGTACGTTTTGCAGCGCGACGCGATCCTGCGGGCGTTTTGGCCCGGCGAGGCTCGCCTCGACTTCATTCATGTCCAGCTCAAGCGTGCTGGTGAAGACCGGCTCATCGCCCGTATTGCGCCACATCCCCTGTGCTTTGGCATAGGCCTCGACCAGCGCCACTTGCTCGTCGCTACGCCCGCTCAGGCGCATATATTCCAGCGTCACGCCATCGATTGGGAAGAAGCCACACGTCGCGCCGTATTCGGGTGCCATGTTGGCGATGGTCGCACGATCGGCCAGCGGTAGAGAGTCCAGACCATCGCCGTAGAATTCAACAAACTTGCCGACCACGCCATGTTTACGCAGCATCTGAGTGACGGTCAGCACCAGGTCTGTGGCGGTAATTCCTTCGCGCAACTTGCCCAACAGCTTAAAGCCCACCACATCTGGGATCAGCATCGAGACGGGCTGTCCAAGCATCGCGGCTTCGGCTTCAATGCCGCCGACACCCCACCCCAGAACCCCAAGTCCGTTAATCATCGTGGTGTGCGAGTCGGTCCCGACCAGCGTGTCGGGATAAGCGATCCACTCTTTGTCCTGCAGCTCGCTCCACACCGCTTTGCCCAGATACTCCAGGTTTACCTGATGGCAAATCCCGGTGCCGGGCGGTACGACGCTGAAACGGCTAAAGGCCTGCTGGCCCCATTTCAAAAATACATAGCGTTCGTGGTTGCGCTCCATCTCCAGACGCACATTCTCTTCGAAGGCGTCGTCATCGCCAAAATGGTCAACGGTGACAGAGTGGTCAATCACCAGATCGACGGGAGAAAGCGGGTTCACTTTGGCGGTATCGCCGCCGAGACGTTTAACGGCTTCGCGCATCGCCGCCAGATCCACCACCGCCGGTACGCCGGTGAAGTCCTGCATCAACACCCTCGCCGGACGATAGGCGATTTCACGGTCGGCATGGGCGTTTTTCAGCCACCCCGCCAGCGCGTGGATATCATCGGCAGTGACAGACTCGTCATCCTGCCAGCGTAAGAGATTTTCCAGTAAAACTTTCAGTGACTTGGGTAAGCGCGCGATGTCCCCAAGTGTCCTGGCGGCCAGCGGCAAGCTGTAGTAGTGATAGGTCTTATTCTCGGCTTGCAACGTGTCCTTACTGGCTTCGCGTAGGGTTAACGACATAAGCTCCTCCTTAATGACAGGGATACCCCGACAATCATCGGGGCTGTAATTAAAGATAACACAAAGATGTCGTAACGTTTTGATAACAACCCGAATTGATAAATCGGGATTATCGATGAAGGGGCACGAAAACAAAAAACCTCGCCGGAGCGAGGTTTTGCTATTTAGTTTAAGGCCAGCCAGATTAGCTGCGCCCAGAACAGGACGGATACGGTAAAAGCCCCCATCCAGGACCAGTATTTCATGTTTTGTAGGGTATTCATCATCTGACACCAGGCTTTATATTTCTGTGGTAACTTGGGGTGATCCCCGTTCTTTATTGCTGATGTGTATTTATTAAAGAGTACAAAAGTACACGGTTCTCACCTGATATTCGCAGGCTAACCGTATTATCAATTATTGTTTTTTGGGTTCGTCTTCTGCGAACGTATCAATAAAGGCTTGTTGCTGTGCGGAGAGCTTCCAGGATGCCGGAACGACTGTTACAGGCTCTTTACGTGCTTTGTGGCCGTTGTCACCTGGCTGACACATCTTTTTAACCGGTTCAGTACGCATGTGAACTGCCATCGCTATCCCCAATATTTCCAGACCAGTAACGCTACCACCACCCAGAACAGGGCGGAGCCAAGAAATACCGCCAGCCAGGCTTTACGCTTAAGCGCTGGGTCCCTTTGCGGATCTTCACTTCCTGACGGCATTGCTAACCTCATACAATCGACTTCGCTTATCATTTCGATACCAAACAATCGGTACAAGTAATCATGAGTTGAGATAAATCCTAAAGAAACTTTAGTCGAAAAGCCAGTGAATTTACGATCGTTTCCAGGGAATTAATTAATCTTTTGACCAGAAATAAATAATTGAAACGAGGAATTTGCGTAGCGGGAATTTACTTTCTACTTTTGTCGCAAATTTGCGACAGTTTAACCCTAAACTTATAACGTTTATGCGGTTATATGCGGCAGAGAATGGGGATGATGATAATTCTAATTTAGCTTTAAGACATTATTTCGGTATCTTTCCGGAAGGAAAGATACCGGGTGTGATTATTTTTCCGGAAGCTTAATGTCCTGGAACATCGCTTCAATATCTTCATTCGAGCGTAACGCTACCGCGGTATCCACCACATCACGGGTTAAGTGTGGCGCGAAGCGTTGAATGAAATCATACATATAGCTGCGCAGGAAGGTGCTACGGCGGAAACCGATTTTGGTGGTGCTGTGGCTAAAGACATCATGGGCGTCAAGGCGTACCAGATCCGGGTCAGAGACCGGGTCTACGGCCATACTCGCAATCACCCCCACGCCTAATCCCAGACGCACATAAGTCTTTATAACGTCGGCGTCGGTTGCGGTGAAAACGATGCGCGGCGTCAGCCCTGCACGATTAAACGCGGTGTCGAGCTCAGAACGTCCTGTAAAGCCGAAGGTGTAAGTCACCAGCGGGTACTGTGCCAGCTCTTCAATGGTGACCGATCCCTTTCCTGCCAGCGGATGTTCCGGCGTGACCACAATCGAACGATTCCAGTGGTAGCAAGGCAACATCACCAGATCGTCATAGAGGTGCAGCGCTTCGGTTGCAATCGCAAAGTCGGCATTACCTTTTGAGACCGCTTCCGCGATTTGTGTCGGCGAGCCCTGATGCATATGCAGCGAGACGCGCGGGTAACGCTCAATAAAGCCCTTAATCACCCCTGGCAGCGCGTAACGTGCCTGCGTATGGGTGGTGGCGATATAAAGTGAGCCTTTATCGGGCCAGGTGTGTTCCCCGGCAACGGATTTAATTGCATCAACCTTCGACAACACTTCGCGGGCGATACGAATAATCTCCTGACCGGCCGGAGTGACCTGCGTCAGATGCTTACCGCTGCGGGCAAAAATCTGAATACCCAGTTCATCTTCCAGCATACGCACCTGCTTACTGATGCCGGGCTGAGACGTATAAAGACCTTCTGCGGTCGAAGAGACGTTAAGGTTGTGGTTGACCACCTCAACGATATAACGAAGCTGTTGTAGTTTCATGCCTGACCATCCGATTTAGCGCACAGGGATAATCGCTTAAGACGATTTAATAATAAGAAAGGGGTTAACTATAACCACTATATCATTTATAGCCCGAGTGTATAGTACGGAACAAAAAATAATAACGACCAGTAAAAAACCACCTGCATAGCAGGTGGCATTGATAACGCCCCATAGGGGCGTACTAAGTCCAGACTCTGAGAGCCTTCCCTTCACACCTCTTTTAGTGGAAGCTGGCTCTCTTCAACTTCATGCTTTTCCTGATATTTCACGTACTTTCTGATCATTTCTTCATTTATACCTACGGTATCCACGCAGTAACCTCGTGCCCAAAAGTGATTTCCCCACAGCTTGTTCTTCCGCAGGTGGGGAAATTTGCTGAACAACCTAAGGGCTGTTTTACCTTTCAAATGACCGATCACATGTGAAATAGAAAGACGTGGCGGGACTTTTACCAGTAGATGGACATGATCTATCTGAACATTCAGCTCTACCACTTCTATCCCGAGCTGCTCGCTTGAGATCCTTATCTGCCTGTAGACCTCTTTACCAACATTGTTCCTAAGGATGCGAAATCGGTACTTGGGTGTCCATACGATATGATATTGACAACACCAGAGCACATGAGATGCTTTCTGGAATCTACTCATGGTTAAATCCTTATCAGTTATGGGGATAACAGATTCGGATTTTCCCATGAGTAGCATTATTGGCAGAGCCAACTTATTGCTGACCACCTCCATAGGAGGTGGTGTTCATGCAGGGATAAAAAAAACCCGAGAACGGCATCTCTTCAGATGCCGCGCTCAGGTTTTGCCTGCGTTATGCAGTAACAATCCAGATTTTGAAGCTTAACGCCCCTCTTTTCTCACTCGCTCAATATGAATGGTGAGAAACATAATTTCTTCCGTCGTCAGCTCGCGCTGATAACTTTTTTGCAGATACTGCGCGATTTTCTCGGCGCAAATCCAGGCTTTCGCGTAGTTGTCTTTTACCGCCGTATGCAGCGTCACATCGTCATCTTCCACCACGGTGCGGGTCAGCATCCGTTGAGCAAAGAACTTCAGGTGGGTGACAAAGCGCTGATAGCTGAGCGACTCTTCGTCATATTCCAGCTGAAGCTGATACTTCACCAGCTGCAGGATCTCCTGCATAACGCGGGTGACGTGCATCACTTCGGGCATTTCGCTGTTCAGTTGCGCCGTGACCAGGTGAAGCGCGATAAACCCCGCCTCATCTTCGGCAAGCTTCACCCCCAGCCTGCTGGCGATAATCGCCCTTGCTTCCTGCCCCAGCTCAAACTCCTTCGGGTACAGACGTTTGATCTCCCACAACAGCACGTTTTTGATCGCCAGGCCTTTCTTTTGCCGTTCGATGGCAAAATGGCAGTGGTCGGTCAACGTGATGTAGAGACTGTCCTGCAATTTCCCCAGCCGCTGCGCCGCCAGCCCAATAATGCGGTCGCAGGTGGTCATCACCTCAAGGGGGATCTGACTGAGTAATTCCCCCAGTCGACGCGCCAGCTCATCGCTTTGCAGTGCGAAAACCTTTTCCACTTTCTCAGCGTCAAGATCGTCACCGATGCGTTTCTGGAAGGCCAGCCCGCGCCCCATAACGACCTGTTCGCGCATGTGCTCATCCAGAACAACCACCACATTATTATTGAGAATTTTGGCGATTTTCATCAGAACCCCAGAAACAAAAAAACCTGACCTCCGGCGGATGCCAGAAAATCAGGTTTTGCCTGCCGCAGCAGTAACAATCCAGTTTTCGCACTCTATCAGTTTCAATCGCAGCCTCAATGTACTACGCGTAAAAACGTGATACAGATCGTTATTGAAGCAGTTTTCAGTTCCACCACCCCGCTCTCCTGCGCCAGCGGAACATATCGCTAAACGTAGCGCACATCGCCTTTAATGAAATTTTTATGCCCTATGAAAGCCTGCGAGGGCAGTAACGCGACGATCCCGACACTATTATTTGGCCTGAATGACCCGCGCAATGTCGGCTGATGTCTGCAGAGTCCGAATTTCCTGAAATAACCCCAGCGCTTCGTCATATTCTTTGCGTAAATAGCTCAGCCACTGTTTGATACGTGCCACGTGGTACAACCCGGTGTCGCCCTGCTTTTCCAGACGCGAATATTTTTGCAGCAGCGTGACCACATCCGGCCACGGCATACGCGGCTCGTTGTACTTCACCACCCGGCTCAGGTTAGGCACGTTCAGCGCCCCGCGCCCGATCATCACCGAATCGCAGCCCGTCTCTTTTATACAGGCCTGCGCACTTTCGTAGTCCCAGATTTCGCCATTCGCGATCACCGGAATCGACAGACGCTTGCGGATCTCCCCAATCGCCTGCCAGTTGATGCGATCTGCTTTATAGCCGTCGTCTTTGGTGCGCCCGTGAACCACCAGCTCCGTCGCCCCGGCCTGCTGCACCGCATCGGCAATCTCAAACTGGCGGTCGTGACTGTCCCAGCCCAGACGCACTTTTACCGTCACCGGGAGATGGGCAGGCACCGCCTCACGCATCGCTTTCGCGCCGCGATAGATCAGCTCAGGATCTTTTAGCAACGTTGCGCCCCCGCCGCTGCCGTTGACCATTTTCGACGGACAGCCGCAGTTGAGATCGACACCGTAGGAACCCAGTTCTACCGCACGGGCCGCGTTCTCCGCCAGCCATTCCGGGTACTGCCCCAGCAGCTGGATACGCACCAACGTACCGGAGGTAGTCCGGCTCTGACGATGCAGCTCCGGGCAGAGTCGATAAAACGACTTTACTGGCAACAGCATATCGACCACCCGCAAAAACTCGGTGACGCAGAGATCGTAATCATTTACCTCAGTCAGCAGCTCGCGCACTAATGAGTCGAGCACGCCTTCCATCGGCGCCAGTAAAACACGCATTCTAAAACCCTGTGAAAAAAGACCCGCTATAGTAGCCGCTCTCTATAAAGGTGCAAAGGGCTTAACGCGCGTCTATTTCATCACGACGTAGGCCACCGCCGTCAGAACGACCACGATGAGCAGCGTGAATGTCGGGCCCAGCGCGAAGGCGTAGACGTTCAGCTCATCTTCTTTTTTGATATCGTTGTAACGCGCCAGCGCACTTTGGGCATCGGGCGCCGTGATCTCTTCAAACTCCTGCTCATAGCCCTGTGCTTCCAGGTGCGATGAGCCTTCCGCATTGCCCTTCTCCACGGCGAAAATCTGTGTCCCTTTCCGGAAAAAAATGAATTCTGACATTAGAATCTCCTGATCGCGGGAATGGCTTTTATCATATCACTGCTTCAAAAATAGTCACCGCAACTACACTGTTTTGTATGGCTTTTGCTGTGAATGCTTGGGAATTGCCTAACGTTCCAAAAAGGAATGTCTGGTATGCTCAAAAATCATGATGTGATCCGTAGCACGTTTCTATGTTTAATTGTATGATGAATGCGTTCCATCAAGGACTTTCACCATGATCAAAACTCTGAATACCCTCTGGCAGTACCTGCGTGCTTTTATTCTGATCTATGCCTGCCTGTATGCCGGGATTTTCATTTCGTCCCTGCTACCGATCACCATTCCCGGCAGCATTATCGGCATGCTGATTCTTTTTCTGCTGCTGGCGCTGCAAATTCTCCCCGCGAAGTGGGTCAACCCTGGCTGCTTCGTGCTGATCCGCTATATGGCGCTGCTGTTTGTGCCGATAGGCGTGGGCGTGATGCAATATTACGATCTGCTTAAAGCGCAGTACGGCCCGATTCTGGTCTCCTGCGCGGTGAGTACACTGGTCGTGTTCCTGGTCGTGAGCTGGAGTTCGCATCTGGTACATGGCGAACGCAAAGTCGTTGGGCAGAAAGGAAGTAAAAAATGATGGCCAATATCTGGTGGTCGCTGCCACTGACACTGGTGGTGTTTTTCGCCGCACGTAAACTTGCCGCGCGTTTCAAGATGCCGCTTCTCAACCCGCTGCTGGTGGCGATGGTGGTGATTATTCCGTTCCTGCTGCTCACCGGCATTCCTTACGAACGCTATTTTGCGGGCAGCAAAATTTTAAACGATCTGCTCCAGCCTGCCGTCGTGGCGCTGGCGTTTCCGCTTTACGAGCAGCTGCATCAGATCCGCGCGCGCTGGAAATCGATCATCACCATCTGTCTGATTGGTAGCGTCGTCGCCATGGTAACGGGAACGTCAGTGGCGCTGCTGATGGGGGCGTCGCCGCAAATCGCCGCCTCTATTCTGCCGAAATCTGTGACCACGCCGATTGCGATGGCCGTGGGCGGCAGCATCGGTGGTATCCCGGCCATTAGCGCCATGTGCGTGATTTTTGTCGGGATTCTGGGTGCGGTGTTTGGCCATACGTTGCTCAATGTCATGCGTATCCGCACCAAGGCCGCCCGCGGGCTGGCGATGGGTACGGCCTCCCACGCCCTCGGCACTGCGCGCTGCGCCGAGCTGGACTATCAGGAAGGCGCGTTCAGTTCGCTGGCGCTGGTGATTTGCGGGATCATGACCTCGCTGATCGCTCCGTTCCTGTTCCCGATTATTCTGGCGGTAGTGGGCTAAAATTTGCGATGCGTCGCGCAAATTTCATTTTGATTTCATAAGTTGCATACATAATGAGAAGTAGATCACATATAAAGCGCTATTGGCTCCGTACACTACCGATCCATTAACCTTTATGAGGCATTGCCATGCACCCACGTTTTCAAACTGCTTTTGCCCAGCTCGCAGAGAATTTGCAATCAGCCCTGGCTCCGGTTCTGGCGGATACGCACTTCCCCGCCCTGCTGACTGCGGAGCAGGTCACGACGCTTAAACAGGCTACGGGACTGGACGAAGACGCGCTGGCTTTCGCACTACTGCCGCTGGCTGCTGCCTGCGCCAGAGCCGATCTCTCCCACTTTAACGTTGGCGCGATTGCGCGCGGCGTGAGCGGGACATGGTATTTCGGCGGAAACATGGAGTTCCTTGGTGCGACCATGCAACAGACCGTCCATGCAGAACAGAGCGCCATCAGCCATGCCTGGCTGCGTGGGGAAAAAGCGCTGCAGGCCATCACCGTGAACTACACCCCTTGCGGTCACTGCCGTCAGTTTATGAATGAGCTGAACAGCGGTCTGCAACTGCGCATCAACCTGCCAGGCCGTGAGCCGCATACGCTGGGCGATTACCTGCCGGATGCCTTTGGCCCGAAAGACCTGGATATTAAAACCCTGCTGATGGACGACCAGGATCATGGCTATGCGTTAGCGGGCGATGAACTGGCGCAAGCGGCCATTGCCGCGGCAAACAAAAGTCATACGCCGTACAGCAAGTCGCCGAGCGGCGTGGCGCTGGAGCTACGTGATGGCAAAATCTTCAGCGGCAGCTATGCCGAAAACGCGGCATTCAACCCAACGCTGCCACCGCTGCAAGGCGCCCTGAACCTGCTGAGCCTCAATGGGTACGACTACCCGGATATTCAGCGTGCGATTCTGGCAGAAAAAGCCGATGCACCGCTGATCCAGTGGGACGCCACCGCCGCCACCCTCAAGGCACTCGGCTGTACCAGTATCGACCGTACGCTGCTGGCGTAATAGACCTGTGCGGGCAGAAATGCCCGCCCTGCTGATGAAATTCCCCCCAATCAAACCGCTGTTTCTTGCGATTACCAGGCGGGTAAAGTAGCCTGAGTGAAATTTCCCTCCACGGAACGAGCCATCTTCATGTTAAAGCGCGTGTTTTACAGCCTGTGTGTCCTGGTCGGCATTCTGCTGTTGACTGTGCTCGGCCTCGACCGCTGGATGAGCTGGAAAACCGCCCCCTATATCTTTGACGATCTGCAGGATTTGCCTTATCGCCAGGTGGGTGTCGTGCTGGGGACGGCCAAGTATTATCGTACCGGCGTGATTAATCAGTACTATCGCTACCGCATTCAGGGGGCGCTGAACGCCTACAACAGCGGCAAGGTCAATTACCTGCTGCTGAGCGGCGATAACGCCCAGCAAAGCTATAACGAACCGATGACCATGCGCAAAGATTTGATTGCCGCTGGCGTCGATCCGGCGGATATCGTTCTCGACTATGCCGGATTCCGCACCCTGGACTCCATTGTGCGTACGCGTAAAGTCTTTGATACTAACGATTTTATTATCATCACTCAGCGCTTCCACTGCGAGCGCGCGCTGTTTATTGCCCTGCATATGGGGATTCAGGCGCAGTGCTATGCGGTTCCTTCTCCGAAAGATATGTGGAGCGTTCGTGTGCGTGAGTTTGGCGCACGCTTTGGCGCGCTGGCGGATCTCTATCTCTTCAAACGTGAACCGCGCTTTTTAGGCCCGCTGGTGCCGATTCCGGAGATGCATCAGGTGCCTGAGGATGCGCAGGATTATCCGGCGGTTACCCCGGACCAACTGCTGGAATTGCAGAAGAAAGAGAAGAGATAAAAAAACCCGCTCGTGAGCGGGTTTTTCGTTTTGGCAAGATTACTTCTTGCGCGCGTATTTCAGGGAATCCAACGCCACCGCAAAGATGATAATCGCCCCTTTGATAATGTACTGCCAGTACGGGTTCACACCGATATAGGTCAATCCGTAGTTGATAACGGTAAAGATGATTACACCCGTCACCACGCCCACCACCGTACCTACACCGCCGCTGAAGGAGACGCCGCCCACCACGCAGGCTGCGATAGCATCCAGTTCGTACATGAAGCCGAGGTTGTTCGTCGCTGAGCCGATACGACCCGCTTCCAGCAAACCGCCGAAGGCATAGAACACGCCGGACAGGGCATAAATCATCAGCAGGTTCAGGGCCACGTTAACGCCGGACACTTTTGCTGCTTCCGGGTTGCCGCCGATAGCGAAGATGTTTTTACCGAAGCGCGTTTTGTTCCACAGCACCCAGACAAAGGCCACGGCGATCAGCGCGTAGAAGGTGATGTAGGAGAGGCGGAAACTGCCCAGCGCCACAAAGCCCTGCGCGAAGGTCGAGAAGCCGCTGTCGAAACCGGAAATCGGGGATGCGCCCACGAAGTCGTAGTACAGTGAGTTGATACCGTAAACGATAATCATCGTACCCAGCGTGGTGATAAACGGCGTCACGTTGAGATAGGCGATGATAATACCGTTGATCAGACCGATGATGGCACCCACCACACAGACAATCAGCACCACCACAATAATTGGCATGGTGGCCATTTCCGGGAACACCTTGTTGGCGTTTTCCATCGACTGCAACAGCGTGGCGGCCACAACCGCCGCCAGACCCACCTGGCGCCCTGCTGACAGGTCCGTACCCTGAGTCACAATAAGCCCCGCCACGCCCAGCGCGATGATGATACGCACGGAGGATTGGGTCAAAATGTTACTCAAGTTAAGCAAACTTAAGAACGTAGGGTCCTGGAAAATAATAATGGCCAGTAATACTAAAAGAACGACGTAAATACCGCCCTCTTTCAGATAAGTGAGAAAACTTTTTTTATTTAACGCACTCATGAGGAGCCCCTGATCTTAAAGGTGCAAAGACGCAAGACGGAGAATTTCGTTTTGCGTTGTCGTTTTGGTGTCAACAATTCCGGCAACGAGACCATTGCTCATAACCAGAATACGATCTGTGATCCCTAACAATTCCGGCATTTCGGAAGAAATAATAATGATCCCTTTATTCTTTTTAGCCAGTTCAGCAATCAGCTGATAGATTTCAAATTTTGCACCCACGTCAATACCGCGCGTCGGTTCATCAAGCATTAAAATTTCTGGCTGCGTTAATAACCAGCGACCAATAATAACCTTCTGCTGGTTACCGCCGGAAAGTGAACCGATTTGCGTCTGGTGTCCTGGGGTTTTTACACGCATCGAGTCGATAACCCACTGGGTATCGCTTTTCATGCGGGAAGTATCCAGCAGGCCCATCTTATTTTTATAGTTACGAATATTGGAGATTAACGAGTTGAAGTTAATATCCAGATAAGCATAAATCCCCGTCGAACGACGCTCTTCGGTTACCAGGGCAAAGCCATGGTTAATCGCTTCGTTGGCGTTATGGTTATTAATGCGCTTACCGTGCAGCGTAATGGTGCCGTCCGATTTTTCACGGATACCAAATAAGGTTTCCACGATATCGGTACGTTTCGCACCAACCAGTCCTGCAATACCCAGAATTTCGCCCTTATGCAGGTCGAAGGAGACATCGCGGATAGAGGGCTGGCGCAAAGACGTAAGGTTGCGAACTTCCAGAATCACTTCGCCCGGCTTGTTCTCTTTGTCCGGGAAGCGCTGGTTCAGGGAGCGGCCGACCATCATGGCGATGATCTTGTCCATATCCAGCCCTTCGAGAGGCTGAGTGGTGATCCACTGGCCGTCACGCAGAATGGTGATTTCATCGCACAGCTGGAAGATCTCTTCCATTTTATGCGAGATATAGACGATGCCACAGCCACGCTCTTTCAGCTTACGGATAATGGTGAAAAGGTGGTTCACCTCTTTTTCCGTCAGGGATGACGTTGGCTCATCCATAATCACGATTTTCGCGTTATAGGAGAATGCCTTGGCAATTTCAATCATCTGCATTTGTGAAACGGATAAGGTGCCTACGCGGGCGCGCGGGTCAATATCAATATCCAGTTCATCAAAAATCGCTTTGGTGTCGCGATACATTTTGTCCTGATCGACAAATACGCCTTTGGTTGGGTAACGACCCAGCCACATATTGTCCATAACAGAACGCTGAAGCACCAGGTTTAATTCCTGGTGAACCATCGAAATACCATTCTCCAGTGCTTCCTTGGCGGAATGGAAGTCGATCTCTTTCCCCTGAAAAAGAATGCTACCAGAATCTTTTTGATAGATCCCAAAAAGGCATTTTAATAATGTTGATTTACCCGCACCATTCTCCCCCATCAACGCATGAATAGAGTGAGGACGTACTTTTAAATTAACATTGTCGAGAGCCTTAACGCCGGGAAAAGACTTGTTAATATTGCTCATTTCTAACAAGAATTCGCCTGACGACTGAGTATTTGTGCTGACCATAATTATACCTTGACGGCCTCGCATATCGCGTTATAAAAGGGCGCAACGAATTGCGCCCTGTGAGAACATGCAATCTCTAACTTATTTACCGATAAACTCAGCCAGGTTTGACTGGTCTACGCCCACGTAAGGAACGCGAACGATTTTGTTCTCGATTTTCCAGTTGGTGCCATCAGCCGCACCTTTGCCATCGGCCAGGTTTTTCGCCAGATCGAAGGTCGCTTTAGCCTGGTTATTCGCATCGTTCAGAACGGTACCGGCCATTGCGCCAGACTTAACCAGTGCCAGCGCTTCTGGCAGAGCATCCACGCCGAAGACAGGAATAGACGATTTGTTGTGCGCTTTCAGTGCTTCAACAGCACCCATTGCCATCGCATCGTTGTTGGCGATAACCACTTCGATTTTGTTAGCGTTCGGGCCAGACAGCCATGCGTCCATCTTATCTTTCGCCTGAGCGGTATCCCACATCGCGGTATCTAACGCCAGCTGCTGGGTTTTCAGACCTTTGTCGTTCAGCTCTTTGATCACATACGTGGTACGTGCTTCAGCATCCGGGTGGCCCGGCTCGCCTTTCAGCAGAACGAACTGAATCTGACCGTCTTTGTTCAGGTCCCAGTTCGGGTTCGCTGCCCAGTGTTTCGCGATCAGATCGCCCTGAATAATACCGGACTCTTTAGAGTCAGTACCGACATAGAAGGCTTTGTCATAGCTGTCCAGCGCTTTGCGGGAAGGCTCTTTGTTGAAGAAGACGATAGGCACATTCTGGCCGCGTGCTTTTTCAATAACGGTGCCTGCAGCTGCCGGGTCAACCAGGTTGATGGCCAGGGCTTTCACGCCTTTCGCCAGCAGAACGTCGATCTGGTCGTTCTGTTTGGACTGGTCGTTCTGGGAGTCATTCATCAGCAGCTGAACGTCTGGCGCTGCTTTAGCATCTTTCTCGATAGCTTTACGAACAACAGACATAAAGTTGTCGTCGTATTTATAGATTGTCACACCAATACGGGTATCCGCAGCGTGCGCAGCTGCACCAAAAAGCATGCTTGCCATAACAGCAGACAGAGTCAACACCTTCTTATTCATGGTATCTCCGGTTTTTTTTATGCAGGGTAGTTCTTGTGAATAACGGTCGGCGGGCAGATGTTAGAAAAACGTTACTGACAGCCGAAGTTCACTTATAAAATTTCTATCTTCCGTGTTCGGTAACGCTCCAGTAATGCGTTTTATTTGTCGTTTGGGGCACTTTGGCTATAGTGAAAGTGATTAATCACCGTTACATAGCGTTTCAGCTCCTAAAACGCTGACATCATAGTCAGCGGCTTGTTAAGATACTGTGAATTTACTCACAGATTGAAAACGGTTACATCACCTGACGTAATCAGTTAGTGATCGGAGCCACAATTTGTTTAACAGCCACCGAATGGCGGCGTACTAAAGTCGGCATGAAACAGTGTGTTGCGCTCAAATCCTGCTGCCCTGCGGCGCCCTGTAACGCCAGCTCCGTTGCCAGACGGGCCATGGACGCAATCGGATAGCGCACGGTAGTGAGCTGCGGGTCCGTGTAACGGGCAATCGGAATATCATCAAAACCAATCAATGACAGATGCTGCGGCACCGCAATGCCGTTGTCTTTCAGCGCAGTAAGCGCCCCGGCGGCCATGCTGTCGTTGTAGGCAAAGACGGCGGTCAATTGCAGATTCCGTCCGAGCAGTTCGACCATCGCGGCCTCCCCTCCCGGCATGTCCGGCGAACCGGTGCCAATCCAGCTGTCTGACGGCACAATCCCGGCTTCTTTCAGGGCGTTTTGCCAGCCTTCCCGTCGCATATCGTCATCTTCAATATGGTGGCTGGAGGCGAGATAACCGATGCGCTGATGGCCGTTATTGAGCAGCATGCGCGTCGCCATCATCGCCCCGCTGACGTTGTCCAGCGTGACGCAGCGGTGGGCGTACCCCGGCACCACGCGGTTGATGAGCACCATACCAGGAATTTGATCCATAAACCCCGCCAGCTCCTCATCGCTCAAGGCTTTTGAGTGGACAATCAGGGCGTTACATCGCTGGCGGATCAACACCTCAATGGCGTGACGTTCTTTTTCAGCCTCGTGATAGCTGTTACCGATCAGCACATATTTGTGGTGCTGCTGGGCGACAACGTCCACGGCTTTCACCAGCGCACCAAAGAAGGCATCCGATACATCCATCACCACCACGCCAATGGTGTCGCTCACCTGGGTGGCGAGGGCCTGCGCATTGGCGTTGGGCCGATAGCCGAGCTGCGTCACCGCTTTCATCACGGTTTCACGCGTTTCAGGGCTGACCAGCGCGCTGTTATTCAGCACGCGGGAGACGGTAGCAACAGAAACACCCGCGATGCGGGCTACGTCACGAATGGTGATCATATTCACCATCCTTTAAAGGATTGCAGCAACTCACAGACACCCCCTGTGTTTAGCAAGGAGGCTATTCTGGCAGTGACAAGGAGGGGACTACGTGAAGAAGCTCACACAGATGAAAACGTTTACATCCGTTTTGTTAATGATTGTGATCCAGATCGTTATCTGGATGTATTAGTCAATGATACACCTGCAGCACGTGCGGTTAATTGGCGCCACAACCATTCCAGCGGTCCCTGGCGGAAGAAACGCAGCCAGATGACGGAAAACACCAGATTTACTGCCCAGACCGGAATAACAAACGCCAGCAGATGAAGGCGGTCGAATTTCATAAACAGGCCGAAATGATAGAACAGCGTGGTGCAGATCAGAGTTTGCAGCAGATAATTGCTCAGCGCCATCCGGCCAACGCAGGCGACGGCAGCCACCAGTCGGAAACGGGCTATCTGCGGCCAGAAGCCGAAAATCAGCGCCGCATAGCCGATGGTCTGGAACGGGGCGCTCAGCTCACGCGGGGCCTGTAACAGGAACGCGCACCAGCGGTAATCCCAGCCCAGCATCCACTGCGCGACAATCGCAGGCAGATTGATGATGACGCCAGTCAGCACCAGCGCACACCCGGTCCGGCGGTAATGAGTGAGACTAAATTCCCCTTTCAGCCAGCCGGTGCGCATTAGTGCCGCGCCCATCAGCATCATTCCCGCCAGCTGCCAGCCGTACTGCGCACCGAGGGCGATCAGGTTATCGCCGAGCATATCCGCGCGATTGCTGATCGCCTCCACGCCGCCTTTTAGCTTCCAGAACTGTTCATATTGCAGATTCGCCGCATCCGGGGTCCATGAGCGGTTGGTCGACCCGCCGGAGATCATTCCCAGCAGCAACAGTACGCCGATGCCAATCAGATAGAGGATCGCACCCGTATTGAACAGGTTTTTTACGTCGTGGGCATCGCGGATCATTCGCCAGCAAATCAGACCGACTAATCCATAGGCCAGCAGAATATCGCCATCCCAGAAAAACAGGCCATGGATAAAGCCGAGCAGTACCAGCAGCGTCAGTCGCGACTGGATCCAGCGTTTGCCACGTTTGAGGAGCAGTTGCAGCCCTGCGCCGAAGAGGAGCGCGAAGAGCGTGAGGAATTTAACCTGCGCGAAGAGATCGAGAATCGCCCATGTCCAGGCGTCGCTGCGGGTAATATCGCCATACCAGGCGGGATTGAGATACGCCGCTTTGGGCAGTCCAAAAGCGGCGATATTCAGTAGCAGGATACCGAGAATGGCAACGCCACGTACAAAATCCAGCGTGACATTACGCTCCATTTATCCTGCCCTGTGGTTAGTTGTGGTGACGCACGGCGCGCAGGAACTCCTGGCGGGTGTTCTGGCTGGATTTAAACAGGCCACCCAGCGAGGTGGTGGTGGTCGCGCTGGTTGCATCGCGAACGCCGCGCGCTTTGACGCAATAATGGACGGCATCAATAGATACAGCCACATTGTTGGTGCCAAGCAGCGTTTGCAGCGCCGTCAGAATCTGCTGCGTTAAGCGCTCCTGCACCTGCGGACGCTGGGCAAAGAACTGCACAATGCGGTTGATCTTGGACAGACCAATCACCGTATCTTTCGGGATATAGGCCACGGTCGCTTTGCCGTCGATGGTCACGAAATGGTGTTCGCAGGTGCTGGTCAGGGTGATATCACGCACGGTCACCATTTCATCGACTTTCATTTTATTTTCGATGACGGTGATTTTTGGGAAATTGGCGTAATCGAGACCGGAAAAAATCTCATCGACATACATCTTGGCGATGCGATTCGGAGTTTCCATCAGGCTGTCGTCGCTCAGGTCGAGATTCAGCAACTGCATGATCTCGGTCATGTGCCCGGAAATAAGACGTTTGCGTGTTTCGTTGTCCAGTTCATTAACAGGCGGACGCAGCGGGGTTTCAAGACCACGCGCGACTAAAGCTTCGTGAACGAGAGCGGCTTCTTTACTGAGTGATGGCATTATTTTTCTCCTGCAGGTGTGGCTGCCTTTTGCCCTCTTTGAAGCAAAAGTGTGCGCTCATTGTGCGTGAGGTGGCGCACATAATCCAGTATTCACAGCGATAATTATTGCAATTGCTGCTGCCTTTCGGCCTGACGATCCCAGACCAGTGCTCCGCCGACAAACAACGCCAGCCCTGCAAGGCCCAGCGCCGGCTCAAGCTGATGGGTAAGCCAGGTCGAGAGCGCCGACGTGACCGGCCCAACCAATTGACCGAGCGCATACCCCGTAGTCAGTAAACCAGCCATATAACGGGTGTGGTTTGGGGCCAGTTCGCGGCCGCACAACAGGGAGAGCTGCACGGCACAGAGGAACCCACCGCCCACCAGCAGTGCGCCCGTTATCAGGCCACCGATCCCCGGCATCAGCCAGGCGGCAAACACGCCCAGCCCCTGCAGCCACAGGACAATCGACAGACGGCGGTTCGACGTCGAGACGTGGCGAAGGGCGATACTCAGCGCGATCCCGATGACAGACGCCGCGCCAAAGACGGGCCAGACAAACTGCGCAAACAGGCTGCCAGGGAAACGCACGGCCGCCATTTGCGATAAAAAGGTAGCCGGAAGAATGTAGCCAAACCCTGCCAGGCTGTAGCTCCAGACCAGGCGACGCAAATCGGTGGTCAGCACCAGCGGCTCCGGCGCCGTTCCCGGCCGATGCAACTGCCCGCCGCGCGGGAGATAACGCGCCACCAGCACGATAAGAATCAGCGCCAGCACGCCATAAATCTGCCACGCCGCGCCTGCTGAAAGCGAGCGTGCCTGAATATAGACCGCCAGCAGGCCGCTTAAGGCAATGCCCGCCCCCGGCCCGGCAAAGACCGCCGCGCTAAGTCCCGGCTTACCAAAATGGGCCAGCCGTTCGTTAGTCCAGGCGGCAATCAGCACCATCGACCAGCCGCTCATGCAGCCGATCGCGAAACGAATCAGGCCGTGAATGATGGCGTTATCCGCGACGGCTGACAGCAGCGTCAGCGCTACCGCGCCGAAGATCCCGAGATAGAGACGCCCTTCAACAAAGCGGTGCGCCCGCATGGCATCCCACGCACCAACTAAATAGCCCAGATAGTTCATGGCGGCCACCAGCCCGGCGCTGGTCAGCGTCAGCTGTCCGGCCGAAATCATCAGCGGAACCTGAGGCGTAAAAGCAAAGCGCCCTATCCCCATCGCCACCACCAAAACCACAAATCCGCTGAGCGCGATACGCAGCGCCATGATCGCCCCAATTGTTAAAATTTAGTTAATTCATGATGCAACATATCGACTTAATGCGGAAGTGAAAGTTGCTCACAGGGGAATGAATAATCTGTATTATGGATTGAGTGAATATCGACACAAAATCAGGAGCCTTGCATGGAACTGCTCGAAGAGCACCGTTGTTTTGAAGGTCGGCAGCAGCGCTGGCGGCACGACTCCACCACGCTGAACTGCGCGATGACGTTCAGCATCTTTCTGCCACCGGTCACCGGTAACGTTAAGCCACCGGTGCTGTACTGGCTCTCCGGCCTGACCTGCAACGATGAGAACTTCACCACCAAAGCGGGTGCACAGCGCGTTGCGGCTGAATTAGGCATTGCGCTGGTGATGCCTGACACCAGCCCGCGCGGCGATGATGTCGCTGACGACGCCGGATACGATCTGGGTAAAGGGGCGGGTTTCTATCTGAATGCGACCCAACAGCCGTGGGCGAGCCACTACCGGATGTACGATTACATTCGCGACGAGCTGCCTGCTCTGATCCAGGCGCAGTTTGCCGTGAGTGACCGCGCGGCCATCAGCGGGCATTCGATGGGCGGACACGGCGCGTTAATTATGGCGCTTAAAAATCCGGATAAATTCACCAGCGTCTCCGCCTTTGCGCCGATTGTGAACCCGACTCAGGTGCCCTGGGGGCAGAAAGCGTTTTCGAATTATCTGGGCGATGATGTCACCACCTGGCAGGAATGGGATAGCTGTGCGCTGATGCAGGCAAGCCTTCCGCAACAGGCGATCCCGACGCTTATCGATCAGGGTGATGCCGATCAGTTCCTCGCCGATCAACTGCAGCCCGCAGTGCTGGCTGAAGTGGCGCGGCAGAAAAGCTGGCCTTTGACCCTGCGCATCCAGCCGGGGCACGATCATAGCTATTACTTTATTGCCTCGTTTATCGAGGATCATCTCCGCTTCCATGCGGAGTATTTACTGAAATAACCCAGCCTGTTGCCCGGTGCGCTACGCAAACCGGGCCAATACAGAGCGCAAGCGTTGGCCGGGAAAGGCATAACCTTCACCCGGCCTGCTCGCTATCAGAAGCGGTAATCCACTGCCATAAAGTAACGGCGGCCATCTTCCGTATAGCTGTAATCGTCGCGGCTGAGATCTTTATCCAGCAGGTTTTGCACGCCTGCACGCAGTTTGACATTTTTCGTTGCCTGCCACGCTGCACCGGTATTCCAGACAACATACCCGCCTGGCGTTGCATCGCCGGCGGTAATGGCACGTTTTTCGCCGGAGTAGTTACCCTGCATATAGAAGGACCAGTCCTGCGTTGCCTGCCAGTCCACGGTTCCGTTCGCGGTATGGAAAGGCAGCTCGGAAAGCGGTTTATTGCCGCCGTTGCTGATATCACGCCCGTCGTTATAGGTGTAATTCAGCGTCACTTTCCAGTCTTCGGCCAGCGGGAATTTCAGCTCGGTTTCCACGCCGCGAATACGCGCTTTGTTGACGTTGTAGTAGCGGAAAATCGGCTCACCGTCGGCATTCAGCCCAACGTAGTTTGGATAGCTCTGCGCCTGATTTACATTTGCGGTGCGGAGGATGCTGATGCGGTCATCCACATCGTTCTGGAAGGTGGTAATACTGGCCTGAACGCCCTCTAACCAGCCCTCTTCCCCGGCATAGTAAAGACCCAGCTCAAAGCTTTCGCTGGTTTCAGGTTTCAGATCCGGGCTACCGACAATTTCACAGGCACCACGGCACGAACCGGTGGTCCAGTCCGGGCTTAACTGCAGTAAGGAGGGAGCTTTGAAGGCCGTCGCCCAGCCGCCTTTCACCGTCACGGTGTCTGTTGCGCTATAGACCAGGTACGCACGCGGGCTCCAGTGGTCGCCGTAGGTTTCGTGATCGTCCATACGCACGCCAGTGGTCAACGCCAGCGGTTCAAAAATACGCCATTCGTTTTCAATAAACAGCGCGTACTGGCTGGCAGAGGTGTTGCTGCTGGAGCCGCCGGTCAGGTTCACCGGATCTTTCAGTTTGTCGTGTCGCCATTCGCCGCCGAAGGTCAGCAGCTGGTTAATTTCACTAAGCGGCAGGACATACTTCCCGTCGATACTGTTGCTTTCGGAGGTAATCGGGCTGCTATTACCAGGGTTTTTGTTATCGACTTTCTCGCCGTAGAATTTCAGCTCGCTGTTGCCGACATCCCAGCGCCCGTTGTGGCTCAGGGAGTAGTTCTGGCGTTCGAGGCGGTTCTGGTCGAGAGAGTCTGAATCGCGATCCTGACGATCGAAACCGTAGCCTGCGGTGAAATCGTGATTTTGATTCGGCGTCCAGGCGAATTCGACGTTAGCGTCGCGGCTGGTGAATCCTTCAATGCGGGGCGTTTCGCCCGTCGCAGAGGTTGAGGATTCCTGCTGGTCATCCTTTTCGCGTTTAGAGAGGCTACCGTAGGCTTTCAGCCCCAGCACGCCATCCACCAGCGGACCGCTGGTAAAGAACTGACCGTTGTAGGTGTCACCGCGATCGCGATGTTCCTGAATCGTGGTGTCAGCGGTCAGAGTGCCGGTCCATTTCTGGCCGATTTTTTTGGTGATGATGTTTACCACCCCGCCCAGCGCATCGGACCCGTACAGCGATGACATCGGGCCGCGCACCACTTCGATACGCTCGATGGCATCGACCGGAACCCAGTTGAGATCGAAATCGTTATGGCGGAAGACGGCATTGCGGGAGTTGACGCGCTTACCGTCCACCAGAATCAGGGTGTAGCTGCTGTCCAGCCCACGGATACTGACCCCTTTACGGTTATCCCCTTCGTTGGTGAGTTGCACACCTGGCACGTCCTGTAACACATCTTTCAGGTTCTGAACGGGTTTACGCTGCAGATCTTCCTGAGTAATGACGCTGATACTGGCCGGTGCATCTTTGAGGTTTTGTTCAGTGGCAGACGCCGTGACAACCAGGGTATCGCCGGACTCAGCCGCAATAACCGGTAACGCCAGGGACAGTGCAGACGCACAGAGTCCTCCCCGTACGAAGGGATTTAACCTAAACATTCCATATCTCCATGAGGTAAACACAACAATATCAAATAATTATTGCTCACAGTGCATTGCATACCGCCGGCTTCTTTGGCCAGTCGGCTGTGTGTTTCTTTGCAGGTGTGGCAGTAACGTCATCGTCTTTTCAAAAACGCGACGCTGACTCCTTCATCCTTTTGATAACGGCGATAACGATAAAACAAACGATAATTATTATCAATTCAATTGTTAACAATTATGTCATTTATGCATACTGTGGGGATAAAAAAACCCGCTCGAGTGAGCGGGCTAAAAGAGAGGAAGTGCGATTATTGTTTGATTCGTCCAGGGAATTCCATTTCGCTGTAGCGGACGAATCGGGTTCCTTTCGTCAGTTTGTAACCAAACCAGATGATCAGGAACAGAGGGATACCAATGTACGTCGCCATGACGCCGCCCCAGTCGATGGTGTCTGACAGGAAGGCTTCGTAGTTCTGGCCGAGGGTAATGATCAGGCACAGAATGAAGGCGAAGATTGGCCCTAACGGGAAGAAACCAGAGCGGTACGGCAGATCGTTAATATCGTGCCCCTGCTTCACATAGCCGCGGCGGAAACGATAGTGGCTAATCGCAATCCCCAGCCAGGCGATAAAGCCGGTCATACCGGAGGTGTTCAGCAGCCACAGGTAAACCGTCTGGTTGCCGAACATCGACGTCAGGAAGCACAGCCCCGCCACCACCGTGGTTGCATATAGCGCGTTGCGCGGAACACCGCCGCGAGACAGTTTAGAGAAAATACGTGGCGCTTTACCGTCGCAGGCCAGGGTGTAGAGCATACGCGTTGAAGCGTACATCCCTGAGTTCCCCGCCGACAGCACCGCCGTCAGGATCACCGCGTTCATCACCGCTGCCGCAGAGAGCAGACCCGCATGCTGGAAGACCAGCGTGAACGGGCTGACGCTGATGTCTTTAACATCGTTACGCAGCAGGCTTGGATCGGTGTAAGGAATAATCAGGCTGATAATCAGGATCGCGAACACATAGAACAGCAGGATACGCCAGAACACCTGACGCACGGCACGCGGAATGTTCTTCTCGGGATCTTCAGATTCACCCGCCGCGATACCAATCAGCTCGGTGCCCTGGAAGGAGAAGCCGACGATCATCGCCACACCGATCATTGCCGCAAAACCACCGGCGAACGGCGCTTCGCCAATCTGCCAGTTGCTCCAGCCCGCTGGCTGCGCCCCTTTGAAGATGCCGACAATCATCGCCACGCCGACGACGATAAAGATGATAACGGTCGCGACTTTAATCAGCGAGAACCAGTACTCCGCTTCGCCAAAACCGCGCACGGAGATGTAGTTCAGCAGGAAAATCACGGCCAGGAAGAGCGCGCTCCAGATCCAGCCTGGCGTGTCCGGGAACCACCAGTTCATGACCAACTGTGCGGCCACGAGGTCAACGGCGATGGTCACCGCCCAGTTGTACCAGTAGTTCCAGCCCAGCGCGAAGCCGAAGCCTTCTTCAACGTATTTTTGGCCGTAAGTGGAGAAAGAGCCGGATACCGGCATGTAAGCTGCCAGTTCGCCCAGACTGGTCATCAGGAAGTACACCATCAGGCCAATCAGCATGTAAGAAAACAGCGCGCCACCCGGGCCTGCCGCTGAAATAGTTGCACCAGAGGCAACAAAAAGACCTGTACCGATAGAACCGCCAATGGCGATCATCGTCAGGTGACGCGCCTTGAGTTCGCGGCGTAGCGCGGGCGCTTCTGTGGTTTTAGTTTCGGAAACCATATGAAAATGCTGTCCATTCAAAAAATGAGGCGAGATTGTAGCAGACGATCCGCGAACCTTCCGGCAGAAATGCTCTGTTATAAGAGAGCTTCATGACGGCTCCGGAATTATAAGTAAAGCAGAGCCTGGACTAGATTTCGCAATAGCGCAAAAACCGCTGCAACGAATTCGAAAGGTGTTTTTGGCGGTGATGAATACACCACAGGGTGCGCACCAGCTTCGGCAGCGGAACCGGAATTTCAATCAAGGAACCGCTTTCGAGCTGCTCGGCGATGACGCGACGGGAGAGACAGCTGATCCCAAGACCGTGCCGCACGGCGTGTTTAATCGCCTCGGAATTACCCAGCTCCATGCCCAGCTGAAACTGCGGCAAATGTGAGAGCAAAAGATAATCGACGATTTCGCGCGTGCCTGAACCGTGCTCGCGTAAAATCCACGGCGCCTGCGCCAGGCGTTCCAGCGTCACCTCGCCCTGTAATAAGGAAGAGGCGGGAGAGGCAAATACCACCAGCTCATCTTCCAGCCAGGGTTCAGCAATGATATCCACGTTATGGCACGGCCCTTCGATAAGCCCGATGTCCACGCGGAAATCAATAATCGCATTAATCACATCCTGGCTGTTGCCGACGCTCATCTCCAGCGGCAATGTCGGGAAATCGCGGCGATAGCGGGCAATCACTTCCGGGAGAATATAGTTACCGATGGTGCTGCTGGCATACACACGGATCGCCCCGTTGTCTTCCCGGAACAGCTGTTCAATTTCGACAGCCTGCTCAAGTAGCGCCAGCGCGCGCGGGTAAAGCAGACGCCCGTGTTCGTTCACCACCAGCCGCTTCCCTACCCTGTCGAAAAGCTGCACGCCGAGCTGCCCTTCCAGATCCGTCAGCGCGGCGCTGACCGCCGACTGAGACAAGGCCAGCCGCTGCGAAGCCTGGGTGGTCGATCCGCTTTTCAGCACTTCGGCGAAAACTTCCAGTTGACGTAATGTTATGTGCATCGTGGCCTTCCACCCGGTAAGCGCGCTGCTTACCACTTATAAAGATTAATTATAAATATATAATCAATTTTATTTTTAAGCCAGAGCGCCGTAACCTTTTAACCATTGAAAGGAGAAGGCTATGACTGAACTCACTGTGCATCATCATCGAACACTGTGGCATTACGTTCCGGGACTTGCGCTAAGTGCATTGATCACCGGGGTGGCATTATGGGGTGGCAGTATTCCGGCCGTCGCCGGGGCAGGGTTTAGCGCATTGACGCTGGCGATCCTGCTGGGGATGGTGGTCGGGAATACGGTTTACCCAAAAATCTGGTCCGCCTGCGACGGGGGTGTGCTGTTTGCCAAACAGCATTTGCTGCGTCTGGGTATCATTCTTTATGGTTTTCGCCTCACCTTTGCGCAGATTGCCGACGTTGGCGTGAGCGGCATTGCCATCGACGTGTTAACGCTGACCAGCACCTTTATGCTGGCCTGCTTTATCGGGCAAAAGGTCTTTGGCCTCGACAAACAAACCAGCTGGCTGATTGGCGCGGGGAGCAGTATTTGTGGGGCCGCGGCCGTGCTGGCGACAGAACCGGTGGTGAAAGCCGAGTCGAGTAAAGTGACCGTTGCGGTGGCGACGGTGGTGATCTTCGGTACGCTGGCGATTTTCCTTTATCCGGCCATGTACCCGCTGCTGGCGCATTGGTTCACGCCGGAGGCCTACGGGATCTATATTGGTTCGACCATGCATGAAGTGGCGCAGGTTGTGGCAGCCGGTCATGCCATCAATCCGGATGCCGAAAATGCGGCGGTGATTGCCAAAATGCTGCGCGTGATGATGCTGGCCCCGTTCCTGATTATTCTGGCGGCACGCGTAAAACAACTTTCGCCAGCAGGCAAAGGCGAGAAAAGCAAAATCACCATTCCATGGTTCGCCGTTCTGTTTATTGTGGTAGCGGTGTTTAACTCGTTCCATCTGCTGCCAAAAGCGGTGGTCGACATGCTGATTACACTGGATACCGTCATGCTGGCGATGGCGATGGCCGCTCTGGGCGTCACCACCCACGTCAGCGCGCTGAAAAAAGCCGGGGCAAAACCGCTACTGATGGCACTGGTACTGTTTGTCTGGCTGATTGTGGGCGGCGGGGCGATCAACCTGGCGGTACATTATGCGTTAGCTTAATGCATCCATTTGATGAATATAAATTAATTCTGAATTGCGACTATCTCGTAACCCACTCTCAGTTTTGCTCGGGTAACCATGTTGAACTGCCGTCTTCTTTGAAGGCGGCAGTTTTCATTTTTTACCGTCCCAACCGGGCAGGTAGGAGCGACTGTTTTATTATCTCCTTTTACCTTCTCGGCACTGACTACTATAAGTGCCACTCGACAAGCATTATTTCCTCCGGCAGTCGCTATGCCAAAAGCAAAGAGATATGCAGCCAACGAGGGTCTGGCGGCTACTACGATCTTCTTGTTGGGGGGCGTAAAAAATCTGTTAACCCGCTATCATAAGCGTTTCGGGTTAACAGGAGTCCCTTATGAAATACGTTGGAGCGCATGTGAGCGCAGCAGGTGGTCTTGCGAATGCCGCCATTCGCGCCGCCGAAATCGAGGCGACCGCTTTCGCCCTGTTCACCAAAAATCAGCGCCAGTGGCGCGCTGCGCCGCTCACCACTGAAGTGATTGATGATTTCAAATCCGCCTGCGAGAAGTATCACTTCGGGCCGGGCCAGATCCTTCCGCATGACAGTTACCTCATCAACCTGGGCCATCCGGTTCAGGAGGCGCTGGATAAATCGCGCGAGGCGTTTCTGGATGAACTTCAGCGCTGCGAACAGCTTGGCCTGACGCTGCTGAACTTCCATCCTGGTAGCCATCTGATGCAGATAGAGGAAGAGGCGTGTCTGGCACGGATCGCCGAATCCATCAATATTGCGCTGGCGCAGACCACCGGCGTCACCGCGGTAATCGAAAACACCGCAGGCCAGGGCAGCAATCTGGGATTCAAGTTTGAGCATCTGGCGGCGATTATCGACGGTGTGGAAGATAAATCCCGCGTCGGCGTCTGCATTGATACCTGCCACGCCTTTGCCGCCGGGTATGACCTGCGCACCGTTGAAGAGTGCGAGAAAACCTTCGCGGAGTTTGAACGTATTGTCGGCTTTAAATATCTGCGCGGCATGCATTTGAATGATGCCAAAAGCGCGTTCGGCAGCCGCGTGGACCGCCATCACAGTCTGGGTGAGGGCAATATCGGCCACGACGCGTTCCGCTTTATCATGCAGGACGCCCGCTTTGACGGCATCCCAATGGTGCTGGAAACGGTGAATCCGGATATCTGGGCGGAAGAGATCGCCTGGCTGAAAGCACAGCAAACGGCTGAACAAGCCGCATAAAAAAAGCCGGGTCGCGTAAGCACCCGGCTTTTTACTTTGTCGGTCGGGTAAGCGAAGCGCCACCCGACAAGACGTTTACGCTACTTTCGCAACCACTTCTGCTTCCGGGCGTTTCAGCACCGCGTAAGACAGACCCGCCACCAGCGTACCGGCGATAATCGCGAACAGATAACCCAGAACCGGTGTAATCGCGCCAGGAATCAGCAGAACGAACAGACCGCCGTGCGGTGCCATCAGTTTCGCGCCAATCGCCATAGAGATCGCACCGGTTACCGCGCCGCCTGCGATACAGCAAGGCAGAACACGCATCGGATCACGCGCTGCGAACGGAATCGCACCTTCGGTGATGAAGCACAGTCCCAGTACCAGCGCCGCTTTACCGCCCTCTTGCTGCGCCTTATCGAACTTACGGCGTGCAATAATGGTCGCCAGACCCAGCGCCAGCGGTGGCACCATACCGGCAGCCATGATAGCGGCCATCGGGGCATACGTCTGAGTACTCAGCAGACCAACACCAAACGCGTAAGCCGCTTTGTTGACCGGCCCCCCCATATCAGTACACATCATGCCGCCAAGGATTGCGCCCAGCAGTACCGCGTTCGCCGTCCCCATGGTTTGCAGCCAGTGGGTCAGACCTTCCAGGATACCCGCAACCGGCTTACCAATCAGGTAAATCATACCCAGGCCAACCACCAGGCTGGAGATCAGTGGAATGATCAGGATCGGTTTCAGTGCTTCCATACTTTGCGGCAGCTTCAGCTTCGAGCTGATAGCCTTCGCGACGTAACCGGCCAGGAAACCGGCGATGATACCGCCGATAAAGCCCGAGCCAGTGCTCACGGCCAGCATACCGCCGATAAGACCCGGCGTCAGGCCTGGACGGTCAGCGATGGAGAACGCAATATAACCCGCCAGAACAGGCACCATCAGCGCGAACGCCGAGCCACCACCAATCTGCATCAACGCCGCCGCCAGCGTACCCGGCTCTTTGAAGGCTTCGATACCGAAAGCGAAGGAGAGTGCGATACACAGACCACCCGCAACCACCATCGGCAGCATGTAAGACACGCCGGTCAGCAGGTGACGATAAGCGCCCGCAGACTCTTTTTTGCCTTCGCTGGCGGAGGACTCTGATTTGCCCGTTGGCTGATAAGGTTTCGCTTCAGCCAGTGCTTTATCAAATTCCTGCGCCGTTTTCTTCAGCGCCAGGCCGGTAGAGGTGCGATACATCGGCTTACCGGCGAATTTCGCCAGGTCCACTTCAATATCTGCTGCCACCATGACCAAATCCGCTTCCGCCACCTCTTCCGGGGTGATCGCATTGCCTGCGCCCACGGAACCACGGGTTTCGACCTTCACCCACCAGCCGCGTTTTTTCGCTTCGGTTTCGATGGCTTCAGCCGCCATAAAGGTGTGCGCCACGCCCGTCGGGCAGGCAGTAATAGCCACGATGCGTTTCGGGCCGGTTGCCGTCGCCACTGCTGCGGTAGCAACAGGTGCGCTGTAAACAGTTGCGTGGCCTTTCGCTTCGCTCAGGAACAGTTCGGGATGTGCCACCGCGCGATTGATATCGCCCAGCCACACTTTTTTGCCGTTCAGCGCACTGTCAGCCGGGACTTTATCACCCAGAACAATCGCCAGTTCGGCGTCATTTGGGTTGTCGACGAGTTCAACATGCGCTTTGTGTGCCGCCGCGCCCAGCAAGGTCTTCGCCATATAGGCGCGAGCTTGTCCAAGACCGGAATCAATGATCAGCAGCGTTTTCATTATGCCTCTCCTGCTGTTAGTTAAAAGGTTTTAAGTCAACGCGCGCCATCATCGCGGCCAACTGGGTACGTTCGGTAATTCCAACATTGCTCTGACTCACGGCCAGGGCGGCAACAGCGGTAGCAAGACGTAAAGTATGCTCGCTGGATTCACGCATCAGCAGGCCGTAGATCAGACCGCCCACCATTGAATCCCCGGCACCTACGGTGCTGACCACTTCCACCGACGGTGGCTTGGCGATCCATTCGCCAGACGCGTTAACCCACAGCGCGCCTTCTGCACCCAGCGAAATCACCACGTGAGCGATACCCTGTTCACGCAGCGCATGGGCCGCTTCAATCACATCTTTCAATTCTGGCAGCTTACGGCCGGCCCAGATCTCCAGTTCGCGGCGATTTGGTTTCACCAGCCACGGAGAGGCTTTCAGACCCGCCACCAGCGCTTCACGGCTGCTGTCGAAAATAATGCACGGGCACTGGCTACGCAGACGCAGCATCCAGTCGGTGAAGGCTTCCGGGCTGACGCCTGACGGCAGACTGCCGCTGACGCAGACCATGTCGAACTGACCCAGCCAGCTCAAGGAGTCATTCACGAAACGCTCCCAGTCTGCGCCGGTGACTTCAAAACCGGAAAAGTTCAGGTCGGTAACTTCACCGTCTTTTTCCGTCAGCTTGACGTTAATACGGGTACGGCCCTGAACGACCTGGAAACGGTTGGCGATGCCCAGCTCGCTGAACAGCTGCTGAAAGCCGTCCTGGTTGTCTTTCCCAAGGAAACCGCCCACGGTCACGTCAATGCCTAAGTCTTTCAGCACTTTCGCAACGTTGATGCCTTTACCGGCTGCGTGCAGGCCGGTGGTGCGCACGAGGTTGACCTCACCGCGCTCAATTTCAGGGCAAAAACCGACGAGATCGTAAGCCGGGTTCAGCGTAATAGTGGCGACACGTCTGCTCATTATGCGCCCTCCCCCAGACCTGCCGCGATGGCTTCGCCAATCGCTTTCAGCGCCTGTTCAGCATCCGCACCCTGAGCGGTAAAGCGCAGGCGGTGGCCTTTTTTCACACCCAGCGCGACGACTTTCATCAGGCTGCGGCCATTGGCGGGTTTGCCGGACCCATCGAGGTTGGTCACGGTAATATCACTTTCGAATTGCTTGATGGTGTTGACCAGCAGAGTGCCAGGACGGGCGTGCAGGCCATGTTCGTTACGCACCACAAACTCAGCGCTCAGCAGGTCGTCGGTCAGTGCGTCATCACTGGTCAGCAGCGCCAGCAACGTGGCGGCATCCGCTTTCAGCAAATGTTCAGCTTTGTTGTTCAGCAGCAGATCGCTCAGGCGCTTCAGCACGGCAACCGGCTGTTCATCGGCCATCGCAACCGTCACCAGCAGCGCGGCCTGTTCACCATCGGTTTCAAATGCGCTCGCGGCACGGCTTACAGCAATCGCGCTGCGCAGGTTACCTTCCGCACTGTCGTTCAGCCAGACGCCCTGACCCAGGTTCAGCGGCTTATCATTAATCACGCGGGCAACGAAGGCGGTGTCAACAGCACCCGCCTCTTTCAGACGACCGGCGTTCAGCGCCTGTAGGGTCACCAGATCGGTGGCCACCACGTCCAGCGTCAGCGTGTCGTTATCCAGCTTCAGCGCATCGCTCTGTTTTTCACCCATCAGCAGCGCACGCAGCTCTTCTGCGGTGGTGGCAGATTGCAGCTGTTCAGCCACGGAGTCATCGCTCAGCACGTGCGTCAGCTGACGCAGCAGGCCCAGGTGCTCATCGCTGCTGGCGGCAATCCCGATGGCCACGTACGCCACCTGCCCTTCGCCCCACAAAATCCCCTGCGGGAACTGATAAACCTGAACGCCGGTTTTCAGCACCTGGTCGCGGGTATCCGTTGTACCGTGTGGAATGGCAATGCCATTGCCGAGGAAGGTGGAGGTTTGCTGTTCGCGCGCCAGCATGCCGTCTACATAGCCGTCCGCCACGTTGCCTGCCTGCACGAGGGCAGCGGCAATCTTGCGAATGGCCTCTTCTTTATTACCGGCCTGTTCGCCCGGATGAATATCTTGCACTGATAACTGGAACATAGTTCTCCTCTCTCGCTGAATTGAATCGTTTCAGCCTTAATGAGAAAAAATGCGCTAACCTGCTCCGTCAGTTAAAACAAGATAGCGCTGAAACGTTTCAAGAAGTCTTACGCTTAATGTTCAGCCTTGCAAGAAAAGTCGTGTTTCCTGTTTCAGAATTTAGAAGTGCAGCACATTTCTCCCACATTTGCTGACGTGACAGTCACGTACATCCTTCAGCTTCAGCACACTTCAGCCACATTAATTTTGAAATGCCATTTTGATTTTTCGTGGGGAATTTGACCGCACCACCTGTTTATTTTCTGACAAGCGGCGTAAACTCCGCGACTCTTCACATTACCGATAGCGAACCATGCACAACTCCCCCGCTGCCGCCTCACAAAAACCCTTTGATTTGACGTCATCGGCGTTTTTGATTGTTGCCTTTCTCACCGGTATCGCCGGCGCGTTACAGACGCCAACGCTGAGCCTGTTCCTGACCAACGAAGTTCATGCCCGTCCGGCGATGGTTGGCTTCTTCTTTACCGGCAGTGCCATTATCGGCATTCTCGTCAGCCAGTTTCTGGCAGGCCGCTCCGACCGAAAAGGCGATCGCAAAAGCCTGATTGTTTTCTGCTGCCTGCTCGGCGTGTTTGCCTGCGTGCTGTTCGCCTGGAACCGCAACTATTTTATCCTGCTGTTTGTCGGCGTGTTCTTGAGTAGCTTTGGTTCCACCGCGAACCCGCAGATGTTTGCCCTTGCACGGGAACACGCGGATCACACGGGGCGCGAAGCGGTAATGTTCAGCTCGATACTGCGCGCCCAGGTGTCGCTGGCGTGGGTAATCGGCCCGCCGCTGGCTTACGCGCTGGCGATGGGCTTTGGTTTTACGGTGATGTATCTGAGCGCCGCCGTGGCGTTTGTCGTGTGTGGGATCATGGTCTGGTTTTTCCTGCCCACCATGCGCAAGGAGCCAAAACTGTCGACCGGCACGCTGGAAGCGCCGCGTCGCAACCGCCGCGATGCCCTTCTTCTATTTATTGTCTGCACGCTGATGTGGGGCACCAACAGCCTCTATATCATCAATATGCCGCTGTTTATTATTGACGAGCTGCATCTGCCGGAAAAACTGGCAGGCATCATGATGGGTACAGCGGCAGGCCTGGAAATCCCGACAATGCTGATCGCCGGTTATTACGCGAAGCGTTTCGGAAAGCGTTTTTTGATGCGGATTGCGGCCGTGGCCGGTTTGCTGTTTTACATCGGAATGCTGACAGTGCACACCCCGGCGTTGCTGCTGGCGTTGCAGCTGCTGAACGCCATCTATATTGGCATTCTCGCGGGGATCGGCATGCTCTATTTCCAGGACTTAATGCCTGGCCAGGCAGGGGCAGCGACAACACTTTATACTAATACCACCCGCGTGGGCTGGATCATTGCGGGCTCGCTGGCAGGGGTTGTGGCGGAAATTTGGAGCTATCACACGGTGTTCTGGATTGCGCTGGTGATGTGCATCATTACCACCGGCTGCCTGACGCGAATTAAAGATGTTTAGGGCGCAGTGAGCGCTTCCAGCTCAATCAAATAGATCATCGCCTGCTCGCGCGTGCTGCCGCACATCTCTTTTAACGGCTGAAGCGCACCGCAGACTTTCGGGCGCAGCGGCGAGCCAAAGATATTGCACAGATTGGTGTCAGAAAGCTGAACGCAGCGGGTGTTGGCAGGCTTGCCCTCTGGCATGCCTGGGATCGGGCTTGAGATGGACGGCGCGGTGCAGCACGCGCCACAGTCTGGACGACAATCCATAAACCCTCTCTGTCAGTGGCGGATGCCCGTATGGTCGGGCGTGGCGCGCACAGTAACACCTTTTGTGTATTGATAGCAAAAGCCACTAATTCCGCTTGCCTGAAAGGCTGCGCGCGAGTAATTTGGCGCGATATTTTTTACCTCCCAGTAGACAGGATTATTGCAATGCCAAGAGCGAACGAAATTAAGAAAGGTATGGTACTGAACTACAACAGCAAACTGCTGATTGTAAAAGATATCGATGTTCAGTCCCCAAGCGCCCGTGGCGCAGCCACACTGTACAAAATGCGCTTTGCCGATGTGCGTACCGGTCTGAAAGTCGAAGAGCGTTTCAAAGGCGACGATATCGTTGATACCGTGACTCTGACCCGCCGTTTCGTTGATTTCTCCTACATCGACGGCAACGAATACGTGTTCATGGATAAAGAAGACTATACGCCGTATATCTTCACTAAAGACCAGATTGAAGACGAGCTGCAGTTTATTCCTGAAGGCGGAATGCCGGATATGCAGGTTCTGACCTGGGATGGCCAGCTGCTGGCACTCGAACTGCCGCAGACCGTGGATCTCGAAATCGTGGAAACGTCACCGGGCATTAAAGGGGCCTCTGCCAGCGCACGTAACAAACCTGCGACGCTGACTACGGGTCTGGTGGTACAGGTTCCGGAATATCTGTCTGCCGGCGAGAAGATCCGCATCCATATCGAAGAAAAACGCTATATGGGTCGTGCTGACTAATTATGTTTTGCCGGATGGCGGCTTCGTCTTATCCGGCTTAAATAAAAAACGCATAAAAAAACCGGCGAATTCGCCGGTTTTTTTGTAGGCCCGTTCAGCGTAGCGCCGCCGGGCATTAATGCCAGTTACAACAGCTCAGGGTACTTCGTCATCTTCAGCGCCAGTTCCACGCCGCGCACTTCCGCCATGCCTTTCAGGCGACCAATCGCCGAATAGCCGGGGTTGGTTTTCTTCCGCAGATCGTCCAGCATCTGATGTCCGTGGTCTGGACGGAACGGAATCGGACGCAAATCACCCGCTTTCTTACGACGCTGCTCTTCACCCAGAATCGCATCAACCACCGCCACCATATTCACGTCACCGCCAAGATGCGCCGCTTCGTGGAAGGTTTTCGGGTTATCTTCGCGACAGGTCGCGCGCAAGTGGGTGAAGTGAATGCGGTCGCCGAATGTTTCAATCATGCGTACAAGATCGTTATCCGCGCGTACGCCGTAAGAACCGGTGCACATGGTGAAACCATTGTTAATGCTGTCGACGGTCTCTTTCAGCCATTGCATATCTTCAATGGTTGAGACGATGCGCGGCAGGCCGAGGATTGGGCGCGGTGGATCGTCCGGATGAACCGCCAGACGTAAACCGCAGGCTTCTGCCACCGGCACAATCGCGCGCAGGAAGTAGGCCATGTTTTCGCGCAGCTGATTTTTGTCGATGTCGCCGTATTCCGCCAGACGTGCGCGGAACTGATCCAGCGTGTAACCCTCTTCCGCACCCGGCAGGCCGGCAATGATATTGCGGGTCAGCTTCTCGATATCCGCTTCCGTCGCCTCGTTAAACCATTTCAGCGCCTGCTGCTGCTCTTCGGCGGAATAGTCCGCGTCGGCGCCCGGACGCTTGAGGATGTGCAGCTCAAAAGCGGCAAAAGCAATTTGGTCGAAACGCAGGGCTTTAGAGCCGTCTGGCATCTGGTACTCAAGGTCGGTACGCGTCCAGTCCAGAATCGGCATAAAGTTGTAGCACACGGTATCAATACCGCAGGCCGCCAGATTGCGGATGCTTTGCTGATAGTTGGCAATCCAAGTGTCAAACTCGCCGGAATGGGTTTTGATGTCTTCGTGCACCGGGATACTTTCAACGACTGACCAGGTCAGCCCTTTTTCCGCCAGCAAAGCCTGCCGTTTTTTAATCTCTTCCAGCGGCCAGACCTGACCGTTCGGAATATGGTGCAGTGCCGTGACAACACCCGTTGCGCCAGCCTGACGCACATCATCAAGAGAAACCGGATCATTCGGCCCGTACCAACGCCAGGTTTGTTCCATTGCCTCACCCTCTAAAGTTGTTATACCAATATGATTGTTGCAATGACGACTACCATACATGTTTGTTTCAGACGGTCAATACAGGCGGCCGCATTGATTGATCGAACTCACAGAATCTGGATATTTACGGCTTACCAATTCAATTTGCTGTCATATAACTTTACACTGCCATTGTTAATTAATGGTTAATCAGGTGTGTATTTCATGAAGACAATTGCCTCCACCGCGCTCCCTTCTCATGTGCAACTGCCGCAGTTCAATCGTCAGCAGCTGCGCTCCCGCATCGTTCATTTCGGTTTTGGTGCCTTCCATCGCGCGCATCAGGCGTTGTTAACAAACCGCGTGCTTAACGCCAAAGGGGGCGACTGGGGGATCTGTGAAATTAGCCTGTTCAGCGGCGATACGCTGATGAGCCAGCTGCGCGCCCAGGATCATCTGTTTACGGTGCTGGAGAAAGGGGCCGAGGGTAATCAGCCGATTATCGTCGGGGCGGTGCATGAGTGCCTCAATGCCAAACTCGATTCGCTGGCAGCCATTATTGAAAAGTTCTGCGAGCCGCAGGTGGCGATTGTGTCGCTCACCATCACCGAAAAAGGCTATTGCATCGATCCGGCGACGGGCCGACTGGATACGCAAAATGCGCGCATCGTCCACGATCTGGAAAATCCGTCTGAGCCGCACTCGGCGCCGGGGATTCTGGTTGAAGCCTTATACCGTCGCCACGCGCGCGGACTGGCACCCTTTACCGTGCTCTCCTGCGACAACATTCCCGACAACGGTCATGTCGTGAAAAACGCGGTGCTGGGGATGGCGGAGAAACGCTCGCCTGAACTTGCCGCCTGGATTGCTGAGCACGTCAGCTTCCCCGGTACCATGGTTGACCGCATTGTTCCTGCCGCCACCGACGCATCGCTGGCTGAAATCACCCAGGAACTGGGCGTGGAAGATCCTTGTTCCATCAGCTGCGAGCCGTTTATCCAGTGGGTGGTGGAAGATAACTTCGTTGCCGGTCGTCCGGAGTGGGAACTGGCAGGCGTGCAGATGGTGCAGGACGTTTTACCCTGGGAACAGATGAAGCTGCGTATGCTTAACGGCAGCCACTCCTTCCTGGCGTATCTTGGTTATCTTGCCGGTTATGCTCACATTAATGAGTGCATGGAGGACGACGCGTTCCGCAAAGCCGCGCGCCGCCTGATGCTGGATGAACAGGCTCCCACTCTGCGGATTACTGACGTTGACCTGACGGGATATGCCGACAGCCTGATCGACCGCTTTGCCAACCCTGCTCTGCAGCATCGCACCTGGCAGATCGCGATGGATGGCAGCCAGAAATTGCCGCAGCGTATGCTTGAGGGCGTACGGGTTCATTTAGCACGTGAGAGCGGCTGGCCGCTGCTGGCGCTGGGTATCGCGGGCTGGATGTGCTACGTCAGCGGTGTGGATGACAACGGCAACGCCATTGATATTCGCGATCCTCTCAGCGATAAAATTCGTGCACTCGTAGAAACCAGTAGCGAAGAGGAGCGCGTCAACGCCCTGCTGACGTTGGGTGAAATTTTTGGCACCGATCTGCCCCAGCATCCGCAGTTCCTCGAGGCCATTCGTAAGGCGTATCAACGTATTGCTCAGCAGGGGGCGCGCCAGGCTGTGATGGACGCCGTGACGATTTAACCGTTCATGCGCTTAAAGCGGACGGGGAACACTCCGTTCGCTCCTGCCCTTCCCAATACTCTCTTTTTTCGCCAGGATAATAATCATTGTTCGTGCATGATGATTATCTCCTGGAGTTCACGTGACCAAAACTAACCTGGTAACCGGCTTTCTCGGCAGCGGTAAAACCACCTCAATCCTTCATCTGCTGGCTAACAAAAATCCGGCGGAGAAATGGGCCATACTGGTTAACGAATTCGGCGAGATTGGGATTGACGGCGCACTGCTGGCTGACTCGGGCGCGCTGGTCAAAGAGATCCCCGGTGGATGCATGTGTTGCGTCAACGGCTTGCCGATGCAGGTCGGTCTCAACACCCTGCTGCGTCAGGGCAAACCGGACCGGTTGATCATTGAGCCGACCGGTTTAGGCCATCCCAAACAAATTCTCGATCTGCTTACTGCTCCGGTGTATGAGCCCTGGATCGATCTGCGTGCGACGCTGTGTATCCTCGACCCACGCCAGCTACTGGAAGAGAAAGTAGTACGCAATGAAAACTTCCGCGACCAGCTGGCTGCCGCCGATGTCATTGTGGCGAATAAAGAGGATCGCGCATCCCAGGAGAGCCGTGACGCCTTTGACTTCTGGTGGCAGAATTTTGGTCACGATCGCCAGTTCGTGCTGGCCACCCAGGGGAAAATTGATAATACCCTGCTCGACCTGCCGCGTCGGAATTTGACAGAATTGCCTGCCAGTGCCGCGCACTCACACGCGCATGTGGCGCAAAAAGGGCTGGCAGCCCTGAGCCTGCCAGAACATCAGCGCTGGCGTCGCAGCCTCAACAGCGGGCAGGGTTATCAAGCCTGTGGCTGGATTTTTGATGCCGATACCTGCTTTGACACCATTGGCATTCTGGAATGGGCACGCCTCGCGCCGGTGGATCGCGTGAAAGGCGTGATGCGCACACCGGACGGGCTGGTGCGCATTAACCGTCAGGGCGCCGATTTTTTCATTGAAACGCAAAATGTCGCCCCGCCCGACAGCCGAATAGAGTTAATTAGTGCGGTTAATACTGACTGGAACGCACTTCAGGCCAGCTTGTTGAAGCTTCGTTTAAGTTCGAGCCACTAACGTTGCCGGGACTTAACTGCTATGCATATGACGATGATTAAAAAAATCCCCCTGATATTACTGCTTAACGCCGCCGGTCTGGCGCTCTTCTTATCCTGGTATTTGCCAGTGAACCATGGTTTCTGGTTCCCGGTGGATTCCGGGATTTTCCACTTCTTCAATGAACAGCTGGTGAAAAGCAAGGTGATCCTGTGGCTGGTGGCAATCACCAACAATCGCGCCTTCGATGGCTGTTCTCTGCTGGCGATGGGCTGCTTAATGCTCTCATTCTGGCTGAAAGAAGATGCGACAGGACGCCGCCGAATCATCCTGATTGGCCTGGTGATGCTGCTCACCGCCGTGGTGATTAACCAGCTGGCGCAGGGGCTGATGCCGGTCAAGCGTTCCAGTCCTTCACTCTTCTTCCCAAATATTCATCGGGTGAGTGAATTACTGAATATCTCGACCAAAGACGCATCGAAAGACAGTTTCCCTGGCGATCACGGAATGATGCTGCTTATTTTTGCCTCTTTCATGCTGCGCTATTTTGGCAAAAAAGCCTTTGCGGTTGCCCTGATTATTGTTGTGGTTTTTGCCTTCCCGCGCGTAATGATCGGCGCTCACTGGCTAACGGATATTGTCGTCGGTTCACTTTCTGCTGTGCTGATTGGTGTACCGTGGGTCTTATTGACACCACTCAGCGACCGTCTGATTGCGCTATTTGATCGCTATCTTCCGGGCAAAATGCAACAAACAGAAAACAAATAACCAACCTAAATTAACATTATCCATCAGGGATCATTTTCGATCCCTGATGTTTTTCCCGCCGCCACCGCCCTATTTTGTCATCTTCTCGTAATATCATTCATCAGCTAAATGAATGCGTTGCGTGAGTTTTAACCTAAACTGGCGCTATTTTATGCAATCCCGGTTAATCACTTTCTCTATCACAATTTCTTATAAAAAATCGGATATTTTTGCTCGCATTGACTAAGGCGATCGGGTAATCTCGAACTCGTTTTGCCTCACAGAGATAATTATTCTCAGGGTGAATAAGTTTGTGCGTTAGAGCACAGATTTGACCATAAAGAATTGTCTCATTGTGCGCAGGTATTTAGTCTCGTCACGTTTGGCATTTTTATAACGATATTTATCGTTAAGGACTTCAAGGGAAAATAATCAAAATGGTCAAATCTCAACCGATTTTGAGATATATCTTGCGGGGAATCCCGGCAATAGCAGTTGCGGTACTGCTGTCTGCATGTAGTTCGACAAACACCGCGAAGAATATGCATCCTGAGACGCGTGTTGTGGGCATGGAAGATGCCTCGTCACTGCAAGCCTCTCAGGATGAATTTGAGAACATGGTACGTAATCTGGACGTGAAGTCCCGCATTATGGACCAGTATGCTGACTGGAAAGGCGTGCGCTATCGTCTTGGCGGCAGCACCAAAAAAGGTATCGATTGTTCCGGTTTTGTACAGCGTACATTCCGCGAGCAGTTTGGCTTAGATCTGCCTCGTTCGACTTACGAACAGCAGGAAATGGGTAAATCCATCTCGCGTACAAAATTGCGTACCGGTGATTTGGTTCTGTTCCGTGCAGGTTCTACCGGCCGACACGTCGGTATCTACATCGGCAACGACCAGTTTGTTCATGCCTCCACCAGCAGCGGTGTCACGATTTCCAGCATGAATGAACCCTACTGGAAGAAGCGCTACAACGAAGCGCGCCGTGTACTGAGTCGCAGTTAATCTGTTGTGTTGTTGGTTATCCCTTGGCTGGCAACACAATAAAAAATAAGCACTGCTTCGGCAGTGTTTTTTTTTGCCCGTTTAACCCCGTGCGCTCTGCCTTCACAGATGACTGGTTGCAAAAAACCAGGCTATAGTCTTGTAAATACGTAAGATTAGTCGTCCTGCCGGAATCACGACGATCCAGGAACAATGACGTTTATGCTCACTCGTTTCTTTTCCACCAGCCGCAAAGTTCTGACAGGCAGCATCCTCGCGGGCATTATCGTTGCCCTACTCTGTGGAATGTTGCAGTTTTTTCTGAGCTATCATAAGCGGGAAGCGAAATTCGATACCCTGATCGTTGACCTTCGGGTCTACATGGAGAGCTATTTCTCTGAGCTGAAAACCTCGATTGATACCCTCCAACCCTTCACGCTGAGCAGTTGCCAGGATGTGAGTGCGGAGCTAACGTCCCGCGCCGCCTTTAGCGTTAACGTTCGCGCATTTTTACTGGTCCGCGATAACACCGCATTTTGTTCTTCCGCCACCGGGCCAATGCGTGTCACGATGAAGGAGCTGATACCCGATCTGGATACCACCAAATCCGTTGATATGGTGCTGCTGCCCGGTACGCCAATGCTGCCAGACAAGCCCGCTATCGCCATCTGGTATCAAAACCCGCTGGTCAAAGGCGACGGGGTATTTACGTCAATCAACATCAATTTAACGCCCTATTTGCTCTATACCTCACGTCAGGATGAGTTTGCCGGTATTGCGGTGATGATTGGCAATAAAGCGTTATCCACCTTCTCGAACCATCTGCTGAACGTCCAGGATATGCATGAAACCGCTATCCGCACCGCCATGCTGAAAACGGTTCCGCTCACCATCAAGGTGTATGCGCAGAAGTGGACGCCCTATGAAATTCTGTTCGCCCTGCTCTTCGGCCTGATATGCGGTATTGCGGCGGGAACCCTCTCTTTTTATATTCTCACCATCCGTTTGCATCCCGGAAAAGAGATCCTTTCGGCCATCAAACACGGTCAGTTCTCTGTGGTGTATCAGCCGGTTGTTGATACAAAAGAGCTGAAGATGCAGGGCTGCGAAGTGCTGATGCGCTGGAAACACCCGACGATGGGTGAAATTCCGCCGGACGCCTTTATCAACTTCGCAGAAGCGCAAAGACTGATTGTCCCGCTGACGCTGCATCTTTTCGATCTGATCATCCGCGACGCGGCGCTGCTGCAAACCGTGCTGCCGCCGGGCGCCAAGCTGGGCATTAACATCGCGCCGGGCCATCTGCATTCGGACAGTTTTAAAGATGACATGCGCAACTTCGCGGCGTCGCTGCCGCCAGACCACTTCCAGGTGGTTCTGGAAATTACCGAACGCGACATGATTAATCAGCTCGAAGCGGCCCCGTTATTCGAGTGGTTGCATCACGAAGGCTTTGAAATCGCGATAGATGATTTTGGTACCGGCCACAGTGCGCTGATTTATCTGGAGCGGTTCACGATGGATTACCTGAAAATCGATCGCGGTTTTGTGAACGCCATTGGTACGGAAACGGTCACGTCTCCGGTGCTGGATGCCGTGCTGACGCTCGCCCGACGGCTGAACATGGTCACCGTTGCTGAAGGTGTCGAAACGCCGGAGCAGGCCGCCTGGCTACGCCAGCATGGGGTAAACTACCTGCAGGGCTACTGGATCAGCCGCCCAATGCCGCTGGCACAATTCCTGAAATGGCAGCCCGATTTCGTCAAGGACAGTGAATAATTTCACAATGACCGTTTCGTCACTTATGATTCAGCTACACCAGACGCCTCACTATGGGTGAGCCAGAATAAAAGAGGGATACGCTGCCAATGACTATGCGCTTTGTTTTGCTGTTAATGGCGTTATTCAGCGTGACCTGCCAGGCGCAGAGTATTAAAGAGAGCTACGCGTTCGCCGTGCTCGGCGAGCCGAAGTATGAAGCGAACTTTACCCACTTCGATTACGTCAATCCTGCGGCTCCCAAAGGCGGTACCATCACCCTCTCCGCCCTCGGGACGTTTGATAACTTTAACCGTTTCGCCCTGCGCGGTGTCGCCGCCGAACGCACCGATGCCCTGTATGACACGCTGTTTGTCACCTCGGATGATGAGCCAGGCAGTTACTACCCGCTGATCGCTGATTCCGCGCGCTACGCGGATGATTTTTCTTGGGCGGAAGTCACCCTCAACCCACGCGCCCGTTTTCACGACGGTTCCCCGGTAAAAGCCAGTGATGTGGCCTTTACCTTCCATAAGTTTATGACTGAAGGGGTGCCGCAGTTCCGCCTGGTATTCAAGGGCGCGACCGTCAAAGCCATCGCCCCGCTGACCGTGCGCATCGAATTGGCAGAGCCGGGTAAAGAGAGCATGCTGAGTCTTTTCTCACTCCCGGTAATGCCTGAATCGTTCTGGAAAAATCATAAGCTGAGCGACCCGATCGCCACGCCTCCGCTGGCGGGTGGCCCTTACCGCATCACCCGCTGGAAGATGGGGCAATATCTGGTCTATTCCCGCGTCAAAGACTACTGGGCGGCTAATTTGCCGGTCAACCGGGGGCGCTGGAATTTCGATATGATTCGCTACGACTACTATCTGGACGACAATGTCGCCTTCGAGGCGTTTAAAGCCGGGGCATTTGACCTGCGCGCAGAAGTCAGCCCGAAAAACTGGGCGACGCGCTATATAGGCAAGAATTTTTCTAACCATTTCATCGTCAAAGACGAGCAAAAAAATGAATCCGCGCAGGACACGCGCTGGCTGGCATTCAATATTCAGCGTCCGGTCTTTGCCGACCGGCGCGTGCGTCAGGCAATCACGCTGGCGTTTGACTTTGAGTGGATGAACAAGGCGCTGTTTTACGGGGCTTACAGCCGCACCAACAGCTATTTCCAGAATACGGAATACGCAGCCCGCCAGTATCCCGATGCCGCCGAGCTGACCCTGCTTGCGCCGCTAAAAGCTGAAATACCGCCGGAGGTTTTCACCAGTATCTTTGAGCCACCAACCTCAAAAGGGGATGGCTACGACCGTGACAACTTGCTTAAAGCCAGCAAACTGCTCGACGACGCGGGCTGGGTGCTTAAAAACCAGAAACGGGTAAATACGCAGACCGGTAAACCCCTCAGCTTTGAGCTGCTGCTCTCCTCCGCCGGTAATAATCAGTGGGTATTGCCGTTCCAGCACAATCTGGAGCGTTTGGGCGTCACCGTGGAGATTCGTCAGGTTGATAACGCGCAAATCACCAACCGAATGCGCAACCGCGATTACGACATGATGCCGCGCGTCTGGCAGGCACAGCCGTGGCCAAACACCAATCTTCGTATCTCGTGGGCGTCGGAATACATCAACTCGACCTACAACGCGCCGGGCGTTAAAAGCCCGGTCATCGACAACCTGATAAACCAAATCATTGCCGCGCAGGGCGATAAGACGAAGCTGGTCCCTCTGGGCCGTGCGCTCGATCGCGTCCTGACCTGGAACTACTACATGCTGCCGATGTGGTTTATGGGGGAAGATCGACTGGCCTACTGGGACAAATTCTCTCAGCCATCCATTCGTCCAATCTATTCCCTGGGGCTAGATAACTGGTGGTATGACGTCAATAAAGCCGCCAAACTGCCCGCTGAACGGCGTTAAGGAATACAGATGGGTGCTTACCTGATTCGCCGTTTACTGCTGATAATCCCCACCCTGTGGGCGATTATCACCATTAACTTTTTCATTGTGCAGATTGCGCCGGGCGGCCCGGTCGATCAGGCCATTGCCGCCATTGAGTTTGGCAACAGCAGCGGCCTACCGGGCGGCGGAGGCGAAGGCCTGCGCGCCAGCCACGCACAAACCGGCACCGGAAATATCAGTGAAAGCCATTATCGGGGGGGACGCGGCTTAGATCCTGAGGTGATCGCTGAGATCACCCACCGCTACGGTTTCGACAAACCCATTCACGAGCGCTATTTCAAAATGCTCTGGGACTATATCCGCTTCGATTTCGGCGACAGCCTGTTCCGCAGCGCCTCGGTGATCCAGCTCATTAAAGACAGCCTGCCGGTGTCGATCACCCTCGGATTGTGGGGGACGCTGATTATCTACCTGGTGTCGATTCCGCTTGGGATCCGCAAAGCGGTGCACAACGGCAGCCGTTTCGATATCTGGAGCAGCACCTTCATCATTATCGGGTACGCGATCCCGGCGTTTCTGTTCGCCGTGCTGTTGATTGTCTTTTTCGCTGGCGGCAGCTATTTCGACCTCTTCCCTCTGCGTGGACTGGTGTCAGCTGATTTCAGCTCGCTGCCCTGGTATCAGAAAATCACCGATTATCTCTGGCATATCACCCTGCCGGTGCTGGCGACGGTGATTGGCGGGTTTGCCGCCCTGACGATGCTGACCAAAAACGCCTTTCTGGATGAGATCCGCAAACAGTATGTGGTAACCGCGCGGGCTAAAGGGGTAAGCGAAAAACAGATCATGTGGAAACATGTGTTCCGCAACGCCATGCTGCTGGTCATCGCCGGTTTTCCGGCCACTTTTATCAGCATGTTTTTCACCGGCTCGCTGCTGATTGAGGTGATGTTCTCCCTCAATGGCCTCGGCCTGCTCGGCTATGAAGCCACCGTGTCGCGCGACTATCCCGTGATGTTTGGCACACTCTACATTTTCACCCTGATTGGCCTGCTGCTGAATATTGTCAGCGATATCAGCTATACGCTGGTCGATCCTCGTATTGATTTTGAGGGCCGCTGATGCCGCATTTAAGCCCCGTCAACCAGGCCCGCTGGGCACGTTTTCGCCACAATCGTCGCGGCTACTGGTCGCTGTGGATCTTCGCCATCCTGTTTATCCTGAGCCTCTGTTCAGAGCTGATTGCCAACGACAAACCGCTGCTGGTGCATTTCAACGATCGCTGGTACACGCCGGTACTCACCAACTACAGCGAAAGTGATTTTGGCGGGCCCTTTGCCACACCGGCTGACTATCAGGACCCGTGGCTGCGCGATCAGCTCGACAATCACGGCTGGGTGTTGTGGGCGCCCATTCGCTTTGGCTCGAACAGTATCAACTTCTCCACCTCTACTCCCTTCCCTTCTGCGCCCTCCGCGCAAAACTGGCTGGGGACGGATGCCAACGGCGGCGATGTGCTGGCACGCATCCTTTACGGCACGCGGATATCCATTCTCTTCGGCCTGATGCTGACGCTGTTTTCGAGCGTAATGGGAGTTGTCGCGGGCGCGGTACAGGGTTATTACGGCGGTAAAATCGATCTCTGGGGCCAGCGTTTTATCGAGGTCTGGTCGGGCATGCCGACGCTGTTTTTGATTATATTGCTCTCGAGCGTGTTACAGCCCAACTTCTGGTGGCTGCTCGGTATCACTGTGCTGTTTGGCTGGATGGCGCTGGTGGGCGTGGTGCGCGCCGAGTTTTTGCGCACCCGTAACTTTGATTACATTCGTGCGGCGCAGGCGCTAGGGGTGAGCGATCGCAGCATCATTTTCCGCCACATGCTGCCCAACGCGGTGGTCGCGACCCTGACCTTCCTGCCCTTTATTCTGTGCAGTTCGATAACCACCCTCACCTCTCTTGATTTTCTCGGTTTCGGCTTGCCGCTTGGCTCACCGTCACTGGGCGAGCTGTTGCTGCAGGGGAAAAACAATCTCCAGGCGCCCTGGCTTGGCATTACGGCGTTTCTGTCGGTGGCCATACTGCTCTCGTTACTGATTTTTATTGGCGAAGCGGTCCGCGATGCCTTTGATCCTAATAAGGCGGTATAAGATGACGCAGCCTCTGCTTAGCATCGAAAATCTCTCCATCGCATTCACTCAGCAAGGTGAAACGCGCGAAGTGGTGAGCGATTTATCCCTGCAAATCCAGGCGGGCGAGACGCTGGCGCTGGTGGGCGAATCCGGCTCTGGCAAAAGCGTCTCGGCGCTGTCTGTTCTGCGCCTGCTCCCCTCCCCGCCGGTGGTCTATCCGCAGGGCGATATTCTGTTTCACGGCCAGTCACTGCTTCACGCCGATGAACACACTCTTCGCGGCGTGCGCGGGAACAAAATCGCGATGATCTTCCAGGAGCCGATGGTCTCCCTCAACCCGCTGCATACTCTGGAAAAACAGCTCTATGAGGTACTATCCCTGCACCGGGGAATGCGTAAAGAGGCCGCACGCGGCGAGATTCTGGACTGCCTTGAGCGTACCGGGATCCGTAACGCCGCCAGACGCCTGACCGATTTCCCGCATCAGCTGTCGGGCGGTGAGCGCCAGCGTGTGATGATTGCGATGGCGCTGCTGACGCGCCCGGAGCTACTGATTGCCGATGAGCCGACGACTGCGCTGGATGTCACCGTGCAGGCGCAAATCCTGCAGCTTTTGCGCGAACTGCGCGAAGAGCTGAATATGAGCCTGCTGTTTATCACTCATAACCTCAGCATCGTGAAGAAACTCGCGGATAACGTGGCGGTGATGCAAAACGGTCGCTGTGTGGAGCAGAACACGGCGACCGCCCTGTTCCACGCGCCGCAGCACCCTTACACACAGCGTTTGCTCGACAGCGAGCCGTCGGGCGATCCCGTCCCGCTGACCGCGGGCAGCAAACCGCTGCTGAACGTCGAAAACCTGGCCGTCGCGTTCCCGGTGCGTAAAGGCATTTTCCGCCGCGTGGTGGCGGAGAATACGGTGCTGAAGAACGTCAGCTTTTCTCTGCGCCCAGGCGAAACGCTGGGGCTGGTGGGGGAATCGGGTTCGGGGAAAAGCACTATCGGTCTGGCGCTGTTACGCCTGATCAATTCTCAGGGGACGATTCTGTTCGACGGCAAACCGTTGCACAGCTGGAATCGTCGCCAGATGTTGCCCGTTCGCCCACGGATGCAGGTGGTGTTTCAGGACCCGAACTCGTCTCTCAATCCGCGGCTGAACGTACTGCAAATCATCGAGGAGGGGTTGCGCGTTCATCAGCCTGCGCTGAGCGCCCGCCAGCGGGAAGAGGAAGTGATTCGGGTGATGCAGGAGGTGGGGCTGGATCCGGAAACGCGCTATCGCTACCCGGCGGCTTTTTCCGGTGGTCAACGCCAACGCATCGCCATCTCAAGAGCCCTGATCCTGAAACCGGAGCTGATTATTCTGGATGAGCCGACATCGTCCCTGGACCGCACCGTGCAGGCGCAGATTCTGGCGCTATTGAAGGGACTCCAGGAAAAGCATCGCCTGGCCTATATCTTTATCAGCCACGATCTGCAGGTGGTGCGGGCGTTATGCCATCAGGTGATAGTGCTGCGACAGGGAGAGGTGGTCGAGCAAGGGGATTGTCAGCGCGTGTTTGCCGCGCCGACGCATGACTACACGCGTCAGCTGTTAGCGCTGCGCTGACGCTCAGAAAGGATGCTGGCCGGAGAACGGCTCGGCGATCGCGACGCCAAAGTTTTTCAGGCGGCAGGTCGCCGCAAATTCATCCTGGCTGTTAACAAACAGGCAGGGTTCGCCTTCACACTCCAGCACGGAGCTGACGACTTCGATATCGGTCAGTGCCTGGCTCAAACGCTCCATCACCGGCCATGCGTTTTCATCGTCCGGGCTGAGCAATTTCAGCGCCACCAGACAGTTATCGCCCTCTTTTCCACTTTGCGGAATCGGTTCAACTTTCGAACCTGCAAAACCCGCCGACCAGCGATAGCTCTGGGGCAAGCGATGGACTATGGAGAGTTGTAATGTATTCACGTTCTTTCCCCGGAAGCCAAAAAAGCCTTCACAATTTATTTACATTTATAGTAACACATCGTTGCTAACCTGCCGTTATTTTCCTGAAAAACCGTTCACAGCCGTATGTTACGGGCTTTAGCGTCTCATTTTTCAGGGCATTATTTAGTGAGTTACAGGCTCGCTTTGGCGGTATATGTACCCGTTTCTGCGATCTAACTCAACCTTTTTAACTACAACGATGTGACTTTTTACATAAATAGATTTTACATAAAAGAAACAAACAAGGGGTAAACAAACGCAGGTTTGGTTGACGCGTATCAAAAAAAGGGGCCGCATTGGCCCCTTTTCTGTTATCAGCTTGCCGTTTTTCGCGGCCGACTGGCGTAGAGATAGAAGAGAATGGAGCAGGTCGCGCAAAACGCGATTGACCAAATCATCGGCCAGGCGGTGTTAAAGGTCGCCATGGAGAGCAGCGCCCCGACAATCGCACCAATCCCGAAGCGGAAGGTTCCCGCCAGCGATGAGGCCGTCCCCGCCATATGCGGAAACTCATCAAGGATAACGGCCATCGCATTGGATGACACCATTGACACGCAGCCAACAAACGCCGCCACGCCGACCACCAGCGCCCAGAAACCGACGCCAAAGAAGGCGCTGAGCACCATCCAGACAGCCATCACAAACTGGATCCACAGCCCGGCGCGGAACATATTCAGCGCCCCTGCCCGGCGAACAAAGCGGCTGTTAATGATGGTCATCACAAACAGGAACACGATGTTCAGGGCGAAGTAGTAGCCAAAATGCTGCGGCGAAACGTGGTTGATCTCGATGTAAACAAACGGCCCGGCGCTCAGGAATGAGAACATCCCCGCAAAGCTGAAACCGCTCGCCAGCATATAGCTCAGCACACGTTTATGGCGAAACAGTGAGGCGAAGTTGCCGATGGTGGTGCGAATATGAAACTTCTGCCGACGTTCCACCGGCAAGGTTTCGTCGATAAAGAAGAAGATCATCGCCGACGCCAGCAGCGCTGCGATCGCCAGGATCCAGAAGATGGCGTGCCAGCTAAACCACACCAGCACCGCGCCACCGATCATCGGCGCCAGTAGTGGCGCGATGGTAGTGACCAGCATGACGAAGGACATCATGCGCGAGAACTCTTCTTTCGGATAGATATCGCGCATCAGGGCGTTAATCACCACGCTCGCCGCCGCAGCCGCCAGGCCGTGGAAGAATCGCATGATTATCAGATGATCGATGGTCTGCGCCAGCGCACAGGCCACCGCCGCCCCTGCAAACACCAGCGTTCCCCCGAGGATCACCGGCTTACGGCCAATGCTGTCTGCCATCGGGCCGTACAATAACTGCCCGACGGCGAAACCGAGGATATAGGTACTGAGCGTCATTTGCGCGCTGCCTGCCGGAACGCCAAACTGCGCGGAAATCACCGGCAGTGCGGGCAGGTACATATCGATCGACAGCGGCATCAGCATGGCCAGCAGGCCAAGGATAAATACGATGCTAATTGACGAGTGTGGCCTGGTGGTCACAGTGTGCTCCTGAAATTAGCGGGAAGGCATGCCAACGCTGGCAATCTCTTCTTCCGTTAACGGGCGGTATTCACCGGGTTCAAGCTCGGGATCGAGGGCGATTTCACCAATGCGTTCGCGGTGCAGCCCAACCACACGGTTGCCGACGGCGGCGAACATACGCTTCACCTGATGGTAACGGCCTTCGCTGATGGTCAGACGCACTTCGGTCGGGGTGATCACGTCCAGCTGCGCGGGTTTGGTCAGATCTTTTTCATTATGCAGCTGCACGCCTTTGGTAAACTGCTCGGCGGTATCGTCAGACACCGGTGATTCGAGCGTAACCAGATAGGTTTTTTCGCAGTGATGACGCGGAGACGTAATGCGGTGCGACCACTGGCCGTCGTCGGTCATCAGCACCAGACCGGTGGTATCAATGTCCAGACGCCCCGCCGCATGCAGCTTGTGCGCGACAGGTTCATCCAGGAAATAGAGCACCGTCGGGTGATCCGGGTCATCCGTCGAGCACACGTACCCTTCCGGCTTATTGAGCATGAAATAGCGCGGGCCATTCTGCTGGGTCAGCGTGTTGCCGTCGTACTCCACCTCATGTTCTGGCTGGAGTTTGAAAGCGCTCTCTTTCACAATATCGCCATCCACGGTAACGCGGCTGGCGCGAATTTCACGCCCGGCAATAGCGCGGCTTACGCCGAGTTGCTGAGCGATAAACTTATCAAGTCGCATGAAATCTTATAGCCTTTATGGTGCTGGAAGTCGGACAACATGTCCGAAAAAGAAGCAGTCAAGAACGGTCCAGTATAGCGGTCTGGTTGCGCCACTCAAGGGAAAAAGTTTCGTGGCATACTATGTGCGTGATAACAAAATCGAGAGCTCATGACTTTTACACTTCGCCCCTATCAGCAGGAAGCCGTTGACGCCACCCTCGCCTGGTTTCGCAAGCACACTGAACCTGCCGCCATCGTCCTGCCCACTGGAGCGGGCAAAAGCCTGGTAATTGCCGAACTGGCACGGCTGGCGCGTGGCCGGGTGTTGGTACTGGCCCACGTCAAAGAGCTGGTAGCGCAAAACCATGCCAAATACTGTGCTTTGGGTCTTGAGGCCGATATCTTCGCCGCCGGGCTGAAACGCAAAGAGAGCCACGGCAAAGTGGTGTTTGGCAGCGTGCAGTCGGTCGCACGAAACATGGTGCATTTTCGCAATGAATTCTCGCTATTGATTGTCGACGAGTGTCATCGGATCAGCGATGACGATGAGAGCCAGTATCAGCAAATCCTTAATCATCTGAAAACAGTAAACCCGCAGGTTCGCCTGCTGGGGCTGACCGCTACGCCCTTCCGCCTGGGCAAAGGCTGGATCTATCAGTTCCATTATCACGGCATGGTGCGTGGCGACGAAAAAGCCCTGTTTCGCGATTGCATCTATGAGCTGCCCCTGCGCTACATGATTAAGCACGGTTATCTGACACCACCCGAACGGCTGGACATGCCGGTCGTGCAGTATGATTTCAGCCGCTTGAAGGCCCAGAGTAACGGGCTGTTTAGCGAAGCGGATATGAACCTGGAGCTGAAAAAACAGCAGCGCATCACCCCGCATATCATCAGCCAGATCGAAGAGTTCGCCCAGACGCGCAAAGGGGTGATGATTTTCGCGGCCACCGTCGAGCACGCCAGAGAGATAACCGGCCTGCTTCCGGCCGACGACGCGGCGCTGATCACCGGTGAAACGCCAGGACCGGAGCGCGACACGCTGATCGACGCCTTTAAAGCACAGCAGTTCCGCTATCTGGTGAATGTCTCGGTGCTGACCACCGGGTTTGACGCCCCGCACGTGGATCTGATTGCGATTTTGCGCCCGACCGAATCCGTCAGCCTCTATCAGCAGATTGTTGGCCGTGGGCTGCGGCTGTCTCCCGGCAAGACCGACTGTCTGATTCTTGATTACGCGGGGAACCCGCACGATCTCTATTCACCGGAAGTGGGTACGCCAAAGGGCAAAAGCGGGAACGTCCCGGTGCAGGTTTTCTGTCCCGGCTGCGGTTTCGCCAATACCTTCTGGGGAAAAACCACTGCCGACGGAACCCTGATTGAGCATTTTGGCCGCCGCTGCCAGGGCTGGTTTGAGGATGATGACGGTCATCGCGAACAGTGCGATTACCGTTTTCGCTTTAAAAACTGCCCGCAGTGTAACGCCGAAAATGATATTGCCGCGCGGCGCTGTCGCGAATGTGACACGGTGCTGGTCGATCCCGATGACATGCTAAAAGCCGCGCTGAAGCTGAAAGACGCGCTGGTGCTACGCTGCTCGGGCATGGCGCTACAGCCCGGCGCCGACGAGAAAGGCGAATGGCTGAAAATCACCTATTACGATGAGGACGGCGCAGACGTCAGCGAGCGTTTTCGTCTGCATACGCCCGCCCAGCGCACGGCTTTTGAACAGCTGTTTATTCGCCCGCATACCCGCACGCCAGGTGTGCCATTGCGCTGGATAACGGTCGCCGACATCGTCCATCAGCAGGTATTGTTGCGCCACCCGGATTTTGTCGTCGCGCGCAAAAAAGGCCAGTTCTGGCAGGTGCGTGAGAAGGTCTTCGATTACGAAGGGCGTTTCCGTCGGGCCAATGAATTGCGCGGTTAAGGGCACTTTTGATTGATGTGACGGGCGTTTGAGTATAAAATGCCGCCCGCTTCACATCCGTGAGGCAGAACACTCACCTGCTGCTGGGTCGCCTGTAGCAGGACTTATTTACAGAGAGAAATCAATGTTTACTATCAATGCAGAAGTACGTTCTGTGCAGGGTAAGGGTGCGAGCCGCCGCCTGCGCGCAGCTAACAAATTCCCGGCTATCATCTATGGTGGCGATGCTGCTCCAGTAGCAATCGAGATGGACCAGGACAAAGTCTGGAACCAGCAGACTAAAGAAGGTTTCTACACCGAAGTTCTGACTATCGTTATCGATGGCAAAGAAGAAAAAGTGAAAGTTCAGGCTGTTCAGCGTCACCCGTTCAAGCCAAAACTGTCTCACGTCGACTTCGTTCGCGCTTAATCGCCAACAAGTTGAGAAAAACCCCGCATTGCGGGGTTTTTTTATGGCTGTTATTTACCGCCAGACGTACGGCGTTGCAGCTGGTCGCGCAGGTTCGGCGGTGTACCTTTGATGGTTAAGGTGTCCGTCGCCGGGTCCCAGAAAATGCGCTCGCCCAGCAGCATAGCATCGAAGTTCACCGTTAACCCGCCGCCGCTACCGGCAAATTTGGTGAGCTGACGCAGGGTGCTGCGATCCGCCGGGAAGCTCTCTTCCAGTTCGTAGCCTTTATCCGCCGTAAACTCGTGGAAGCTGACCTCGCTGACGCCAGAAAGCTCTTTGGATAGCGACTCCAGCTCAATCTCTTCGCCCGCCTGCAGCTGTTCGTTGCAGTAGCTGTAAACCTGCTGACGCACGTTCTGACGCTCGGATTTATCGAGCTGCGCTTCCGCGGTGAAATCATCCACGGCCTGCAGCAGCCCTTTGTTCTGTGCTTTCGCGTTCAGACCTTCGCTGGCGCCGAGGAAGTCCATGAAGAAATCGGCGACTTTACGGCCCACGCGCCCTTTCAGGAACGTCAGATATCGCGTTGATTCCGGGTTGGTTTCCCATTCGGTCAGATCGATTCGCGCCACGATATCGGCGTGGTTGATATCCAGATAATGTGTGGAGCTGATATCCATCTGCTCGTTGACGCGCATGCTGCTCAGATTGCTGAGCACCGTGACCAGCAGGTACTCCACGGCGAGATAGCGGTACTGACAAAACAGTACGATACCGCCGTCAGCGAACGGATATTTTGCCAGCTCGTCACGCAGACGCCCAGTTGCCGCGCGGCTGAACGCCAGAAAATCCTCTTCGCCCTGGCGTTGCAGACGCAGGCTTTCGGCCAGCTCACTCTCGTCGTTGAACATGCCATAGGCTTTATTTTTAGCGCTGTAGACGCGGTGTAGCTCCGCCATCATTTCCGTAACGGTAGGCGTTGGTTCCAGTAACGAATCGCGAAGCACCAGCTCCAGGGTTTGCTCATCACGCTTGATAAGCTGGTGCAAGGCAATCTGGTTGATATCCAGACTCATGATAAACTCTCCTTTAAGACCGGGCGGTATTCAACCACCACCCACGCATGTGTGCAATAGAAGATAAAAAAGGGGAAAAAAAGCTGTTGCTACGGTAATATGTTGCCCTCTCATCAACAAACTGATTTCGATTTATGCCACAACATTCCCGCTATAGTGATGAACACGTTGAACAACTGCTCAGTGAGCTGGTCAACGTACTTGAAAAACATAAAACGCCGACCGATCTCTCCCTGATGGTTCTGGGAAATATGGTCACCAACCTTATCAATACCAGCGTTGCTCCGGCCCAACGTCAGGCGATCGCAAAATCATTCGCCCACGCGTTGCAGTCCTCCGTCAGCGACGACCAGGCGCATTAAGGGAAACGAACGACAGTCTATGGTGACGAATCGTCAGCGCTACCGTGAAAAAGTCTCCCAGATGGTTAGCTGGGGGCACTGGTTTGCCTTGTTCAACATTCTGTTGGCCATGGTACTCGGCAGCCGTTATCTGTTAGTGGCCGACTGGCCGACGACCTTAACCGGGCGCATTTACTCCTGGATAAGCGTTGTCGGGCACTTTAGCTTTTTGGTCTTCGCCACTTATCTGCTGATTCTGTTCCCTCTGACGTTTGTCGTGATGTCGCAGAGGCTGATGCGGTTTTTATCCGCAATACTCGCCACTGTCGGCATGACCCTGCTGCTGATCGACAGCGAAGTTTTCACCCGTTTTCACCTCCATCTCAATCCCATCGTCTGGGAACTGGTGATCAATCCCGACCAGAACGAAACCGCGCGTGACTGGCAGCTGATGTTTATCAGCGTGCCGATTATCCTGCTGATTGAGATGCTGTTTGCCACCTGGAGCTGGCAAAAACTGCGAAGCCTCACCCGCCGTCGCCACTATGCCCAGCCCGTTGCGGCGCTGTTTTTCGTCGCGTTTATCAGCTCCCATATTATGTACATCTGGGCGGATGCGAACTTCTATCGCCCGATTACAATGCAGCGCGCCAACCTGCCGCTCTCCTATCCGATGACGGCACGCCGCTTCCTGGAGAAACACGGCCTGCTGGATGCGCAGGAATATCAGCGCCGTCTGGTGGAACAAGGTAATCCGGAAGCCGTGTCGGTCCAGTATCCGCTGAGCGAGTTACGTTATCGCGATATGGGTCAGGGCCAGAACGTTCTGCTTATTACCGTCGACGGTCTGAACTACTCCCGTTACGAGAAGCAGATGCCTGCGCTTGCACAGTTTGCCGAGCAGAACATCAACTTCACCCAGCATATGAGCTCGGGAAATAACACCGACGCCGGTATTTTTGGTCTGTTCTACGGCATATCCGCCGGCTATATGGACGGCGTGCTTTCCGCCCGAACGCCTGCGGCGCTGATTACCTCCCTGAACCAACAGGGTTACCAGCTGGGACTGTTCTCCTCTGACGGTTTCAGTAGCCCGCTCTATCGCCAGGCACTGCTGTCTGATTTCTCACTGCCGCCTGCGCAAAATCAGACTGACGAACAGACTGCCGGTCAGTGGGTAAACTGGCTCAATCGTTACGCGCAAGAAGATAATCGCTGGTTCTCATGGGTGGCCTTCAACGGCACTAACCTTGATGACAGCAATCAAAAAGGCTTTGTCCGCCGCTACAGCCGCGCGGCCGGCAATGTCGATGATCAGATTGCGCGCGTGATTAACGCCCTGCGCGAATCCGGCAAGCTGGATAATACCGTGGTGATTATCACTGCGGGCCACGGCGTGCCGCTGGGCGATGAAGCGACGGACATGAACTGGTCGCGCCCTAACCTGCACGTTCCGCTGGTCGTACACTGGCCGGGCACACCGGCGCAGCGCATCAATATGCTGACAGATCACAAAGATGTGATGACCACGCTGATGCAACGTCTGCTGCACGTCAGCACACCGGCGAATGAGTATTCTCAGGGTCAGGATCTGTTCAGCGCTACGCGTCGCCATAACTGGGTGACGGCAGCCAGCAACAACACCCTGGCAGTGACTACGCCAGCACTGACGCTGGTGCTCAACAGCAACGGCAATTACCAGACGTATAACCTGCAGGGTGAGAAAATTCACGACCAAAAACCGCAGCTGAGCCTGTTGCTACAGGTGCTCACTGACGAGAAACGGTTTATCGCTAACTGATTAATTTTAAATCAGTTAGCGTGGTACACTCTTGCATTCAGAATGCAAACAGGTAGTATCTTTTTCATACGTCGGCACGTAGCGCAGCCTGGTAGCGCATCGTCATGGGGTGGCGAGGGTCGAGAGTTCAAATCTCTCCGTGCCGACCAAAATAGTAAAAAAAACCAACCTTTTACGGTTGGTTTTTTTTTGCCTGAACATCCGGACTGCTTGACTCTTAAGGGCGTAACCGCGAAGATGCTGTATATAAAAACAGTTATCATGAGGCAGTTATGTTTGTTGAACTCGTTTATGACAAGCGCAACGTTGCAGGTTTACCGGGCGCCAGTGACATCATCCTGAATGAATTAACAAAACGCGTGCACCGGATCTTCCCGGAGGCAGTGGTGAAAGTGAAACCTATGCAGGCGAACGGTTTGAACAGCGATGCCAGCAAAAGCGATCGCGAGAAACTCAACCGCATGCTGGAAGAGATGTTTGAAGAAGCGGATATGTGGATGGTTTCTGAGTAACCCCCCTGCACTTCTTTCTTACGACTATGACCCCTGGCGACTCATCCCAGGGTTCATTAAACAATGCTCACCATTCGTATAGTTGTTTTATGTCGCAGTGTGAGCATGTGATTGCGCGTTTCACAGCTTCTGCGATAATTACTTAAAAATGCCGGGCACCATCATGAATCCCAAAGCTGCCATGCCAATCCACACACTGACGCGTTTTAAACCGCACGCGCAGATTGACCGATTGATCCATCGCTTTCTTCCCCACGCACAGCTTAAACAATTTTCCGCACACCGTATCCTGCATCTCGATAGCCAGGGTGAGCGTCTGTGCTTAATTCTCCTCGAAGGGTTGGTGGATATTTCTCGTATTGATAACGGAACGCTTAAAGGAACGCTGAAAGCGCCCTTTGTGGCCGGAATATCGCATCCAGAATATATGGGGAATGCGTTTCGATTGATGAGCGTCACCGCGGTGAATGTCGCGATTTTGCCTTACAAAACCGCCATGACGATCATTAAAGAGCAGAAAATGTGGGAAGATTACAGTAACTATCTTCTCTACATTATGGGCCTGCACTCTGCCTTGAGTCATTACAGTATAGGGCTACGCTCGCGGGAGATTATCCGTGACTGTCTGGTTGACTTAATGAACGAAAGTGAGCAATACCGGCTGAAAACAAACTCATGCAAATATATTATGGAAAAAACAGGGCTTTCCCGCAGTGGCGTAATGAGTATTCTGGCTGAAATGAAAAGCGAAAATATCATCGGTATTCAGCGAGGTGTATTGACGTTTATTAACGACACCCCTCGTTAGCCCTTATTTATTGTTTTCTGTCATTAAAAAGGCCATCAATCGATGGCCTTTTAATTTACATTGATTCCCGTTACATATGGAAGCCACCGCCCGCACCCACATGCCCGCCAAAGGCGTGGTCATGCGCATTGTCCGCACCGGTTCCGGTTCCATGTTCGGATTGGGAAGAAGCCGTATTACGGTTATTACCGCCTTTCTTCGCATGCTGGAAAGCACTGTGGAACGGGATACTTACCTGAGTGGATGGGGTCAGCGTCGAAGCCTTAACCACACTTTTATGGCCTGCCGTATCCGTAATCTGGACCTGAGTATCTGGTTTCAGGGTATTTGCCGCGACGTTAATGGTTGCGCCAGTAATGGTTGCGCCAGTGTTTGGGCGCGTCGACGGACCAGAATAGCTGATTACACGCGCTGGTTCCGAATAGGTGGCCGTTCCGGAGCGTTTTACACCGTAATTCGACAGCTCCGCTTCGTGCTGTGCCATCTCCGCTTTCGCCACCGCTGCCGCCTGCTGATCCGCGACACTGCTGTCCAGATGCGTCGCAGGCCCAATCTGATGCGTTGGATAACCCGCAGGATTAGACTCTTTAATGATGCCCGGTGCCATTACCCAGCCCTTGCTGTGGCTGGCAGTGGCAGACGGAGAATTTAAACGCGCTTCAGCGATTTTCGCATCACGTTCAGCATTGGCCTGCGCTTTCTCCGCAGCATCTTTTTGGTTCTGCGCTTCTTGCTCTGCTGCGCGCTGATCGGCATAAGCCTCCGCGCGCATTTGGCCCGCAACATTCATCAGATCACGATCGTCTTGCATTGTAGTGTGAGTCACACTGTGGTTATTGTGAATAACCTGATCGTGGGCTGACTCCACGGCATGCTCAGCTTGAGCGACTTCAGCCTTCGCCTCATCAACTGTCATCGCATGAGCTGAAACAGAAAAAGAATACAGGACCACCAGAGAAATAATTGTTTTTTTCATCACATCACTCACTAAATTTATTCAACAGTAAACCCCGCCTTTAATTAGCGTTACGGGTTTATGATTATTTTCGAAGCCAGAAATGTTTACATTTAATCTTTTACGAAACAGAATTAAATTTGTGTGACAAAGGCTATAGATATTAATAAAGGAAAGCAATTATGCACTCTAATACAATCAATGAAAGTTTTTTATAGGATTGACTTTATTTAATGTATACATAATACGTGTTAATTAATGATATTTTTGACATGCATGAGGTTAACGCAAACGTAACGTTTTAACATTTTCAGAACGATTCAGGCATAAAAAAACCAACCCGAAGGTTGGCTTATTTATCATGGGCGATTATTCAATGCTTATCAGGGCCACCGAGGAAAAAGATCCCCAGCGGAATCGCCAGTAAAATGGTGAAGACCATGCTGTAAACAAAAATCATCGCCGACTGCAGAACGTACATGCTGGTCGTCCACTGTGAGAGCGGAATATTGTACTGCTCAATCACACCGACGATTGTTGCCCGTCCGACGCCTGCGGCGGCAATCAGAAACACCACAAACAGCGCCAGTAAAAACTTCCTGCCTTCGGGGGTTTTAAGCTTTGCGCGGACCATGTCTCTCTTTCCTTTACAGATGAATAACATTATTTAGCGCTAACCCTAACACGATCTCCCCTTTCATTCCATATCAGCATTTATCTCTGCCATACAACCACAAAAGCAGTGTGATCAACCGAGTGAAATCAAAATATAGGTAAATCCCACCAGGCAGCCGTCTGCACTATGCTAATCTTGCATCGATTGTTTGACATAAAAGGAATGACTGTGAAAAACACACCTAAATTTGCCATCGCCCTTCTGGCTGCTGCCTGCATGAGCACCAGCGCCTTCGCAAGCGAAACGCCGAAAGCGCAGCCTCTGGAAAAGATTGCGCCATACCCGCAGGCGGAAAAAGGCATGAAGCGTCAGGTTATCCAGCTCCCGGCTCAGGAAGATGAGTCTGCGTTTAAAGTAGAGCTGCTGATTGGACAGAACCTGGAAGTGGACTGCAATCGTCATCGCCTTGGCGGCAAACTGGAAAGCAAAACCCTGGAAGGCTGGGGCTACGACTATTACGTCTTCGATAACGTGACGTCTCCTGTTTCCACGATGATGGCCTGCCCGGACGGGAAAAAAACGCAGCAGTTCGTGACAGCGTATCTTGGCGATAACAGCCTGCTGCGCTACAACAGCAAATTACCGATTGTGGTTTACACGCCCGAGAATATCGACGTGAAATACCGCGTCTGGAAAGCCGACGAGAAAGTCGAAAACGCAGTCGTGCGTTAAAAAAAAGCCGGGTAGTGATACCCGGCTTTTTGTCCTTCATAGTATTTACAGCGCGATATCCGCGACCGGTTTAGATTCCGGCTGTGGTTTTGCCTGCGGTTGCGCCTGCGGTGCCACATCTGCTGCCTGCGGTTTTTCGTATTTGAGCTGCAGAACACCGCTGGTGTATTCCAGCTCTTGTTCCGTCGCTGCCACGTTACCGTTCAGTTTGGTGCCATAAGACGGAATAATGTTTTTCAGCTTCGCCTGCCATTCCGGGCTGGCAACTTTATCCTTAAACACTTTTTCCATCAGATGCAGCATGATCGGTGCCGCAGTGGATGCTCCAGGCGATGCGCCCAGCAGCGCGGCAATGGTCCCGTCTTTGTCGCTCACCACTTCCGTACCCAGACGCAGAACGCCGCCCTCTTTCGGATCGCGCTTGATGATCTGCACGCGCTGACCCGCCTGCCATAAACGCCAGTCGGCTTTCTTCGCCTGCGGGTAGTATTCTTGCAGGGCAGCAAAACGGTCGTCATCGGAGAGCATCACCTGGCTAATCAGGTATTTCACCAGATCAAAGTTATCCAGGCCCACATCCACCATCGGCATAAAGTTCGAGGTGGTGGTGGAACTCAGCAGATCCCACAGGGAGCCGTTTTTCAGGAATTTCGTGGAGAAGGTCGCAAACGGCCCAAACAGCACCACGCGTTTGCCGTCCAGAATACGGGTATCGATATGCGGAACAGACATCGGCGGAGCGCCAACGGAGGCCTGACCATACACTTTCGCCAGATGACGGTTCACTACTTCCGGGTTATCAGAGACCAGGAACTGGCCGCCAACCGGGAAGCCCGCATAGTCGTCGGCTTCCGGAATACCGGACTCCTGCAACAGTTTCAGCGCAGCGCCACCGGCCCCGATAAAGACGAACTTCGCCTTGATCACGTGCTCGGCTTCATTGTTTTTCAGATCGGCAACGGTCACGCTCCAGCTGTTATCCGCGTTACGCTTAAAGCCACGCACTTCGGTGCTGACCTGCAGTTTGAAGTTGTCTTTCTTCTGCAATGCGCCCACCAGCTGACGGGTGATTTCACCGTAGTTTACGTCGGTCCCGATTTCAGTACGGGTCGCGGCCACTTTCTGGTTCGGGTCACGCCCTTCCATCACCAGCGGCGCCCACTCTTTAATCTGCGCATGATCTTCAGAATATTTCATGCCACGGAACAGGCTGCTCTGCTGCAACGCGGCGTAGCGCGCGCGCAGGAAGTTGACGTTGTCGTCGCCCCACACAAAGCTCATGTGCGGAACGGTATTAATAAAGGAGTGCGGGTCGTGCATCACACCACTGTTTACCTGATGTGACCAGAACTGGCGGGAGATCTGGAAGGCTTCGTTGATCTCAACCGCCTTCTCGATACTAATGGAACCGTCCTTTTTCTGCGGCGTATAGTTCAGTTCCATGAGTGCCGAGTGGCCCGTACCGGCGTTGTTCCAGCCGTTCGAACTCTCCTGCGCCACGCCGTCGAGGCGCTCAACCATGGTCATCGACCAGTCTGGCTGTAATTCCTGTAAATAGGTGCCCAGCGTGGCGCTCATAATGCCGCCGCCAATTAAAAGGACGTCCGTTTCCTGCTCTTTAGGCGTATCCGCTTTCGCCGCCATTGAGATGGCGCTTAGCCCTACGGCCATAGAAAAGAGCATGGCAGTCATTTTTTTCATCATTTATGCCTTACTTGTAGTCGTGCTTTTTACGTGGAAAATGCAGGTGAAATAAGCTGCGGGGGAACGTTAACAATTTTTAAACATTGTTTAAAGGTTAAGAAATTATTGTAATTGTGAAATTAAATGTTTGAATAATTGTGTGGGTATCAGGATTGCTGGCTGGCACCGCGCGGCTTTTCTGGCTACTATGCTGCACTTTGTGATCGCGCGCACGGAAGCCTGCCCTAACCTGCGAATAGCTATGTCATTACCACACACTTCTGCCCTGACGCCTGACGATGGTCGCGTCTCGAGCGTACTGCGCTCACCTAAAATGTTGATGCGCGAAACCTTAGCCGGCGTGATTACCGCTCTGGCGCTTATCCCCGAAGTGATTTCGTTTTCCGTGGTCGCCGGAGTGGACCCGAAGGTGAGTCTCATCGCCTCGGTGGTGCTCTGTCTGGCGATGTCCTTTTTAGGCGGCCGTCCGGCGATGGTTACCGCTGCTGCCGGTTCCGTCGCCCTGGTGATCGGCCCAATGGTGCATCTGCACGGGGTTCAGTACATTTTGCCTGCCGTGATCCTCGCCGGTCTCATTCAGATCCTGTTTGGCGTGCTCGGCATGGAGCGTCTGATGCGCTTTATTCCCCAGTCGGTGATGACCGGGTTTGTGAATGCCCTCGGCATTTTGATTTTCTTTGCCCAGGTGCCCCATTTCTGGACCAAAAGCCCGCTGATCGTCGGACTGTTTGTGCTGACGCTGCTGATAGTCCTGTGGGCGCCTCGGGTTATCAAAAGCGTTCCCTCCCCGCTTATCGCCATTGTCGTTTTAACCCTCTTTACCGTGACCAGCGGGCAGATTCTGCCGACCGTCGGCGACGAAGGCTCCATGAGCGGCGGGCTACCGGGTCTGACGCAGCTGCTGGTGCCGCTGGACCTGCACACCCTGAGCATTATCTGGCCCTGCGCGCTCAGCATCGCCTTTGTCGGTCTGATGGAATCGTTGCTGACGGCAAAACTGGTGGATGAACTCACCCTGACGCCGTCGAGTAAACGCCGGGAGAGCATCGGGCTGGGGGTTGCGAATATGATGTCCGGCTTTTACGGCGGTATCGCCGGTTGCGCAATGATTGGGCAAACCATCGTTAACGTGGAGATGGGGAAAGGACGCAGCCGCATATCTACGCTGGCGGCGGGTGTGGTTTTGCTGATTCTGGTCACCGGCTTGAGCGAAGTCATGGCGCACATTCCGATGGCGGTGCTTGCCGGGATTATGGCGATTGTGGCGTTCAAGACCTTCAATTGGCATAGCATTCAGCCGGGAACCATGAAAGACGCGCCGATTGCTGAAACCCTGGTTATGCTGGTGACCGTTGCGGCCACCGTCTCAACCGGCAATCTGGCAATTGGCGTACTGGGCGGGATCATCGTGATGGTGATAATCCCTGCCCGGTTGAAGCGCAAGCACGCGGTTACAGCAGGAAAATCGTCGCCAGGCCAAGGAAAATAAAGAAGCCGCCGGTATCGGTAATGGCGGTGATCATCACGCTCGACCCCACCGCGGGGTCGCGCCCGAAGCGGGTCATCGTCAGCGGAATGATCACCCCCATCATCGATGCCACCAGCAGGTTGAGCACCATCGCCAGCATCATCACGCCACCCAGCGCCATATCGTCGTACAGCCACCAGGTGATGCCGCCCATAATCCCGCCCCACACCAGGCCGTTAATCAGTGCCACACCCATCTCCCTGAAGATCAGGAACGTAAAGTTCCCAGGCTGGATTTTCTCCAGCGCCAGGGCGCGTACGATCATGGTGATGGTTTGATTCCCGGTGTTACCGCCAATCCCTGCCACAATTGGCATCAAGGAGGCCAGCGCCACCAGCTGTGAAATCGTGTGTTCAAAGCCGTCGATCACCCGGGAGGCAATAAAAGCGGTGCAGAGGTTAATCGCCAGCCACGCCCAGCGCGTTTTGACCGCTTTGCCGACGGAGGCATGGACGTCATCTTCGGCGCTCAGACCGCCTAACGCGCGCAAATCGTTGTCGGTCTCTTCATACACCACGTCAACGATTTCATCGATCGTCACGCGGCCCATCAGTTTGCCGACAGAATCCACAACTGCGGCGCTGATCAGGTTGTCACGTTCGAAGGTACGCGCCGCCTTTTCAGCGTCATCTTCCGGGGAGAAGACCATTGGCTCGTTATTCATGACCTCACTCACCCGACGCTGTGCATCGTTGAGCAGGATGGATTGCAGCGACAGCTCGCCAAGCAGGGTTTTGTCGCGCGCCGTGACAAACAGCTTATCGGTGTTTTCCGGCATTTTCCCTTTGCGGCGCAAATAGCGCTGCACGGTGGCCAGCGTGACGTCCGGGCGCACCATGATCACTTCGAACTCCATGATCGCGCCGACGCTGTCCTGAGCGAAGTCCATCACCTGGCGTACGCGAGCACGCTCTTCCGCCGGCAGCGATGCCAGCAGGCGGCCCGTCAGGTTACGCGGCAGGTGTTGAACCAGGTAGATCTGCTCGTCAATATCCAGCGTCTGCACGGCATCGAGCAGTTCGCGGTCGCTCATATCATCGATGAGATCATCCCAGACGTTCTCCGAGGCCTCCAGGAGTACCTGTCCACGCTCATGATCCTGCACCAGTCGCCACAGGGCGTGACGCTCTTCCGAAGGGAGAGACTCGAGGGTATCCGCCAGGTCCGGCGGTGGCAGATGGGCAACCAGCGCCCCTACCTCAGCAATATCGTCGGACAAGGTACCGACGTCATATTGCTCAGCCAGGGTCAATTTTCCGAGTAACGCCGACGTGACCGCTTTATCAGTGGTCAGAAGCCAGATAAGTCGGGCACGCTCCTGATCGCGCAGCCTTGCGCTGTTTTTGTTTATCAACGACATCAATCATAAATCCATGAAATAAGGTGATATCAAGCATAGCGTGGGGGAATGTAAATGATAATAAACAAATGGGCGGAATGGATAAAAAAGGAGCGGATAGCAGGTTTTGTCGTAAAACAAGCCGGGTAAGGCGTGGCCGCCCCCCGGCATGTTTACCTTTACGCAGTACGCGCCACGGCATCTCGCGAGGCGGCATCGCGCTCCTCGCCGGTCAGCTCGCTGAGCTGTCCGTCACGCATCTCCAGCAAGCGGTCGGCGTGAATGAAGTAGTGATCGTCGTGGCTGATGGCGAAAATCGTTTTGCCCATCGCCTGCATCAGCGGCAGCAGCACCTGATAAAACTCGCGGCGGAAGTGAGGGTCCTGGTCGGCCGCCCACTCATCCAGCAGAATGATGTCGCGCTCTTCCGCTAACGCCAGCAGCAGCGCCACGCGTTTTTTCTGCCCTTTCGACAGTTTGAGATTAAGGATTTTGCCGTCCTGAAGCTCCAGCTTATGCGACATTTTCAGCTGTTCGAGCCACTTCGCGACCAGCTCAGGATTTGCCTGTTTGCCTTCCGGCCCTAACAGCTGATCGAACAGCCAGACATCCGTAAAGACTGCGGAGAAGAGCTTGCGATAATCTTCCGGTTTCTCAACGGACAGCGCTTTTCCGTCCAGCAGGATTTCACCCGACTGCGGCTGATACAGCCCGGTCAGCAGCATCGCCAGCGTGGATTTTCCGCTACCGTTGCCGCCAATCAGGAACAGCAGTTCGCCGCGATGGATGGTCAGATTGACCGGGCCGACGGCAAAGTTGTTATCCTGATAATGGAAAGTGACGTTGCGCAGTTCCAGCGTTTTCCAGTCCGGGAAGGCATCCGGGCGCGGGAACTCAGGGCGGAACGGCGCCAGCGCAAACTGATTCAGTTTTCTGAAGGCCACCTGAGCACTGAGTAGCGTCGGCAGCGCACCCACGGCGGAGAGCAGCGGCGTACGCAGGAACAGCAGCGTCAGGGAATAGGTCGCCGCCACGTTAGTGTCGGCCCAGCCGAGGCTGTTTGCCATCCAGAACACCAGACCGATTGCGCCCAGCATCATGATATTCGACCAGTTCACGGCGCTCAGGTGGAAGGTATCGGCGCGAATGATGTGATGGCGATATTCGCGTGCATCGGGAATATAGAGGTTGTTAAAGATGTGCTCGGCGCGCTCGCGGTTGAGGGTCAGCTCTTTGCGCCCTTCCAGCACCGTCTGGTAGTCGTTATAGAGCTTATCTTCTGTTTCACGCAGCACCGCCATGTGCTTATACACGCGTGCCACCAGCAGGTAACCGCCCCAGATAGTGACCACAATCCAAATCGCGGTCACCGCCAGCATTTTGGTCGATAGCCACGCCAGATAGGCTGCTGAGCCAAAGGTCAGAATGATACCCTGCACCAGCTCCGGCAAACGCACAAAGGCAATCGTAATCGCTCGCACATCGCTGGTCAGCCCCGCCAGCAGTGACGCACTGCCCAGCTGTTCGATGCGTTCAACCTGCGTATCGAGAATACGTTTGATAAATTCGCCGCGCAGGCGATAGACGAAATGGTGCCCCAGGGCCGTCAGCGCCAGCTGCGAAGCCAGCGTGACCGCCATCAGCAGCAGCAGCAGGCCGAGAAACTCCGGCAATACCGACAGTTTCGTATCGACCATTTCAATCAGACGGACGTTAATAAAGGCGATAAGCCCAATGCCCAGCGCGGCGCTGGCAAGGCTGAGCGCCATAACCGCGACAAACGGCCAGCGGTACTGACGCCAGACAAGGAGAAGTAGTTGCATGCAAAGCAATCCGGACAAGAAAAAACAGCCAGCAGTGTAAACTGCCCGACGGTTACATCAAGAATAATTCTTATTTTTATTCGCTATCCGATGCCTGGCGGAAGGTAAGATTGTAGCGGTACTCCCCTGCCAGTGGATGAATGCCAGGTTTAAGGGGTTGAATCCCGTGATAAAAAAGCCGAGATTCCCCACCCCACACCACCACGTCACCGTGCTCAAGCATCAGCCGCTTAAGCGGATCGCTGCGCTTCAGGCCGCCAAACTGGAAGACCGCAGGCAGGCCCAGCGAAACAGACACAATCGGCGCACGCAGATCCGGCTCGTCTTTGTCCTGATGCAGCGATAGCTTTGCTCCCGGCGCGTAGCGGTTGACCAGGCAGGCGTCGGGCTGAAAGTGCGGATAGCCCGCCGCGACTGCCGCGTCATGACAGAGCGTGCTGAACGCTGCGGGAATTAACGGCCAGGGCTGGCCCGTCACAGGATCGATAGGTGAATAGAGATACCCGCGATCGTTTGTCGTCCAGCCAAGCGATCCGCAGTTCGTCATCGCCACGGACATGGTGTATCCGCCCGGCGTGACCATATGGCGGAACGGCGATAGCGCAGCGACCTCAGCAATTGCCTGAAACAGCGTATCGGCGCGCGCTAAAGCGAAGCGGCGCAAAATGGTGGCACCGGGCGCCAGCGGCTCTTGCCAGGGATCGCTATCCGCAAACAGATCCAGCATTACTCCTCCTGATTTTTCGCTTCACGCTGCAGCAACTGCGCTTTGCGCGCCGTTCCCCAGCGATAGCCGGACAAGGCGCCGTCGTTTCGCACGACGCGGTGACAAGGGATAACGATCGCCAGCTTATTGGCCGCGCAGGCGCTTGCCACCGCCCGCACCGCGTTGGGTTTGCCGATGGCACTGGCGACCTGCTGGTAGCTCGCAGTTTCACCGCAGGGGATCGCGCGCAGTGCCTGCCAGACCTGCTGCTGAAACGCGGTACCGCGAATATCCAGCGGCAGCGCCAGCGCCGTGCCGCTGTTATCCAGACTCGTAATCACCTGATGCAGCCTGCCCGCAAAGGTCCCCTCGGGCGTTTCCTGCTGTGCGTGAGGGAAAAGCGTATGAATCTCTTCTGCCAGGGCATCGTCATTATCGCCCAGTAAAATCGCACAGATCCCGCGCTCACTTTCCGCCACCAGGCAACGGCCCAGATCGCAGTCGCTAATGGCGTAGCGCACGGTCACGTCATTCCCGCCATTGCGGTACTGCTTCGCGGTCATGCCCAACACGTCGTCTGCTTTTCGGTAGTAGCTGCTGCTGTCGGGGAAACCGGCGGCCAGTACGGAATCGGTAATGGTATCGCCCTGCGTCAGTGCGGCCCGTAAACGTCGCGCGCGCGCCGCCTGCTGCCAGGATTTCGGCGTCATCCCGGTGTGGGTTTTAAACAGCCTGTGAAAATGGAACGGGCTCATCGCCACCGCTTCTGCCAGCGCAGTCAGGGTCAGCGCAGAGTCCTCTTCCAGCAGGCGGCAGGCTTGTTCGATTTTGGCCATTTTTGCGGCCTGAGGATCGGCTTTGTCCGGCGCGCAGCGTTTGCAGGGGCGAAACCCGGCCTGTTCAGCATGACGGGCATCGGGGAAGAAACGGACATTCTTGCGCAGCGCGTGGCGCGCCCGGCAGGAAGGGCGGCAAAAGATGCCGGTTGTCTGGACGGCAAAGACAAACTGGTTATCGGCACTGGAATCGCGGGCCAGCACTGCCAGCCAGCGTTCTTCATCGGTATTCAGGATCACGTTTTTCATCATCGGCTCCTCTTACAAGCATACTCACACAATGCCGGAGTGCCACTGAACAAAAACCCGCAACCTTGCTTTTTAATTTTGTTCGCTAATTAAGAAGCTTTGGAACTGCGGCGACATCCAGGTTTTAAACGTCTCGCCCTCGCGGGTGATCATATACACTGCCAGCCCTTCCTGGCGCACCACCTCTTTCGCCTTCTCTGGTCCCAACACCATCAGCCCCGTATCCCAGGTATCGGCCTCCAGCGCAGTAGGAGCGATGACGGTAACGGAGACCAGATTATGTTCGATCGGGCGACCGGTCTGCGGATCGATGACGTGAGAGAGGCGTTTCCCGTCCAGTTCGTAATAATTCCGATAGCTTCCGGAGGTACTGATGCCGTGGCCGTTAATATCCACCACCGCCTGGACTGCGTTCTGGGTGTCGGTCGGTTTTTGGATCGCCACGCGCCAGGGCTGATCGCTGGCATTCAGGCCACGGCTGACCAGCGCGCCACCGACGGAGACCAGATAGCGTGAGATCCCTTCCTGGGTCATCAGCGCGGCCAGATGATCCGCCGCGTAGCCCTCCCCGACCGTTGAAAGATCCACAAACAGATCGGGAATGTCTTTTTGCAGATACTGCTGCCCGTATTGGTTGATCACCGTCAGATGCTGCAAACCGGTGCGGGCGCGGGCATCGTCGATTTGCGCCTGATCGGGGATTTTCTCCGGCTGTTTCGTCGGGCCAAAGCCCCATAAATTCACCAGCGGCCCGACGGTAATATCCATCGCCCCGTTGGTTTTATAGCCAATATGCAGCGCCTCGGTGACGATGTCGGCCATCGCCTCGCTTACGGGCCACAGGGAGGTGCTATTGGACAGATTGAAGCGCATCAGCGCAGAATCATTTTTATAGGTCGAGAGCAGCTGATCGTCAGCGTCGAGCTGAGACTGAATTTTACCGCGCAGTTCGTCCGCGCGTCTGGCGTCAACATTCATGATGCTGACGCGCCAGAAGGTTCCCATGGTTTTCCCTTCCAGCACCGTAGCTGCAGGCGCAGCGGGTTTCACCGAAGGGGTGGAAGAGTCGCATGCCACCAGTAAGAAAAAGCTCGCCAGAATGCCAGCGCGCCAAAAAGTCATGTCCATTCGTTATCATCCTCATGCCTGGGCGGCAAGAGTATATCAAACCCGGTCGCAGGTAAGGCCCTAAAAAGAGAATAGAAAAAGGGGCCATAAGGCCCCTTTGTGTTACTGAGCGTGTCTTAGAACTGGTAAACCAGACCCAGAGCGACGATATCATCAGTACCGATACCAGCCTGACGGGTGAAGTTGTTTTCATCCAGCAGGTTGATTTTGTAATCCACGTAGGTGGACATGTTTTTGTTGAAGTAGTAAGTCGCGCCAACATCAACATATTTCAGCAGATCCTGATCGCCGAAGTTGGTGGTGTTGTTGCTTACGTCCTTACCTTTAGACTGCAGGTAAGCCACGGATGGACGCAGACCGAAGTCGAACTGGTATTGAGCAACCACTTCGAAGTTCTGTGCTTTGTTAGCAAAACCGTAGATGTCGCTGCTGCTCTGGGAGTCGCCGAAACGGGTTGCGTTGTAAGTCTGGGAGTACTGTGCTGCCAGGTAAATGTTGTTGGCATCATATTTCAGACCACCGCTGTACACTTCTGCGTGATCGCCTTCGCCGTACACGCCTGCTGCATTCTGGTCAGCAGTACGTTTAGAGGAAGACATCGCACCACCCACGCTGAAGCCTTCGCCCAGGTTGTAGGTCAGGGACGCGCCGTAGCCGTCGCCATTCTGTTTCAGGGTGCTACGACCGGTGTCGTTTTCGCCGTCAACGCTGCCGTTTTTACCCTGATACTGCAGAGCAAAGTTCAGGCCATCAACCAGACCGAAGAAGTCCTGGTTACGGTAGGTTGCAACGCCGTTAGCACGGGACTGCAGGAAGTTGTCAGCACCGTAGGTGTCGCCGCCGAATTCTGGCAGTACGTCAGTCCAGGAGGTGACATCGTAGATAACGCCGTAGTTACGACCGTAGTCGAAAGAACCTGCGTCAGCGAATTTCAGACCCGCGAAGGCCACACGAGTCCAGGACTGGTTGTCGCTCTCGTCGGTGTTACCCTGAATCTGGTATTCCCACTGGCCGTAACCGGTCAGCTGATCGTTAACCTGAGTTTCGCCTTTGAAGCCGATACGCATGTAGGTCTGATCGCCATCAGCGCCTTTGTCATCGGAGAAATAGTGCAGACCGTCGACTTTACCGAACAGATCTAATTTGTTGCCGTCTTTGTTATAAATTTCAGCCGCATTTGCTGCGCCTGCTACCAGCAGAGCTGGTACCAGGAGGGACAGGACTTTAACTTTCATTTTATTAACCCTCTGTTATATGCCTTTATATGCCTTATTATTACCACTGCTTACTGATTAACCCTCTTAACCAGTCGGCAACTTCATTCTCCGCAAAATTACAGAATAATCCAATAAGAATATGATACGAAAACTTTGAAGATGTTTCATTCATCTACAAACATGTTTCAATTTGTAAATAAAGGGGAACTTTTTGATAGCACTAAGAGCTAAAAAATAAAGCACATTAAATCAAAAATTGAAAATAGATGATATATATCAGAGAGATAGCCAAAGTAATCATTACCGCACTGATTGTCAAAACAAAAACCGTCGGGATCACTAAAATAACTCCCGCTATCATCATTAACTTTATTTATTACCGTCATTCAGTTTTGAATGTCTGTTTATCCCTAATTCAGCCGAGTGCACTGCATTCGGTTTTTTTTTACGCTTCTTTACGTAAACTGAATTTATCTGTGCTACCGCACTGAAATTATAACAACTATTAATTAATTCGATTATGTCCCTAAATTTCCTTTCCCGTCGCTTTAACAAATTTTAATTTCTTGTTAATTAGTGCTATTTTTCACATTCATTGCCAATTATTTGTACAATCCGATCGCGTTTGTACACTTTTAAATCTGCCTCGCCCTGCGCTATTTAAAGTCGAAAAAGTCCCGTCTGCTCTGGCTACGATGCTGGAAATTCAGGTATTACCCTTTATACTGCCCACTCCCCCTTACGTGCGGCCATATCGGGTTAAACATATCAATGAGTCAGTCTGAAACCACAGCAACAGGTAAGTTCTCCCTCCTTCCGGGGAGCATCACCCGCTTCTTCCTTCTCTTAATCATTGTGCTACTGGTGACGATGGGAGTGATGGTGCAGAGCGCGGTCAATACCTGGCTGAAGGACAGGAGCTACCAGATTGTTGATATCACCCACGCGGTGCATAAGCGCATTGATACCTGGCGTTACGCCACCTGGCAGATTTATGACAACATTGCCGCCGCACCGGGAACCTCGTCGGGTGAGAATCTGCAGGAGACGCGTCTTAAACAGGACGTGTATTACCTCGAAAAAACGCGCCGTAAAACCGAAGCCCTGATTTTTGGTTCGCACGATAGCGCCACGCTTGAGATGACCCAGCGGATGTCGACCTATCTCGACACGCTGTGGGGCGCAGAAACGGTGCCGTGGTCGATGTATTATCTCAACGGTCAGGATAACAGCATGATCCTGATCTCCACGCTGCCGCTAAAAGATCTCTCATCCGGGTTTAAAGAGTCCACCATCGGCTCGATCGTCGATTCCCGTCGCGCCGAAATGCTCCAGCAGGCCAACGCCCTGGATGAGCGCGAAAGTTTCTCCTCTCTGCGCCGCCTGGCGTGGCAGAACGGGCATTACTTTACCCTGCGCACCACGTTTAACCAGCCGGGCCATCTGGCGACCGTCGTGGCCTTTGATTTGCCGATTAACGATCTGATCCCGCCTGACATGCCACTGGACAGTTTCCGTCTGGAGCCAGACAGCTCCGCACAAAACCTGCGCGCATCAGCCGATAAGAAAGAGGGCCCGGAGAGCGCCACCATTACATTCAATGGCTCGAAGATTGAGATCGCCTCTGCGCTGAACTCCACCGGGATGCGCCTGGTGTGGCAGGTGCCGTTTGGTACCTTACTGCTGGATACCCTGCAAAATATTCTCCTGCCGCTGCTGCTGAATATCGGCCTGCTGGCGCTGGCGCTGTTTGGCTACAGCACCTTCCGCTTCCAGCCTGGCCGTCAAAGCGAAAGCGTGTCGTCATCCGGCTCAGGCAACGAACTGCGCGTCCTGCGGGCGCTGAATGAGGAGATTGTCTCCATCCTCCCGCTCGGGCTGCTGGTGCATGACCAGGAAGCTAATCGCACCATTATGAGCAACAAGATTGCCGATCATCTGCTGCCGCACCTGAATTTGCAGAACATCACGGCGATGGCCGATCAGCACCAGGGCGTCATTCAGGCCACCATTAATAATGAACTGTATGAAATTCGTCAGTTCCGCAGCCAGGTTGCTTCCCGCACCCAAATCTTTATCATCCGCGATCAGGACCGTGAAGTGCTGGTGAACAAGAAACTCAAGCAGGCCCAGCGGCTGTATGAGAAGAACCAGCAGGGCCGCGCGGTCTTTATGCAAAACATCAGCGATGCGTTTAAGCGTCCGCTGAAAGCGCTGGCAAGCCAGGCCGCAAACATCAGCACGCCAGAAAGCCATCAGCTTGCCACTCAGGCGGATACGCTCGTGCGGATGGTGGATGAAATTCAGCTGGCTAATATGCTGGAAAACGACTCCTGGAGAGGGAACCCTACCCTGTTCTCGATTCAGGATCTGATCAACGAAGTGGTACCTGAAGTCCTGCCGGTGATTAAGCGTAAAGGGCTGCAGCTGCTGATTAACAACCATCTGCCCGCTAACGATAAACGCCACGGCGACCGCGATGCCCTGCGCCGCATCGTGCTGATGCTGATTCAGTACTCCGTCACCACCACTCAAATCGGCAAAATTACGCTGGAAGTCAGCGCAGACGAATCCGCTCAAGACCGCCTGACGATCCGTATTCTGGATACGGGCGAAGGCGTGACGCTGAGCGAAGTCGACAATCTGCACTTCCCGTTCCTTAACGATACTCAGAGCGACAACTACGGCAAAGCCAATCCCCTCACCTTCTGGCTGTGCGATCAGCTGGCGCGTAAACTGGGCGGGCACCTGAATATTAAAGCCCGCGAGTCCCTTGGTACCCGCTACTCCCTGCACGTCAAAATGGCCGCGACCCCAGAGGAAGAAGACGAAGAGCGTCTGCTGGATGATGTGGTGATCATGGTGGATGTGACCTCGAACGAGATCCGCAACATTGTGGTTCGTCAGCTGGAAAACTGGGGGGCGTCCTGCATCACCCCGGACGACAGGCTTACAAGTCAAGAATATGATCTGTTTTTAACTGATAATCCGTCTAATCTTACTGCCTCGGGCTTGCTTTTAAGCGATGATGAGTCTGGCGTGCGCAAAATCGGCCCCGGCCAGATGCGCGTCAACTTTAATATGAGCAATGCGATGCAGGAAGCTGTACTACAACTAATAGAGGAACAGCTGGCACAAGAAGAGATCCTGGAGTCCCCGTTGGGTGGCGATGAAAATGCCGAACTCCATGCCAGCGGATACTATTCCCTCTTTGTAGATACAGTACCAGATGATGTTAAGCGGTTGTATACTGAGTCCGCTGCGAAGGATTTCGCGGCGCTGGCGCAGACAGCACACCGGCTTAAAGGGGTGTTTGCCATGCTTAATCTGGTTCCGGGCAAGCAGTTATGTGAAACGCTGGAACATCTTATTCGCGAGAAGGATGCTTCTGGCACAGAAAAATACATCAGCGACATTGACGCCTACGTCAAAAGCTTGCTGTAGCAAGGTAGCCTTATACATGAACAATATGAACGTAATTATTGCCGATGACCACCCGATTGTACTGTTCGGTATTCGCAAATCACTTGAACAGATCGAGTGGGTGAATGTTGTCGGTGAATTTGAAGACTCTACAGCACTTATCAATAACCTCCCGAAACTTGATGCCCATGTCCTCATCACCGATCTCTCCATGCCGGGAGATAAATACGGAGATGGGATCACGCTTATCAAATACATCAAGCGCCACTTCCCGAGCATTTCGATCATTGTTCTGACCATGAACAACAACCCGGCGATCTTAAGCGCCGTGCTAGAACTCGATATTGAAGGGATCGTACTGAAACAAGGCGCGCCAACCGATCTGCCGAAAGCGCTTGCCGCCCTGCAGAAAGGCAAGAAATTTACCCCGGAAAGCGTCTCCCGTCTGCTGGAGAAAATCAGCGCCGGTGGTTACGGTGACAAGCGTTTGTCCCCGAAAGAGAGCGAAGTGTTGCGCCTGTTCGCGGAAGGTTTCCTGGTCACCGAGATTGCCAAGAAGCTGAACCGCAGCATTAAAACCATCAGTAGCCAGAAGAAATCGGCGATGATGAAGCTGGGTGTTGAAAATGACATCGCCCTGCTGAACTATCTCTCTTCTGTGACGCTGAGCGCGGTCGATAAAGACTGATTGCTCTTCGCTTAAAAAACCCGGCAGCGCTCACGCTTGCCGGGTTTTTTTACGCCCTGTTTTTGCGCACGCGATCCGCGTAGACCGTCAGGGTCTGCTTGATCACATCCAGCGTCACCGGTTTCGACAGACAACTGTCCATTCCCGACTCCAGGCAGCGCTGCTTCTCTTCAGCCAGCGCATTCGCCGTCACGCCAATGACCGGCAGAGTCAGCCCCTGCTCGCGGATACGCTGCGTCAGGCGATAGCCATCCATGTTCGGCATGTTGACGTCGCTGAGCACAATATCAATATGATTTTTGCTGAGCACGTTAAGCGCATCGACGCCGTCATTGGCCGTCAGACATTGATATCCCAGCGATCCGAGCTGATCGGCCAACAGACGCCGGTTAATCGGATGATCGTCGACCACCAGAATCATCATATCGTCATTCATTGCGACGGAAGAGTCCGGCGACGGCAGCGCTCTCACGCCGTCGCGCTCATCCACTTCAACGCGATAGATATGCGCCAGCAGATGCATCAGCTCATGCGGCGTGGCGACGCTGTGCGTCCACTCTCCCGGCACACGCTCCTGCGGAATACCAATATGACGACGACAGAAGATAATCGCGGCTCTGCCTTTCCAGGACGGGTCCAGCTCCACGTCCGTAATCAGCGTGTCGTCGGCATCGGCGGCTTGCCCCTCGTAGCGCATCACGTGAAGGCCACGGTTAGTCAGCATCGACTCGAGGAAGGTATACAGCGAGGCGTTATGCACCGCCAGCCAGATTGTTTTACCGCTCAAGCCATCCGCCGGGGCTTTCACCGGATACTTCGCCGAATAGAGCGGGATACGAATCGTAAACTGGCTGCCCATACCCGGCTCGGTATCCACCGAGATATCGCCGTCCATCATGCTGATCAGCTGCTCGCAAATCGCAAGCCCCAGACCTGTGCCCTGGAAGTTACGCTGTACGCCGGTTCCCACCTGGAAGAACGGGTCAAACAGTTTAACCACCTCTTTGGCCGGGATCCCGGTCCCCGTGTCGCGAACGCGGATACTTAAATAATCCCCGGCGCGGGAAACATGCAGGACGATACAGCCGATGTCGGTAAACTTGATCGCATTGCTCAGCAGGTTGGAAATTACCTGCTGCAGGCGCATCGGGTCGCCCTGCAATGTCACCGGCACATCCGGCTCGATAAAGCAGTAAAGTCCCAGCTGCTTGCGCACCACCAGCGGCATATAGTTGGCGCTGATGTGGTTCATCACCTCACGCGGCGAAAACTCGCTCGGCTCGATTTTCAGCTGCTCAGACTCAATTTTGGAGAAGTCGAGAATGTCGCTGATAATTTTCAGCAGCAGGCTCGACGAGTTGTTCATCGCCGTCACCAGACGGTCGACGCCCTTCGGCAGCTCTTTGGTTTGCAGCAGATCGAGGTTACCGATAATGCCGTACAGCGGCGTGCGCAGCTCATGGCTGACGGTGGCGAGGAACATGGATTTCGACTGGCTGGCCTGTTCCGCCGCCTGCGCCATTTCCTGCAAGGACTCTTCCATTTTCACGCGCGAGGAGACATCCACCAGCACGCAAATCGCCACGTTTTCGTTGCGATAGCGCGAATGAACAAAGCTGATCTGCAGGTTCGTGTGGTTGCTGGTAAGCACATCGACAAAATTGACCTGTTGGCCGCAGATGATTTGCGTCAGCCGCTGCCGGTCTTCGTGCGTCAGCATGTTCAGATAGTTATGCGCCAGCTCATTACTGAGGATATTCGTTCCGTCCTGAGTGCGCAGAATACAGATGCCGACGGGCGCCGAAGCGACAATTTTGCGGTTGAACTGCTCGTGCTCTTCCAGGCGCTGGGCGTCGCTCTCTGCCGGAATGAAAATCTTGCGCTCATACATCCGCGCCAGCGTAAACAGCGCAATGCCTACCAGCACGTTCAGCAGGATTGCGTTGAGGATCAGCATCCGGATGCGTTCCAGCACCATATCGACCGGCACGGAGTAGACAATACTCAGTGAAGACGGCGGCAGGCTTTTCTTCAGCACCAGGTCGCGGAATCCCGAGGTATATCCAAACCAGGAGCGCTCCTGCATCCAGCGCGGATCGACTTTTAAACGATCCTCAGGACCGGTGAGTGAAATCAGCTTATGACCATTTTCATCGAGAATGGTCACCCCCATCGGCAGGCTGCCCGGCGTGAAGAAGTTCTCCATGCGAATCGTCTGCTCGGTGCCCAGCAGCGCCTGCAGACGGTTAGCCAGATAGACCGGCGTCAGGCCATAGAAATAGCCCACGCCTGGACGCGGGCCCTGGCTAATCCAGAAAATATTGTTGCCGCGCTCATCCTGAGGGGCGTTATGGTATTTGAGAATACGTTCGTGCAGTTTTTTCAGCGCATCCTCGCGCTCGACGGGCATATCCCGCAGGCCAAAATCGGCCATACAGAGATTTTCGCTGCCGATGAGGAACACGCGGTTAAGATCGTAGGCCGCAGAGAAGTTATCGCGCCAGTAGCGCATAAACCAGGCCAGCGATTCGAGAGAGCCTCGCCAGGAGTTGCTCATCGCCGAGCAGTCAGAATCCGGGAACAACGGCTCGAAATCCGGGACTTCCGATTTATCGTCGCGCCCGCGGGACGCCATAATCCCGTTTTCCGCCGTCAGACGGTTCTCCGCAATGTACTTCAGCTCTTTCATCACGTCGGACGTGCGCTGGATATAGCGCTGGGCCTGATCGGAGCTTAGGTTGAACTCCTGACGGATCTCGGACTCCTTTTGGTGCAGCGTGTTGACGATGTAAAACACCGAAAACAGCGCGACCAGTAACCAGAGCAATAACGCCAGCGCCCGGAATAAATAGCGAGAGACTTTAAGCGTGGTACGAAAGGAGACGAGGTATTTCAAGGGGGCGAAGCTCCGCCATCAGGGTCAAAAAGAATGTGGTTAAGGTAGCGGTAAACGCCGCTTGCCGCAATGTTCGCTTGTCTGCAAAAAAGAAAGGGCCGGAATCCGGCCCTTTTTTCTGTCAGGAGACATTACTCTTCGGCATCGTCTGCCGCATCGTCGTCGGTGTCCGCTTCCGGCGCGATTTCGTCATCGCCTTCTGCCACACTTCCGTCGATGGAATCGAGCTCTTCGTCATCCACCGGCTCTGCAACACGCTGCAGGCCGACCACGTTTTCGTCTTCCGCAGTACGGATGAGGATCACGCCCTGGGTGTTACGACCCACAACGCTAATCTCAGACACGCGGGTACGAACCAGGGTGCCTGCGTCGGTGATCATCATGATCTGATCGCAGTCATCAACCTGTACCGCGCCGACAACGGAGCCGTTACGTTCGGTGACTTTAATGGAGATAACGCCCTGCGTACCGCGAGACTTGGTTGGGTATTCCCCTTCCGCCGTACGTTTACCGTAACCATTCTGCGTCACGGTCAGGATTGCCCCTTCGCCACGTGGAATAATCAGGGAAACAACGCTGTCTTCGCCTGCCAGACGGATACCACGAACACCGGTCGCAGTACGACCCATCGCGCGCACGGCGCTCTCTTTGAAGCGCACCACTTTACCGGCGGCAGAGAACAGCATGACATCGTCAGTACCGGAGGTCAGATCCACGCCGATCAGTTCGTCGCCTTCGTTCAGGTTGACGGCAATGATGCCGGCAGAACGCGGACGGCTGAACTCTTTCAGCGCGGTTTTCTTCACGGTCCCGCTGGCGGTCGCCATAAAGACGTTTACGCCTTCTGCGTACTCGCGGACCGGCAGAATCGCAGTGATGCGTTCGTTCGGCTCCAGCGGCAGCAGGTTGACGATTGGACGACCACGCGCCCCACGGCTCGCTTCCGGCAGCTGATAAACCTTCATCCAGTACAGACGGCCACGGCTGGAGAAGCAGAGGATCGTATCGTGGGTGTTGGCCACCAGCAGGCGGTCGATAAAGTCTTCTTCTTTAATACGTGCAGCTGATTTGCCTTTACCACCACGACGTTGTGCTTCGTAGTCGGTCAGCGGCTGATACTTCACGTAGCCCTGGTGAGACAGGGTCACAACCACATCTTCCTGGTTGATCAGATCTTCGATGTTGATATCCGCGCTGTTGGCGGTGATCTCAGTGCGACGCTCATCACCAAACTGATCGCGGACCAGTTCCAGCTCTTCACGAATCACTTCCATCAGACGATCTGCGCTACCGAGGATATGCAGCAGTTCAGCAATCTGCTCCAGCAGCTCTTTGTACTCGTCGAGCAGTTTTTCATGCTCAAGGCCAGTCAGTTTCTGCAGACGCAGATCCAGAATCGCCTGTGCCTGCTGTTCGGTCAGATAGTACTGACCGTCACGCACGCCGAACTCCGGCTCCAGCCATTCAGGGCGCGCAGCATCATCGCCAGCGCGTTCCAGCATGGCCGCGACGTTACCCAGCTCCCACGGACGGGCAACCAGGCCCGCTTTCGCTTCGGCAGGCGTTGGCGCACGACGGATCAGTTCGATGATCGGGTCGATGTTCGCCAGCGCAACAGCCAGCGCTTCGAGGATGTGGGCACGATCGCGTGCTTTACGCAGTTCGAAAATAGTACGGCGAGTCACCACTTCACGGCGGTGACGCACGAACGCGCTCAGAATCTCTTTAAGGTTCATGATCTTCGGCTGACCATGGTGCAGTGCCACCATGTTGATACCGAAGGAAACCTGGAGCTGCGTCTGGGAGTAAAGGTTGTTAAGAACAACTTCACCCACCGCGTCGCGTTTGATTTCAATCACGATGCGCATACCGTCTTTATCAGACTCGTCACGCAGCGCGCTGATACCTTCAACGCGTTTATCTTTTACCAGTTCCGCGATTTTTTCGATCAGGCGCGCTTTGTTCACCTGATACGGAATTTCGTGGACGATAATGGTTTCGCGACCCGTCTTCGCGTCAGCTTCCACTTCCGCGCGGGCACGAATATAAATTTTGCCACGACCGGTACGGTACGCTTCTTCGATACCGCGACGACCATTGATAATGGCGGCAGTCGGGAAGTCCGGGCCAGGGATGTGTTCCATCAGCCCTTCAATGCTGATCTCTTCATCGTCAATAAAGGCCAGGCAACCGTTGATCACTTCCGTGATGTTGTGCGGCGGAATGTTGGTGGCCATACCGACGGCGATACCGGAAGAACCGTTCACCAGCAGGTTCGGGATCTTGGTCGGCATCACGTCTGGGATGCGCTCGGTGCCGTCGTAGTTATCGACGAAATCTACCGTCTCTTTTTCCAGGTCGGCCATCAGCTCATGGGCGATTTTCGACATACGGATTTCCGTATAACGCATCGCCGCCGCGGAGTCGCCATCGACAGAACCAAAGTTACCCTGGCCATCTACCAGCATGTAACGCAAGGAGAATGGCTGCGCCATACGCACGATAGTGTCATAAACGGCGGTATCACCATGAGGGTGGTATTTACCGATTACGTCACCAACGACACGGGCAGATTTTTTGTAGGCTTTATTCCAGTCATTGCCCAATACGTTCATGGCGTAAAGTACGCGACGGTGTACCGGCTTCAGGCCATCTCGGACGTCTGGCAGCGCACGGCCAACAATGACCGACATCGCATAGTCCAGATAGGAGCTCTTAAGCTCTTCCTCGATGTTAACCGGTGTAATTTCTCTCGCAAGGTCGCTCATCTAACCGCTATCCCTCTACTGTGTCCCGGATTCAAAGGTCGCAAATTATAACACAACCGCTATGAGACAGGTAAACCTGTATGCTTTATTCGCGGGGAGAGCCTGATATACTCGATCCTCTTGCGAAATAAGGAGTAAAAGCGCCCATGAATGCCGAAAAATCCCCGGTAGCTCACAACGTCGACCACGAAGAGATCGCCAAATTTGAAGCGGTGGCATCCCGCTGGTGGGATCTCGAAGGTGAGTTCAAACCTCTGCACCGTATTAACCCGCTGCGTCTGGGCTATATTGCGGAGCGTTCCGGCGGTCTGTTCGGTAAAAACGTGCTCGATGTCGGCTGCGGCGGCGGCATTCTGGCAGAGAGCATGGCGCGCGAAGGGGCCACAGTCACCGGGCTGGATATGGGCTTTGAGCCATTACAGGTCGCGCGCCTGCATGCGTTAGAAACCGGTATTCAGGTGGATTACGTTCAAGAGACGGTCGAAGAGCACGCGGCGAAGCACGCTCATCAGTATGACGTGGTCACCTGCATGGAAATGTTAGAGCACGTTCCTGACCCGCAGTCGGTGGTCAAGGCCTGCGCTGCGCTTGTCAAACCCGGTGGACAGGTTTTCTTCTCGACCATCAACCGTAACGGCAAGGCGTGGCTGATGGCGGTCGTAGGGGCAGAATATGTCCTGCGCATGGTGCCAAAAGGCACCCATGACGTGAAGAAATTTATCAAACCGGCTGAATTATTAGGCTGGGTCGACGGCACCTGGCTTAAAGAGCAGCACATCACTGGTTTGCACTACAATCCGCTAACGGACAAATTCAAACTCGCGCCGGGTGTAGATGTTAACTATATGTTGCACACAACCGCAAAAAACGACTAACGTCATCAACTATTCTTATAAAGATTGCGCGGCGTCATGTTGCGCAATTTTGACCTCTCGTTGAAGAAATCAGCACTCGATCAAATTTTGAATTTTTTTTCTTAATTATTGACATGTCGTCCAGGCCTTACAGCACGAGGACTTAGGCTTTTTTACCCTTTCACAACCTCAATTTAACCTCAAAATCAACCCTTGTACTGAAATGATTCGATACTAGAATACTCACCATATAGCGTTCTTTTAATCGCAAAACCCCTACATGTAGTATTTATCCACAGAGTTAGTCACAAGACCATTCTGTGGATAAGCGGGGGATATTTCTATTTCACGGTAATTCACGGACAGGTAAAAACCCACATGAATCAGAGTCTGCTGGTGACAAAGCGCGACGGTACCACTGAGCGTATCAATCTCGACAAAATCCATCGAGTTCTCGACTGGGCAGCAGAAGGACTGAATAACGTATCTATCTCCCAGGTTGAGCTGCGTTCTCACATTCAGTTCTACGACGGCATCAAAACCTCTGACATCCACGAGACCATCATCAAGGCGGCGGCTGACCTCATCTCCCGCGAAGCGCCTGATTATCAGTATCTCGCAGCACGTCTTGCCATTTTCCATCTGCGTAAAAAAGCCTACGGCCAGTTTGAGCCGCCAGCGCTGTATGATCACGTGGTCAAAATGGTTGAGCTGGGCAAATACGACACACATCTGCTGGAAGACTATACGGAAGAAGAGTTCGAGCAGATGAACGGGTTTATCGATCACTGGCGTGACATGAACTTCTCCTACGCCGCGGTCAAACAGCTCGAAGGCAAATACCTGGTTCAGAACCGCGTAACGGGTGAAATCTACGAAAGCGCGCAGTTCCTGTACATTCTGGTCGCCGCATGCCTGTTCTCCGGCTATCCGCGTGAAACCCGCCTGAGCTATGTGAAGCGTTTCTATGATGCGGTTTCTACCTTTAAAATTTCTCTGCCTACGCCGATCATGTCTGGCGTGCGCACCCCAACTCGCCAGTTCAGCTCTTGCGTTCTGATCGAGTGCGGCGACAGCCTGGATTCCATTAACGCCACCTCCAGCGCCATTGTGAAATACGTCTCCCAGCGTGCCGGTATCGGTATCAACGCGGGCCGTATTCGTGCCCTGGGTAGCCCAATTCGCGGCGGTGAAGCGTTCCATACCGGCTGTATTCCGTTCTACAAACACTTCCAGACCGCAGTGAAATCCTGCTCTCAGGGCGGCGTTCGCGGCGGTGCAGCCACGCTGTTCTACCCAATGTGGCATCTGGAAGTGGAAAGCCTGCTGGTTCTGAAAAACAACCGTGGCGTTGAAGGCAACCGCGTTCGTCACATGGACTACGGCGTTCAGATCAACAAACTGATGTATACCCGCCTGCTGAAAGGCCAGGACATCACCCTGTTCAGCCCGTCCGACGTCCCAGGCCTGTATGACGCGTTCTTCGCCGATCAGGATGAGTTCGAGCGTCTGTATACCCAGTACGAAAACGACGACAGCATCCGCAAACAGCGCGTCAAAGCGGTGGACCTGTTCTCTCTGATGATGCAGGAACGTGCCTCAACTGGCCGTATCTACATTCAGAACGTGGACCACTGCAACACCCACAGCCCGTTTGATCCGGCCATCGCGCCCGTGCGCCAGTCTAACCTGTGCCTGGAGATCGCCCTGCCGACCAAACCGCTGTACGACGTTAACGACGAAAACGGTGAAATCGCGCTCTGTACTCTGTCTGCATTCAACCTGGGCGCAATCAAGAGCCTGTCCGAGCTGGAAGAGCTGGCTGTGCTGGCGGTTCGCGCGCTGGATGCCCTGCTGGATTATCAGGACTACCCAATCCCTGCGGCAAAACGCGGTGCCATGGGCCGTCGTACGCTGGGTATTGGCGTGATCAACTTTGCCTACTGGCTGGCGAAAAACGGTAAGCGTTACTCCGACGGCAGCGCCAATAACCTGACGCATGAAACTTTCGAAGCCATTCAGTATTACCTGATGAAAGCCTCGAATGAGCTGGCGAAAGAGCAAGGCGCGTGCCCGTGGTTCAACGAAACTACCTACGCGAAAGGCATTCTGCCGATCGATACCTACAAGAAAGATCTGGACGGTATCGTCAGCGAGCCGCTGCATCTCGACTGGGAAGGTCTGCGTGAATCGATCAAAACGCACGGTCTGCGTAACTCCACCCTTTCTGCGCTGATGCCGTCCGAGACCTCCTCGCAGATCTCCAACGCCACCAACGGCATTGAGCCGCCGCGCGGCCACGTGAGCATCAAAGCCTCGAAAGATGGCGTGCTGCGTCAGGTCGTGCCGGATTACGAAACGCTGGGGAATAACTACGAGCTGCTGTGGGAAATGCCGAATAACGACGGTTACCTGCAGCTGGTGGGTATCATGCAGAAGTTTATCGACCAGTCGATCTCTGCCAACACCAACTACGATCCGACGCGCTTCCCGTCAGGAAAAGTGCCGATGCAACAGTTGCTCAAAGATCTGCTGACCGCCTACAAATTTGGCGTGAAAACCCTGTACTATCACAACACCCGTGACGGTGCAGAAGATGCGCAGGATGATATGGCGCCTTCAATCCAGGACGATGGCTGCGAAAGCGGCGCATGTAAGATCTAGTTTTGCCTTTTGCCGGATGGCGGCGTAAACGCCGTATCCGGCCTACATAATTTCGAGGTGTTGTAGGCCGGATACGCAAAGCGCTGTCCGGCATTACACTCCTACAGGACTCACTTCAATGGCATATACCACCTTTTCACAGACGAAAAACGACCAGCTCAAAGAGCCCATGTTCTTCGGGCAATCGGTCAACGTGGCACGCTACGATCAGCAAAAATATGACATCTTCGAAAAGCTGATCGAAAAGCAACTCTCCTTCTTCTGGCGTCCGGAAGAAGTGGATGTTTCACGCGATCGTATCGACTTTCAGGCACTGCCTGACCATGAAAAACACATTTTCCTCAGCAACCTGAAGTACCAGACGCTGCTGGATTCCATTCAGGGTCGTAGCCCGAACGTGGCGTTGCTGCCGCTGATCTCTATTCCTGAGCTGGAAACCTGGGTTGAAACCTGGGCGTTCTCCGAGACGATCCACTCGCGCTCCTACACCCACATCATCCGTAACATCGTGAACGATCCGGCGGTGGTGTTTGACGATATCGTTACCAACGAGCAGATCCAGAAACGTGCAGAGGGCATCGCCCACTACTACGACGAGCTGATCGAAATGACCAGCTACTGGCATCTGCTGGGCGAAGGCACCCACAACGTTAACGGTAAAACCGTGACCGTGAATCTGCGCGCCCTGAAAAAACAGCTGTACCTGTGCCTGATGAGCGTCAACGCGCTGGAAGCGATTCGCTTCTATGTCAGCTTTGCCTGCTCATTCGCCTTCGCAGAGCGCAAGCTGATGGAAGGTAACGCGAAAATTATCCGTCTGATCGCTCGCGACGAAGCCCTGCATCTGACCGGCACTCAGCACATGCTGAATCTGCTGCGCAGCGGCGTGGACGATCCGGAAATGGCAGAGATTGCCGAAGAGTGCAAACAGGAGTGCTATGACCTGTTTGTGCTGGCCGCTCAGCAGGAAAAAGAGTGGGCAGATTACCTGTTCCGCGACGGCTCCATGATCGGTCTGAACAAAGATATTCTGTGTCAGTACGTGGAGTATATCACCAACATCCGCATGCAGGCGGTGGGCCTTGAGCTGCCGTTTAAAACGCGCTCTAACCCGATTCCATGGATCAACACCTGGCTGGTGTCCGACAACGTGCAGGTTGCGCCGCAGGAAGTGGAAGTGAGTTCTTACCTGGTCGGTCAGATTGATTCCGAAGTCAATACTGACGACCTGAGCGATTTCCAGCTCTGATGAGCCGCGTCACGCTAAGCCTTTCCGGCACAGAAGTTCTGTGCCGCGAAGAGCACCCTTCTCTGCTGGTCGCGCTTGAGTCGCATCAGGTGGAAGTCGAATACCAGTGTCGCGCCGGTTACTGCGGCTCCTGCCGCTGCCGTTTAGTGGCAGGCCAGGTCGACTGGCTCACCGAGCCGCTGGCGTTCATCAATGAAGGGGAAATTTTGCCCTGCTGTTGCCGGGCAAAAGGCGATATCGAAATCGAGATGTAATGCCTGCACGCACTAAATGCCCGCTTTCGCGGGCATTTTTTTTATCCGCGTTTCTGCATCATCTCCGCGTGATGACGTTTTTCACCGAACATCACCACAATCAGCAGCAATACTGCCATTATGCTGCCGCCAATCATCACCATGAAGCCACCGTCCCAGCCGAAGAAATCGACCGTGTAACCGACGATAGCGCTGGCGGCAACCGATCCGCCGAGATAACCAAACAGACCGGTAAAGCCTGCGGCGGTCCCTGCTGCTTTCTTCGGCGCCAGTTCAAGGGCATGCAGGCCGATTAGCATTACCGGGCCATAAATCAGGAAGCCAATCACGATCATACAGGCCATATCCACGCCCGGATTTCCCGGAGGGTTGAGCCAGTACACGATCGTGGCGATAGTCACCAGTGTCATAAAGAACACGCCCGTTGCACCGCGGTTGCCTTTGAACACTTTATCCGACATCCAGCCGCAAATCAGCGTGCCCGGGATCCCGGCGTATTCATATAAGAAATAGGCCCAGGATGACTTATCCAGCGCGAAGTGCTTCACCTCTTTCAGATAGGTTGGCGACCAGTCAAGGATGCCGTATCGCAGCAGATAGACAAACACGTTCGCCACCGCGATGTACCACAGCAGTTTGTTCGGCAGGACGTATTTCATGAAGATTTGCTTCGCCGTCAGCTCCTCTTCGTGCTGCTCGCTGTAGTCGTCCGGATAGTCGTTTTTATACTCTTCAATTGGCGGCAGGCCGCAGGATTGCGGGGTATCGCGCATCAGCGCAAAAGCAATCATCGCCACCAGAATCGCGCCAAATGCAGGCATGTACAGCGCCGCTTTCCAGTCGTTAAACCACGCCATCCCTAACAGGAACAGCAGTGGCGGAATACCGCCGCCGACGTTATGGGCGCAGTTCCACACCGACACAATCCCGCCGCGCTCTTTCTGCGACCACCAGTGGACCATGGTACGTCCGCACGGTGGCCACCCCATTCCCTGGAACCAGCCGCAGATAAACAGCAGCACAAACATCACTGCGATGCTGGAGGTCGCCCAGGGCACAAAGCCCATAAACAGCATTACCGCCGCAGCCAGAATCAGGCCCGCCGGTAAGAAGACGCGCGGATTCGAGCGGTCCGAGACCGACCCCATGATGAATTTCGAAAAACCGTAGGCAATTGAAATGCCGGAGAGTGCGAAACCTAAGTCACCGCGCGAAAACCCCTGTTCAACCAGATACGGCATCGCCAGGGCGAAGTTTTTGCGCACCAGATAGTAAGCGGCATAGCCGAAGAAAATTCCGAGGAAGATTTGCCAGCGCAGGCGGCGATAAAGCGGGTCAACTTCTGCCTCTGGCAGACGTGCCCGATGCGGAGCAGGTTTGAAGATACTGAGCATAACAGCCTCCGTGGCCATATTGTAAATTGCCAGGGCTTTTACTGCACCCCAGCTCCAGAGAGGTTGGGGATGTTAAATAATCACGACGATTGTTACTGTGAATCAACGCACGAATTGTTACGGAAATATGACACAGTGCGCAAAAAGGCGCACGGCATCACGTTTCATTTTCGAATTGCGCTCGTTTGTGTTCGAAATCAAACAAACCACATTTTTGATGTGGCTAAATGGTAAAAAACGAACATGAGGGAAGACAATGGCAATCCGCGATCCCCGTTATAGCGATGTGATTATCATTGGCGGCGGCGCAACGGGCGCCGGGATGGCGCGGGACTGCGCCCTGCGAGGCTTAAGCGTTACGCTGCTCGAACGTCACGATATCGCCACCGGCGCCACCGGGCGCAATCACGGCTTACTGCACAGCGGCGCGCGCTACGCCGTGACCGACAACGAATCCGCGCGCGAGTGCATCGCCGAAAACCAGATCCTCAAACGCATCGCCCGCCACTGCATTGAACCCACAGACGGCCTGTTTATCACGCTGCCAGAGGACGATCTGGCGTTTCAGAAAACCTTTATTACCGCCTGCACTAACGCGGGTATCAATGCCGAAGCGATAGATCCTCTGCTTGCCCGCCGCATCGAACCGGCGGTAAACCCGGCCCTGCTGGGCGCAGTGAAAGTGCCCGACGGCACCGTGGACCCCTTCCGCCTGACGGCGGCCAATATGCTCGATGCCCGCGAACACGGCGCGACCATTCTGACCGCGCATGAAGTTACAGGGCTTATCCGTGAAGGCGACAGCGTGCGGGGCGTGCGTGTCTATGATCGCCTGTACGGGGAACACAGCGAGCTGTACGCAGGGGTGGTGGTCAATGCTGCCGGGATCTGGGGTCAGCACATTGCGGAGTATGCAGAGCTGTCCGTTCGCATGTTCCCGGCGAAAGGCTCGCTGCTGATCCTCGATCACCGTATCAACAATCACGTCATCAACCGTTGCCGCAAACCGTCCGACGCCGACATCCTGGTGCCGGGCGATACCATCTCCCTGATTGGTACCACCTCCACGCACATTGATTACAACGATATCGACTGTAATCGGGTGACCGCCGAAGAGGTGGATATCCTGCTGCGTGAAGGGGAAAAACTGGCGCCTGTCATGGCGCAAACCCGCATTCTGCGCGCCTATGCCGGGGTACGCCCGCTGGTCGCCAGCGACGACGATCCGAGCGGGCGCAACGTCAGCCGTGGCATTGTGTTGCTCGATCACGCCGCGCGCGACGGGCTGGAAGGTTTCATTACCATCACCGGCGGCAAACTGATGACCTACCGGCTGATGGCGCAGTGGGCGACCGACGCCGTATGCCGCAAACTCGGCAATACGCAGCCCTGCACCACTGCTGAGCGCCCGCTGCCAGGCTCGCAGGAGCCAACCGAAAAAACGCTGCAAAAAATCATCTCCCTGCCCGCGCCGCTGCGCGGATCGGCCATCTACCGCCACGGCGATCGCACGCCCGCCTGGCTGGGCCAGGGCCGCCGCAGCCGCAGCCTGGTGTGCGAATGCGAAGCCGTCACTGCGGGCGAAGTGCAGTATGCGGTGGAAACTCTGGCGGTTAACAACCTGCTCGATTTACGTCGCCGTATCCGCGTCGGGATGGGCACCTGTCAGGGCGAGCTGTGCGCCTGCCGCGCGGCGGGCCTGTTACAGCGTTTCAATGTCACCACCTCCGCGCAATCACTGACGCAGCTCAGCGAGTTCCTCAATGAGCGCTGGAAAGGGGTGCAGCCTGTCGCCTGGGGCGACGCGCTGCGCGAAAGCGAATTTACCCGCTGGGTCTACCAGGGGCTGTGCGGACTGGAAAAGGAGCAGCACGATGAAATTTGATACGGTGATTATTGGTGGCGGTCTCGCCGGGCTGCTGTGCGGCCTGAAGCTGACGCAAAGCGGCCAGCGCTGCGCCATTATCAGTCGCGGTCAAAGCGCGCTGCATTTTTCGTCCGGCTCCCTGGACCTGCTCGGCGCGATGGCCGACGGTTCGCCCGTCCAGAATCCGCTCACGGCGGTGCAAAACCCGGCGGCGTTGCCGCCTGAACACCCTTACCGCCGGGTGGGGGTTGAAAATATTGCCCGCTTCGCGCGAGAAACCGAAAGCCTCCTCGCCGCCAGCGGCGCGCGCTTAAAGGGCAATGCCGGGCAAAATCACGCGCGAGTCACTCCGCTCGGCACCCAGCGCAGCGCCTGGCTCAGTCCGGAAGAGGTGCCGGTCGCCCCCAACCAGAACCAGCGCGTCTGCGTCATTGGCATCAGCGGATTTCTCGATTTTCAGGCCCATCTTGCCGCTGCGTCACTTCGACACCAGGGGATTCACGCGGACACGGCGGAGATCGAGTTACCGGAGCTGGATGTGCTGCGGGATAACGCCAGCGAGTTTCGCGCCGTGAATATTGCCCGGCTGCTGGACAACGACGTTCACTGGCCGATGATTTTTGACGCCTTACATCCTCTGGCGCAGGGCGTCGATGCCCTGTACATGCCGGCCTGTTTTGGCCTGACAGATAATCGTTTGTGGCGCTGGCTCAGCGATCGCCTCCCCTGCCCGCTCTGGCTGCTGCCGACGCTGCCGCCATCTGTGCCAGGAATTCGTCTGCACAATCAGCTTCAGCGGCAGTTTATTGCTCAGGGCGGCGTCTGGATGGCGGGGGATGAAGTCAAAAAAGTGTCGCTTGAAGCGGGTAACGCCCACGCCGTCTGGACGCGAAACCATGAGGATATTCCGCTGCGTGCCCGTTTTGTGGTGCTGGCGAGCGGCAGTTTCTTCAGTAACGGATTAATCAGCACCCGCGAAGGGATCCGCGAGGCGGTGATGGGGCTGGACGTGCGCCAGAGCGCCTCCCGCGCCGACTGGTATCAGAGCGATTTCTTCACACCCCAGCCGTGGCAGCAGTTTGGTGTCATCACCGATGAGCATCTGCGCCCGCAGCTTTCCGGCGTGGCGATCGACAATCTTTACGCCATTGGCTCGGTGCTGGGCGGTTTTGACCCGATAGCCCAGGGCTGCGGCGGCGGTGTCTGCGCCATCACGGCGCTGGCCGTTGCCGAACAGATTTGCCAGCGAGCGGGAGAACAACCATGAACGATACCCGTTTTGAAAGCTGCATCAAATGCACCGTCTGCACCACCGTTTGCCCGGTGAGTAGCGTGAATCCGCGCTACCCGGGGCCGAAACAGGCCGGGCCGGACGGCGAGCGTCTGCGCCTGAAAGATGGCGCACTGTACGACGACGCGCTGAAATACTGCATCAACTGCAAACGCTGTGAAGTCGCCTGCCCCTCTGATGTCAAAATCGGGGATATTATCCAGCGCGCGCGGGCGCAGTACAGCACGCAAAAACCGACCCTTCGTGATGCCATTTTAAGCCATACGGATCTGATGGGCAGCGTCTCCACGCCGTTCGCCCCGCTGGTGAATGCGGCGACCTCGCTGAAACCGGTGCGAAAGCTTCTCGACGTGGCGCTCAAAATCGATCATCACCGCACTCTGCCCAAATACTCCCACGGGACTTTCCGCCGCTGGTATAAAAGCGTTGCCGAGAGACAGGCGCAGTACACCGACCAGGCCGCGTTCTTCCACGGCTGTTACGTGAACTATAACCACCCGCAGCTGGGCAAAGATCTGGTCAGCGTGTTGAATGCAATGGGCACAGGCGTGCAGTTGCTGAATAAAGAGAAGTGCTGCGGCGTGCCGCTAATTGCCAACGGCTTTACTGAACGAGCGCGTAAACAGGCCCGGCACAACGTGACCTCCCTGCGCGAAGCGATTGTCGACAAAGGGATCCCGGTCCTCGCCACGTCATCCACCTGCACCTTTACGCTGCGGGATGAGTATCCGCATCTGCTGGACGTCGATAACAGCGGTTTGCGCGAGCACATCGAGCTGGCCACCCGTTTTATCTGGCGCAAACTGGATAGCGGGCAGACGCTGCCGTTGAAGAAATTACCGCTGAAAGTGGTGTATCACACACCCTGTCATATGGAAAAAATGGGCTGGGCGATTTATACGCTGGAGCTACTCAGGCTGATTCCGGGGCTGGAACTGACGGTGCTGGATTCGCGCTGCTGCGGGATTGCAGGGACCTACGGCTTTAAAAGCGAAAACTACCCGACATCGCAGGCCATTGGTGCGCCGCTGTTCCGCCAGATCGAAGAGAGCGGCGCAGACCTGGTGGTGACCGACTGCGAAACCTGTAAATGGCAGATCGAGATGTCCACGAGCCTGCGCTGTGAACATCCAATCTCCCTGCTGGCGAAAGCGCTCAGCTAAGCAGACCGGGGCGTTTTGCCCCGGTTTTTTCACTCGATAAACAGCGTTTCCACCACCTCTATCCAGCCATGATCGCTGGCGACCTCTTTGCCATTCAGCCAGCGGCGCAGCATATTCAACGCCATCATCGCGCACACCTCCTGACGCACCTGCAGGCTGTAACGCGTGGCACTCATTTTCACGCGCAGAGCGTGAGTGCCCTGCGGTGTGGCGAGGGCAAAGTTGAGATGCTCATCTTCAAGACCAGTCACCGCCAGCGCCAGCCCGGCGAAATGGTTGACCCGTCGATCGGCCGTCCAGTGGGCGGTTTGCGCGAGCGTCTCTTCCTGCGAAGGCACCACTTCGCTCGCCAGCAGCGAGGCGTTAGCCCGCGAGAGTTGCAGCGCCAACAAACCGCCGGTGAACTGCTCGCTCAGGGTCAGGCTCAATTGACGCTCCTGAAGATGACGGGCGATTTGCGCCGGTAATCCTTCCGTGCCTTCAAAGATCAGATTTTCACCCGCTACGCGCTGCACCTCAGGCCATGCCGCCAGCATCGCCGCTTTTTGCGTCGCCGGGCCGGTCAGTTTCAGCTCGATAATGGGCATTGAGGAGCGGTAGCCCATCGATACCCCTTCAGGCAGCTCAAGGGGATCGAGGCTTTGCGCCAGATCGCTTTCCGAACGGCCAAAGGTGGTAAGGCGCAGGCAAATCGGCGGCTCCGGCAGTGTGAACCGCTCGCGCAGGCGCGGCATAATTTCCTGCTCGACCATCACTTTAAATTCAGAGGGAACGCCGGGGGTAAAGAACATCAGGCAGCGGTTCAGCTTGACCGCAAAACCACAGGCCGTGCCGACTGGATTATTAATAAACTCGGCGCTGGCGGGGATTTCCGCCTGCTTGCGGTTGCTGGGCGTCATCACCCGGCCACGCTCGCTGAAGAAGCGCTCCATCTGCACCAGCCACTCTTTATGCAGCACCAGCCCTTCGCCTTTGGCCGTCGCCGCTGCCAGGGCGCTGAGGTCGTCGCTGGTTGGCCCGAGGCCACCGTTGACGATCAGGACATCCGCATGTTCGCTGCGCTCACGTAGCACGTTGACCAGCGACTCGAGGCTATCGCCGACGGTATTACGGCGCGTTAACGGTAAACCCTGCTCAAAGAAAAAATTGGCCAGCCAGGCCGCATTGGTATCGGTAATTTGTCCATGCAGCACTTCGTCGCCAGTGGACAACATTTCCACGCTTATCATCGTGTTCTCCCACTTATTTAGTGGAAACACTATAGCGCAATCAGATGTGGGGGGAAGAGAGAAACAGGTGCGGCAGAACGCCGCACCCTAAAATCAGAATCCTGCGCTCACGCCCACGTACGGGCCATCGGCCAGCGCGTTGTCGCGGTTGCCGTCTTTACCGGCGAGATTCAGGTAGCGATAACCGGCTTCGATGGTGATCGGACGCATGATGGTCCAGCGCGCACCGGCGTTGGCTTCTTCATAGCTGTCGATACCGCTGGAGAGGGAATCCGGAGAGTAGTAGTACTCACCAAACAGACCGAAGCTGTCGCCGATTTTCCACTGCAAACCGCCGCCCACTGCTGCTGCGTAGCCTTCGTCCCCGTCGTTCGGATTAGTGTAGATACCTTTCCCGCCAACGGTCGCCAGGAATGGACCCAGCGGGATGTTCAGACCTAGACCGAGGCTCGCGGCATCGCCGTCGTCATCGTTGTGAGTCCAGCCGCCGGTCATCGCCAGGCCAGACGTCTCTGTGCCCATGCCAAAACCGAGGTGGGTGTAATCCTTACCCGCCTGGCCGCTAAAAGAGATTGCATTTGCCGCCGCAGATACAAACATCAGGCCGCTCAGGCCCAGTAATGCCACTTTTTTCATTGTCGTGATCCCGCACTCATTTAAAATAGATATCCCAAAACCGCGCGATTTTAACCCGATAAATCCAGGGATCAATGCGCTATCGGTGCGTATGACGTTTAGATTGTAACGATTTGAAACTTTCTGGCGTTAGCCAGCCGCAGCAGCTGCCTGAAAACGCTAGCCTTTCAGAAAAGCGTTCACCCAATGCTGCAGCGCCCGACGGGAGATTTTGATCCCGCCGCTTTTCAGCTCAGCGGGCAAAACCAGCCAATGTCGCGGCTGCTGGAAACGCGCCAGCTTATCGCCCACCCACTCCGGGAAGGTCGTGATATCCGCGTTTTCTGCGCATTCGACCACCGCCACCGGTCGCTGACCAAATTCGGCGTCGTCCAGCGGCACGATGAAAACCTGATGAATCAGCGGATGCCCGCTAATGACGCGCTCCAGCTCTTCCGGCTGAATGCCTTCTCCGCCGCTGAAAAAGAGATTATCCATGCGCCCGACAAGGGTCAGACGGCCGTCATGTAACTCTCCGCGATCGCGGGTAGCGAACCAGCCTTGCGCATTGGCAAGTGGCGTTAATCCGCCGTCGCGCCAGTAGCCGCTGGCCATACTTTTGGCCCGGAGCCAGACCTCACCTTCAACAATCTTGACCTCGCGCCCCGGTAGCACACTCCCGACATCCGGTTGCCCGTCGGCTTCTTTGGCACAAACTGTCGAGGCGAATTCCGTCAGCCCGTATCCGCACCAGGTTTTGATCCCCTGCTCTTGCGCCCGAAGGGTTAACTCAACGGGGATCGCCGCGCCGCCCAGCAGGACAGCCCTAAGAGCGACAGGATCAGGGTGATTCAGCAAACGCCAGAGCTGCGTCGGCACCAGCGAGGCATGCGTGCAGCCCTCCAGCATCTGCTCCAGGGGCTGTTTTTCACGCACGGTTAATCGCGCGCCGGCCAGCAGCCAGCGCCACAAAATTCCCTGTCCGGAGACATGAAAAAGAGGGAGGGAAAGCAGCCAGTCATCATCGTCGCCATAAAGCATCAGAGAGAGCACGCCCTGCGCGCTGGCAAGATGCGCGTCGCAGGTATGTACCGCCGCTTTTGGCAGACCGGTCGAACCGGAGGTGAGCGTCATGGATGCCAGCCGCGCAGGTTGCCAGGGGGCGGCGTAGTGACCTGCTGATTCGCGCATCAACACCGTTGGCAATCCGTCGAACTCGCCGTCCAGCACCAGCGCAAAACGCAACGTCATCTGGGGGATTAATACATTCAGCAGCGGACGTGGAAGCTGCGGGTTGACGGGTAAAATCCGCGCGCCACATTGCAGTAATGCCAGCCAGGCCAGCAAAGTGTTGGGATGGTTTTGCGCCATCAGCATCACCCCGTCACCATCCTGCACGCCCTGCTGACGGAAGCCGCTTGCCAGCGCATCAACGCGCTGGCACAGCTGGTGCCAGGTCAGCGTGTCGCTGTTGAGGCGCAGCGCGGGTTTGTCGGCTTTTTGCTGACACCAGTGCCGCCACGGCCAGTCGGTAAAGCTCATAGCAGTGGCTCCAGCGCCTCAACGTCCACCAGCGGGAGCGTATTCTCCGGCCAGCGACGCACCAGCTGGGCCTGCATCAGATTGAGCGTGTCCAGCCCCGGAATGGTCTGCGGGGTGAGCCACGCGGCAATCCGCGCCAGTTGCGTCAGGCCAAGGCTCGACTCAATGGAAGAACTTATCACCGCCGTCAGGCCGAGAGCGTGGGCCGCAGCCACCTGCTTGCGCACCTTCTCCAGGCTGCCCGTCAGCGTCGGCTTGATCACCACCGCACTCACGCCCGGCTCAGCGAGAAACTGGAAATCCGCTTCACGCAGGCTTTCATCCCAGGCAATGGCAATTCCCGTCTCCTGCGCAAAGGCGCGCGAGTCGTCGCGGGTTTTGCACGGCTCTTCCATAAATGCGATGCGATCGCGATACGCCGGATTGACGTACTTCGCGAACTGCTGCGCCTTGAGCGGCGTCCACGCGCGGTTTGCATCCAGACGCAGACGCAAATCCGGAATCGCTTCGAGCAGCAAATTGACCACCATGCCATCGCGTACCGCTTCGTACAGGCCCACTTTGACCTTGGCGACTTTCTCGCCGGGCATAGCGCTAAGGGCGGCAAACAGTTCGTCCGGATCGCCCGAGCAGAGCGGCGCGGCGCGGTAATCCGCCGCGTCCGGCAGCGTGCCGTCCAGCTCGGCCAGCGCGCAGCTAATACCGAAGGCGGCAGAAGGCACCTCCGGCAGTGCCGGAGAAGCCCCTTCTCGCCAGGCATTCACCCAACTCAGCAGCGCGGCCTGGGCGTCGTCAAGCGATTCAAGGCTAAAGCCCGGCAGCGGCGAGATTTCGCCCCAGCCCTGCTTTTCGCCCTGCTGCAGATGGACGAAGAGACCGTCACGGGTTTTTAACCGCCGTTCACGCAGCACCACGCCCGCGTCCATGGGTATCTGCCAGCGGTAAACCTGCGCGCGACGCATTACGGATTCCGTTTGTATTTGCTGAAGTCCGGCTGGCGTTTTTCGTTAAACGCGTTGCGGCCTTCCTGCCCTTCTTCGGTCATGTAGAACAACATAGTGGCGTTACCCGCCAGCTCCTGCAGACCGGCCTGACCGTCACAGTCGGCGTTCAGCGCTGCTTTCAGGCAGCGCAGCGCCATTGGGCTGTTTTGCAGCATTTCGCGACACCAGCGAACGGTCTCTTTTTCCAGATCGGCAATCGGCACCACCGTGTTGACGAGGCCCATATCCAGCGCCTCTTTGGCGTCGTACTGACGGCACAGGAACCAGATTTCACGCGCTTTTTTCTGACCGACAATGCGCGCCATATAGGACGCGCCCCAGCCGCCGTCGAATGAGCCGACTTTCGGACCGGTCTGGCCGAAAATGGCGTTCTCTGCGGCAATCGTCAGATCACACATCATGTGCAACACGTGGCCGCCACCGATGGAGTAGCCAGCAACCATCGCCACGACAGGTTTTGGACAGGTGCGGATCTGGCGCTGGAAGTCGAGCACATTCAGGTGATGTACGCCGGAGTCATCCTGATATCCGCCGTAGTCGCCGCGTACTTTCTGATCGCCGCCCGCGCAGAAAGCTTTGTCGCCTTCGCCGGTCAGAACGATGACGCCGACGTTATCGTCGTAACGTGCATCGGCCAGCGCCTGCATCATCTCTTTCACGGTCAGGGGACGAAACGCGTTACGCACCTGAGGGCGGTTGATGGTGATTTTGGCAATGCCGTCCGTCGATTTGTGGTAACGAATATCCGTATAGCCTTCGGAGCAGTCTTGCCATTCAACGGGGGCATACAGCATTTGTTCATCAGGGTAGATCATGGGATGTCCTTTATTCGAAAACGCAGTATCTGCGCCAGACTCGCGGCAACCGCAGCGGAATTGTCCCGGTGGGCGTTGTGTCCGGCATTGGGAATCACATGGCGTTCGGCGTTAAGTTCAGCCGCGAGGGCTGCAAACTTCTCGTCGCGCTCGCCATACACATAGTGAAAAGGCGTTGTGCGGGCGTTCAGCGCCGCGCGTAAATCAGGTTGGTTCGCCAGGGATGTGGCCTGCAGCATGGAGGCAAGCGTCGCGCCGTTATTTTGGCTGCGCAGGGTGATGAGTTCGTCACGCTGCGCGTCAGTCAGCGAGGCAAAAACTGGCTGTTGATACCAGGCACGAAAAACTGACAGCAGTGGTTCATCGCGAAAACGTTGCGCCCAGCGGCGGTCAGATTCGGCTCGCGCCTCTCGCGCTTTCGCGTCGCACAGGCCCGGATGACCGCCCTCGACAATCAGCCCCGCCAGCCCTTTCGGCTGCTGACAGGCATGAACCATCGCAACGCGGCCGCCGAGGGAGTACCCCACCAGCCAGTAGTTAAGTATGTTGTAACTAAGTAGAGTATTGGTCAGCAGCTGGCTCACGTCGCTGAACCCAGAGACGGCAATATCCTGTGAACCGCCGTGCCCTGGGAGATCCAGATACAGCTGCGGATGATCGGGCAGCTTAGCGCCCACCGTCTGCCATTCGCGACAGTCGCCGGAAAAACCGTGCAGGAAGACCAGCCAGGGCAACCCTGGCTTACCGGCACGCCTTTGACCGGCCAGAATCATAGATGGCTCACCTGGGCGAGCAGGCTTTGCAGCGTCTGCGCGCCGTCGGAATCGTTGACCACCAGCTCAATCAGCGTGGTGCCCGGCTGCCGCCAGGCGCGACTGAGCGCGTCGTCGAGATCGGCCCAGCTCTCCGGACGATGGTATTTGAGGCTAAACATCGCCGCGGCGTGTTCAAACTGTACGTTTTGCGGCATCAGATAGAAACGCTCGCGCTCGCTTTGCGGCGTCGGCAGCAGGGAGAAAATCTGCCCGCCGTTATTGTTCACCACAATCAGCACAAACGGCGCAGAGACCTGGCGCAGCAGTGCCAGCGCGTTCAGGTCATACAGCGCCGATAAATCCCCGACAATCGCCAGGGTCGATTTCGCGCTGGCGCGCTGCACGCCCGCCGCCGTAGAGATCAAACCGTCAATCCCGCTGGCGCCACGGTTGCTGTAGACCGGATACCCGGCCGGCAGTTTTGACAGGGCATCAATCAGACGCACCACCAGGCTGTTGCCGACAAACAGCTGGCCCTGCTCCGGCAGATAGTGGCGGATGCGGTGCGCCAGCTCAGCCTCGCCAAAGCCTTCGCACTGGCGGGAGGTTAACTCCCAGGCCTGACGCGACAAGGCCGGGATATCCGTCGCCCATGGCTGACGTTTTTCCGCCGGATGCGCATCCAGCCATTCGTCGATGGTGCTGACCAGACGACGCCCGCGATGGTGCGCTGGATCCAGCCGTCCTTCCAGCGGGTCCACCAGCCAGTACTCTTCCGGATCGCAGGTGGCCTGCCACTGTAACAGGCGTTTACCCGTGAGGCTTGACCCGAGCTGAACCACGATTTGTGCCTGCGACAGTTCCGTTACCGCTTTGGCATTTCCCAGCCAGAGATCGGCGCACGGCAGCGGCTGCCCGGTTTGCGAAAGCACATCGCCAATTAGCGGCCAGCCCAGGGTTTGCGCCCATTCGGCCACCATCTTGCCTTCGGCGGCGCTCATGCGCCCGGCGAGAACGACGCCGCGCTTTTGTCGCCAGAAAAACCAGTCGCGCTGTCTGGCGCTTTCAAGATGCGTTTGTACGCGCAGCCAGGGTTTATCGCTGCGCCACCAGTTGCCGAGAGCTTGTTGCCACTCAACGCCGGTGTCGTCCATTTCGCCGTACAGCGGTTCGGCGAACGGGCAGTTGATATGCAGTGCGCCACTGCGCAGGGAACCGAGCGCGTTATCAAGCGTCGACACCAGCCAACTGGCGGGAATGTCCTGAGTCGGGCGCGGTAACGCGATCGACTGGGATGGATGAGAAGCAAAGATACCCGGCTGGCGGATCGCCTGATTGGCGCCGCAGTCGATCAGTTCAGGCGGTCGGTCCGCGGTGAGGAGAATGAGTTTTTCGCCCGTCAGCCCGGCTTCAATCAGAGCCGGATAGAGATTTGCCACCGCCGTACCGGACGTCACAATCACCGCCACGGGTGCCTGGCTGACTTTTGCCAGCCCGAGCGCCAGATGACCAAGACCGCGTTCATCAAAATGGGTGTGATGAATAAACGCCCGGTTTTCTGCCGCCGCCAGCGTCAGCGGCGTTGAACGTGAGCCCGGCGCAATACACACATGCCTGACGCCATGGCGCGTCAGGGCTTCGAGAATGACCGTCGCCCAGCGGCGGTTAAAAGAACTTACTGACATGAAATTGTCCGGTATCAATATTAAGACACAGTATAAATAATAGAGAGTGATTGAATTTTGATATGAATCGGGAATGTGCGACTCAGTATTAATCCATAAGGAGCAGTGTTCTCAGCCCTGCGGCTTTGTTTTCTATCTCCTGCCACTCGTCCTCAGGCACGGACCCACTGACAATCCCTGCCCCGGCGTAAAGTCTGACTGCTGAATCACTGACGCGCGCGCTGCGAAGCGCCACGCAAAACTCGCTTTGTGCCAAAGAGAGGTATCCGGCCGATCCGGCGTACCACTCCCGATCGAACGGTTCATATGTCTGAATAAAATCGCGCGCTGACAGGCGCGGCAAACCGGCGACAGCGGCCGTCGGCTGCAATAGCTGGAGGCACTGCTCGTCATCGGGGTGTTTTAACTCGGTCCAGATACAGCGGCGCAAATGCTGCACCTTGCGCAGACGAACGATTTGCGCCGGAAGCACTTCCAGCGCCTGGGTATGGTGCTGTAGCCGCTGACAGATGTCTTCCACCACCAGCATGTTTTCACGCTGGTTTTTGTCGTCGGCCAGTAGCCATTCGCCCAGATACTGAGCCTGGCGATCGTCAGGATGGCTGGCCACGGTGCCCGCCAGCGCTTCGGTGCGTAGGTGGTTGCCGCGTCGACGCCACAAGCGCTCCGGCGAGGAGCCCATAAACGCGCTGTGGGCGTCGAATACCATGCAGAAATGGTAGCAGTTGAAGTTCAGCCGACGGCTGGCTGCCATCAGAGCGATGGCGTTGATGCCCCGATCAAAGTGCAAATCCGTCGCCCGCGCCAGCACCACTTTTTCGAATGCACCGCTGGCAATGGTCTCGGTGGCCTGCGAAATCAGCCGCAGCCACTCCGGTTTTTCAGGCAGATGCGTTTCGCGCACCTTGTGCGGAGCGAGCGGGGTAATTGTTCTGGCGGGTGAGAGCTGCTGTAAAAAGGCTCTCGCCTGCTGCGCATCATCCGCAAGCGAATGGTCGCTCGACAGGTTCAGTCGCAGTGTCGCCACGCCCCCAAGACGCAGCCAGAGCAGGCGCGGCAGAAACAGGTGGCTCTTTTCAGGAGCAAACGCATTCAGGCCGCAAATGCGGGTGTCATCGGAAAGTTCGTGAGTCTGGAGAAACTGGCGGGCGAGCGAGAGTGACGAGAAATGGTGCACCGCGCCGAGGGCGGCCAGCTCTTCCTCACCACTACGCTGTTGCCAGTAAAACTGAGGATAGGCCACCTGAGCACCCAGCCAGGCCAGGGGATCGAAGGCATCGTTTAACGGGAAAGAGACGTCGACATGACGCGTGCCGGGTGTAGGCGGAAACGCTTGAGCCAGAAACTGACCAAGACGTTCAATCGCAATTGAAATCGAATGCACGCTGACCTCTCCCTGTTAAAACCTCACATTATACGGGGTACTTACCGTAAAAAGCAGTACCCACGTTTAGGGAGGGGTCACCGTTTTTGCATAAACTTAGCGGCGGGAGAGCAGAAGCCCCAGCACCAGGCCGGCAGCCGCCCCTACGCCAATGCCCTGCCACGGTTTTTCGTGCACGTAATCATCGGCACGATAGACCGCTTTTTTGGCGCGATAATAGTAGTTGTCGGAGGCATTGCTGACGCGGTGTTTGACCTCTTCCAGCGCCTGTTCAGCACGCGCTTTCAGCTCAATATACTTTTGGTCTGCCGGGTCGCCTGAAGAGCGCAGCACCTCTTCCAGTGTTTCACTAAGCAGCGCCAGGTCGTCGTCGATACGGGAATCCCAAGATTGAAATGACATATTTTTCTCCATGTGAGTGCTTCAGTCCCTAACTATAGACAACGACAGGCTATTACGCCTGTTTCGCCTCCCTCGCCATGCCGATATGTGGAATACCATCTTCGTCGTACACCTCTGTCACCGGGGCGAACCCAAAGTGGGCATAGAATGGCTGCAGATGCGCCTGCGCGCCGAGATATAACGCCTTGTCTGGCCACTGTTTTTTGCAGGATTCGAGCGTCTGTTCCATCAGCTTATAGCCGAGTTTTTCACCTCGCGCGTTGCTGCTGATGATCACTCTGCCAATCACCACCGGGTCGAAATCGTCTTCACTTTTCAGAATCCTCGCATACGCCACCAGCGCATCATCTTTCCAGCCGAGGATATGGCGGTTCTCACCGACCAGGTCATCGCCGTCGATATCCTGATAGGGGCATGTCTGCTCGACGACAAACACTTCGCAACGTAATTTGAGTAACGCGTAAAGGGCGGAAACGGTCAGTTCACTGTGATGTAAATCTTGCCACTGGATCATGTCAGGCTCCTTCTTAAGTATCATCCCGTTATACTAAACACTTCTCGTGAGTCATAGAGTCTGATGATGTTATGGAACTGATTTTTCTCGGTACGTCCGCCGGTGTGCCAACCCGATCACGAAATGTGACGGCAATCCTGCTCGATTTACAGCACCCGACGCACGCGGGTTTATGGCTTTTCGACTGTGGTGAAGGGACGCAGCATCAGCTGTTACACACCGCGTATCACCCCGGCAAGCTGGATAAAATTTTTATCACTCACCTGCACGGCGACCATCTGTTTGGTCTGCCAGGGCTACTGTGCAGCCGCTCGATGGCCGGGAACGCCAGACCGCTGACAATCTACGGTCCGAAGGGCATTCAGGCGTTTGTCGAGACCACCCTGCGCCTGAGCGGATCGTGGACCGATTATCCGCTGGAGGTGATCGAGATCGCTGAAGGCGTGGTATTCCAGGACGCGCGTTTTACGGTGACCGCACAGCCGCTGAATCATCCGGTGGAGTGCTATGGCTATCGTGTGGAAGAACACGACAAACCCGGCGCACTGGACGCCGCCGCGCTGATTGCCGACGGCATCAAACCTGGCCCGCTGTTCCAGCAGCTAAAAAATGGCGAAACCGTGACGCTGGATGACGGCAGCGTTGTTAACGGTCAGGCTTATCTCGCGGCCCCGGTTCCCGGTAAAAAAGTGGCGATATTTGGCGATACAGCGCCCTGCCCTGAAGCGCTGCTTCTGGCGCACAACGTTGATCTGCTGGTCCACGAGGCGACCCTTGAGACGGCGATGGAAGAGAAAGCCAACAGCCGTGGGCACAGCTCTACGCGTCAGGCGGCAACCCTTGCCAGAGACGCGGGCGTGCAGAAACTGATCGTCACCCACGTCAGCTCTCGCTACGATGCCCAGGGCTGTGCGGCGCTGCTGGCGGAGTGCCGGGAAGTGTTCAAGGAGTGCGAGCTGGCCCACGATTTCATGCAGGTTTGCGTTTAGCCCTTCACTTTTCCCTCGGCGTGCCGATAACGATTAAAAGGCAAGCATCTCACTTGAGGGTAAAATGGATAATTTCCAGAAAGATATTGATGACAGGGCCAATCTGACCCTGTCGAACCGGTTTGAACTGTTGCTGTTCCGCCTCGGTACCTCGTTGAATGAGAACAAGTCTGAGCTGTTTGGCATTAACGTTTTTAAGCTGCGTGAAATTGTACCGATGCCGGAATTCACCAAGCCCGCGGGCATGAAGTCGCCGCTGATGGGTATGGTGAATATCCGCGATCAGGTGATCCCGGTCATCGATCTTTCGGCGGTGGCTGGCTGTAAACCCGCCACCGGTTTGAACATTCTGCTGATCACCGAGTACGCCCGTAGCGTGCAGGCGTTTGCCGTGGAGTCGGTAGAAAACATCATGCGTCTGGACTGGAAGCAGGTCCATGCGGCGGAAACCGCCGTCAGCGGACGCTACATTACCAGCATCGCCTGCCTCGATGAAGAGACGGATACCAACGATCTGGCGATGGTGCTCGACGTTGAGCAGATTTTGTATGACATCACCCCGGCGAACCACGATCTGCACGCCAATAACCTGAAAATCAGCAAATTCAACATCAAGCCTGGCGCGGTGGCGATTGTGGCGGAAGATTCTAAGGTTGCCCGCTCCATGCTGGAAAAAGGGCTGGAGGCGATGAACATCCCGGCCCAGCTGCATATCACCGGCAAAGAAGCGTGGGAAAAAATTGGCGTGCTGGCTGCACAGGCGCAGGCCGAAGGCGTGCCGATCACCGATAAAATCGCGCTGGTACTGACCGACCTCGAAATGCCGGAAATGGACGGATTTACGCTGACGCGCAAAATCAAATCTGACGAGATCCTCAAGCATATTCCGGTGGTGATCCACTCCTCCCTGTCCGGAAACGCCAACGAAGATCATATCCGCAAGGTGAAGGCCGATGGCTACGTGGCGAAGTTTGAGCTTAACGAGCTGTCATCGGTGATTGAGGAAGTGCTGGATCGGTCGATGAAGAAGATTGATGGGCCATTGATTAGCCGCAAACAGCTGGCTTGATTTGAGTCTGATTGCCGGGTGGCGCTTTGCTCACCCGCACTAAAAAACCCGCCGAGGCGGGTTTTTTTATGTCTGAGACCATTACATCAGCGGCATCGCATGCTGCACCAGGGTGATCAGCGGCTGCGGATAGATACCGAAGATCAGTACCAGCAGCGCGGAGATCAGCACCACAATACCGCCGGCGCTGTACTGCCAGTTGGTTGGTGCATCGCGGTTCAGCTGCTGTGGTGCCGACAGATACAGGCTCACCGCCACACGCAGGTAGTAGTACAGACCGATTGCGGAGCCGATAACCACCGCAGCCGTCAGCCACCACAGGCCAGACTGTACACCGACGGCCAGCACGTAGAACTTACCGATAAAGCCCAGCGTCATCGGGATACCCGCCAGTGACAGCATCATCACCGTCATTACCGCAGACAGAATCGGACGGTGCCAGAACAGACCACGGTAGGAGAACAGTGAATCGGCATCCGGACCACGGTACGGGCTGGACATCAGACTCACGACGCCGAACGCGCCGAGGCTGCTGAACAGGTAACCGGCCAGGTAAACACCGACGGTTTCCATCGACATGGAGCCGCTCTGCAGGGCAATCAGTGCCACCAGCAGATAACCCAGGTGGGAGATAGACGAGTAACCAAGCAGACGCTTGATGTTGGTCTGGCTCAGCGCCATCAGGTTACCGAAGATGATGGAGGCGAAGGCGATAATGCCGAGCACCACGCGCACCGCTTCGCTGTCACCCACTGGAGCGTACAGGAACAGACGCATCACCACGCCGAAGATCGCGATTTTACTCGCTGTCGCCAGGAAGGTGGAGACAGGGGCCGGAGCGCCCTGATACACGTCTGGCGTCCACAGGTGGAACGGAACCAGAGAGAGTTTAAAGCCAAGACCGACGATCATCATGCCCAGACCCGCCAGCAGCAGCGGTTCGTGCAGCATGTTGTCGCCGAGGCTCTTACCGAGCGCCACGAACGACAGGTTACCGGACTGTGCGTACAGCAGCGCCATACCAAACAGCAGGAAAGACGAGGCGGCAGCAGACAGAATCGTATACTTGATACTCGCTTCCAGAGAGCGCTTCTGACGGAACGCATAACCAATCAGGCCGAACAGCGGCAGTGAGATCAACTCAATACCGAGGAACAGGGCCGCGAGGTGGTTCGCGTTCGCCAGCAGGATCCCGCCGAGGGCGGCAATCAGAACCAGCAGGTAAAACTCTTCTTTGTTGTCGTTGTAGCCTTCGAGCCAAGGGTAAGCAAAGGTACAGGTCGCCAGGCTCGCCAGCAGGACCAGCCCGGTGTACAGCATCGCAAAACCGTCAACGCGCATCAGCGGGGTGACATCCATTGCGCCCGCCTGGCCAACAAACCAGAGGGAGACTAACGCAGCGTTCAGACCTAAAACCGACAGTGTGGCATTCAGGAAGTGATTGCGTCGCCACGCAATGGAGAGCATCACAACCACCACCGTCAATCCGACGATCAGCAGCGGTAGCAGCGCGATCAGTTGTTGTGGAGTTATTGTCATGGCGATTTACAGCCTTGTATTAGAAGCAGAATTAACAAACCACTGCTGGATGTTACCCATCGCGGAATGCGAGGTATCCAGAATCGGCTGCGGATAGAAGCCCAGCAGCACCAGCAGTACGACCAGCAGCAGAACGATGAACAGTTCGCGCAGCGACATTCCCGGCAGTTCTTGCGCCGCGATTTGGCTCTTCGCTTTACCGAAGTAAGCGCGATGCAGCATCGCCAGCGAGTAAACGGACGCGAAGACCAGGCCGAAAGTGGAGATAACCGTAATGACCGGAACCACTTTAAAGCTGCCGAACAGAATCATGAATTCGCCGACAAAGTTACCGGTACCCGGCATACCCAGCGTCGCCACTGCGAAGAACATCGACAGGGCTGGCAACCACTTAATTTTGCTCCACAGACCGCCCATCATGCGCATGTCACGGGTATGCAGACGTTCGTACAGCTGACCACAGAGGATGAAGAGACCCGCCGCAGACAGACCGTGCGCAATCATCTGAATCACCGCCCCCTGGTACGCCAGCTGGCTGCCGGTGTAGATGGCAATCAGCACGAAGCCCATGTGGGAAACGGAGGTGTACGCGATAAGACGTTTGATGTCGTACTGCGTGAAAGCCATCCATGCGCCGTAGAAGATACCAATCACACCGAGCCACATCGCAATCGGTGCAAACTCCGCGGAGGCGTTCGGGAACAGCGGCAGCGCAAAGCGCAGCAGACCGTAGGCCGCGGTTTTCAGCAAGATCCCCGCCAGGTCAACGGAACCCGCCGTGGGTGCCTGGGAGTGCGCGTCTGGCAGCCAGCCGTGCAATGGAACCACCGGCATTTTCACCGCAAACGCAATGAAGAAGCCCAGCATCAGCAGGTATTCGACGCCGTGAGACATTGGCGTTTTCAGCAGGTCCTGATAGTTGAAGGTCCAGACACCGGTCGCGTTGTAGTGCACGAACACCAGCGCCAGGATAGCAATCAACATCACCAGACCACTCGCCTGGGTGTAGATGAAGAACTTGGTGGCCGCCGTGATACGCGTTTTACCGTCGGATGCCTTATGGCCCCATAGCGCGATCAGGAAGTACATCGGCACCAGCATCATCTCCCAGAAGAAGAAGAACAGGAACATGTCGATGGCAAGGAACACGCCGATAACGCCGCCCAGGATCCACATCAGGTTCAGGTGGAAGAAGCCCTGGTATTTTTGAATCTCGTTCCAGGAACAGAGCACCGCCAGAACGCCGAGCAGACCGGTCAGCACCACCATCAGCAGCGACAGACCGTCGATGGCGAGGTGGATTGTGATACCAAAGCGCGGTATCCACGGCAGGATAAATTCAGACTGCCACTGCGGAATACCCGCAGATTGGGTCAGAGAATAGCCGCCCTGCAACCACAGTTGCAGACCAAGCGCGAGCGTCAATCCCATGGTGATCAGCGCAATCCAGCGCGGCATCTTCACGCCAAAGCGTTCGGTCTGCCAGCACAGGAACCCACCAATGAAGGGAATTAATATTAGCCAGGGTAGTAACATGGCGATTTTTATTCCTTTTTAAGGCCCCAGCCGGGGCCGATTTTCAACGAATTCTCACGGAACATTCACTTCGGATTGGGTTTGTTATGTCGGGTGGCACTCACGCTTATCCGACCTACGCTCTTGCAGGCCCGGCTTGAACCACCGGGCAAACCCAATCTCAGATCAACGCAACACCATCAGCAGCGCCAGCACGACGACCGCACCAATGCTCATGGATGCCACATACCAGCGCAGATAGCCGTTCTCGCTCAACAGCAGGCCTTTACCTGCAAAGCGGGACAGCACTGCCGGGATGTTCATCATGGAGTTCATCGGATCGCGTTTCAGCAACCATGCAACGCCCAGGAACGGCTTAACGAAGATCATGTTGTACAGCCAGTCGAAGCCCCACGCGTTGTACCACCAGGTGCCCAGCAGACGGCCTGGCGCACTGTTAGCAACAGCCGTCACCAGAGTACGTTTGCCAAGCCACAGCCATGCAGCAATCAGGATGCCTGCGATAGCGACCACACCGGAGGTGATTTCAAGCGTCAGAACGCGACCGTGCTCAAGCTCGGTGGTATCCGGCAGTACGCCCTGCAACGGTGGCACAATCATCGCGCCAACGAAGGTAGAGAGCACCAGCAGAACCAGCAGCGGCAGGTGGTGAGTAATCCCCTTCCCTGCGTGAGCGTGAATTTGTTCTTTACCGTGGAAGACGATGAAAATCATACGGAAGGTATACAGGGAGGTCATAAACGCACCGACCAGACCTGCCACCATCAGATTGATATGACCATTTGCCATGGCGCCCGCAAGGATTTCGTCCTTACTGAAGAAGCCCGCAGTGATGATCGGCAGTGCCGACAGCGCCGCGCCGCCCACCAGGAAGCAGACATACACCAGCGGAATCGATTTGCGCAGACCGCCCATCTTGAAGATGTTCTGCTCGTGATGGCACGCCAGAATGACGGAGCCGGACGAGAGGAACAGCAGCGCTTTAAAGAACGCGTGCGTCATCAGGTGGAAGATCGCTGCGTCCCATGCCTGCACGCCCAGCGCCAGGAACATGTAACCAATCTGGCTCATGGTGGAGTAAGCGAGAACGCGTTTGATGTCCGTCTGAACCAGCGCGGCAAAGCCCGCCAGCACCAGAGTTACCGCCCCGACGATACCGACAAGGTGCAGAATTTCCGGCGTCATCAGGAACAGGCCATGCGTACGTGCAATCAGATAGACACCGGCGGTCACCATGGTCGCGGCGTGGATCAGCGCGGAGACAGGCGTTGGGCCTGCCATCGCGTCCGCAAGCCAGGTCTGCAACGGCAGCTGCGCGGATTTACCCACGGCACCACCCAGCAGCATCAGCGTTGCCCACGTCAGCATGTTGTTGCCTGCTTCGAAGTGCGCTGGCGCCAGTTCCACCATTTCGCGGAAGTTCAGCGTGCCCAGTTCGTTGTAAAGAATGAACAGCGCGAAAGCGAGGAACACGTCACCCACACGGGTCACGACGAACGCTTTCATGGCGGCTGCGCCATTCTTCGGATCGGTGTAGTAGAAACCGATCAGCAGGTAAGAACAGAGACCCACGCCTTCCCAGCCGAGATACATCAGCAGCAGGTTATCACCCAGCACCAGAACAACCATGCTGGCGATAAACAGGTTGGTGTAGGCGAAGAAGCGGGAGTAACCCTCTTCACCGCGCATATACCATGAGGCGAACATGTGGATCAGGAAACCAACGCCGGTGACCACGGAGAGCATGGTCAGGGAAAGACCATCCAGTACCAGACTGAAACCGATGTTGAAATCGCCGACCGACATCCAGGTCCACAGCGGCAGGCTGAACGCCTGCTTGCCGTTGTTAAAGAAGTCGATACCCGCGTAAGCGGTGACCAGCGCAGCCAGGCCGATAGAGCCGATGCCCACGGTGGCAGACAGATTTTCCGACCAGCGACCGCGGGAGAAAGCCAGCAGCACAAAGCCGATCAACGGGAAAATAATGGTTAAGGCAAGCATGTTCATCCACGCAACTCACTTACTGAATCGATGTTCAGGTTCTGGCGGCGACGATGGAGCTGCAGCAACAGCGCCAGGCCAATACTCGCTTCGGCAGCCGCAAGGCTGATGGCGAGAATATACATCACCTGACCATCGGTCTGGCCCCAGTAGCTACCGGCGACCACAAAGGCCAGCGCGGAAGCGTTGATCATGATTTCCAGACCGATCAGCATAAACAGCAGATTGCGTCGGATAACCAGACCGGTTAAGCCCAGGACGAACAAAATCGCGGCGAGGATCAGTCCATGTGTTAAGGGGATCATGCGCGCTCCTCCGTTTTTCTTTTCGCGCTGTCATTCGCACGGTTGCTCAGCACTTCGCCCGCACGATCTTCGCGGCCAACGTGGAAGGCAACAACCAGACCCGCCAGCAGCAGCATCGACGCCAGTTCAACGGCCAGTACGTACGGACCGAAGAGCGTGATACCGACCGCTTTCGCGCTGATCGGCGTACCGTCGATACCCTGATCGTTCACGCCGAGAATCGCGTAAACGATCACTGCCAGCATGATGGCCGACAGAATCGCCGGGCCAATCCATACCTGCGGTTTCAACCACTGACGCTCTTGTTCAATTTCAGAGCCGCCCAGGTTCAGCATCATGACGACGAACACGAACAGAACCATAATGGCCCCGGCGTAGACGATGATCTCCAGCGCACCCGCAAAGTGGGCGCCCAGCGCGAAGAACACGCCGGAAATGGCCAGAAGCGAAATGATTAAGTAAAGCAACGCATGCACCGGATTGGTGTGCGTAATCACTCGCAGCGTGGCCAGGATGGCGATAAGGCCACAGATATAAAAAGCGAATTCCATTGCCCTCTCCTTACGGTAACAGGCTCTTGACGTCGATAGGCTTAGCTTCGTTCTCTGCTTCGCCCTTATCTTTGCCGTCGATTGCCATACCCGCCATCCGGTAGAAGTTATATTCCGGGTATTTGCCCGGACCGGAAATCAGCAGATCCTCTTTCTCGTACACCAGGTCCTGACGCTTGTACTCACCCAGTTCGAAATCTGGAGTCAGCTGAATCGCCGTGGTTGGGCACGCTTCTTCACACAGACCGCAGAAGATGCAGCGTGAGAAGTTAATGCGGAAGAACTCAGGGTACCAGCGGCCGTCTTTGGTCTCTGCTTTCTGCAAAGAGATACAGCCAACCGGACAGGCTACCGCACACAGGTTACAGGCAACGCAGCGTTCTTCGCCGTCCGGATCGCGGGTCAGCACGATACGGCCACGGTAACGCGGCGGCAGATAGACCGGCTCTTCCGGATACATCTGGGTTTCGCGTTTTGCAAACGCGTGCAGGCCGATCATCCAGATACTGCGTACCTGGGTGCCGAAACCTACCAATAATTCTTTTAAGGTCATGGTCTATTGCCCCTTATGGCTGCTGCCAGAGAATGACAGCGGCCGTTACCAACAAGTTGACTAGCGTCAGCGGCAGGCACACTTTCCAGCCGAAGGACATTACCTGGTCATAACGCGGACGCGGTAATGAGGCGCGAATCAAAATGAACATCATCATGAAGAACGCGGTTTTCAGCGCGAACCAGATGAACGGCGGTAAGAACGGGCCATGCCAGCCACCAAAGAACAGCGTTACCATCAACGCGGAAATGGTGACGATACCGATGTACTCGCCCACAAAGAACAGACCGAATTTCATACCGGAATATTCAATGTGATAACCGTCGGCCAGTTCCTGCTCGGCTTCTGGCTGGTCAAACGGGTGACGGTGACACACCGCCACGCCTGCGATAGCAAAGGTGACAAAACCAAAGAACTGCGGAATGACGTTCCAGATGTCGGCCTGGTTGTTGACGATGTCGGTCATGTTGAATGAACCGGCCTGCGCCACCACGCCCATCAGGGAAAGACCCAGGAACACTTCGTAGCTCAGGGTCTGCGCAGACGCACGCATCGCACCCAGCAGCGAGTATTTGTTGTTACTGGACCAGCCCGCAAACAGCACCGCGTACACCGCAAGACCCGCCATCATCAGGAAGAACAAGATCCCGATATTCAGGTCAGCGACCACCCAAGTCGGACTGACCGGGACGATAGCAAAGGCCAGCAGCAGTGAGGTAAAGGCGATCATCGGTGCCAGAGTAAAGATGACGCGATCCGAGAATTTCGGGATCCAGTCTTCTTTAAAGAACATCTTGATCATGTCCGCGACCAGCTGGAGTGAACCACCCCAGCCCACGCGGTTCGGTCCGTAACGGTTCTGGAACAGACCGAGCAGACGACGTTCACCAAAGCTCATGAACGCGCCGCAGGTGACAACCACCAGCAGAATGACCACCGCCTTGAGAATGCTTAACAGAATTTCGATGAGATCCGGCGTTAACCAACTCATGCTTGTGCCTCCTGCAGATTATCAAGACGCGCGCCCGCCAGTACCGGAGCGATGCCCGGCAGACCCATCGGCAGACCCACCTGCCCTGCTGTCAGACCTTCGGCGATAACCAGCGGCAGACTGATAGTCTGGCCTTCATAGCTAAAGGAGACCTGGCTGCCCGCGTTGACGCCAAGCTTCGCGGCATCCGCCGGATTGAGCTTGATGTAAGGCTGCGGCATGCGCGTCTGGAATACCGGAGAGCGCTGGGACATCTCGTCACTACCGAACAGATGGTAGTACGGCGCGATACGCCAGTTGCCTTCCTGCGCTTCGAAACTTGCCGGAACGGTCGTGAAGTACTCCAGACCCGTTTCGCTCGCCTCGATCAGACGAACACCTGGATCACCGTGGCGCAGAGAGCCGCCCACTTCCGCCTGGAACTTGTTCCATGCCTGCGGGGAGTTCCAGCCTGGTGCCCATGCGAACGGAACCTGAGAGCGCGGTGCAGACGGTTGGTTGTTCCCTTCCATGGAGAAGGCGAACATCGTGTCTTTATCCTGCGGCTGACGCGGTTCGTGCACGCTGATATTGGCGCGCATGGCGGTACGACCACTGTAACGGTGCGGTTCACGAGCCAGTTTCTGGCCGCGAATGCGGAAGCTCGCGTCCGGCGCGGCTTCTTTAATGCCCGCCAGCTGCGGCAGTTTTGCAACTACGGCATCGATCACATCATCGAGCTGCGTCCAGTCCACCTGACGGTTTTCCACGGTGCTGTGCAGCGAGTGCAGCCAGCGCCAGCTTTCCAGCATCACGGTGTTGCTGTCGTAATAAGACGGGTCATAAACCTGGAAGAAACGCTGTGCGCGACCTTCGTTGTTGATAACCGTACCGTCGCTTTCGGCGAAGCTTGCCGCTGAGAGCACGAGGTGCGCTTTGTCCATAATCGCGGTGCGCTGATGGTCGATTACCATCACCAACGGCGCTTTAGACAGAGCGGCATCCACGCGAGCCGCAGAAGCATGACGATGCAAGTCGTTCTCAAGTACGATAACGCCGTCAGCCGCACCCGATTCGAGTTCGCTTAACGCCGCTTCCAGAGAACCGCCGCCAATCAGTCCCAGACCGACGCTGTTCACTGCGCGCGCAATCATGGTTACACCCACGTCTGCCCCACGCCCTTTCAGCGCTTTAGCCACGTTTGCCGCAGCCTGAATCACATCAGGGCTGCCGGCGTTGGTGCCGGAAATAATCAGTGGTTTTTTCGCACCGGCCAGAGCCTGAACGATCACGTCGATCTTGTTTTGCAGGTCACGATCCAGGCCTTCAACGGCCGGAGCACTGTTATCCAGCGCGTGAGCAATAGCAAAACCGAGGCGCGCCTGATCTTCCACCGGTGCGCGATAGGTCCACGCCGCGATGTCGTCCAGACGGGTGTTGTCGACGTTCGTCACAAACAGCGGATGTTTGGCACGCTGGCCGATGTTCAGGATTGCCGCAATCTGCCAGTCAGCCACTTTTTGGGCTGCTGCCATTTCACGTGCTTTACCTTTCACCGCCTGACGTACGGCCAGCGCAACGCGTGCACCGGTCTGAGTCAGATCTTCGCCCAGTACCAGCACTGCATCATAGGATTCGATTTCGCGCAGCGCCGGGGTACGAATACCGCCTTCACGCAGCACTTTCAGCACCAGCTGCAGACGTTCCTGCTCGCCGTTGGCGATACCGGTGTAGAAGTTATCCGCACCCACCAGCTCACGCAGCGCAAAGTTGCTTTCGACGCTGGCGCGCGGGGAGCCGATACCGATCACTTTCTTCGACTGGCGCAGAATATCCGCCGCGCCCTGCATTGCTTGTTCAGCGTTGAGGGTGATCAGGTCATCGCCACGACGCTGAACCGGCTGACGCGGACGGTCTTTCAGGTTCACATAGCCATAGCCGAAACGACCACGGTCGCAGAGGAAGTAGTGGTTTACGGTACCGTTGTAACGGTTTTCGATACGACGCAGTTCACCATAGCGCTCGCCCGGGCTGGTGTTACAGCCAAGGGAACACTGCTGGCAGATGCTTGGTGCAAACTGCATGTCCCACTTACGGTTGTAACGCTCGGAGTGCGTTTTATCGGTGAAGACGCCCGTCGGGCAGATTTCTACCAGGTTGCCGGAGAATTCGCTTTCAAGCGTACCGTCTTCCGGACGACCAAAGTAGACGTTGTCATGTGCGCCATACACGCCCAGATCCTGACCGTCTGCGTAATCTTTGTAGTAACGCACGCAGCGATAGCAGGCGATGCAGCGGTTCATTTCGTGAGAGATGAACGGCCCCAGGTCCTGATTACGGTGGGTACGTTTGGTAAAGCGATAGCGACGGAAGCTATGACCGGTCATCACGGTCATATCCTGAAGATGGCAGTTACCGCCCTCTTCACAAACCGGACAGTCGTGCGGGTGGTTGGTCATCAACCATTCCACGACGCTCTCGCGGAACTGTTTCGCTTCTTCGTCTTCAATCGAAATAAAGGTGCCTTCGGTCGCTGGTGTCATACAGGACATCACCAGGCGCCCACGCGTGTCTTCCGCGTTTTGATATTGCTTCACCGCACACTGGCGGCAAGCACCGACGCTGCCCAGCGCCGGATGCCAGCAAAAATACGGAATATCAAGGCCGAGAGACAGACAAGCTTCTAGCAGGTTGTCGGCCCCGTTGACCTCGTATTCTTTGCCGTCTACATGAATCGTAGCCATTAGCATGCTTCCAGTTGGCTCAGTCAGAGACTGAGCGTTAATCAAAATTCAGTATCGCTACCAGCGCGCTTTCAGCAGGTTCGGCTGAATACCATTAATCAAATGGGTATTGCTGAACTGCTGCTTGATGCCTGCTTCGAATTCGTCGCGGAAATATTTAATCGCGCTCTGCAATGGCTCAACGGCACCTGGTGCGTGGGCACAGAAGGTTTTGCCCGGACCGAGGAATCGACACAGTTGCTCAAGTGTCTCGATATCGCCCGGCTGGCCTTCGCCGCGCTCGATAGCGCGCAGAATTTTCACGCTCCATGGCAAACCATCACGGCATGGCGTACACCAGCCGCAGGATTCGCGCGCGAAGAACTCTTCCAGGTTACGCACCAGCGACACCATGCCAATTTCATGGTCAACGGCCATCGCCAGCGCCGTACCCAGACGGCTGCCTGCTTTACCAATGCTTTCAAATTCCATTGGCAGATCGAGGTGGGCTTCGGTCAGGAAGTCGGTCCCTGCCCCACCCGGTTGCCAGGCTTTAAATTTCAGGCCATCGCGCATCCCGCCCGCATAGTCTTCGAGGATTTCGCGTGCGGTAGTACCGAACGGCAGCTCCCAAAGGCCAGGGTTTTTGACGCGGCCGGAGAAGCCCATCAGCTTGGTGCCCGCGTCTTTGCTGGTCGAAATGTTCTGATACCACTCCACGCCGTTGGCGAGAATAGCCGGTACGTTACACAGGGTTTCGACGTTGTTGACACAGGTCGGTTTACCCCAGACGCCGGAACTTGCCGGGAATGGCGGCTTGGAGCGTGGGTTCGCGCGGCGGCCTTCGAGGGAGTTAATCAGTGCGGTCTCTTCACCACAGATATAACGCCCTGCGCCCGTGTGCACGAACAGCTCAAAATCAAAACCGGTGCCGAGAATGTTTTTGCCCAGCAGGCCCGCTTCGGTCGCTTCTGCAATCGCGCGGCGCAGGTGCTCTGCCGCTTCGATGTACTCGCCGCGCAGGAAGATGTAACCACGATAGGCTTTCAGCGCGAACGCGGAGATCAGCATGCCTTCCACCAGCAGGTGCGGCAGCTGCTCCATCAGCAGGCGGTCTTTATAGGTGCCTGGCTCCATTTCATCGGCGTTACACAGCAGGTAACGGATGTTCATGGATTCGTCTTTCGGCATCAGGCTCCACTTAAGACCGGTGGAGAAGCCTGCACCGCCGCGCCCTTTCAGGCCGGAATCTTTAACCGCGTTAACGATCTCATCTGGCGCCATGCCCGAGAGCGCTTTACGCGCCCCTTCGTAACCGTTTTTGCTCTGGTATTCTTCGAGCCAAACTGGCTGTTTGTCATCGCGCAGACGCCAGGTCAGCGGATGGGTTTCAGCAGTGCGAATGACTGTTTTCATTTGTACCGCTCCAGCAGGTCAGGAATTGCTTCCGGCGTCAGATGGCTGTGAGTGTCCTCATCAATCATCATGCTCGGACCCTTGTCGCAGTTACCCAGGCAGCAGGTTGGCAGCAGCGTGAAACGACCGTCAAAGGTCGTCTGTCCTGGCTTGATATCGAGTTTCTTCTCGAGTGCAGCCTGGATGCCCTGATAACCGGTGATATGGCAAACGACGCTGTCGCAATAGCGAATTACGTGACGGCCCACCGGCTGGCGGAAGATCTGGCTGTAGAATGTTGCCACCCCTTCCACGTCGCTTGCCGGGATACCCAGCACGTCGGCGATCGCATAGATCGCGCCATCAGGTACCCAACCACGCTGTTTCTGGACGATTTTCAGCGCTTCAATGGATGCCGCACGCGGGTCTTCGTAGTGGTGCATTTCGTGCTCAATTGCCGCACGTTCTGCCGCACTCAGCTCAAAAGCCTCGGTTTGTGGTTGTTGATTCTCGTGCATAATTAGCGGTCCACATCTGACATAACAAAATCGATACTACCCAGATACACAATCAGGTCGGAGACCAAACTGCCGCGAATGGCTGACGGGATCTGCTGCAGGTGCGCATAGCTCGGCGTACGGATACGCGTACGATAGCTCATGGTGCTGCCGTCACTGGTCAGGTAGTAACTGTTAATACCCTTGGTCGCTTCAATCATCTGGAAGGATTCGTTGGCCGGCATGACCGGGCCCCAGGAAACCTGCAGGAAGTGAGTGATCAGGGTTTCGATATGTTGCAGCGTGCGCTCTTTCGGTGGCGGCGTTGTCAGCGGGTGATCCGCTTTGAACGGGCCTTCCGGCATGTTGTTGAGGCACTGCTCAAGGATGCGCAGACTCTGGCGCAGCTCTTCGACTTTCAGCATCACGCGGGTGTAGCAGTCGGATACACCGCCGCCAACCGGGACTTCGAAGTCGAAGTTTTCGTAGCCAGAGTATGGACGGGCTTTACGCACGTCGAAATCAATACCCGTCGCACGCAGGCCAGCACCGGTGGTGCCCCACTCCAGCGCTTCTTTCGCGCCGTAAGCGGCCACGCCTTTGGAACGGCCAATCAGGATGGTGTTACGCAGCGCGGCTTTCTCGTAAGAGGCCAGACGCTTCGGCATCCAGTCGAGGAATTCGCGCAGCAGACGATCCCATCCGCGCGGCAGGTCGTGTGCCACGCCGCCAATACGGAACCAGGCCGGGTGCATACGGAAACCCGTAATTGCTTCAACCAGATCGTAGATTTTCTGACGGTCGGTAAACGCGAAGAACACCGGCGTCATCGCCCCGACGTCCTGAATGAACGTGGAGATGTAGAGCAGGTGACTGTTGATACGGAACAGTTCTGACAGCATCACGCGGATAACGTTAACGCGATCCGGTACGGTGATACCCGCCAGTTTCTCAACGGCCAGCACATAAGGCATTTCGTTCACGCAGCCGCCGAGGTACTCGATACGGTCGGTGTACGGAATGTAGCTGTGCCAGGACTGACGCTCGCCCATCTTCTCAGCACCACGGTGGTGGTAACCGACATCAGGCACGCAGTCGACAATCTCTTCGCCGTCAAGCTGAAGAATAATACGGAACGCACCGTGCGCAGACGGGTGGTTTGGACCGAGGTTGAGGAACATGAAGTCCTCGTTGTCGGTACCGCGCTTCATGCCCCAGTCTTCCGGCTTGAAAGTCAGCGCTTCCATCTCCAGATCCTGTTTGGCTTTGGTCAGCTCAAACGGATCGAATTCGGTGGCGCGCGCCGGATAGTCTTTACGCAGCGGGTGGCCGGTCCAGGTCTGCGGCATCATGATGCGCGTCAGGTGCGGGTGGCCATCGAAGGTCATGCCGAACATTTCCCAGGTTTCACGCTCATACCAGTTGGCGTTAGGGAAAAGTTTGGTGAGCGTCGGCAGATGCATGTCGTTTTCAGACAATGCCACCTTGAGCATGATATCCCGGTTGCGGTCTATTGAGATCAGGTGGTAGAAAACGGAAAAATCCGCCGCGGGTAAACCGTGACGGTGGGTGCGAAGACGCTCATCCATGCCGTGTAAGTCAAACAGCATGACGTAAGGTTTAGGTAATTTCTTTAAGAAATCAACTGCTTCCAGCAATTGCTCACGCTTCACCCAAACAACGGGTACCCCGGTGCGGGTGGCCTGAACAGTAAAGGCATCCGGCCCAAAACGGTTGCGCAGTTCGCCAATGACCGGGTCATCGAGATGATCCCGGGTTTGCCATGCGGCATCTTGCGCGGTTAAGTCGGTCATATTGTTCACCATTGCAAATGGTCCGTGGTGACTGTTAAGCCTGGCTTCGCGCTATTTGTATAGTGATATGCGAAGGTTTGCCCCAGGCCCACAGGCGCAAATTAAATTTCGTCAGGCGTACGCAGATTGGTGACTGCAATACGTTCTCCGCGTTTACGCTCGCGCTCAGACTGCATATTGGCGCGGTACACGCCCTGGTCGCCCACGACCCAGGAAAGCGGACGGCGTTCTTTACCGATCGACTCCTGCAGCAGCATCAGCGCCTGCATGTAAGCTTCCGGACGCGGCGGGCAGCCAGGGATGTAAACATCCACCGGGATAAACTTATCGACGCCTTGCACAACGGAATAAATGTCGTACATACCACCCGAGTTTGCACAGGCACCCATGGAGATAACCCACTTCGGCTCGAGCATCTGGTCATAAAGACGCTGAATGACTGGCGCCATTTTGGTGAAGCAGGTTCCGGCCACCACCATCAGGTCAGCCTGACGAGGGGAAGCACGCAGTACCTCGGCACCAAAACGCGCAACGTCATGCACCGCAGTGAATGACGTCACCATTTCAACGTAGCAGCAAGAAAGACCAAAGTTGTATGGCCAGATGGAGTTCTTACGACCCCAGTTGACCATATCGTGCATGGCATGTTCGAGCTTGCCCATATACACGCTTTTGTTGACTTCTTGCTCCAGGGGGTCGGTTACGATCTCCTGTTTTTGCAGGGGGTAACGGTCATTCTCACCGTTAGGATCTATGCGGGTGAGCGTATAATCCATCTTATTGCCTCGCTGTTACTGCTGACGATTAGAGTTACTGTTTTCCGGATTAACCAGTTCACGGCGTGAACGCACAGGTGTCCAGTCCAGCGCGCCGATGCGCACCAGGTACACCAGACCGGCCAGTAGCACTAAAATGAAAATTGCGGCTTCGACAAAGCCAGTCCATCCACTTTCGCGGATAGACGTTGACCATGCGAACAGGTAGAGCGCTTCAACGTCGAAAATGACGAAGAACATGGCCACCAGATAGAACTTGGCGGACAGGCGTAAGCGAGCAGTACCTACCGAATCGATACCCGATTCAAATGGGGTGTTTTTGTGCCTTGCGCGGGCGCGACCGCCCAGGAACCAGCCGCCGATTAACATCAGGCAGCACAGGCCAATGGCAACAATAAGAAAGATTGCGAATGCCCAGTGATGAGCGACGACTTCTGTGGATGTTGACATACTCATTGCTTACTCATCAAAAGTGATATCTACAGCTCTGCTCTTGCTGGCAGATGGACATCACATCGATTCATGGGGAGGAACAAATAACCTTACACCGACTGTCAGAAATGAGACATAGACAGCAAAATGATGTGGTTTTTTACTCCTTTCTATAACCTTTTGTCAACTTTAACAAAGGTTTCTTCACATTAAATCACATAGATCGATTCTCATTAACATTTCATGCCCTTTAACCCTGGTGGGTCGATGACTTTACGTCAACTGCATGCTGTTGAATCGTGTCCGTTTTGAAGTAAAAGAAATATTACCCTCCTATTTTGACAGGATTTGCTGCTGATTCCTCCCCCCAAATGGGAGTATTTTCTTGATCTGAGACACGCTTTTGTTAATCCAATCAAAAAAACGGCAACATTTTTGCTGGTTTTTTAACATCAGTGCCGCAGAGAAGATAACAAAACGCATTACGTTCAAAAATCGAGCAGAACCATACATCGCGATGATAATTAAGACTTATTTACAATAACCTCAAAGAGTATGGCGCTATTGTTGTCAAAAAAAAACCACTCCGCGGAAATACCGCACGAGTGGTTCTTTTTTACACTTACAAATTGTTACGACAATTATCGGATCGGGATCACTCAAAATCCCCTTCAACCACCAGGGAATCGCCCCCCCCTTCGGGAGTAACATTTTCGAATTGCCACGGGTTGTGGTAGTTCACCATCGCTTCAAACACGATTTTTGCCAGCTCGTTGTTGCTGGATGAGTTATGGCAAAGCAGATATTCCGTGTCCGGCAGCGCAGGTAAACCATTAGATTTACCTAAGACGCGTAAATCCGGGCTCATCATCTCAACAGGGCGAGCGGTCACACCAAGGCCGGCTTTAACGGCGGCACGCACTGCAGGTAATGTGGAGGCCACGTACGCTAAACGCCACGGAATATTCGCTTCATTCAGAGCCGACAACACCATATCGCGGAACGGACTAGGGTCGTCCAGCAATACCAGCGGAATAGGCTCGCCTTTTTGCAGCACATATTCTGCCGCGCAATACCAGTGCGTTGGCGACGTTCGCAATGTCAGACAATCAAATTGTCCAGGACAGTGCGTGGTAACAACCAGATCAACTTCATGGTCTTTAAGCATATCAATCATGAAGGCATTTCGTTTTACGCTGACATCCAGCGCAAGCTTCGGATAAACCGAACTGATCCGATTAAGTAAAAACGGCAATATCGTATCAGCAGATTCATCAGAAGCGCCTAACGTTAAAACGCCCTGAAGATTGCTAAACATTAATGACATACATGCTTCATCGTTGAAGCGTAAAATCTTCCTGGCGTAACCCAGTAACTGGATCCCGTGCTCAGTTAACAGTTTATTACGACCGTGGCGTGCAAAGAGTTCTTTGCCCACCAGTTGCTCCAGTCGCTGCATCTGTTGGCTGACCGCCGATTGCGTACGGCAGACAGCGGCAGCAGCGGCTGCAAAGGTGTTGAGATCAGCGACCGCAACAAACGTTCTCAGCAGATCGAGATCGAGATTTAGTATCGGACGATTTGCATTTATCATATCTATTCACTTACAAGTTGCTCGTGCGGAGCTGCCGACCGGCAGACTACCTGACAGATAGTTATTGGCTGGTGTATAGCAGAAGTCAGAAACAACGTTCCATGACGATATTTTTATTCTCTTAAATGTTCAGGATATTTTTAGATTTTGCTGATTTCAGTAAATTCCATTAAAGAACTTACTCATCATCACTCTTTTACTCGCAACACGGGCACAGCAGTAAAGGTGTTGCCTATCCAGTATAGTAGAGATAATTCTAACAATAACAATCAACTAATACAGAAAAATCGAGGCAAAATACACAGTAATGTAAACATTCCTCTCTTTTCCTGAGACAACATCTTAACCCAAATCCACTTTATTTATAAGTATTATTACACCATTACTGATTAATCCATGTTGATTAACGGCTAAACTAATTTTATTAAAATTAACGAAAGTTAAGATTTAGGCATCATTAATAAATAAACATTAATGTAGATTAGGTTTATCCATTAATATTGCTTAACAATATTTTCACACGCGCAACCTCTGGCCGAATCCATCATTCACCAAAGATATTAAGAAGCATTCCGGTTTTACGAAAGGTCACCGGGAGAAATCATTGCGATCTCATCGTTTATCTGTCGTACAGCGGTTTTTGGCAGGGTAAAATACATTAAAAACCACCTGGCGCGAGATAATAGACTGCACTTGCCTGTCAACGCAATGCTTTACACGACCAAATCCCCCCTCTGGCAGTTAAAAAGATTACCTCTTATTTTCGCATCCCGGCAAAATCTTCTTCTGTACACCCTTCAAAACGCAGCGCGGTGGGAGTACATTGTTCCGTGCTGACTTCCACGGCAGGGAGTGGCAATAACAGCTAAAAGGTTAACGATTCATGTCCCCTATCGAAAAATCCAGCAAATTAGATAACGTCTGTTACGACATCCGCGGTCCGGTACTTAAAGAGGCTAAGCGCCTTGAAGAGGAAGGCAACAAAGTCCTGAAACTCAACATTGGTAACCCCGCGCCCTTTGGCTTTGACGCGCCGGATGAAATCCTCGTTGATGTGATCCGTAACCTGCCGACGGCGCAAGGCTACTGTGATTCTAAAGGACTCTACTCCGCCCGTAAGGCCATCATGCAGCACTATCAGGCCCGTGGGATGCGCGATGTCACCGTTGAAGATATCTATATTGGTAACGGCGTTTCTGAACTGATCGTCCAGGCGATGCAGGCTCTGCTTAACAGCGGCGATGAAATGCTGGTGCCTGCGCCGGACTATCCGCTGTGGACAGCGGCCGTTTCCCTTTCCAGCGGCAAAGCGGTGCACTATCTGTGCGATGAATCGTCCGACTGGTTCCCGGATCTCGACGATATCCGCGCCAAAATCACCCCGCGCACGCGCGGTATCGTGATTATCAACCCGAACAACCCAACGGGTGCCGTCTATTCTAAAGAGCTGTTGATGGAGATCGTTGAGATCGCCCGTCAGCACAACCTGATCATCTTTGCCGATGAGATTTACGACAAGATCCTCTACGACGCGGCGCAACACCACTCTATTGCTACGCTGGCTCCGGATCTGCTGACCGTCACCTTTAACGGCCTGTCGAAAACCTACCGCGTTGCCGGTTTCCGTCAGGGCTGGATGGTTCTGAACGGCCCGAAAAAACACGCCAAAGGCTATATCGAAGGGCTGGAAATGCTCGCCTCGATGCGCCTGTGTGCTAACGTTCCGGCGCAACACGCCATTCAGACAGCGCTCGGCGGTTATCAGAGCATCAGCGAATTTATCGTACCCGGCGGGCGTCTGTATGAGCAGCGTAACCGCGCGTGGGAGTTGATTAACGATATTCCTGGCGTCTCCTGCGTGAAGCCGAACGGCGCGCTGTATATGTTCCCGAAAATCGATATTAAACGTTTCAATATTCACGACGACCAGAAAATGGTGCTCGACTTCCTGTTACAGGAAAAAGTGCTGCTGGTGCAGGGAACCGCGTTTAACTGGCCGTGGCCGGACCACGTCCGTATCGTCACCCTGCCGCGCGAAGACGACCTCGAAATGGCGATCAGCCGGTTCGGACGCTTCCTCTCCGGTTATCATCAGTAAACCTCCATCAGGCTGCCACGGGCAGCCTGATTTGCATCTTGCCTCCCCTCGCCGCACAATGAAATCTGTCGCAGTGCAAGACAAAAGGTTATCTATGAGTCAGAGTCATTTTTTTGCCCATCTCTCCCGCCTGAAGTTAATCAACCGCTGGCCGCTGATGCGCAACGTGCGCACAGAGAACGTGTCTGAACACAGTTTGCAGGTCGCCATGGTCGCGCACGCGCTGGCCGCTATCAAAAACCGTAAATTCAACGGGCAGGTGAACCCCGAGCGCATCGCGCTGCTGGCTATGTATCACGACGCCTCTGAAGTTCTGACCGGGGATTTACCGACACCGGTTAAATATTTCAACTCGCAGATTGCGCAGGAATATAAGGCCATCGAGAAGATCGCCCAGCAAAAACTGGTGGATATGGTGCCGGAAGAGCTGCGGGATATTTTTGCGCCGCTTATCGACGAACACCAGTGCACGGAAGAGGAAAGATTGCTGGTGAAACAGGCGGATGCCCTGTGCGCCTATCTCAAGTGTCTGGAAGAACTCTCCGCTGGTAATAATGAGTTTTTACTGGCGAAAACGCGGCTGGAAAAAACCCTCGAGTCGCGTCGCAGCGAAGAGATGGATTATTTCATGGAGGTATTCGTGCCGAGCTTCCATCTGTCGCTGGATGAAATCAGTCAGGATTCGCCGCTGTAAGCCTTTGCCAGGTGTACAGCTGATACGCAAATGCAGCCGGGTCAGGCGAAGCCGCCGCCCGGCGCAAACAGGTCAGAACGGGAACAGCACCGGAATCAACACCACGCACACCAGCATTACCAGGATAGTGAACGGCACGCCGAGCTTCACGAAATCGCTGAATTTATAGTTTCCCGGCCCCAGCACCAGGGTATTCACCGGTGACGAAACGGGCGTCATAAACGCCGCCGACGCGGCCATGGCGACCATCATCGCAAACGGATACGGCGACACCCCCATCGATTTAGCCATCGCCAGCGCAATCGGCGCCATCAGCACCGCCGTCGCGGTATTAGAGATAAACAGCCCGATGGTGGCGCACATGACAAACAGACAAATCAGCATCATGTACGGGCCGTATCCCCCGCCGACGTCCATCAGCCCTTTCACCACCAGATCGACGCCACCCGTTTTTTGCAGCGCCAGCGCAAACGGCATCATCCCGACGATCAGAATAATGCTCGGCCAGTGAATGGCTTTATAGGCACTTTCCGCATCGATGCAGCGGAATTTCCCCATCAGCAGACAGGCAATAATGGCCGCGATCGGATTCGGAATTTCGTCCGTGAGCATCAGTGCGACCATCAGCACCAGACAGAAAATGGCATGCGGCGCCTGGCTGTGGGCCGGTGACGCGTCGCTCTCTTCGATGGGCATATTGAGCACCACAAAATCACGCCCTTTTTGCCCAAGCTGGCTGATCAGTTTCCAGTTGCCGACCACCAGGAAGATATCGCCCAGCTGCAGCGGCTCATCCACTACCGCCCCTTCCATCGCCACCCCGTCGCGTTTCAGGCCAACCACGTTCAGCCCGTAGCGGGTACGAAACCCGATCTCACGGACGGTTTTACCCAGCAATTCCGATTCGGGGATAAGAGAGACTTCCGCCATCCCCACGTCCAGCGCCTGGTCGGAGAAATACTCACCGCGCAACACCATAGGCTCCAGCAGTTGCTCGGTGCAGAACTCACGCAGATCGACATCTGCCGTCGACATATCAATCAGCAGAACGTCGCGGGCGCGAAACTCAGACACCCCGTTCACATTCACAATCACGCGACGGAACCGGCGCCAGCGCTCGACCCCGATGATATTCGCGCCGTAGCGCTCGCGCAGCTTGAGATCGTCAAGACGCTGACCAATCAGCGGCGAGCCGGGGCGAATCGCCAGACGACGCGCCCGACCGGTAAGACGATACTCTTTGATCAGATCGCGAAAGGTGCGTCTGCGCCAGCCATCGCGGTGTTTATGCTGGTTATCGCCCTTCAGGGCAAAGCGGGTGAGGAGCATATAAATCACGCCGAGCACCAGCACCACCAGGCCAATCGGCGTCACGCTGAAGAAACTAAACCCGGCATAGCCTTCGCGCAGGAGTTCACTGTTAACCACCAGGTTCGGCGGCGTGGCGACCAGAGTCATCATGCCGCTAATCAGCCCGGCAAAACTCAGCGGCATCATCAGTCGCGACGGTGAGGTCTGCATGCGCATGGAGACGCTTAACACCACCGGAATAAAGATTGCAACGACGCCGGTGGAGCTCATAAAGGCCCCCAGTCCGGCGACCGTCAGCATCAGGTAGATGAGCATTTTGGTTTCGCTGCTGCCCGCCACTTTCACCAGCCAGGCCCCCATCACCGTGGCGACGCCGGTGCGCACCAGTCCGTCACCGATGATAAACAGCGCGGCAATCAAAATAACGTTGGGATCGCTAAAACCCGAGAAGGCTTCCGGGAGCGTTAAGGTGCCGCTCAGAACAAACGCGACGATAACCAGTAAAGCGACGGCGTCCATGCGCACTTTGCCGGTTGCAAAGAGAATGATGGCGATAGCAAGCAGGCTGAGCACCCAAATCAGTTCACCGTTCACAACATGTCCTTGTCAGGGAAAGGGTGTGGAATTTTGCCATAAAAAGGCCCCAACAATGTGGGGCCAAATCATGGGATTACATTTTTAAGGAGACGGTAACATTTCCGTCTGCGCCCTTGTGAACGGACAGCGCGGCAAGCGACGTGAGCACAAAGTCGACCTCGTCGAGCCGGGGCGAACCGGCGGGCACATTCACGGCAACCACATGGCTACCGGCGTTCAGCCCGGCCAGCACACCGGCGGCGGCATCTTCCACCACGACGCACTCGGCCGGATGGATGCCCAGCAATTCCGCGCCTAATAAGAAGGCGTCCGGTTCCGGTTTCCCGCGCTTCACGCGTTCGGCGGTGACGAACACTTCAGGCGTCGGCAGACCGGCAGCCTTATGGCGGGCGTGCGCGACGGGAATCGAACCTGAGGTCACGATAGCCCAGGGGATCTGCGCCTCCTCAAGATGATTGAGCAGCTCAAGCGCGCCCGGCAGGGCGACAATCCCTTCGACATCTGTTGCTTCGATCTGCTCCAGATACTTGAACTCCGCCTGAATCTCTTCTTCGGTTCGTCCGGGCAAGAAGTGACGTAAAGAGGTAATGGCCTGTTTGCCATGGATGAAATTCAATACGTCCTGATGGTCAATGCCATGCCTGTCGGCCCAATGGCACCACGAGCGCTCGACTACCGGCAGCGAATCCACCAGCGTACCGTCCAGATCAAACAGAAAACCTTTACACTGCACACTTACCCCCTCAGGCATTGATAATTTGCTGAATTTCGTTACTGCTTAAATGGTACTGACGCGGGCAGGCGTGCCACGCGCTTAACATACGCTGATATTTTTCCCACATCGGCGTCTGGGAATTAAAGCCATGGGTACCGGCATCAAAATGGGTGTAACGCCCTTCGGTGTTGACCATGAAGCGAACATAGCTCAGGTAACGCGATTCGGTCGCTACGTCAAAACCGAGGAATGTCACGCGACGCTCATCAATGGTTTGAGCATCTTTCAGATTGGTCCAGGAAACATGCAGCGCGTGGTACATCTCCATAATGTCGATGACGGTGCGGCACGTCTCTTCCTTCAGTTCGCCAAACTCGCGGTCCAGCTCGCGCATCTGCAAGCCGAATCCACGTTCAACGATAGTCTGCAGGCGGCGATAGCGCTCCGCGTTGTCGGGATCAAGCATAGTCATCATCTTGTACTGATTGGACAAAATCAGACGTTGAGCATTGGTCATTTCCATCTTTCGACTCCTGTTGCGCGTTGCACTAAAAAAAAAGACACGGTAACTGGTGGTTACTGTGCCTTCTTTTCGTGACCGTTTCGATGATCAATCACAAGTCATCAAGGAATGTTTTATCAAGTTGCTTGAAAGCCCGCTTGAGCGTATCCGCCAGCGCCTGATAATCCGGTTTGCCTTCAACCGGGGCCAGCGCCTGGCCTGCTTCCTGAAGTTTCCCGCGCACTTCATAAAACCAGTGTAAAATAGTAGGTGGCAGCGGCGTGACAGAACGTTTACCCAACCACCACAATCCCTGCATCGGGAGACTGAGCGCAAACAGCGCGGTTGCCACTGCCGGGCCAAGCTGACCACCCAGCGCGATTTGCCAGCACAGGGTAAAGACGGCAATCGGCGGCATAAAACGGATCGCATAGCGGGTGATGCGGATAACGCGGTTATCTACAAACACCGGCGCAAGGCGCTTCTCCAGGGGCCACGTCTTAGCGTAATGCTGGCCCCGACGAAACAGACTCAAGAAGCTCACGGAGGGGTTCTCAGGTGTCGACATGGCTGTACCTCAACTTCACATATAAAAATTAAAATTTTCGTGCAAATCCACAACAAGCCATGACAACGTTCAAAATATTTTGTCATCGCTACCCAGTATCGGGTATTCTGTGCCAGCCTGATTGGGCCTTAGACGAGAATCGTTAACTCGTCAAATTATCGCATATTATGCCATTGTCTGAAAATCGTTCAAAATGGCATAAAATCATATGGATTTCTTTCATCATGCCAGAAAGTTCGTTTGGCATGATGTTAATCATAAATGTCTGGGTCATCTTGCGCTACGCTACGAGACTCACTGACGTTTTTTTAGCCACGTATCAATAATAGGTACTTCCATGTCGAGTAAGTTAGTACTGGTTCTGAACTGCGGTAGCTCCTCACTGAAATTCGCCATCATCGATGCGCTCAACGGTGAAGAGTACCTCTCTGGTTTGGCCGAATGTTTCCATCTTCCTGAAGCACGTCTGAAATGGAAAATGGACGGCAGCAAACAAGAAGCGGCTTTAGGTGCAGGCGCCGCTCACAGTGAAGCGCTGAACTTTATCGTTAACACTATTCTGGCACAAAAACCAGAACTGTCTGCTCAGCTGACTGCGATCGGCCACCGTGTAGTTCACGGCGGCGAGAAGTACACCGGCTCTGTAGTGATCGACGATTCCGTTATTCAGGGTATCAAAGACGCAGCCTCTTTTGCACCGCTGCACAACCCTGCACACCTGATCGGCATCGCGGAAGCGCTGAAATCCTTCCCGAATCTGAAAGACAAAAACGTCGCTGTCTTCGACACCGCGTTCCATCAGACCATGCCAGAAGAGTCTTACCTCTATGCCCTGCCGTACAGCCTGTACAAAGAGCACGGCGTTCGTCGTTACGGCGCACACGGCACCAGCCACTTCTATGTTACTCAGGAAGCGGCCAAGATTCTGAACAAACCTGTTGAAGAGCTGAACATCATCACTTGCCACCTGGGCAACGGTGGTTCTGTTTCTGCTATCCGCAACGGCGAGTGTGTTGATACTTCTATGGGTCTGACCCCGCTGGAAGGTCTGGTGATGGGTACGCGTTCCGGTGACATCGACCCGGCGATCATCTTCCACCTGCACGACACCCTGGGCATGAGCGTTGATGCAATCAACAAAATGCTGACCAAAGAGTCTGGCCTGCTGGGTCTGACCGAAGTCACCAGCGACTGCCGTTACGTTGAAGACAACTACACCACCAAAGCTGACGCTAAACGTGCAATGGACGTTTACTGCCACCGTCTGGCGAAATACATCGGTTCTTACACTGCACTGATGGATGGTCGTCTGGATGCGGTTATCTTCACCGGTGGTATCGGTGAGAACGCGGCAATGGTTCGTGAACTGTCCCTGGGCAAACTGGGCGTTCTGGGCTTCGATGTTGATCACGAACGTAACCTGGCTGCCCGTTTCGGCAAGTCTGGCTTCATCAACAAAGAAGGCACCCGCCCGGCTCTGGTTATCCCAACCAACGAAGAGCTGGTCATCGCGCAAGACGCGAACCGTCTGACTGCCTGATTCCACACCGCCAGCAATGCTGGCGGTGCTGTTTTGTACCCCGCCCACTGCGGCGGTAACCAAAAGAGGATAAACCGTGTCCCGTACTATTATGCTGATCCCTACCGGAACCAGCGTCGGCCTGACCAGCGTCAGCCTTGGCGTTATCCGTGCTATGGAACGCAAAGGCGTTCGCCTGAGCGTCTTTAAGCCTATCGCCCAGCCTCGTGCCGGTGGCGATGCGCCAGACCAGACCACCGCCATCGTGCGTGCGAATTCCGGTCTGCCAGCGGCTGAACCGCTGAAAATGAGCCACGTTGAGTCTCTGCTCTCCAGCAATCAGTCCGATGTGCTGATGGAAGAGATCATCGCTAACTACCACGCGAACGCGAAGGACGCGGAAGTGGTTCTGGTTGAAGGTCTGGTTCCGACGCGCAAACATCAGTTTGCTCAGTCTCTGAACTACGAAATCGCCAAAACCCTGAACGCTGAAATCGTGTTCGTGATGTCTCAGGGTACCGATACCCCGGAACAGCTGAACGAGCGCATTGAGCTGACTCGCAGCAGCTTCGGCGGCGCGAAAAACAGCAACATCACCGGCGTTATCGTTAACAAACTGAACGCACCGGTTGATGAGCAAGGCCGTACTCGCCCTGACCTGTCTGAAATTTTCGACGACTCTTCCAAAGCGAAGATCGTGAAAGTGGACCCTGCTCAGCTGAGCGCAAGCAGCCCGCTGCCAGTGCTGGGCGCGGTGCCGTGGAGCTTCGATCTGATCGCTACCCGTGCGATCGACATGGCGCGTCACCTGAATGCGACCGTGGTTAACGAAGGCGACATCAATACCCGCCGCGTGAAATCTGTGACCTTCTGTGCGCGCAGCATTCCGCACATGCTGGAACATTTCCGTGCAGGTTCCCTGCTGGTGACCTCCGCTGACCGTCCTGATGTGCTGGTTGCCGCCTGTCTGGCTGCGATGAACGGCGTTGAGATCGGTGCGATCCTGCTGACCGGCGCATACGAAATGGACCCTCGCGTAAGCAAGCTGTGCGAACGTGCGTTCGCCACCGGCCTGCCAGTGTTCATGGTGAACACCAACACCTGGCAGACCTCTCTGAGCCTGCAGAGCTTCAACCTCGAAGTCCCGGTTGATGACCATGAGCGTATCGAGAAAGTTCAAGAATACGTTGCAAGCTACATCAACGCTGACTGGGTTGAGTCTCTGACCGCAACCTCCGAGCGTAGCCGTCGTCTGTCTCCACCAGCATTCCGCTACCAGCTGACCGAGCTGGCACGTAAAGCCGGTAAACGCGTTGTTCTGCCAGAAGGCGACGAACCGCGTACCGTTAAAGCGGCTGCTATCTGTGCAGAGCGCGGCATCGCGACCTGCGTACTGCTGGGTAACCCAGATGAAATCACCCGCGTTGCAGCGTCTCAGGGCGTTGAGCTGGGTTCAGGTATCGAAATCGTCGATCCAGAAGTGGTTCGCGAGAGCTACGTTGCCCGTCTGGTTGAGCTGCGTAAGAGCAAAGGCATGACCGAAGCCGTTGCGCGCGAACAGCTGGAAGACAATGTGGTACTGGGTACCCTGATGCTGGAGCAGGACGAAGTTGACGGTCTGGTTTCTGGTGCAGTTCACACCACCGCGAACACCATCCGTCCACCGCTGCAGCTGATCAAAACGGCACCAGGTAGCTCGCTGGTCTCTTCTGTGTTCTTCATGCTGCTGCCTGAACAGGTTTATGTTTACGGTGACTGTGCGATCAACCCAGACCCAACTGCAGAACAGCTGGCTGAGATTGCTATCCAGTCTGCGGACTCCGCAATTGCCTTCGGTATCGAACCGCGCGTTGCGATGCTCTCCTACTCCACCGGCACCTCTGGTGCAGGTAGCGACGTAGAGAAAGTGCGTGAAGCGACGCGTCTGGCGCAGGAAAAACGTCCTGACCTGATGATCGATGGCCCGCTGCAGTACGACGCCGCCGTGATGGCTGACGTTGCGAAATCCAAAGCACCGAACTCTCCGGTTGCAGGTCGCGCGACCGTGTTCATCTTCCCGGATCTGAACACCGGTAACACCACCTACAAAGCGGTACAGCGTTCTGCCGACCTGATCTCCATCGGGCCGATGCTGCAGGGTATGCGCAAGCCGGTGAACGACCTGTCCCGTGGCGCACTGGTTGACGATATCGTCTACACCATCGCTCTGACCGCGATTCAGTCTTCACAGCAACAGCAGTAATGTTCTGAACGTTCTGTAAGCCCGGTAAGCGTCTGCACCACCGGGCAACAAAAAGGCGACCCTCTGGTCGCCTTTTTTAATTACAGCAGCTCTCGCGCCGCCGAGACAATATCGTGTGCCGTCAGGCCATACTCTTTCTGCAGGAAGTCCTGCGTGCCCACCTGACCATACCGCTCTTTCACGCCGACACGACGCATCGGGACCGGACAGGTTTCCACCAGCACTTCTGCCACCGCAGACCCCAGCCCGTTGTGAATACTGTGGTTTTCACAGGTCACAATCCGCCCGGTTTTCTCGGCGTAGTTTTTCACCAGCATCCGGTCGATAGGTTTCAGGGTAAACATGTCGATTACCGCCGCGCTGACCCCCTCCTGCTCGAGCTGACGAGCCGCTTCCAGCGCTTCCGCCACCATGATGCCGTTTGCAATCAGCGTGATATCGCTCCCCTCACGCAAGACGTTACCTTTGCCAATGGTAAAGGTCGATCCCGGTGCATAGACGCTTGGCGCCTGCTTACGGATGGTACGTACCCAGTAAAAACCCTCGAGATCGATAAGCTGGCGCAGCACGTCTTCGAACATCACCGCATCGGTCACTTCCAGTACTACCGAATGCGCCAGGCCGCGCACGATCCCCATATCCTCAAACGACATATGGGTGCCGCCATTGTGACAGGCCGTGACACCCGCATCCGAGGCAATGACTTTGACGTTATTGCGCTGATAATCCAGCGACATAAACAGCTGGTCAAAGCAGCGGCGGCTGGCGAAGGCCGTGAACGTATGCACAAAGGGTTTACGCCCGGTGAGCGATAGCCCGGCGGCCGTACCGATGACGTTGGCTTCCATAATGCCGCAGTTAATTACATGCTGCGGGTAATCCCGCGCCACGCCATCCATTGCCATTGAGCTCATCAGATCCGCTTCGAGAGCGATAATCTCACTTCCGGCTTCAATCTGGTTTGCCACGAAACCGGCGTAGACTTTACGCATCTCGATGGCATCTTTTTGTCCTGCGGGTGCAACCTTAATCATGTGCGGCCTCCAGTTGGCGAATCGTCTCATTCAGCGCGGCTTTGACGTCATCCGTCAGTCGCAGGTGGTGGGAGTTGCTTAGCTGCTCCAGATACGGCACGCCCTGCCCTTTGATGCTGTCGAGGATCACCACCAGCGGGCGGGCACCGGCGGCAGGCGGCAGCGAAACCACCTCCAGCAGTCCGGCCACGTCGTCCCCCTTGACCGTCACCACGTCAAAGCCAAAGGCACGGAACTTCCCTTCGAGATCGAACGCACAGATGATCTCATCCAGTTCGCCGTCGAGCTGCTGTTTGTTCCAGTCGACAAAAATGGTCAGATTGGTCAGCCGGTGGTGGGCGATAAACTGGAAGGCTTCCCAGCACTGCCCCTCGTTTAGCTCGCCGTCACCGACGATACTGAACACCCGGTTAGGACGCCCCGCCAGCTTATGCGATAGGGCCATCCCGCCAGCGATTGAAATTCCCTGCCCCAGCGAACCGGTAGTGGCATCCACGCCGCGCGTTTTCAGACGATCCGGGTGGCTCGGCAAACGCGTGCCGTTCTGGTTCAGCGTGCTCAGTTCTTCCACCGGGAAATAGCCTTTGATCGCCAGCGTGCTGTAAAGCGCCGGGCCAGCGTGCCCCTTGGAGAGCACGAAGTAATCGCGCTCTGGCCAGTCGGGATCGGCCGGGTCGATTTTCATCACCGCGCCGTAAAGCACCGCCAGCGTTTCCACCACCGACATACTGCCGCCGTAATGACCGAACCCCAGCTGCGTTAAGGATTTGAGCGTTTCCAGGCGGATCTCACGCGCCAGTCGGGTGACTTCTTTCACATTCATGATTTAGCTCCGGTGTTTTCCTGCGCGTTACCGCCCGCAGAGTTGTTTTTAGCGAACACGTTGTAGGCCACCAGCGCGGCGAACAGCGCAACGACGAGACCGGTAATGGCGAACGGAGACAGATAGCGCGCCAGATTGCCCAGCACGATGCCCACTGCGCCAAAATCAGCGTCTGAGAAGGTGGTGTTAGCGAAACCAATCGCCCCCAGCACCGGCAGCAACATCACCGGCAGGAAGGTAATCAGCAGGCCGTTGGCAAAGGCCCCAATCATCGCACCACGACGCCCGCCCGTAGCATTCCCGAACACCCCGGCAGTGGCACCGGTGAAGAAGTGTGGAACCACACCCGGCAGGATCAGCACCCAGCTAAACTGCCCACACAGGAACAGACCAACCAGACCGCCGAGGAAGCTGAACAGGAAGCCAATCAGCACGGCGTTAGGCGCATAGGGATAGACCACCGGGCAGTCGAGGGCCGGACGCGCGTTCGGGACCAGTTTTTCGGAAAAGCCGGTAAAGGCCGGGACAATCTCCGCCAGAATCAGACGCACACCCTGCAGGATGATGAACACCCCCGCCGCGAAGGTGATCGCCATGATAATTGCGTAAACCAGGTAGTTTTGACCGCCGCTGAAGGTCGCTTCGACATACTCACGCCCGGCGCTGACGGCCATAATCAGGTAGATGATCATCATGGTCAGCGAGATAGAGATTGAGCTGTCGCGCAGGAAGCTGAGGTTCTTTGGCAGATTCATCTCTTCCGTTGAGCGCGAGCCTTTCCCGCATTTGCTGCCGATCCAGCCGGAAAGCACGTAGCCCAGCGTACCGAAGTGGCCAAACGCGATATCGTCATTACCGGTGATGCGCTTCATGTAGCGTTGCGCCAGCGCCGGGAAGAACGCCATGACCAGACCGAGAATCAGCGAGCCGGTAAAGACCAGGCCGATACCCTCAAACCCGGCGACGGTCAGGATCACGCCGATCATGCAAGCCATGTAGAACGTGTGGTGCCCGGTCAGGAAGATGTACTTCAGTCGGGTAAAGCGAGCGACAATAATATTCGCTACCATCCCGAAGGCCATAATCAGCGCCGTAGATGCGCCATATTTCTCTAGCGCAATGGACACAATGGCTTCGTTATTCGGAATAATGCCCTGAATATTAAAGGCGTGTTCAAACATTCCCCCTAAGGGATTTAAGGAGCCGACCAGCACCGTAGCACCGCCGCCCAGAACAATAAAACCGAGAATGGTTTTAATGGTGCCTTTCACCACATCCGAAAACGGTTTTTTCTGGGCTACCAGTCCAATTAAGGCAATTAAGCCCACCAGCACTGAGGGTACTTTTAAAATATCAACAACGAAATTCAACGTTTCGATTATAAACATATCCACCTCACCGTTTACAGGGTGTTATCAGGATGATTGTTTTGCGAACCAGGCGCTGAGTTGCGCTTCAAGTTCATTGATATCAATAATGTTGTTGATGACCACCAGCTGGCTTTCCGGCACGCTCGCGCTGGCAGCAATGTCTTTCGCCATCACGAACACATCGGCAGCACCCGGTGTGGCCGAAGAGAGATCGGAGTGCTCAACCTCAGCCTGGATATTTAATTTTTTTAGCACTTTTTTGATATTCATTTCGACCATGAAACTACTGCCCAGGCCGGAGCCGCAAATCGCCATAATTTTCATTGTTATGCCTTTTTTGAGTAGAGTGCGCCCGCATCACGCATCAGCGTAATGAGTTAATTAATCGGAATGGGTAATAACGTCAGAAGCGTTCGATAATGGCTTTTATTTCCTCCCGCGTATTTACGTTATGCAGTTCGGCCAAATCATCGTCACTGGAAAATAACTCGGCCAGCGCGGAGATCATTTCGATATGGCTGTGTTTATCGGGTGCAGCCAGCATGATAATAATATCTACCGGATCGAACTCTCCGGCACCGAATGCGACTCCCTGCTTAAGTTTTAATAATGAGAGGCCAAGCCCTTTCGCCCCTTCTTCTGGCCGCGCATGCGGCATCGCCAGCCCTGGTGCCAGCACGTAATACGGTCCTAACTTATGATGCTGTTCGACAATCGCCGTCACATAATCCGGGGAAATCACGTTCATCTCCAGCAGCGGTCTGGCGCAAAGCTCCAGCGCCTGCGGCCAGTTTTCAACGCTCTCTTCCAGGGTGATGGTTGCATCATGTATCCATTTTTTGAGCATGTTTTCCTCCCGGCCTGATATCAACAATGAGCAAACTTTATGCAAGGCTATCACGGATAGCTGCGATCAAGATCACAAAGATAGCGCTACCAATTTCTAACGTTCAAATTTGTGATAGCGCTATCAAATTACAAACCGCACCTTAAATCACAGTAAAAAAAGGGAGTTAAGGCGTATACTGATTTTTACGTGAAGTGAAGGAAGATAACAAAACGCGACTGGTCACCAGGAATTTGTATGTCTCTAACCCGAAAACGACGTAGTACCGGCAAAGTGACAATCTCTGATGTCGCTCAGCTTGCCGGAGTGGGTACTATGACGGTGTCCCGCGCATTGCGCACGCCAGAGCAGGTTTCCGATAAGCTACGAGAAAAAATTGATGCAGCGGTGCAGGAGCTGGGTTATATGCCCAATCTTGCAGCCAGTGCGCTGGCGTCAGCATCATCCAGGACCATTGCCATGGTCGTCCCCAATCTTGCAGAAGACGGATGTTCCGATATGTTCGCCGGGCTGCAGCAAATCCTGCAACCGGCCGGATACCAGATTATGCTGGCCGAATCTCAGCACCGTCCTGAGCAGGAAGAGAAACTGCTCGAAACACTGCTCGCTTCTAACATTGCGGCCGCCATTTTGCTCAGCGCGGAACACACGGATACCGTCCGCCACTGGCTAAAAAACGCCTCTATACCGGTGATGGAAATGGGGGCGATGCGCGCCGATCCGCTGGATATGAATATTGGAATCGACAACGTCGCGGCGATGTACGAACTCACCGAACTGGTGATTCAGCGCGGCTATCAGAACATCGGTCTGCTGTGCGCCAATCAGGAGCAGTGGATTTTCCAGCAGCACCTGCAGGGCTGGTATAAGGCGATGTTGCGCCACCATATGTCGCCGAATCGGGTGATAAATGCCGCACTGCCGCCGAATTTCTCAACGGGTGCGTCGCAGCTGCCGGAGTTTTTACTTGCCTGGCCGGAACTGGATGCGCTGGTCTGCGTCTCCGACGAACTGGCGTGCGGCGTGTTGTATGAGTGTCAGCGCCGGCGCATCAAAGTACCGGATGACCTGGCGGTGGTGGGTTTTGGCGATAGCGACGTCAGCCGCGTCTGTCAGCCGCCGCTGACGACGATGGCGGTGCCACATCGTAAGATTGGTGTTGAAGCGGGACGCGCGCTGCTGGAGCGCTTGAATGACAGCGACTGGCGCGATCAGAAACCGATCGCCTCCAGTCTGTGTTTGCGGGAGAGTTGCTGAGGTTTACTCAGCCTGCTCCTGCTTCTCAGGTTTTGCGGACTCGTTTTTGGCGTTGCGGCTCATCCACAGCGCCAGAGCTTTCAGTGAATCCGGAGTGAACTCATCACAACGTGCGGTGATCTCTTCTGGCGTCATCCAGCTTACTTCACTCACCTCTTCTTCCTGAAGCGCGAAGGGACCGTGGGACACACAGCTAAACAATCCGCCCCAGACGCGACAATGTGGGTCTTCAAAGTAGAACAGACCGTGCTCAGCAAAAGGCACACCGGCAATGCCCAGCTCCTCTTCTGCCTCACGACGCGCAGAGTCCAGCAGAATTTCATCGGCCTGGACCACGCCACCTGCCGTAGCATCGAGCATGCCCGGGAGAAAATCTTTCGTGTCAGTACGTCGCTGTACCAGGATCTTGCCCATTCCATCGTGAACAACGATGTAAGTTGCGCGGTGACGCAGACGTTCAGCCCGCATTTGCTCGCGGCTCGCCTGTGCGATCACTTCATTGTCTTCGCTGACAATGTCAACCCACTCTGTACTTGCCAAATGACTCTGCTCCACCATCGGGAACCCTTCTCGTTAAGCGCTCTTTTGGCGCGTTTGACTTTTGAGGTGTAACTTACGGATTAATGCTGACCTGCGCAATAACTTGCTGATCATTAAGTGCGATAACGCGTAATAGATTCTCCTCCAGCATGCCGTAGCTGGGGATATTCCCCCCTTTCGGAATACTGACGGAGCCAGGATTGAAATGCACGATATCTCCGTGCCTCGACGCCACCGGAATATGAGTATGACCGTAAACCAGCACATCGCCAGTCGAGAGCGGCGGCAAATTATCCGGGCTAAAAAGATGTCCGTGGGTCAAAAACAGGCGGTTCTGGCCCAGCAACACCTGCTGCCAGGGGGCAGTCATCGGGAAGTGAAGTAACATCTGATCGACTTCACTGTCGCAGTTGCCGCGCACCGCGATGATTTTATCCGCATACTGATTCAGTTTGTCCGCCACCTGCGCGGGAGCGTAGCCGTCAGGAAGCGCATTACGCGGCCCGTGGTTAAGCACATCGCCGAGGATAATCAGCCACTGCGCCCCGCTTTGCACAAAGCGTTCAAGTACGCGCTCCGTCGCGGGCAGCGATCCGTGAATATCCGATGCAAACATGAGTTTCATCAGTGACTCCTTTCAAATGATCACTGCCCTATCATACCTGAACCCACGGGGTTTATCAGCCTGCACGCTTTGCCGACAGCGCGACAAAACGCTGCACGGAGGCGCGCTGCCACTGGAAGGAGGCATAGTCGGCCAGCGCCTGTGGAACGGCGTCGCCATTCAGTACCAGGCGGTTAAGCATCAGCGCCAGATCCGCATCGGCAATACACCATTCGCCAAACAGGTTCGGGTTGCCGTGTTCCAACAGTTTCGTGGCCGTTTCGAAGAGCTTACTGGCGCTCGCCTCACCCGCTTCGTTGAGCGCAGGCATTTTCGCACCGCCAAAGATCACGTCTGTCGCACGCTGCTCACGAATCGGCACCAGATCGCTCCTGAGCCACGCCTGGATCTGTCGCGCCCGCGCGCGTTTTTGCAGATCGTGGGGATAGATACGCTCCCACTCCGGCGGCGCAAAGCGATCTTCGAGATACTCATCAATGGCTGAGGATTCACTCAGCTCAAACCCGTCGATTTCCAGCACCGGTACACGGCGCGTCAGCGCGTAACCCTGCCACTGCGGTTTAAGGTGATCGCCGCGATCCAGATCAACGGTTTTGAGGTTGAATGTCAGCCCCTTCTCCGCCAGCGCGACATACACACTCATGACATACGGCGAAAAAAAGTTGGCATCGGACCACAGGGTAATCGCAGGTTGGCTCATAACATCCTCATCGGCTGAACGGTTTTCATCCAACATATAATCTCTTTGCGTTCCTGTCACTTGATGAAAACTCACGATTTATGCGCAGCGCCTATACTCGTTTTTAAGGCCTGAAATAATCTAATGACAGGAGTTGAGATGATAGACCTCTATTTTGCCCCGACCCCTAACGGTCACAAGATCACGCTCTTTCTGGAAGAAACTCAGCTGGATTATCGCATTATCAAAGTGGATATCAGCAAGGGCGATCAGTTCCGGGCTGATTTTCTGGCCATTTCGCCCAACAATAAAATTCCCGCGATTGTCGATACCTCCCCTGTGGATGGCGGCAGGCCGCTGAGCCTGTTTGAATCGGGTGAGATCCTGCTCTATCTGGCGGAAAAAACCGGCAAATTGCTGAGCGGTGAGCTGCGTGAGCGACACCACACGCTGCAATGGCTGTTCTGGCAGGCGAGCGGTCTGGGGCCGAGCCTGGGACAAAACCACCACTTTAACCATTTTGCCCCGCAGCCCATTCCTTACGCCATTGAGCGCTATCAGGTGGAAACCCAGCGTCTTTACGGGGTGCTGAACAAGCGGCTGGAAAAATCCCCGTGGCTTGGCGGCGATCATTACAGCATCGCGGATATCGCATGCTGGCCGTGGATCAACGCCCATCTGCGTCAGCGAATCGATCTGGCCACTTACCCTGCCGTGAACAACTGGTTCGAGCGGATCCGCACCCGCCCGGCGACGGAGCGCGCGATGCAGAAGGCTCAGCAAATTTAGGTACCCGTCGGATTGGGCGCGCCCAAAATCCTCATGTATTATGGTGCGAATAACAAACAGAGGAAGCCTGCAATGTCTCAGCATGACGCTATTATTCGTATAAAAAACTTACGCTTACGCACTTTTATCGGTATCAAAGACGAAGAGATCGAAAACCGTCAGGACATCGTGATTAATGTCGTTATTCACTACCCGGCCGACAAGGCCCGCGCCAGTGAAGATATCAACGACGCCCTGAACTATCGCACCATTACCAAGAACATCATTAAGTACGTTGAGAATAACCGTTTCTCTTTGCTGGAAAAATTAACTCAGGATGTGCTCGATATCGCACGCGAACATCACTGGGTCACTTATGCTGAAGTAGAAATCGACAAACTTCACGCGCTGCGTTACGCCGACTCGGTCTCTATGACCCTAAGCTGGCAACGCTAAGCGCCTCCAGGAGGTGGTATGAAGATTCTGGTGACTGGCGGTACCGGCCTGATTGGCCGTCATCTCATTTCGCGCTTGCAGGTGCTGAAACACGACATCACCGTGGTGACGCGCAACGCGGATAAAGCGCGTCAGGTGCTCGGCAATAACGTCGATATCTGGAAAGGGCTGGCTGAACAGCAGAATCTGGACGGTTTCGACGCCGTCATCAACCTCGCCGGTGAGCCTATCGCCGACAAACGCTGGACCGAAGAGCAGAAACAGCGGCTGTGTGACAGCCGCTGGAACACCACTCAAAAGCTGATCGATCTGTTCCACGCCAGCGCAACGCCTCCGTCGGTTCTGATTTCCGGCTCGGCGGCAGGCTATTACGGCGATCTCGGCGAAGTCGTCGTTACCGAAGAAGAGCCACCGCATAACGAATTTACCCACAAACTCTGCGCCCGCTGGGAGCAAATCGCCTGCGGGGCGCAGAGTGACGCCACCCGCGTTTGTCTGCTCAGAACCGGCGTGGTGCTAGCACCGAAGGGCGGAATTCTGGCGAAGATGCTCCCGGTGTTTAAACTTGGCCTGGGCGGCCCGATGGGCAACGGGCGCCAGTATCTGGCCTGGATTCATATCGACGATATGGTTAACGGCATTCTGTGGCTGCTGGATAACGATCTGCGCGGCCCGTTCAATATGGTTGCACCCTACCCGGTGCGAAACGAACAGTTTGCCCATGCGCTGGGCCACGCCCTGAAACGCCCGGCGGTGCTTCGCGCCCCTGCGACGGCCATCCGCCTGTTGATGGGGGAATCGTCAGTGCTGGTGCTGGGCGGGCAGCGCGCCCTGCCAAAACGGCTGGAGGCGTCGGGATTTGCCTTCCGCTGGTACGACTTAGAAGAAGCCCTGGGAGATGTGGTGGGTTAAATCTGCCGTGTCGCTTATGGTAGAGTCGTACGTCAGACTCCCCAGAATGGCGACACTATGGCGACAATCACCACTCCCCGACTTCAGCTTTCCCCCTTTAAACCCTCCGACTGGGCGTTCTTCCGCTCCCTGCGCGAAGATCGCGCGATCATGCGTTATATGGCGGCCATTGCGCCTGAAAAAGAGACCCGGCGCCTGTTCGCCATTCGCCTGGCTGCGCCCCATACCTTTGTGATTCGCGCCCACGGCAACGACACACCGCTCGGCGATATTGGCCTGCAAATCAGCGCGAAATTCCGTGAAGAGGCAGATATCGGCTATACGGTGATCCCTCAGGCACAGGGCAAAGGCTATGCCAGCGAAGCGCTACGGGCGGTGTGCGACTATGCGTTCAGCCAGGCGGGCGTGAAAGCGATTAATGCCTATGTGCTGGCGGATAACGCCGGTTCGGTGCGGGTGCTGGAGAAGCAGGGATTTGTGCGTACTCAGGTGCTGGAAAAGGCCTATGAGATTAATGGCGTGCGCTACGACGACTGGGTGTATCGGCTGGAGTGTGGTGCGGTGTGAATTGCCGGGCGGCACGGTCTTTGCCCGGCGATGATATGCGTTTTGCAGGCCCGGTAAACTCAACGCCACCGGGCACCGACATTACTTGAGCGAGCCTTTCAGGAACTGCTGCAAACGCGGGCTTTTCGGGTTCGCCAGCACCTCATCAGGATGCCCTTGCTCTTCGATGACGCCCTGATGCAGGAAGATAACGTGGTTCGAGACGTTACGGGCAAAGCCCATCTCGTGCGTCACCACCACCATCGTTTTCCCCTCTTCGGCCAGCTTCTGCATAATGCGCAGCACTTCGCCCACCAGCTCAGGATCGAGCGCCGAGGTCGGCTCATCAAACAGCAGAACTTCCGGCTCCATCGCCAGCGCGCGGGCGATAGAGACACGCTGCTGCTGACCGCCGGACAAATGCACCGGGTACTTAATCTGCTGACGTTCGTCGATACCCACTTTCGCCAGGTATTTCACCGCACGTTCACGCGCTTCCTGTTTGCTTAAGCCCAGCACCTGAATCGGCGCTTCCATGACGTTCTCCAGCACCGTCATATGGCTCCAGAGGTTAAAGTGCTGGAACACCATCGTCAGACGCGTGCGCAGCAGACGCAGCTGATTTTTATCCGCCACTTTCAGCTGCCCGTCTTTGTCGCGCACCAGGTTGATATTTTGCCCGCTGACGATAATCGACCCTTCGCTCGGCTTTTCGAGGAAGTTAATGCAGCGCAGGAAGGTACTTTTTCCCGAACCGGATGAGCCAATAATACTGATCACATCGCCCGCATTCGCCTGCAGCGATACCCCTTTCAGCACTTCATGTTCGCCGTAGCGTTTGTGCAGATCGATAACGTTTAATTTATTTTCAGACATCGTTTTCTCAGTGCGTCGAAGTAGGTTTCATGTGCTGCAACCAGCGTTTTTCTGCCTTGCGGAACAGGCTAATCAGGACGTACGAAATAATCAAATACAGCACCGCGGCGATGCCAAAGGCGGTAAAGGGCTGGTAAGTCGCCGAGTTAATATCCCGCGCGATTTTCAGCAGGTCCGGCACCGTCGCGGTAAACGCCAGGGCGGTGGAGTGCAGCATCAGGATCACTTCGTTGCTGTATGCCGGCAGCGCGATACGCAGTGCGGAAGGCATAATAATGCAGCGATAGAGCTTCACCGATGAGAAACCATAGGCGCGCGCCGCTTCAATCTCACCGTAAGGCACAGAACGAATGGCACCGGCGAAGATTTCCGTGGTGTACGCGCAGGTGTTTAGCGTCAGCGCCAGCACGGTACAGTTCAGGCCACTGCGAAAGAACGCGTTCAGCATTTCGGTGCCTTTGACTATTTCCAGCGTGTACATGCCGGAGTAAAAGACCAGCAGCTGGACGTACAGCGGCGTGCCGCGAAAAATATAGGTAAACAGCCAAATCGGGAAGCGAATGTATTTGTTTTCCGATACGCGGCCAATGGATAAAAACACCGCCAGAATCCCGCCCATCACCACTGACGAAATCAGCAGCCACAGGGTAATCGCGACGCCGGTAAAGCGGTAGCCATCGGTCCACAGCAGCGATTTCCAGTATTCCTGAATAATCTCAATCACAGGTCAGCCCTCTTCACACCCACGGAGTAGCGACGTTCGAGAAGAAGCAGCACACCATTGGAGACGGTAGTAAACACCAGATAAATCACGCCGCACACGACGGCAAAATAGAAGGGTTCCCAGGTGCTCTTACCCGCAAGCTGCGTGGCTTTCACCACATCTTCCAGACCGAGGAGGGACACCAGTGCCGTCGCTTTTAGGATCACCTGCCAGTTGTTACCGATGCCCGGTAAGGCAAAGCGCATCATGGCCGGGAACATAATCCGACGGAAAATTTGTGAGGAGGTAAAACCGAAGGCGGTGGCTGCCTCGATATGGCCTTTTGGTACGGCCATGTATGCGCCGCGGAAGGTTTCCGTGAAATAGGCGCCGTAAATAAAGCCAAGGGTGATAATACCGGCCACCATCGGGTCGATATCAATCTGCGACATTCCCACGGCATCCGTCACGCCGTTGAGCGCAATCTGCAGACCATAGAAAATGAGCAGCATCAGGACCAGATCGGGCACACCGCGAATCAGCGTGGTGTAGCCTTCAAAAATTAATGCCAGTACCCGATTACTTGAGAGTTTCGCTCCCGCACCCGCCAGGCCTATCAGCACCGCCAGCACCACTGAACTGATGGCCAGTTCGAGGGTGACAAGCGCGCCTTGTAAAATAACGCCAGAAAATCCGTACAGCATAAGGCCTGCCCTGTCGTGAGTGGTCACACCGTGTCTTTTCCCCTCCCGGAACGCGGGAGGGGCCGCACGTTATTTAACGGGGCGATTAGCCGCCGTAGACATCAAAGTCGAAGTATTTCTTCGCCAGTTTTTCGTAAGTGCCGTCTGCGCGCATTTCGGCAAAGGCCTTGTTCAGTGCTTCGCGCAGTTCGTTGTCTTCTTTACGCAGGCCCATGCCGGTGCCGACGCCAAAGAGTTTCTCGTCCTTAATGGACGGACCGCCGAACTTGTAATCTTTCCCTACAGGCTGCTTCAGGAAACCTTCGCTAGCGGCCACTTCGTCCTGGAACGCCGCATCGATACGGCCAGCAGTCAGGTCAGCGTAGATATTTTCCTGGCCCTGGTAGGAGACGATCTCGATGCCTTTCGGCGCCCAGTGCTCATTGCCGTAGGTTTCCTGGGTGGTGCCCTGCAGCACACCCACGCGTTTGCCTTTCAGTGACTCAAGCGTTGGCTGAATGTCAGAAGACTTAGCGACCACCAGACGAGAATCCGCCGCATAGAGTTTGTCGGTGAAGGCAATCTCCTGCTGACGTTTTTCGGTGATGGAGAGTGAGGACATAATTACGTCGATTTTCTTTGCTTTCAGCGAGGGGATCAGCGCATCCAGTGGGTTCTCAACGTAGGTGCATTGGGTTTTGATGCGTTTGCACAGCTCATTGGCGATATCGATGTCAAAACCGACCAGTTCACCTTTCGAATTCTTCGATTCGAACGGGGCATAAGTCGGATCGGTACCGATACGGATTTTTTGCGGAATGGCGGCAAAAGCTGCGGTAGCGCTGGAAAATGCCAGCACCAGAGAAAGCGACAACACCAGTTTTTTCATGTTTATCCTCAACAGACTGTCTTCTTACGGGATTTTACAACGGGGGAGTGCCATTAATGTGCCATTAATCCCCCTGGCAAGGCAAAGTATAAAGCCCGCCAGATGGAAATTTTTGCATCATAAATGCTTAACTATGCACTCAGCAACCCAAAATGGTGCGTCTTTTGCACCATTTTGGATCATGCAGACGCAGTGCCCCGTCAGTGACGATCAATCCCCGTAGACGTTGAAGTCGAAGTACTTCTTCGCCAGCTTGTCGTAGGTGCCGTCTTTGCGCAGTTCGGCAAAGGCTTTGTCGAATGCCGCTTTCAGCTCTTTGTCGTCTTTACGTAAGCCAATCCCAGTGCCATCGCCGAAGTATTTTTTGTCTTTCACCGACGGGCCAGCAAAGGCGAACTCTTTACCTGCGGGTTGTTTCAGGAAGCCTTCGCTGGCGGCCACTTCGTCCTGGAATGCGGCATCCAGACGCCCTGCTGCGAGGTCAGAGTAGATCAGATCCTGGTTCTGATAGGCAACCACATCGACGCCTTTTTCGCGCCAGTCAGCATTAGCAAACCCTTCCTGAGTGGAGCCTTGAAGCACACCCACATGTTTGCCTTTCAGCGACTCGATGGTCGGCTGAATCGGAGAGCCTTTCGCCGCGATCAGACGGGAATCTGCCGCGTAGAGCTTGTCAGAGAAGGCGATTTCCTGCTGACGTTTTTCGGTAATGGAGAGCGAGGAGATAATGGCATCGATTTTCTTGGCTTTCAGCGACGGGATTAACGCATCAAAATCGCTGCCCACCCATGTGCATTTCACCTGCATGCGCTTGCACATTTCATTACCCAAATCGATATCAAAGCCGACAAAGTCGCCTTTCGCATCCTTGGACGAGAATGGCGCGTAAGTGGCGTCTGTACCGATGCGCACTGTCTGAGGAAGTGCTGCATAGCTGCTCGCTGCCGCACTTAATCCCCCCAGCAGAGACAGAGCCAGAACCGTCTTCTTCATACATTTACCCTCAAGTGTCGTGATTTTATTATGGTTTGTGTTGTGTGTTGGATAGCAGGCGTTCTCTTGCAGGTCTTATGCCATATTGCCGACTGGTCAAAAAATCGACGTTAAATATGTTAATAAAACGTTGCGATATTGCCTTAATAGTGAAGATAGCAGGTCTGCCAAACGAACCGGAGGGGGAAAAAGGGAAAAAAGGAATTAAATGTCGAGGATATGATCGCGGTTGCATAATTGCCCCGAGAAGGGGCAACCAGGCTTATCATGCACCCAAACGGGGCGACGGGTTATGCGCCCTGCCAGCGCGCGAACAGATCTTCCGGCAGGTCGATATCAAACTGATCCAGTACGCGGTTTACGGTCTGGTTAATCACGTCGTCGAGGGTTTGCGGGCGATGATAGAACGCCGGAACCGGCGGCATAATGACCGCGCCCAGCTCCGCCGCCTGCGTCATCAGACGCAAATGGCCGAGATGCAGCGGCGTTTCGCGCACGCACAGCACCAGCGTGCGGCGCTCTTTCAGCACCACGTCGGCCGCGCGGGTCACGAGAGTGTCCGTATAGCTGTTGACGATGCCTGAGAGGGTTTTAATGGAACAGGGCAGGATAACCATGCCGGCAGTTTTAAACGAGCCAGAGGAGATGCTGGCGGCGATATCGCGGGCATCGTGCACCACGTCGGCCAGAGCCTGAACATCGCGCAGAGAAAAATCGGTTTCGAGGGAAAGGGTCTGACGCGCCGCCTGGCTCATCACCAGATGGGTCTGGACATCCGCCACGTCGCGCAGCACCTGGAGCAGACGTACGCCGTAAATGGCGCCACTGGCACCGGAGATCCCTACAATGAGTTGTTTCATGATTTCGCCCTTTCTTGCTTCAGGGCAGACTTTGCAGGATTTTGCGGGGAGTTGCAAGTGAGGGCATCCGCCCTCACTTGCCGGGGCGTTAGCCTTCGTTGTGCATCTCTAAGCTTTCGAGATCGTTTTGCATCTGTACGGCTTTGGCATCGTCGTTACGCAGCGAGTCAAGGTAGTCGAGATACTGCTGATCGACGTCTTTGGTCACATAGATGCCGTTGAACACGGAGCACTCGAACTGCTGAATGTCCGGGTTTTCAGCGCGTACTGCGTCAATCAGATCGCTGAGATCCTGGAAAATCAGGCCGTCAGCGCCGATGATCTGGCGAATCTCGTCCACTTCACGACCGTGTGCGATCAGCTCGTTGGCGGTCGGCATATCGATACCGTAGACGTTCGGGAAACGAATTTCCGGCGCAGCAGAGGCCAGATAAACTTTCTTGGCACCGGCTTCACGCGCCATCTCGATAATCTGCTCGGAAGTGGTGCCACGTACGATGGAGTCATCCACCAGCAACACGTTCTTATCGCGGAACTCAGCGCGGTTGGCGTTGAGCTTACGACGCACGGACTTACGACGCAGCTGCTGACCAGGCATGATAAAGGTGCGGCCAACGTAGCGGTTTTTCACAAAGCCCTGACGGTACGGTTTACCCAGAATACGGGCCATCTCCAGTGCGATATCGCAGGAGGTTTCCGGAATCGGGATCACCACGTCGATCTCCAGATCGTCCCACTCGCGGGCGATCTTCTCACCGAGCTTGGTACCCATATTCACGCGCGCGCTGTACACGGAAATTTTGTCGATGAACGAGTCCGGGCGTGCGAAGTAAACATATTCGAACAGGCACGGATTGCTGACCGGGTTTTCCGCACACTGACGGGTAAACAGCTGACCTTTCTCGGTGATGTAGACGGCTTCGCCCGGGGCGACATCGCGCAGGAACTCAAAGCCCAGGGTATCCAGCGCCACGCTCTCGGAGGCGACCATATACTCGGTACGGCCATCACCCAAATCACGCTTACCCAGCACCAGCGGACGGATGCCGTTAGGGTCGCGGAATGCCACCATACCGTGGCCGATAATCATCGCCACGCAAGCATACGCGCCACGGATCTGGCGGTTAGTCGCGGCAATGGCGGCAAAAATGTTGTCTGCTTCCAGCGGATAATGGCGGAAGTTATCCAGCTCGCTGGCAAAGATATTGAGCAGGATTTCAGAATCAGAGGTGGTGTTAATGTGGCGACGCTTCTCTTCGAACAGCTTTTTACGCAGCTCATGCGCGTTGGTCAGGTTGCCATTGTGGGCAAGCGTGATGCCATACGGTGAGTTGACGTAGAACGGCTGTGCTTCAGAGGCGCTGGAACTGCCAGCAGTAGGATAACGAACGTGGCCAATCCCCATATTGCCTTGCAGGCGCTGCATATGGCGGGCTTCAAATACATCGTTGACCAGGCCATTCGCTTTGCGTAAACGGAAACAGTTGTTGGCATCAATGGTGATGATGCCTGCTGCATCCTGGCCACGGTGCTGAAGCACCGACAACGCGTCATAAATAGACTGGTTTACCGGCATGAAACCGGCGATACCGACAATACCGCACATTCGTCTTTTCCTCGTTAAGCCACATCTCAAAGCGTTTTACACTTTGGGCAAGAAACTCGACGAGCTTTGCAGATAGTCAAAGAACCATCTGATGATGAAGCTGAACTGTGGAATCAGCTGGGACTTGCTCCAGTCTTCGCTTTTTGAAAACCCGGTAAAGGTATCAAGGAAGAACAGTATCGCAGCCACGATCAGCGCGCCTCGCAGCGCACCAAAACAGATCCCCAGCACCCTGTCCGTTCCTGACAGACCGGTTTTCTCGACCAGCTGACCTATCACGTAGTTCACGATAGCGCCGACGATTAGCGTCGCGATAAACAGCACCGCGATGGCGATTCCATTTCGGACCAGTTCATCTTCAAAGCCCGTGAACCAGACAGACAGGTAAGTGTAGTAATGACTGGCGACAAAGAAAGCACAACCCCATGTCACCAGCGATAACGCTTCACGAACAAAGCCACGGATCAGGCTAACCAGACAGGAAAAACCTATCACCGCAATGATGGCGTAATCAATCCAGACCATATGTGTCCCACGATTAAACGCCCTGTCATCCAGTTCGGGGCGAATTCTAACAGAAAAAGAAAACGTTTGCGTAGGGATTTCCTTCCCGCGCGTAAATAAAAAAGGCGCTGAAAAAATGTTCAACGCCGCTGGGTTATTGCGCCTCTTTGGACGAATTCCCGCCTCTCATCCCGGCCCTCAAGACCGTATGGAGCAATCCCCTCACCCGGTGGGACGAGGGGTATGCGCGCACGTCAGTTCGCGCTATAACTCATCACCACACCGCTCAGCCCGGAAATCTGCTTCAGCTCGCCGAGCGAGCCTTTCAGCTTATCTTTCGACGCATCCGGACCCACCAGAATGCGGGTAATTTTACCCTGCACCGGGGTGGAAGGTGAAGTGTAAACCCGATATCCGGCACCGCGGAGTTTACCGACCACTTCATTGACTTTGTCGGCATTTTTTAGCGCACCAAGCTGCACCACATACGCTTTACCGGTTGGCGCAGGCTTCTCTTCCTGAACCGGTTTTTCCGGTGGCGCTTCCGTCGCGGCGGCGATCTGCTCGCTGGCTTTATCGCGCTGCGGTTTCGGCTGCGGTTTTTCTGCCGGTTTCACGGCAGGCTTTGGTTGTGCAACGGGTTCTGGAACCGGGTCCAGCTCACCGGCGTTGCTCGCCGCCAGACGAGAAGGATCGAGCGACGGCGCCGCCGCATCACCGGCGCGCACCTCTTCCGCCGCCCCTTCAGGAGGCTGAGCGGGCAGCGCCTGCGTGGCCGCAGGCAGCATGTCTGGCTCGTCGCGATCGCCGGGTTTTGGCACCAGCGGGATCGCCGCAAACTCATCCTGATAATGTTTTTTCTGCCCGTCGAGCAGTCCCGGGAGGAGAATCACTCCCAGCGCAACCAGCACAATGGTTCCTGTTAAACGGTTCTGAAACTTACTTGCCACCGGTTCTCCCCGCCTCCATTACTTCCATGACATGTGCCACCGTGTGAAATGATCCACACACCAGCACGGTATCTTCAGGTTTAGCATCCGCCATCGCGGCGCGCCATGCCAGCGCCACGTTTTCATAAGCTTCGCCCTTCGCGAGATGTTCCATCAACTGCTCAGCCGACGCGCCTCGAGGCCCTTCCAGGGGAGCACAATACCAGCAATCGACCACAGTCTCCATGCAGGCCAGCGTGCCCGCAATATCTTTATCGTGAAGCATACCGATAACCGCAAGTACGCGCCCGGTTTTTGGCAGGGATTTGAGGCGCTCAGCAAGATAGGCCGCTGCATGGGGGTTATGCGCCACGTCCAGAATCAAACGCGGTGATTCGCTGACAATCTGAAAACGCCCCGGCAAAAGCGCGTTCTGAATGCCGTCTCGTATCGCCTGTTCGCTCACCGCCAGACCACTGGCGCGGATAGCCGCCAGTGCGGTCGCCGCGTTCGGTTGCGGCACCTGTGGCAGCGGCAGATGGTCCAGCTCGCCCTGCGCGTCGCGAAAACGCCAGCTGTCGCCCGTTACGTCATATTGCCAGTCAACGCCACGACGCATCAGCTGTGCCCCCTTCTCCTTCGCCACGTCGGCGATAGTGTGCGGCATATCCGGTTCACCGACCACGGCAGGTTTGTTGGCGCGGAAAACACCCGCTTTTTCGCGGCCAATGCTTTCGCGGTCCGGCCCCAGCCAGTCCGTATGGTCAAGTGCAATACTGGTCACCACCGCGACATCGGCATCAACCATGTTAGTCGCATCTAAGCGTCCACCTAAACCGACTTCGAGGATCACCACATCCAGCTGCGCCTGCTTAAACAGCCACAGGGCGGACAGCGTGCCGTACTCAAAATAGGAGAGCGAAATCTCGCCGCGCGCCGCTTCGATTTGCGCGAAAGAGGCTGTGTGGGCGGATTCCGGCAGTTCGCTATTCTGCACGCGCACGCGTTCGGTGTAGCGGACCAGATGCGGCGAACTGTAAACACCCACCTTGTAACCGGCGGCCATCAGCATGGACTCTAGCGTGCGACAGGTGGTGCCTTTGCCGTTCGTTCCCGCTACGGTGAACACGAAGGGCGCGGGCTTGAGGACATCAAGACGCGCACCCACCTCGCTCACGCGATCCAGGCCCATATCGATGGTTTTACTGTGCAGATTTTCCAGATAAGAAAGCCACGTGACCAGGGGTGACGTGGCTTGGGGAAGAGTATTTTTTTCCATGATACGCACTTTCATTTATGTATACACTTCGGCCTTCAAGCGGTCTCTACGTTGGCGACGCCCTGATACTGCTCTGATGGCTTGTGTATCAAATAAGTGAAAAGGGCAGCGCCGTCTGGCCCTGCCCTTTTTGAGTTATCAGGCTTCGGGTTCCTGATCCGGCACAACCACGCCTTCACGCGGCTCGTCCGGGCTTGGCGACGGCAGATTCATCAGCTTCGCCAGGATGCTCGCCAGTTTCAGGCGCATTTCCGGACGGCGAACGATCATGTCGATAGCGCCTTTTTCAATAAGGAACTCACTGCGCTGGAAGCCCGGCGGCAGTTTTTCACGAACGGTCTGTTCGATAACGCGTGGGCCGGCAAAGCCGATCAGCGCTTTCGGTTCAGCGATGTTCAGATCGCCCAGCATCGCAAAGCTTGCAGAGACGCCACCCATGGTTGGGTCGGTCAGCACGGAGATATACGGCAGACCGCGCTCCTGCATTTTGCCCAGGGCCGCAGAGGTTTTCGCCATCTGCATCAGGGACATCAGCGCTTCCTGCATACGTGCACCACCGGAGGCGGAGAAGCAGATCAGCGGGCAGTTGTCTTCCAGCGCCTGTTCAACGGCACGGATGAAACGCGCGCCGACGACAGAACCCATTGAGCCGCCCATAAAGGAGAACTCAAAGGCCACAGCGACAACCGGCATCTCGTGCAGAGTGCCTTTCATCACCACCAGCGCGTCTTTCTCGCCGGTCTCTTTCTGAGCAGAAGCCAGTCGATCTTTGTATTTTTTGGAGTCACGGAACTTCAGCACATCTTTTGGCTCAAGTTCGCTACCCAGTTCCACAAGCGAACCTTCGTCCAGCACGCTATGCAGGCGATTACGCGCCGACATACGCATGTGGTGGTCACACTTCGGGCAAACCTCAAGATTGCGTTCCAGCTCAGCGCGGTACAGGACCTGGCCGCAGCTGTCACACTTGGTCCACACCCCTTCAGGAATACTCGCCTTACGGGTTGGGGCTATGTTGCTTTTAATTCGTTCAATCCAGCTCATTGATAACCTTTCTGCCTGAACCTGGTCGTATGCCAGTTTTGCTGTAAGCGGCGCATAATGCCATTTTTGCCGCAAACAGACCATGAATGTTGCACATTAAAACATAACAGCCCGAAACTTTGGATAAAAAAGTGGTCGAACCGCAAATGCGTCTTTATTTCGCTTGCTTAGCCGCCGCGCGTTTGTGACGAATAATTTCGATCACACCCGGCAAGACTGAGAGCACAATAATGGCAACAATCAGTAACTTAAGATTTTCCTGCACAATAGGCAGATCGCCAAACAGGTAGCCCGCGTAGGTAAACAGCAGCACCCACAGCAGTGCGCCAATCACGTTATACGCCGCGAAATGACGATAGGACATATGCCCCATACCTGCCACAAACGGTGCAAAGGTGCGGACGATCGGCACAAAACGCGCCAGAATGATGGTTTTGCCACCATGACGTTCGTAGAACGCGTGCGTTTTATCTAAATAGCTGCGACGGAAAATCTTCGAGTTCGGATTACTGAAAAGCCGTTCACCGAATACCCGCCCAATAGTGTAGTTCACCGCATCGCCGACGATAGCCGCAATAATCATCAGCAACACCATCAGGTGAACGTTGAGATCGTTGGTCGGCAGCGCAGAGAGCGCGCCCGCGACAAACAGCAGCGAATCGCCCGGCAAAAACGGCGTGACGACCAGGCCGGTTTCACAGAACAAAATCAGAAACAGAATGGCATACACCCAGACGCCGTACTGCGCGACCAGCTCCGCCAGATGAACATCGATATGCAGGATGAAATCAATGAGAAATCGTATTAAGTCCATATTGTTAAGCCTTAATTGCAACTGCGTTAGTCCGCTAAAAACAGCGGGCCCATTGGCGGTTTTGGAAGGTCAAATCGATCCGGATAATCCACCGAGACCAGATACAGCCCTTCCGCTTTCGCCGTTGCTGCCGCAAGCGTTCTGTCCTTCGCTGCCAGCAGTTCTGCAATCCAGCTCTCCGGCTGGTGTCCGGCGCCTACTTCCATCAGGCTGCCAACGATATTCCGCACCATATGATGTACAAAGGCATTCGCTTTGATGTCCACCACCACATACGCGCCATAACGACTGACGTTAATGTGCATCACGTTTCGCCACGGGGTGCGCGACTGGCACTGAACCGCACGAAACGAGGTAAAGTCATTTTCGCCGAGCAACTGCTGCGCGGCACGGTGCATACGCTCTGCATCCAGCGGCTCATAAAAATGGGTCACGCCCTGGCTTAACACCGCCGGACGCAGACGCTGGTTGTAGATGATGTAACGGTAGCGACGCGCCGTGGCACTAAAGCGCGCGTGAAAATCATCGGGCACATCTTTGACCCAACGCACCGCGATGTCACCAGGCAAATTCGCATTTACGCCAAGCGTCCAGGCCGCGTCTTTACGCACCGCAGTAGTTTCGAAATGCACCACCTGGCCCGTGCCGTGAACGCCCGCATCGGTACGACCGGCACACAGCACGTTGATCGGTTCGTTCGCCACCTGAGAGAGCGCTTTTTCCAGCTTTTCCTGAACGCTGCGCACTTCATTCTGACGCTGCCAGCCATAATATTTGCTGCCGTCGTATTCTATTCCGAGGGCAATTCTATGGACTGACTTTTGCTCCACTTCAGACATCCTTACAGATACTCCTGCACCAGCTTCTCAGCGATTTTAACCGCCATCAGCGCGCCGCCGAAACGGACGTTGTCCGCCACAGACCAGAACTGCACCTGTTCAGGCATCCCGTAATCGTTACGCACGCAACCGATGGAGAGACGCGCGTTACCCGTCGCATCGCCCACCTGGGTCGGGAACTCTGTCTCTTCGCTGAGGGAGATATCTTCGCCGCGCTCAAACGCATAGCGCGCCTCTTCCGCCGCCAGCGGGCGCAGAGCCTCAAAGCTCACCATCTGCGCGTGGCCGTAGAAGACCGGAGAACGCACGCAGCTGGCAGAGATCATCAGGCCGTCGTCCTGCAAAATTTTGCGGGTTTCGTCGACAATACGACGCTCTTCGCGCACGCTGCCTTCACGGTCGGCAAGCATTGGCATCAGGTTGAAAGCCAACTGGCGACCGAAGAAGTCGTCATCGTCCACCGGGATACCGTTCAGCAGTTTCGCGCTCTGCCCTGCCAGCGCGTCGACCGCTTTTTTGCCCTGCGCGGAAACAGAAAGCAGACTGGTTACGCTAATGCGCGACAGACCACCGTCGTCGATCAGCGGTTTCAGTGCCGTCAGCAGCTGGCTGGTCAGGCTGTCCGGGACAGCAATAATGTTGCGGTTGCGGTAGTCGGCCAGCACGAACGGGTTCACGTCCGGCACCACCAGCGGCACGTCAGGCTCGAGGGCAAACAGACCGCTCAGGTCGATCACCAGGCAACCGGCGTTCGCCGCTTCTTCAGCGTAAGTCGCCGAGGCTTCAACGCCTGCTGCAAAGAACGCCAGTTGCACCTGCGTCCAGTCAAATTCAGCTACGTCCTGCGCGCGAACGGTTTTACCTTCACAGCGCAGAGAGGTGCCCGCGCTTTCGGCGCGCGCCAGAGCATAGATTTCTCCCACCGGGAACTGACGCTCCGCAAGTGTTTCGAGCAGGGCTTCGCCCACAGCGCCAGTGGCACCCAGTACGGCAATATTCCAGCCTTCAGACATGGTGGTTTACTCCAGAAATGAAACTGCGTCCCTGCCAGATTATCCGGCAGAGAGCATGAGGAAAACATTAACGCGCCGGGTTATGCGTGGCAGTAAAACCCAGTTTATTCAGCAACGCCGCCGCATCGGCGTCGTCACAGATGACATACAGGGAGGACCACTCACGGCGCTCAAGATAATTCTTGCGAAGCCGGTCGAATTCACCCGGAATGCCGGCCACTTTTCGCAGCAGCGCGTCATCGCGGCGCACATCATACACTAAATGCACCAGCCTTTTTAGCGAAGACTCATCAAGCGGACCGTGCAGCGTAATGCGGCCAAATTCCGGCGCAGGCAGCAGTGTATCCAGCGCCACCTGCTGCGCCTGGCCGATAAAAGCGCTATAGGCTTCAAACACCTGCGTCGTACCGCGCGCTTTGCCTTCAAGCGTATAGCCCGCGATGTGCGCGGTAGCGACATCCACGCGGTTCAGCAGCGCCACGTTGAGATCCGGCTCCGGTTCCCAGACATCCAGCACCACGCTCAGCTCCTGCCCCTCTTCCAGACATTTCAGCAGCGCGGTGTTATCCACCACCGGGCCACGGCAGGCATTTATCAGAATAGTGCCAGGCTTCAGGCGGCGAATTAACGCCTCATCGGCCAGATGCAGGGATTTGTACGGTCCGTCTTTAAACAGCGGCGTATGGAAGGTGATCACATCCGCCTGCTCGACCAGTTCATCCAGCGTGCGGAAGTCGCCTTCATCACCGCGATCGGCGCGTGGGGGATCGCACAGCAAGGTGCGGATACCGAGGGCTTCCAGACGTTTTTGCAACCGCCCGCCGACGTTACCGACGCCAACAATACCCACCGTGCGATCTTTCAGCGCAAAGCCGTCGCGCTCACCCAGCATCAACAGTGAAGAGAAAACGTATTCCACCACGGCGATAGCGTTGCAGCCCGGCGCGGCTGAGAATCCGATACCGGCCTGTGCCAGCCAGGCATCGTCCACGTGATCGGTTCCCGCCGTCGCTGTCCCTACAAATTTGACGTTTTTACCCGACAGCAGCGCCTCATTCACTTTGGTGACCGAGCGCACCATCAGGGCATCAGCATCGGTGAGTTCTTCAAGGGGAATGGGACGACCGGGAACGGCCTTAACGTCGCCCAGGCGGCTAAACAGCTCACGGGCGTAAGGCATATTTTCATCAACGAGGATTTTCACGACAGAGTACCTGTTTGAGAGGAAGTTAACCGGCCAAGTGTGCCATAATCTCGCCGCCAGGCATACCCGAACGCTTTGCCTGGTTTACGGTGAGTAATGACTTTAAGGATTTTGACGATGCAGCCCATTTCAGGTACGCCGCCGCGCCCTCCCGGTGAAGGCCCAGTAACACCTTCCGCCATTGGCGAACAGCCGTTATCGACGCAGCAGCGCACGGTGCTGGAGCGACTGATCACCCGCCTGGTTGCGCTTACGTCGCAACAGAACGCGGAGGTGTGGGCGGGAGTGAAACATGATTTGGGGCTGAAAAACGACACGCCGCTGTTATCGCGCCACTTCCCTGCCGCCGAGCAAAACCTGAATCTGCGCCTGAATACCGCGCAGCAAAATCACACCACCCGCCAGATGGTGTCGCAGCTCACCGAACTGTTAGGCCAGGGGAATAATCGTCAGGCGGTGAGTGATTTTATCCGTCAGCAGTTTGGTCAGACGGCCCTGAGCCAGCTCACACCGGACCAGCTGAAAACGGTGCTCACGCTGTTACAGAGCAATCAGCTCTCTATTCCGCAGCCGCAGCAACGCCCGGCGACGGAGCGCCCTCTGCAGCCTGCTGAGCATAATACTCTCAAGCAGATGGTCACCCGGCTGGCTGCTGCCACGGGCGAGTCAAACAAGCTTATCTGGCAATCCATGCTGGAACTTTCCGGCGTGAAAGCCGGTGAGTTGATCCCGGCGAAACAGTTTACCCACCTGGTGACCTGGCTTCAGGCGCGTCAGACGTTGAGTACCCAAAGCGCGCCCACGCTGCATACCCTGCAGGCGGCGCTTAAACAGCCGCTGGAACCACGAGAATTTGAAGCGGTGCGTGAATATGCGCAGCAGAACTGGCAGGTTACGCCGCAGACGGTACTGACCCCCGCCCAGATTCAGGATTTACTGAACCAGATCTTTATCCGCCGCGCCGAACGTGACGGCGGTGTGCCAGAAGCGCGCAATATTCAGCCAATCTACAGCCCGCTGTTCGCCCCGGTGGTGGACACTATAAAATCGATGTCTGCACGCCCCGGCCTGATGTTTATCGCGCTGATGGTAGCGCTGGCATTGTTCTGGCTGGTTGCCTGAGGCGAAGTATCCGCCACCCGACCTGCTAAATTATGGATTTTGCAGGTCGGGTAAGCGAAACGCTAGCCGACAATGCCGCTTACTGCTTCCGGAATGCGAGAACCGTTACCACTATCCCCACCACTGCCGAGACGGCCCCTGCCAGAAACACCGACGGATAGCCGAACGACGTCGCCAGTACCCCTGCCAGCGGGCCAGTGATACCGTACGAGATATCCTGGAATGCCGCATAGCCGCCGAGTGCAGTTCCACGAACCTGCGGTGCTACGCGTTTCACCACCTCGACGCCGAGCGCCGGGAAGATCAGCGAGCAGCCGCAGCCGGTTAACGCCGCGCCCAGCAACGCAATCCACGCCACCGGTGCCTGCCACAAAAGCAGCAGGCCGAGGGTCTCAATCATTAGCGAAACCACCGCCACTTTTACGCCGCCAAAACGGTCCGGCATCCAGCCGAACAGCACGCGCATCAGCACGAAGGCCCCACCGAATGCGGTTAAGGTGAAACCAGCCATTGCCCAGCCCCGGCTCATGAAGTAGAGCGAGACAAAGGTGCCAATTACGGCAAAACCTACGCCCTGCAGCGCCAGACCGAGGCCCGGTTTCCAGATTTGACCGACCACGCTCCACAGCGACGGACGATCGCCTTTGTGAGCTGGCACTTTACGCACCGTGCCGTTAAAGGCCCACGCCACCAGCGGCAGTACCATGGTCGTCCCCGCCAGCGCGGCGAAACCGAAATGGCTGTGGATCAGCAGACCCAGCGGTGCGCCTGCGGCCAGTGCGCCGTAGATCGCCATCCCGTTCCAGGACATCACTTTCCCGGAACGCGTCGGCCCGACCAGCCCCATTCCCCAGGTGAGCGTCCCGGTCAGCAGCTGGCTTTCGCCAAAACCGAGAATTAAGCGCCCGACAATCAGCAGTGCGAATTTATAGATGGCGTCCACCGGCAGCAGCGCGGCCAGCAGCCATGCCCCACCCGCCAGCCCGCAGGCGAACATACCCTGTAACGCGGAACGCTTTGCGCCATGCTGATCGGCCAGGCGTCCGGCATAGCCACGGGTTAACACGGTCGCCAGAAATTGAATCCCCACGGCGACACCCACCAGGGTATTGCCGTAGCCCAGCTCCTGATGCACAAACAACGGGATTACCGGCAGCGGCAGGCCGACGGTCATATAGGTAAGAAACACCGCGAAGGCGATGCGAAACAGCGAGATATTCGCTGAAGAGGTTTTTTCTGCTTGGGTTACTGCGGTCATGCATTACTCCGAAAATGAAGAGTAAGGCGGGGAAATGCCACGCCCCCTCTACCTGAGGATCAGGATTAAGGTGCGTTGGTTGACGTTAAACGCTTACGCATTATCAAAGTGATAATGTTGAAGCCGAAGTTTGCCTTTTCAGTCAATCAATTGTCAACGCATAAAAAAGGAGCCATCAGGCTCCTTTTTTTCATCAGCGGAAAACTTACGCTTTCAGCTTACGCATTACCAGCGTGGCGTTGGTGCCGCCGAAGCCGAAGCTGTTGGACATCACCGTCGTCAGCGCCTGCTCAGTTGGCTTGGTCACGATGTTCAGGCCAGCAGCCTGCTCGTCCAGCTCTTCAACGTTAATGCTTGGGGCGATAAAGCCGTGTTCCAGCATCAGCAGAGAGTAGATAGCTTCCTGCACGCCAGCGGCGCCCAGAGAGTGACCGGTCATCGCTTTCGTCGCGGAGATCGCCGGGCTGTTGTCGCCGAAGACTTCACGGATAGCACCCAGCTCTTTCACGTCGCCGACCGGAGTCGAGGTACCGTGGGAGTTCAGGTAGTCGATTGGGGTATCAACGCCGTTCATCGCCAGCTTCATGCAGCGCACTGCGCCTTCGCCTGATGGAGCAACCATGTCTGCGCCATCGGAAGTCGCACCGTAGCCCACAACTTCAGCGTAGATGTGCGCGCCACGTGCCAGAGCGTGTTCCAGCTCTTCAACCACAACCATACCGCCGCCGCCTGCGATGATGAAACCGTCACGGTTCGCATCATAGGTACGGGACGCTTTTTCTGGCGTTTCGTTGTATTTGGTGGACAGTGCGCCCATTGCGTCGAATTCACACGCCATTTCCCAGCACAGCTCTTCGCCGCCGCCAGCAAATACGATGTCTTGTTTACCCAACTGGATCTGCTCAACCGCGCTGCCGATACAGTGTGCGGAGGTCGCACATGCGGAGCTGATGGAGTAGTTCACACCGTGGATTTTGAAGGGGGTCGCGAGGCACGCGGACACCGCTGACGCCATCGCTTTGGTCACAACGTAAGGACCGACCGCTTTCAGGCCGCGCGGGCTACGCATTGCGTCTGCGCCGAACACCTGAGATTTAGAAGAACCACCGGAACCTGCGATCAGGCCCACGCGTGGGTTGTTCTGATAAACGTCTTCTTTCAATCCAGCATCTTCTACAGCCTGCTGCATTGAGAGGTAAGCGTAGATAGAGGCATCGTTCATGAAACGGACCACTTTGCGGTCAATCAGACCGGTGGTGTCCAGTTTGACGTTACCCCACACGTGGCTACGCATACCAGAATCTTTGAATTCTTGAGAGAAAGTGATCCCCGAGCGTCCTTCACGCAGAGATTCCAGGACTTCCTGCTGGTTGTTACCGATGCTGGAAACGATGCCCAGGCCAGTAATCACTGCACGTTTCATTCAATACCTCTGTAAGTCATACTATATTAAGTTTCGAGTCGCACAATAGCGTACACTTGTACGCTGAACAAGTCCGATCAGCCAATTTCTGTGGAAATTTGCACCATCGAACACACATCGCTAAGATCCTGCCACTGCCTGTCAGACGAGTAACTTACGTGAAACAAAACGCCATACAACCCGCCAACCTTGAGTTCAACGCTGAGGGTACACCTGTTTCCCGAGATTTCGACGATGTCTACTTCTCTAATGATAACGGACTGGAAGAAACTCGTTATGTTTTCCTCGACGGAAACCAGCTGAACGCGCGTTTCCCTGTCCATCCGCGCAGCCAGTTTGTGGTGGCGGAGAGCGGTTTTGGCACCGGATTAAACTTCCTCACCCTCTGGCAGGCGTTTGTTCAGTTCCGTGCGGCACACCCTGACGCTACGCTACAAAGATTACATTTCATCAGTTTCGAGAAATTCCCCCTCACCGCCCACGACCTGACCCTGGCCCATCAGCACTGGCCGGAACTTCGCGTCTGGGCCGAGCAGTTGCAGGCCCAGTGGCCACAGCCGATCGGCGGCTGTCATCGTTTAGTGTTAGACGGTGGTCAAGTCACGCTGGATTTGTGGCTCGGGGACATCAATGACCTGACGGACAAACTCGACGATTCTCTGAATCAGAAAGTGGACGCCTGGTTTTTGGATGGCTTTGCTCCCGCGAAAAATCCGGACATGTGGAGCCCGCATCTGTTCGCGGCGATGGCGCGTCTGGCGCGTCCTGGCGCTACGCTCGCCACCTTCACCTCCGCCGGGTTCGTGCGCCGTGGTTTGCAGGACGCCGGTTTCACCATGTACAAAACCAAAGGATTTGGCCGCAAGCGAGAGATGCTGACAGGCGTGATGGAGCAGGATAATCCCCTGCCTGAGCGCACCCCCTGGTTTGCCCGCAGCGGTGCGGAAAAACGTGAAACGGCAATTATTGGCGGTGGTATTGCCAGCGCACTGCTTTCGCTTGCCCTGCTCCAGCGCGGCTGGCAGGTGACGTTGTACTGCGCTGATACCGCCCCCGCCACGGGTGCCTCCGGCAATCGCCAGGGCGCGCTGTATCCTCTGCTGACCGCCCACGATCCGGCACTTAGCCAGTTTTTCCCGGCCGCCTTTACCTTTGCCCGGCGTCTTTACGACAGCCTGCCAGTCACCTTTGACCATGCATGGTGCGGCGTCACACAGCTCGGCTGGGACGAAAAAAGCCAGCGCAAGATCGACCAGATGCTGAGCCTGGAATTACCGGCGCACATCGCGGAAGCCGTGGACGCCGAGCAGGTGCAGGCGTTAAGTGGCCTGGAGACGGGCTGCGGTGGCATTCACTACCCGCAAGGCGGCTGGCTCTGCCCGGCGCAGCTTACGGCAGCGGCCATTGCGCTGGCCCAGTCGCAAGGGCTGACCGTGCATTATGAACATCAGCTTGAATCCCTGGATCGCATCGAAGGCGACTGGCAGCTGCGTTTTGCCCATGGTGCACAGGCCCGACACGCCGGAGTGGTGCTGACCAACGGCCATCGCATCAGCGATTTCCCGCAAACAGAAAATCTGCCGGTCTATCCGGTTGGCGGCCAGGTGAGCCATATTCCCACGACAGCTCAGCTCGGCAAGCTCCGTCAGGTCTTGTGTTACGACGGCTATCTGACGCCACAAAACCCGACCAACGGTCATCACTGCATCGGAGCCAGCTATCATCGCGGCGAAGCGGACATTTGCTATAGCGAAGCGGATCAGCAGCAAAACCGCCAGCGCTTGATCGACTGCTTCCCCGGGGCTGAATGGGCGAAAGAGGTGGACGTAAGCGGCAGCGACGCGCGCTGCGGCGTGCGGTGCGCCACCCGCGATCATCTGCCGATGATCGGCAATGTACCGGACTACGACGCGACGCTTGCGACCTATCAGGATCTGGCAGAATCCAAAGAGAATGCCGTGCGTTCTCCCGTCTATCCGAACCTGTTTATGCTCGGTGCGCTCGGGTCGCGGGGATTGTGTACTGCGCCGCTGGCCGCTGAAATTCTGGCGTCGCAGATGAGCGATGAGCCGATCCCGATGGACGGTGTTACGCTTGCAGGATTGAACCCAAATCGGCTGTGGGTGCGAAAATTACTGAAGGGTAAAAAGGTAGGATAAGGTTTGGAGGCCCGGTAAGCGCAGGCGCTACCGGGCAAAAAGCCACTACTTCAGATTAGCCTGCTGGAACAAATTGTCCCACATCCCCAGCACCAGTGACTGGTCGCGTGGAGAAAGCTCGCCCGCCTGAATGGCTTTTTCAAGACCACGGCTCACTTCAGCGTGGACCGCTTCAGGTGAGTGATCGTCGCCCGCTTCCAGCTCGGCAACAGCAAGCGTCAGGTGACCACGCAGATAACCGCTGGCAAACAGTTCATCGTCACTGGCGTGTTCCACCATGTCATCAATTAACGCCAGGATGCGTGATTCAAATTCTGCGATCATCTTTTTTCCTCAGTTGAGATCTTCCGGCCACGGGAAGCATTCCGCCGTTATTGCCGGCGTGTGGTAATAATTCTGTAGTGCCTTGATAAAACGCGCCGGTCGCTCCGGGATGCCTTTCTCAAGATATTCCATCACCTGCGCGTGAACGCGGCGCTGGAAGGTAATACGATCCGGCTCGCAATCGCCTTCGAGATTGTCGCAGCTGACGTTGAACGGAAAACCTGCCGCCACGCAAAATAGCCAGTCGAAGGCCTGCGGTTTGACTTCCACATCTTCAAACTGCCCTTGCGTCGTGGCATCTCGCCCGTCCGGGCAGTACCAGTAACCGAAATCGACCAGTTCGCGGCGCGCTTTCCCGGCAATACACCAGTGGGAAATCTCGTGCAGACCGCTGGCATAAAACCCGTGAGCAAACACGATTCGGTTGTATGGCACATCTGCATCAGCAGGAAGATAGATCGGTTCGTCGTCGCCTTTAATCAGACGGGTATTAAAATCATCCGCAAAACAGCTGTCGAAAATCTCAATCAGCTGTTCGTATTTATGCGTACTGTTCATTAGTTCATCCCCAACCAGTGGAGGATCTCCTGTCCGTGGCTGTCATAAAGAAGTTTGGCACTCATCACCGCCGACACAATCACAATCATCGGACGAATCAGTTTTTGCCCTTTGCTCAATACCAGACGCGAGCCGACGCGCGCGCCTAAAAACTGTCCGACCATCATCACAAAGCCGGTCGCCCAAATCACTTTCCCGCCAATGATAAACAGCAGCAGACCGCCCAGGTTTGAGGTGGCGTTGAGCACTTTTGCGTGGGCGGTGGATTTGGCGAGGTTAAAACCGGCCAGCGTCACAAACGCCAGGGCATAAAAAGAACCGGCACCCGGCCCGAAGAAGCCATCGTAAAAACCGACGCAGCCGCCCGCAATCAGGGCAAACGGCAGACCGTGCAGACGGCGCTGACGATCCTCTTCCCCTAATTTTGGCATCAGCAAAAAGTAGAGACCAATGCAGATCACGAGGATTGGCAAAATCTGGCGCAAAATATCCGATTGCACGTGCTGCACCAGCAGCGCGCCGCTGGTGGAGCCGATAAAGGTCATCAGAATATTGAGCTTTTGGTCGGCAAGACTGACCACTTTACGGCGAATAAAGTAGATGGAGGCAGAGAGCGAGCCGCCGCAGGCCTGCAGCTTATTGGTCGCCAGCGCCTGGGCCGGGCTCATACCCGCCGCCAGCAGCGCTGGCACTGTCAGCAGACCGCCTCCCCCCGCCAGCGCATCGATAAATCCCGCCAGCATCGCAACAAAAAACAGCACCGCCAGCAGCAGCGGTGACACCATAAACAGATCGACGAAATTATCCATTAAAGTACATGCTCATCCAGTAGCGCCTGGCAGGAAGGCGGCAACGGAGGCGGTGTCTTCTTCTCAGGCTTGGTGGTTCCAGGTTTTGCTGGCTCAAACCAGCTCTGGAGTTCTGCCCCGCAGCCATCTCCCGGCGGCGGTAACGGCTGATCTTCACATTCGAGGCTGTTGGCCGGGCAGCGCAGACGCACGTGCATATGCGCGCGATGCTGGAACCACGGGCGCACTTTACGCAGCCAGTCACGATCCGTTCCGGCGTCCAGACAGAGCTGTTGCTTGATCGCCGGATTGACGAAGATGCGCGTCACATCGTTATCTTTTGCCGCCAGCTTAATCATGCTGGAGACATCTGGCGACCACAGAGACGGCACCACGCTTTTGCCGTCACGGGCGACGAGATCCAATGCCTGGGGTTTAAGCAGCTGCGCCGAACTCCAGCGGGTTTTCGGCAGTTGCAGGAAAATATCCACATCCAGACCGGACTGATGGCTGGCGTGTCCGCCGTTGAAGCGACCGCCCGCTGGCATCCCCATATCGCCGATCAGCATCGTCCCCAGCCCCAGGTTATGCACCTGATTGCCCAGACGCTGGATAAACAGCACCAGATCCGGATGACCAAAGAAGCGACGCTGGTCGGTACGCATCACCTGATAGGTGTCGGACTGCAGCGGCAGATCCTGCGCGCCAACGATGCAGCCGTTAGCAAACGCGCCGATCGACTGGGCGCTGCCCGCGATCGGATGGGTGATTTTTTGCCACGGCGTGGCTGCCAGACTGGCTCCGCTGGCAAGCAGAGCCAACAGAGCAATAGCGGTTTTTTTCATGTTTACCAGCGTGGAATGGTGGTCGTCACGTCCGCATTCTGCGCGCGCTGGCGCAGGAAATGATCCATTAACACAATGGCCAGCATCGCTTCCGCGATCGGCACCGCACGGATACCGACACAAGGATCGTGACGCCCTTTGGTGATCATCTCAACTTCTTCGCCAAAGCGGTTAATGGTGCGCCCCGGTACGGTAATGCTGGAGGTCGGTTTCAGCGCGATGTTGGCCACAATCTGCTGACCACTGCTGATGCCGCCCAGAATGCCGCCCGCATGATTGCTCTGGAAACCCTCTTTCGTGATTTCGTCGCGGTTCTGGCTGCCGCGCAGCGCCACCACGTCAAAACCATCGCCAATTTCCACGCCTTTCACCGCATTGATGCTCATCATCGCGTGGGCGATATCTGCATCCAGGCGATCGAAGACCGGCTCGCCCAGGCCCGGCGGAACGCCGTCAGCCACGACGGTCACTTTCGCGCCGATGGAGTCGCCCTCTTTTTTCAGGCCGCGCATCAGTTCGTCCAGTGCGTCAATTTTGTCGGCATCCGCGCAGAAGAACGGGTTCTGTTCAACCAGATCCCAGTCTTTGATCGCCAGCGGAATGTCACCCATCTGGGTCAGGCAGCCGCGAATCACGATGCCAAATTTTTGCGCCAGATATTTTTTAGCGATAGCGCCCGCCGCTACGCGCATGGCTGTTTCACGCGCCGATGAGCGCCCGCCGCCGCGATAGTCGCGAAAACCGTATTTTTGTTCGTAGGTGTAATCGGCATGACCGGGGCGGAAAACATCTTTGATGGCGCCGTAGTCCTGCGAGCGCTGATCGGTATTTTCAATCAACAGACCAATGCTGGTGCCGGTAGTGCGGCCTTCAAAGACACCGGAGAGAATTTTGACCTGATCCGGCTCGCGACGCTGCGTGGTGTAGCGCGAAGTGCCCGGACGGCGGCGATCGAGATCGTGCTGTAAATCCGCTTCGGTCAGTTCGATACCAGGTGGCACGCCGTCGACGATGCAACCCAGCGCCAGACCGTGTGATTCGCCGAAAGTCGTTACACGGAATAATTGTCCAATACTGTTTCCTGCCATCACGGCTCCATTGTCGTTGTTCTGTGTTTGAGCAATGTGAAACGGGCCGAAGCCCGTTGGATTAATCTTTGTAAATGCTGAAGTGTTCACGCGCGGCGATGAGCTGCGCTTTGGTCAGCATGAAGACGCCTTCACCACCGTTGTCGAATTCAAGCCAGGTGAATGGCACGTCCGGGTACTGCTCCATCAGATGTACCATGCTGTTACCGACTTCACAAATCAGAATGCCGTCGTCAGTCAGATAATCCGGCGCGCAGGCCAGAATGCGGCGCGTCAGTTTCAGGCCGTCAGAACCTGAGGCCAGACCGAGTTCCGGCTCGTGGCGATATTCATTCGGCAGATCGGACATGTCTTCTGCATCCACGTACGGCGGATTGGTGACAATCAGATCGTATTGCAGTTTTGGCAGGTCGCGGAACAGGTCGGAGCGGATCGGCGTCACGTGGTGAATCAAACCGTGCTCTTCGATGTTGTGTTCGGTAACGGCCAGCGCGTCGGCGGAGATATCAACCGCATCCACTTCCGCTTCCGGGAAGGCATACGCGCAGGCAATCGCGATACAGCCGCTGCCCGTACACATATCCAGAATGTGCTGCGGTTGGTGGTCGATCAGGCCTGCAAAGTGGTTGTTGATCAGTTCGCCAATCGGCGAGCGCGGCACCAGCACACGTTCATCAACGTAAAATTCGTGACCGCAGAACCAGGCTTTATTGGTGAGATAGGCGACCGGGATACGCTCGTTGACGCGGCGAATCACGCGCTCAACGATACGGTGTTTTTCGCTGGAGGTCAGACGCGCGGTGCGCATGTCTTCAGGGATATCCAGCGGCAGATACAGGGATGGCAGCACCAGCTGAACCGCCTCATCCCACGGGTTGTCCGTTCCATGGCCGTACCAGATGTTGGCGGCGCTAAAACGACTGACGGACCAACGCAACATGTCCTGAATGGTATGCAGTTCGTTTACTGCTTCATCGACAAATATTTTATCCATTATTCTCTCCAGGGCATGCTTGCATAATTTTCGGCGGCTAGTTTGCCATGAAGACGGCGATAAATCAGCATCGGGACGGCGTGGGAGAGGTGAAAAAATGCGTTTTGCTTGCGCCTCCCTCAGGTAAACTAAGGGAAATAAGAGATGAGACGGACTAATGAAAAAGAAAATGCCGCTTAGCGAGGAGGATCAGACGCTGTTTCGCCAGCTCATGAGCGGGACGCGCAAAATCACCCAGGACACCATTGTCCATCGCCCGATCCGCAAAAAAGTGACTGAAGTGCCGGTCAAACGGCTGCTGCAGGAACAGGCGGATAACAGCCACTATTTTTCAGACGAATTTCAGCCGCTGCTGAACACGCAGGGGGCAGTGAAATATGTGCGGGAAGATGTCAGCCATTTTGAGCTGAAAAAGTTACGTCGCGGAGATTATTCGCCGGAGCTGTTTCTCGATCTGCATGGCCTGACGCAAATGCAGGCGAAACAGGAGCTGGGCGCGCTCATTGCCGCGTGTCGTCGCGAGCACGTGTTCTGCACCTGTGTGATGCACGGCCATGGAAAGCATATTCTCAAACAGCAAACGCCGTTGTGGCTGGCTCAGCATCCACACGTGATGGCTTTTCATCAGGCGCCAAAAGAGTACGGCGGAGATGCCGCGCTGCTGGTGTTGATTGAAGTTGAAGAGTGGCAGCCACCGGAGCTGCCCTGACAGGCAGGCGGGTGGCACAGGCTACCCGCCAGATCATTCGTCACGTCAGATAGCTTTTGCCATCTTCAGGTTGCACGGACTCATTTGCCAGTTGAATACCCCTTTGCCCGCATCGTCGAGGGTGACGTTGGCAATCGCGGAGGTGGTGAACATCGGAGGCGTTTCGCCAGGGCACAGTTCAGACACCAGGTAGCCGACCAGCGGCAGATGGGAAATCACCAGTGCGGAAGAGACACCTTCATTGCACAGCGCCTGAAGATACGCGCTGACGAGACCCACATCCCCGCAGGGAGTAAGCTCAGGAAGAACATCGACGCTCTTCGGCAGGTTCATACACTCCCCTACCACATCCAGCGTCTGTTCGGCCCGCAGGAACGGACTCACCAGCACACGATCGATATCCACTTTTTGGCCTTTGAGCCAGGTCGCCATTTGACGGGATTCGTCACAACCACAGGTCGTCAAAGGACGAACAGAGTCACTGGCAGCATCGAGTGCCGCGTCGCCGTGACGCATGATAAAAACTTGCATATTGCACCGCTTTTGTTAACCAGGATCACCGGCGTTCACTACCCGCGAAAAGATCAAAAAGGTAGAAAACCCGATGGCCGGGCATTGTGCCTGATCCATCTGATGAATGAAACGCTGTTTTTTACCTTAATGGCGTAAGTATAGTCAATATCTGTTTACAAAATAGCCAAAACAGGTTCATTCACCGTCAGATATACTCTTGTTTGACCTTAAGTTACGGGGTCAGTTTCCTCTGCTGGCCAAAAGTGCAGGTTATTTTCTGCCATGCGCATTAATTGTTCACACGGCGTAAACCGTGGACCATAAAGCGAAGCCAGACGCTGCAATATTGCCACCACTTCACCCGCGCCAAGACTATCCATATAGCGGAACGGGCCACCCAGGAAAGGTGGAAAACCGATACCAAACACGGCACCAATATCGCCGTCTCGCGCACTTTTAACGACCTGCTCGTCAAAACAACGAGCCGCTTCGTTGAGCATCATCATGACGCAGCGCTCAGAGCATTGCTGTGCTGACAACTTCCCCTGGCCGCTGGCGTGAATAAGCCCATAGACCGAGGGGTCGACCTGTTTCTTGCTTTTACGCCCTTTAACTGCGTAAAGATAGAAGCCCCGTCCATTTTTTCTGCCTTTGCGATCGTCATTCAAGATCGTAGAAACAATGTTTGCAGGCGGGCTAAACCGTTCTCCATAAGCAGCTTCCAGCACAGGTATAATTTTAGTGCCTGTATCAATTCCAACCTCATCCAAAAGTTGGATTGGGCCAACTGGAAAACCAAACTTGACCAGCGCATTGTCAATGTGTTCGATTTTCTCGCCTTCCGTTAGCAGGCGCATCGCCTCATTAATATAAGGCGCAAGAATGCGGTTAACGTAAAAACCGGCCTTGTCGGCCACCACAATCGGTGTTTTGCCCTGCCGTTTGGCGAGCTTCACCACCGTGGCCACCGTTTGAGCGTTCGTCGAAGCGTGAGGTATGACCTCCACCAGCGGCATTTTTTCCACCGGACTAAAGAAGTGCAAACCGATCACCTGCTCCGGTCGCGCGGCACGTGCGGCGATATCGCCAATCGGCAGCGACGACGTATTTGAGGCAAAAATGGTGTGCGGCGCGCAGTGCTGTTCCACGTCGGCGACCATCTGCTGTTTCAGCGTCAGGTCTTCAAATACGGCTTCAATCACCAGGTCACGATGGTGAAAACCGCTGTAGTCGATGGTGCCTGAAATCAGCGCCAGCTCTCTGTCGCGTTCACTGGCTTTGATATGGCGGCGTTTAACCTTTTGATCAAGGAGCTGCCAGCTGTATTGCAATGCGTGATTAATGCCCTTTGCGTTGATGTCTTTGATTCGTACAGGCAATTTACCTTTGCTGGCCGTGACAAACGCAATGCCACCGCCCATCAATCCCCCGCCCAAAACGCCTACAGAGGCCAGCGGCGCCGGTGACGCCTCGCTGCCGGGATCTTTTTTCACGTCGGTACTGGCAAAAAAGATGCTGCGCAGTGCCTGCGACTGGGGCGTCATCGCCAGTTCGCCAAAGGCTTTGGCCTCAGCCGCATAACCGCTGCTGCTCCCTTGTGCCAGGCCGGTTTCAATCACCTCGAGAATGCGTTTGGTCGCCGGGTAGTTGCCTTTGGTTTTCTGTTCCGTTTTCTTGCCGACCACATTAAACAGCAGCGCGCGCCCGAGCGGGCCGGCGAGAATACGCTCGCGAACCGGCAGATGACGGCTCGTCTGCCGCCCTTTTAATGCCAGCTCAACGGCCGCGTCCAGCAGAATGGAATGGGGAACCACTTCGTCCACCAGCCCGGCTTTCAGCGCCTGACGTGGCCGAAGCTGTTTACCGGTGAGTATCATTTCCAGCGCGGTACTCACGCCAATCAGACGCGGTAAACGCTGGGTGCCACCGGATCCCGGCAGCAGACCCAGCTGCACTTCCGGCAGACCGAGTACGGTTTTCCCATCATCCGTACAAATACGGCTGTGACACGCCAGCGCCAGCTCCAGGCCGCCACCCAGGCAGGCACCGTGGATCGCCGCGATCACCGGGATCGGCAACGCGTGGATCTCGGCCATGATCTGCTGCCCCTGTCGGGCCAGCTCTTCCGCTTCCTGCGCACTGCCGGCGCGGGCGATCATGTTGATATCTGCACCGGCGATGAAGTTATCGGGTTTGGCTGAGATAAAAATCAGCCCGCGAATGTCTTTGTTTTCGCGAATTTGCCTGAGAATAGCGCGCACCTGAACGCCAAATTCGGCCTTCAGGGTATTCATCTTTTCGCCCGGCACATCAATGGTGACGACGGCAATATTGTCCAGCCGGACCTTCAGGTCAAAAGCGGAAGTGGTTTCCATTATTCAGCCTCCAGAACCATCGCCGCGCCCAGACCGCCCGCCGCACAGGCGGTGACCAGACCAAAACCTCCGCCGCGACGGCGAAGCTCATGCAGCGTTTGCGTAATCATGCGTGCGCCGGTGGCGGCAAACGGATGGCCGTATGCGATAGATCCGCCCAGCACGTTAAATTTGCTCTCGTCCACTTCGCCCGTGGCATGCGCGCGGCCCAGCACATCGCGGGCAAAGCGTTCGCTGGCCAGTAGCTGCAGATTGGCAAGCGTCTGCGCGGCAAAAGCCTCGTGCATATCGATAAGAGTTAAATCAGACAGCGTTAATCCGGCGCGCTCAAGCGCCAGCGGCGTGGACCAGGCCGGTCCCAGCAGCATATCCTGCCAGACGTCGATAGCGGTAAAGGCGTAGCTGCGCAGGTAGCCCAGCGGCACCAGCCCCAGCTCTTTTGCCCGCGACTCGGTCATCAGGATCACTGCCGCCGCACCATCGGTCAAAGGCGTACTGTTCGCCGCCGTGACGGTTCCGTGCTTGCGGTCAAACGCCGGACGTAATTTTGCATAATCAGCCAGCGTCGAACTGCCACGGATATTGTTATCTTCACTGAGCGGTTCGCGATACGGCGGGATATAGGCCGTCATCACTTCATCCGCCAGTTTTCCCTCGGACCACGCCAGCGCGGCACGCTGATGCGAGCGATGCGCCAGAGCATCTTGCTGTTCGCGGGTGATGCCGTAGGTTTTCGCCATTTGCTCTGCGGTATCGCCCATTCGCAGGCCGGTAGAATATTCCGCGACCGCTGGCGGCACCGGCGCCAGATCGCGCAGACGCAGGCGGGAGAAAAGTTTGAGACGCTGCCCCATGGTGCGGGCTTTGTTGACATCCACCAGCACACGGGCCAGCTTTTTACTGACGCCAATCGGCAAAACGGAAGAGGAGTCGGCCCCGCCTGCAATACCGGCGCGGATGGTGCCGGTCATCAGGCTTTCCGCTACGTTAGCGACGGCCTGGAAGCTGGTCGCACAGGCGCGACTGACGCTGTAGGCATCGGTATGGACGTTCATTCCCGTGCCAAGCACGATTTCGCGGGCGATATTGGGTGCTTCCGGCATCTGGACGACCTGGCCAAAAACCAGTTGTTCGATGACCTCTGGGGGTATTTCGCTGCGAGCCAGCATCTCCCCCACTACCATTTTCCCCAGATCGACAGCCGGTATTCCGTGAAATGCCGTCGCCTGACGTGCAAACGGAGTACGTAATCCGCTGACAATGGCAATGCGGTCACCCTGGCGGGTGACGAGCGGTAGTGCCTGACTCATAAAAATCCCCTGTAAATGACATAAGCGCAAAGTGGTCTGACCTGATAACAGTTTTAACCATTTTTTTACATAGAGCCAATCGGGGAAGCGAAAAAGTGCGAGCTAAGACACAGAGAAGAAAAGAAAATGCCCCTGGGTCACAGGGGCATTTGAGGTATTTTTTGCGGGCCGCGACTTTGCCTTACCCGACTACGAAACTGCAGGTCGGATAAGTAAAAAATCACCCGGCAACTCGACGGAGAAATTAACGCAGACCGAGCTGGAAAATCAGGGTTTCAGCTTCACACGCAAAGATGAAATCGATATCAAGCTTCACGCCACCGTCCACTTCCGTGAAGGTGGATTTGATTTCACAGGGATCGGATTCCACGTCGCGCGCGCGTTTGGTGAGCGCGGCTAAGGTTTCTTCTGCATCCGAACGTTTGCTAAATACGCGGCTGTAAGACGCGGTGCAATCGGTGTTATCCATAATGGTACCGACATCCATACAGCAGCAAACCGGGGTTTCATCAGCACTGCATTTACTCATAGCTCAAGTTCCTCTGCATTCGCGCACGGCGCGAGATAAACACGTTGCTGATATTTTACGCCCTGGCCGTGGGTCTCTCCAGCCGTTAATGGCGCAAACGGGGATAAGTGACCGTTATCACACTAAAAAATGATCTAACGCAAAAATCACCCTTTCTGCTGAGTGCCGGCGGTCGCATTTTTGCCACAGAGATCTCGTTTCAAAAAACATCTTTGAAAAACTTCAGAAACATACTTGCAACATCCCATCTGGTCCGACCTATACTCTCGCCACTGGTCTGATTTCTAAGTGTTACCGCAGACCCTACACTTCGCGCTCCTGTTACTCTATGTAACATATATTGCATAAAAATAACTCAATGAGGTTATGGTCATGAGCCAGAAAACCCTGTTCAAAAAGACTGCGCTGGCAGTCGCAGTGGCAATCGTATCAACCTCCGCCTGGTCAGCGGGCTTCCAGCTTAACGAATTTTCTTCCTCTGGCCTTGGCCGTGCATATTCTGGGGAAGGTGCGATTGCCGATGACGCAGGCAACGTGAGCCGTAACCCGGCGCTGATCACTATGTTTGATCGCCCGACCTTCTCAATGGGTGCCGTTTATATCGATCCTGATGTGAACGTTACCGGGAAATCCAATTTAACCGGACAGAGTGCTAACCAGGACAACATCGCGCCCGTGGCGTGGGTACCTAACATGCACTTTGTTATGCCAATCAACGATCAATTTGGCTGGGGCGCATCCGTCACCTCCAACTATGGTCTGGCAACAGAGTTTAACGACAGCTACGCGGCCGGCATTTATGGCGGTAAGACTGACCTGCAGACCATCAACCTCAATCTGAGCGGCGCGTATCGTCTGGACAGCAACTGGAGCTTCGGTGTGGGCTTTGATGCGGTTTACGCGAAAGCCAAAATCGAGCGCTATGCGGGTTCACTCGGTCCACTGCTGGCAGGGCAGCTGCAGGGGATGGTGCCTCCATCCATGCTGGATGGTATTAACTCCCCTGACGACCAGATTGCATATCTTAAGGGCGACGAGTGGGGCTTCGGCTGGAACGCCGGTATCCTTTATGAACTGGATAAAAACAACCGTTGGGGTCTGACCTACCGTTCTGAAGTGAAAATCGACTTTGACGGCGACTATAAAAGCTCCATTGACCCGAACCTGAGCAACATCTTCGCCAGCATGGGCCTGACCGGTCTGCCAGCGGGCACCGGCGGCAGAACCCAGAGCGGCGCGCTGACGCTGAACCTGCCAGAAATGTGGGAAGTGTCTGGTTATAACCGCGTGGCACCGCAGTGGGCTGTCCACTATAGCCTGACCTACACCAGCTGGAGTCAGTTCCAGGAGCTGAAAGCCACCGGCAACGACGGTCAGACGCTGTTCTATAAAGATGAAAGCTTCAAAGATGCTTATCGTATCGCGCTGGGTACGACCTACTACTACGATAAGAACTGGACCTTCCGTACCGGTATCGCGTTCGATGACAGCCCGGTTCCTGCGGACAAACGCTCCATTTCTATCCCGGATCAGGACCGTCTGTGGCTGAGCGCCGGTATGACTTATGCGTTTAACGACGATGCGTCTATCGATGTGGGTGCTTCTTATATGCACGGTCAGAACGTCAGCTTCACCGAGGGTGAAGGCCCTGCTGCGTACACCTTTAAATCTGAAGGTAAAGCCTGGCTGTTCGGTACCAACTTCAACTACGCGTTCTAATCGCGTCGGCATTAAAAAAGGTGAGCATTTGCTCACCTTTTTTTATTTATTCTTTATCTATCTCTGAAAGTTCATTCTCGATAGCTTTGGCATTCGGATTGTCTTCCGGTTTCAGCTTACCGCCGTTGGCAATAAAGTCGTGATTCTGGAAGTAGGCTTCACGCACCATAATGTACGGATCGGAAGACTGACGCAGCAGGCCGTCGGAATCCAGCAACTGAGCGCGCGTCTCAATCCCTTCCACGGTCCATTTACCAATGGACAGCGGCCAGGTCAGCCAAGAGAGCACCGGATAGAGGGTATCGACCATATCGCCACCGTCGTCACGAACGGTAAAGCTGCCGTAGAATGGCAGATGCATATACGGACCATAGCCCACGCCATAACTGCCCAGCGTGCTACCAAAACGGTGCGGCTGTTCACGCTGCAGCTTCGGATTGGCCATTCCCGCCACATCAATAAAGCCACCCATCCCTAACAAGCTGTTCAGGAAGAAACGAGTGAAGTGCACCATCCCCTGATACGGGTCGCCCTGCAGGAAGAAGTTCACCATCACAGCGGGTTCTTCCAGGTTACTGGTGAAATTGCTCAAACCATTACGAGCAGGTTGCGGAACGTAATCACGCCATGCCACAGCAACCGGGCGGACCAGATACGGGTCCAGCACGTTGTAGTTAAAGCTATACATGGATCGGTTGAATCCTTCTAAAGGATCGGAGCGCCCCGTTTGCTCTCCAGAGCTGGCACAGCCCACGAGCAACGTCGTGCCCAGCGCAAGCGCCGACAGCCGAAATTTCATATATTTCTCCCTGTTAGTATGGCTATCGTTGACTGCCATCCGCGACAGAGCGCCTGGCGCTCTATGAATAGTCGTGCAAGTGATTGTAACAGCACGTTTCGGGATGTCCACGCACACAGTGACAGGCAATCATCTGCCATCACTCTGATCTCAGCATAGCCTGCTTTATCATTTCTTTTCGTCGGCAATTTTATCCTGTGTCAGGAGGTGATGTATCGCCTTTATTGCCATTGCCGGAAAAATAAGAGCTTCCCCACGGGCATTATCCGGAAAACCGCTACGATTATGGTAATGACAACGAAGCGAGACGCCCCAGATGGATGAACTAAACGCAGAAAAAATTGATAAACATACTGATGAGCTGGAAGTGGAAAGTGAAGAAAAACAGCGGGGTGGCAAAATCGAAGTCGATGAAGACCATCTCCCCTCACGGGCGATGGCTATCCACGAGCATATCCGTCAGGACGGTGAAAAAGAGCTTGAGCGCGATGCGATGGCGCTGTTCTGGTCAGCGATCGCCGCCGGGTTATCGATGGGGGCCTCCCTGCTCGCAAAAGGGATCTTTCACGTGCAGCTGGAGGGGGTTCCGGGTGGATTCCTGCTTGAAAACCTTGGTTACACCTTTGGTTTTGTCATCGTCATTATGGCGCGTCAGCAGCTGTTCACGGAAAACACCGTGACGGCGGTGCTGCCGGTGATGCAAAAACCGACGTGGGGAAATTTTGGCCTTCTGATGCGCCTGTGGGGCGTGGTCCTGCTGGGGAATATTATCGGAACAGGCGTGGCAGCCTGGGCGTTCGAATATATGCCGATATTTGATGAACCCACCCGCGACGCATTCATTAAAATCGGTATGGACGTGATGAAAAATACTCCATCCGAGATGTTCGCCAACGCCATTATCTCAGGCTGGATCATTGCCACTATGGTCTGGATGTTCCCCTCTGCGGGTGCGGCTAAAATCGTGGTAATCATCTTGATGACCTGGCTTATCGCGCTGGGCGACACCACCCACATCGTCGTTGGTACGGTGGAGGTGCTGTATCTGGTGTTTAACGGCACCCAGCACTGGAGTGATTTCTTCTGGCCGTTCGCGCTGCCGACACTGGCAGGAAATATCTGCGGCGGGACCTTTATTTTCGCCCTGTTGAGCCATGCGCAAATCCGCAACGACATGTCCAACAAGCGTAAGGCCGAGCTGAAGGAAAAGGAAAAAGCCCGACAAAACAAGGACGAGAATCCAAAAAAAATCGACTAAATGGCGACACTTTAAGCAGTCAGGCGGTATCGCGCTTAACGCCCTGTGTAAATGAGGCTATACTCGTGCCGCTTCGTCCCCTTAGTTAAATGGATATAACGAGCCCCTCCTAAGGGCTAGTTGCAGGTTCGATTCCTGCAGGGGACACTTTCCTGCCCAGATCAATGCACGCTCCACCCATGAAATATCCACCGCCACGGCTTTTCCCCCATGAGATACACTTAACTGAAACGATTCCTGATTCGGCCTTTTTCCAGTAAAAACAAGTCATAGAAAAGCGCGTATAAGGGTGCTAATCTACGCAGCCCGCCTTGTACCGGAAGTGGTCTGGCAGCGCCGTAAAGTTGGGTAAGGCCTGCAACGATAATCCAAAACTACGGTCTAAATCAGCACGTTGTAACGCAATGTTTGCGCTACCTTCTCTGGCTTCACATAGGTTCACTACTTTGTCTCAATGCAAATTCGAAAGTGCATTTTTACACCCACGTTACTGGCTCACATGGTTTGGCCTTGGCCTGCTTTGGGTGCTCGTTCAATTGCCCTACCCCGCTATACAAATTCTTGGCTCAAGTTTAGGCAGCGCTTCCCGTGTTTTTCTGAAGCGTCGGGAGTCTATTGCCCGCAGAAACCTTGAGCTTTGTTTTCCTGATTACAGTGTCGAACAGCGCGAGAAGCTGATCGCTGAAAACTTCAAATCCATCGGAATGGCGCTGCTGGAAACCGGTATGGCCTGGTTCTGGCCGGACGAGCGCGTGCGTAAATGGTTCGACGTTGAAGGGCTGGAAAACCTGAAACAGGTTCAGGCACAAAATCGTGGCGTCATGGTGATCGGCGTGCATTTTATGTCGCTGGAACTGGGTGGCCGCGTGATGGGTCTTTGTCAGCCCATGATGGCGACCTATCGCCCGCATAACAATCTGCTGATGGAATGGGTACAGACGCGCGGCCGTATGCGCTCAAACAAAGCGATGATCAGCCGCAACAACCTCCGAGGGCTGGTGAATGCCCTGAAGAAAGGGGAAGCGGTATGGTTCGCGCCCGATCAGGATTATGGGCGTAAAGGCAGCAGTTTTGCCCCGTTCTTCGCGGTGAAAGATGTCGCCACCACGAACGGGACATTTGTTATCTCACGGCTGTCCGGTGCGCCGATGCTGACGGTGACCATGGTCAGAAAAGCCGATAAGTCTGGCTATCGTCTGTTTATCTCTCCTGAGCTGCATAATTACCCACAGGATGAGCGCGAAGCCGCGACGTACATTAATAAAGTGATCGAAAGCGAAATCATGCGCGCGCCGGAGCAGTATCTGTGGGTGCATCGCCGCTTTAAGACCCGTCCTGTCGGCGAAACCTCGCTCTATATCTAGTCTCTTTATCAGGTTAGTTTCCCTAAGAAACTAACCTTTTCAGTCACCTGTAATCACCCGCCGTTACTTTCCATTCTCACCTTCGCTCAACCTGTTTTATTACGCTGCGAAATTATACTGTCGCCGTTCCACGACACTCGTAAGTTACGGAAATGATACAAAAAAATGCCTCTTGTCACCCCCCAGATTTAGGCGTACATTAGCGCCGTCTGGCAATAGGAACGCACAGAATTCTGGGCTGGTGTCATCGACGTAGCGGGATAATTCTTATTTCCGGCCTGGTCTGATTTCAGCTCTCTATACTCAGTTGGACTCTGTTTTTTTATGGCGTATCTATTGATGCGCGGAGCGATGAACGTGAAATATTTCTTTATGGGCATTTCGGTGATTGTTTTAGTGTGGGCCGGAACCTTTGCCCTGATGATCTGAGCGAAGAAAATACAGTTAAAAAAACAGGAGCCATTGGCTCCTGTTTTTTATGCAAAATCCGCCTAGTCAGATTCAGTCGAACTCTTCTTTTCCACCGGCAATAACCCGTCGGCGCGGAACATGCTTTTAATGCCTCTCACCGCCTGACGAATGCGGTCGCTGTTTTCGATAAGTGCGAAGCGAACGTGGGTATCGCCATAGTCACCGAAACCAATGCCCGGCGAGACGCAGACTTTGGCATCCTGCAGCATCTTTTTCGCAAACTCCAGCGACCCCATTGCTGCATAGTGCTCGGGGATTTTGGCCCAGACGTACATAGAGGCTTTCGGCACCTCGACTATCCAGCCCGCTTCGTGCAGACCTTTCACCAGCACATCGCGGCGCCGTTTGTACTGCGCGGCGATGTCATGCACGCACTGCTGATCGCCTTCCAGGGCAGCAATCGCCGCGACCTGCAACGGCGTAAAAGTGCCGTAGTCATGATAGCTTTTGATTCGTGCCAGCGCGTTGACCAGCGTTTTATTGCCGACCATAAAGCCGATACGCCAGCCTGCCATGTTGTAGCTTTTTGACAGGGTGAAGAACTCCACGGCCACGTCGCGCGCACCTGGCACCTGCATTATGGAAGGCGCTTTCCAGCCGTCAAAGACGATATCGGCGTATGCCAGATCGTGCACCACCAGCACATCATAGCGCTTCGCCAGCGCGACCACTTTCTCGAAGAACTCCAGCTCGACGCACTGCGCCGTTGGATTCGACGGGAATCCGAGGATCATCATTTTCGGTTTCGGGTAGCTTTCACGAATCGCGCGTTCCAGTTCGTTGAAAAAGTCGACGCCCTCTACCAGCGGTACAGAGCGAACCTGTGCTCCGGCGATCACCGCACCATAAATATGGATTGGATAGCTCGGGTTGGGCACCAGCACCGTATCACCGTGATCGAGCGTCGCCAGCATCAGGTGCGCCAGCCCCTCTTTCGAACCAATGGTAACGATGGCTTCGCTTTCTGGATCGATATCCACATGATAGCGATCCTGATACCAGCGGGAGATTGCCCGACGCAAACGCGGAATCCCGCGAGAGGTGGAATAGCCGTGTGTATCCGGGCGCTGCGCCACGGTGCACAGTTTTTCAACGATGTGCGGCGGCGTTGGCCCGTCAGGGTTACCCATGCTGAAATCGATAATGTCTTCGCCGCGCCGACGCGCAGCCATTTTCAGTTCAGCAGTGATATTAAAAACATAAGGGGGGAGACGATCAATACGCGTAAAACGGCGTTCAGGACTGAATTCAGCCATAGATTCCTCAGATTCACGTTAGCGCCCGGACCGTCCGAGCGACGCTGCCACGAATGTGGCGTGCTTAGAAAATAGCCTGATTCAAATCCGGCTGTCGAGAGGGGAGTGAAAAAATAATGCGTCCCTTAAAACAGGAAGGGTATTTCGGCTAAAAGCGGAAGTCGATTCGACAAAACTGTGTTGGCGATACCATTTTTTAACTCAATGATATCAATGAAGTTACAAACAGCCTGCCGCTGATGGCTAACCCACGACGTATCCAGGCAAAAAAGTGCAATCCCCTTTGAAATAGAGGGCTTTTCCCCATTTGAGAAATCAGAGGGATGTCTGGTCATTGTGCGCAAGGTTTCCTATCATAGATTTTTCCCGTTTTCCCAGGTTCACTCGTGCACGAAATATTCAATATGCTGCTGGCGGTCTTCGATCGTGCGGCATTAATGCTGATTTGTCTCTTCTTCCTGATCCGCATCCGGCTCTTTCGCGAGCTTCTGCACAAATCCGCCCACTCACCGAAAGAGCTGCTGGCCGTCACGGCAATCTTCTCTTTGTTTGCCCTGTTCAGCACCTGGTCCGGCGTGCGGGTGGAAGGTTCGCTGGTCAACGTGCGCATTATCGCCGTCATGTCGGGCGGCATTCTGTTTGGCCCGTGGGTGGGGATTATCACCGGAATTATTGCCGGTACGCACCGCTATCTGATTGATATCGGCGGCGTCACGGCGATCCCCTGCTTTATCACCAGCATTATCGCAGGCGCGTTGTCCGGCTGGATCAACCGTAAAATCCCGAAAAAACAGCACTGGCGAGCGGGGATCGCCGCCGGGATGCTGTGCGAAACCCTCACTATGATCCTCGTGGTGGCCTGGGCGCCCACGGTTGAGCTGGGACTGGATATCGTCTCCAAAATCGGCATTCCGATGATTCTCGGCAGCGTCTGCATTGGCTTTATCGTCCTGCTGGTGCAGAGCGTTGAGGGGGAAAAAGAGGCCAGCGCCGCACGTCAGGCAAAGCTGGCGCTCGATATTGCCAATAAAACGCTGCCGCTGTTCCGCCATGTCAACGCGGAGTCGCTGCGTCAGGTCTGCGATATTATTCGCCGCGATATCCACGCTGATGCGGTCGCCATCACCAATATCGACCACGTTCTGGCCTATGTCGGCGTGGGAGAAGATAACTACCGCGATAATGACGATACCATCAGCCCAACCACGCGCCAGGCGCTCAATAACGGTAAAATCATCATTAAAAACAATGATGAGGCACACCGGACGCCTGAAATTCACTCCATGCTGGTCATTCCACTGTGGGAGAAAGGCGTGGTGACCGGCACGCTGAAAATTTACTACTGCCACGCGCACCAGATCACCTCTTCCTTACAGGAGATGGCGATTGGCCTGTCGCAGATTATCTCCACTCAACTGGAGGTGTCGCGCGCTGAGCAACTGCGGGAAATGGCAAATAAGGCAGAGCTGCGCGCGCTGCAAAGTAAGATCAATCCCCATTTTCTGTTTAACGCCCTGAACGCCATCTCTTCGTCGATTCGCATGAATCCGGACACCGCCCGTCAGCTGATTTTTAATTTGTCGCGCTATCTGCGCTACAACATCGAGCTGAAAGACGATGAGCAGATCGACATCAAAAAAGAGCTGTACCAGATTAAAGATTACATCGCGATTGAGCAGGCGCGCTTTGGCGATAAGCTCACGGTTATTTACGATATCGATGAAGAGGTGCACTGCGTGATCCCAAGCCTGCTGATCCAGCCGCTGGTGGAGAACGCGATAGTTCACGGTATTCAGCCGTGTAAAGGCAAAGGCGTGGTGACCATTAGCGTGGAAGAGTGCGGGAATCGCGTGCGGGTGGCGGTGCGCGATACCGGCCACGGCATCGATCCCAACGTGATTGCGCGCGTAGAATCGAACGAAATGCCAGGCAATAAAATTGGTCTGCTGAATGTGCATCACCGCGTAAAATTACTGTACGGCGAAGGGCTGCATATCCGTCGCCTGGAGCCTGGCACGGAAATCGCTTTTTACGTCCCTAATGAACGGCTTCCCGTTCATACCCAGACGCTGTTGTTGCCTTAAACGGAGTGACCGATGAAAGTCATCATTGTGGAAGATGAGATCCTCGCCCAACAAGAATTAAGCTGGCTGATAAAAGAACACAGCCAGATGGAGATCGTGGGCACCTTTGAGGATGGGCTGGACGTGCTGAAGTTTTTGCAGCATAACCGCGTTGACGCCATTTTTCTGGATATCAATATTCCGTCGCTGGACGGCGTGCTGCTGGCGCAAAATATCAATCAGTTCGCCCATAAGCCGTTTATCGTGTTTGTCACCGCGTGGAAAGAGCATGCCGTTGAGGCCTTTGAACTGGAAGCGTTCGACTATATTCTGAAACCCTATCAGGAGTCGCGCATTGTCAGCATGCTGCAAAAACTGGAGCTAGCCTGGCAGCAGCAAAACAGCCCGGCGGTCAGCCCTGCGCCCGCCGCCACGCGCGAAAATGACACCCTGAATCTCATTAAGGATGAGCGGATTATCGTCACGCCGATGGATGATATTTATTATGCGGAAGCGCATGAAAAGATGACGTTCGTTTATACCCGCCGGGATTCATTTGTCATGCCGATGAATATCACCGAGTTTTGCGCCAAACTCCCCGCCTCGCACTTTTTCCGCTGCCACCGTTCGTTCTGCGTCAATCTCAATAAGATCCGCGAAATCGAACCCTGGTTTAACAATACCTATATTTTACGGCTGAAGGATCTGGATTTTCAGGTGCCAGTGAGTCGCAGCAAGGTGAAAGAGTTCAGGCAGTTAATGCATTTTTAACGCCCTCTTCAGAAAGAAGAGGGCGGCGAGATGTAATCAGAGATACTGCCCCAGCGTTTGACGCAGATGCGCGCCGGAACCCAGCAGGCCTGGGTTGTCATGCACGATCAGGAAAACGGGGATATCCTGCACGTAAGATTTGAAACGCCCTTTGTCTTCAAACCCGCCGCGGAAACCAGACGCTTTAAAGAACTCGAGGAAGCGCGGCACTATTCCACCGGCGATATAGACACCGCCAAAGGTGCCGAGATTCAGCGCCAGGTTGCCGCCAAAGCGCCCCATGATCACGCAGAACAGCGACAGCGCACGACGACAGTCGGTGCAGCTATCGGCCAGCGCGCGCTCGGTGACATCTTTCGGCTGCAGGTTTTCAGGCAGACGCCCATCGGATTTCACAATCGCGCGATAAAGATAAACCAGCCCAGGTCCGGAGAGCACGCGTTCGGCGGAAACGTGCCCCAGCTCGGCGCGCAGCTCCTGCAAAATAATGCCCTCTTCTTCGCTGTTTGGCGCAAAGTCAACGTGACCGCCCTCGCCCGGCAGGCTCACCCAGCGTTTATCGACGTGAACCAGGTGCGAAACGCCCAGCCCGGTACCCGCACCGTAAACGGCAATCGGCTTACCTTCGACCGGCTCGGCCCCGCCGAACTGAATCAGATGTTCAGGCTTGAGCATCGGGATCGCCATAGAAACGGCCGTAAAATCGTTAATAATTTCCAGATGAGCGAAACCGAGATTCTTTTTCATCTCGGCAATGGAAAAGGCCCAGGTGTGGTTGGTCATCGCCACCCAGTCACCGGTAATCGGGCAGGCAATGGCGATACAGCCATCCTCGACGCTGACCTGACGCTCATCCAGATAGACGCGAACTACCGCTTCGAGGCTTGGATAATCCAGCCCTGAATAGGCCTTTGCCTGAGAGATTTCACCGGTATTAATATCGCATAGCGCCAGCCGGGCATTGGTGCCGCCCACATCGCCTACTAAAGCATATTTTGTCATTCTTCTACTGCTCCGCTAAAGTCAGAATAAATCTTTGGAACACTGTAAGTTCAAGGCGTGATAACAACAACGGCCTGAAGGCGAGTGGCCCAGGATTATCGATCTTCGTCACAGAATAACTTTACCGTTTCAGCACCTTTTGCACTATTGCCGTCAACCTGATTGTGCAAAGTCATGCTAATTATTTTTGTACAAGGAAATCATCATGCTCCATCCGCGCGCCAGAACCATGCTGCTGTTAGCAATACCTGCGCTGATTATTGGTATTGCGTCGAGTCTGGTGTTAATCGTGGTGATGAAAATCGCCTCGGTGCTGCAGACGTTATTGTGGTCTACGCTTCCGGGGCAGCTGGGTGTTGATGTGAGTTCTCCGGCGTGGATCATCCTGATGTTAACCCTGACCGGGCTGGCCGTCGGTCTAGTAATTCGCTTTAGCCCAGGACATGCCGGTCCCGATCCGGCGCTGGAGCCGCTGATTGGTGCACCGGTCAATCCGATGGCGCTGCCGGGCCTGATTCTTGCGCTGGTGATTGGCCTCGCGGGCGGCGTGAGCCTCGGGCCAGAACATCCGATTATGGCGGTGAATATCGCCCTTGCGGTGTACCTCGGCGCACGCATCCTGCCGCGCGTCGGCGCGCTGGACTGGACCATTCTGGCGTCAGCGGGAACCATCGGCGCGTTGTTTGGCACCCCCGTTGCCGCCGCACTTATTTTTTCTCAAACCCTGAGTTCTGATAACGACGTGCCACTGTGGGATCGCCTTTTCGCCCCACTGATGGCCGCCGCCGCCGGGGCACTGACCACCAGCCTGTTCTTCCAGCCTCACTTTTCGCTGCCTATCCCCCACTACGGACACATGCAGCTGGCCGATATTTTCAGCGGCGCGATTGTTGCCGCCATCGCCATCGCGCTGGGTATGGTCGCCGTCTGGTGCCTGCCGCGTCTGCACCTGCTGGTGCACAAGCTGAAACACCCGGTGCTGATTCTGGGCGTGGGCGGTTTTTTGCTGGGCATTCTGGGGGCAATTGGCGGGCCGATTACCCTGTTTAAGGGGCTGGACGAGATGCAGCAGATGGCGTTCAGCCAGGTGTTTAGCGTGTCTGATTATTTCCTGTTTGCGGTGGTGAAACTGGCTGCGGTGGTCGTGGCCGCCGCGTGCGGCTTTCGCGGTGGGAGGATCTTCCCGGCGGTGTTTATCGCCGTGGCATTGGGCCTGATGCTGCATGAGCACGTCGATGCAGTTCCGGCGGCAATTACCGTTTCCTGCTCGATTCTGGGGTTTGTACTGGTAGTCACGCGCGATGCGTGGCTGAGCCTGTTTATGGCGGTGGTCGTGGTGCCGGATACCAATCTGCTGCCGTTGCTTTGCATTGTGATGTTGCCCGCCTGGCTCTTGCTGGCGGGCAAACCGATGCTGATGGCCTGGCGGCCGAAGAAATAGTCAGGCGTTATTTCGCGCCTCCAGTGCCTGAGTGATGGCGCTCAACAGCGGAGGGATATCCTCTTTGGGCAGCATCACTTCGATCAGCGACAATTTTTCGCTGTGCGCGACCTTCTCAAGGATCTCCGCCAGCTGGACCGTTTCGCTCACCCGCCAGCACTCGGCCTGACCATTCTGGCTCAGGGCTTGCGGGAGCTGCGTCCAGTTCCACAGCGCGATATCGTTATAGCGTTGTTTCGGCCCGTGGATCGCCCGCTCAACGGTGTAGCCTTCGTTGTTGAGCACCAGAATTACTGGATGCTGTTTATCGCGCAGCATCGAACCCATCTCCTGAATGGTCAGCTGCGCCGCGCCGTCGCCGGTCAGGACGATCACGCGCCGGTCCGGACACGCCGTTTGCGCGCCGAAAGCGGCCGCCAGCGTGTAACCAATCGACCCCCACAGCGGCTGAACGATAAAGTTCACATCTGTAGGCAGGCGCAGCGCTGCCGCACCAAACGCGGAGGTGCCCTGGTCGGCGAGAATAATGTCGCCGGGGCGAATGAAGGTTTGCAGCGTGTGCCAGAAATTATCCTGCGTGAGCCTGCCCTCATGATAGTGATGTTCGAGCGGCGCCTGGCGAGACGGCGCGGCGTGATCTTTGACGTGCTGTTTACACAGCGCGGATAAGATCTCGACGGCTTTGCTCATCGGAATACCCGTAAACCATCTCTCGCCCACGCGGGCGGCGTGCGGCTGAACTTCGATAGTGCGGGCCGCAGGAAGATTGTGGGTAAATCCGGCTGTCAGCGTATCGGTGAAACGCGTGCCGACGCAGATGACAGTCTCGGCCTCTTCAATCGCCTCTCTCACCCCCTCCGCACTCGCCGAGCCGCTGTAGGTGCCGTAAAAACCGGGCTGACGTTCGTCAAAAATCCCTTTGCCCATCAGCATGGTGGCGTGGGCCATCGGGGTGTCATTCACCCAATTCTGCAACGGCGCTTTCAGGCCGTAACGCAGTACCAGGAAATCGGCCAACAATGCGGTACGTTTGCTGCCAGCGATGCGTGCTTCCGCCGCATCGCGGAAGGCTTTAAGACAGGCGCTGTCGGCATGTGAAGTGCGCTCAGTGAGAGCGTTTACAGGCGGTGTGGCCGGTTTTTTTGCCACGTCAGCAGGCAACATCAGGTACCCCGGACGACGCTCCCTCAGCATGATCGACAACACGCGATCGATTTCATAGCAGGCATTTTGCTCCGTGAGAATGGCCTGCGCCACAGTCACCGGCTCACTCATCCGATAGAAATGGCGGAACTCTCCGTCGCCCAGCGTGTGGTGCAGCAATTCACCTTTTTGCTGGGCGGCACTCCCCGGCGCGCCCACGATATGCAGTACCGGCACATACTCCGCAAAGCTGCCGGCAACGCCATTCATGGCACTTAACTCCCCCACACCAAAGGTGGTGAGCAGGGCGGAAAAGCCCTTGCAGCGAGCATAGCCATCGGCGGCATAGGCGGCGTTTAATTCGTTGGCACAGCCCACCCAGCGGATGTCGGGGCTGTCGATAACATGGTCGAGAAACTGCAAATTGTAGTCGCCTGGCACGCCGAACAGATGTTCAGCGCCGCAGTGTTTTAGTCGTTCCAGCAGGTAATCGGCGACGCAATAGGGGGTTCGCATAACAGGTGTCCTTCTGACGTTGACCTCACTTTGAGTATTAAAGAAGCGTGATGACTGTCCAGGAATGGCAGTAAGAAGGCACTGGAAAGAATGTTTTACGGAAAATGGCGGTGTAATCTGATTTACTGCGCGTGAGTGTAAACGTATACACTGATGGATTATTTCCGGTAAGAGGGTCTGAGCATGGTTTTTGATGCGGATAAAATGCGTTATCAGTCAATGCAGTATCGTCGTTGCGGCCAGAGCGGTCTGAAGCTGCCCGCCATTTCACTCGGCTTATGGCATAACTTTGGCGATACCACCTTAATTGACACCAGTCGTCAACTTTTACAGCGGGCCTTTGAGCTTGGCATCACCCACTTCGATCTGGCTAATAACTATGGCCCACCTCCCGGCTCCGCAGAATCGAACTTTGGTCGCATTTTTCGGGAGGATTTTCAGCCTTACCGCGACGAATTAATTATCTCGACGAAAGCGGGATACACCATGTGGGACGGTCCCTACGGTGACTGGGGCTCGCGTAAATACCTGATTGCCAGCCTCGATCAGAGCCTGAAACGTATGGGGCTGGAATACGTGGATATCTTCTATCACCACCGTCCGGACCCGGAAACACCGCTGCGAGAGACGATGAAAGCCCTCGACCACGTCGTGCGACAGGGAAAAGCGCTGTACGTCGGCTTGTCGAATTATCCGGCAGAACTGGCGCGACAGGCGATTGAGATCCTGGACGATCTCGGCACGCCGTGCCTGATCCACCAGCCTAAATACTCGATGTTTGAGCGTGCGCCTGAACAAGGGCTGCTGTCCGTGCTGCAGGAAAAAGGAGTCGGCTGTATTCCGTTCTCTCCGCTGGCCGGGGGGCAACTGACGGACCGTTATCTGAATGGGATTCCAGCGGATTCACGCGCCGCCAGCGGCAGCCGATTCCTGAACCCGGATCAGATCACCGAAGAGAAAATCAGCCAGGTTCGCGAGCTGAACGCGCTGGCAGAAAGCCGGGGCCAAAAACTCTCGCAGATGGCGCTCGCCTGGGTGCTACGCCATGACGCAGTTACCACGGTACTGATTGGTGCCAGCAAAACGGCGCAAATCGAAGATGCGGTCGGCACACTGAAAAATCTCCACTTTACCGCTGACGAGCTGAATACAATTGACGCGATCCTGAGCCGGTCAAAATAAACCCGTTTTTAGCAAAAAGTGCTCCCCTCCATGAATTAGGAGTTGAGGCGATTAAACGGGGCTTTACGGCCCCGTAATATTGCGTTAACAGGCCGTCTACGGCCCCGATCGTGAAGGAGAAGAGAATGTTCAGGTCACTGATTCTTGCAGCTGTATTAATGGCTTCAGCACCGCTGGTCGCTAATGCGGGCGAAATCACCCTGTTGCCATCAGTAAAATTACAAATTGGCGATCGTGACAATTATGGTAACTACTGGGACGGCGGTGGCTGGCGCGACCGTGATTACTGGCACCGCAACTATGAATGGCGAAAAGACCGCTGGTGGAGGCACGATAATGGCCGTCACCGTGGCTGGGACAACCGCAAAGCCTATGAACGCGGCTACCGTGAAGGCTGGAGCGACCGGGACGATCGTCGTGGCCGACCGGGTCATGGACGCGGCCACGGACACGGTGGTCACCATCACTAAGTACACATCACTCAATACAAAAAGGAGCCAACTGGCTCCTTTTTTCATCTCTGATAATTTATAGCCCCAGCGCGGTCCCAATCAGCAGCCATAGGTTCAGGGCCACTACCAGCACCACGATAATCCAGCCGATACGTTTGACCAGCCGGGTATTCACCAGATCGCCCATTAACGCCTGGTTACTGGTAAAGATCAGCAGCGGCACCAGCGCCAGCGCGATACCGAAGCTCAGCAGCACCTGGCTCATCACCAGAATACGCGTCGGGTCCAGCCCCATCAGGATCACAATAAATGACGGCATCATCGTCACGGAGCGGCGCACCCACAGGGGAATATGGAAACGCACAAACCCCTGCATGACCACTTGCCCTGCCAGCGTCCCGACCACCGTTGACGAGAGGCCCGCTGCAACCAGGCTCAGACCAAAAATAGTCGCCGCCGCGTGGCTGAGAAGCGGTTCGAGCGTCAAATAAGCCTGGTCGAGATCGGCGATACCAGTGTGGCCACTGAAATGGAAAGCCGCCGCTGCCGTCGCCATCATCGCCAGATTCACAAACCCGGCGATGGTCATCGCGATACCGACATCCCATTTGGTAGCAGAATAACGCTCCCGGCGTGAGCCCTCGTGGGCGTGCTGCGTCAGCGAGGAGTGCAGATAAATCACATGCGGCATAATGGTCGCACCGAGTACGCCTGCCGCGAGGAAGACCGCTTCTGACGTTGGCAGAGTAGGAATAATCATGCCTTTACCCAGCTGCGCCAGATTTGGCTGGGAGAAGATCAGCTCGACAATATAGGCCGCGGCGACAAACAGCAGCAAGCCGCCAATCACCAGCTCCAGCGGCTTTTGTCCGCGGCGCTGAAGCATTAAAATCAGGAAAGTGGCGATCCCGGTGAGCACCGCCCCCTGAAGTAGCGACACGCCCAATATCAGTTTAAAGCCGATGGCCGCGCCGATAAATTCCGCCAGATCGGTGGCCATGGCGATAATTTCGGCCTGCACCCAGTAAAACCACACTACCGGACGCGGATAGTGATCGCGGATCTGTTCAGCGAGGTTTTTCCCCGTCGCGATCCCCAGTTTTGCGGAGAGCACCTGAATGAGCATCGCCATCAGGTTTGCCCAGACCACCACCCACAGCAATTTGTAGCCAAAGCTCGCCCCGGCCTGAATGTTGGTCGCAAAATTACCTGGATCGATATAGCCAATGGCAGCGATGAACGCAGGTCCCATTAACGCAAACCTCAGCTTGCGCGCTGCTCTGCCACTGCTACCCTCTACGCGACTGTTTGTCATTTCTGCCTCTGGAAATATAGCCTTTGCTATGTTTCATGCTATCAAAATGAGAATGATTATCAAGATCATTTAGATGATTTATAGTGATTTCTCTGATAGCTCTGAACGATAGGTGGGGCGGATGTAATGAAACGATCTCACAGAGCGTGAAATCGCACAGTCATTTGTGAAGCGTAGCACACAAACGTAACTTTTCACTCATTTACATAACATAACGGAAATGTATGGTTGATCACTATTTTTGAGACTCGTCACAGGATGTAACTATAGTGTGGTCTTGATCTCGTTTTCTTTGTGCTTGTTACATAGAATGTGCACGGAAATTAAACCTGCCTCATATTTGGAGCAAATATGGACCGCGTCCTTCATTTTGTCCTGGCACTTGTTGTCGTTACTGCACTTGCATTGCTGGTCAGCACAGACCGCAAAAACATTCGTATTCGTTATGTTGTACAGCTGCTCGTCATTGAAGTTTTACTTGCGTGGTTCTTCCTGAACTCCAACGTAGGCCTGGGCTTCGTGAAAGGCTTCTCCGAAATGTTCGAAAAACTGCTCGGATTTGCTAACGAAGGGACGAACTTTGTCTTCGGCAGCATGAACGATCAAGGCCTGGCGTTCTTCTTCCTGAAAGTGCTTTGCCCAATCGTCTTTATCTCTGCGCTGATCGGTATCCTGCAGCACATCCGCGTTCTGCCGGTTGTGATTCGCGCGATCGGTTTCCTGTTATCCAAAGTCAACGGCATGGGTAAACTGGAATCTTTCAACGCAGTCAGCTCCCTGATTCTGGGTCAGTCCGAGAACTTTATCGCATATAAAGATATCCTCGGAAAAATGTCCCGCAACCGCATGTACACCATGGCGGCTACCGCAATGTCTACTGTATCCATGTCTATCGTGGGCGCATACATGACAATGCTGGAACCAAAATACGTGGTGGCTGCGCTGGTTCTGAACATGTTCAGCACCTTTATCGTGCTGTCGCTGATCAACCCGTACCGCGTTGACGCCAGTGAAGAAAATATCCAGATGTCTAACCTGCACGAAGGCCAGAGCTTCTTCGAAATGCTGGGCGAATACATTCTGGCAGGCTTCAAAGTGGCGATTATCGTGGCCGCGATGCTGATCGGCTTCATCGCCCTGATCGCTGCACTGAACGCCCTGTTCGCCGCTGTGCTGGGTATCTCCTTCCAGGGCATCCTGGGCTACATCTTCTACCCTGTTGCATGGGTGATGGGTGTTCCGGCTCACGAAGCGCTGCAGGTGGGCAGTATCATGGCCACCAAACTGGTTTCCAACGAATTCGTTGCCATGATGGATCTGCAGAAAATTGCCAGCACGCTCTCTCCGCGCGCGGAAGGCATTCTGTCTGTGTTCCTGGTTTCCTTCGCTAACTTCTCATCCATCGGCATCATCGCTGGTGCGATTAAAGGTCTGAACGAAGAGCAAGGTAACGTGGTTTCTCGCTTCGGCCTGAAACTGGTTTACGGTTCAACGCTGGTGAGCGTACTGTCTGCGTCTATCGCTGCACTGGTACTGTAATCAGCATTAAAAAAGCCGGGGGTTTTTGCCCCCGGCTTTTTTACGCCTCCAGTTCGGCAAGCGGCTGCGGTTTCCCAATCAAATACCCCTGCAGATAATCGACCCCGATCTCAAGCAACAGCTGTCGTTGCGCCGGTGTTTCAACAAATTCGGCTACCACATACAGGGATTTGGTCTTCGCCAGATTGCAAATCGACGCCACAATCGTCGCATCCATGCTGTCAGTACAGATATCTTTTACGAAACATCCGTCGATTTTGATGATGTCAGCCTGCAGGCGTTTTAACCGTTCGTAGTTAGCGTATCCCGTCCCGAAATCATCAATCGCAATTTTAAAACCATACTCGCGCATCTGCTGGATATTCTGGATGCTGGATTCTGAGTCCGAGAAAGCCTGCTCTTCCGTGACCTCCAGAATGACCGCCTGAGGAGCGATGGCGTAGCGCTCAAACAGGGCAATGATTTCGGCGGCGACGTCTTTTTGATTGAGCGTCATCGGCATCAGATTGACAGAAAAACGGGCACTGTTTGGCGGCGTGGCATGGGTGCTCAGCCAGATCAGCACCTTTTCCACCACGCAGAGGTCAAAACGATGACTCAGGTTGAACTGGGCAATCAGCGGGATGAAACGATCGGGGGTAATGATTTCGCCGTCGCTCTCCAGTCGGGTGAGGATTTCGTGGTAACCCTCACCCGCAGCATTCTGGATGGGCTGAGCATACAGACGCACACCCCCCTCCTCCAGCGCCCGTTTTACCCGGCTCAGCATTAAGACGCGCTCCGTTGTTTGCCCTGAAACCCTCTCAACGCTATTCGTCAGCGCCAGCACTCTGTGAGTGACGCAGGATTGCTCTGAGAGCCAGCTCAGTTGCCCAAGCGTATGGTGAAGGTTTTCGCCATCCTGCCCTTCCAGCTCTCCCCAGGCTGCACCAAACTCGATGTCCAGCCCAGTGTTGTTCCAGTAAATCTTGCGGCTGTTCAGCCGATCGACGATGTGCTGGAGGCGCTCTCCGGTATCTGGGCCTGACAGCACCAGAATCAATTCACTGCCCGGCAGCTGGAAGAATTTTTCGTTCGCCTGCAGTAACGGCTGAACTGACGAGGTAATGGCTCGCTTACAGTAAATGCGCATCAACATCCCGTAATGGCGACTAAGAAACCCCAGATTTCCCATACGCAGACAGCAGATTTTGGCATCCGGATAGTGCTGCAAATAGTCTTCCAGGGCGCGCATATTGGCTAAACCTGTGAGCGGATCGGTTAGTGCCCTTTCGTGCCAGCCTTGCTTCAGCCACTCACTGCGATGATAGATCCGCGACATGTACATCAAACAGATCGCGAAAGAGATCAGGACCGACAGGACAAATGCCAGCGCGTAGCCGTTCTGCACACCGTTAAGAAAGTTTTTGTTATAGGTCAGCAGCAAGAAAACGGAAATTGCCCAGCTCAGGGAAACAAGCGCGTAGCTCATCCGACTAATCGCGACGGTAAAAAGAATAAATATGAGGGGGACCAGATAGCCGGAGATATAGTTTTCTTCAATTGGCGCGCACAAGATCAGCATCACCAGCGACAAACTCATCAGCCAGAGTAATGCAAATACGGGATTATTTTGAATAAGATACGGCTTAATGCTTCGTAACCAGAAGGTACGGGCATAGCGGGGATTAATTATCATTCTTAAGGGGTAATAGAACATCATCGTAAATATCAGGCTGGCACAAAACAGGCTCTGTATATCCACAATGTTATAAATTGGGGTCCCATCGCCAAAGAAGTTTGAAATGGAAAGAGGGAAATCAAAGAAATAACCGGCTAAGTACATCGACACTTTTATGCCGAGGGGAATGGCGAATCCCAGCCAGAAAATGCGTATCCCGATATGCTGGTTAGGTAGCCCGAATCGCCAGCGCCTGCCCAGCAGGACGCGCACCACGCCGCAGGCTGCAAACACCGACGCAGTCTGACAAAAGAGGATAACGACCTGCTGAAGTATCGTTAACTGAAACTGATAGAGATTCGTTAACGCAAAACTGAAAATAATGGGAAGAATAGCGTGACGGCCAAACAAGAAGATCACTGCCAGCATCACGCTCAACGGCAGCCAGGCTAAATAGACGTAATGACCATCCAGAAAGGTTTTAGGGGATATGTAGCGAGAAAAAGGAACAATCACCAGGCACAAGATTTGCGCTAGCATAAATAATTGTAAATTATTACGTAGGTGACTTTTCATTCTTAGCAAGGCGCTATTTCCCAGGCGAATAATTGGCTGAATGAATGGTAAGTTTATTAATTGAGCGAATCAAGTTTCCGGGTTTAAATGCTCCGATTTATTGATTTCGATAAAGGTCTGAGAGGTAAACATACACGTGTGGCAACAAAAAAGGCAGGAGTTGATAACAAACGCATAAAAAAACCCCCGCCTTTCGGCGAGGGTCTGAATTTTGGTGGAGCTAAGCGGGATCGAACCGCTGACCTCTTGCATGCCATGCAAGCGCTCTCCCAGCTGAGCTATAGCCCCACAGTTCTTTACGTTCCAAACTCTCCTGGATAAGAATTTGGTGGAGCTAAGCGGGATCGAACCGCTGACCTCTTGCATGCCATGCAAGCGCTCTCCCAGCTGAGCTATAGCCCCAACGTAAAGCTGTCGTGTTGACGGGCGGCATAATATGAATTCCACCGCAGAGTGTCAACGGCAAAATCAGTCCTTCCCTTTCAATCGTCGAAAAATCAGGCAAATGAATCACATTGCGAAGCTGCTCGCAGCCAGTAGTTAAACCTGTCACGTTTTCGCATAAAAGGGTGCTATAACATGAAGCACTCATTAACCCTACTAATATTCAGGTAATTGCATGATCAAGGAACGAATGACGCCAGAGGAGTTATCCCGGCTCACTGGTTATAGCCGACAGACCATCAATAAATGGGTACGAAAAGAGGGTTGGAAAACATCACCAAAGCCAGGTGTTCAGGGCGGTAAAGCGCGTCTGGTCCACGTTAATGAAAAGGTGCGCGAGTTTATCCGCAGCGCGTCTCGCATTACTGAAGACTCTCAGCCCGCTGAAAACGTGTCCGACACAAGTTCGCTCACTTCTCTCCTGCTGACCCTGGCCAATGAAATGACACCGGATGAGCAAAAGCAGCTAACCACTTTACTACTGCGGGATGGGATTACCGGATTGCTACAACGTTTAGGGATACGCGACCAGAGTTGATATGAAAAGATTACGGAGCAAGATGACCACGGAAGAGCTGGCTGATAGCCTCGGGGTCGCAAAACAAACAGTAAACCGCTGGATACGTAAACAAGGATGGAAAACGGAAGCGCTTAACGGCGTGAAAGGCGGCCGGGCCAGGCTCATCCATATCGATTCCCGCGTGCGTGAACACCTTATCAGTCTCCCTGCGATGCGTAGCCGTCAGGCTATTTATCAGCTCGCTGAAGCGTCCGTTGAGTATGGCGAGGTGAAAACGACCAGCCTGTTGCGTCAGGTGACGGCTCCCCTGGAGAACATGACGCCACTCGAACAAGAGAGGCTCGCTGTATTGCTGGCACGTGAAGGTATTCAGGGATTCCTTACCCGGCTCGGTATTGCTGAAGAAGAGGCATAAAAAAACGGCAGGATAACCTGCCGTTTTGCCGCTCGTTTGTTGCAGGGTGATTACTGCTGGCTTTCGCGCACAGCAATAAAGTCCAGGGCTTTGTTAATACGCGCAACGCTGCGGGTTTTGCCAATTGCGTGGACAGTAACATCCAGGCCCGGTGACTGACCCGCGCCGGTCACCGCCACACGCAGTGGCATACCGACTTTACCCATGCCCACTTCCAGCTCATCGGCCGTTGCCTGAATCGCATGATGAACGTTTTCTGCGGTCCAGACGGTCAGTGCCGCCAGCTTATCGCGCACTACTTCGAGCGGCTGACGCGCAACCGGACGCAGGTGTTTTTTTGCGGCGTCAGCATCAAACTCGTCAAACTCTTCGTAGAAATAACGGCAGCTTTCCGCAATCTCTTTCAGGGTTTTGCAGCGCTCGCCCAGCAGTTTGACCAGATCCGCCAGTTCCGGACCGGTACGGGTATCAATGTTTGCCTGCTCAATGTGCCACTGCAAATAGGTCGCAACGTACTCGGCTGGCATGGTGTTGATGTAGTGGTGGTTCAGCCACAGCAGTTTATCAGTGTTAAACGCACTGGCAGATTTGCTCACGGCATTCAGGGAGAACAGCTTGATCATCTCTTCACGGCTGAAGATCTCCTGATCGCCGCTGGACCAGCCCAGACGCACCAGGTAGTTCAGCAGTGCTTCTGGCAGATAGCCGTCATCACGGTACTGCATCACGCTCACGGCACCGTGACGTTTGGACAGTTTTTTACCGTCGTCACCGTTAATCATCGACACGTGCGCATAAACCGGCACAGGCGCATTCAGCGCTTTCAGGATGTTGATCTGACGTGGTGTGTTGTTGATATGGTCTTCACCACGGATAACGTGAGTGATTTCCATATCCCAGTCATCCACTACAACGCAGAAGTTGTAGGTCGGTGAACCATCGGTACGACGAATAATCAGATCGTCCAGCTCCTGGTTGCTGAACTCAATCGGGCCACGGATCTGATCGTCAAAGATCACAGAGCCTTCCTGCGGGTTAGCAAAACGCACTACGCATGGCTCATCAGCGGCATGATGCTCATGGCTGTGGCGGCAGCGGCCATCGTAGCGAGGCTTATCGCCGTTCGCCATTTGCTCTTCACGCAGCGCTTCCAGACGCTCTTTGGAGCAGTAACATTTATACGCGGTGCCTGCGACCAGCATTTCATCAATGACGGCGTTATAGCGATCAAAACGTTTCGTCTGGAAATACGGGCCTTCATCCCACTCCAGGTTCAGCCAGTTCATGCCATCCATGATGGCTTCAATAGCTTCCGGTGTGGAACGCTCGAGATCGGTGTCTTCAATACGCAGCACGAACTCACCGCCGTGGTTACGTGCAAAAAGCCAGGAATAAAGAGCAGTACGGGCACCACCGACGTGCAGATAGCCTGTCGGGCTGGGCGCGAAGCGAGTTTTGATTTTCATGAAATGGCCTTACGTTATAAAGATGCCGACGACCGGCAAATGCTGGGAAAAAAACAATGGGCAATATTCTATCACTGTGGGGCGATTCCTCAATAATGTTGCCTGAATGACATGCAGGTTTGCGAAATTTGTTTAGAAATCATGCTGCGCGGGACATTTTGCGATCCGTTTGTTTAATTTTACGACGAACAAACAAAATCTTTAGAAAAGGCGTTGACTCATTTTCAACTCTCCCTATAATGCGACTCCACACAGCGGGGGTGATTAGCTCAGTTGGTAGAGCACCTCCTTTACACGGAGGGGGTCGGCGGTTCGAGCCCGTCATCACCCACCATCTACTTTACGTAGATACCGCAGTGTAGATAAGAATTTAAGATTGGGCGATTAGCTCAGTTGGTAGAGCATCTCCTTTACACGGAGGGGGTCGGCGGTTCGAGCCCGTCATCGCCCACCATTCTTAAATCTTGTTTTAGTAGTACCGAAATGGGTGATTAGCTCAGTTGGTAGAGCACCTCCTTTACACGGAGGGGGTCGGCGGTTCGAGCCCGTCATCACCCACCATTCGGGTCGTTAGCTCAGTTGGTAGAGCAGTTGACTTTTAATCAATTGGTCGCAGGTTCGAATCCTGCACGACCCACCAATGTGGAAAGGCGCCCTAAAGGCGCCTTTTTGCTATGCGCAACTCGGCAGGATGAGAACCTGCTGCAGGTTCGAGCCGAACGAAGTGAGACACCAAAGCCGCCTGCGGCGACGGCCCGAAGGGCGAGCGAAGCGAGTCCTGCACGACCCACCAATGTAGAAAGGCGCCCTAAAGGCGCCTTTTTGCTATCTGCGCTATTTTACACGCATCTCCCCTCCCAGATCTGGCAGGTTCCCTCAAGCTATGGATTTTTATGCCGATATGCTTGTTTTATGGCGAGAGGATTTAAAATGACAACAATCCAGGCATCAACTCCATCAGTGCAGACAGGCAGCACAAGCAGCGGCGGCGGTAACTCCGGCAGCAGCGATATCGCGTCGCAAATCAGTCGTCTGACGTCGCAAATCACTAAGCTGACTCAGCAGCTGAAGGATGTTGCGAACGGCAGCGGCAGTACCGAAGACAAGAAAAAGCAGCAGGAACTTCTTCAGTCGCAAATCAAAATGCTACAGGCTCAGCTGGCGCAGTTACAGCGTGAGCAGGCCGAAGAAAGCCAGAAAAAACAAGAGCAAAAGCAGGCCAGAGCAGAAGGCGTAAACTCACCTTCCGCAGAGCATCAGATCGATATCTACGTCTAATCGTTCGGCGCGTTAAATAACGGATCGCGTATGCGGGCCTCCATTAACCGCTGTGCCTGCATACGTACCACCTCCCAAAGCGCATGAGCCGCACCAGAGAGCGAGCGATTTTTTCGTCGCACCAGCATCAGCTTACGTTCAATACAGGGCGTGAAACGCTTTACAACTAAACGACTGCCCTGCGGCAGCGGTAAGGCCAGCGCAGGTAACACGCTGATCCCAATCCCGGCCTCCACCATCGGAAAGAGCGTGGCGGGATGACCAATCTCCTGAACGATCGTCGCATTCACCTGCTGCTGTGCCAACGCCGCGTCAATCAGCGGACGGCTTCCCGATGCATAATCCTGCAGTACCAGATTTGCCCCCTGCAACGCCTGCCACGTCACTTTTGCCATCGCGGCCAGCGGGTCATCGTCGCGACACAGCAGTAAAAACGGCTCCGACAGCACCACTTCACACTCCAGATCCGTCACCGGACCGGGATCAATCACAATCCCAAAATCGACGTCGCCTTGCCTGATACTCTCAAGAACCCACTGCTGCGGCCTGTCGTGAAGTACAAAATCGATATCGGGATAGCGACGGTTACTTTCAGCGATACATTGCGGGATCAGATGCGCAGAAATGGTCTGACTGGCGGCGACGCGCACCGTCCCGGAAAGTTGCTGCCCCACTCTGCCCACATCGCGCAAGGTGCTGTTGAGCTCATCCAGCAGCCGTTCCAGACGCGCAGCCAGCTGTTGCCCCGCCTCGGTGAGCACCACTTCGCGGGTGGTGCGATCAAGCAGGCGCACACCCGTCTGTGATTCCAGCTCTTTCACACTGTGGCTAACCGCCGACTGACTCAGGCCGATCATCTCTCCGGCGCGGCTAAAGCTGCGAGCCTGAGCGACGGTGACAAAAACGCGAAGCTGACGCAAAGAGTAATTCATCTGTTTAATTCATGAATGGATGCAATAAATCGATTTTATTTCTCAAAGGGAACAAAGCACAATAGCGAAATCTGATTTCAGGAGCATTTATGAAACTGTTTCGTGTTCTCGATCCCTTTACCCTCACGCTGATTGCTGTCGTTCTGCTGGCCTCTTTCTTCCCGGCACGCGGCAGTTTTGTTCCCTTCATTGAAGGCCTGACCACTGCGGCCATCGCCCTGCTGTTTTTTATGCACGGCGCAAAGCTGTCTCGTGAGGCCATTATCGCCGGGGGGAGCCACTGGCGGTTACACCTGTGGGTGATGTGCAGCACCTTCATCTTGTTCCCGGTACTGGGCGTGCTTTTCGCCTGGTGGGCGCCGGTCAACGTCGATCCGGCTCTCTATACTGGCTTCCTGTATCTGTGCATTCTGCCCGCGACCGTGCAGTCAGCTATCGCATTTACTTCGCTGGCGGGCGGTAACGTCGCCGCGGCGGTCTGTTCCGCCTCTGCGTCGAGTCTGTTGGGAATTTTTGTGTCGCCGCTGCTGGTGGGTCTGCTGATGAATATGCACGGCGCAGAGGGCAATCTCGAGCAGGTCGGGAAAATCTGTCTGCAACTGCTGCTGCCGTTCGTGCTGGGACACCTTTCTCGCCCGTGGACGGGGGATTTCGTCGCCAGAAACAAAAAGTGGATTGGCAAAACCGACCAGACCTCTATCCTGTTAGTGGTCTACTCCGCCTTTGGCGAAGCCGTGGTGAACGGCATCTGGCATAAAGTTGGCATCGGCTCGCTTCTGTTCATCGCGCTCGTGAGCATCGTTCTGCTGGCGATTGTGATTGCGGTGAATACCTTTGCCGCCCGCAAGTTTGGCTTCAACAAAGCGGATGAAATTACCATTGTGTTCTGCGGCTCGAAGAAGAGTCTCGCCAACGGCATTCCGATGGCGAATATTCTCTTCCCGACGTCGGTGATTGGGATGATGGTGCTGCCGCTGATGATTTTCCACCAGATCCAGCTGATGGTCTGTGCGGTGATGGCGCGCCGTTACAAGCGCCAGACGGAAAAGCTGGCGCAGGAAGAGACCCGCGCCGCGAAAGCTTAAGGACGTTTGAGGGGCTGAACCAGATGGCTCAGCCCTTCGGTTTTGATGAGCAGCGTAATCGCCATTAGCTCACCCAGTCGCCCTGCCGGAAATTCATCTTTCCGCGCGAACCACAGCAAATACTCTTCCGGCACATCAATCAAACGACGGCCTTTGTATTTCCCGAACGGCATTTCTGTGTTGGCGATGTCGATGAGCTGTTCTTTCTCCACGTTACTCTCCTAACAGGCGCAGCATTTCCGCTTCGTCAATGACGTCAATGCCCAGCTCTTGTGCTTTCGCAAGCTTAGAGCCAGCCGCTTCGCCTGCAATCACCAGATCCGTTTTCTTCGACACGCTGCCTGCCACTTTTGCTCCTAACGCTACCAGACGCGCTTTGGCGTCGTCACGGGAGAGTTGACTCAAACTGCCGGTGAGTACCACGGTTTTGCCAGCAAAGGGGCTGTCGATTTCGTCGACGTTAACCACCACCGGGGCAGGCCAGTGAATGCCCTCCTCCAGCAGCTTTCCTATCACCTCACGGTTGCTCTCTTCCGCAAAGAAGTTAAAGACATGCGTCGCGACAACGATGCCTACGTCCGGCACTTTTTGCAGATCCTCAATCGAGGCTTTCTCAAGCTGCTCAAGGGTGCCGAAATGGGCTGCCAGCCCGGCGGCTGTCGCTTCACCAACTTCGCGGATACCCAGCGCGTAGAGGAAACGTGCGAAAGTCGTCTCTTTGGCTTTTTCCAGCGCATTGACCACGTTTTGCGCCGATTTTGGCCCCATGCGATCCAGCCCGGTCAGCTTGCCCGCCGTCAGGCGGAACAGATCCGCAGGCGTGTGGACGTACTCTTTCTCGACCAGCTGATCGATAATCTTATCGCCCATCCCGTCCACGTCCATCGCTCTTCGCGAGACGAAATGCTTGAGCGCTTCTTTACGCTGCGCCCCACAAATTAACCCGCCGGTACAGCGCGTTACTGCCTCGCCTTCCACGCGTTCGACGTCGGAACCGCATACCGGGCAGTGGGCCGGGAATTCGATGGCGCGCGTGTCGTCAGGGCGCTCAGACTCGACGACGTTAACCACCTGCGGGATCACATCCCCCGCGCGGCGAATCACCACTTTATCGCCAATCCGAAGACCCAGACGCGCGATCTCGTCGGCGTTATGTAAGGTGGCATTGCTCACCAGCACGCCTGCAACCTGAACCGGCTCCAGACGAGCAACCGGCGTAATCGCCCCCGTACGCCCGACCTGGAACTCAACGTCGCGCACGAAGGTCATCTGCTCCTGAGCAGGGAATTTAAACGCCACCGCCCAGCGCGGCGCTCGCGCCACAAACCCTAATTGTTCCTGAAGCGCCAGCGAGTTCACTTTGATGACCACGCCGTCGATATCAAACCCCAGCGTCGGGCGGTCTTCTTCGACCTGACGATAAAACGCCAGCACCGCTTCCGGTGAGTCGCAGAGCTGCACGCGATTGCTGACCGGCAGGCCCCACTCTTTAAACTGCAGCAGACGGCCCAGATGGGTATCAGGCAGCTCGCCGCCTTCAAGAATCCCCACGCCGTAGCAGAAGAATGTAAGCGGTCGCTTCGCCGTGATGCGCGGATCTAGCTGGCGAATTGAGCCAGCAGCCGCATTACGCGGGTTAGCAAAGACTTTGCCACCGGTACGGCGCGCTTCATCGTTAATCTTCTCAAAGCCCGCCTGCGGGAGGAACACTTCACCGCGCACTTCGAGTCGCGCCGGGATGTTATCGCCGCGCAGCTTTAACGGAATGGCGCGGATAGTACGTACGTTAGTGGTGATGTCCTCACCCGTGGTGCCATCGCCGCGCGTAGCGGCACGCACTAGTATGCCGTTCTCATAAAGAATGCTGACCGCCAGGCCGTCGAGCTTCAGTTCGCAACACCAGGTCAAAACGTCAGCGCTTTTCAGGCGGTCCTGAACGCGCTTGTTAAACGCCAGAAAGCTCTCTTCGTCGAAGACGTTATCCAGCGACAGCATCGGCACTTCATGGCGCACCTGGCTGAAGGAGGCCAGCGGAGCGGCGCCGACGCGCTGCGTCGGTGAATCAGGGGTGATGAGATCGGGATGTTCTGTTTCCAGTTCGCGCAGTTCGCGCATCAGGCGGTCATACTCCGCATCCGGAACCTCCGGTGCGTCCATCACGTGATACAGGTATTCATGATGGCGAAGTGTGGTTCTTAGGTGAGTAATTTTTTGTTCGATTGAGTCCATAGCGCACCATCAATGAGAAAAACCCCCGACAGGCGGGGGTTGAGGAGACGTGGAAGAGAACGCAGAGATTACGCGTTAGCTTCCTTTACTTCGCGGATGCGATCCTGATATTCGCGCAGTTTCTGCGGCGTCATCATTCGACGCTGGTCGTCGAGTACCACGCCACCGACTTCATCGGCGATATGCTGGGCGGATTGCAGCATCAGCTTAAAGTTTTGCAGTTCGTCGCCGTAGGACGGCACCTGCATAAAGATTGTGATACCCGGCGTGGTGAAATCACCGGTCATTTCCGGATCAAAGGTTCCCGGATTAACCATATTCGCCAGACTGAACAGCGCAGGGCCACTTCCATCCGGGCTAAGATGACGATGGAAAATGTTCATGTCACCAAACTTGAAGCCCGCCTGCTGGATGCTGTTGAGCAGCACGTCGCCATTGAGCTGAGTACCGTGATGCGCGGCCACGTTCATAATGATGACCGTTTCCTTACGCTGCGGTTTTTCGACCACAGGCGCGTCTTCGATCACCGGTTCCGGTTCAACAAATGGCTCCGGTTCCGGCTGCGGCGCAGGTGGAGTATGAACAGTCTGCGGCGGCATTTCTGGCGTCAGCGGCTGAGCAGGACGCGGCGGTTGCACGGGTTGCGAAACGGGCTGAGGCTGCACCGGCTGCTGCACGGGTTGCTGTACAGGCGCTTGCGGTTGCGGCTGGCGCACCGGCTCTTCCACAGGCTGTGGCGCGGGCTGGCGCGGCTGAGCTGACGCGTACGGCGGCTGATACTGATGCTGCGGAGGCTGACGAGGCGCTTCATGCTCCCCATGGCCTGCGGCAGGCGCAGCAGTATTGACGCGATGAACGCGCACTTCACCCACGCCTTCGTCGTCGTTATCGTCAATGACGTCATCGCCATCATCGTCGTGACGACTGGACTTCATGCGCTTCAGTGGGCGATCGCGAAACATCGAGGAGCGTTCTTTACGGCTGGTCCAGAAACCATGTACCAGTAAAGCGAGTATGGCGATCGCGCCAACAATGATTAATATCAGACGCAAATCCTGCATCATTATATTCTCTGTTGTTCTAACACCTTGCCACCACGGCAAACATTTACTCACTAAGAGTATTTGCCGATTACGTCAAGTGCAAGTGCGTGCAGAGCATTCAAAGCATAAAGATGAACGAAATCGTGCTTTTTGCTGTTTTTTCGAACATTTCCGAACTGGTTATTGGTCCACAACCCGATAATATAGGCGTGTAATTCCACTGGTTGTGAAAAAAGGAGTACAGCCTGGTTATGGTTTCGACATCAACAACGACTCCGCGCAGCGGTATCGGCTATTTTTCTCAGGGATGGAAGCTGGTCACCCTGCCTGGGATCCGCCGCTTTGTGATTCTGCCTCTGCTAATCAACATTTTGCTGATGGGCGGCGCTTTCTGGTGGCTGTTTACCCAACTCGAAAGCTGGGTTCCCTCTATCATGAGTCACGTCCCTGACTGGCTACAGTGGCTGAGCTATCTGCTGTGGCCGATTGTGGTCCTCTCCGTGCTGCTGGTTTTTGGCTATTTCTTCTCCACAATCGCCAACTGGATAGCCGCGCCGTTTAACGGGCTGCTGGCAGAACAGCTCGAAGCACGTCTGACGGGCGCAACGCCGCCAGACACCGGCGTGCTTGGTATCATGAAAGACGTACCGCGTATCATGAAACGTGAATGGCAGAAGTTTGCCTGGTATCTGCCGCGCGCCATTGTTCTGCTCATCCTTTACTTTATCCCCGGAATTGGCCAGACCGTGGCGCCTGTGCTGTGGTTCCTGTTTAGCGCGTGGATGCTGGCTATCCAGTATTGCGACTACCCGTTTGATAACCACAAAGTGCCGTTCAAAGAGATGCGTACGGCTCTGCGCACGCAAAAAGTCACCAATATGCAGTTTGGTGCCCTGACCAGTCTCTTCACCATGATCCCTGTCCTGAACCTGTTCATCATGCCCGTCGCGGTCTGCGGCGCCACGGCGATGTGGGTGGATTGCTATCGTGCTAAGCACGCGTTATGGAAGTAATGCAAAACTGTGTAAACAAAGGGTGGCTTATGCCATCCTTATTCCATACTGATAGCCATTATTTCCTTGCAGCATATAGATATGCGATTTCCTTACTTCCCCATACTTATCCAACAGGTATGCTGGGACGGTATCCCAATTTCATACAGTTAAGGACAGGCCATGAGTAAGATTTACGAAGACAACTCGCTGACTATCGGTCATACGCCCCTGGTTCGACTGAACCGTATCGGTAATGGACGCATTCTGGCGAAGGTAGAATCACGTAACCCGAGCTTCAGCGTAAAATGCCGTATCGGTGCAAACATGATTTGGGATGCCGAAAAACGCGGTGTTCTGAAGCCTGGCGTCGAACTGGTTGAACCGACCAGCGGCAACACCGGGATCGCTCTGGCCTACGTCGCTGCTGCCCGCGGTTACAAACTGACCCTGACAATGCCAGAAACCATGAGCATCGAACGCCGTAAGCTGCTGAAAGCGCTGGGCGCGAATCTGGTGCTGACCGAAGGCGCGAAAGGCATGAAAGGTGCCATTCAGAAAGCGGAAGAAATTGTCGCCAGCGATCCGGCGAAATATCTGCTGCTGCAGCAGTTCAGCAACCCGGCAAACCCGGAAATCCACGAGAAAACCACCGGTCCGGAAATCTGGGAAGATACGGACGGTCAGGTTGATGTGTTTATCTCAGGCGTGGGTACCGGCGGTACGCTGACCGGCGTGAGCCGCTATATTAAAGGCACAAAAGGTAAAAAGGATCTGATCACCGTTGCCGTTGAGCCAACGGACTCCCCGGTTATCGCCCAGGCGCTGGCCGGCGAAGAGATCAAACCCGGTCCACATAAAATTCAGGGTATCGGCGCGGGCTTTATCCCGGGTAACCTGGATCTGAAGCTTATTGATAAAGTCGTTGCGATCACCAACGAAGAGGCGATCTCCACGGCGCGTCGCCTGATGGACGAAGAAGGTATTCTGGCCGGTATCTCCTCCGGCGCGGCAGTCGCTGCTGCCCTGAAGCTCCAGGAAGATGAAACCTTTACCAATAAGACTATTGTGGTTATTCTACCGTCCTCGGGTGAGCGTTATTTAAGCACTGCATTGTTTGCCGATCTGTTCACAGAAAAAGAACTGCAACAGTAATGCCAGCATGTTAATAACGCGTAAAAAAGCACCCGAACGGGTGCTTTTTTGTGGCCTGCGTCAAACTTTTACTCCTCCTGGCATTGATTCACCCCGTCGGGTCTGGTATTTAACCTGACAATTATTTTGAAGCGCGAAATTAATCAATGTGGGAAATACAGAAGCTGAATCGATTTTATGATTTGGTTCAAGTCTCGCTTTCACTGCATAATGTTTAATGACGAGCGAAACGTCAGCGCTAACAAGACAGGCTAAAGTTAAGCCTCCAGGCTAGACTTTAGTTCCACAACACTAAACCTATAAGTTGGGGAAATACAATGTTCCAGCAAGAAGTTACCATTACCGCTCCGAACGGTCTGCACACCCGCCCTGCTGCTCAGTTTGTTAAAGAAGCTAAAGGCTTCACTTCTGAGATCACTGTGACCTCCAACGGCAAAAGCGCTAGCGCGAAAAGCCTGTTCAAGCTGCAGACTCTGGGCCTGACTCAGGGTACCGTCGTGACCATCTCCGCAGAAGGCGAAGACGAGCAGAAAGCAGTTGAGCATCTGGTAAAACTGATGGCTGAGCTCGAGTAAGTTACGGGTTCTTTTCAATATCAGTCACAAGTAAGGTAGGGTTATGATTTCAGGCATTTTAGCATCCCCGGGTATCGCTTTCGGCAAAGCACTTCTGCTGAAAGAAGACGAGATCGTCATCGACCGGAAAAAAATTTCTGCCGACAAGGTTGATCAGGAAGTTGAGCGTTTTCTGAGCGGTCGTGCCAAGGCATCAGCGCAACTGGAAGCGATCAAAACTAAAGCTGGCGAAACTTTCGGTGAAGAAAAAGAAGCCATCTTCGTAGGGCATATCATGCTGCTCGAAGATGAGGAGCTGGAGCAGGAAATCATAGCCCTGATTAAAGATAAGGGCATGACGGCCGACGCGGCTGCACATGAAATTATCGAAGGTCAGGCGACTGCCCTCGAAGAACTGGATGATGAATACCTGAAAGAACGTGCGGCTGACGTACGTGACATCGGTAAGCGCCTGCTGCGCAACATCCTGGGTCTGGCGATCATCGACCTTAGCGCCATTCAGGACGAAGTTATCCTGGTTGCCGCTGATTTGACGCCGTCTGAAACCGCACAGCTGAACCTGAACAAGGTGCTGGGTTTCATCACCGACGCCGGTGGCCGTACCTCCCATACCTCTATCATGGCGCGTTCTCTGGAACTGCCTGCCATCGTGGGTACCGGTAGCGTCACCTCTCAGGTGAAAAACGACGACTATCTGATTCTGGATGCCGTAAATAATCTGGTTTACGTCAACCCAACCAACGAAGAGATCGAAAAGCTGCGTGCCGTTCAGGAGCAAGTTGCTACTGAGAAAGCGGAACTGGCTAAACTGAAAGATCTGCCAGCCATCACGCTGGACGGACATCAGGTTGAAGTGTGCGCGAACATCGGTACCGTACGTGACGTTGATGGCGCTGAGCGCAACGGCGCGGAAGGTGTTGGTCTGTACCGTACAGAATTCCTGTTCATGGACCGTGACGCACTGCCTACTGAAGAAGAGCAGTTTGCGGCATACAAAGCGGTTGCCGAAGCATGCGGCTCTCAGGCTGTTATCGTGCGTACCATGGACATCGGTGGCGACAAAGAGCTGCCGTACATGAACTTCCCGAAAGAAGAAAACCCATTCCTGGGCTGGCGCGCAGTGCGTATCGCCATGGACCGTAAAGAGATCCTTCGCGATCAGGTTCGTGCGATTCTGCGTGCTTCCGCTTTCGGTAAACTGCGCATCATGTTCCCAATGATCATCTCTGTTGAAGAAGTGCGTGCACTGAAGAAAGAGATCGAAATCTACAAACAGGAACTGCGCGACGAAGGTAAAGCCTTTGACGAAACCATCGAAGTGGGCGTGATGGTGGAAACACCAGCGGCAGCAACGATTGCTCGTCATTTGGCCAAAGAAGTCGACTTCTTTAGTATCGGCACCAATGATTTAACGCAGTACACCCTGGCAGTTGACCGTGGTAATGATATGATTTCACATCTCTACCAGCCAATGTCACCGTCCGTACTCACGCTAATCAAGCAAGTTATTGATGCTTCTCATGCTGAAGGTAAATGGACTGGCATGTGTGGTGAGCTTGCAGGCGACGAACGTGCTACACTTCTGTTGCTGGGTATGGGTCTGGACGAATTCTCTATGAGCGCCATTTCCATCCCGCGCATTAAGAAGATTATCCGTAACACGAACTTCGAAGATGCGAAGGTGTTAGCAGAGCAGGCTCTTGCTCAACCGACAACGGACGAGTTAATGACGCTGGTTAACAAGTTCATTGAAGAAAAAACAATCTGCTAATCCACGAGATGCGGCCCAAATTACTGCTTAGGAGAAGATCATGGGTTTGTTCGATAAACTGAAATCTCTGGTTTCTGATGATAAGAAAGACACCGGAACTATTGAGATTATTGCTCCGTTGTCTGGCGAAATCGTCAATATCGAAGACGTGCCGGATGTAGTTTTTGCCGAAAAAATCGTTGGTGATGGTATTGCTATCAAACCAACTGGTAACAAAATGGTTGCGCCAGTTGACGGCACCATCGGTAAAATTTTTGAAACCAACCATGCGTTCTCTATCGAATCTGATAGCGGTATCGAACTGTTCGTACACTTCGGTATCGACACCGTTGAGCTGAAAGGCGAAGGCTTCAAGCGTATCGCTGAAGAAGGCCAGCGTGTGAAAGTAGGCGATCCGGTCATCGAATTCGACCTGGCGCTGCTGGAAGAGAAAGCCAAGTCTACCCTGACTCCGGTTGTTATCTCCAACATGGACGAAATCAAAGAACTGATCAAACTGTCTGGCAGCGTTACCGTGGGTGAAACTCCGGTCATCCGCATCAAGAAGTAATTCTTGCCGCACAGAAAAATGGCGCCTTCGGGCGCCATTTTTGTTTATGCGGGGAGGATTAGCTCATCAAAGCCTTTTTCCTGGGTGTACTTCATCACCTCTGTTACACGGTCGCCCGCACGGCGTATCGCTTCAGCGACGTCCCTGCCCTGCACAATGCCGCTTACCAGCTCAGAACAGAACAGATCCCCGGTTCCTTTCAGGTCGGTTGCAACGCGCGGATGATTCGTCACCGTCACACCGTCCTTCGTCACCAGCACCACGTGAATATTTTCAGGATCAGATTCCACCGGCGCACTGGTAATCGCCACCCACTTCAGTGAGTCAGATAGCAGACTTTGTGCAGCAGTAATTGCGCTCTCCGGCGTCCGGCATGGCTGACCGCTCAATACTTCAAGCTCAAAAACGTTCGGCGTAATACCCTGCGCCAGCGGCAGCAAATGCTCGCGATAGGCTTGCGGAATTTCGGGTTTCACGTAAATCCCACTGTCGATATCACCAATGACCGGATCGACCAGCACGAACAAATCAGGGTGTTTATCTTTAATGACCACCAGCCACTCAGCCAGAATGGCAATTTGGCTGGCACTGCCCATATAGCCCGTGGTCACCGCTTTCAGCTCGCGCAACACATCGCGCTCTTCAAGAGCTTTCAGATAGCCGCTGAACCAGTCGTCGGGGATCACACCGCCGTAAAAGGTGTCGTAATGCGGGGTATTGCTGAACAGCACCGTCGGGACGGCTGTCACGGTCAGCTGATGTTGCCTGATATTAGGCACCGCAATACTATTGCCCACGCTGCCATATACCACCTGCGACTGCACCGCGACGATATCCGTCTGCTGCGCACGGGTTTTATCCCGAAATAAAATCATCTCCATGACGCTTAAATCCCCGCCCCCTGCGAATAACTCTCTTCACCAAAGACGCCAGTAGACAGATAACGGTCGCCACGATCGCAAATAATCGCTACCACAACCGCGCCCGGACAGGCCTGCGCCACGCGCAATGCTCCGGCTACCGCGCCACCCGAACTGACGCCACAGAAGATGCCTTCCCGCACCGCCAGTTCACGCATGGTATTTTCCGCTTCACGCTGATGAATATCCAGCACCTGGTCCACAAGCTGGGCATTAAAAATCCCCGGCATGTACTCCGCTGGCCAGCGGCGGATCCCCGGAATGCTGCTCCCCTCTTCCGGCTGCAGGCCCACAATGGTGACCGGTTTTTCCTGCTCGCGCAGAAAACGGGAGACGCCGGTAATGGTGCCCGTGGTGCCCATACTGGAGACGAAGTGGCTGATGCGCCCTTCGGTCTGGCGCCAGATCTCCGGCCCGGTAGTGGTGTAGTGCGCGTAAGGGTTATCGGGATTATTAAACTGGTCCAGCAATGTGCCTTCGCCGCGCTGGGCCATGTCGAGAGCCAGATCGCGCGCCCCTTCCATCCCCTGCTCTTTGGTGACGAGGATCAGCTCAGCACCATACGCACGCATTGCGGCACGCCGCTCCTGGCTCATGTTGTCCGGCATCAGCAATTTCATGTGATAGCCTTTCAGCGCCGCAATCATCGCCAGCGCAATGCCGGTGTTACCGCTGGTCGCTTCAATCAGCACGTCGCCGGGCGTAATCTCCCCGCGCTTTTCCGCCTCAACAATCATCGACAATGCCGCGCGATCTTTAACGGAACCGGCAGGATTATTCCCCTCCAGTTTGACCCAGATTTCGCTGCCATTATCGGGATTCATGCGTTGCAGCTTGACCAGAGGGGTGTTGCCGATGGTTTGTTCTAATGTGTTCACGAATTCTGTCCAATAAAAAGCCCGGTGGCGCTTTCGCTTACCGGGCCTACAGGGATCGTTTTGTAGGCCGGGTAAGCGCAGCGCCACCCGGCAAATACCACGTCACTTTAACCTATCAGGCTGACTCCGCCAGAGCAAGATCCTCGCGCGACTCGATACGCTCATTGCCGTGATAGATACGCGCATGCTGCAGGCCGACAAACAGGCGATCGCCCCGCGATGGCGCCTCTTCATCACGCATTACCACCGTCAACGGCTCGGTATACCAGCCCAGGGGTTGTACCACTAATTGGGTGTAATGCCCTTTAGGGCTAGCCTCCAGTACCTGCACCGGCAATGGAGAATCAAGGCTGGTGCGGCGACTGACGTCCACTTCCCACGGGCGCAAGAACAGATCGACCGGTCCCTGATGGGCAGGCGTGTAACCCAGCGGCCAGCGGTGTGCGCCGACGTGGAACTGCCCACCGCGAATGGTGCCCTGCATGCGGTTCACTTCGCCCATAAACTCCAGAACGAAACGGGTCGCAGGCTCACGCCACAGCTGTTCCGGCTCATCAACTTGTTCGATATTCCCCTGGCTCATCACCACCACGCGATCGGCCACTTCCATCGCCTCTTCCTGGTCGTGCGTCACAAAGACGCTGGTAAATTTCAGCTCCTCGTGAAGCTGACGCAGCCAGCGACGCAGCTCTTTACGCACCTGCGCGTCCAGCGCGCCAAAAGGTTCGTCGAGCAGCAGGATTTGCGGCTCAACCGCCAGAGCACGAGCCAGCGCCACGCGCTGTTTCTGCCCACCGGAAAGCTGTGCCGGATAACGGTCAGCGAGATGGGCCAGCTGCACCATCTCCAGCAGTTTGGTCACTTTCGCTTTGATAGTCGCGGCATTCGGACGCTCGCGACGCGGCAGCACGGTCAGGCCAAAGGCGATGTTGTCGAACACCGTCATATGGCGGAACAGGGCGTAATGCTGGAACACAAAACCGACTTTACGATCGCGAGCATGCAGGCGGCTGACATCGGTTCCGTGGAAGCGAATATGGCCGCTGGTCTGATGCTCAAGACCGGCAATAATACGCAGCAGCGTGGTTTTACCGGAGCCGGACGGCCCAAGCAGCGCCACCATCTGTCCGGAAGGGATATCCAGCGAGATATCGTTCAGCACCTGGGTGCGGCCGAAAGACTTCTTAATATTGGCAATCTCAATGCTCATGATTTCCCTCCTGCTGCAGGCGTTTCTCTTGATTCTCTAAACGCCACTGCACCACACTCTTTAAAAACAAGGTCAAAATAGCCATCAGCGTCAGCAGGGCTGCGGCGGTAAAGGAACCGACGGTGTTATAGTCCTGCTCCAGCAATTCAATCTGTAGCGGCAGCGACAGGGTTTCACCGCGAATCGAGCCGGAAACCACCGACACCGCGCCAAACTCACCAATCGCACGCGCGTTGGTCAGCACCACGCCATACAGCAACGCCCAGCGGATGTTCGGCAGCGTCACGCGCTTGAACATCTGCCAGCCGGACGCGCCCAGCAGGATCGCCGCTTCATCTTCGTGGCTGCCCTGGCTCAACATCACCGGCACCAGCTCACGCACCACGAACGGACAGGTCACAAAAATCGTCACCAGCACCATGCCCGGCCAGGCGAACATGATTTGCAGGTTGTGCTCGTCCAGCCAACCGCCCAGCGGACCGTTAGAACCGTAGAACAGGAGATAGATAAGACCGGCAACCACCGGCGATACGGCAAAGGGAATATCCAGCAGCGTCAGCAGGAGCTGGCGGCCAGGGAAGTTAAACCGCGTCACCAGCCACGCCAGCAAAATCCCGAACACCAGATTCACCGGCACGGTAATCAGGGCGATCATCACCGTCAGCCAGATCGCGTGCAGCATGTCCGGGTCGGCCAGGTTCTGCAGCGCGGGTATAATCCCTTTGCTGAACGCCTGCACGAAGATGTAAACCATCGGCACAACGAGAATAAAAGCCGACACCAGCACGCCGGTGCCAATCAGAAACCATTTTCCCCAGTTAATGCGGGGAGCGTCGTAGCGCTTCAATTGAGTAACTTCCGCCATCAGTGACCTACCACACGCCGACCAAAGCGACTTTGCAGAGTATTAATTGAGAACAGCAGCAGCAGCGACGCGGCCAGGATCACCGAGGCAATCGCGCTCGCCGCCGGATAGTCAAACTCCTGCAAACGAACAAAAATCATCAGCGAGGTCACTTCGGTTTTCCACGCGATGTTGCCCGCGATGAAAATCACTGCGCCAAATTCGCCGAGACTGCGGGTGAACGAAAGCGCCACGCCTGCCAGCAGCGCCGGAGAAAGCTCCGGTAACACCACTTTGCAGAAGCTCTGAATACGCGTCGCGCCGAGGGTTTCCGCGGCCTCTTCATATTCCGGGCCAAGCTCTTCCAAAACCGGCTGAACGGTACGCACCACGAACGGAATACTGGTAAAGGCCATCGCCACCGCGATCCCAAGCCAGGTATAGGTCACCTTGATGTCAAACTGCGCCAGCCACTGGCCGTAAAAACCGTTCACCGAAAAAAGCGACGCGAGGGTCAAACCCGCCACCGCCGTCGGCAGCGCGAAGGGTAAATCCATCAGCGCGTCCAGCAGCGTGCGGCCGGGGAAACGATAGCGGGTTAAGATCCACGCCATCAGCAGGCCGAATACGCCGTTGAAAATCGATGCCACAAACGCCGACAGCAGCGTGACTTTATATGCCGCCACGACCTGCGGGTTGGTGATCACTTCCCAGTACTGGGCCCAGCTCATCTCAGAGAGCTGCATCACCAGCGCACTTAACGGCAACAACAAAATCAGACAGACGAACAGCAGGCTGGTCCCGAGGCTTAAGGTAAAGCCGGGCAGCACACGTCTGGAGGAGACTGCAAACATCACTTACGCCCCGCCGCCAACAGTTTGTCCAGCTCACCACCGGTGGTGAAGTGGGTTTTCATCACCTCAGGCCAGGAGCCAAACTGGTCTTCCACGCGGAACAGATCGGTCTGCGGGAATTTGTCTTTCAGCTTGTTCATCACATCCGGGTTCGCCACGCGATAGTAATAGTCGGTGATGATGGTTTGCGCCTGCGGGCTATAGAGATAGTTCAGGTACGCCTTCGCCGCTTTCTCCGTACCGTTGGCTTTGACGTTCTTGTCCACCCACGCGACCGGGAATTCAGCAAAGATATTGACCTTCGGCACCACCACTTCGAAGCCCTGCGCTTCGTACTGTTTACGGATGTTATTCACTTCCGATTCGAAGCTTATCAACACATCGCCCAGCCCGCGTTCCACGAAGGTGGTGGTCGCACCGCGACCGCCGGTATCGAACACTTCCACGTTTCTCAGGAACTGAGTCATAAACTGCTCGGTTTTGGCTTTATCGCCGCCGTCCGCTTTGTCGGCTGCACCCCAGGCCGCCAGATAGGTATAGCGCGCGTTACCGGAGGTTTTTGGATTCGGGAAGATCAGCTTCACGTCTGAACGCACCAGATCGTTCCAGTCATGGATGTTTTTCGGGTTGCCCTTACGCACCAGGAACGCCATGGTCGAGTAGAACGGCGAGCTGTTATTTGGCAGACGGCTCTGCCAGTCGGCCGGGATCAGGTTGCCTTTGTCATGCAGGATCTGCACATCAGTAATCTGGTTGTAGGTCACCACATCGGCTTTCAGACCCTGCAAAATCGCCAGCGCCTGCTTGGAAGAGCCAGCGTGAGATTGCTTGATGGTCAGCTTGTCGCCGTTGTTTTCTTTCGCCCACTGTTGTTCAAACGGCGGGTTCAGGGCGGCAAACAGTTCGCGGGAGACATCATAGGAACTGTTAAGCAGCTCAGTCGCCTGCGCCTGCGCGACCAGCAACAGCGAAGCTGCCAGCGCCAGATATCCTTTTTTCAGTACAGTAACGGCCATTGCGCACCCTTCTAAATGTGATGACGTTGAGCGATCCCATCAGGCGTGATTGTTGCAGTCAGTTGGGCATGGACAGCGCGGAAGAACCGGAGCATACACGGTGTGCGTGAGGATTCTGAGCGCTGCCCAGGCCCAAACTGACAACTCAAATAGCCTGATGGGATGGCTCTTTCTTATAGCCATAATATTTATAACGAGTACGAAAGGAGTAACGGTTTTATATACCGTTTGGTGATTTACCAGCAGAAAAGGGAATAAGGGGCGGGGGTGAGTGCCGGGTGGAGCATGCGCATACCCGGCCTACAGTATTACAGAGCCAGCAGACGCTCAACGGATGGCGCGAAGTAGTAGCCGCCGGTCACCGGTTTGGTGAAGCGCAGCATCGCGTCGCGCTTGCCATCGGTGTCCCCAAACATGCTCAGAAGCTGCTGCTCGATGTTGTACAGACGCGCGCAGTAGGCGCAGAAGTACAGGCCGTGAGTGCCGCTCGCCGTTCCGTACGGCAGGCTCTGGCGCACAATCTTCAGCCCTTTACCGTCTTCTTTCAGATCGACACGGGTCAGGTGAGACGTCACCGGACGGGCATCGCCGTCGATCTCGTCGTTGGCCTCTTTGGTACGGCCAATCATCATCTCCTGGTCGTGCACACTCATGCGGTTAAGCTGCTTGAGGTTATGCTCCCAGCGCTGCACAAACACGTAGCTGCCGCCTGCGTCCACGCCGTCTTTGATTACCGCCACCTCGCGACGCGTCTCTTCGCCCGCCGGGTTTTCGGTACCATCAACGAAACCGCTCAGATCGCGCTCTTCTACCCAGCGGAAACCATGAATCTCTTCCTGCACCTTGATGCTGTCACCAAAGGCTTCCACTGCCGCCTGAGCCACGGAGAAATTGACGTCATGACGCAGAGACAAAATATGGATCAGCACGTCGTACTGGGTGGCAGGTGCCAGACCTTTCCCGTAAGGGATAAAGTCTTTCAGCTCTTCAGCGCCTTCGCCGCCGCTCAGCTGACGCCAGACATTGTTGCCAAAGGCAACCACCGCGCCAAGGTGCGCATCCGGGAATTTGGCCTGGAAGGTGGCCAGTTTATCGACAAATACTTTGCTGGCCGCACGCAGGGCATCCACATCCCCGTTAACATTGGCTTCAATCCAAATCGCCGCGCGGCAATGTTCTGGCAAAATGCCACTCTGAACCTGAGACATCGCTCCTCCTGAAAAAAAAGATGCCACGCGTTCGTGGCATTGATGGCGGCTATTATACCTGGATTTCAGCGAGCCGGTTTGTTCAGGCGCAAATTACTGCTGCCAGATAATTTTGCTTACGGTCCAGTTTTTGAGAGTATCATCCGCAGGCATCAACCCTTCCGGGCCGCTCCACTCGCCGGTGAAGAGATAGCGAATATGCTGGCTGTCTTTGGCTTTACACTCCACCGCGACTTTCTCATCCGCAACCGCGCTTTCACAGTTGCCGAATGCTTTCTGATACAGCTCGCTAAATGGCGTACCGACTTTCACGCCGCTGTCAGTCTCCACATCGCGGTCCAGCACTTCAACGCGATTCACCGTGCCTTTATTGCCATTGATAATCAGCGCCAGCTTGTCGTCTTTCAGCGCTTCGAAGTAGTGCACAATGGCACCATTCTCCGTTTTCATGCCGCTACGCAGGCGGTAATCACTGCTTAAAGCGGATTCAATCGCTTCCTGATTCAGCGGCGTTGTCGCGTTAATATTTCCGACGCCCTTCTCAGTCACTTCGAATGAGGAGCCGAACCAGTTCCACGGATAGGCCGCCGACCAGTTAATGGAGGAGATTGACGAGAGCGTTGAACATCCGGTTAACACCAGCGGCAAAGCGCATAAAACTAAACGCAGCGATTTCATTGAAACGTCCTTTCTTGTTAATTCAACGCTTGTTGGAGTCCGGCATCGATAAAAAGTGCCTTTAATCTTTTTCTATCGTGAAACTGGCGCGCAGACGCGGGTGCGTCAGCAGCCACAGCAGCGCGACAATATCCGCCACGACCAGCGCAATACCGATTCCGCCGAGAGGCTCGCCGTAAAACCACAGCAAAGGCTGCCAGCACAGCAGCACCACCTGGGCGAGAATCAACAGCCAGCGCAGGCTGTACCAGATGCGCGGAAAAAGCTGTCGCCGTCCGCTGAGTAAAAAGGCCAGCACCGCCGGGACGCCGGGCAACAGCCCGAGCCAGAAGTTATCGCGATCGGGATAAAAAAGATTCAGCAGCGTACTTCCCTGATCGCGGGACGCCCCCGCCACCACAAACAAAACCCAGGTTCGCGCCTGAAGCAGCAGCACACACCAGAATAAAAAGGGCAATTTGACGCGGCCCTGACTGTCATAGTGCGCCGGGTGAAACTCAGTATTCTTCATCTTCGATCAGGCGCTTCCCTAAATTCAGGACATCAGCGTGCTCATATCCAAGACGCTCGTACATCCCCAACACCACATCATTGTCTTCGCGCACCATGATCTGAATCTTAGGGCAGCCGCGGGCAATCAGTTTCTTTTCCAGGCGGTTGAGCAGCGCGTTGGCGATGCCGCGACCCCGATATTCCGGGTGAACGCCGAGGTAATAGGCCGAGCCGCGGTGGCCGTCGTAGCCGCCCATCACCGTCCCCACCACTTCACCGTTGACTTCGGCGACCAGGAACAGGCTGACGTCGTGATTGACCTTACGCTCGATATCCATTTCCGGATCGTTCCACGGACGCAACAGATCGCAGCGTTCCCAAAGGGTAATCACCTCTTCGAAATCTTCCTGGCGAAAAACGCGTATCTCCATGGTATTAACCGCCTTTTTGGGTTTAAAAACAGTGATTATGGCGCGAACGCCGCCAATAGCCAATAAGCGGCGAAAAATGTGCGAAAATTTGGCATAATGTCACTCTGTCACGTATTGAAATGAAAAGTAAAACAATTCTCAACAAGGACTGTCGTCACGCTAAACGCGATACGATATAACACCAGGACCCCCAATTTTTTACAATTCAGGCCGCATGAGCACATTCAAACCTTTAAAAACACTCACATCGCGTCGTCAGGTTCTCAAAGCGGGGCTGGCGGCCTTGACGTTAACAGGCATCGCACAGGCACAGGCTAAAGACGATAGCACCCTGAAAACCAGCAATGGACACAGTAAGCCCAAGGTAAAAAAAGCCGGGGCAAAACGGGTGGTGATGCTCGATCCGGGACACGGCGGAATCGACACCGGCGCAATTGGTCGTAACGGCTCGAAAGAGAAACATGTAGTGCTGGCGATCGCCAAAAACGTGCGCTCGATTCTGCGCAGTAACGGCATTGACGCGCGTCTGACGCGCAGCGGCGATACCTTTATCCCGCTGTATGACCGCGTAGAGATTGCCCACCAGCACGGCGCAGATCTGTTTATGTCGATTCACGCCGATGGATTTACCAACCCGAGCGCTGCGGGTGCGTCGGTGTTTGCCCTCTCCAACCGCGGTGCGAGTAGCGCCATGGCGAAATACTTATCCGATCGCGAGAACCGCGCGGATGAAGTGGCGGGCAAAAAAACCACCGATAAAGACCATCTCCTGCAGCAGGTATTGTTCGATCTGGTTCAGACCGACACCATCAAAAACAGTCTGACGCTCGGGTCGCATATTCTAAAGAAGATCAAACCGGTGCATCGCCTGCACAGTAAAGGCACGGAACAGGCGGCGTTTGTGGTACTGAAATCACCGTCAATTCCGTCCGTGCTGGTCGAGACATCGTTCATCACGAACCCGGAAGAAGAGCGTCTGCTCGGCACCACTGCGTTTCGCCAGAAGATCGCCAACGCCATCGCCTCCGGAGTGATCAGTTACTTCAACTGGTTTGATAATCAAAAAGCGCATTCGACGAGACGTAAATGAAACCGAACTCTCAGCAGGTCAAAGCGTTTCTGCTGCAACTGCAGGATCAGATTTGCCAGAAACTGGCCGCCGTCGACGGGGGCGAATTTCAGGAAGACAACTGGCAGCGCGAGGCTGGCGGCGGCGGGCGCAGCCGCGTGCTGCGTAACGGCGGCGTGTTTGAGCAGGCAGGCGTTAACTTCTCTCACGTTCACGGTGACGCCATGCCGGCCTTAGCCACCGCGCATCGCCCGGAGCTGGCCGGACGCAGTTTTGAAGCCATGGGCGTCTCATTGGTCGTTCATCCGCACAGCCCGTTTGTGCCCACCAGCCACGCCAACGTGCGCTTTTTCATCGCCGAGAAACCGGGTGCCGATCCGGTGTGGTGGTTTGGCGGCGGCTTCGATTTAACGCCCTACTACGGCTTTGAAGAGGACGCCGTTCACTGGCACCGCACTGCGCGCGATATTTGTCAGCCCTTTGGCGAAGAGGTTTATCCGAAGTACAAGAAGTGGTGCGACGACTATTTCTATCTCAAGCACCGGAACGAACAGCGCGGGATTGGCGGCTTGTTCTTTGACGATTTGAATGCGCCCGATTTTGATACGGCGTTCAGCTTTATGCAGGCGGTTGGCGAAGGCTATACGGATGCGTACCTGCCGATTGTCGAGCGGCGCAAAGGGACGGATTACGGCGTGCGCGAGCGTGAGTTCCAGCTTTATCGTCGCGGGCGTTACGTGGAATTCAACCTGGTGTGGGATCGCGGCACGCTGTTCGGACTACAAACCGGCGGGCGCACGGAGTCGATTCTGATGTCGATGCCGCCGCTGGTGCGCTGGGAGTATAATTTCGAGCCAAAAGAAGGCAGCCCGGAGGCTGCCTTGAGTGAGTTTCTGAAAGTCCGCGAGTGGGTTTAATACTCGACAGCACAGACGACGCCGCGCTTACAGCGGCTGCGTCTGTGCTTCGACCACCGCCAGCGCAACCATGTTGACGATACGACGCACGGACGCAATCTGCGTCAACACATGTACCGGTTTTGCGACGCCCATCAGTACCGGCCCCACGGTTACCCCTTCGGAACTGGAAACACGCAGCAGGTTATAGCTGATACGCGCCGCTTCCACGTTCGGCATAATCAGCACGTTCGCCGAGCCTTTCAGTGGGCTGTCCGGCATTCGCTCGTTACGGATACTCTCAACCAGCGCGGCATCGCCGTGCATCTCCCCATCAATCATCAGCTCTGGCGCGCGTTCACGCACCAGCTCCAGCGTCTGGCGCATTTTGCAGGCCGCCGCGGATTTGGATGAGCCAAAGTTAGAGTGCGACAGCAGCGCCACTTTCGGTTCGATACCAAAACGACGAACGGTTTCTGCCGCCATCACGGTGATTTCCGCCAGCTCTTCCGGCGTCGGATCGTCGTTGACGTAGGTATCGGCAATAAAGGTGTTACCGCTTGGCAGCAGCAGCGCATTCATCGCCCCCGCCGTATGCACGCCATCGCGATAGCCGAAGATCTCCTGCACCACGCTGAAGTGCTCGTGATAATCGCCGATCGTCCCGCAGATCAGGGCGTCAGCTTCGCCACGATGAACCATGATCGCCCCGATCACCGTGGTGTTGCTGATGACCGCGCGCTGCGCCTGCTCCTGGGTGATCCCCCGGCGTTTCATAATGCTGTAGTACTCGCTCCAGTACTCTTTGAAGCGCGGATCCGATTCGTTGTTCACGATTTCAAAATCGACACCCGGTTTGATCTGCAGACCGAGTTTCTGGATGCGCATTTCGATCACGCTCGGACGACCAATCAGAATCGGTTTCGCCAGACCTAAGGTGATCAGCTCCTGCGTCGCATGCAGCACACGCGCCTCTTCGCCTTCGGCCAGCACCACGCGTTTAGCGTCGGCACGCGCCTGAGAGAAGATTGGCTTCATGAACAGGTTCGTTTTGTAGACAAACTCGGTCAGCTTATCGATATAAGCGTCGAAGTCCTCAATCGGGCGCGTCGCCACGCCGGAATCCATCGCCGCTTTGGCAACGGCCGGGGCGATTTTGACGATTAAACGCGGGTCGAACGGTTTCGGAATGATGTAGTCCGGCCCGAAGCTCAGATCCTGATCGCCATACGCCGAGGCCACCACTTCGCTCTGCTCCGCATGGGCCAGCTCCGCAATCGCATGGACAGCCGCGAGCTTCATCTCTTCGTTAATCGCCGTGGCACCCACGTCCAGCGCACCGCGGAAGATGAACGGGAAGCACAGCACGTTGTTGACCTGGTTTGGATAGTCGGAACGGCCAGTACAAATAATGGCGTCTTCACGCACGGATTTCGCCAGCGGCGGCAGGATTTCCGGCTCCGGGTTTGCCAGCGCCAGGATCATAGGCGCACGCGCCATTTTCGTGACCATTTCCGGGGTCAGCACTTTCGGGCCAGAGCAGCCGAGGAAGATATCCGCTCCTTCAATCACATCGTCCAGCGTGCGTTTGCCGTCATCCACCACCGCGTAGGCGGCTTTGGTTTCTGCCATGTTCGGCTCGCGATCTTTATAGATTACGCCTTTCGAATCGCAGACCACGATGTTGTGTTTCTGCATGCCCAGCGCCACCAGCAGGTTCATACAGGCAATCGCTGCCGCACCCGCGCCGGAAACAACCATGCGCACATCAGAGAGATTTTTCTCGACCACGCGCAGTCCGTTCAAAATGGCCGCCGTGCTAATGATCGCCGTGCCGTGCTGGTCATCGTGGAACACGGGAATGTTCATACGTTCACGCAGTTTCTGCTCAATGTAGAAACATTCCGGCGCTTTGATGTCTTCAAGGTTGATGCCGCCAAAGGTTGGCTCCAGCGCGGCCACAACGTTAATAAATTTGTCCGGGTCCAGCTCATCCACTTCAATATCAAACACGTCGATACCGGCGAATTTCTTGAACAGTACGCCCTTCCCTTCCATCACCGGCTTACCGGCCAGCGCCCCGATATTGCCAAGCCCGAGCACCGCGGTGCCGTTGGAAATGACCGCCACCAGGTTGCCGCGAGCGGTGTATTTGTAGGCCGCTAACGGATCTTTTTCGATCTCAAGGCAAGGCGCGGCAACGCCGGGTGAATAGGCCAGCGCCAGATCGCGCTGCGTGGCGAGTGGCTTAGTGGGGGAAACCTGGATTTTGCCCGGTACAGGGAATTGATGAAAATCGAGGGCACTCTGTCTTAACTGATCATCCATCTTATTGTTCCTTTCACGTATCGATCAAAAAGGGTGGCGTACTCACGTTCCTGATGCTCACCCTGGAGTGGCGCATAGTATCGCCCCTGCGGACGGTTCAAACTTTGAAGGCAGCCAAACTCTCACCATCGCAGGGCAAAATTTGTTATCAATTTATAACAACCATGTTACCCACTCCCGAAAGCAATGCCTCCCCCGTCTGCTATGCTTTTTTGTTAAGTACGTCATGTATTTCGCAGAAGTGTGAACGAACGCACTCGCTTAACTCTGTTATTTCTAAGGAGTCATTTCCATGAATCAATTAGACGGCATCAAACAATTCACCACGGTGGTCGCCGACAGCGGCGATATCGAGTCCATCCGCCACTATCAACCGGAAGATGCGACCACCAACCCGTCACTGCTGCTGAAGGCGGCCGGCCTTGCGCACTTTAGCCACCTGATCGATGACGCCATCGACTACGGCAAACAGCGCGGCAAAACTCAGGAGCAGAAAGTTGCGGAGGCCAGCGACAAACTGGCGGTCAATATCGGTGCGGAAATTCTGAAAAGCATCCCGGGACGCGTCTCGACGGAAGTGGACGCACGCCTGTCATTCGACAAAGAAAAGAGCATCGCCAAAGCGCGCCGCCTGGTTGAGCTGTACCAGGAGCAGGATATCGATAAATCGCGCATTCTGATTAAACTCGCCTCCACCTGGGAGGGCATTCGCGCCGCCGAAGTGCTGGAAAAAGAGGGGATTAACTGCAACCTGACGCTGCTGTTCTCTTTTGCCCAGGCACGTGCCTGCGCCGAAGCGGGCGTGTTCCTCGTCTCGCCGTTTGTTGGCCGTATATACGACTGGTATCAGGCGAAACAGCCAATGGACCCGTACGTGGTGGAAGAAGATCCGGGCGTGAAATCGGTGCGTAATATCTACGATTACTTCAAACAGCACCGCTATGAAACCATCGTGATGGGGGCCAGCTTCCGCCGCACCGAGCAGATCCTGGCGCTGGCAGGCTGCGACCGTCTGACCATCTCCCCTAATCTGCTGAAAGATCTGCAGGAAAAAGAAGAACCGGTGGTGCGTAAGCTCATCCCGACCTCAACCGTCCTGCCAAAACCGAAGCCGCTCACCGAAGCCGAGTTCCGCTGGGAACATAATCAGGACGCGATGGCCGTGGATAAACTGGCCGAAGGCATCCGCCTTTTCGCCGTTGACCAGCGCAAACTGGAAGATCTTCTCGCCGCCAAACTTTAATCATGCCATGGAGTGAATTATGTCCCGTAAAGAGCTAGCCAATGCCATTCGCGCCCTCAGCATGGATGCGGTACAAAAAGCCAATTCTGGCCACCCCGGCGCGCCGATGGGCATGGCCGATATCGCCGAAGTGCTGTGGAATGACTTCCTGAAACACAACCCGACGGACCCAACCTGGTATGACCGCGACCGCTTTATTCTCTCTAACGGTCACGCCTCGATGCTGTTGTATAGCCTGCTGCACCTTTCCGGCTACGACCTGCCGCTCGAAGAGCTGAAAAACTTCCGTCAGCTGCACTCTAAAACGCCGGGCCACCCGGAGCTGGGCTATACGCCGGGCGTGGAAACCACCACAGGTCCGCTCGGCCAGGGGCTGGCGAACGCCGTCGGGCTGGCGATTGCCGAACGTACGCTGGGCGCGCAGTTCAACCAGCCGGATCATGAGATTGTCGATCACTTCACCTACGTATTTATGGGCGACGGCTGTCTGATGGAGGGGATTTCCCACGAGGTCTGCTCGCTGGCGGGGACGCTTGGGCTTGGCAAACTGATCGGTTTTTACGATCACAACGGCATTTCCATCGACGGGGAGACCGAAGGCTGGTTCACCGACGATACGGCAAAACGCTTCGAGGCCTATCACTGGCATGTGGTGCATGAAATCGACGGCCACGACCCGGAAGCGATCAAGAAAGCGATTCTCGAAGCCCAGAGCGTGAAGGACAAACCGTCGCTGATTATCTGCCGTACGGTGATTGGCTTCGGTTCGCCTAACAAAGCGGGCAAAGAGGAGGCGCACGGCGCGGCGCTGGGTGAAGAGGAAGTGGCGCTGACGCGGCAGAAACTGGGCTGGAAATACCCGGCCTTTGAGATCCCGAAAGAGATTTACAAGGCCTGGGACGCACGCGAGGACGGCGAAAAAGCCCAGCAGGCGTGGAATGAAAAATTCAGCGCTTACAAAAAGGCGCATCCTGATTTGGCGGCTGAGTTCTCACGACGCATGAGCGGCGGCCTGCCGGACGAATGGGAAGCGAAAACGCAGGCGCTGATTGACGATCTCCAGGCCAATCCGGCGAAAATCGCCACCCGTAAAGCGTCGCAAAATACCCTTAATGTCATCGGTCCGATCCTGCCGGAGCTGCTGGGCGGCTCGGCGGACTTGGCCCCGAGTAACCTGACGATCTGGTCCGGCTCGACCTCCCTGAAAGAGGATATCTCCGGAAACTACATCCACTACGGCGTGCGCGAGTTCGGGATGACGGCCATCGCCAACGGCATCGCCCATCACGGCGGATTTGTCCCTTACACCGCCACCTTCCTGATGTTTGTTGAGTATGCCCGTAACGCGGCGCGTATGGCGGCGCTGATGAAAGCGCGGCAGATTATGGTCTACACCCACGACTCTATCGGACTGGGGGAAGACGGTCCGACGCACCAGGCGGTTGAACAGCTCGCCAGCCTGCGCCTGACGCCAAACTTCAGCACCTGGCGGCCATGCGATCAGGTCGAAGCGGCTGTCGGCTGGAAGCTGGCGGTTGAGCGCCACACCGGGCCGACGGCGCTGATCCTGTCACGTCAGAATCTGGCGCAGATCGAGCGTACGCCGGAGCAGGTAAAAAATATCGCCCGTGGGGGTTACATCCTGAAAGACAGCGGCGGTAAGCCGGATGTGATTTTGATTGCGACAGGTTCGGAAATTGAAATCACGGTGAAAGCGGCGGAGAAGCTGACCGCCGAAGGACACGCCGTTCGCGTGGTCTCTCTGCCTTCGACGGATATTTTTGATGCGCAGGATGAGGCCTACCGGGAAGCAGTGCTCCCTTCAAACGTCGCCGCGCGCGTGGCCGTGGAGGCGGGGATCGCCGACTACTGGTACAAATATGTCGGCCTGAAAGGGGCTATCGTCGGGATGACGGGGTACGGTGAATCGGCACCGGCGGATAAGCTGTTCCCGTACTTTGGCTTTACGGTTGAGAACGTGGTCGAGAAGGCGCTCGGCGTGCTGTAGTTCGCGCTTAAGTGCGTGATCGTACCGAACAGGTTAGCGCGTAATCCACAACGTGGGCCAGGCATCTGGCCCATGCCAGTTATCGCAGCTCGGCTCTTCGGCATACCGCACCAGACGAAAACGCTGGCCGTCAAAACGCCAGCGGGTCTGGATACCGCAGTCGCCCATGCCACGCCCTAACGCCAGGGTCGTCAGTTCACGCGTTTTCTCATCAAAGCGGGCATTCATCAGCTCCATCTCGCTACTCTCGCTTGACGAGACAAACGGCAGACGCAGCCGCACGGTTCGGGCGGCAAACGGCTTTTTACGCGATACCAGCCACGCCAGATCCACCGTGTTGTAGGCCCCCGCTTCGCAGCTTATCATCAGCAACGCTTTGTCATCCGTTAAGGCCATCACCCGCACTTCGCGACGGTTAGGGTCGAGCGAACACTGGCTGTTGTTCATGCGCCAGCTGCCGTAATCCAGCAGATCGTTCAGCTCTTCATGCGTCAGGGGCGTCGGCGTCGGATTGACCACCGCGACCTCTTTCAGCGCCGGAGCCGGTGGCACGCTCAGCGGCGGTTCGTCGCCCTTTTTAATCCACGCAGTTTCGCTTCCCACACGCTTTTGCTGGGAATCAATAAACAGTAATGCCGCCTTCAGCCCGGCCAGAGAGACGATCTGTTTTCCACCTTTGAGCGTCAGCGCCTCCCCCTCCTGAATGGTTTTCAGAAACGCGGCGATAGTCGCAGTATCATCGGTCACCAGATGCCACGGCGACAGCTTCCAGCGCTGCGCATCCAGCGACAACGGCGCACCGTCCAGCAGCAGGCGCGGCGCGATGGGCGCCTCTTTCACCGGCGACGTTTCCAGCCCACCCAGATCAATCCGCAAATTGGCATCCGTTTTGGCCCCCGCGCTGCGGCTTAGCGTCATCACCAGCCCTTGATGCTCACCGGTATTGCGCGCGACGCAAAAGTTCTGGTTGTTGCAGGTGACCTGCCAGTCAGAAAACGACTGCTGTGCAGGCGCCGCCCAAACCAGTGGCAGAGGCAGTATGCTGAGGAGTAAAAAAAGAAGAATGCTGTGACGCATGGAAGGCACAATCCCGGAAGCAGAAACTCGAAAACTGGCTGTATCTTCGTGTTCTGTCCGGGGTTGCTCAATCGGATTTATCGGATAGATTTATCTGGATTATGATTTAGCGATAGTTTATTAATCAAGACATTAGGCCAGACAGCTGTAAATACTGGAGCAGTATCAACGCCTTACCATCGCGAATTTCACCGTTTTTTACCATTTCCAGCGCCTGCGTATAAGGAATTTCCAGCACGTCGATGGCTTCGTCCTCAACGCCGCCGCCCGCGTTGCTGCGCTGTGCGTCGGTGTATTCGGCGATAAAGAAGTGGATAAGCTCCGTCACGCCGCCGGGGGACATGTACAGCTCAAACAGCTTCGTGACTTCTCCCACTTCAAAGCCCGTCTCTTCGATGGCTTCCTTGCGGATACAGACTTCGGGTTCGTCGTTATCCAGCAGCCCGGCGCAGGTTTCGATAAGACGTCCATCCGGGTTGCCGTTCACCCAGGTCGCGATGCGGAACTGGCGGATCAGCACGACAGTTTGCTTTTCACGACTGTATAACAGGATGGTGGCACCGTTGCCGCGATCGTAGACTTCGCGCTTGTGGCGGACCACTTCACCGTGGTGAGTTAAATCGTAGGTAATGTTGCGCAGGACAAAATAATTTTCTGAGAGGATTTTATCTTTGATGATCTCAATTTTCAGGCTCATACGGGCTCCAGGACGTAATGAGTGATTCATAGTACGCCGAGAAGCCCGCTTTGTCGCCCCGCTGATTAGTGGGAATTTGGCCGTTTGATTTGCAGCCAGTCCATCATCCCTTGTGCGGCGTGACGCCCTTCGGCCATCGCCGTAACCACCAGATCAGCACCGCGTACCGCGTCACCGCCGGCAAAAATCTGTGGATGGCTGGTCTGGTAGCGATAGGGACTGTCCACGCTCGCCACGATACGCCCCCAGTCGTCGACGTTCACCCCCTGCGCCTGTAGCCACGGCATCGAGTGCGGGTTAAAGCCAAACGCCATGATCACCGCATCAGCAGGCATCACAAACTCGCTCCCCTCGACAGGCACCGGACGCCGCCGCCCCTGCGCATCCGGTTCACCAAGCCGGGTGCGCAGCAGGCGAATGCCGTTCACCTTGCCCGACGCATCCAGAACCAGTTCGACGGGCTGCACGTTGAATTCAAAGTGCGCCCCCTCCTCTTTGGCGTTCTTGACCTCTTTTTTCGAGCCAGGCATGTTGGCCTCATCCCGACGATAGGCGCAGGTTACTTTTGCCGCCTGATGGCGCAGCGCGGTGCGCACGCAGTCCATCGCCGTATCCCCGCCGCCGAGTACCACCACGTTTAATCCGGCGACATCGATAAAGGGTTCGGACGCTGAGGCCGCCAGCCCCATCAAATGGCGGGTATTCGCCACCAGGAAAGGTAAAGCGTCGTACACCCCCGGCGCATCTTCGTGCGGAATGCCCGCTTTCATCGAGCGATAGGTTCCCACACCGATAAACACCGCGTCGTATTCGCCGAGCAGCTGAGACATCGGCAGGTCTTTACCCACTTCACAGTTGAGTTCGAACTTTATTCCCATGGCGGTGAAAATCTCCCGTCGCCGTGCCAGCAGGGATTTATCCAGTTTGAACGCCGGAATGCCAAAGGTGAGTAATCCGCCGATCTCTGGGTGCCTGTCGTAAACCGTGACGCTCACGCCGTGGCGGACCAGCACGTCGGCACAGGCCAGCCCCGCCGGGCCTGCGCCAACAATCGCAATACGCTTATCGACGGACGCGACGCCGGTCAAATCGGGCCGCCAGCCTGCCGCCAGCGCCTGGTCAGAGATGTAGCGTTCGATATTGCCAATGGTTACCGCGCCGGATTCATCGCGTACCGTGCAGGCCCCTTCGCACAACCGGTCCTGCGGACAGACGCGCCCGGTGATTTCTGGCAAACAGTTGGTCTGATGGGACAGTTCCACCGCCGCGTCGATATCCCCGGCTTTTAGACGCTCGATCCACTGAGGAATGTGGTTGTGCAGCGGACAGGTCCATTCGCAGATGGAGTGCTCTCCGCATTTCAGGCAGCGTGCCGCCTCGCGGCGCGCCTGCTCTGCACGAAACGGCAGATAGATTTCATCGAAATTGTCTGCACGCGCCTGCGGGCTGAGCTTATCCGGCTCGCCGCGCGCCGTGAGGGCCTGCATTTGCTGGATTTTGGTGTGCGGTGACGCAACCGGCGTTGCCTCGCTGTGCCACGGCTGAGCTTCCTGGCAGGCAGCGCGCAAACGGCGGGCTTTCGCCAGACGATGCAGCACGTCTGGCGTCACCATCGTCAGGGCATCTGCCGGACAATTCTCCACGCATGCCGGCCCCTGCGGCCTGTCGTGGCACAAATCGCATTTGTGCGCCGTGGCTTTAACCTGTCCATCGGACACGGGCGTCACTACGATCTCCATCGTGCCAAACGGACAGGCGACCACACAGGCTTTGCAACCAATGCATTTTTGCTGATTCACCTGTACGCTGTCGTGGCTTTTAGCAATCGCCCCATTGGGGCAGCTTTGCGCGCAGGGGGCGTTTTCGCAGTGATGACAAGTGACCGCGCTGCGCCGTTTACCCTCTTTCAGCACCGTAATGCGCGGGATAAACTGGCGCTGGCTTAAAACATGTTGTTCATGATTGTGCGCCATCACGCAGGCGACTTCGCAGGCGTGACAGCCAATACATTGCAGGTTATCGGCCATAATAAAACGATTCATAAAGGCACCTGTTCTGGTAGCATTAACCCTATTTTTTATAAGAATATTGACGACCCCGATAGTCCCAGGCAATGGTCATTTGCCCAAGTTATGGGACTAATGACGACATCCCTGCGGCAGATCAATTTATTTCATCGCAGGTGAAATTGCGTTTCAGTTACATTCAGGAAGCCGAGTTGTGATCGTTAAACGTCCTGTATCAGGAAGCCTGGCCCGGGCTTTCATCTCCATTATTTTGCTCTCCGTTCTGACCAGCGGCATTGCGTTGATGACGCTTGCCAGCAGTCTGCGCGATGCCGAAGCCATTAATATTGCAGGCTCTTTACGCATGCAGAGTTACCGGCTCGGCTACGATCTGGAGCGCAACAGCGCTGATTTTTCCGCCCACCGCCTCCACTGGCAAAACACCCTGAACTTGCCCGTCCTGCAAGAACTCGATCGCTGGTATGTACCGGCGTCGGTGAAAACGGGATATCAGCAGCTGCAGCTGGCGTGGGCTGAGATGGACGACCATCTCGAAGCGGGAGATAAAACCTGGTATCAGGACCATATTCAGCAATATGTGGAGCGTATAGACACCTTCGTGCTGGCTCTTCAGCACTATGCAGAACATAAAATGCAGCTGGTGGTCGCCATTTCCCTGGCGGGCGGCGTGGGGATTTTGCTGCTGGTGGTTATGACCCTGCGCGGGATCCGCCGGGAGGTGGTCGCACCGCTCAATCATCTGGTGTTCGCCAGCCAGAAAATGGAACAGGGGAATTTCGACATTCAGGCCGAGGACACGCACCTGCCCAACGAGCTGGGGCTGCTCTCGCGCACCTTCAACCATATGTCCGCTGAGCTACATAAACACTATCGCTCGCTGGAAATTACGGTCGAAGAGAAGACCCGTCACCTGAACGAAGCCCACCAGCAGCTCGAAATGCTGTTCAAGTGCTCTCAGGCGCTGAATACCAGCCAGATAGACCCCCATAGTTTCCGCCATATCATTCAGATGGTTCAGGAATATACGGGAATGAGCTATCTGGAACTGCAGGCCAGCGACAACTGGCAGCTGTGTGAAGGGGTGAAAAAAGCGGAACAGCAGACCTTCACCCTGCCGGTGGTTATGCAGGAGACGCGCTTCGGTGAGCTGCGCTGGCAGAGCGAAAACATTGTGCCGGAGCCGCTGATGAAAAACGTGGCGACGATGCTTGGGCGCGGGCTCTATTTCAATCAGGCGCAAAAGCATTTCCAGCAGTTGCTGCTGATGGAAGAGCGCGCCACCATTGCCCGCGAATTGCACGACTCACTGGCGCAGGTGCTCTCCTACCTGCGCATTCAGCTGGCGCTGCTCAAGCGTGCGGTGCCGGACGATAACGTCCCGGCGCAGACCATCATCACCGATTTCTCGCGCGAGCTGAACAACGCCTGGCGCCAGCTCCGCGAGCTGTTGACCACTTTCCGCCTGACGCTGAACCACTCCAATCTTCCCGCGGCTTTGCAGGAGGCACTCGAAGGGCTACAAAGCCAGACCAGTGCGAAACTGGAACTGGACTGTCGCCTCTCGTCCCTGGCGCTGGATGCGCAAAAGCAGGTTCATCTGTTGCAGATCGTGCGTGAAGCGGTGCTGAACGCCATCAAACACGCCGACGCGACGGTGATTACGGTCAGTTGCGTGACCGCACCGGATGGCGAGCACACGGTCTATATTCGGGATAATGGCATTGGGATCGGCGACGCCAGCGAACCGCCAGGACACTACGGCCTGAACATTATGCGCGAACGTGCGGAGCGACTGGGCGGCACGCTCGGCTTTTCGCAGCCGCAAAATGGCGGGACGCAGGTGTGTATTCGTTTTCGCACGCCGGAACCTGAAGCGGGTAAATAACGGTAAATTGCCGGAAACCGTCATGCCGATGCGACGCCACCAGGTAATAATCGACAGGGCGGAAAGTTAACAAGGCGCTGTAAATGCGCATGATAATTTACACTATCTCCTTTTTTTCTCCACGTTTGGCATCCGCCTTGCCGCTAGAGTTAAGCGGGCAATAAACAATAACGATGCAAGCTTACGAGGTCCTACTTTAATGGCGAATTTTTTCATTGATCGCCCCATTTTTGCCTGGGTGCTGGCAATTATTTTATGTCTGACGGGCACTCTCGCTATTTTGTCTTTACCTGTGGAGCAATACCCCGACCTGGCTCCGCCGAACGTGCGTATTACCGCGAACTACCCGGGCGCATCGGCGCAAACGCTGGAAAATACGGTCACTCAGGTGATTGAACAGAATATGACCGGGCTGGATAACCTGATGTACATGTCGTCCCAGAGCAGCGCGACTGGCCAGGCGACGGTGACGTTAAGCTTTACCGCCGGTTCCGATCCCGATGAAGCGGTGCAGCAGGTGCAAAACCAGCTGCAGTCGGCGATGCGTAAGCTGCCGCAGGCGGTGCAGAACCAGGGCGTGACGGTGCGTAAAACCGGGGATTCCAACATCCTGACCATCGCCTTCGTGTCGACCGACGGCTCGATGGATAAGCAGGATATCTCGGACTACGTTGCCAGTAATATTCAGGACCCCTTAAGCCGTATCAACGGCGTGGGCGATATCGACGCCTATGGCTCACAGTATTCCATGCGCATCTGGCTGGACCCGGCGAAGCTGAACAGCGTGCAGATGACCGCCACCGATGTGACTAACGCCATCAAATCCCAGAACGCGCAAATCGCCGTCGGGCAACTGGGCGGTACGCCGTCGGTGGATAAACAGGCGTTGAACGCCACCATCAACTCGCAATCCCTGCTCCAGACGCCGCAGCAGTTCCGCGATATCACCCTACGCGTGAATCAGGACGGTTCCGAAGTGCGGCTCGGCGACGTCGCCACCGTCGAGATGGGTGCCGAAAAATACGACTACCTGAGCCGGTTTAACGGCAATCAGGCGTCGGGTATCGGGGTGAAACTGGCCTCCGGCGCGAACGAAATGGCGACCGCGAAGCTGGTCATCGACCGCCTGGATGAGCTGTCCCAGTATTTCCCGCATGGGCTGGAATACAAAGTTGCCTATGAAACCACCTCTTTCGTAAAAGCCTCGATTGAGGACGTGGTGAAAACGCTGCTCGAAGCTATCGCGCTGGTCTTCCTCGTGATGTACCTGTTCCTGCAAAACTTCCGCGCTACGCTCATCCCGACCATCGCCGTTCCCGTCGTGCTGCTCGGCACCTTTGCCGTGCTCTATGCCTTTGGCTACAGCATCAACACCCTGACCATGTTTGCGATGGTGCTGGCGATCGGCCTGCTGGTGGACGATGCCATCGTGGTGGTGGAGAACGTCGAGCGCATCATGAGCGAAGAGGGTCTGTCGCCGCGGGAAGCGACGCGCAAATCGATGGGACAAATTCAGGGGGCACTGGTCGGCATCGCGATGGTGCTCTCCGCTGTGTTTGTGCCGATGGCCTTCTTTGGCGGCACCACTGGCGCGATTTACCGCCAGTTCTCGATAACAATCGTCTCGGCGATGGTGCTGTCGGTGCTGGTGGCGATGATCCTGACCCCTGCCCTCTGCGCAACCTTGCTCAAGCCGTTGCACAAGGGGGAACAGCACGGGCAAAAAGGGTTCTTCGGCTGGTTTAACCGGATGTTCAACCGCAATGCAGCGCGATACGAAGCGGGCGTGGGGAAAATCCTGCACCGCAGCCTGCGCTGGATGCTGATTTACGTTCTGCTGCTCGGCGGGATGGTCTTCTTATTCCTGCGCCTGCCAACCTCGTTCCTGCCGCTGGAAGATCGGGGAATGTTTATCACCTCCGTGCAGCTCCCGAGCGGGGCCACCCAGCAGCAGACGCTGAAGGTGGTTGAGAACGTCGAATCCTATTTCTTCACCAAAGAGAAAGACAATATTGTGTCGGTGTTCTCCACGGTCGGTTCCGGTCCTGGCGGGAACGGGCAGAACGTCGCCCGTATGTTCGTGCGCCTGAAAAACTGGGACGAGCGCGATAGCACGACCGGCTCCTCTTTCGCCATTATCGAGCGTGCCACCAAAGCCTTTAGCCACATCAAAGAGGCGCGCGTTTTCGCCAGCAGCCCGGCGGCGATCAGCGGCCTCGGCAGTTCGGCTGGCTTTGATATGGAATTACAGGATCATGCCGGTGTCGGACACGATGCGCTGATGGCCGCACGCGACCAGCTGCTCGAACTGGCGGGGAAAGATAAATCGCTTACCCGCGTGCGTCACAACGGTCTGGATGACAGCCCGCAGCTGCAGATTGATATCGATCAGCGCAAGGCGCAGGCGCTGGGCGTGTCTATTGATGATATCAACGACACGCTGCAAACCGCGTGGGGCTCCAGCTATGTGAACGACTTTATGGACCGGGGCCGCGTGAAGAAGGTCTACGTTCAGGCCGCCGCGCCGTATCGTATGCTGCCGGACGACATTAATCTCTGGTACGTGCGTAACAATTCCGGCGGCATGGTGCCGTTCTCCGCCTTTGCCACCTCTCACTGGGAGAGCGGCTCCCCGCGACTGGAGCGTTACAACGGCTATTCGGCGCTGGAAATCGTCGGCGAAGCCGCGCCGGGCGTCAGTACCGGTACCGCGATGGACACCATGGAAAAACTGGTGCAGCAGCTACCGGCTGGTTTTGGCCTGGAGTGGACGGCCATGTCCTATCAGGAACGGCTGTCTGGCGCACAGGCCCCTGCCCTGTATGCCGTCTCCCTGCTGGTCGTCTTCCTGTGCCTGGCCGCTCTATATGAGAGCTGGTCGGTGCCGTTCTCGGTGATGCTGGTGGTACCGCTGGGTGTGATTGGCGCGCTGCTCGCCACCTGGATGCGAGGGCTTGAGAACGATGTCTACTTCCAGGTGGGGCTGTTGACGGTGATCGGGTTGTCGGCGAAGAACGCCATTCTGATCGTTGAGTTTGCCAATGAGATGAATTCGAAGGGCCACGATCTGCTGTCGTCCACGCTGCACGCGTGCCGTCAGCGTCTGCGCCCAATCCTGATGACCTCGCTGGCGTTCGTGTTTGGCGTCCTGCCGATGGCCACCAGTTCTGGCGCAGGTTCGAGCAGCCAGCACGCGGTCGGGACCGGCGTGATGGGGGGCATGATCTCCGCGACCATTCTCGCCATTTACTTCGTACCGCTGTTCTTTGTGCTGGTGCGCCAGCGCTTCCCGTTAAAAGAAAAGCCGGAGTAATCAGGCAATAAAAAAGGCGGCTTTGATAGCCGCCTTTTTAACGTGTGATTTGTTTGATACCTATCACATCATTTTTATAACTAAATTAAGTGCTCTTGCAGTTCTTCCTGAAGATCATTTACGAAGCATGTCTTCGATAAAATCTTTCCAGTTCCCCAGTTCACGTTCAATCATAACAACCTCTCTTATTATTATGCGTATTCTATGAGAATATATCGTCATTGTGAAGATAATTTAATCAATGGTTACGATTGTGTCCCCCGCTCCTGTGCTGGCCCTGAGACAAATATGGCGCTATTACCTTTAATTTTATGTGACCAATAGCAATATTTAGAAACAACCATACGAGCGGGTGATAATCTTATTCTGGCCTGACTTTAAAAGAAATTTTACGCGGCTGGACTTTTATGCGTAAAAAATGAAACACTATTCAGCGAACAGTTGTACGTTGAATTAATCGGCATAGAAGAATTAACGATAAGCTGAATGTGTTATATTTCTCTGAACAATTTAAAGTCGAAAAAATTGAACGTTTGTTATTAATAAAGACAAAAGGATTCACGATGATTGTGATGTACGGCATTAAAAATTGCGACACCATCAAAAAAGCACGCCGCTTCCTTGAGGCAAATCACGTTGATTATCGCTTTCATGACTATCGCGCAGATGGCCTGGATGCGGAATTTCTGCATAGCGCCATCGCAGAACTGGGCTGGGAAGTGCTGCTGAATACCCGCGGGACCACCTGGCGAAAACTCGATGAATCAGTACGCAATACCATCACTGACGCCGACAGCGCAGCGAAATTAATGCTCGAAATGCCTGCGATCATCAAACGCCCATTGCTCTGTGCGCCTGGGCAGCCTATGCTGCTGGGTTTTAGTGAATCCAGTTATCAGACTTATATTTGAGGTGTAGTCTATGTCATGCCCGGTCATTGAGCTGACTCAGCAGCTTATTCGCCGTCCCTCCCTTAGCCCGGACGATGCAGGTTGTCAGGCATTAATGATTGAGCGCCTGCGCGCCATTGGTTTTACCGTTGAGCGTATGGATTTTGGCGACACCCAGAACTTCTGGGCATGGCGCGGCCAGGGCGAAACGCTGGCTTTTGCCGGACACACCGATATCGTCCCTGCGGGTGACGCCGATCGCTGGATCAATCCTCCTTTCGAACCCACCATCCGCGATGGCATGCTGTTTGGCCGTGGCGCTGCTGACATGAAAGGCTCGCTGGCTGCGATGGTGGTGGCCGCCGAACGCTTTGTCGCCCAGCACCCTAACCACAAAAATCGTCTCGCTTTTCTGATCACCTCCGACGAAGAAGCCAGCGCCAAAAATGGCACGGTGAAAGTGGTCGAAGCGCTGATGGAACGCCGCGAACGCCTGGATTATTGCCTGGTGGGCGAGCCGTCGAGCACGGAAGTGGTCGGTGACGTGGTGAAAAATGGCCGTCGCGGCTCACTGACCTGTAACCTGACCATCCACGGCGTGCAGGGCCACGTGGCCTATCCGCATCTCGCTGATAACCCGGTACATCGCGCGGCGCCAATGCTGAGCGAGCTGGTGGGGATCGAGTGGGATAAAGGCAATGAATTCTTCCCGCCGACCAGCATGCAGATCGCCAACGTTCAGGCGGGCACCGGCAGCAACAACGTTATTCCGGGCGATCTTTTCGTGCAGTTCAACTTCCGCTTTAGTACGGAACTGACCGACGAGATGATCAAATCCCGCGTGATGGCTCTGCTGGATAAATACGAACTGCGCTACACCCTGGACTGGTGGCTTTCCGGCCAACCGTTCCTGACCCAGCGCGGCAAGCTGGTGGATGCGGTGGTAAACGCTATCGCGCACTATAATGAGATCAAACCGCAGCTCCTGACGACCGGTGGCACATCAGACGGACGCTTTATCGCCCGCATGGGTGCGCAGGTTGTCGAACTGGGCCCAGTAAACGCCACCATTCATAAAATCAATGAATGCGTGAACGCGGCTGATTTGCAGCTACTGGCTCGTATGTATCAACGTATTATGGAGCAACTCGTCGCCTGACGACTGCTCTGAGAAGGAATAGCGAATGGACTGGCTGGCTAAATATTGGTGGATTCTGGTGTTGGTGTTTCTGGTAGGCGTGCTGCTGAACGTGATCAAAGATCTGAAGCGCGTGGACCATAAGAAGTTCCTCGCCAACAAACCAGAGCTTCCCCCGCATCGTGATTTTAACGATAAGTGGGACGATGACGACAACTGGCCGAAGAAAGACCAGAAGAAATAGTTTCAAAAACCCCTCTCCCACGGGAGAGGGGTTTGAACTTACATAAACTCGACAATATCGTCGTCGTTTGGCTTGCTGCCGCTTAACGCTTCGTCGAAATAGTGCTTCGGCACGGTAAAGCGCAGGTGATCCAGCGCGAACTGCATGCTGCGATCGTCAATGGCGTGACCCAGTTCATCAACAATATCCAGCGTCACATCTCCCCCTTCACGAATCAGCGCTTCCTGAGCGGCCACCGCATGGGATAACTCAATCACGCGGTCTTCACCGCCGTGAATCAGGTGGATGGTGGTTGCTGTCGTGGCACTCTGTGGCAACGTCGCAAAGCGGCCGTTAAAGGCAATCACACGCGAGGCCAGCCCCGGCTGTGCTTTCACGCTCTCCAGCGACATAATCGCCCCCTGCGAGAACCCAATCAGCGCGGTTGCTCCGGCACTTACACCGCTCTGCTGTTGCCAGTAGCGTACGTTGTCGATAAAGGTCGGCATGATGGCGTCGATGCGTGCCTGACGATTCTCTTCCGTCACGCCCTGCACGGAAAACCACTGACGCCCCTGTGGGCCACAAGGCTCTACGCCGCCAATGCTGACGATGAGTGCGTCGGGAAAAATCGGCGCAAACCAGCTGCCGATTTGCCCCATATTCACTGCATTATCACCGACGCCATGAAACAGCAGCAGCAGTTGTTGCGCTGGGGCAGAAGGGCTTTGGACAACAAAATGGTCATGTTTCATGGCAGTCTCCTTAATTGATAGTCAGGATTTTACGCCTCTGCGGGGTAATGACCATGCCACTTCATTGAAGAAGTCATTGAAAAAATTGCCATTGCAAAACGTCACTTTTGAGCCGCTCGCAGCGGCAGCGATCAAGCGATTCAAGGGCCTGCGCGGCCTCCTGGCGCTGTCGTATGAGTAACGTCTTACGTCCGTGAAGTGTCAGCTCGGTGCACAGTTGCGCTTCCTCTTTGCCCTCTTCCAGCCTGCCGCGCAGGGCCTCCAGCGGTAAAGGTACCGCCAGCAGGAGGCGCGTGAGCGCTGCTGCAGACGTCGAGAGAGGACGATGGGCAAAGGCGAAACCGCTTAACTCCAGCCAGTCATCATCATTAAGGGTAGTCTCCCAGCGATCGTCTACCGGGATCTTTTCGCCGTTCCAGCGTTCAATGATCCGCGCATCGCGGCACAGGCGCTGATGTTCCTGTGCACACAGCGCCTGCCCCGCCTCGCTGATGGGCCGCAGCGCCATCGCCGTGTAGCAGCCGCTGCTGGCCTCGCGATGACTGCCCATACGCACCAGCACAAAGCCGCAGCGCTGCCAGAAGCGCCACAGCTCCTCGGTATAGCCAAAGCTGACGGAGTGATAATCCTGCTGTCGGTGCGCACCTGCGCTGCCCGTCAGCGCCTGGCCGATGCCCTCGCGCTGACGCGCAGGATGCACCGCTACGCGGGTGACGCGCCGCCCGACAAGCGTCGCCGCAAGCGGTGATCCGCCGTGTGCGGCAAGAGATTGCGCTACCAGATTTCCGCGCGGACGTCGGTAGCCTGCCCACACGGCCTGGCTCAACGCCGGCGTTAACCCGCCCTCGTCTACCAGCCACAGCGCCCCTGCCAGCGCTTTCCCGGCGCGAGCCACGGCAAAATGCTGGCCCGGCGCGTCCATCATCCGGCGTAAATCCAGAGGTGAGGTGCGGTAGTGCGCTGAGCACAAGAGCCGGTAGATATCAGCGGCAAGCTGCGGCTGGCTCTCCCAGGCGTTTTGTTCAAGGGAGATGATCTCGGGTGTGCCGCCGGGTATCGCGTCCACGACGTCGTCATCAAATAACAACGCATCCGCTATCACGCGCTCAAGGGGGCAACCCGCCGCCCAGCGAATGGGGGCCGAGAGCGAGAACGAGTGCAGGCCGCTAAAACGCGCGCAGAATTTGAGTAAAAAGCCGCGCCCGGTGCCTTCGTAGCCCTGCACGGTCGTCGTGAGTAATACGCGCGGAAAACGCGACACCAGCTGTTCCAGCAGCGGCCCGGGAATGGCGGCGGCTTCATCAACCACCAGCCAGTCGGCCTGCTGGTCCGAGGCAAGCAACGCATCCGGGGCCATAAAGTGATAGTGATTTTCCGCGAAGCGGGCGATGACGTCTGTTGCCCCTTTCGCAGGCGCAGTGACGATAGCTCGCCCCGAAATGCGGCGTAACAGCATCCCTGCGAGCGCGGATTTCCCCCGCCCGCGCGGTGCCGTCACCACCGCTACGCCGGTTTCCATCCCGGTTAGTGCCGCCAGAACGTCAGCCTGTTCGCGCTGCGGCTCGCCGCTGGCAGGCTGCCAGTCGGGTGCCGAAGGCAAGGGAAAATCAGGTAAGGGCTGGTGTTCATGCCAGATCAACGCATCGGGATCGGCGCTCACCACCCGACAAAAATGGTGAACAAAATGCGGCGTTGCGATGGGAGTATCGCTGTCGCTCCAGCGAAGCGAATCACTGTCGGTTTGACCGGGCCAGACGGCAAAAGGAGGCGTGAGTAATACCAGCAGGCTGCCCGCGCGTAGTGTGCCGCTCAGCGCCGCAAAGGCTGCGACATCAAAACCGCAACGGGCATCGAAAATCGCGTGACGATACTCGCGCCCGAGCAGATTTTTTAGCGCCTGCGGCGCGCAGTGCGGCTCAATGGGCGCGTCGTTTCCGACCCACAGCCAGTCGCCGGAGAGCGCGTCGCGAAGCGTCAAAGCCTGCCTCTGCGACCACGTGTCGCTACCGCTGAGCACCAGCAACCGGCGATGACCTTCCTGCTGTAGCTGTGCGGCCAGTGGTTCAAACCAGGTGACCGCCTCTTCCCTGACGCGCGACATCACATGGCTTTACCAAAGGTATTGCACTGAGCCGGATCGCCACTCGCAAAACCACGTTTAAACCAGGTGTAGCGTTCTTCGGAAGTGCCGTGGGTGAAGCTGTCTGGCACCACGCGCCCCTGGCTTTGCTGTTGCAGACGGTCGTCGCCGATAGCCTGTGCGGCGTTGAGCGCCTCTTCCAGATCGCCCGACTCCAGTACGCCTTGCTGCTGCATGCTATGGCCCCAGACGCCTGCGAAGCAGTCGGCCTGCAGTTCCATACGCACGGACAAGCGGTTGATTTCAGTCTGCGAGGCGTTTTGCTGCAGCTGACGCACTTTCGGTTCGATGCCGAGCAGTTTTTGTACGTGGTGACCGACTTCATGCGCAATCACGTAGCCCTGGGCAAAATCGCCGTCAGCGCCAAGTTTGCGTTTCATGTCGTCATAGAAGGAGAGATCGATATAGACGGTGCTGTCTGCCGGGCAATAGAACGGCCCCATTACAGACTGTCCTGTGCCACATCCCGTGCGCGTCGCGCCACGGTACATCACCAGTTTTGGCTGCTGGTAGGTGCGGCCCATTTTTTCAAACTGCTGGCTCCAGGTATCTTCCGTGGTCGCCAGAATGACAGAGGTGAATTTTGCGGCTTCATCTTCGTTCGGACTGATGGAGCGCTGAGATTGCTGTTGTTGTGGAACCGGTTCTCCGGTCATTAAACCGGTCAGATCGACACCGTAGTAGCCCGCCACCAGCACGATAATCAGCAGAACAATGCCGCCTTTACCGCCGGGAAGTCGCATCCCGCCACCGCCCATCGACGGCCCCATGCCGCCACTGCTGCGCCTGTCTTCTACATTGTCACTTTCACGACGCCCTTGCCAGCGCATAACCACCTCGAAACTTTCTCAATATGAATAGAGTGATCGTAGGCGGTTAACGGACGGATTACCATAGGAAACAATGGTAACAAGCCAAAGGATGTTTCCACCCTTTGGCCCGCAAGGGAATTAATCGAGTTTAACGCCCAGACGATGCGCGACGGCTTCGTACGCTTCAATCAGGCCACCCAGGCTCTGACGGAAACGGTCTTTGTCCATTTTATCCAGGGTCTCTTTGTCCCACAGACGGCTGCCGTCCGGGGAGAACTCATCACCCAGCACCACTTCACCTTTATACAGACCGAACTCCAGTTTGAAGTCGACCAGGATCAGGCCCGCGTCATCAAACAGCTTTTTCAGCACGTCGTTGGCTTTGTAGGTCAGCTCCTGCATGCGCGCCAGGTTCTCTTTGCTTACCCAACCGAAGGTTTCGCAGTAGGATTCGTTGACCATGGGATCGTGCATTTCGTCATTTTTCAGGAACAGGTCGAACAATGGCGGGTTCAGTTCGATGCCTTCTTCAATACCCAGACGTTTCACCAGGGAGCCTGCCGCGCGGTTACGCACCACGCATTCGACCGGGACCATATCCAGTTTTTTCACCAGACACTCCGTATCGGACAGCAACGCTTCCATCTGAGTCGGGATACCGGCTTCGGCGAGTTTGCTCATAATGAAATGGTTGAACTTGTTGTTTACCATGCCCTTACGATCGAACTGCTCAATGCGTGCGCCGTCCCCTGCTGACGTATCATTGCGGAACTCGAGCACCAACAGATCCGGGTTTTCGGTGCTGTATACGGTCTTCGCTTTGCCACGATACAACTCAGCTTGCTTCTGCATCTTCATTACTCCTGGTGTGATGATATGTACAAAAATCTCGGGATATTATGCCACGCACACGTTTGCGTAGCACGAAAATAAAAAGGGCTGGATTAACCAGCCCTGTTTTTTATTTGCTGAATGCAGCCTGGAAGACCGCGACCAGCGCATCGTTCTGCGACTGGGTCAGCGTGTGACCTTTCGGATCGATGAACTGCAAGCTGCTGCGGTTATCGAGGTCACCGACCTGAATTTTGTAATCGCCGGACGCGAGGCCTGGATCGCTGGCCCCCAGTTCCTGCCATGCGCTATCGGAAAGCGGTTTGTAGGTGGCCGTGATGCTGCCCGTTGAACGGGTGCTGTCGGTCACTTTCATACCGGCTTTTTCAAGCACGGCTGGCAGACGCTGCCAGGTTTGCTGGAACGGTGCACGCACTACCAGCATTGGCAGACCGGTGTCATCCGCTGCGCTCTGCACATCGAAGGTCACGCCATTGCGGCTCTGCGCGGAGTTCGCTGCATCGGTCGCGTTTTTATCGAGACCAGAAGCAATCACGTTCAGCATTTCAGTGCTGTAGCGCTGCAGCGAGGCCGCATCCGCCACTGGCTTGCCAGCCTGCTCCAGGTTCAGCAGTTTGACCGTGACGGCCTGCTGATAACCCTGCGGTTTGACAGAGACTTGATAACGACCACGGTACTGCTGATCTTCATCCAGACGGTTCCATTCGATCCAGTCGGTCGTCAGACTCTGACTGGCGTCGTCACGCTTATCAATCGCGTAGTTCTTCGACTGAATCACGCTGACCACCTGCGGCCACAGGGTGTTGCCACGACCGTTTTCGACCAGAAGCGTAGCCGTGTCACCCGTAAACTGGGTGCGGGCACCGCTCACCAGCGCCAGTGGCTGTGCCGGTGGACGAATGTCCAGCGCTTTGCCTACTGCGCCACTGCTGTTAGTGACAGGAATGTTGTAATCGCCGTTTTGAATCGGCAGGATCATACCCGCTGGCGCATGAAGTTCAGCAAGCGGCGTTGCATCCAGATAGGATTCATCACCGCTCACCTGGCGCTTGTAGCGCGAGTCTGAACTACAGGCTGCGAGGAGCATAACAAGCGAAACACCCGCAACCTTCGCCAGGCGCGACTTCTGTACTGAGTAAGCCATCAAATCTCCCTAAACTCTACAGCAAACCGGCATGCTTCAGCGCCCCGGTGACCACTTCGCGACCGTGGTCGGTAATGGGGGTCATCGGCAGACGCAGCGTGTCGGTCGCTACAAGTCCCAACTCCTTACATGCCCATTTCACTGGGATCGGATTGGGTTCGACAAATAATTTTGTGTGCAGCGGCATCAGACGCTGGTTAATCAAGCGAGCTTCGTCGAAATGACCCGCCGCAGCCAGTTTGCACATTTCGGCCATATCGCGCGCGGCTACGTTAGACGTCACGGAAATCACGCCATGACCACCGAGCTGCATGAAGTCCAGCGCGGTCGCGTCATCACCACTGAGCAGGATAAAGTCGTCTGAAACCAGCTCTTTGATCTGGTGAACGCGGCTTAAGTTCCCGGTCGCCTCTTTAATTGCGATAATATTTTTAACTTTCGAGAGACGGCCTACGGTTTCCGGCAGCATATCGCAGCCAGTACGCGACGGCACATTATACAGAATTTGTGGCAAGTCAGTATGTTCAGCGATGGCTTTGAAATGCTGGAACAGACCTTCCTGCGTTGGGCGGTTGTAGTACGGGGTCACCGTCAGGCAGCCGACAATGCCGCTGTTGTTAAAACGCTGGGTCAGGCTGATGGCCTCGGCGGTTGCATTTGCACCCGTTCCGGCGATAACCGGGATACGCCCGTCAGCCAGTTCGACGGTCATCATCACCACATCGCCGTGTTCTTCATGGCTCAGGGTGGCAGATTCACCGGTAGTCCCTACGGAAACGATCGCCGACGTCCCGTTGGCGACATGGTAATCAATCAGTTTTTTCAGGCTTGACCGGCAGACATTACCTTTCTCATCCATCGGCGTAACAAGCGCAACAATACTTCCCGTGAACATGGGCCATCCTCTGTGCAAACAAGATTCTCAATGGTACGTTTGGAACTGTAATAAAAGCAAGCGACGTAAGGCGTCCAGGCTGTTGTATGCATGTTTTTTTTATGCTTTCCTTAGGATGACTTAACCACGCAAAGGAAGAACAGGTTTGACAACCTCATCACAACATTACCTGGTTATCACTGCGCTGGGTGCCGACAGAGCCGGTATTGTGAACACCATCACCCGCCACGTCAGCAGTTGCGGCTGTAATATTGAAGACAGCCGCCTTGCAATGCTGGGTGACGAGTTCACGTTTATCATGCTGCTGTCCGGGACATGGAACGCGATTACGCTCATTGAATCCACGTTGCCGCTGAAAGGCGCGGAGCTGGATTTGCTGATCGTGATGAAACGCACAACTGCGCGCCCGCGCCCGGCCATGCCGGCCACCGTCTGGGTGCAGGTTGAAGTCACCGATTCCCCGCATTTAATCGAACGTTTCACCGCACTGTTTGACAGCCACCAGATGAACATCGCTGAGCTTGTGTCCCGCACACAGCCCGGACCGCTGCCAAAATTATTTATTCAGATCACGGCACACAGCCCTGCCTCGCACGATGCGTCAAATATTGAGCAAGCGTTCAAAGCACTCTGTACAGAACTCAATGCACAAGGCAGTATAAACGTCGTCAATTATTCGCAGCACGAACAGGATGGAGTTGAGTAATGAATCCACTGAAAGCCGGTGACATCGCACCGAAATTTAGCCTGCCCGATCAAGACGGCGAGCAAGTAAATTTGACCGACTTCCAGGGACAGCGTGTTCTGGTCTATTTCTACCCGAAAGCCATGACGCCAGGGTGTACCGTACAGGCGTGCGGTTTACGCGATAACATGGATGATTTGAAAAAGGCCGGCGTAGACGTGCTGGGAATCAGCACCGATAAGTCAGAAAAACTGTCACGCTTCGCTGAAAAAGAGCTGCTGAACTTTACGCTGCTCTCCGATGAAGACCATCAGGTTTGCGAGCAATTTGGCGTCTGGGGTGAGAAGACCTTTATGGGCAAAACCTACGACGGCATTCATCGCATCAGCTTCCTGATTGATGCCGATGGCAAAGTTGAACATGTGTTTAATGATTTCAAAACCAGCAACCACCACGACGTGGTGCTCGACTGGCTGAAAGCGAACGCCTGATTAAACGAAAAATCCCGGTTCAATGAACCGGGATTTTTTTTATTCTTCCACCGCAGGCACATCCGGCCACGCATGCACGACCGCTTTAATCAGCGTCGCCAGCGGGATGGCAAAGAACACCCCCCAGAAGCCCCACAGCCCCCCAAAAATCACCACCGACAGGATGATCACCAGCGGGTGAAGGTTCACCGCCTCCGAGAACAGCACCGGTACCAGCAGGTTGCCGTCCAGCCCCTGAATAATCAGGTAGACTGCGAAACAGCTCCAGAATTCTGTACCCAGACCAAACTGGAACAGGGCCACACCGACCACCGGAATCGTCACCACGAATGCGCCGATATAGGGAATCAGCACCGAGAAGCCCACCAGCACCGCCAGCAGCAGCGAATAATTCAAACCAAAGATCACAAACCCAATCCAGGTCGCAACGCCGACCACAATCATCTCCAGCACTTTGCCGCGAATGTAGTTGGTGATCTGCTGGTTCATCTCTTTCCACACCTGACCCGCCAGCCCGCGATTGCGCGGCAAAATACGGCGCACGGCGTTGAGCATCTGCTCTTTGTCCTTCACGAGGAAGAAGACCATGAGCGGCACCAGCACCAGATAGACCGCCAGCGTCAGCAGGCCCACCAGCGAGGCGAGGGAATATTTCACCACCGAATCGCCCATCGTCATGATGCGGGCGCGCATATTTTCCGCCATCGCATCAATAATGCCCGCATCCATCAGCGCCGGATAACGGCGTGGCAGCGTGGCGGCAAAATCGGAAAGTTTATTGAGCATCCCCGGCATATCGCGGATCAGGTAGATCCCCTGCTGCCAGGCAACCGGCATCACCACAAACGACATCAGCAACAGAATGCCGACGAACAGGATCAGCACAATGCTGGTTGCCCAGCGGCGGGAGCAGCCGATTTTTTCAAGGCGCACTGTCGGCCATTCGAGAAGATAGGCCAGTACCAGGGCAACGAGCAGCGGCGCCAGCAGCCCGCTGAAGAAGAACAAAATACCGAACCCGGCGACCAGAATAACCAGCAAAGCAATAGCTTCGGGGTCGCTGAAACGGCGCCGATACCACTGCATTAACATTTCGAGCATACAACCCTTCCCTGAATCTGATGGCTGGAGCGAGAGGCGAATTGTATCTAACTGTCACACAAAAGACTTTCCATTTTTGACGCTGCGTCACGAAACGCAAAAGGCGGGCGTTTGGGATTTTCTTCAGGCCGTAACACGGCTACACTCGCAGAGCAGCAGAAGGTGAACGATATGCACGTTCTTCGGTCAAATGGGTACATCCAAAATACAGGGCAGAGGTTATGTTCAGGCAGTTGAAAAAAACTCTGGTTGCAACGCTTATTGCCGCGCTGACTGTCGGTCAAATGGTGCCAGCTTTCGCTGACACATCCGATACATTGCCGGATATGGGTACCTCAGCAGGAAGCACGCTCTCCATCGGACAAGAAATGCAGATGGGTGATTACTACGTGCGTCAGCTTCGCGGCAGCGCGCCGCTGATTAATGACCCGCTGCTGGTGCAATATATCAACGGTCTCGGCATGCGCCTTGTGGCCCACGCCGACTCCGTCAAAACCCCCTTCCACTTCTATTTAATTAATAACGACGAAATCAACGCCTTCGCCTTCTTCGGCGGTAACGTGGTGCTGCATTCGGCGTTATTCCGTTATTCCGACAACGAAAGCCAGCTTGCGTCGGTAATGGCGCACGAAATCTCCCACGTCACTCAGCGCCATCTGGCGCGTGCCATGGAAGATCAGAAAAAAAATGCACCGCTGACCTGGGTCGGCGCGTTAGGTTCGATCCTGCTGGCGATGGCCAGCCCGCAGGCCGGCATGGCCGCCCTGACCGGGACGCTCGCCGGGACGCGTCAGGGGATGATCAGCTTTACCCAGCAGAACGAACAGGAAGCAGACCGCATCGGCATTCAGGTGCTCCAGCGCTCTGGTTTTGATCCGCAGGCGATGCCGACCTTCCTCGAAAAATTGCTCGATCAGGCGCGCTACTCCACTCGCCCACCGGAAATTCTGCTGACCCACCCCCTGCCAGAAAGCCGTCTTTCCGATGCGCGTAACCGTGCCAATCAGATGCGTCCGGTCGTCGTTCAGTCGTCGCAGGATTTCTACATGGCGAAGGTCAGAACCCTCGGCATGTATAATTCTGGCCGCAACCAGCTGACGAGCGACCTGCTCGATACGCTGACGAAAGGCAATGTGCGTGAGCAGAATGCAGCCCAGTACGGTCGTGCGCTGCAGGCGATGGAAGCCAGCAAATACGATGAGGCGCGCAAAGCGCTCCAGCCGCTGCTGGCGGCCGATCCTAACAATGCGTGGTACCTGGATCTCTCAACCGACATCGATTTGGGCCAGAAGAAAACCGCCGATGCGATTAATCGCCTGAAAAACGCCAAAGATTTGCGCACCAATCCGGTGTTGCAGCTCAACCTGGCGAATGCTTACTTACAGGGCGGTCAGCCGAAAGAGGCGGCAACGATTCTGAATCGCTATACCTTTGACCATAAAGACGATCAAAACGGCTGGGATTTACTGGCGCAAACCGAAGGACAGCTTGGCAACCGCGACCAGGAGTTAGCCGCGCGCGCCGAGGGCTTTGCTCTGGTTGGGCGCCTGGACCAGTCGATTTCCCTGTTAAGCAGCGCCAGTTCGCAGGTGAAACTCGGCAGCCTGCAGCAGGCGCGCTACGACGCCCGAATCGATCAGCTGCGCGCGCTGCAGCAACGGTTCAAGCCGTACGAAAAGATGTAATAAGGAGAAGTCATGTCAGACAAGGTTAAAATTTATCACAACCCTCGCTGCTCCAAGAGTCGCGACACCCTGAGCCTGCTGAAAGCGAACGGCATTGATCCCGACGTGGTGCTCTATCTGGAGACGCCGCCGGACGCCGCCACTCTTCGCCAGCTTCTGAGCATGCTGGGCATGGCGAGCGCACGTGAGCTGATGCGCCGGAAAGAAGATCTCTATAAATCCTTAAACCTGGACAACAGCCACCTCACGGAAGATGCGCTGATTCAGGCGATGGTTGAAAATCCAAAGCTGATTGAGCGCCCGATTGTGGTCGCTAACGGTGAAGCGCGCATTGGCCGCCCACCGGAAGATGTGCTCGAAATCCTCAACTAAAGGGTGCGCCGCAGCGCTTCAAGAAAGGCCTGCGGCGTACTGTCCCCCAGTTTTTTCTGCGCTTTGCCCTGATTATAGAATTCACAGATTCGCATCAATAACTCCCCTGCCGGTTCCACATTCACTCGGGGAATGATTTCACCCAGCGGGGTCGCCACCTGTACGGCGCTGTGCTGTGCCGGGCTGTGTTTTATCACTATCTCCTCCAGGCTCAACGATGTGGCGAAGCCAAAAGTCTCAACAGATTGAATATCAGCCGTACAGGCTTCCAGCAGCTCCCTTGCCCAGTTTGCCACCAGCTGCGGTGAAATCCCCGCGTAAAGCCTGGCAAAACACCAGCCGCTGACCGGCTCCCGCGCCCACAGCAGATGCTGTTCTCCGCCGTCATCCATATGCAATGAGAGCGGCAGATGATGCAGTTCAAGCCGCTGCGGTAAGAGACCGGCTTTCAGCGCTTTTTTGCCCTGCAGTGGCGCGCCCTGACGCGAGGATGCAGCAGGTTTCAGATAGCGATTCAGCGTCGCCCGCGAAACGCTAATCCCCAGCCCTTCATTCACCAGCAGCAACAGTTCGTCCAGCGGCGCACCGGTGGCGTCACGCAGGGCGTTAATCAATGAAACTTGCTCTTGTCTCATTGCTTTGTGTATCACCTTTGGCGTCGTGTGGTTGTCGGATATCTGCTCACGATTGCGCCAGCGCCGGACGGTGGTGACTGAAATTCCCAGCTCGAGGGCTAGCTCTCTGTCGCTCTTATCCGACTGCTGAAGATAGCGACGGGTGCGCGGTGTCGTGGTGGCATTGGCGTGCAGTTTGATTTCCATCGCGAGGCCTCAGGCAAATTTCTTATAACCAATCTTGTGAGATTTATATTAACAAAGCGATTACATTGTGACCTGATTCACCTTTCGGTCGCAACGCTTCACTGATAATCCTCAGACATAACATAAACAACGTCACACGATCTTGTACGGAGTTCACAATGAACAATGTTCTGGGATTTATGGAAGCAAAATTGATGCCGCTGGCAGCCAAAACGGCTCAGCAGCGTCATCTGGGTGCCATTCGTGGTGCATACGTTTCATTCATGCCGTTTATTATCGTCGGCTCGATCCTGCTGGTTATCTCCTCGTTCCCGAATCAAACCTATCAGCAGTTTATGTCGTCGGCCTTTGGCGAAAGCTGGAGCGCGATTATCGAAATCCCGTTTAACGCTGTTTTCTCGACGATGTCTCTGTTTATCAGCTTCCTGGTCGCCTTCCGTCTGGCGGAGCACTACGACGAGGACCGCATCTCGTGTGGGATCCTGGCGCTGGTCAGCTTCCTGATCCTCACGCCGTTTATCAAAGTAGCGGAAAACGGCGGAATTACCGTGATGCCGGTGGAGTGGATTGGCAGTAAAGGGCTGTTCGTGGCGATGATTGGTTCGCTGCTGTGGACGGAGCTGTTCTGCTGGCTGAAGCGTAAAAATCTGGTGATCAAAATGCCGGAGGGCGTTCCGCCTGCAGTGCAGGAGTCGTTCGCCGCGCTGATCCCCGCCCTGGTGGGGATGATTCTGGTGCTGGTGATCCGCATTGCGTTTGAAAACACGCACTATCACACCATTCATCAGTTCATCTATGACGTGGTCGCAACGCCGGTGCGTCACTACGGCACCTCCTATTTCGGCGCACTGATGACGGTGTTCAGTATCACCATTTTGTGGTCAGTGGGCATTAACTCCGGTTCGATGATTAACGGCATTATCCGTCCGCTGTGGATGGAGAATCAGACCGACAATATCGCCGCCATTCAGGCGGGTGTGACGCCGCCGCACATTATTACCGAGCAGTTTTTCGACATGATCTGGATGGGCGGCGCGGGTGCCACGCTGTCGCTGGTCATCGCGATGCTGATTTTTGCACGCAGTAAAAATATGCGGGAAGTGGCGCGGCTCGGCGCGGGCGCATCGGTGTTCAACATCAACGAACCGATTCTGTTCGGACTGCCGGTGATCATGAACCCGATCATGCTGATTCCCTTCAACCTGGTGCCGCTGGTGTTAGTCACCGTGCAGTACGCGGCCATGAAAATCGGCGCGGTCGCCGTGACCACCGGGGTGTTTATTCCCTGGACGCTGCCGCCGGTCATCAGCGGCTTTATCGTCACCGGGCATCTTAGCGGCAGCGTGATGCAGCTGCTCAACCTGCTGATCGGCGCGATGCTCTATCTGCCGTTTATGCGCATTCTGGACAAACAGTACCGCGCTGCGGAAATCGCTACCGCGACGCCAACCGAAACCACGCTGGCAAAACAGGAGTAAACCATGTGGGGAATTATCGCAACCTGGCGAATGGCGCTGGAAGGTGTGACGGAGTCTGCGTCTGCGCTAGCTGCGGGGAAGCCTGTCGCATCGGCAGTCGTGGATGCCGTTGCCGCCGTTGAAGACTTTCCGTATTACAAGTCCGTCGGCTACGGCGGGCTGCCCACGGAGAATGGCGAAGTGGAACTCGACGCCGCCTATATGGACGGCGATAGCCTGGCCTTTGGCGCAGTGGGCAATCTGGTGGATATCGCCAACCCGGTGCGGGTGGCTCAGGCCTTGAGCCGTCAGCGCTATAACAGCCTGCTGGTGGGCCAGGGAGCGCGCGAGTGGGCGTTAAGCCAGGGCTTTACTGACAAAACCATGCTCACTGACCGGGCAATGCAACACTACCGCAAGCGCTGTCGTGAAACGCTGGATAAGGGGCTCAGCCCGTACGACGGTCACGATACTGTCGGCATTATCGGGCTGGATAAGCAAGGCTCCATGAGCGTCGCGACTTCCACCAGCGGCCTGTTTATGAAAAAACGCGGGCGCATCGGGGATTCGCCGATTATCGGTTCCGGTTTTTATTGCGACAGCGAAACGGGGGCCGCCACCGCCACGGGCGTGGGGGAGGATCTGATGAAAGGCTGCACCAGCTACGAAATCGTGCGCCGCATGGCGCAGGGCATGACGCCCCAGCAGGCGGCAGATTCCGTCGTCTTTGAACTCGAAGACAAGCTAATGTCACGCTTTGGCCGCGTGGGCGATCTTTCCGTGGTGTGCATGAATAACCGAGGCGAATTTGGCGCGGCGACCAACATCAAAACGTTCTCCTTTGTGGTCGCCACCGCCCGGCAGCCCCTGACCGTTTTTCGCACCGAACGCCTGCGTGAGAAAACCCACTATCAGGCCGTGGATGACGACTGGATGCAGGCTTATGCCACCCGCATTCGCGCGCCGATTGAGGAACAACCATGATTACCTGCCAGCTGATTACCTCTCTTGCCGAAGCCCGCCCACACAGCCATCTTCTGGCGCGCCACGCCTGCGCGCAGCTGCCGGAGACGGCGCTGATCAATGAGATGCGTGCACAGACAGGCGTAGCGGACACACGCTTCGGCTGTGCCCCTTTTGCCCGTATCACTCTGCTGCCAGAAGCGCTGTGGCAGGATTCTCTGACCGACGGTTTAGTGACCGCGCTACGCCCGCTTTTTGCCGCGCCCGTCAGCGAAAGCCTGGTGATTGATCTCTGCGATATTCACGACACCGTTCTGGGCCAGTTGCTGCGTTTCCTGTTCAATCAGGCGCATAACCTCAGTGATTTGCAGCTCAAGAAAACGGACGGCTCCGCCGTGCGGATTCGCCACATTGCCGCCCTGTGCCTGCCCGAGCAACGAGAGCGGTTAGCCAGCATCATCGAACAACAGCAGGCGGTTGCCAACGGGATGATTGCTGCACGGCGTCTGGCAGACACGCCATCCGACCGCTCCACGCCACAGTACGTGGTCGACGAGGCGCAGACCCTGTGTGCCGCCTTCCCTGCCCTGCGCTGCGAGGTGCTTGATGAACAACAGATCGTCGGGCAAGGTCTTGGGCTGCTCCATGCCGTAGGTAAAGGCGCCACCTGCCCGCCGCGCCTGCTGGCGATTCATTACGACGGCGTCAGCGACGGTCCGGTTCGCTGCTATGTGGGCAAAGGCATTACCTTTGACACGGGCGGTCTGTGGCTGAAGGAAGGCGCGGGCATGTACACCATGAAGTACGACATGTGCGGCGCGGCAAACGTGCTGGGCCTGATGCTGACGGTAGCGGAGCTGAATTTGCCCGTGCGGATCATGGGCGTGCTGGCGCTGGCGGAAAACGCCATCGGCCCGGACGCAATGCAGCCGGGGACGGTAGCGCGGGCCTGTAACGGCCTGACGGTGGAGATCAATAATACCGACGCCGAAGGACGACTGGTGCTGGCCGACGCTATCGCCTGGGCGAGTCAGCGCCATTCGCAGGTGCATTACATTATCGATATGGCGACGCTGACGGGTGCGGTGGTAAAAGCGCTGGGGTACGAACTGAGCGGATTGATGACGCAAAACGAAACGCTGCGGGAGCAGCTGACCCGCGCCGGGATCAGGAGTGGCGATGAGGTGTGGTCTCTGCCGCTGGATGCGCGGCTGAAAAAACAGACCGAAAGTACGATTGCCGATCTGTGCAATACGCCGACTAATAACGCGGCGATCAGTGCGTCAGCCGCATGGCTATTACACCATTTTTGCCCGCCAACGATTCCGTGGGCGCATCTGGATATCAGCGGAACGGCGTTATGGCGTGAAGGCGGAAGAAGCGTGGCGTCGGGAAGACCGATTCCGTTATTGGTGGAGCATTTATTAGCAGATACAGAACTGTAAGCCCGTACACGCGCCGCGCCGCCGGGCCAGCAGGCCTGGTGGCGAATTAGAGCTTCAGCGTCTCTTTCACAAACGGAATGGTCAGTTTGCGCTGGGCCGTAATGGACGCGTGATCGAGCTGATCCAGCGTATCAAACAGAGTGCGCATTTCCCGATCCAGTCGCTTTAACAGGAAACGACCCACGTCTTCCGGCAGCTCAAACCCACGTAGCCGCGAGCGTAACTGCAGCGCCTGAAGTTTGTCTTCATCAGACAAGGGTTGCAGCTTGTAGATTTGTCCCCAGTCGAGACGAGACGCCAGATCCGGCAACCCCAGATTCAGCTGGCGCGGAGGACGATCGCCGGTGATCAGCAACCGGGTTTTCCCCGATTCCAGAATGCGGTTGTAGAGATTAAACATCGCCATTTCCCACGGCTCATCTCCGGCAATGCATTCAATATTGTCGATGCAAACCAGTGAAAGATGTTCCATACCGTCGAGCACTTCCGGGACAAACCAGGTGCGTTTATCCAGCGGCACGTAGCCTACCGCGTCACCGCGCTGGGAAAGCTCCGCACAGGCGGCGTGCAGCAGATGGCTGCGTCCCGCGCCTTCGCGTGACCAGATATAAATGTATCCGCTGTGCTCCTGGCGCAACACGTTTTGCAGTGCAGCCAGTAAAGAGGGGTTATCGCCCGGCCAGAAACTCGCGAAAGTTTCGTCGTCAGGAAGATAAAGTGGCAGAGAGAGCTGTGCCGGTCCGTTCAGAAATACCTCGATCAAGGTCTCACATAAAATCGGGAGGGAGTTTATCACGGAACCTGCAATGAGAGAACCGGGCGGATCGTCCGCCCGGTTTAACGATCAATGTGATGCTTTTTCGCTGTCAGCGGCGTCGAGAACTTCTTCTTCCGGGCGCAGCACAGAGATCAGTTTGAAGATCAGGCTCAGGCCTACGCCGACGATGGTGGCCAACGCCATGCCTTTCAGCTCAGCGGCACCGATGTGCACTTTCGCGCCGCTCACGCCGATAATCAGGATCACCGAGGTCAGGATCAGGTTCTGCGTTTTGTTGTAATCCACTTTGGATTCAATCAGCACGCGAATACCGGATGCGCCGATCACGCCGTAGAGCAGCAGTGAGACACCGCCGATGACCGGGACCGGGATAATCTGGATCGCCGCTGCCAGTTTTCCGACGCAGGAGAGCAGAATCGCAAAGATCGCCGCCCCGCCGATCACCCAGGTGCTGTAGACGCGTGTGATCGCCATTACGCCGATGTTCTCGCCGTAAGTGGTGTTTGGCGTGGAGCCGAAGAAGCCGGAAATCATGGTCGACAGGCCGTTAGCAAACATCGAACGGTGCAGACCGGGGTCGCGGATCAGATCTTTTTTGACGATATTCGCCGTCACCACCAGGTGCCCAACGTGCTCGGCAATCACCACCAGCGCCGCTGGCAAAATGGTGAAGATCGCAAACCACTCAAAGCGCGGCGTGTAGAAGGTTGGCAGTGCAAACCAATGCGCCTGGGCAATCGGAGTGGTGTCCACTACTCCCATCGCAAAGGAGAGCGCATAGCCCGCCAGCACCCCGATCAGAATCGGGATAATCGCCAGGAAACCACGGAACAGCACCGAGCCGAACACCGTCACGCCCAGGGTCACCAGCGAAATAATAATGGTTTTAGACTCAGGTGATTGCCCGTCCGCAGGCAGCAGCCCGGCCATATTGGCCGCCACGCCCGCCAGCTCCAGACCGATGACGGCAACGATTGCGCCCATCGCCGCAGGCGGGAACATCACATCCAGCCAGCCTGTCCCGGCTTTCTTCACAATGAAGGCTACCAGGCAGAACAGCGCACCGCACATGATAAAGCCGCCCAGCGCCACTTCGTAGCCTAATGGCAGCAGCAACAGGACCGGGGAGATAAACGCAAAGCTGGAACCCAGATACGCCGGGATTTTGCCTTTACAGATGAAAAGGTAAAGCAGCGTGCCGACACCGTTGAACAGCAGCACGGTAGCCGGGTTAATGTGAAACAGGATTGGCACCAGCACGGTCGCACCAAACATGGCAAACAGATGCTGCAAACTAAGCGGGATCGTCTGCAAAAGCGGCGGTCTTTCACTCACCCCGATAGTACGGCGCGTCATAGTGTTTTCCTCTAAGTATTGTGAGTTGTTTGTGTTTTATTCAAAAAAAAGCCGACTATCAAAGTCGGCTTCTTTTTCGTTATTCGATTATTTCGTACCAAAAATCTTATCGCCGGCATCGCCCAGCCCCGGGATGATGTACCCGTGCTCGTTCAGCCCCTGGTCGATGGATGCGGTATACAGCTCTACGTCCGGATGCGCTTTTTCCAGCGCCGCGATACCTTCCGGTGCCGCAACCAGCACCAGCACTTTAATGCTGTTGCAGCCGGCGTTTTTCAGCAGGTCGATAGTGGCGATCATTGAGCCGCCGGTGGCGAGCATCGGGTCAACGACCAGCGCCATACGCTCGTCGATATTGGAAACCAGCTTCTGGAAATACGGAACCGGCTCGAGAGTCTCTTCATTACGGTAGATACCGACAACGCTAATACGCGCGCTCGGTACGTGCTCCAGCACGCCTTCCATCATGCCCAGACCTGCGCGCAGGATTGGCACCACGGTAATTTTTTTGCCTTTGATCTGCTCAACCTGGACCGGGCCGTTCCAGCCTTCGATGGTCACTTTTTCAGTTTCCAGGTCAGACGTTGCTTCGTAAGTCAGTAAGCTTCCAACTTCAGAGGCCAGTTCGCGAAAACGCTTCGTGCTGATGTCATGCTCACGCATCAGGCCCAGCTTGTGTTTAACGAGTGGGTGTTTCACTTCCACAATCTTCATTCTCATTCTCCTCTGAGGTGGCTACCGCAAAAAAAATCGCCGGATTATACCGCTTTTTTCCAGGTTCGCCATACCCATCTTGCTTGACGTTGATCAATCAAAGTGGATTAGGGAGCGTTAGAGAGTATAAAACAGGAAAAAAAAGCCGGAGGGAAAGTCCGGCTTTTTCGGGGGATAGTTACCGTGCTGTGCTGCGCTTACAGGTCTGCGCCGTTAGTGGCGATAACCTTCTGATACCAGTCGAATGATTTTTTCTTGCTGCGGTTCAGGGTGCCATTACCTTCGTTATCTTTATCGACAAAGATAAACCCGTAGCGTTTTTTCATTTCGCCCGTGCCCGCCGACACCAGATCGATACAGCCCCACGGGGTATAGCCCATCAGATCCACGCCATCTTCAACGACCGCTTTTTTCATCTCTCGGATGTGCGCGTCGAGATAATCGATGCGGTACTGGTCGTTCACCGTGCCGTCGCTCTCCTGCACGTCGATGGCGCCAAAGCCGTTCTCGACGATAAACAGTGGCAGTTGATAGTGATCCCAGAACCAGTTCAGGGAGTAGCGCAGGCCCACCGGGTCAATCTGCCAGCCCCAGTCGGATTTCTGAACGTACGGGTTGGAGACCAGGCTTTTACTTTCGTCATAATCCAGCTGCGGGTTGTCCGGCGTTGCTTTGGTGGCGAAAGACATGTAGTAGCTGAAACCGATGTAATCAACACAGCCCTGCTTCAGTGCCGCAATATCTTCTTCGGTAATATCCAGCCCAAAACCGCGACGCTCAAAGTAGTTAAGCAAGTGCTGCGGATATTTCCCGCGCACGTGCACGTCGGTGAACCAGTAGCGGCGATGCATGGCGTTCATCGCCATCATGATGTCGTTTGGCGCGCAGCTCAGCGGATAGATTGGGCACATGGCAATCATGCAGCCAATTTGCAGAGACGGATTGATCTCACGCCCGGCTTTCACCGCCAGAGCGCTGGCCACCAGCTCATAGTGCGCAGCCTGGAACATCACCGGCTCGCGATCTTCGCCCGGCTCGTACTTCAGGCCGGAGTTGGTAAATGGCGCAAAATCTTCGTGGAAGTTAGCCTGGTTGTTGATCTCGTTGAAGGTCATCCAGTACTTCACTTTGTGCTGGTAACGCTTGAATACCACGGTCGCGAAACGCACAAACATGTCGATCAGCTTGCGATTGCGCCAGCCACCGTATTCGGTCACCAGATGGAAAGGCATTTCGAAGTGCGAAAGAGTAATCACCGGCTCAATGCCATATTTCAGGCACTCGTCGAACAGGTCGTCGTAGAATTTCAGACCGGCTTCGTTCGGCTCCAGCTCATCGCCTTTGGGGAAAATACGCGTCCAGGCAATCGATGTGCGGAAGCATTTAAAGCCCAGTTCAGCGAAAAGTTTGATGTCTTCTTTGTAGCGATGGTAGAAGTCGATGGCTTCGTGGTTCGGATAGTTTTTACCCTGAATCACGCCCTGGGTGATTTCACGCGGGACGCCGTGCGCGCCAACCGTCATTACGTCCGCAACGCTGATTCCTTTACCGCCCTCTTTCCAGCCACCTTCCAGCTGATGCGCCGCCACCGCGCCGCCCCACAGAAAACCTTCTTTGAATCCTGGCATGCCTTTTCCCTCATTCTGCGTTATTTTCTGCAAAAACAATTACAGAAACCGGTTTCAGTGAAATCATGTGCAATGCTCCTGACCGTTGCAAGCACATTACCGAAACCGGTTTCATTTTCGTGAACGGTATCAAGTTTGTCGCCGCCCGATGTATAAATGTGTAAATTTTCAGCGACTTTTTATGACCGCAGAATAGGCTCGCAAACGTTTGCCTGGACTGTTAGAATTGCGCCGATTTTTCTTACTATGCAATGCAATCGCGTGGGGACTTAAGCCGTGACCAACAAAACTTCTCTCAGCTATAAAGATGCCGGTGTTGATATTGACGCAGGTAATGCGCTGGTTGACCGAATCAAAGGTGTGGTCAAAAAGACTCGCCGCCCTGAAGTGATGGGTGGTCTGGGTGGATTTGGCGCACTGTGCGCACTGCCGCAAAAATATCGTGAGCCTGTTCTGGTTTCTGGCACTGACGGCGTGGGAACAAAACTGCGTCTGGCGATGGATCTCAAACGCCACGACACCATCGGCATCGACCTGGTGGCCATGTGCGTGAACGACCTTGTGGTGCAGGGTGCTGAACCCCTCTTCTTCCTCGACTATTACGCGACCGGCAAACTGGACGTGGATACTGCATCCAGCGTGATTACCGGTATCGCTGAAGGCTGTCTGCAGTCCGGCTGTGCGCTGGTCGGCGGCGAAACGGCAGAAATGCCTGGGATGTATCACGGTGAAGATTACGACGTCGCAGGCTTCTGCGTCGGCGTGGTAGAAAAATCAGAAATTATCGACGGCAGCAAAGTGACCGATGGCGATGTGCTGATTGCACTCGGCTCCAGCGGCCCGCACTCCAACGGTTATTCCCTGGTGCGTAAGATCCTCGAAGTGAGCGGCTGCGATCCAGAAACCACGGAACTCGACGGCAAACCGCTGGCCGATCACCTGCTGGCACCGACCCGCATCTACGTGAAAAACATTCTTGAGCTGATTGAGAACGTTGACGTGCACGCCATTGCGCACCTGACCGGCGGCGGCTTCTGGGAAAACATCCCGCGCGTTCTGCCTGACAATACTCAGGCGGTGATCGACGCGTCCTCCTGGCAGTGGCCAGCGGTGTTCAACTGGCTGCAAACCGCAGGTAACGTCAGCCAGCACGAAATGTATCGCACCTTCAACTGCGGCGTCGGCATGCTGATTGCTCTGCCAGCCAGCGAAGCAGACAACGCCATTGAGCTGATGAAGGCGAAAGGTGAAAACGCGTGGAAAATCGGTATCATCAAAGCTTCTGATTCCGAACAGCGCGTGGTCATTGAATGAAAAATATTGTGGTGCTCATTTCCGGTAACGGAAGCAATTTGCAGGCCATTATCGACGCCTGCAAACAGAAACAGATCAATGGCACCATTCGCGCAGTATTCAGCAACAAGGCCGATGCGTTCGGCCTTGAGCGTGCGCGGGATGCCCATATCCCGGCGCACGCGCTGGAAGCCTCTCAGTTTGCCAGTCGAGAAGCCTTCGACCGGGAGCTGGTGCAGGAGATCGACGCTTACGCGCCGGATGTCGTGGTGCTGGCCGGCTATATGCGTATCCTCAGCCCGGGGTTTGTTTCCCACTACTCTGGCCGTCTGCTGAACATCCACCCTTCTCTTCTGCCGAAATATCCAGGCCTGCATACCCACCGTCAGGTGCTGGAAAATGGCGATGAGGAGCATGGGACTTCCGTGCATTTCGTCACCGACGAGCTGGACGGCGGGCCGGTCATTCTGCAGGCAAAAATCCCGGTGTTTGACGGCGACGATGAAGACGACATCACCGAACGCGTTCAGTCGCAGGAGCACGCCATTTACCCGTTAGTGGTGAGCTGGTTTGTCGATGGTCGTCTTGAGATGCGCGACAACGCCGCCTGGCTGGATGGCGTTAAGCTGCCCGCTCAGGGCTATGCGGCCGACGAGTAATCTGTTTTTCCCGGCGGCGCTGCGCTTGCAGGGCCGACGTTTTTGCCAGTCGGGTACGCGCCGCGCCGCCCAACACATCTTCATCCGCACCAACCCATTAAAATCCCCCAGAAAAAAAATTAACTGTCATACTTTTCTGGCACAGTTGGACATCTCGTGTCAAAGCTCGCCATAATAGAATCGAGACGGATTTGCTGCGTCCCGTGATTGAAACGGAGTGTAAGTTGTAATGGGTCAGGAAAAGTTATACATCGAAAAAGAGCTAAGCTGGTTAGCATTCAACGAACGCGTGCTTCAGGAAGCGGCTGATAAAAGTAATCCGCTGATTGAGCGGATGCGTTTTCTGGGTATTTATTCCAATAACCTGGATGAATTTTATAAGGTCCGTTTTGCCGAACTGAAGCGGCGGATCATCATCAGCGAAGAGCAAGGCCTGAACTCCCATTCACGCCATCTGCTGGGTAAAATCCAGGCTCGTGTTCTGAAAGCCGACCAGGAATTTGACGGCTTGTATAACGAGCTGCTGCTGGAGATGGCGCGTAACCAAATCTTCCTGATTAACGAACGTCAGCTCTCCGCCAACCAACAGACCTGGCTGCGCCACTACTTCAAACATTATCTGCGCCAGCACATCACCCCTATTCTTATCAATCGCGAAACGGATCTGGTGCAGTTCCTGAAGGATGATTACACCTATCTGGCGGTTGAGATTATTCGCGGCGACTCCATTCGCTACGCGCTGCTGGAGATCCCCTCGGATAAAGTGCCACGCTTTGTGAACCTGCCGCCGGAAACTCCGCGCAGACGCAAGCCGATGATCCTGCTGGATAACATCCTGCGCTACTGCCTCGACGACATTTTCAAAGGCTTCTTCGATTACGATGCGCTGAACGCCTATTCCATGAAAATGACCCGTGACGCCGAGTACGATCTGGTGCACGAGATGGAAGCCAGCCTCATGGAGCTGATGTCCTCCAGTCTGAAGCAACGTTTGACGGCCGAGCCGGTGCGCTTTGTTTATCAGCGCGATATGCCGGACGCCATGGTGGAAATGCTGCGCGACAAGCTGACTATCTCCCGCTACGACTCCATCGTACCGGGCGGACGCTATCACAACTTTAAAGACTTTATTAGCTTCCCGAACGTCGGCAAAGCCAATCTGGTCAACAAACCGCTGCCGCGCCTGCGCCATCTCTGGTTCGATAAGTTCCGTAACGGATTCGACGCCATTCGCGAGCGCGACGTGCTGCTTTACTATCCGTACCACACCTTTGAACACGTACTGGAGCTGCTGCGACAGGCGTCGTTCGATCCGAACGTGCTGGCGATTAAAATCAACATCTACCGTGTGGCAAAAGACTCGCGCATTATCGATGCGATGATTCACGCCGCGCACAACGGTAAAAAAGTGACGGTGGTGGTTGAGCTGCAGGCGCGTTTCGACGAAGAGGCAAACATTCACTGGGCGCGTCGTCTGACGGAAGCCGGTGTGCACGTTATCTTCTCGGCGCCGGGGCTGAAAATTCACGCCAAACTGTTCCTGATCTCCCGTAAAGAAGGTGATGACGTAGTGCGCTACGCCCACATCGGGACCGGTAACTTCAACGAGAAAACCGCGCGACTGTATACGGACTACTCGCTGCTGACCGCCGACGCGCGCATCACCAACGAAGTGCGCCGGGTGTTTAACTTTATCGAGAACCCGTATCGTCCGGTGAGCTTCGACTATCTGCTGGTCTCCCCGCAGAACTCGCGCCGCCTGCTCTACGCGATGATCGACAAAGAGATTGCCGCCGCGCAAAAAGGCGAGCCGTCGGGCATTACCCTCAAACTCAATAACCTGGTCGACAAAGGCCTGGTGGATCGACTTTATGCGGCCTCCAGCACAGGTGTACCGGTGAATCTACTGATTCGCGGCATGTGCTCGCTGATTCCAGAACTGGAAGGCATCAGCGAAAATATTCGCGTGACCAGCATCGTTGACCGTTATCTGGAACACGATCGCATCTATATTTTTGAAAATGGTGGCGACAAACAGGTGTATCTCTCTTCCGCGGACTGGATGACGCGTAATATTGATTACCGAATTGAAGTCGCGACGCCGCTGCTGGACCCACGTCTGAAGCAGCGGATCCTCGATATTATTGAGCTGCAACTGAGTGACACCGTTAAGGCTCGCTATATCGATAAAGAACTGAGTAACCGCTACGTGCAGCGCGGCAATCGCCGTAAAGTGCGCTCACAGCTGGCGATTTACGACTATATCAAATCACTCGAGCAACCTGATTAACCTATGCCGATAAATGATAAGACCCCACGCCCGCAGGAATTTGCTGCGGTCGATTTAGGTTCTAACAGCTTTCATATGGTCATCGCCCGCGAGGTCGACGGCGCCATGCAGATCATCGGGCGCCTTAAGCAGCGCGTTCATCTCGCCGATGGTCTTGACGACAAAAACATGCTCAGCGAAGAGGCGATGGAGCGCGGTTTAGCCTGCCTGTCGCTGTTCGCCGAACGCCTGCAAGGGTTCTCCGCATCAAGCGTGTGTATTGTCGGAACACACACGCTGCGTCAGGCATTGAATGCGCCAGAGTTTCTCAAACGCGCGGAAAAAGTGATCCCCTACCCGATTGAAATCATTTCGGGTAACGAAGAAGCGCGTCTGATTTTTATGGGCGTGGAACATACCCAGCCGGAAAAAGGCCGCAAACTGGTAATCGATATCGGCGGCGGGTCGACTGAGCTGGTCATCGGCGAAGACTTCGAACCCAAACTGGTTGAAAGCCGCCGTATGGGCTGCGTCAGCTTTGCGCAGATGTACTTCCCTGGCGGCACCATTACCCGTGAAAATTTCCAGCGCGCGCGCATGGCGGCCGTTCAGAAACTTGAATCGCTTGCCTGGCAGTATCGTATTCAGGGCTGGAATGTAGCCCTCGGCGCGTCCGGTAGCATTAAAGCGGCACACGAAGTGCTGCTGGCGATGGGTGAAAAAGACGGGATTATCACTCCGGAAAGGCTGGAGAAACTCCGGGAAGAAGTGCTCAAACACAAAAGTTTTGACTCCCTGAGCCTGCCGGGCTTGTCCGACGAACGTAAGGCGGTCTTCGTCCCTGGGCTGGCGATTCTGTGCGGTGTCTTCGATGCGCTGGCGATCCGCGAGCTGCGCCTGTCCGACGGGGCGTTGCGTGAAGGCGTGCTTTACGAAATGGAAGGTCGCTTCCGTCATCAGGATATTCGCAGCCGTACCGCGCAAAGCCTGGCGAATCAGTACAATATCGACCGTGAACAGGCGAAGCGCGTTCTGGAAACCACCACCCACATTTACGAACAGTGGGAAGCGCAGAACCCGAAGCTGGCGCATCCGCAGCTGGCTGCCCTGCTGAAGTGGGCGACGATGCTGCACGAAGTGGGCCTGAATATTAACCACAGCGGCATGCATCGCCACTCGGCCTATATTCTGCAAAACAGCGATCTGCCGGGCTTCAATCAGGAGCAACAAACGATGATGGCGACACTGGTGCGCTATCACCGTAAGGCAATCAAACTGGACGATCTGCCGCGCTTTACGCTGTTCAAGAAAAAGCAGTTCCTGCCGCTCATTCAGCTTTTGCGTTTAGGCGTTTTGCTTAATAACCAGCGTCAGGCGACGACGACGCCGCCAACGCTTACCTTGAAAACCGACGACCATCACTGGACGCTGAGTTTCCCGCACGACTGGTTTAGCCAGAATGCGCTGGTGCTTTTAGATCTTGAAAAAGAGCAGCAGTACTGGGAAGGAGTGACCGGCTGGTTGCTTAAAATCGAAGAAGAGCAGTCGCCAGACGTGGCGGCGTAACCCTGTGTTCTCAGGCGTCCAGTGGTGACGCCTGAGAATCGAGCAGCTGTTCCAGCGGCTCAGGTTTACCGATTAAATATCCCTGCAGAAAATCTATCCCTAGCGCGCTAAGTGCGCTGCGAATCGCTTCACTTTCCACATATTCGGCCACCACCAGCATTTTCTTCATCCGCGCCAGATGGCAAATCGACGCCACAATCTGATAGTCCAGGCTGTTGTCAGCAATGTTACGAATAAAGCTGCCGTCTATTTTCAGGATATCGGCATCAACGCTTTTCAACCGTGCATAGCTGGCGTAGCCCGTTCCAAAATCGTCGATGGCAATCAGACACCCTAACTTCTGCAGCTGTTTGACCATCTGATCCGCCAGATCCGCATTGCCAAAGCCGCTGCACTCGGTAATTTCAAAGATCAGTTGCCAGGCTTCGATGCCGTATTTCTCCAGCAAACGGTGAACCTCAATGGGGAATTGCGATCGGCAGATGGTTGAGGACATGAGATTAATAGCAAATCGCTTGCCGGGCAGCCTGCCGCGATGCGCCGACATAAACTTCAGCGTACTTTCCAGCACCCAGAGATCGACGCGCGATGACAAGCCAAACTCCTGCGCCACGGGCAGGAATTTATCCGGCGTAATGAGTACGCCATTTTCATCGGTCATGCGTAAAAGGATTTCGTGGTAGTGATCGCCGCGAACGCCCTGCACCCGTTGCGCCATGAGCTGGAATTCATTGTGCTCAAGCGCCCGCTGCAGTCGGTTCATCATCGCCACTTTATCCCGCAGGCTACGCTGTAGATTAGCCGCGCCGCGCTGTTTTAGGTTCTCAGGATGGTTGGTGAAGAGCGAGAAATCCGCAATGATGCTCAGCTCGCCCAGCAGCAAATAGAGATGGGTCACCGGCGAACGGACACAACAATAGCTGATACCCACCTGCGGTTGCAGCGGCACCCCGTCCCAGATAAAACGGAACTGTTTAATGAGTTCGTCGAGCGCTTCAATGCGTGCCACGTGTGACTCAGTGTTCAGCCGTATCGCCAGATCGCATCCGGACAGCTGATACACGCACTCATTGGGCTGCAGGAAACTCTTGAGCCACTCCGCTAGCTTCTGTTTGTACTGAATTCGAAGCAGCACGCCGTAGTTGCGGCTCAGAACTTCAAGTTCCGGTACGCGCAGCATACAGAGCGTTGACCAGGGTGATTTAGACAACGCACGCGATAACGCCCGCAGATTCGGCATGTGCACAACCGGATCGAGAAAAGCCAGGCGTCTGGCATGGCGCGTGATCACCCGCTGGCGCGTAGCCAGCATCGCCATGTAAATCACCACAAAAGAGAAGACCAGATAGCTCGACGACGTGATCGCCAGGTGAATGTCGTAGCCCTGGCCGAGCGGAATATAGTGGTAAAAATAGTGAATTGAGACCATCAGCACCGGCGTCCAGATGATCGACATCAGCTTATAGCCAAACCGCATTGAGCCCCACAGCATCACCGGCATCATCAGCGACAGCGTGTAGTTAGTGCTAAAAATTGAGCTGCTGTCGCTCGTGGGCACCAGCAGCAGTGAAAGCAGGCCTGCCAGCGCGGCAAGCCAGAGAACAAACTCCGCCGCAGTAACTTTCTTATCAATCTGCGTTCGGATCTGTGATATGAGCGCTTTGAGATAACGCGGATGGCGGAACACGCGAATCACCAGATAGCTGAACGGCACTCCCGTCAATCCGCCGACCAGCAGCCCCTGAAAATTGATCAGGGTGCGAATGGTCAGCGGATTTAGCCCGGCCACGCTCTGTCGGGTTTCATAGACGCCGAGGTAAACGGCAAACTGGAACAGCACTAAAAATAGCGTCGACGGGCATAAAACCTGCCAGAAGATACGTTGTGCCATCAGCTTTGTATTGCCGTATGCCACCATATTTCGCCGGGGAGCAAACACCCGATATCCGCCCCAGCTCAGGGTGAGCGGAACGATAAAATGGCAGATGAGCGCCACGGTCTCATAGAGGCTGACCGTGTCGTAGTAACGTAAAAACAGCGCCAGAATGATGCCAGGCAGTGCTGCGAGCCCGAAAAACAGCATTGCGGAGAGCAGAAACGACAACGGCATGTAATAGAGTACGATGCTTCCGCCGTTTAACTGGGTATAAGTGCTCGCAACGTTCAGCAGGGGCAGAAAAATAACAGGCAAAAGAAGGGGGAGCGCCCACCAGCGATCTTTGTTTTGCTGTAAAAAAGAGAGAATGTTCATAGGCGCCTGGTTAAGCCCCTTCATCCATAGGGTAATTTCAGACAGGCATCCAACCTGACATTTTGACGCACAGTATTTTCATGAGAAAACACCGTGGAGGGAGGATTTTAGTGATCAATGCCGCGCAAGAATTGACCTAACGCAAGAATATGAATTCAAAAAACCAATTATTACAATTTTCTCGGGTCGTTTTCTGTTTTCTATCAGCCTGGTAAATTATTGAATTAATATCGATAACATCAACGAATCATTACATTGACGATTTTTTACACACTCCGAATTGACCCTTGCTTCCCGCTGTGACTTAATAGTCCCATCGCCCAAAAGGGTATACCCAGGAAAACACAGTGAGCCAGGCAACGCGTATGCAGAAACGACATCGATTTAACACTCGAATGACCCGCATTATCTTGCTTATCAGCTTCCTGTTTTTCTTCGGCCGCTTCGTGTACTCCTCCATTGGCGCCTGGTATCACCATCAAGATAAAATCCAGTCTCAGCAAGTCAGCCAGCCGCTGGACTCCGTTAACCATTAACCTTCTCGCGCAATAAACGAATCACTTCGGAAATTCCCTTACTGAGAATTTTGTCTTGCCGCATGACGATACCTAACTGACGATGCAGAACGGGGTTCAGCGACCGCACGCACAGCCCTTCGCGATCCACTGCGTTTTCGACCGCCATACGCGGGACAATGCTGTATCCCAATCCTGCGCGAACCATGCGCTTAATGGCTTCGATACTGCCCAGCTGCATCACAGGGCAGACCTCCAGATCGCATGCATTAAACCAGCCATCGATTAAATCCCGCGTGCCACTCCCCGATTCGAAGGCTATCAGGGGAAGTGCGTGCAATATTTGCGGGGTAAACAGCGCTATCTCCTCGTCCTGCACCTGGGAAATTATCAGGACAAACTCTTCATCGAGTAGGGGCATCACCTCCAGCGCCCGACCGCTTGCCGGGAGTGTGACCAGTCCGATATCCAGACGGTTCTCCTCCACGGCGCGCACCACATCCAGCGTGTTTCCCGTCGTTACGCCGACGCGTAATAGCGGATGCTCCTCACGCAGCTGCTGTAGCAACGGCGGCAAAAGGTGAATACAGGCCGTGGCCCCCGTACCCAGCGTAATAGTGCCACTGATCTCATGACTAAACTCGCTGACCGACCGGATCGCCTCTTCCACTACCTGCTCAATACGATTGCCATGCTCAAGTAGCGCCAGCCCCGCAGCGGTGGCTTTGATGCCACGCCCGGTACGTTCGACCAGACGCGTTCGCAGAAATTGCTCAAGCTGGCGCACCTGCAGGCTCACCGCTGGTTGAGAAAGGCCCAATATATCCGCCGCAGCCGAAAAGCTGCCGCGCTGGATCACCAGCCGGAAGGTCGCCAGATTGCCCAGATTCAGCGTCGTCATCGCAAAGTTTCTCTTATAGGAGTCATAAACACAGAGGCCTGCCAGCACCTTACCGTGCGCAGTATGGTGATCACAACTGCCTGACGGAATGAAAAATAATGAAAACACCTGCCCTCCCCCGCCTGCTTCCTGTTGCTGCCGGAGGCAATCAGTTGATCAACTGGGGAATTACCTTTTACATGCCAGGGACCTTTGCCCACGCAATCGCCGCAGACATGCGCTGGTCGTCACCACAGATCTACCTTGGCCTGACCCTCGCCATGCTGGTGATGGCGACGGTGTCGCCTTTTGTCGCCAGGCTGCTGGCCCGATTTGGCGGGCAGCTCGTGGTGATGAGCGGCACGCTGATGATCGCCGTGAGTTGTGCCGTCATGGCCTGCGTGCACGCGTTGCCTGGCTGGTACGCGGCGTGGCTGCTGGCAGGGGTCGGCATGCGCCTGTCTCTGTACGATGCCCTGTTCGCCTCGCTGGTGAATCTCTACGGCCAGAGTGCCCGACGGACGATTTCACACGTCACGCTGGCGGGCGGGCTGGCCTCTGCCGTGTTCTGGCCGCTGGGCGCGAAACTGCTTACATTTATGAGCTGGCGTGAAGCACTGCTGGTTTATGCCCTGGCCGGTCTGCTGAGTGCGGCGCTTATCCGCGCACTTCCAGGCCACAGGGTGCCGGTCGGCACAATGCGGAAAGCGACAGCGCATGCCAATCATCAGGATCGCCGCAACGGCCTGCTCTACGCCGCCTTCATTGCGCTCATTACCTTTGTTTCGAACGGCACATCCACGCACTTACCGGAATTTATCGCAAGCGTAGGGCTTCCGGCGTCCTTGGGGATGCTCTGGGGCATTGGCCAGACGGGAGCACGATTTACGGAGGTGGTTGCCGGGGCGCATCTCTCGCCGCTGCGACTGACGCTCATCACTGCCCTCGCTATGCCCCTCTGTTTTTTGACCGGACTCAGCGCCAGCACCTTTATCTGGGCGGCTGCCGGATTTGTGCTGGGCTATGGTGCCATCAACGGGCTGGTGACTATCGTAAAAGCCACGCTGCCGTTACAGCTTTTTCCTGCTGAGGATTACGCGCGACGCACAGGCGTCTTGCTCATTCCGGCGCAGGTCATGGCAGCGGTATCGCCCTTTGCTTACGCATGGCTGAACCGGGAACTGGGTGTGTTCGGTGCAATGTGGGTGTCATGTGGATTGACGGTGATAATTGGGGGGCTGGCTGTAGGGATGGTGGTTGTGCAGCGCCACAATAAAAAACCCTCTGGCGAGGCAGAGGGTTTTGTGTGACTAGAGGGGGAAAATTATTCCCACTCAATCGTCGCCGGTGGCTTACCGCTGATGTCATAAACGACACGGGAAATCCCGTTAACTTCGTTGATGATGCGGTTTGATACGCGGCCAAGGAAGTCATACGGCAGGTGTGCCCAGTGAGCGGTCATGAAGTCGATGGTTTCGACGGCACGCAGGGAGACAACCCAGTCGTACTTACGGCCATCACCCATGACGCCGACGGAGCGTACTGGCAGGAACACAGTGAACGCCTGGCTCACTTTGTTGTACAGGTCGGCTTTATGCAGCTCTTCAATGAAAATTGCATCCGCACGACGCAGCAGGTCGCAGTACTCTTTCTTCACTTCGCCCAGCACGCGCACGCCCAGACCTGGACCCGGGAACGGGTGACGGTAAAGCATGTCGTACGGCAGGCCCAGCTCCAGACCAATTTTACGTACTTCATCTTTGAACAGCTCACGCAGCGGTTCAACCAGACCCATCTTCATCTCTTTCGGCAGGCCGCCCACGTTGTGGTGAGATTTGATGACGTGTGCTTTACCCGTTGCGGAAGCAGCGGATTCGATCACGTCCGGGTAGATGGTGCCTTGCGCCAGCCATTTCACGTCTTCCAGGCGCAGCGCCTGTTCGTCGAACACTTCAACAAACACGCGGCCAATGATTTTACGTTTGGCTTCCGGATCGTTTTCGCCCGCCAATGCGGACAGGAAGCGCTCTTCGCCTTCAACGTGAACAATGTTCAGACCGAAATGGTCGCCGAACATGTCCATCACCTGCTGGGCTTCGTTCAGGCGCAGCAGACCATTGTCCACGAAGACGCAGGTCAGGTTTTTGCCAATAGCACGGTGCAGCAGCATCGCGGTCACGGAGGAGTCAACGCCACCGGACAGGCCGAGGATCACTTTATCGTCGCCAACCTGTTTGCGGATACGCTCAACGGCGTCGTCGATGATTTTCGCAGGGGTCCAGAGCGCTTCACACTGGCAGATATCGCGAACGAAGCGGTCCAGCATACGCATACCCTGACGGGTGTGGGTCACTTCTGGGTGGAACTGAACGCCGTAGAAGCGTTTTTCTTCGTTCGCCATAATGGCAAACGGGCAGCTTTCGGTGCTGGCAACGGTGACGAAATCGGAAGGAATCGCGGTCACTTTATCGCCGTGGCTCATCCAGACGTCGAGCAGCGGTTTGCCTTCAGCGGTCAGGGAATCTTCGATACCGCGAACCAGGGCGCTGTCGGTCAGCACTTCGACCTGCGCGTAGCCAAACTCACGTTCGTTAGAGGATTCAACGTGGCCGCCCAGCTGCATTGCCATGGTCTGCATGCCGTAGCAGACGCCGAAGACAGGAACACCGGCTTCAAAGACGTATTGCGGGGCGCGCGGGCTGTTATGTTCGGTGGTGCTTTCCGGGCCGCCGGAAAGGATGATGCCGCTTGGATTGAATTCACGGATTTGTGCTTCCGTGACATCCCACGCCCACAGCTCACAGTAAACGCCAAGTTCACGCACGCGACGTGCCACCAGCTGAGTGTACTGAGAACCGAAATCCAGGATAAGAATGCGATGTTTATGAATGTTTTCCGTCATTGACGCTAATTCCGAGGCAAGTGAAACAAAGCGCCCGGCATTGAGCCGGGCGCGGAAACTTATCAGGAGCCCAGACGGTAGTTCGGGGACTCTTTGGTGATTGTCACGTCGTGAACGTGGCTTTCCTGGATACCCGCACCGCTGATACGTACAAATTCCGCTTTAGTACGCAGCAGGTCGATAGTACCACAGCCGGTCAGACCCATACAGGAACGCAGGCCGCCCATCTGCTGGTGGATAATCTCTTTCAGACGGCCTTTGTACGCCACGCGACCTTCGATACCTTCCGGTACCAGTTTGTCGGCTGCGTTATCCGTCTGGAAGTAACGGTCTGAAGAACCTTTGGACATCGCGCCCAGAGAACCCATACCACGGTAAGATTTATAAGAACGGCCCTGGAACAGTTCAATTTCGCCCGGAGACTCTTCGGTACCGGCCAGCATAGAGCCAACCATCACCGCCGCTGCACCTGCCGCGATGGCTTTCGCGATATCACCAGAGAAGCGGATACCGCCGTCGGCGATAACCGGAATACCGGTGCCTTCCAGCGCTTCTACCGCGTCAGAAACGGCGGTGATCTGCGGAACGCCCACGCCGGTTACGATACGCGTCGTACAGATGGAGCCAGGGCCGATACCCACTTTCACAGCGCTACAACCGGCATCAGCCAGAGCACGGGCACCTGCGCCGGTTGCGACGTTACCGCCGATGATCTGCAGATCAGGGTATTTTGCACGGGTATCGCGAATACGTTGCAGAACGCCTTCGGAATGACCGTGAGAGGAGTCGATCAGCAGAATGTCAACGCCCGCAGCGACCAGCGCATCAACGCGCTCTTCGTTGCCAGCGCCTGCACCCACCGCAGCGCCTACGCGCAGACGGCCACGCTCGTCTTTACAGGCGTTGGGTTTACGTTCTGCTTTCTGGAAATCTTTTACGGTGATCATGCCACGCAGGTGGAAGCTGTTATCCACAACCAGCGCTTTTTCAACGCGTTTTTCGTGCATTTTAGCCAGCACGACTTCACGGGTTTCGCCTTCACGCACGGTCACCAGACGCTCTTTCGGCGTCATGTAGACGCTGACAGGCTGGTTCAAGTCGGTCACGAAGCGCACGTCACGGCCAGTAATGATACCCACCAGTTCGTTGTCTTCAGTCACGACCGGGTAGCCCGCAAAGCCATTACGCTCGGTCAGCGCTTTCACTTCGTGCAGGGTAGTGGTTGGCAGAACGGTCTGGGGATCGGAAACAATACCGGATTCATGTTTTTTCACGCGGCGAACTTCATCCGCCTGACGCTCGATAGACATGTTTTTGTGAATAAAGCCGATGCCACCTTCCTGTGCCAGGGCAATTGCCAGGCGCGCTTCAGTCACGGTGTCCATAGCCGCAGAGAGCATAGGAATGTTCAGGCGAATGGTTTTAGTCAACTGCGTGCTGAGATCGGCAGTATTCGGCAGAACGGTGGAATGAGCGGGAACGAGGAGGACGTCGTCAAACGTCAGTGCTTCTTTAGCGATACGTAGCATGGGCAATATCTCTGACCTGGGTGGTTAAATATTGCCGTGGCATTATACAGAGCGTAACCGATTGCATCCACACTTTTTTATAAAAAATGCTTGCGATTGCCTCCGGGCAGGTTACTATCGACTGAATAACTTGCTGATTTAGAATTTGATCCCGCTCACATGTTATCCTCCCAAAGCCCCTCAATTTTTACCGTTAGCCGCCTCAATCAATCGGTTCGTTTGCTGCTCGAGCAGGAAATGGGACAGGTCTGGATCAGCGGAGAGATCTCTAATTTCACGCAGCCGTCATCCGGCCACTGGTACTTTACGCTGAAAGACGACACCGCTCAGGTGCGCTGTGCCATGTTCCGCAACAGCAATCGTCGGGTGACGTTCCGCCCTCAGCACGGCCAGCAGGTTTTGGTTCGCGCCAATATCACGCTGTATGAACCGCGCGGTGATTATCAGATCATCGTCGAGAGCATGCAGCCGGCGGGTGAAGGCTTACTGCAGCAAAAATACGAGCAGCTAAAAGCAAAACTGTCAGCGGAAGGCCTGTTCGATCAGCAGTTCAAGAAATCCCTGCCCTCTCCCGCCCATTGCGTGGGGGTGATAACCTCTAAAACCGGTGCGGCGCTGCACGATATTTTACACGTGCTGAAGCGTCGCGATCCGTCGCTGCCCGTTGTGATTTACCCGACTGCCGTGCAGGGCGACGATGCGCCGGGCCAGATTGTGCGTGCCATTGCGCTGGCAAACGCGCGCCAGGAGTGTGACGTGTTAATCGTCGGGCGCGGCGGTGGTTCTCTGGAAGATCTGTGGAGTTTCAACGACGAGCGCGTGGCGCGGGCGATTTTCGACAGCGTTATTCCCATTGTCAGCGCGGTCGGGCATGAAACTGACGTCACGATCGCTGATTTTGTCGCGGACATGCGCGCGCCGACGCCATCTGCCGCCGCCGAAATCGTGAGCCGTAATCAGCTGGAACTATTGCGCCAGTTGCAGAACGGCCAGCAGCGTCTGGAAATGGCGATGGACTATTTCCTCGCCAACCGTAATCGTCGTTTTATCCAGTTGCAGCATCGGCTACAGCAGCAGCACCCGCAGCTGCGTCTGGCACGTCAGCAAACGGTGCTTGAGCGTCTGCGCCAGCGGATGAATTTTGCTCTGGATAATCAACTCAAGCGCGCGGTTTCGCGCCAGCAGCGGATAACCCAGCGCCTGAATCAGCAAAACCCGCAGCCGCGCATCTATCGCGCGCAGACACGTATGCAGCAGCTTGAATATCGTCTGGGTGAGAACATCCGCGCACGCCTGAGCAGTACCCGTGAGCGTTTTGGTAATGCGGTGACGCATCTGGAAGCCGTTAGTCCGCTTTCAACGCTGGCGCGCGGCTACAGCGTGACCACGGCGACAGACGGCACGGTGCTGAAGCAGACCAAACAGGTGAAAGCCGGTGACGTGCTGACAACCCGCCTGGCCGACGGCTGGGTAGAAAGTGAAGTGAAAGGTATCACTCCCGCGAAAAAGACACGCAAGAAAAAGCCGGTTTAAACCGGCTTGAATTCAACGCGTTTCTTCGAAATCAGGCCGTGCCCGTTCTGGCAAAAATAATCGACCGCACCGCAGGCTTTCAACACCTGAAGCGGCTGATGGCAATCAGGGCATAGCGCTTCCAGCGCGATATCTTTATCGCAACTCTCGCAGTGCGCCATTCCGTTTACGGGTTCCAGCTCTGCATGGCAATCCGGACAGATGATAGACATCGTGACTCCTTAAAAAGGTTTTGAGGTATTTTACCACGCCGCGATCAGTGTGAGCCACGCAGCTGTTGCTGTAATTTCAGCAGGAGTTCGACCTCTTCCAGCCGCCGCTGCGTGGTGAATGCCACCTCTCCTGGAGCCCTCTCGTACAGGCTCTTTTCCCCCAAAATATGCTCTGCCAGACAGTGCGCGTAGATGGCCCCCGGAAGCGTCCAGCGCTGCACGTTTTCGCCGTCAATCAGTTCGAGAACATCCTCGGTGCCGCGTCGGTCGTGGCTGATAATGCGCCCGTCACGTAGATGCAGCCGAAGCCCTTTTTGCCCACCCGCAGGCCCGGCATATTTGTTCAGCCAGATATCCACCGGAATACCGCTCACATGGCCCTGAAGATGAGCTTCGCCTTCGGCGGTGAGCAGATCGCCTGTGGCAATCGGGCGGCCGAGACGATCTGTCGCGGTTATCACCTGCAAAGACAGTGCGTGATTTCCGCCGAGCGCGCGCACGGTTTCTCGCATCATCGCCAGCACATGGGTACCGATATCAATGATGACACCGTCCGGGTGGCGAAGCTGGCGGGTATCAGGCTCACCGGTGGCAAAATTCAGCGCGACAGGTTCTCCCGCAGCGTTGAAGCCGCTAGGCTCCTGAAGAAATCCTTCGATTTTGACGATCTCATCAAGTGAATTGACCACCCGGCCTGCCGTCTGATTTTCCCGTTCCGGCTGCCAGGCCGGGTTCAGAATGCCCAACGCCAGTTGCATGGCACCGCTTCGCGCCATCCAGTGATCGAGCGCCAGCACGCGAGCAGCGGCTTCAGGTTTTGCGAGCAGCGTTTTGAGTCTTTCGATTTGTGAAAGCGTCGCGACAACCGGTTTTTCCACCACGATACGCGGAATCGCTGAGGATAAGGCCAGCTCAAGCGCATCGAGGTGATGCAATGAAGAGGTGGTGACAAACAGGGTGTCTATCGGACTGGTCAGCAGTTGCTGCAGGGACGGGCAGCGCACCACGCCTGCAAGCTCGCGCTCGGGGCGAAGATCGAAACCAACGCAATGCAAAGGAGTATCGAAAATCTGTCGCAACGCCGGTAAATAGGCCGTCTCAACCACGGCACCAAGCCCAATAAACCCTAACTGCATGTTCCACTCCGTCATGAGTTGTGGAGGACAAAAGGCAAAAAACCCGACTCAGTCGGGTTTTTAGTGTGCAATTATTTGCCTTTCTTGATGTGTTTAATCAAGCGCTTACGCTTACGCATCTGGTTCGGCGTTAGCGTGTTGCGTTTGTTCGCAAACGGGTTATCCCCTTCCTTGAACTGAATACGGATAGGCGTACCCATCACATCCAGCGATTTACGGAAGTAGTTCATCAGATAACGCTTGTAGGAATCCGGCAGATCTTTCACCTGATTACCGTGAATCACCACGATTGGCGGGTTGTAACCACCGGCGTGGGCGTATTTCAGCTTCACGCGACGGCCTCGCACCAACGGCGGCTGATGGTCTTCTGCTGCCATGGTCATGATGCGCGTCAGCATGGCGGTGCTTACACGACGGGTGGAACTGTCGTAGGCTTCGCGAACGGATTCGAACAGGTTGCCCACGCCGCTGCCGTGCAGCGCAGAGATGAAGTGCACACGGGCAAAGTCGATGAAGCCCAGACGGAAGTCCAGCATCTCTTTGACTTGCTCACGCACTTCGTTGCTCAGGCCATCCCATTTGTTGACGACGATAACAAGTGAGCGCCCACTATTGAGGATAAAGCCCAGCAGCGACAGGTCCTGATCGGAGATGCCTTCACGCGCGTCGATGACCAGCATCACCACGTTGGCATCTTCAATCGCCTGCAGCGTTTTGATAACGGAGAATTTTTCCACTACATCGGTGATTTTACCGCGCTTACGCACGCCCGCCGTGTCGATGAGCACATATTCGCGCTCGTCACGTTCCATCGGGATGTAAATACTGTCACGCGTGGTGCCCGGCATGTCGTAGACCACCACGCGGTCTTCGCCGAGAATACGGTTGGTCAGTGTGGACTTACCTACGTTCGGACGACCGACAATAGCGAGTTTGATCGGCAGATCCTGCGGATTAAAATCATCTTCAGGTTCTTCTTCTGCGCCCTCTTGATCGGCTTCGAACTGCGCCCAGTATTCAGCGTCTTCGTCCACTTCTTCCGGCGGGTTTACTTCGTCAACCCACGGCAGCAGAACGGTTTCGAGCAGGCTGGTGACACCGCGGCCATGAGACGCGGCAATCGGGTAGATTTCACCAAGGCCCAGGGCCCAGAAATCCGCTACCGCCTGATCGGCATCAATACCGTCAGTTTTGTTCGCCACCAGGAACGTTGGCTTTTCGCGAGAGCGCAGGTGTTTGGCGATAGCCGTATCGGCAGGCATCAGGCCCGCACGTGCGTCTACCATGAACAGAACAATGTCCGCCTCTTCAATCGCCAGCAGAGATTGCTCTGCCATGCGCGTTTCCACACCGTCTTCTGTACCGTCGATACCCCCCGTATCGATACAGATAAACTCGCGACCTTCCACTTCAGCACGACCGTACTTACGGTCACGAGTCAGCCCCGGGAAATCCGCCACCAGCGCATCACGGGTGCGTGTTAAACGGTTAAAAAGAGTGGATTTTCCAACGTTCGGGCGCCCGACAAGCGCGACCACAGGTACCATGTTTGAAGCCTCATAAATTCAAATAAACGTCGCAGTTGCGGCGTTTTTATAAAAGTCAAAACGGCCCCTGAGTTAACAGGAGCCGTTTATTATACTACAAACGAGACGATTAACGCGTGATCGCGTAGAGCGTACCGTCTTTTGCCTGGATCAGCAGTTTGCCGTCAGCCACAACCGGATCGGTCAGGAAACCAGAGCTGTCGACTTTTTCCTGCGCCACGAAGCGACCCGTTTCCGGATCAATCCAGTGCATATAACCTTCGCTATCGCCCACGACCAGGCTGCCATTGTACAGCGCAGGTGCGGTCAGCAGACGGTGCAGCAGATCGCTCTGCGTCCACAGCGTGACACCACCGTCGGTGTTCAGCGCCAGCAGACGGTCGTTCTGATCCACCAGGTAGATGCGGTTGCCCTCGACCACGAAATCGTTCACTGAACCCAGCTCACGTTTCCACATAACCTGGCCGCTGCGCAGATCCAGCGCCGTCAGGTTACCGTTATAAGCCAGCGCATAAACCACGTTATCAACGATAACTGGCGTGGTATCGACGTCGCTCAGACGGTCAATTTCAGTCGGACCGGTTGCCTGGGAGATACGCTGCTGCCAAATCATCTGACCCTGCTGCATCAGCACGGCGCTGACGCGACCGTTATCACCGCCCACGATAGCCGCACCAAACGCGGTAGCAGGGGCAGATTCGCCGCGCAGAGACAGGGCTGGCATGTCCAGGTTCACAGTCCATTTCACGGCACCGTCAGCTTCGTTCAGCGCCTGCAGCTGGCCGTTGCTGGTATGAATCAGCACCAGACCGTCGCTCACAACCGGACGAGACAGGGCTTCACCCGCTACGCGAGTTTGCCATGCAATAGAACCGTCGCTGGCGTTCAGCGCATAGACCTGCGCTTTTTCGCTACCGATATAGACATGACCGCCGGAAACGGTCACGCCGCCCGAGAGCAGTGCCGGCGTACGGGAGAACCAACCGTCTTTTTCGGCCAGATTGACCGACCAGACTTCTTTCCCGTCATCGGCGTTGAACGCGCGCACGGTGCCTTTGCGATCAGCCGCATAGACAACGCTATCGGCATACGCCGGATGCAGGTTGGAATAGAAATCACCGATTCCATCACCCACGGAAGAGCTCCACGCGGTTGACGGGGTAAACTGATTTTCAACAGTCGGCAGCGGGGACATTTTTACAACATCTTCTTCGCCACTGAACAGTGAACAGCCACTCAATAACGTAACAGAAAGCAGTCCTGGCAGAAGTAATTTACGCAATTGCATCGGGTCCCTCTCAGACGGACAAATTATTTATTTTCATCTGCATCATTTCGCTCAGCGCAGGTGAGGCGTTACTTTTCACGCCCGCTTCCCACGCGCTGCGCGCGCCTTGTTTGTCGCCTTTGCTCAGCAGAGCTTCACCACGCAGGTCAGCAACGATGGCTGCAAAACCTTCACCTTTGACAGTGTCGAGGGTTTTCAGCGCGTCGTCGGCTTTGTTCTGCTGTACCTGAATACGCGCCAGGCGCAGATTAATCACCGCTTTCAGATTGTCATCGCTGGCTGCCGCTAGACCCTGAGTCAGCTGCGCGGCGGCTTTATCCAGTTCATTTTTATCAACGAACTGCTGAGCCACTTCGAGCGATGCCAGTGCACCGTAAGTATTTTTGTTGTCAGCAGCAAATTTCTCCGCAGCAGCCAACGTTTGCGGCTGATCGGCACGAATTGCGCTCACGGTATTTTCATAGGACAGGGAAGCATCACGCGCGGAATCAGCCTGATGGCTATTCCAGTAACGCCAACCCATCAGCGCGCCCACACCCAAAATCACCCCAACGGCCAGGGCTTTGCCATTTTCGGCAAAGAAGCGTTTAATCGCATCAACCTGGTCGTTTTCGTTCTCGTACATTTCCACGCTGTTCTTCCCCTTAGCCCAGTAAAGTGCGCAAGTGCGCGGCAACGCTATCCTGCGTTACGGTTGTTTGCTCACCAGAGCGCAGGTCTTTTACCACCACTTCGCCAGCAGCCACTTCGGACTCGCCCAGCACCAGTGCGATACTTGCGCCCCATTTATCGGCACGGGCAAACTGCTTTTTGAAGTTGCCACCACCATGGTTAGTCATCAGCTTAACGCCCGGCAGCGCATCGCGCAGACGTTCGGCAAACTGCATTGCCGCAGACTGCGTATCCGCACCTGAGGCCACCAGGTATATATCGACAACGGAATCTGCTTTAAATTCCGGATTAACTGCCTGAACCAGCAAAACAAGTCGTTCAAGACCCATTGCGAAACCTACTGCAGGTGCAGCACGGCCACCCAACTGTTCCACCAGACCGTCATAACGACCGCCTGCACACACGGTACCCTGAGAACCCAGGCTGGTGGTGACCCACTCAAATACCGTGCGATTATAGTAATCCAGACCGCGCACCAGACGCTGGTTCACGGTGTAAGCAATACCTGCCGCTTCCAGCAGTTTGCACAGGCCAGCGAAATGCTCGCGAGAATCGTCGTCCAGATAGTCACCCAGCGCCGGGGCATCGTTCAGCAGCGCCTGCACTTCCGGGTTCTTGGAATCCAGAACGCGCAGCGGATTGCTGTACATGCGACGCTGGCAGTCTTCATCCAGCTTATCTTTGTGCTGTTCCAGGAATGCAACTAACGCATCACGGTAGTTCGCGCGCGCTTCCAGGGAGCCAATGGAGTTCAGCTCCAGCGCAACATGCTGAGAAATCCCCAGCTCACGCCACCAGCGCGCCGTCAGCATGATCAGCTCAGCGTCGATATCCGGACCTTGCAGGCCAAAGACTTCCACACCCAGCTGATTAAACTGGCGATAACGGCCTTTTTGCGGGCGTTCGTGGCGGAACATCGGGCCGATATACCACAGACGCTGCTCCTGATTGTACAGGAGACCATGTTCGATGCCGGCGCGTACACAACCTGCCGTACCTTCCGGACGCAGCGTCAGGCTATCGCCGTTGCGGTCTTCAAAGGTATACATCTCTTTTTCAACGACGTCGGTCACTTCGCCGATCGCGCGTTTAAATAACGGGGTCTGCTCTACAATCGGCAAACGGATTTCGCTGTAACCGTAGCTGCCGAGCACCTGTTTCAGAGTGCCTTCAATGCGCTGCCAGATGGCGGTTTCGCCAGGCAGATAATCGTTCATGCCGCGGATGGCTTGAATGTTTTTTGCCACGTTTATTCTCTTTCTATATACAAAAAAAACCCAAAGAATGGGTTCAATCATACATGGGAAGCCTAACGCTTCCCATCACGTTATTTTTCAACTTGCTGAATGCTGATGCGCTGGGCTTCGTCCAGCATCGTCGCTTTTGCGCGAATGCGAGCTTCCAGCTGATCGATCATGTCGTTGTTGTCCAGACGGTCTTTACGAATCCCATCTTCATAGAGGCCGCTTTTCTTGTTGCCGCCGGTCACGCCAAGCGTTGACACCAGCGCTTCACCAGGACCGTTCACCACGCAGCCGATAATAGAGACATCCATCGGCGTGATCAGATCTTCCAGACGCTGCTCCAGCGCGTTGACCGTACCGATAACGTCAAATTCCTGACGCGAACAGGTTGGGCACGCAATGAAGTTGATCCCGCGAGCACGAATGCGCAGAGATTTCAGAATGTCGAAACCGACTTTGATCTCTTCCACCGGATCGGCCGCCAGCGATACACGCAGCGTGTCGCCGATCCCTTCGGAAAGCAGCAGCCCAAGGCCGATCGCGGATTTCACAGAACCACTGCGTAAGCCACCGGCTTCGGTGATCCCAAGATGCAACGGCTGATCGATTTGCTTCGCCAGCAGGCGATAGGATTCAACGGCCAGGAAAACGTCAGACGCTTTCACACTGACTTTGAACTGATCGAAGTTGAGGCGATCGAGATGATCCACATGGCGCATGGCTGATTCCAGCAGCGCCTGCGGCGTCGGTTCGCCGTATTTTTCCTGCAGATCTTTTTCCAGCGATCCGGCGTTAACGCCGATGCGGATAGGAATATTTTTATCGCGGGCGCAGTCAACGACCGAACGAATACGCTCTTCGCTGCCGATGTTACCTGGGTTGATACGTAGACAATCCACACCATATTCCGCGACTTTCAGCGCGATTCGGTAATCGAAGTGGATATCGGCAACCAGCGGAACATTGACCTGCTGCTTGATGAGTTTAAATGCCTCGGCGGCATCCATGGTCGGCACGGAGACGCGGACAATATCCGCACCTACGCGCTCTAATGCTTTGATTTGATTGACCGTCGCCTCAACATCCGTGGTACGGGTGTTGGTCATCGACTGAACGGCGATGGGTGCACCATCACCAATCGGCACATTCCCAACGTAAATCCGCTTAGATTTTCTACGTTGAATCGGAGCCTGATTATGCATGAAAAGTCTCCCGCGTTACTCGCCTGTTACTGTGCTGCTGATTGTTCGGCATTAACGGTAAGACGCGCAACCTGGTTAGTTCTGATAAAACGGCTCAGATCGACAGGTTTTCCTTGATACTGGATCTGCACCGCAGCCGGAGCACCGATTTTAAGCTTATACGGAGCCTGACCGGTTAGATTTAATGTGCCATCTTTACGCTGCAGGCCACTGAACAGTTTTTTACCTGTTGCATCCGTCACTTCCAGCCAGCAGTCGGCAGAGAAGTTCATCACCAGCGCGTTAGGATCGGCAGTGGTTGCCCCTGCGACGCCAGCCTGGTCCGTTGGCAGCGGCTGTGTGGTGTTCGCCGTAGCGGCAGGTGTTGTCGCCGCTGGAGCGTTATCCACATTCGCCTGAGACGGTGCCACAACAGCATTTTGCGCTGTCGTCTGGTCCGGTGTGGTGGCCGGCGCTGGCGTTTGGGCAGGTTCAACAGCCTGAGAATCGGTAGCAGCAGTTTGCGGTTCGCCGGAAGTGGCGCTGCTGTCGGTGTTTAACGGCACGCTTTGCGCGCCGTCGTTACCGGAATTGTTTAGCTCGGCAGAGGACTGGTCAGCCATCGTGGTGATCTCTTCCTGCTGCGCTTTGTGGTTTTGCCACCACCATGCGCCCGTCAGACCAATCACCACAAACAGTACCAGCCAGGTAAAGCTCATCAGCCAGCCATCACGTTTTTTGCGACGTTTGCCCAGAGAGAAGGTCTGCATCGGCGCGACTTTCGCCGCACGTACCGGTGCCTGTTTTTCCATCATTGGCAACAGTTCTTCTTCAGGGATATGCACCAGTTTTGCATAAGAGCGGATGTAACCACGCAGAAACGTTGAAGCAAGATCGGCCGGAGCCTTGTCTTCTTCAATATCGCGAACCGTGGAAACCTTCAGGCACAAGCGTTCTGCAACAGCTTGCTGGCTGAGTCCGAGTTGTTCACGGGCATTGCGAAGACGAACGCCCGTGGAGAGTGCTTCATTTTGGTCGTGAGTGGCTTCAGTATTCATTCGCTACAACTACTTACTGGTACGTGTAAATTAGGGTTCAGGCGCCGGTGAGTCACAATGCCACCCGCACCGCGAAACTTCTGGTCATTTAACCTTAGACAGACAGTTAGTATAAGACTGTCCGGCTTTAGTTGACAGTGCAGCGCTACTCATGAGGCTAAACTGTTGTTGCGACGTTACATACTGCCTTAAAGTCGTCTGAAACGCACCGTAATTATTCAGCAATCACAATCTACGTGGCTGAATATTCAGTAAGCTAATGCGTCACGGTACAAACCTGCACCGCGACGCATACTAATCACACAGCTTTGACCTCAATCGCCTCACCCTGCATGCGCTTACGCAGCGTACGCTTAGTACGGTCGATTACATCACCGGCCAGCTGGCCGCAGGCGGCATCGATATCATCACCACGGGTTTTACGCACGATGGTGGTGAAGCCGTACTCCATGAGCACCTTGGAGAAACGATCGATACGGCTGTTAGAGCTACGGCCATACGGCGCCCCCGGGAACGGGTTCCATGGGATCAGGTTAATCTTGCACGGCGTGTCTTTCAGCAATTCAGCCAACTGATGCGCATGATCGGTTTCGTCATTCACATGGTCCAGCATCACATATTCGATGGTCACGCGGCCCTGGTTGGCGTTGGACTTTTCGAGGTAGCGGCGCACGCCCGCGAGGAAGGTTTCGATATTGTACTTTTTGTTGATCGGCACAATTTCGTCACGAATTTCATCGTTCGGTGCATGCAGGGAGATCGCCAGCGCCACGTCAATCATGTCGCCCAGTTTATCCAGCGCAGGCACAACCCCAGAGGTGGAGAGGGTCACGCGACGCTTGGACAAACCAAAGCCGAAGTCATCCAGCATGATTTCCATCGCCGGAACGACGTTGGTCAGGTTCAACAGTGGCTCACCCATGCCCATCATCACCACGTTGGTGATAGGACGTGTGCCGGTCACTTTTGCCGCGCCGACGATTTTCGCCGCGCGCCATACCTGGCCGATAATTTCAGACACGCGCAGGTTACGGTTAAAGCCCTGCTGCGCCGTCGAGCAGAATTTGCACTCCAGTGCACAACCAACCTGAGAAGAGACGCACAGAGTCGCGCGATCTTCTTCCGGGATGTACACGGTTTCAACGCGCTGATCGCCAACTGCAATCGCCCATTTGATGGTGCCGTCAGAAGAACGCTGCTCTTCCACCACTTCCGGTGCGCGGATTTCAGCGACTTCTTTGAGTTTGTTACGCAGCACTTTGTTGATGTCAGTCATGTCATCAAAGTTGTCGCTGCAATAGTGGTACATCCATTTCATGACCTGATCGGCACGAAACGGCTTCTCGCCCATCTCTTTGAAAAACTCGCGCATCTGCTGACGGTTCAGATCCAGCAGGTTAATTTTTCCATTTTTATTAGGAACCGCGGCAATGGCGACTTCAGAGGTGTTAACTAGTTCAGACATAATATTTTCCGGCCTCGTTGTTACACGTTATGGCCCGTGGAGGGTTGAAAAGAAACGCCCCGGTGAGCGCTTTGCTCTTCCGGGGCGTTGCATTGTACAAAGTCTGGCGCAGGGATGCCACGTTTGCACGCGACTTTTACCAAATTTATACCCTTCCCTGAGGAATTAGCGGGTACGAGCGCACACTTCGCCTTCGGCGAAGAAGTAAGCGATTTCGCGCGCAGCAGATTCTACAGAGTCGGAACCGTGGGTGCCATTCTCGGTGAAGCTGTCCGCGTAATCTGCACGCAGGGTGCCAGCCAGTGCGTTAGCCGGGTTAGTTGCACCCAGCAGATCGCGGTGACGCTGTACTGCGTTTTCGCTTTCCAGTACGGAAACCACGATTGGACCGGAGGTCATGAACTCAACCAGGCCGTCGAAGAAAGGTTTGCCGTCGTGCTCAGCGTAGAAACCGCGAGCCTGTTCAACGGTCAGATGCAGCATTTTGGTGCCAACGATTTTGAACCCTGCAGATTCAAAGCGAGCAAAGATGCTGCCAATAACGTTTTTTGCCACCGCGTTTGGTTTGATGATGGAAAAAGTACGTTCAATAGCCATGATAACCTCTGTGTTATGTTCTGTTGTTTTGCATACATCTGTATAAGATGGCGCGGATTATAGAGAGCAAAAACGCCATTGCCTATGGTTCAACGTAACATTTTTTTAAAATAAGACGAGTTTTAGCAACAGCTCACATCCCGGATGGGTTTTTCGCTACTGCAGGGTGAAATTCACCGTAGCGACTTGCCCCGTCTCATCCATTACCAGTAACTGATAATCCCCTGCTTTATCAAGCTGTAAAGTGTAAGCGCGCCCTTTCACATTCAGCGGTTCGCCATTCAGGAACCACCAGCGCTCACTGTCGCTGCCAATTGCCTGTAGCGGCAGCGATACGCGTGACTCACCGGGCAGGCGTTTAATCAATGCCCCCTCACGCACACCGGAGAGCATCAACGGCGCAGGGGAATCTTGCGCCAGCGGAGGACAGATGGTTGACGGCGCCGGAACGCGTACCGCCCGGCGTTCAGAAGCAGGAAGCCAGGGTTCAAGCGGTAACGGCCAGACGTCGAGGATTTTCTCCTGCGCGCCGGGGCAATCAGCCGCAACGCGTTTACCCTGCTTATCCAGCCAGACCGGGAAGCGAATCCCGCGAATCCCCTCTTGCTCCGGCAATAACAGCGTGGGCGGCTGACTGCCGTCAAGCAACCAGGTCGCGAGCCTGCGACGGCAGTTCTCACTCCCTTCAGGCAGGGATTGCCCGCCGGGCCAGCAGATCACACCGCGACTGACCGACGCCGGGCGCGGATCGCGCGGCAAGCGCCCTTCATCCACCGTTGAACTCGACTGCAGCATATTATTGACCTGGTTCAGCACTGGCACGGCGCTGGCGAATCCAAACTGCCCGGCAACGGGTGTCCCGTCCGGGCGTCCGGTCCAGATCCCAATGATGTAGCGCGCGTTCAGGCCAATGGCCCAGGCATCACGATAGCCATAGCTGGTACCGGTTTTCCACGCCAGCGGTGCAACCTGCGGCAGTGCGCTATCCGGCAGCGGCTGCGCTTCGTTGCCTAAAATTCGGCGAATGATCCACGCCGAGCCAGGCGAGAGCAGCGGACGCTCAATCAACGGATCGCCCGGCTGCAGGCGTAACCGCCCCGCCTTCCCCTGACGGGCAAAGGCGCTGTAAGCGGCGGTAATGTCTGAGAGCCGCGCCCCCGCACCGCCCAGGATCAGCGATAAATTAGGCTGCGCGCCAGGCGGAAGGATCAGGCGTAAACCGACATTGCTCAGCATTCCGGTGAAACGTTTTGGGCCATAAGCCTCCAGCACTTGCACGGCGGGAAGGTTCAGCGAGCGCACCAGCGCCTCGCTCATGCTGATCGGGCCGTGAAAACCGCTGTCGAAGTTACCCGGTCGATAATCTCCCGTGCGCCGCGGAACATCCTGTAACAAAGAGGCGGGATGGATCAGGCCTTCATCGAGTGCCATTCCGTAGACAAAGGGTTTTAGCACCGATCCCGGCGATCGGATCGCGCTCACCATATCGACATGACTAAAACGACTGTCATCATTGATATCCACTGAGCCAACCCAACCGCGTACTTTCATCGTAGTGTGATCAACAACGATCATCGCCAGTGAGCTACGCGGCGGAAGCCGGGATTTCCAGTTCATCGCCAGCTCTTCCATCTGACGTTGCAGCGAAGCATCCAGCGTAGTGACAATTTTGTTGTCGCGACTTTTACTCAGCATCATGCGGGAAAATAGCGGAGCCAGCTGCGGCATTTGCCGGGGGGCAAGCCAGACCGGCTCTTCACGCGACTCTTTAACCTGCTGCGCACTCCAGACGCCCTGCGTCACCATGCGCTCGAGCACTTTATTACGCGCGGCCTCCGCGCGCTCTGGCCAGCGATCCGGACGCAGACGGCTCGGTGCCTGGGGAAGAACCGCCAGCAACGCAGCCTCTGAGTAGCTTAACTTCGCCGGTGATTTCCCGAGATAGGCCCAACTGGCCGCACCGACGCCCTGTAACGTCCCCCCAAAGGGCGCACGGTTGAGATAGAGCGTGAGGATCTCGCGTTTTGACAGGTGCCATTCGAGCTGCATCGCGCGCCATAACTGACGCACTTTACCGCCAAAAGTACGTGGATGCGGATCAAGCAGTCGTGCCACCTGCATGGTAAGGGTACTGCCGCCCGAAACCACTTTACCGGAACTCAGATCCTGCCAGGCTGCACGCAAAACGGAGAAGGGATTGACGCCGGGATGATCCCAGAACCAGCGATCTTCATACTGGATCAGGGCTTCGAGGTAGCGCGGAGAGACATCTTCAATGGTGACCGGATAGCGCCAGATCCCATCGCTATCGGCAAAACGCCAGAGGGGTGTACCTTTCTCATCGACCACCACCCGTGCAGGATTGACCTCTTTTAAAGGCAACGGCCACAGGCGATCGGCGACAACAATCAACGCCCATACAATAAGAATCGCTCCCGCCAGCCAAAGCCAACGGGAGCGAATGAGTCGAGATAACGTCACCTTACGGAACAACAATCAGCGGGCCGCTTGCTGCGCCCGTTGCCCGCCATTGCGGTACATACATGGATTCAACCATCGGTACCGGAACCTGATACGTTCCCGGAGTAACGGCACGAGCCAGATACACCAGCGTCACAGGCTGCCCTTCGTTCACGGGCACCGCAGCAACAAAGCGATCGTCGCGGAACTCCATATGCTGAATGTCCGCCTGTTGCATCTGATTGAGCAGATTCTGCACTTCGCTGCCGCTATCCTGAAGGCTGGCGCTGCTGCTGGCCAGGTTCTGGTTTTCCAGCTCAAGCCCTGCCGGAAGTAAATCGACCACCAGCGCATCCGGGACATTCTGATTTGCCTTCACTTCCAGCCACACCAGCACCAGTTCACCGCTCTTCAGAGAAGAGAGCGATTTGCTGCTGCCATCAGTTGCGAGAATATGACGCTCGATTTGCAGAACGTTGGACGATGGCTGTGGGGCATAATCCGGATAGCCCGTGCTGTCGAGACGGACCCACAGCGGCGTGGTGCCACTGTTGGTGACCTGCAATGCGCCCAACTGATCGCCACTCACATTTTGTGTCTGAGCCTTATCGCCGCTCAGCGCTTTATCCGAGAGGCTGGTGGTTGCCTGCCAGGCGCCTGAAAGTGTCGGCAATAGACGACCGGCCAGGAACAGCGCGTTGCTTTCCTGTGTTGAGAGCCAGCGCTGGCTGAACGCCTGCTGAGACAACGTATTCAGCAGCGTGTTCTGCGCATCCGGCAGCAGTTTGTACTCTTCCAGCAGGGAGAGCATCAGGGCGTTGTCACGCAGTTGGCTGCCGTAATCCGCCATCCAGTTTTTGCTGTCACTGCGCGAAGTTTTCAAGGCTAGATCCAGCGCCTGCTGGCTGCGTGGCGCATCCCCCATCAGTTTCAACGCCATCCCCAGCTGCATCAACGGCAGACCCGAACCGGTCTGCGCACGACGCTCCCAGATTTCACGCAGTGCACCCAGCGGGGCTTTTTGCTGGCGAGCCAGCACCAGTGCCGCATAGGCCTGAACTGCAAATTTACTCGCCTGCGTATCATCGCTGTAGCGAATAGACATCATGCCAGGATCCTGCAGATAGCGCAGAAGACGGTTGTTGGCATTGTTCACCGCCTCGGCCGGAACGCTGTAACCCTGCTCACCCGCACGGACCAGGAAATCGGTGACGTAGGCCGTCAGCCAATACTCTTCCGGGCCATTTTTATCCCAGAGGGCAAAACCGCCGTCATCACGCTGCATTTGCAGCAAACGGGAGATGCCGATATCAATCGCCGCACGGCGTTTGTCATCCGTATCGCCTTTGATGCCGAGCGCAGTCAGCTGCGCCGCGTTGGTATAGAGCGACGGGAACAGGCCGCTTGCGGTTTGTTCCAGGCAACCGTATGGATAGGCCTGCAATTCGCGGATATAACGCGCCAGGTTCAGCGGTGGTTTACCGCTGAGCAGCAGTTGACCTTGCAGGGTAGCCGGTGAGAATCCCGTGATGTGCTGAGCCGGTGCCGTCCAGCTTTCGCCTGGGTTTAGCATGGTTCCCGTATTCACCGTCTGTGCCGGGAACGCCGGACGCACGCCAATTTTCCAGCTCTTGTTCTGCGGTGCGAAAGTTTCTCCTGGCAACTGAAGGCCAGTCACCTGCGCGGTGATTTCACCGTCACCGTAACCGTCCAGGGCTCTCACCGGAACAAACAGCGTGGTTCGCGTGCCTGGTTCAAGCTGAACGGGCTGCGGTTGTGCACCTTCAAGCTCCATCAATCCCGATGCGCTCAACGCGACGTTCAGCGTCTGCGGTTTGTCGGTGAGGTTAGTCAGATCCAGCGTCAGCCTTGTTGCGTCACCACTGGCCAGGAAGCGTGGCGTGTTGAGTTCGGTAATCACCGGCGCGGCAACAATCACTTTGCCCTCGCTGCTACCAAAATCATCCGCCGTCCAGGCCTGCGCCATGACGCGCAGCTCGCCGTTGAAGTCGCCAATCGGCAGAGTAATCGTCCCTTCGCCATTGTCATCCAGCGCCACAGGCTGCGCCTGCTGGGCAATTATGGTGACATGATTCACCGGCGGTTTACCGCCGCGTTTCAGCTCATCGCCGTCACCACCAAAGCGCAGTGCCGCCATCCTTCCCTGCCCTTCAATCACCTGACCGTAAATGTCGTAGATATCCGCGCCGTAACGCTTCTGGCCAAAGAACGCTTCCCACGGATCGGGCGTGACATAATCGGTAATGTTCAGTACGCCACTATCGACAGCGGACACCAGCACGTTCACTTTCTGTGGCACGCTGCCGTCTTTCACGCTGGCTTTGACCTTCACTGACAGCGACTGATTCGGGCGAATTTTCTGCGGTGTATCCAGGGCCAGCGTCAGTCGACGATTTTCATCACCCATCGGCAGATGCAGAATGCCCACCGCGCGTTTCGGCGTGGCGGATTTAGATTTATCTCCCGGACGCACCACCAGCGTGCTGAGGTAAAGATCGTGACGCTTCCAGGCTTTATCGACCGGAATGGAGAGATCCAGCCCGTTCGCCGGGACATCGATCTCTTTCCACCACAGCGGACCTTCGCTGGATTCGATCATCGCATAGCCTTTACCCGCTGCCGGTGCTGCCACATGCAGTTTAATGGTGTCGCCTGGCTGATAAGCGGGTTTGTCGAGTTTCAGCATGACGCGGTCAGGGCGCGCGGCCCCGGTGCCGTCACTGTTATCCTGCCAGCTGTAACCGGCCCAGAAACGCACGCTGCTGACCATATCGTCAGGGGCTTTGACTTCCAGACGGTAAGAGCCCCACTCAACAGGGAAGGTCACTTTGCCCGTTTCGTCGGCCTTGAGCGTCAGTGCCTGCTCGCCCTCCACCAGATCTTTCTGATCGAACTGAGACAACCAGCCGTCGCTTTCAGACCAGTTCCAGTAGTAGTCGCGGCGCTCGCGGATCAGGCGCACCTGAAGATCCGATACGGCTTTTTTCGCGCCGCTGGCGTCGGCATAAACAATGTCAAAACTGGCGTTACCGTTTTCATCGACAATCGGCTGGTTCACCGTGGTGTCCGTGCGATAGTCATACACCGCTTTGCTGGCGAACTGAGGGCGGATACCCGGCAGCGCGGCAGCAGGCCAGATGGCCTGTTCTGCACGGCGCGTGATCGGCCTACCGCCAGACTCCAGCAGGCTGGCCTGCAGAATCAGCTGCAGCGGAGAGTGCACCTCCTTCCACTGGCTTTCCGTGGCAACCTGACCGCGCCCCTGCTCATTCAGCGTCAATTGCACTTCATCGAGGCTGCGGCTGAGATTCTCTTCCGCAATATCACCGAACTGGAATCCCGGCAACGCGCTGACCGCTTCACGCAGCGGACGCAGGAAAAGCTGTCCCTGCAGACTGTTGCCGTTAGCCGGTGCGCCATACAGGTAGTAGCCGACAACGTCGAAATTGACCTCATCCTGTACCGAAACCGGCGTTTTCTGCCCGGTCAGATTCAGTGCCATACGTTCGGGCATGAAATCTTCGACGTGGAAATCCCACAGACGCTGCTGATTGTCGCCCGTATTCGCGCGCACATGCCACATGCCGGTCTGCGCGCCACTCTCCAGCGGATAGTTGAAGCGATAAAGACCATTTTCAGGCTGGCTGACGACGGTTCTCGCCACCTGCCCATCCGGGCGCAGCACTTCCAGCTTCACAGGCTGATCGGCCAGCGGTTTGCCGTCGCTGTCGCGCAGCAGACCGTTGAGGATCACGGTCTCCCCGGGACGATAGAGATCGCGCGGGCCAAACATAAAGAACTGCTTGCTATAACCAGGCCCGCCTGCGATATCAAATTCCGCCAGGTCCAGCGCCGGGAGTTTAAGATCCAGTAGCGTCGTCTGGCCGTCTTTACGGGCCAGAATCAGCGCCGCCTCTTTGTCCGTTTCGAGTTTTGCATGGCCGTCGCCATCGCTGGTGCCCTGCGCCAGCGTCTGGCCTTTGTCATTCAGCAGCAGGACTTCAACACCGGACTGTGCCGCGCCGTTCTCTAAGCTCTGAGTGAAGATATCGAGACGATTGTGATAGCGGTGCGCAGACAAGCCCACGTCACTGAGGGTGAAGAGCGTGGCAGCATTGCTGTAGTTGTAATGCCCCGCCTGATTCATCACCGCGATATAGACGCCGGACTGCTGCAACGGTTTGATATCGCGCAGCGGCAGCAGCAGTTTTTCGCGGGTATTGCGCGCCGGATTGAGATCGAAACGCCCGGTATAGACCAGCTCGGCCATCTTAAGCAGATTATCCGATTCCCAGTTGCTCAGGGAGTTACGGTACTCCCACTGGCTCACAAATGACGCCAGCGATTCCGGCTTCACGCGGTAAAAGTTTACATCCACGTTGTTGACGTTCAGCGCCATCACCGGCAGGCCTTCGACCACTTTCCCCGGCAGGAGCGAGCCCCTGCTGGCAAAGCCGACAGTCGGTTCAATATCCCGAGTGGTGATCGCTTTTTCGTAGTCGATGCCAAAGGTCGCTTTGTTCAACGCCTGCAAATCGCGCTCCACGGTGACCACCAGATTGCGATTCGGCTCCAGATGGCGCAGGCGCAGCTCTTTCAGATTTGGCGCGAGCTCCCAGGCACCGTCCACTTTGCCGCTCTTTTTATCGACGACGTGAACCGTGCGGGCAAAATCCTGATCGGGGTTGAGCGGAACCGAAAACGTCAGAACCAGAGTGGATGCGCCATCGAGCTGAACTTCCGAGGCATCGAGCAGCGTGAGCGCTTTGCCCTCACTCTGCGCGGCGAGTTTCGCGAGCTTATCCGCATCCGGTTTGGCGGGCGCTTCTGATGTGGTGGTGGAAGCCGCGGGTGCGGCCGCCTGAGGTTTATCGTCGTTGTTATCGCAACCAACGAGCGTAAACGTGGTGAGAAGCGCGAGCGAGAGCGCAGCTAAGCGAAACGGTGTCATCCTTTATCCCTGTTCGTGGAACCTGTTAGTCGTCATCCGAATAAGTATTATCCGCAAGTTTCACGAATACAAAAGTCCAATCTTAGAATCTGGAAAGCGGCTCGCAGATTGCTCCCGACTCTCCTGCGGCTGCGATACCGATCATCGTTCAGATCACAGTGCTAAAGGTTACATGTGACCTTTAGCGTCATTTGTTTTTAAAACAATAAGATAGCTAGATATCCAGACAGATCACCTGCTAATTTACATCTTAGACGCACGCTGAGTGCGCGGTTCACTAAGAGAGATAGCCATGAAACGAGCCGTGAACGCCCTACAAAATTTCGGAAAATCACTTTACGGACCGGTACTTATCTTACCGATTGTCGGGCTGTTTATCGCCCTCGGCAACGTGCTGGGTAACGGTAATCTTGCCGAGTATGTGCCGTTTCTCGGCCATCCTCTGATTCAACACATTGGCCAGCTGATTGCTAAATCGGCGGTCTCGGTGCTGGTCAATCTGGCGCTGGTCTTTGCAGTGGGCATTCCTGTTGGCCTCGCCACGCGGGATAAAGGTTACGCGGCGCTTATCGGTCTGGTGACTTTTGTGGTGTTTATCAACGCCATGAATGTGACGCTCCAGCTACAAGGGCATCTCGCCCCCGCCGATCAGATGAAAGCCGCCGGACAGAGCATGGTATTAGGCGTGCAGGTTCTGGAGATGGGCGTTTTCGCCGGTATTCTGACCGGTGCCCTGTCGGGATATCTGTACAACAAATACTCCGGCGTACAGTTTAACGGCGCTATGGCGATCTACTCCGGGCACTGTTTCGTGGCGATTATCATGCTGCCCGTGTCGATGCTGCTTGGCGTGGTGATGAGCGAACTGTGGCCCTTTGCCCAGCACGGAATTAGCGCCATGGCGTTAGCCATTAAAGGTTCTGGTCCGTTTGGCGTGGCGATTTACGGTTTCCTTGAGCGCATCCTGGTGCCAACCGGCCTGCATCACCTGGTCTATACGCCGTTCCTGTACACCGAACTGGGCGGGACGCAGGAGGTGTGCGGCACTGTTTATCAAGGCGCACGGAACATCTACTTCGCCGAAATGGCCTGCCCGGAAGTGAAACAGCTCAGCAGCACGGTTGTGTGGGATGCACGCGGAATAAGCAAAATGTTCGGCCTGCCTGCCGCGGCGCTGGCGATGTATATGACTGCCCGACCGGAGCGCAAAGCGCTGGCGAAAGCCATCCTGATCCCAGCGGCGCTAACCTCGCTGCTGGTCGGCGTAACCGAACCGCTCGAATTCTCCTTCCTGTTTGTCGCCCCGCTGCTGTTTGTGGTGCACGCGGTGCTGACCGGGATTGGCATGATGCTGTTCTATCTGTTTGGCGTTCATGCCATCGGCGCCAACGGCATTATCGATTTCATTCTCTACAACCTGCCGCTGGGCACGGAGAAGTCCAACTGGCCGATGTATATCGTCGTCGGGCTGATTATGTTCGCGCTCTATTTTATCGTGTTCCGCTTCCTGATCCTGCGTTTCAACATGAAAACGCCGGGCCGTGAGGACGACGAACAGGAAACCCGTCTGTACAGCAAGCAGGAGTATCAGGCGAAAGGCAGCAACGACGGGCTGGGCGAGTCCATCGTGGTCGGTCTCGGCGGGCGAGAAAATATTGAAGTGGTGGATAACTGCTACACCCGACTGCGCGTCACCGTGAAAGATGTCGACATCATCGATGAGCCGCGGCTCAAGTCGACGGGTGCAAAAGGAATTATCAAACAAGGTAACAACGTTCAGGTGGTCTACGGGCTGCACGTCAAAAAAATGCGAGAAGCCGTTGAGACGTTTCTCTGAAGGAGCCAAACATGTTTAAACCTCCCTTTATTCTCTCCATTGCCGGTGGTGGCAGCACTTACACACCCGGCATTGTGAAAAGCCTCATGGTCCAGCTGCAGGATTTCCCGCTGGCAGAAATCCGCCTCTACGACATCGACGCCGCGCGCCAGGACACCATCGCACCCGTGGTCGAGAAAGTGATTCGCGACCACAGCCAGAGCATTAAATTCAGCGTGACGCATGACCCGGAAGTGGCCTTCAGCGGTGCCCATTTTGTGTTCGCCCAGATGCGTGTCGGTCAGTATAAAATGCGCGAGCAGGACGAGAAGATCCCCCTGCGCCACGGCGTCGTCGGTCAGGAAACCTGCGGCCCTGGCGGACTGGCATACGGGCTACGCACAATTCTGCCGATGGTCGAACTGATCGATCTGGTAGAGCGATACGCACACGAGAAAGCGTGGATCGTGAACTACTCCAACCCGGCGGCAATTGTGGCTGAAGGCGTACGCCGCCTGCGTCCTAACGCCCGCGTGCTGAACATCTGCGATATGCCGGTGGCAGCGATGCGTAATATGGGCGCGATTCTGGGCGTTGATCGTCACAAGCTGGAAGTGGACTATTTCGGCCTGAACCACTTCGGTTGGTTTACTCGCGTGCTGGTCGATGGCGTGGACAGATTGCCTGAGCTGCGCCGCCACATCGCAAAATATGGTCTGCTGACGGAAGATGCAGCCAAAACCGACCCGCAGCACTCAGATCCCTCATGGGTGAAAACCTGGCGCAACATCAAGCCGATCATGGATAACTTCCCGGAATATCTGCCGAACCCGTATCTGCAGTATTACCTGATGCCAAATCAGATTGTTGAGCATCAAAACCCGGATTATACCCGTGCCAACGAAGTGATGAACGGGCGCGAGAAAAAGCTGTTTGCAGCCGCCGAAGAGTATAAGCGTACCGGGATTTTGTCCGATGCCTTCCACGTCGGCGTGCACGGCGAGTTTATTGTCGATGTGGCCCGTTCGCTGGCGTTCAACCTGCGTCAGCGCCATCTGGTGATGGTCGAAAACCGGGGGGCGATCACTAACCTGCCGTACGACGCGGTAGTGGAAGTCCCGGCCTATATTACCTCCGAAGGGCCTGAGCCGATCCGCGTGGGCCAGGTGCCACTGTTCCACCAGACGTTGCTGCAACAACAGCTCGCCTCTGAGCAACTGCTGGTAGAAGCGACCATCGAAGGCAGCTACGAAAAGGCACTGCAGGCATTCACCCTGAACCGTACCGTGCCGACGATGGAACATGCAAAAGCCATTCTCGATGAGATGATCGAGGCTAACCGCGACTACTGGCCCGCGCTGCAAAAAGCCTGGCAGGACGGCGAAGCGGTGAAAAAATAGGGGGTTGCTCGCGAGTTGAACGTGGTTTGCTTGTCGGTGTCAGATAAAACACCGACAATCCTTTTTTAAGGAAAAAAATGGAGGCACCCATGTCCACCTCATATTTTGTCGCAGCCGACTGGCTTCTCGAACATAGCGACGACCCGGAAGTGCAAATCCTCGACGCGCGCATGGCCCCGCCAGGGCAGGAGCATCGCGACGTTCCCGCTGAATACCGCGCCGGACATCTTCCGGGCGCGGTCTTTTTTGATATCGAAGCCCTCTCCGATCACACCTCTCCCCTGCCCCATATGATGCCGCGCCCGGAAGCTTTTGCCGTGGCCATGCGTGAGCTGGGCGTGAGCCACGATAAACATCTGGTGGTTTACGATGAGGGCAATCTGTTCTCCGCTCCGCGCGCATGGTGGATGCTGAAAACCTTCGGCGTAGAGAATGTGTCTATTCTGGCCGGTGGCCTGGCAGGCTGGCAGCGCAATGAACTGCCACTTCAGCAAGGGGATGTCGCTCTGCCGGAAGGCGACTTTGACGCGACGCTGGACCCAAACGCCGTGAAACGTCTCACCGACGTTCTGCTGGTGAGCCACGAGAAAACGGCGCAAATTGTCGATGCCCGACCGGCGCCACGCTTTGCAGCCCAGGCTGACGAACCCCGCCCAGGCCTGAAACGCGGACACATTCCCGGCGCGCTCAACGTACCGTGGGGCGATCTGGTGTTTGAAGGCGAGCTGAAAACCACCGATGAACTGAGCGAGATTTTTGCCCGCCAGGGGGTGGATTTGCATAAGCCTGTGGTTGCCAGCTGTGGCTCCGGCGTGACCGCCTGCGTGGTGATTCTTGCGCTGGCAACGCTCGGCGTGACCGATGTGACGCTGTACGACGGTGCGTGGAGCGAATGGGGTGCCAGGGACGATCTGCCGATTGAACCTGCTCAGTAATGGATAACCGACTGGCAACACTGCTCACGCGCGGGGAGTCCCTGACCCGCGCGGAATATCGCGTCCTGGCCCACCTCACGGAGCATCCGCTGCTGGTGGGCAATATCACGGTACGCGAGCTGGCGCAGGCGACCTTTGTCTCGACGGCCACCATTATGCGCTTGTGTCAGAAGCTGGGGTTTAGCGGTTTTAGCGAGTTTATCTGGCACTGCAAACAGCTGCTGACCGACACACCGCACATTGCGGTGCAGGCGCAGGATTTGCCTCACCTGCCCGCCCTGTTCAGCCAGTTTATCGCCAACTATCAGCAGACGTTTCAGTGGGTCACGGAAGAGAAGCGCCGTCAGTTTGCCACGCTGCTACGCGAGAAAGAGAGTTTCTTTCTCTACGGTGCCGGGTTTTCCTATTTGTTCGCGGAGTACCTGACGAAAAAGCTGCAGGTGCTGGGCAAAACGGCCTTTATCTCCGGGCCGGGCGACAGCCGGAATATTTTTCTGAGCAACGCCACGCGTTACCAGGTGTTTATCGCGGTGTCGCGCAGCGGTGAAACAGAGCAGGTGCTGGATAAAGCGCGGATCGCCAAAAACGTCGGCATGACGGTGATTGCCTTTACCCGTGCGTCAGCGAATACGCTTGCCGGAATGGCGGATTTGCATTTCGCATTGTATGACGAAGCCGTGCATTATGCCGCCGAGGCCGCAGGCGTGACGTCATTTGAATCGAATCTGGTTTTGCTGATGGATTTGTTACTGCTGGAAGCAACGGGGTGAGTGCTCACCCCGAGAATATTAAATAATGCGGGTGGTTTTCAGATCGCGCAGGAATCCGCCCCAGCGACGTTCATAGAACGGCGTGATGTGCTCGGTAATAAAGTGGCTAATGCCCTTCTCACCTTTCACGACCTGACAGATGTCAATCGGCTCATCGCCCGGCAGCGTGTCGGTCGCAACGCTTCCCGCCGCCTGAATGATCTCGTCGATGTCACCATCGGCTTCAATCCCAATCAGTAGCACGGGCTGTTCTTCTGCGCTCTCTTTGATAGAGCATAGAAACGCGCGTTTCACCGGCTTGATGGTTTTGAACAGGGTGGTCAGAGAGTCGATCATCTGCGCCGGAGGCTCAGCCACTTCAGACAACAGCAGCGTTTCGCCGCCCTCCAGCACTTCCTGCGTGCTGAGCGGGTTGCCCTCTTCGCCAATCAGATGGCTGATTTCACGCGGGGTAAACTCTTTCCCGGTCGGTAGTTTGGCGTTGAGGAAGAGCGTTTCACCGAGCGTCATTTCAAACAGCGTGCGCACGGGCATGACGACAAACGCCTGTTCGTCTTCCACCGCTTGCTGCAGAGCTTCCAGCGAGGTGAAAAACGGGATAACAGACGTGCCGTCGTCTTTTTCCCAGTGCAGCAGATCCAGCGCGCTGTCTTCCACAACCTGCTCGCCCTCAGCCGCCGTTCCCGGAACCCAGACGGTGGACTCCAGCAGGGTGCGGAAAAATGCCGGACGGTGAGCTGGCTCCGTGGCCGCCTGCTCCAGCAGGGTTTCTAATTCGTTTTTGGTTTCGGACATAGTTTCGTTACGTTAATCGCCCGGCGGCGCAGCGCTTGCACGGGCCTACGGGGTTTGTAGGCCGGGCAGCGGCTACGCCACCCGGCAGGACGACTACTCAGCAGTCAACAAATTCGCAATCGTACGCACACCCAGACCGGTAGCACCCGCAGACCACTGTTCCACGCCCGCTTTGCGGTAGGTGGCAGAGCAGTCGATGTGCAGCCAGCCTTCGTGATAGTTCTCAACGAAGTGGGACAGGAAGCCTGCAGCGGTGCTTGCGCCAGCCGGATACGCTGCGCTTGCGGTGTTGTTCAGCTCGGCAAAGTTAGACGGCAGCTGGCTGCGGTGGAATTCCGCCAGCGGCAGACGCCAGAAAGGTTCGTTCTCAGCGGCGGCGCTCGCCAGCAGGCGTGCGGCCAGTTTGTCGTCGAAGCTGAACAGTGCGTGATAGTCATTACCCAGAGCGGTTTTCGCCGCCCCCGTCAGGGTCGCCATATCGATGATCAGCTCAGGTTTCTGCGCAGAGGCGTCAATCAGACCATCCGCCAGCACCAGACGGCCTTCGGCGTCGGTGTTCATCACTTCGACATTTTTACCGTTACGGTAGCGAATGATATCGCCCAGCTTGAACGCATTGCCGCTCACCATGTTGTCTGCACAGCACAGGTAAAGTTTTACGCGCTTGTTCAGACCGCGGGTGATAGCGAATGCCAGTGCGCCGGTAATGGTTGCCGCGCCGCCCATGTCGGACTTCATCGAGTCCATAAACGCGCTCTGCTTCAGGCTGTAACCGCCGGTATCAAAGGTAATGCCTTTGCCGACCAGACACGCGTAAACCGGCGCTTCTTTGTCGCCGGTCGGGTTGAAATCGAGAGCCAGCAGCACCGGTGGTCGCTCAGAGCCGCGCCCTACAGTGTGAATCCCCATGTAGTTTTGCTCGCGCAGATCTTCACCTTTGGTGATGCGATAAGACATTTTATCGCCCGCGACTTTGCACAGCAGATCGACTGCGCGCTGCGCCAGCTGTTCAGGACCCAGCTCTTCCGCCGGAGCGTTAATGGTGTCGCGTACCCAGTCGATGATGGTCAGACGGTTTTCCAGCTCTTTCTGCGCGGATTCGTCGAGGTTCGCCCACTCGACTTTACGGGTGCCTTTCGGGCCTTTGTAACCAGCCCAGAATGCCCAGCTGCGATCCGTGTCCCAGCCTTCTCCGGCCAGAGTGACGTGCTTGATGCCCAGGCCGTCAATTTTACGCGCGGCGCGCTGGATCAGACCCAAATCGTCGGAATCGTTCAGGTGCAGGGTGATGCCGTCATTGTTGATGCTGTAGGTGGCTTTGTCGCCCCAGCGTGCGTCAGCAGGCTGTGTAGAGAGCGTAATTTTCATCGCTTCGGTCATTTTATTTTTCCTTATTCGCAACGAGCAAACGGGCCGCCAGAAGGCAGCCCGTATGATCTTTCTTTCTGTTAAACGTCTGCTTCATCTAACCAGACTAACAGAATCGCCTCCAGAATTTTTTCATTGGATGCGCTGGGATCATCGTCAAAATCTTCCAGATCGCAGATCCACTGATGCATATCGGTGAATCGTACGGTCTTCGGATCCAGATCCGGGTTGGCGTCGTACAGCGCCTCACCGATTTCGCGGCTGTCGGTCCACTTCAGTCCCATACTACCCCCTGTTAATGCTCACGCGCATGGTTGATAGTGTAACGCGGGATTTCGACCACCAGGTCTTCATCGGTGACGCGCGCCTGGCAGCTTAAACGGCTGTCTGGCTCCAGACCCCATGCTTTATCCAGCATGTCGTCTTCGTCTTCGGTGCTTTCCGCGAGGGAGTCAAAACCTTCACGCACGATGCAGTGGCAGGTGGTGCAGGCACAGGATTTTTCACAGGCGTGTTCCACTTCGATACCGTTGCGCAGGGCAACGTCGAGGATGGTTTCGCCGGTCTCAGCTTCCAGAACTGCGCCATCCGGACAGAGGTCCGCATGAGGCAGAAAAACAATCTTTGGCATATTAAACCTCGTCCACGGACTGGCCTTTCAGCGCGACACGGACAGACTGGTCCATGCGGCGAGCGGCGAAATCCTGGGTTTGTTTATCAACGTTTTTAATCGCTTGTTCTATTGCGTCAGCGTCATCGCCAACGGCCACTGCGCGTAACTGCGCAACGGCGTCGTCAATGGCCTGGCGCTCTGCGGCACTTAACAGCGCGGCATCGGCAGTGAGTGCACCTTCGAGACTTTCCAGCACGCGCGCGGCTTCCACTTTCTGTTCCGCCAGCATACGTGCCTTCACATCCTGTTCGGCATAGCTCATTGAATCCTGAATCATGGAGGCGATTTCGCCGTCGGTCAGACCGTAAGACGGTTTCACCTGGATGGATGACTCCACGCCGGTCGATTTTTCCATCGCCGTGACGCTGAGCAGACCATCGGCATCCACCTGGAAGGTGACGCGGATATGCGCCCCGCCTGCTGGCAGCGCAGGAATACCGCGCAGCGCGAAGCGCGCCAGCGAACGGCAATCCTGGACCAGCTCGCGCTCGCCCTGCATCACGTGGATAGACATCGCAGTCTGGCCATCTTTGAAAGTGGTGAACTCCTGCGCGCGCGCCACGGGGATGGTGGTGTTACGGGGGATCACTTTCTCGACCAGGCCACCCATGGTTTCCAGCCCCAGAGAGAGCGGAATTACATCGAGCAGCAGCATTTCGCTGTCCGGCTTGTTACCGACCAGAATATCCGCCTGAATCGCGGCCCCAATCGCCACCACTTTATCCGGGTCGATAGAGGTGAGCGGCGTGCGGCCAAAGAATTCGCCCACGCGTTCACGCACCAGCGGTACGCGCGTTGAGCCGCCGACCATCACCACTTCCAGCACTTCGCTCGCGTCGACGTTGGCATCTTTCAGCGCACGACGACAGGCCAGCAGCGTGCGTTTTACGAGCGCAGCAATCAGTTCGTTGAACTGCTCGCGGGTGATTTCGCCGCGCCAGCCCGCCACGTCAACGGTGACAGACTGGGCATCGCTAAGCGCAATTTTGGCGTCGATAGCGGCATCCAGCAGTTCGCGCTGAACGCGCACGTCGCTGCGATCGGGAATACCCGCCTGCTCGCGAATGTAATCCGCCAGCAGGTGGTCGAAGTCATCGCCGCCGAGGGCTGAATCGCCGCCGGTCGCCAGCACTTCAAACACGCCACGGCTGAGGCGAAGAATGGAGATATCAAAGGTGCCGCCGCCGAGATCGTAAACGGCAATCACCCCTTCCTGGCCGGAATCGAGACCGTAAGCAATCGCCGCAGCGGTTGGTTCGTTGAGCAAGCGCAGCACATGCAGGCCCGCCAGACGCGCAGCGTCTTTCGTGCCCTGACGCTGTGCGTCGTCGAAATAGGCTGGAACGGTGATAACAACGCCATCCAGTTCGCCTTCGAGCGTCTCGGTCGCGCGCGCCGCGAGCGCTTTGAGAATATCGGCAGAGACGCGAACCGGGTTGAGCAACCCGGCGTCGGTGGCAATCATCGGCAGGCCGTTAACACTGGCCTGCAGCTGATAAGGCAGATGCGGGTAACGCGTTTGAATATCGGCCAGCGAGCGGCCCATCATCCGTTTTACCGAGCTGATGGTATTGGCCGGATCTTTCGCGGCATTGGCGCGCGCGTCATATCCCACCGAATGGCCCTGCTGCTGGTAGTAAACGACAGAGGGCAGCAGATGACGCCCTTCGGCGTCTGCCAGCGTTTCCGCCTGACCGCTGCGTACGGTCGCTACGAGGGAATTGGTGGTGCCTAAATCAATGCCCACCGCCAGACGACGCTGGTGCGGTGCGGCGCTCAGACCAGGCTCACTAATTTGTAATAAGGCCATGTTAAGCTTCCAAAATCAGAAATCGAGCAGCTTTTCTTCGAGTTGTTCAGCACTGCTTCGCAGTTTATCGAGAAAACGCAGCTTGCGTACAGTATCTGCCGCCACGTCCCACGTCTCGTTATTCAGTTGTTCAACCATCTGCTGATGGCGGGTATCGAACATCGCTTTCACCCGTTTGATGAAGCTTTCAAGACGCACTTCGTCTTTCGCCTGTTCGATCTCATCCAGCTCTTCGCGAAGCTCCAGCTGTTCCATCAGGAAAGCGGTGTCGCGTACCGTGTGTTGTTCACTAGCCAGATCAAAACCGTGCAGCGAGAGCAGATATTCCGCACGCGCTAAGGGACTGCGCAGCGTTTGCCACGCTTGATTAATGGTGGCTGACTGCGAAACGGCAGCCAGTTGCTCCGCCTGGGACCCGCTGGCAAATTTATCAGGATGGAATTGACGTTGCAGATCCTGAAAACGAACCGTCAGGGCCTGGATATCGATCGGGTACTGGGCGGGCAACCCGAAGAGGGTGAAGTAATCCATAACAATCTCAGGGTTAGCCAGTTAGAACAAACCCCACACGCAGCCAGGCCACGGTGGGGTTATACCTTCTTACTTCGCGTTGCAGATGCGTTGCCTGCGCTCGCTCACTCCGGTCACTTACTTAAGTAAGCTCCCGGAGATTCACTCGCTCGCCGCCTTTCTGCAACACGAATTAATCGGTATAACAGCGGAACGCAGTTAAACGTGGAAGCTTTCGCCGCAACCGCACTCGTCTTTTACGTTCGGGTTAGTGAATTTAAACCCTTCGTTCAGGCCTTCTTTGACGAAGTCCAGCTGAGTGCCGTTGAGGAATTGCAGGCTCTTGCCATCGACTACTACCTTCACGCCTTTGTCTTCAAACACGGTGTCATCAGTCGCCGGTGCGTCAACAAATTCCAGTACATAAGCCATCCCGGAACAGCCGGAGGTACGTACGCCCAGTCGCAGGCCAAAGCCTTTACCACGGTTCGCCAGAAAGGCGCTTACTCGCGCGGCAGCGCTGTCGCTAAGGGTAATCGACATAACAAAACCTCAACTCTTCTTATTTCGCTTCACGTTTGCTTTTGTAATCCGCAATAGCGGCTTTGATCGCGTCTTCTGCCAGAATAGAGCAGTGAATTTTCACCGGTGGCAGTTCGAGTTCGTCAGCAATATCGGTATTTTTAATTGCCTGTGCTTCGTCCAGAGACTTGCCCTTCACCCACTCGGTGACCAGGGAGCTGGAAGCGATAGCAGAACCGCAACCGTAAGTCTTGAAACGCGCGTCTTCAATGATACCTTCATTGTTGACTTTAATCTGCAACTTCATCACGTCGCCACATGCTGGCGCGCCAACCATGCCGCTACCAACGCTTTCGTCGCTGTTGTCGAAAGAGCCAACGTTGCGTGGGTTCTCGTAATGATCAATAACTTTTTCGCTGTAAGCCATGTTGAATTCTCCTTCGTACCGATTAGTGATGTGACCATTCAATGCTGTTCAGATCCACGCCCTGTTTGAACATTTCCCACAGTGGAGAAAGGTCACGCAGACGGCCAATGGAGTTACGAACCAGCTTGATGGTGTAGTCAATCTCTTCTTCGGTAGTGAAGCGACCTAAAGAGAAACGGATAGAACTGTGTGCCAGTTCGTCGGTCATGCCCAGTGCACGCAGCACGTAGGATGGCTCGAGGCTTGCAGAAGTACAGGCAGAACCGGAAGAGACCGCGAGGTCTTTCAGCGCCATAATCAGCGATTCGCCTTCAACATAGTTGAAGCTGACGTTGAGAATGTTCGGAGCGCCCTGCTCGAGGTCGCCGTTCAGATAGACTTCTTCCATATCTTTCACGCCGTCCCACAGACGGTTACGCAGCGTGCGCAGGCGCGCCATCTCGCTTTCCATCTCTTCTTTCGCGATACGGTAGGCTTCGCCCATGCCCACGATCTGGTGAACAGGCAGAGTTCCTGAACGCATGCCGCGCTCATGACCGCCGCCGTGCATCTGTGCTTCGATGCGGATACGTGGCTTACGACGAACGTACAGCGCGCCGATACCTTTCGGGCCATAAATTTTGTGGCCGGAGAAGGACATCAGGTCCACTTTCAGCTGGCTCAGATCGATAGGCAGTTTGCCCACGCTCTGAGTCGCGTCAACGTGATAGATGATGCCGCGCGCACGGCAGAGTTCGCCGATAGTCGCGATATCCTGAACCACGCCGATTTCGTTGTTAACGTGCATGATGGACACCAGAATGGTGTCGTCACGCATGGCCGCTTCGAGCTCTTTCAGGTCGATAATACCGTTGCTCTGAGGGGCGAGATAGGTGACGTCAAAACCTTCACGCTCAAGCTGGCGACAGGTGTCCAGCACGGCTTTGTGTTCGGTTTTGCTGGTGATAATGTGCTTGCCTTTTTTCTGATAGAAGTTGGCAGCGCCTTTGATCGCCAGGTTGTCGGATTCGGTTGCACCGGAGGTGAAAACAATTTCACGCGGGTCGGCGCCAACCAGCTCAGCAATCTGATTACGGGCGATATCAACCGCCTCTTCAGCATGCCAGCCAAAACGGTGAGAACGGGAAGCTGGGTTACCAAAGTTTCCGTCCAGGGTCAGACACTGCATCATTTTCTCGGCAACACGCGGGTCCACCGGCGTGGTTGCGGAGTAATCGAGATAGATCGGTAATTTCATTGCTCTATAAACTCCGTACATCGCTTCAATGCAAGGAATCAGGCTAACCGGCTGGATGTACGGCCGAGTACACGGGGCAACGGGTGCCCCGGCCTGATTCGAAAAATCTTATCGTTTTTTTACGCGCGCAGTTTAACGTCGATTGCGTCTTGCGCGCGGGTGCTGCGTTGGTTTTCGTGATTATGCTGGCGGCCAGACACTTCCATAACTTCCTGGTTATTAACCAGTTCACCGAGGGTGATGTTATTCAGGAAGCCGGTCAGACGGTCGCTCAGATCGCGCCACAGCGCGTGGGTCAGGCATTTATCGCCGCCCTGGCAGCCGCCTTTGCCCTGGCAACGGGTCGCATCAACAGACTCATCAACAGCACTAATGACTTCGCCAACTGCAATACTGCCCGCGTCTTTACCCAGCAGATATCCGCCGCCTGGGCCGCGAACGCTGGAAACCAGTCCATTTTTACGCAATCTGGAGAACAGCTGTTCCAGATAAGAGAGGGAAATACCCTGACGTTCAGAAATATCAGCCAACGGAACCGGGCCCGATTCAGAGTTGAGCGCAACGTCCAGCATCGCGGTCACAGCATAACGCCCTTTAGATGTCAGTCTCATGTCTTACTTAACCTCAAACTCGCCCCTGCCCGGGGTTTTTTATTGTAAAATGGGGGGTATTGCATAGCAGGGCCAAGTCTGACATTCCCGACTAAATTGGTCAACTATTTACTTGACTGTTTTAGTCAAGTATTTAGCCTTATGTGCGCTCTAAGCCTTGTCGGGTGGCGCTTTGCTCACCCGACTGACCAGAACGTCGGCCCGCTCAAGCGAAGCGCAGCCGGGCAATCAGGCGTTACTGTTGCTTATTCTTCTGCTCAATAATCGACGCCAGCATCCCGCGCAGAATGTTCAGCTCCTGCGTTTCCGGGCGGGCGCGGGTAAACAGACGGCGCAGCTTGTTCATCACCTGGCCTGGATGCGACGCGCGAATAAAGCCCGTCGTCAGCAGCGTTTGCTCAAGATGTTCGTAGAAACGCTCTAAATCGTCCACCAGCGGATACGCGGCGTCTTCTTCCTGCTCCGGGGTGACGCCTTTTTCCTGGGTCGCAAGCCATGCCATACGCACTTCGTAGGCAATAACCTGCACCGCCATCGCCAGGTTCAGGGAGCTGTATTCCGGGTTCGCGGCAATCGCCACGTGGTAATGACACTTCTGCAGCTCGTCGTTGGTCAGGCCAACGCGTTCACGGCCAAACACCAGTGCGATCGGCGCCTGCTGGGCTTCAGCAACGCTTTTCAGGCCACATTCGCGCGGATCGAGCATCGGCCACGGCAGCGTACGTGAACGTGCGCTGGTACCGACGACCAGGCTACAGCCCGCCAGCGCTTCATCAAGGGTATCGACGATCTGAGCGTTGCCGATCACGTCGCTCGCCCCTGCTGCCAGTGCAATAGCCTGCGAGTCTGGTTTAACCAGCGGATTGACCAGCCACAGATTGGTTAAACCCATGGTTTTCATTGCGCGGGCGACAGAGCCCATATTGCCGGTGTGCGATGTTTCGACCAGTACGATTCGGATGTTTTGCAGCATAATTAGTTTTGTCTGAAGCCAGTGTCTGAAGAATATTCGGCCATATTATCATAAACGAGAGACATGATCCGAACTCGCTGCTATACTCTGGGCCGTTTTCGTTTCCCCTGTTCTTTAACATCCAGTGAGAGTAACCGATGCAACATCCTATGTTGACCATCGCCGTGCGCGCAGCGCGCAAGGCGGGTAATGTAATTGCCAAACACTACGAAACTCCAGATTCTGTAGAAACCAGCCAGAAAGGCAGCAATGACTTTGTGACTAACGTCGATAAAGCCGCAGAAGCGATTATTATCGAAACCATTCGCAAATCTTACCCGCAGCACACCATCATCACCGAAGAAAGCGGTGAACACGCAGGCGAAGATCAGGATGTTCAATGGGTAATCGATCCACTGGATGGCACCACCAACTTCGTTAAACGCCTTCCTCATTTCTCTGTTTCTATCGCTGTACGCATCAAAGGCCGTACTGAAGTGGCCGTTGTTTACGATCCAATGCGTAACGAACTGTTCACGGCTACCCGTGGTCAGGGCGCGCAGCTGAACGGTTACCGTCTGCGCGGCAGCAACTCTCGCGATCTGGATGGCACGATTCTGGCGACTGGTTTCCCGTTCAAGGCGAAACAGCACGCTCAGACCTACATGAAAATCCTCGGCAAGCTCTACACCGAATGCGCGGATTTCCGTCGCACCGGTTCTGCTGCGCTGGATCTGGCCTACGTTGCCGCTGGCCGTGTTGATGGTTATTTCGAAATCGCGCTGAAGCCGTGGGATTTTGCTGCAGGCGAGCTGATTGCCCGTGAAGCAGGCGCACTGGTTTGCGATTTCACCGGCGGTCACAACTACATGCTGAGCGGTAACATCGTGGCCGGTAACCCGCGTGTCGTGAAAGCTATGCTGGCAAACATGCGTGACGAACTGAGTGAAGCGCTGAAGCGTTAATTCCGACTGTTGTGCCCGGTGGCACTGTACTTCCCGGGCCTACGATCCTGTAGGCCGGATAAGTGCAGTGCCATCGTTCGTTTTAGAACGGTCGTAACCCCCGCCCTACCGGCACTGCACTGATCCACATCGTCACCGCCGCCACCAGTAAAATCACCCCGCCCGCTAACGCCAGCGTCGTCCAGCCAACCTGCCGCCACAGTACCGGCGTTTTGTTGCCACTCAGTTTGACCGCCAGCTGGCGAAAACTGTGGACCAGCAATGCCAGCGAGGTAATCGTCAGTGACGTTCCCGCCGCCATCGCCAGCGCGGAGACCACGCCCCAGCTAAATACTCCAATCACCTTACTGAACAGCAGCACCATGATCGCCCCAGAACAGGGCCGCATTCCCATCGACAGAATAATCATTAGCCGCGCTCGCCAGTCATCTGTGCTCTGAAGCTGCTCCTGCGTCGGCAGATGTTGATGCCCGCAACCGCAATGTGCGTCGTGAACATGATGCGCCGTGAAGGCTTTAAACGTTGGTTTTCGAAGTAATGCCCGCAGTTTTTTGATCGCCCGCCAGCAGAGCAGCACCCCCAGCACGCCCACCAGCGCATAACTGCCCTTCTCCAGCCAGAAGCTGCTCATGTGCAGCTGTCGGGCAGGCAGTTGCAGCACCGTCAGCACCACAACCACCAGCGCAATCGCCACCAGCCCCTGCAACAAGGAAGAGGCAAGCGTTAAGCCGATACTGGATTTGAGCTTTGAAGGGTGAGTCGCAAGCCAGGTGGTGATGACGATCTTCCCGTGCCCTGGCCCCAGGGCATGCAGCACGCCATACAAAAAGCTGAAGATCAGCAGCGAGCCGCCCGCTTTGGTCGGGTTTTCCGCCACGGCCTTGAGCAGCCCGCTCATTTGCTGATTCACGTCGCGCTGCCAGAGGATGCTTTTCATCATCACCTGCGGCCACGCCTGCCAGAGCCAAAACGCCCCGATGGCCGCTAAGATCAGAAACAGTGCCAGCGGCCACAGGTGCAGCCAGCGGCGTTTTTTGCTGAGTGAAGTGGAGATCACTGACATTGCACGGTCACCTGCTGCGCAAACTGTTTACCTAAATCCATATCTTCCGGCGGCGCATCCGCTTTATCGAGAGAGAGCGCAAAATTCATCGTCTCTTCGCTGGGTTTTGGCGTATGAACCGCAATCGTGCAGCGCTTTTGCAGCACCGCGGGCAGCGTTGCGTCCTTGTCTTCTGCATAACTCATGTCGACGTAGTAGCTCGGGTCAAAGGTTGAAAACGTATACTTCTGCCCTGCCAACGGCTGAGGTTCGGCCAGCGGCAGAATAAAAGTTAACACCGCCTGGTGCCCGTCGCGCTCCATGCCGTAGGTCGTGGGGCGATTAAGAAATTTCACTTTCTGACCGTTGTGCCAGAACTCGGTGAAATAGTGCTGACCGAGTACGTTGGCCATCACTTCCGCCGCCAGTTTTTTCCAGATCTCATCGCCCGGTTTCGCATCGCCCGCGTCATAGAGTAGATCGGCTGATGTAATTTCATCCATCGTCCAGCGCATTTTCAGCCCGCTCAGATGCGTATCGTCTGCGACAATCTCCGTCTGCAGGCTGATGAAACTGTGAGGATGCGCGACGGCAGCAGAAGATAAAACCGCCAAAAATAGCGCCGTGGCGCTGTGTTTAACTATTTGCATCGATTCCTCACGTCAAAAATTCTGTGATGTTCTCCCGCATTCCTGACGGAAAGACCCACGGGTGCGCTTTCCTGCGCACATCCTTTAGCTATTCTTATCGAATACTTCTACTGGATACCCGACAGATGATGACGACCCTCGAAAACCCATCTGTGCTTTCCAGTTCGCAGCGCCGCTGCCAGGTGCTTTTGATGCTTTACCTGCCAGGTATTGCCGTGACCCCGCAAAGTATTGTTGATATCAATGGGGTGGACGACGACATTGCACGGCAAGATATAGCCGAGACACGCGATGAGATCCAGCGCTATCACCGGCTGAACATCGTGACGCATCATGACGGCAGCTACCGAATTGAAGGTACGACGCTCGATCAACGTTTATGCCTGCTGCACTGGTTGCGACGGGCATTGCGGCTGTGTCCGCATTTTATTACACAACAGTTTACCCCGGCGCTCAAAACCGAGCTTAAACAACTCGGCATTGCGCGTACGCTGTATGACGATACCAATCTGCGCGCGCTGATCAACTTCTGTTCGCGCCGCCTGCAGCGCCACTTCGAGTGCCGCGACGTGCAGTTTTTGCAGCTCTATCTGCAGTATTGCCTGATCCAGCATCATCTGGGGCAGACGCCGCAGTTCTCCGCTGTTCAGCGCCACTGGGCGCATTCGCGCGGTGAATATCTGGCAGCGCAGGAGATTGTCCGCCACTGGCAGCGCCGCGTGCGGCAAAGCCCCCATGCCGATGAGCCGCTGTTTCTGTCGCTGCTGTTTATGATGCTGCGCACGCCCGATCCGCTGCGCGATGCGCATCAGCTGGATCAACGCCTGCGCCACGCCATCTCTCGAATGATCGGGCGCTTTCGCGGGCAAACAGGAATGCGCTTTAGCGACGAACAGGGGCTGACGGACCAGCTGTACATCCATCTTTCCCAGGCGCTGGACCGCTCGCTGTTTGGCGTTGGCATCGATAACAGTCTGCCCGAAGAGATCGGTCGCCTCTATCCGCGCCTGATGCGCACTACCCGGGATGTGCTGTTTGAAGTAGAAGCAGAATTTGGCCTGCGGTTTTCCGATGAGGAGATGAGCCTGGTGGCGGTGATTTTCGGCGCCTGGCTGATGCAGGAGACCGACCTGCATGAAAAACAGGTGGTGCTGTTAACGGGCGATGATAAAGCCTGCGAAGTGTTGATTGAAGAGCAGCTGCGCGAGCTGACGCTGCTGCCGCTGAATATCCGCTATGTGTCGCTCCAGACGTTTCAGAAGGACGGCGCACCGCGCGAGGCGGCGCTGATTATTACTCCGTACCCTACCGCCCTGCCGCTGTTCTCGCCGCCGCTCATTCATGCCGTAGAGACGTTGAATGCGCAGCAGCAGGAACATATACGCGCCATGCTGGAATCATAACGCTTCGCTTCGCGCTGCCACTTTGGGACGAACCACCATAGCCGGCAGCGCCACGAGCGCCATCACCCAGAATACGCCGTGGCCGAGGTGCTGATAGAGGAAGCCCGCAAACACCGTCATCACGGCGATACTGCCGCCCATCGCCACCGCCGAATAGACCGCCTGGAGACGAATCACTTCGCTGCCCTGACGCGCAGCGATGTAGCGCATCGCCGCCAGATGGCACACCGTAAAGGTACCGCAGTGCAGGATCTGAGCCACAATCAGCCAAGGGAGATCGGTGGTCCAGCCCATAATGCCCCAGCGCAACACGCCGCAGACGGCAGAGAGCAGCAGCAGATCGCGCGCACCAAAACGGCGGAACAGCTTCTTGCTAAGAGCAAAGATAATGACTTCCGCCACCACGCCGAGCGACCAGAGATAGCCCACCGCCGACGCGGAGAACCCCGCCCCCTGCCAGTAAATGGCGCTAAAACCGTAGTAGGCCGCGTGAGCGCCCTGCAACAGACAGACGCAGGCCAGAAAACGCCAGCTCTGTTTAATCAGTGACCGCCAGGCGGACCAGCCGGTGCTCTCCTGATGACGGCTTTCGCCCTGCGGTTTCACCGACGGCTGCAGCAACATCCCCAGCAGCATTGAGGCAATACCGACGCTTAACAGCGCCAGAATGGCCCGATAGTCGTAGAGACTGACCAGTTTGCCCACCAGCGCCGAGCCAATCACAAAGGCGATGGACCCCCACAGGCGCACGCGTCCGTAGTCCATCGTCACCTGTTTTTGCCAGGTGTTCGCCAGCGCGTCCGTCAGCGGTACCAGCGGCGAAAAGAAGAGGTTAAAACCGACCATCACCACCATCAGCCACGCAAACTGCTGATTCACCCAGAAGCCCGCGAGGAACACCAGCGTCAGCAGCGCGAGGATACGCATGGCCTTAATCAACAGAGAGGGATCGCTGACGCGCGGCGCAATCAGCAGGCTGCCCAGGAATCGCGCTACCAGGCCTGCACCCAGTAGAATGCCGATGGTTTCCGGCGTCAGGCCGATACCTTTGAGCCAGACGCTCCAGAAAGGCAGAAAAATACCGTAGCTAAAAAAGTAGGTAAAATAGCTGAGCGCCAGCCAGCGCGTGGAATGCAAACCCATGAATCCCTCCCGTTTTGGAGGCGCTAGTCTGGCGCTAAAAAGTGGCCGACGCAAGCGGCTATTAACAGCTGATTAACAGGAATTTGCCGTTGATTCGGCGGCAATTTCTGTGGCTAAACGGGTGCGCTCATCCAGGGCTAACGCCGTTAAATCAGGTTGTCCGGCGTGATGACGGGCATTCACCGGATGGCGCTGAGGTTCGAGGCATAAGCGTGCTTCACCCGACATTCGAAACAGCATCAGCCACGGAGTTTGCGATGATATTGTGATAGCCATCACATTACCTCTGACAGACAGCGGCTGTTTATTCGCTCCTGAAACGCTTACGCCGACGGAGTATCGAGATTGCATTCAGGCCGCCCAAAGCGGGAACGGGGCGAAATGCACGGGGACCTGGAGCAGACTTGCGAAGGGTTAAGCGGCTGATAATTTGGTCTTATGGCGGAGTTACCGGTTGTGTATTAGCTTTATGATAAGCCCCATCCAATAACGAGCCTGCCATGAACACTCTACGCTATTTCGATTTCGGACAGTCCCGCCCGCTGGTACTGCTGATTGCACGTATCGCGATTGTTGTGTTGTTTATTATTTTTGGTATTCCGAAAATGACCGGTTTTGATGGAACGGTGCAATATATGACGTCGCTCGGCGCACCGATGCCGATGCTGGCAGCCATTATTGCGGTGATCATGGAAGTGCCCGCCGCGATTCTGATTGTGCTCGGGTTCTTCACCCGGCCGCTGGCGCTGCTCTTTGTCCTCTATACGCTTGGGACAGCGGTGATTGGTCACCACTACTGGGATATGAGCGGTGATGCGGTTATGCCTAACATGATTAACTTCTACAAGAATATCAGCATTGCCGGCGCGTTTTTGTTGCTGGCCGTAACCGGGCCGGGAGCAATATCTGTCGACCGTCGCTAGATAACATAAAGGCCGCTTACGCGGCCTTTATTATTTCTGCGAGCAGAATTACGCGTAGACAGGGAAACGTGCGCAGATATCCAGCACTTTACCTTTAACACGTTCGATCACAGCTTCATCGTTGATGTTGTCGAGAACATCACACATCCAGCCAGCCAGCTCTTTCACTTCCGCTTCTTTGAAACCGCGGCGAGTAACAGCCGGAGAACCGATACGGATACCGGAGGTCACAAACGGGCTCTTCGGATCGTTTGGTACGCTGTTTTTGTTAACGGTGATGTTAGCACGGCCCAGCGCGGCGTCGGCTTCTTTACCGGTCAGGTTTTTATCAACCAGATCCAGCAGGAACAGGTGGTTCTCAGTGCCGCCAGAAACCACTTTGTAACCGCGGTTCAGGAACACTTCCACCATCGCTTTCGCGTTTTTCGCCACTTGCTGCTGGTAAACTTTGAACTCTGGCTCCATCGCTTCTTTCAGGGCAACGGCTTTTGCTGCGATAACGTGCATCAGCGGGCCGCCCTGAGCGCTTGGGAAGACGGCAGAGTTCAGTTTTTTGTACAGATCTTCGTCACCACCTTTCGCCAGGATCAGGCCGCCGCGCGGACCTGCCAGGGTTTTGTGGGTCGTGGTGGTGACAACGTGCGCATGTGGAACCGGGTTCGGGTAAACGCCTGCTGCAATCAGACCGGCGACGTGCGCCATATCAACGAACAGGTATGCGCCGATGCTGTCTGCGATTTCACGCATTTTTGCCCAGTCAACCACGCCGGAGTAAGCAGAGAAACCGCCGATGATCATCTTCGGTTTATGGGTCTGCGCCTGCTTCGCCATGTCTTCGTAGTCAATTTTACCGGACTCATCAATACCGTAAGGGATGATGTTGTACAGTTTACCGGAGAAGTTAACCGGGGAACCGTGAGTCAGGTGGCCACCTTGCGCCAGATTCATACCGAGAACGGTATCGCCCGGCTGCAGCAGCGCGGTGTAAACCGCGAAGTTCGCCTGAGAACCAGAGTGCGGCTGTACGTTCGCGTAGTCTGCGCCAAACAGCTCTTTAGCACGGTCAATCGCCAGTTGTTCAACGATATCAACGTATTCGCAACCGCCGTAGTAGCGTTTGCCCGGATAACCTTCTGCATATTTGTTGGTCAGCTGAGAACCCTGCGCCTGCATTACGCGCGGGCTGGTGTAGTTCTCGGAGGCGATCAGTTCGATGTGCTCTTCCTGACGTACTTTTTCCTGCTCCATAGCCTGCCACAGTTCGGCATCATAATCGGCAATGTTCATTTCACGCTTTAACATCCGCATCTCCTGACTCAGCTAACAATAAAATTTTGGCCTGAAAGGGCTGTCCTGATAGACGACGGGCAACAGTATAACCGAATAGTGTTGCGATAACAGGTCTTGACAAAGGATTTTACGCAAACGTTTACCTACCCGCCACGCAAGGGTTTGAGGAATAAAGACCTCGCGATTTTCAATGGATTTCTTTTCAGGTTTGTGATGCAACTATTTCATCATGCAAAGAACCATTTACAAAGCAGGGCTATTTTTTATAAGATGCATTTAAAATACATCATTAGAGTAACAATCGAAGGAAGTTGCTATGTTAGACGCTCAAACCATCGCTACCGTTAAAGCCACTATTCCCCTGCTGGTCGAAACCGGACCGAAACTCACCGCCCATTTTTACAATCGCATGTTCGCTCACAACCCGGAGCTGAAAGAGATTTTCAATATGAGCAATCAGCGCAACGGCGATCAGCGCGAGGCGCTGTTTAACGCCATCGCCGCGTATGCCAGCAATATTGAAAATCTGGCCGCGCTGCTGCCTGCGGTTGAGAAAATTGCCCAGAAGCACACCAGTTTCCAGATTAAACCTGAGCAGTACGATATCGTCGGTAGCCACCTGCTGGCGACGCTCGACGAGATGTTCAGCCCAGGCCAGGAAGTGCTGGACGCCTGGGGCAAAGCCTACGGCGTGCTGGCGAATGTGTTCATCAATCGTGAAGCGCAAATCTACAGCGAGCACGCAACGAAAAACGGCGGCTGGGAAGGCACGCGCGCGTTCCGTATCGCCGATAAAACCCCGCGTAGTGCCCTGATCACCAGCTTTGAATTTGAACCCGTCGATGGGCTTCCGGTTGCGGATTATCAGCCGGGTCAGTATCTCGGCGTATGGCTGAAACCAGAAGGGTTCCCGCATCAGGAAATTCGTCAGTACTCTCTGACCCGTAAAGCGAATGGAAAAGGCTATCGTATTGCGGTGAAACGTGAAGACGGCGGTCAGGTTTCTCACTGGCTGCATAATCGCGCCAGCGTCGGTGACGTGGTGCATCTGGCGGCACCGGCGGGTGATTTCTTTATGGCGGTAGAAGCGAACACGCCTGTCACGCTGATCTCAGCGGGGGTCGGCCAAACGCCGATGCTGGCAATGCTCGATACCCTCGCAGCGGCAAACCACAGCGCCCAGGTGAACTGGTTCCACGCGGCGGAAAATGGGCAGGTGCATGCCTTTGCGCAAGACGTTAAAACGCTGGGTGCCACGCTGCCGCGCTTCACCTCTCACATCTGGTATAACAAACCGGAAAGCGATGACGTGTTTGATAGCGCAGGGCTGATGGATATACGGACTCAGGAAGGGGCGTTCAGCGATCCGGCCATGCAGTTTTATCTCTGCGGTCCGGTCGGCTTTATGCAGTTTGCCGCGAAGCAGCTGGTTGAATTGGGCGTTAAAGCAGAGCAGATCCATTACGAATGCTTTGGTCCACACAAAGTGCTGTAACGCAAACAGCCCCTTTCAGAGGGGCTTTTTATTACACCTGGCAGTTCGCTCTACCCGGCCGGTGACATCTACGCCGGCTTAAATCGCCGCGTCGTCTTCTTCACCGGTACGAATACGGATGACGCGCGCCACGTCAAAGACGAAGATCTTGCCGTCACCGATTTTACCGGTCTGCGCCGTGCGGATAATGGTATCCACGCAGGTATCGACGATATCGTCAGTCACCACAATTTCGATTTTCACTTTCGGCAGGAAATCCACCATGTACTCTGCGCCACGGTACAACTCGGTATGACCTTTCTGGCGACCAAAGCCTTTCACTTCGGTGACTGTCATCCCGGTGATACCGACTTCCGCCAGCGCTTCACGCACATCATCCAGTTTGAAAGGTTTAATAATCGCATCAATCTTTTTCATGGTGGGTCCTTAAACGCTCGCCTGTCTGTAGCCTCGTAATCGATTGCTCACAGTATCATAGTCAGTCAAATTTTGCGGTACTACTCTTTAAAATCGTTCGCTTCCAGCTCATGACGCGACAGCAGTTTGTAGAACTCAGTGCGGTTACGCCCGGCCATGCGCGCGGCGTGGGTGACGTTACCCTTGGTGATCTGCAGCAGCTTGCGCAGATAGTTGAGTTCGAACTGGTTACGCGCCTCGACAAACGTGGGCAGCGCGGTGTTTTCCCCTTCCAGCGCCTGATCCACCAGCGCATCGCTGATCACCGGCGAAGAGGTCAGCGCCACGCACTGCTCAATCACGTTGACCAGTTGACGCACATTGCCCGGCCAGCTGGCGGTCATCAGGCGTTTCATGGCGTCGGTGGAGAACGCGCGCACGAAGGGTTTGTGGCGATCGGCTGACTGGCGCAAAAGATGGTTTGCCAGCAGGGGAATATCTTCGGAACGTTCCGCCAGAGCGGGGATTTTCAGGTTTACGACATTAAGACGGTAGTAGAGATCTTCGCGAAACTCTTTGCGCTCCATCGCTTTCGGCAGGTCGCGGTGCGTGGCCGAAATAATGCGCACATTAATATCGATATCCCGGTTGCTGCCGAGTGGGCGCACTTTGCGCTCCTGTAACACGCGCAGCAGCTTGACCTGCAGCGGCGCAGGCATATCACCAATTTCATCAAGAAACAGCGTGCCACCTTCCGCCGCCTGGAAGAGCCCTTCACGGCTGCTGACCGCGCCGGTAAAGGCCCCGCGTGCATGACCAAAGAGTTCAGACTCCAGCAGCTGTTCCGGCAATGCGCCGCAGTTGATGGCGATAAAGGCATTTTTACTGCGCGGGCTGGCGTTGTGGATCGCCTGGGCGAGAATCTCTTTCCCGGTACCGCTCTGGCCGTTGATCAGCAGGCTGACGTCCGACTGGGCCACCATCCGCGCCTGCTCCAGCAAGCGCAGCATCACCGGGCTGCGGGTCACAATGGATTCGCGCCACTTCTCATCCACCGACGGGGCAGAATGTTCCAGCGCATCGTCGATGGCTTTGTACAGCGCGTCTTTGTCCACCGGCTTGGTCAGGAAGCTAAACACCCCCTGCTGCGTGGCGGCGACCGCGTCCGGAATCGAGCCGTGGGCGGTGAGGATAATCACAGGCATCCCAGGCTGCAGCTTCTGAATTTCCACAAACAGCTGCATCCCGTCCATCTCGTCCATGCGCAGATCGCTAATCACCAGATCGACCTTCTCGCGCCCCAGCGCTTTCAGTCCTTCAGCGCCGCTTTCGGCGGTGACCACGCTGTAGCCTTCGCTGACCAGACGCATTCCCAGCAGCTTGAGCAGGCCAGGATCGTCATCCACCAGCAGGAGATGGGCAGGTTTGCGGCTCGTCATGGCTTCACATCCTCTTGTTTCGGCGTCTCGCTCTCCTGCTCCGGCGTTTTGGCGGGCTGCGCAGTGCCTTTCGTATTATCCGGCAAATAGTTGCTGGACGGCTTGCGGGTGGAGAGCTGACGTTCGATATCCGTCAGGTTTTCCAGCTTGCGGGTGGTCGTATCAAGCTGGGAACGTAAGTATTGCTGCTGCTGGCGCAGGGTATCCAGTTCGCCGTCTGCGGACTGTTGCAGTTTGCTGTAGCGGAAGCGCTCTTCGGCGAGTTGCAGCTGTAGCACCTGCCCGTCACGCCACAGCTGATACAGAGGGCGGATCTGCGCCGGGATCTGCGGGCTGAGCGCATCCATCCGCGACGTATTATTGCGACGCTCTACGGGATTAATTTTGGCATTGGCCAGCAGAATGCCGCGCTTAAAGGTGTCCTGCCAGGTGTCGTCGGCCCACTGATGCGCCTGTGCGCGCGCCACAGCAGGCGCGAGACGCTCGGCGCAATCCATGCCGCGCAGCCAGAACAGCGGGTTCGATTCGACATCATGGCCGTTGAGCTGCCAGACATCGTCGCAATCGGTGGAGAGGAAATCGGCCAGCTGATGTTCAGGTAATTTATCTTCTTGTTTATCGCTGATCGCACTTTTTGGCGTGTGTGCCACGCAGCCCGCCAGCAGCAGGCATGGCAGACCTAAGCGTAAAATTTTACTGGAAAACGTCGCGTTAACCGCGCGGAAAAAGACGTGTGACATACTCACCAGACTTAGATTCATTTCATTGATTTTTCCGGCTCAAGGGGCAGCTCGATGCGAAAACAGACATCAGCGCGATCGTCGTGGGAGATATATAACTCCCCGTGCATCCGCCGTATGCAATCGCGGGCAATGCTTAAGCCCAAACCGCTCCCTTTAACCGCACCTTTTCGCTGATGACTTCCCTGGAAAAAGGGCTCAAAAATCATCTTCTGTTCGTCATCCGGGATGGGACTACCGGTGTTGGCGACGTCAATACAGACCCGTGAATTGTGGGTAAAACTGCGAATATAAATGTTACCGGATTCAGTACCATAGTGCACCGCATTGGAATAAAGATTATCCAGCACACTCATTAATAGCATAGGTTCAGCAAAACAGACCGGCTCCTGGAGATCCAGGTCGGTATGCATCATTTTAGCTCGCGCAGGCAGGCTGTGGGCAGAGAGCACCATATCCACCAGCGGCTCAATCTCGACGTTTTCCAGCTCGACGGCACCGTCGGCCAGTTTGCGGTTGTAATCAAGCAGTTGTTCAATCAGCTTCTGCAGATTGCGGCTACTGTCATCAAGAATCTCAACAATTTCTTTTTGTTCAGGGGTCAGTGGTCCCGCCACTTCGTCAGCCAGCAGCTCGGTGCCTTCGCGCATACTGGCGAGCGGCGTTTTCAGCTCATGGGAGATATGACGTAAAAACTGATGGCGCTGTGATTCCAGCCACTGTAGGCGCTCGGAGAGCCAGATGATGCGCTGACCGACGGATCGCAGCTCACGCGGCCCTTTGAACACAACGGTGTTACCGAGGGATTTGCCCTCCCCCAGACGGTTAATCATCCGTTCAATGCCCTTCACCGGGCCGATGATCATGCGGGTAAACAGCAGCACCAGACCGAGGCTGACCAGAAACAGCACCAGCGCCTGCCAGCCAAAGAACTGACCGCGTTCGGCGATCTCCTGCTGAAGCTGTTGTCCGCGAGAGAAAATAACGGTGCGCGTGGACTGCACCATCTCGGTATTGGCGTTGGCAAAGGCTTCGAGGCGTGCGGTCGCAACCTCGTCCGGCCCGCTGTTTTTGCACTGCAGCTGCGCCAGATCGTTAAGATCCTGGCGCAGCGCCTGATAAAGTTTGTCGTCGGGGAGAACGCCCGCATGTGCGTCGAGCATTTCGCTGTAGCGCTTGCGCTGGTTCTGATAGACCTTCGCCAGCGTGCGGTCGTCGAGCACGCAATACTGGCGGTAGCTACGCTCCATTTCCAGAGCGGCATTGGTCATCGCCTCGCTGCGGCGGGCATCGATCAGCGTCGTGCGGTTGGTTTGCGCCGCTTGAGCGCTGAGGGCATTGAGGCTCTGCCACGCCTGCCAGGCCAGAACCAGCAAAGGTAACAGGATCAGCAGGAATGCCATCATAACGAGCTGTCGCAGGGAGCGAGGGAAAATTGACCAGCGTTTCAACGCATGACTCTCTCAATGTGGGTGTTGAGTGATGCTAACTGAGTCAGCCCGTCAGATACAACAAAGCCGGGTAAAAACCCGGCTTTGTTGTGAAAAGAGGCGGTGCCTTACTCGACGTTTCGCCCTGGGTCTGATAAAGCATCGCTATAATCAGTAGTTGGACGGCAGGCACCTTGTTGTGCGTCATTCGAAGTTTATGTAGCGCGTCCCGAAGGGGCTGACATAAGAGGGTGAATGAGCCACTGGTTAATATTATGCAACAGCCGTGCCAGAATGCAAAATAAATTATTATCATAATGATATTTCACAGATTTATGGCAAAACAGCGTTAGTTGCTGACTGAACGATTTCCAGGCTAAGTGTCGCTAATTAGATACACCTTCGCACCACTCTTACGTACCCATTTAAAATCAACGAGTTACACGTCTCCTTTTAGCGACAGGGTTGTTATGCGTTTGTCGCATTTTTGCGACAAAAAAAGCCCGATGGCGCTAGCGCTCACCGGGCCTCCGATTTAAGCCTTTTGAAAGCCGGGCAAACACAGTGCCGCCCGGCATTGACAGGCTGATTAACCTAACTGCTTACGCGCATTGCGGAAGATACGCATCCATGGGCTGTCTTCGCCCCAGTTTTCCGGGTGCCAGGAGTTACTGACGGTACGGAATACACGCTCCGGGTGCGGCATCATGATGGTGGCGCGGCCGCTTTCGCTGGTCACGGCAGTAATGCCGTTTGCAGAGCCGTTAGGGTTTGCCGGGTAGGTTTCCGTGACTTTGCCGAAGTGATCGACGAAGCGCAGTGCCACCAGCCCTTTGCTTTCGAGCGTAGCCAGATGCGCAGCATCGCGGACTTCCACCTGTCCTTCACCGTGTGAAACCGCAATCGGCATCTGCGAGCCCACCATTCCCTGCAGCAGCAGAGACGGGCTTTGGGTCACTTCAACCAGGCTAAAGCGTGCCTCGAAGCGGTCGGACTGGTTACGCACAAAGCGCGGCCAGGCGTCGCTGCCAGGGATCAGCTCACGCAGATTCGACATCATCTGGCAGCCGTTACACACGCCCAACGCCAGCGTCTGCGGACGGTGGAAGAAGGTTTCGAACTCATCGCGCACACGATTGTTGAACAGAATGGATTTCGCCCAACCCTCACCTGCCCCCAGCACGTCGCCGTAAGAGAAACCGCCGCAGGCGACCAGTGCCTGGAAATCGTCCAGCCCGGTGCGCCCAGCCAGCAGGTCGCTCATGTGGACGTCGATAGCATCAAAGCCCGCACGGTGGAACGCTGCCGCCATTTCCACGTGGGAGTTCACGCCCTGCTCGCGCAGAACCGCCACTTTCGGACGCGCGCCGGTCGCAATGTAAGGTGCCGCCACGTCTTCGTTAATGTCGAAGGAGAGCTTCACGTTCAGACCCGGATCGCTGTCATTCGCTTTGGCTTCATGTTCCTGATCGGCGCACTCAGGGTTATCGCGCAGACGCTGCATCTGCCAGGTGGTTTCGGCCCACCACATACGCAACGTGGAGCGGCTTTCGCTAAATACCGCGTGACCGTCCGCTTCAATCACGAAGCGATCGCCGCTGACGGCTTTACCCAGATAGTGTACGCAATCCGCCAGACCATGCTGCGCCAGCAGCGCTTCAACGGCATCGCGGTCAGCAGCACGAACCTGAATGACCGCGCCCAGCTCTTCGTTAAACAGCGCCGCCAGACGGTCGTCGCCCAGCGAAGCGATATCTGCTTCCACACCGCAGTGGCCGGTGAAAGCCATCTCGGCCAGTGTCACCAGCAGGCCGCCGTCTGAACGGTCGTGATAGGCCAGCAGTTTGCGATCGGCTACCAGCGCCTGAATGGCGTCGTAGAAGCCTTTCAGCTGCGCCACGTCGCGCACATCTGCCGGTTTGTCGCCCAGTTGACGATAAACCTGCGCCAGTGCGGTAGCACCGAGAGCGTTATGGCCTTTACCGAGATCAATCAGCAGCAGGGCGTTATCTTCCGTAGCCAGCTGTGGCGTGATGGTGTGACGCACATCTTCCACGCGGGCAAAAGCGGTGATAACCAGCGACAGCGGAGAGGTCATTTCGCGCTGCTCGTTGCCCTCCTGCCAGCGGGTTTTCATTGACATAGAATCTTTGCCGACCGGAATGGTGAGACCCAGCGCCGGACAGAGTTCTTCGCCGACCGCTTTTACGGCTTCATACAGACCCGCGTCTTCACCAGGGTGCCCGGCTGCGGCCATCCAGTTTGCGGAGAGTTTGATGCGTTTGATATCGCCAATCTGAGTCGCAGCGATGTTGGTCAGCGCTTCGCCGACCGCCAGACGGGCAGAGGCGGCGAAGTCCAGCAGTGCAACCGGGGTACGTTCGCCCAGCGCCATCGCTTCGCCGTAGTAGCTGTCGAGGCTCGCCGTGGTCACCGCGCAGTTCGCCACCGGGATCTGCCATGGGCCAACCATCTGATCGCGGGCCACCATACCGGTCACCGAGCGGTCGCCGATGGTCACGAGGAAGGTTTTTTCCGCTACCGCCGGGAGGTGCAGGACGCGATTCACGGCATCCGCAATGGCGATCCCGCGCACATCCAGCGCTTTGCCCGCAGCTTTACGGGTTTGCACGTTGCGGGTCATCTTCGGCGTTTTGCCCAGCAGCACGTCAAGCGGCAGATCAATCGGCTGATTGTCGAAGTGCGGATCGTTCATGGTCAGATGCAGCTCTTCCGTCGCTTCACCAATGACCGCGTACGGTGCGCGCTCGCGGCGGCACAGTTCGTCGAACAGCGGCAACTGGTCCGCAGAGACCGCCAGCACGTAGCGTTCCTGGGATTCATTACACCAGATTTCCAGCGGGCTCATGCCTGGCTCATCGCTCAGGATATCGCGCAGGTTGAAACGCCCCCCGCGGCCGCCGTCGCTCACCAGCTCCGGCATGGCGTTAGAGAGACCGCCCGCGCCGACGTCGTGAATGAACAGAATAGGGTTGGCATCGCCAAGCTGCCAGCAGCGGTCGATCACCTCTTGGCAACGACGCTCCATTTCAGGGTTGTCGCGCTGTACGGAAGCAAAATCGAGGTCTGCGTCAGACTGACCAGAGGCCATCGAAGAGGCCGCCCCGCCGCCCAGACCGATATTCATTGCCGGGCCGCCGAGAACGATCAGTTTCGCGCCGACGGTGATCTCACCTTTCTGCACGTGATCGGCGCGAATATTGCCGATCCCGCCTGCCAGCATGATGGGCTTGTGGTAGCCGCGCAGCTCTTCGCCGTTGTGGCTGTCGACTTTCTCTTCATAGGTACGGAAGTAGCCGTTCAGCGCCGGGCGACCAAATTCGTTGTTAAACGCCGCGCCGCCCAGGGGGCCTTCGGTCATGATGTCTAGCGCAGTGACAATGCGCTCTGGCTTGCCGAAATCTTCTTCCCACGGCTGTTCAAAGCCAGGAATACGCAGGTTAGAGACGGAGAAACCGACCAGGCCCGCTTTTGGTTTTGCTCCGCGTCCGGTTGCGCCTTCGTCACGGATTTCGCCGCCGGAACCGGTGGCTGCACCCGGCCATGGCGAAATCGCCGTCGGGTGGTTGTGCGTTTCCACTTTCATCAGGATATGCGCAGGCTCCTGATGAAATGCATAGCGCCCTGCTTCGCGATCGGCGAAGAAGCGGCCCACCTCAGAACCTTCCATCACGGCCGCGTTGTCTTTATAGGCAGACAAGACGTGGTCAGGCGTTTGTTCCATGGTGTTTTTAATCATTTTGAACAGCGACTTCGGCTGTTCTTCGCCGTCGATAACCCAGTCGGCGTTGAAAATCTTATGGCGGCAGTGCTCGGAGTTGGCCTGCGCGAACATATAGAGTTCGATGTCGTTCGGGTTGCGGTTAAGCTTCACGAACGCATCCTGCAGGTAGTCAATCTCGTCATCTGCCAGCGCCAGACCCAGACGCAGGTTGGCATCAATCAGCGCCTGGCGGCCTTCACCCAGCAGATCCACGCTCTGAACGGGCGCAGGCTGATGGTGAGAGAACAGCTGTTGTGCATCATCCAGCGACGCGAAAACGCTTTCCATCATGCGGTCGTGCAGCTCAGCGGTAACGGCCTGCCATTGTTCAGCGGTCAACGTCGAGGCTTCAACGTAATACGCCACGCCGCGCTCCAGACGATTAATCTGGCTCAGGCCGCAGTTGTGGGCAATGTCAGTGGCTTTAGAAGACCAGGGGGAGATGGTGCCAGGGCGAGGCGTCGCAAGGATCAGTTTGCCGGTTGGCGTATGGCTGCTCAGGCTCGGGCCATACTTGAGCAGACGTTCAAGCTGCTCGCGCTGCTGCGCATCTAAGGGAGCATTCAGGTCAGCAAAATGGACATACTCAGCGTAAATATTGCTTACCGGAAGGTCGGCAGCCTGAAAACGTGCCAGCAGTTTATTGATACGGAAGGCAGACAGTGCAGGCGAACCACGCAGAATTTCCATCATAAGTCTCTCGTCTTCGAAGCGCCTGAGGCGCTTACAGTGTGCGCAAGGGGAAAACGGGCGTCATTATAGAGAATCCTGAGCGCCGACGAAACCGTTTGCGTCGAAATAAAATCATCTCGCATTTTTATCCATAGGTGTGACCTGTCTCTCTAATTTGTTGCCAACTGTCGTAAGTTTGCGCAAAATGCCGCTCAATCAATGGCAAACCTTATTCTTAACATGGCTACAGCACACTGAGGCAACGCACGGCGCAGAGAATTAACTAATTGAAAAAATTAAAGATTAATTATCTGCTCATCGGCATTGTAACCTTGCTGCTGGCAGCGGCCCTGTGGCCTTCAATCCCCTGGTTCGGCAAAGCCGAAAACCGTATCGCCGCGATCCAGTCGCGGGGGGAGCTGCGTGTCAGTACCATCAGCTCTCCACTCACCTACAACAACGTGAACGGCAAAATAACCGGTCTCGATTACGAACTTGCGCAGCAGTTTGCCGACTACCTGGGCGTGAAACTCAAAATCACCGTTCGCCAGAATATCAGCCAGCTGTTTGACGACCTGGATAACGGCGATGCCGATATGCTCGCCGCCGGGCTGGTCTATAACAGCGAGCGTAGCAAAAACTATCAGCCAGGGCCGACCTACTACTCCGTTTCTCAGCAACTTGTCTATCGCGTGGGCGGGGTGCGCCCGCGTACGCTTGCTGCCCTTAACGATCAGCAACTCACCATCGCGCCAGGCCATGTGGTGATTGACGATTTGCGCTCCCTGAAAGAGAAGAAATACCCGGATCTCAGCTGGAAGGTCGATGACAAACTCGGCACTACGGCCCTACTGGAACAGGTAAAAGATAAAAAGCTGGCGTACACCATCGCCGATTCCGTGGCGATCAGTCTGTTCCAGCGCGTGCATCCGGAGCTGGCCGTGGCGCTGGACGTGACCGACGAACAGCCCGTCACCTGGTTTAGCCCTCTCGACGAAGATCAAACCCTCGCCGCCGCGATCCTTGATTTCTTCAATTCCATGAATGAAGACGGCACCCTCGCGCGGCTTGAGGAGAAGTATCTCGGTCACGGCGGCGATTTCGATTACGTCGATACCCGCAGCTTCCTGCGCGCGGTCGACAGTGTGCTGCCGGAACTCCAGCCGCTGTTCGAGAAATACGCCCAGGCGATCGACTGGCGCCTGCTGGCGGCGATTTCTTACCAGGAATCTCACTGGGACGCTCAGGCGACCTCACCCACCGGCGTGCGCGGACTGATGATGCTCACCAAGAATACGGCGCAAAGCCTCGGACTGACGGACCGCACCGACGCGGAACAGAGCATCAGCGGCGGCGCGCGTTATCTGCAGGATATGATGGCGAAAGTGCCGGAAACGGTGCCGGAAGAGGAGCGGATCTGGTTTGCACTGGCGGCCTACAACATGGGTTACGCGCATATGCTCGACGCCCGCGCGTTGACCGCCAAGACTAAAGGCAATCCTGACAGCTGGTCTGACGTAAAACAGCGTCTGCCGCTGCTGAGCCAGAAGCCCTGGTACAATAAACTCACGTACGGCTATGCGCGCGGGCACGAAGCCTACGCGTATGTGGAAAATATCCGCAAGTATCAGATAAGCCTGGAAGGCTATCTGCAGGAGAAAGAGAAGGAAGTGATGGAGGCCGAGCAGCTGGCGCAGAGCTATCCGGTGGTATCACCGAATGAGCTTAATCACCCGACGACTTCAATTCTGCCCTTTGTTGCTTTTTCTGCTGACGGCGCATTCGAAAGAAATCGCTTAGTAGCCCCGAACACTCTGGTGCAAGTACCCCACCGATAATCTGGACCTGGTGGTTCATGCCCGGATGACCGAGTACGTCCATTAAGGAACCCGCCGCGCCTGTCTTTTCATCCCGCGCGCCATATACCAGCGTCCCGATGCGGCTGTGCACCATCGCACCAGAACACATCACGCAGGGTTCCAGCGTGACATACAGCGTTGTATCCAGCAGACGGTAGTTCTGCAGTACCAGTCCGCCCTGACGCAGGGCCATGATTTCGGCATGCGCAGTCGGATCGTGGCGCCCTATCGGACGGTTCCACCCTTCGCCAATCACCTGATTGTTATGCACCAGAACGGCACCCACGGGCACTTCGCCCTCATCCCAGGCGCGTTTTGCAAGGGAGAGCGCATGGCGCATCCAGTATTCATGATTGAGTTCAAGGTCAGACAACGAAAGGTACTCCAGTCGGAAAGCGGGCGGCATTATACACACCCGTTATGATTAACACTATTCCAGTTGCTGAAGTTCGCCTGAAGGGGTAACGCGCCAGCGGTGCTGGCAGAAATAGAGCAGCGGGTTGTCCTGCTTGCTGTCGCTGTAGCCGCTGTAAAGGCGCAGGGGCGTGCCGATTTTTTTCTCGAGCTGCACCACTTTCTCGTGCCCCAGACAGCGCAGCGTCAGCACCCATCCGCCGTAGGCGCGTCCCATTTGAGTGGCAATCAGATTCACGCGCGGCAACCATGGCGTGTCAAAATAGACCTGCTCCACCAGCGACTGCGGCGAGCCGGTGATAAGCCAGATATCGGCGTCACTGGCGTTGAGGTACTCCGTTAGCCGGTCCTGCACCACCGGAAACGCGGTGACGTGCCCGCGAAACCAGTGGACGAAATCCTGTTGCAGCTGGCTGAGCCGCGCGTCGCTGTGCCCAAAGGTGCAGCCCCATAACAGCAGGCTCATTGGCCAACGCGCCGCGCGCCCTTTTATCAACAGTGCGATCCCGATAATCGGCAAAAGTGGCAGCACGAGCAGTGCGTTCAAGGGCTGGCGACGCAACAGATAGCGCATAAAACTGCCAAACATATCCTGCTGATGAAGCGTTCCATCCAAATCGAAAAAGACAACGCGGCGCTCGTGATTAACCAAACCTTACTCCTCTGGATCGTGGAATCCTAACAGCCAGGTAAACAAGAACCCGGCGATAATCGCTACCAAACAGCCTAACAGATAGAGCATGACTTTTCCGGTTACGATGGTTAATGCCAGCGGTAAACCGGAGATCCCGAAAGTAATAACGGTAGCCACTTTCCAGTAGCTGATCAACGCCCCACCCATCGCGCCCCCCAGACAGGCCGCGAGGAATGGTTTGCCAAGCGGCAATGTGACGCCGAAAATCAGCGGCTCACCGATGCCCAGCAATCCAACCGGCAATGCACCTTTGATCACCTTTTTCAGCCGTTCGTTGCGTGTTTTCAGCAGGATAGCAATCGCAGCACCGACCTGCCCCATCCCTGCCATCGACAGAATCGGCAGCAGCGCGTTGTAGCCGTGCGCCTGCACAAGCTCCACGTGAATAGGCACCAGCCCCTGATGCAGCCCGGTTAACACCAGCGGCAGGAAGGTACCGGACAGCACCGCCCCCACCAGCAAGCCACCACGATCGATAGCCATCGACGCCCCGTGCGCAATCGCCTCGGAGATCCAGCCGCCCAGCGGCTGTAAGGCCACAATCGCCACCGTACCGGTGATCAGGGTGGTCAGCAGTGGATTGAGAATCAGCTCAATCGAGCCCGGCAGCAGGCTGCGCAGACGCTTTTCGACCCAGCACATCAGGGCGACGACCAGCAGCACCGCGATGACACCGCCGCGTCCGGGCTGGAGCGCTTCGCCAAACAGGGTAATTTGCGCCAGCTGCGGGCTGGAGAGGATCCCCGCCATCACGCCGCCCATCGCCATCGAACCGCCGTAGACTTTCGCCGCGTTGACGCCCACCAGAATGTTCATGATGGCAAACACCGCGCTACCAAAGATGCCCAGAATCCCAAGCAGGTTTGGATAATGGGTCGCAAAATCGCCGACGATATCCGGGCGTTTGAGGATATTGATAATCCCGGTAATCAGACCCGACGCGATAAACGCCGGGATCAGGGGAATAAAGACGTTGGCCAACTGGCGCAGCGCATCGCTCATCGGGGCTTTGTATTTGGCTTTGGCCTGCGCTTTGTTGCGATCCACATCGCCTAAAACCTCAGCGCTTTCACCGATCATCAGCGCACGCATCGCATCAACGACCTGCGCGGCTTTACCCGGCCCGACAATCAGCTGGTGCTGTGCGCCCTGCTTTACGTAGCCGCTGACGCCGGGGAGCTTTTTCAGACGCGCCAGATCGAGCTGGCCGTCGTCCTGAACTTCGACCCGCACGCGCGTCATGCAGTTTTCGAGACGGCGGATGTTTTTCTCCCCGCCAATCCCCTGCAAGATGTCGCTGGCGAGCGCTGCTGTTTTTTCCATATACGCCTCAGTTTTAGTTTTGTAATGCAGCCCGCAAGAATCCCTGATGGGCTTCCAGTTTTGCGCGTGCCGCTGTGGCGTCCAGTCCGCTCAGAATCATCAGAATGGCCGGTTTAACGTCGTGATCGGTTTGTTGGAGAACAGCTTCAGCCTCTTCACGGCTGGCGCCGGTGGCTTCCACAACCATACGGCAGGCACGATCCACCAGCTTGATGTTGGTGGCTTTCATGTCCACCATCAGGTTCTGGTAGACCTTGCCGAATTTCACCATTGCCCCCGTGGAGATCATATTGAGTACCAGCTTTTGCGCGGTGCCCGATTTCAGGCGCGTCGATCCGGTCAGCGCTTCTGGCCCTACGACGGGAGAGATGGCAATCGCCGCAACCTGTGCAATCGGCGAACCGGGATTGCAGGAGATCGCCACCGTCGTGCAGCCCAGCTGTTTGGCATATTCCAGACCGCCGATGACATAAGGCGTGCGCCCAGATGCCGCCAGGCCGACTACCAGATCGTTTTTGGTCAGGCTCAGAGCGGCGAGATCATCCGCGCCAAGCTGTTTATCGTCCTCAGCTCCTTCGACCGCTTTCAACAGCGCCCCCGGCCCACCGGCAATCAGCCCAATCACCAGACCGTGCGGCACGCCAAAGGTCGGCGGACATTCAGAGGCATCCAGTACCCCGAGACGTCCGCTGGTCCCCGCCCCCATGTAAATAATGCGTCCACCGGCTTTCAGCGCGGCGGCGGCGGCATCAACGGCTTTTGCCACCTCAGGCAATGTCTCTTTCACTGCCAGCGCGACCAGCGTATCCTGTTGATTAAAACGGTTAACAAGATCGAGCGTGGAGAGCGCATCGAGATCCATGGTTTGCGGATTACGGGTTTCTGAAACGAGTGAGCCAAGATTCATTTTTTGTCCCTCAGGAATTTTTAATTCATATTAACCGTACTATAATGGAATATAAAATTCATTCAGGCGAGCAAAATTCTGTTTTGCAGCAGCAATCACATTTCGCCAGGAGGCGTATGAACTGTTTAATTCGTATTCGCCAGCGGTACGCGGGCTTTGCCCAGAGCGATAAAAAACTGGCGGATTTCCTGCTTTCCCAGCCCGATCATGCGCGTCATCTCAGCTCTCAGCAGCTGGCAAGCGAAGCGGGCGTGAGCCAGTCCAGCGTGGTGAAATTCGCGCAAAAAATTGGTTTTAAAGGTTTTCCGGCACTAAAACTGGCGATCAGCGAAGCGCTGGTCAACAATCCAAATCCGCAATCCATGCCGTTGCACAATCAGATTCGCGGCGACGATCCGATGCGTCTGGTCGGTGAAAAGCTGATCAAAGAGAACGTGACGGCGATGCACGCTACGCTTGACGTGAACAGCGAAGAGAAGCTGCTTGAAAGCGTGGCGATGCTGCGCGCGGCGCGGCGAATTATCCTGACCGGCATTGGCGCATCGGGGCTGGTGGCACGTAATTTTGGCTGGAAACTGACTAAGATCGGCTATAACGCCGTGGTTGAACAGGACATGCACGCCCTGCTGTCTACCGTGCAGGCGATGGACCCGAATGATTTGCTGTTAGCCATCTCCTATTCCGGAGAACGTCGGGAAATCAATCTGGCGTCTGATGAAACGCTGCGCGTCGGGGGTAAAATCCTGGCGATTACCGGTTTTAACCCGAATGCCCTGCAGCAGCGAGCCACGCGTTGCTTGTACACCATCGCCGAAGAACAGGCTACCCGCAGCGCCGCGATTTCCTCTACCAGCGCGCAGATGATGCTGACGGATCTGCTCTTTGTGGCACTGGTACAGCAAGATCTGGAACATGCACCGGGACGCATTCGTCACAGCGAAGAGCTGGTAAAAAAACTGGTTTGAGCAGGGAATGAGCGTATAATGCCCGCCCTGTTTGTGATGTTTCTGAGATTTTCCTGATGGCGCTGTTAATCACCAAAAAATGCATCAATTGCGATATGTGCGAACCCGAATGCCCTAACGAGGCCATTTCAATGGGTGATAGCATTTATGAGATTAACAGCGATCGCTGCACCGAGTGCATCGGCCATTACGAAACGCCGACCTGTCAGAAAGTGTGCCCGATCCCTAACACCATTCTCAAAGATCCGGCCCATGCCGAATCAGAAGAGCAGCTGTGGGATAAGTTCGTGCAGCTGCATCACGCGGACAAACTCTAGCTTTCAATGATTACCGTGGCGCAGGCGTAATGACGTTCATCCGCCAGCGTAACGTGCATATGGTTCACACCGAGTCTTTCTGCAAGCTTTTGCGCCTCGCCCCATAACCGCAGACGGGGTTTGCCCAGCTCATCGTTAAACACTTCGAACTGATTAAACGCCAGCCCGTTACGAATCCCGGTCCCGAAGGCTTTCGCCGCGGCTTCTTTTACCGCAAAGCGCTTCGCCAGAAAACGCACCGGCTGTTGATGCGCTTCCCAGATGGACCATTCATTGTCGCTGAGCACCCGTTTTGCCAGGCGATCGCCACTGCGGGCGATCACCGCTTCGATACGGGCAATCTCAACGATGTCCGTGCCTAAGCCCAGAATCGCCATTACTGACGCGCTTCCAGCATCAGACGTTTCATCTCGGCAACGGCCTCTTTCAGACCGCTCATCACCGCGCGACCGATAATCGCGTGGCCGATATTCAGCTCGTGCATTTCCGGGATCTGAGCAATCGCCTTGACGTTATGATAGGTCAGGCCGTGACCGGCGTTGACTTTCAGGCCCAGGCTCGCGGCATAGCGGGCTGCGTTGGCAATGCGATCCAGTTCTTTGGCCTGGGTGGCTTCGTCTTTGGCATCCGCGTAGCAACCGGTGTGAATTTCGATGTACGGCGCACCGACTTCCGCAGCGGCCTTGATCTGTTCGACATCCGCATCGATAAATAGAGAAACCAGGATGCCGGCATCGGCGAGACGTTTGCAGGCATCCTGCATTTTGTCACGCTGACCGGCGACATCCAGCCCGCCTTCGGTGGTCACTTCCTGACGTTTTTCCGGCACCAGGCAGCAGAAATGCGGCTGGGTTTCACAGGCGATCGCCAGCATCTCTTCCGTAACCGCCATCTCCAGATTCATGCGCGTGTCCAGCGTCTGGCGCAGGATGCGTACGTCACGATCGGTGATGTGGCGGCGGTCTTCACGCAGGTGAACGGTAATGCCGTCGGCGCCAGCCTGCTCGGCGATAAATGCCGCCTGAACCGGATCAGGATAAGCCGTACCGCGCGCATTACGCAGCGTGGCAATGTGATCGATGTTGACGCCTAACAGTAATTCAGCCATGACAATCCTCGGTTTTCTCATTGTTCATTAACGCTTTGGCACAAACTGCCTGAATAATTCGCGGCTCTTTAAGGGCTTGCCTCCAAGATACGGCTTGAGGGCAATTCGGGTAAAGCGTTTTGCCGCGCGTAAGGTATCCTGGTCAGGAAATTCTCGCTCATAGAGCGCCCTGAGATGCCGCCCGGTGAACGTCGTGTTGTCGATCACCACGCTGGCAATAAACCCCTTCTCTTCGCGATAGCGATAGGTCATGGCGTCCTCTACGGATTCGCCGCTTCCTGCGCAGTGCAGAAAATCAACGCCATAACCGAGGTGGCCAAGCAGCGCCAGCTCAAACCGGCGTAATGCGGGTTCGGGCGTGCCTGTTGCGCCAGCCAGCGCCTGGATGCAGTGCAGATAATCGAAAAAGAGTTCGGAGAAGCGTGTTTCGTGTTCAAGGACGCGTGAGATGAGTTCGTTGACGTACAAACCGCTATAGAGCGTGATGCCTGACAGAGGAAGCGCGAGGGAGACGGCTTCGGCACTGCGCAGGGTTTTGACTTCGCCACGTCCGCCAAAACGAACCAACAGCGGGGTGAAGGGTTGTAACGCGCCCTTCAGGTTAGAGCGTTTGGAACGTGCGCCTTTTGCAACCAGGCGCACGCGACCCGACTCTTCCGTGAAGACGTCCAGCATCAGGCTGGTTTCGCTCCACGGACGGCTGTGAAGGACAAAGGCTCGCTGCCATCCATCCACGATGTTGTGTCTTAGACGTCGTCGCCGTAACCGAGACTACGCAGGGCGCGCTCGTCATCAGCCCAGCCTGATTTCACCTTCACCCACAGCTCCAGGTGAACCGGTGCTTCAAACATCTCCTGCATGTCTTTACGCGCTTCGATGCCGATGGTTTTGATTTTGGCGCCTTTGTTGCCAATCACCATCTTCTTCTGCCCTTCTCGCTCAACGAGGATCAGCCCGTTGATGTCGTACCCGCCACGCTCGTTAGTCTGGAAACGTTCGATTTCCACGGTAACGGAGTACGGCAGTTCGGCACCGAGGAAACGCATCAGTTTTTCACGGATGATTTCAGAGGCCATAAAGCGCTGGGAACGGTCGGTGATGTAATCTTCCGGGAAGTGATGGATCGCTTCCGGCAGATGTTTACGCACGATACCGGCGATGGTATCGACGTTCATGCCCGTTTCCGCAGACAGGGGAACGATGTCGAGGAAATTCATCTGGCTTGCCAGGAACTGCAGGTGCGGCAGCAAATCGGCTTTTTCCTGCACGTTGTCAACTTTGTTGACCGCAAGAATCACCGGCGATTTGCCATCGCGTAGTTTGTTCAGAACCATCTCATCGTCTGGCGTCCAGCGGGTGCCTTCCACCACGAAGATGATCAGTTCGACATCACCGATAGAGCTGCTCGCCGCTTTGTTCATCAGGCGGTTGATGGCACGCTTCTCTTCCATATGCAGGCCAGGGGTATCGACGTAAATCGCCTGATACGCGCCTTCCGTGTGGATGCCGACAATACGGTGACGCGTGGTTTGCGCCTTACGGGAGGTAATGGATATTTTCTGCCCAAGCAGATTATTCAGCAGGGTTGATTTGCCGACGTTAGGACGTCCGACAATGGCAACAAAACCGCAGTAACTCTTTTCTTCGCTCATTCCAGCTCCAGCATTTTTAACGCCTGTTCGGCGGCAGCCTGTTCCGCCTTGCGACGGCTAGAACCTGTGCCAACCACCGGTTCACTCAGGCCGCTAACCTGGCAATGGATGGTAAATTCCTGATCGTGTGCTTCGCCGCGCACCTGCACCACCAGATAAGATGGCAGCGGGAGGTGGCGACCCTGCAGATATTCCTGCAAACGAGTCTTAGGATCTTTTTGTTTATCGCCTGGGCTTATTTCGTCCAGACGCGTTTGATACCAGTTCAGAATGAGTTGCTCTACCGTCTGAATATCGCTGTCGAGGAAAACACCACCGATTAATGCTTCGACAGTATCCGCGAGAATTGATTCACGGCGAAAACCACCGCTTTTCAGTTCACCCGGCCCAAGTCGCAGGCATTCGCCCAGTTCAAACTCGCGTGCAATCTCGGCAAGCGTGTTGCCGCGCACCAGCGTAGCGCGCATACGGCTCATATCACCTTCATCCACACGAGGGAAACGGTGATAAAGCGCATTTGCGATCACGTAACTTAAAATGGAGTCGCCTAAAAACTCGAGGCGCTCATTGTGTTTGCTGCTGGCACTGCGGTGGGTTAATGCCTGTTGCAACAACTCCTGATGCTGAAAAGTGTAGCCCAGCTTCCGTTGAAGCCGATTAATTACGATGGGGTTCATGCGATACCAGTAAATGAATGCGTCAAAAATGCAGCACACGAAACCGACCTGATAAGACCAACGCGGTTTCGTGTGCCGTGGCACTGAGTCAGCGCCAACCTTAAACTTCGGGGGAATATTCTATACGCAACGACAGGGTATGTCGTTAGCCAGGAGAGATTATCTCTTAAATAATTCACGTAACCCTCATTTATGAGGGTTACGTGTGCAATTATCAGGAATTAATGGATTCCGCCAATGCGATTCAGACGAACGCCGGTCGGCCACTCCCCTTCCTGTTTTTCGAAGCTCATCCAGATCGCGGTCGCTTTACCGACCAGATTCGCTTCCGGAACAAAGCCCCAGTAACGGCTGTCCGCAGAGTTGTCGCGGTTATCACCCATCATGAAGTAATGTCCTGGCGGAACGATCCAGGTGGCGAGCTGCTGGCCTGGCTGCTGGTAGTACATACCCAGCTGATCCTGCGCGATCGGAACCGTCAAAATGCGATGCGTCACGTCACCCAGGGTCTCTTTACGCTCAACCAGACGAATTCCGTTCTCTTTGGTTTCGCCTTTCGGCATCTGGAAGAAACCGCTGGTCGCTTCGCCCCCGTTACGACGGGCAAAGGTCTGCACAAAGTCGCTCGGCTCCACGTTGGAATAGGTGATCGGCAGCGCGTTCTCACACGCCGTACCGGAGCTACAGCCCGGCTGAACGGTCACTTCTTTCGCGACAGGATCGTAACTCACTTTATCGCCTGGCAAGCCAACGGCACGCTTGATGTAATCCAGACGCGGATCTTCAGGGTATTTGAAGACCACAATATCACCGCGTTTTGGATGACCGGTTTCGATTAACGTTTTCTGATAGATAGGATCTTTAATGCCGTAGGCATATTTCTCTACCAAAATAAAATCGCCAATCAGCAGCGTAGGCATCATCGAACCGGACGGGATCTGGAAAGGTTCGTAAATAAACGAACGCACCACCAGAACAATCGCCAGAACCGGGAATACGGAAGCCCCTGTTTCCAGCCAGCCCGGTTTCGGGCTGACTTTCTTCATGGTTTTCGCATCCAGCTGTTCACCCGTAATAGACTGACGTTCGCGACGTTTCGGGGCGAAGATAAACTTATCCAGACACCACAACAGCCCCGTCACCAGGGTCGCTATGACCAGGATCAGGGCAAACATGTTCGCCATGCCAACTCCTTAAGGATTATTTTCCGTCTTTACCCACGTGCAGAATGGCAAGGAACGCTTCCTGCGGCAGCTCAACGTTACCGACCTGCTTCATACGTTTTTTACCATCTTTCTGTTTCTGCAACAGTTTCTTCTTACGGCTTACGTCGCCGCCGTAGCATTTCGCCAGGACGTTTTTACGCAGCTGTTTCACCGTAGAGCGGGCAATGATGTGGTTGCCGATGGCGGCCTGAATCGCGATATCAAATTGCTGACGCGGGATCAGCTCTTTCATTTTCTCGACCAGTTCGCGGCCACGGTACGGCGCGTTATCGTTGTGGGTGATCAGCGCCAGCGCATCAACACGCTCGCCGTTGATCAGCACATCCACACGCACCATGTTGGACGCCTGGAAACGTTTAAAGTTGTAGTCCAGCGACGCATAGCCACGAGAGGTAGACTTCAGACGGTCGAAGAAGTCGAGCACCACTTCCGCCATCGGGATTTCATAGGTCAGTGCCACCTGGTTACCGTGGTAAACCATGTTGGTCTGCACGCCACGCTTCTCGATACAGAGCGTAATGACGTTGCCCAAGAACTCCTGCGGCAGCAGCATGTGACACTCCGCGATTGGCTCACGCAGCTCTTCAATATTGTTCAGCGGCGGCAGCTTGGAGGGGCTGTCGACGTAGATAACGTCTTTGTTGGTGGTCTGGACTTCATACACTACGGTCGGTGCCGTGGTGATCAGATCCAGATCGTATTCACGCTCAAGACGCTCCTGAATGATCTCCATGTGCAGCAGACCCAGGAAGCCACAGCGGAAGCCGAAGCCCAGCGCAGTAGAGCTTTCTGGTTCATAGAACAGGGAAGCATCGTTCAGGCTCAACTTGCCGAGCGCATCACGGAAGTTTTCGTAATCGTCAGAGCTGACCGGGAAGAGACCCGCGTAAACCTGAGGCTTCACTTTTTTGAAGCCTGGCAGCGCTTTATCAGCCGGATTACGTGCCTGAGTCAGGGTATCGCCCACTGGCGCACCCAGGATGTCTTTGATGGCGCAAACCAGCCAGCCAACTTCGCCGCATTTCAGTTCAGTACGATCAACCTGTTTCGGTGTGAAGATACCCAGACGGTCAGCGTTGTACACCTGACCGGTGCTCATCACTTTGATTTTGTCGCCTTTACGCATGGTGCCGTTTTTAATACGCACCAGCGACACCACGCCAAGGTAGTTATCGAACCAGGAGTCGATGATCAGCGCCTGTAGCGGCGCATCTGCGTCACCTTCTGGTGCCGGGATATCACGTACCAGACGCTCCAGCACATCAGGAACACCGACACCGGTTTTCGCCGAGCAGCGCACTGCGTCTGTGGCGTCAATACCGACAATGTCTTCAATCTCTTCCGCCACGCGCTCTGGATCGGCAGCCGGCAGGTCGATTTTGTTGAGCACCGGCACCACTTCGAGATCCATTTCCATCGCGGTGTAGCAGTTGGCCAGGGTCTGAGCTTCTACGCCCTGCCCGGCATCAACCACCAGCAGCGCGCCTTCGCAGGCTGCCAGCGAACGAGAAACTTCATAAGAGAAGTCAACGTGGCCTGGGGTGTCGATGAAATTCAGTTGATATGTTTCACCATCAAGGGCTTTGTAGTCGAGCGTTACGCTCTGCGCTTTGATGGTGATACCACGTTCGCGTTCCAGGTCCATGGAGTCCAGTACCTGGGCTTCCATTTCACGATCAGACAGGCCACCGCAAATCTGGATAATACGGTCAGAAAGCGTCGACTTACCGTGGTCAATGTGAGCAATGATCGAAAAGTTACGTATGTTCTTCATATAGTTAAATAATTATGCCTTACGAATTCCTGGAGGCCGCTGTTCTTAGCCTGACGTTTTTCAGTGCGAAAACGCAGCATTCTACACTACATCTTCGTCACCAGGAAATGCTGTTAAAGCCAAGCATAGCGTCAGAGAAGGACGTTTTGTTTTATGGGATGTAAATAAAGATAAAGCCCGATGAATTATCGGGCTTCTGAAGAGAGCGTTTCGACACGCAGCATGTCTGGCGGAAGCCCCACGCTGAGGATAACGGGCTGCCAGGCTTCTTTCTCAGCAAGCTTTTGAGAAAAGCCGCGCGCCAGCATAAAACCGCCCACGCCGCCCAGCACTCCGCCGCTCATCGCCGCGAGATCGGTGCCAAACAGCATCTGGAAAATTCCGGCGACCACAAATAAGCCCACCAGCGGGGAGAGATACACCAGCATGGCGGACCCCAGCAGGCTGCCTTCAGCAATCCCCAGTTCCACCTTTTGCCCAACAGTAAGCGGTTCTGCACTTGGCACAGAGATGGTGTGCGTGGTTTGCGGCCCCAGCTTATTCAGCACCCGGCTACCGCAGCCAGCGCGCGAGGCGCAGCTGTTGCATGACGCTTTCACGTCACAGCTCACCAGCGCAACGCCATTTTGCCACGAGACAACGGTGGCCCATTCTTTGATCATTGTGCGGCCCTGAATTTAATGCTGTCAGCGATGCGTTTCGCCGTCTGCGGTGGCAGTTCACCCACAATCGTGATTTCGGCGTTATCCCGCAGCGTCGTGCTCACGGTCCGGCGTCCGGTACGAAGCATTTGCTCGCTGCTGTTGGCAGACGCCCGATTGATGTTCACCGAAAAGCTGAACAAGCCGTCAGAATAGAGACGCGACTCGACCGGCGTTTCAATGGTCGGAAGCTGACGACGGCTACTGGATATCTCGCTGAAACCTTGTGGGATCCACGCTGGCACCCAGTTGAAATTCACCGTATCGCCCGCAGGCACTGACAGAAGCGGCGGAAGGCTCGCTTTCGCCAGATTCTGCATGCTGTTACCCACCTGACCATTCACCGTAAAGGAAATCACGCGGAACTGCTCCAGCGTTTCGCCGTCCCGATCGAGGAGATCGACACGCATCGGCAGTTTGCTCTCCGCATCCATCCACACGATGTAGCTATAGCGTGTGCCGTCTCTTGCCACTACGCGAATCACTTCACAAAGCCGATCCGCAATGCGCGTACGGCCAACGGAAATGAAATCGTAGTAAGGCGACAGACGTTTGAAGTCGGTATAAACGAGGGCCGGGAGCGAGTCGACAATGTAATCGCCATTAAGCGTAAACGGCTCAAGGCCTGGCTCAAAGTAGCTGATTTCATTACCGCGCTGTACAACCTCACGGCGCGGGCCGTCGAGTTGTAAAAGCTGGGCGAGCGGCTGGTTATCAAGACGGGCATGGCGGTAGCGTAACGACTCTACACCTTGCTTGTTGATACTGATAAAGGCCAACTCGTAGTTGAGTGACTGGCTCGCCATATTCATCTGCTGCAACAACGCCCCGGACGATAAATCAGCCGAGGCGTTGGTAGAGAAGAACAGGCTACCCGCCACTAAGGACATGGCGCACCAAAGTTGCTTCATTACTGCGATTGCGTTCCTAAAGTTTGGTTTCCTGGCACTTGCACACCAGCCTGCTGGGTCTGTGCCTGCTCAAACTGGAGCTGCTCAGAGTGCAGACGACGCTGCAACTCATAGTCCTGCAGCATCGCATTAATGCGACGACGCTGTTCCTGGACCTGCTGTTGCTGGCCCGGGCTGACTGAGGCATCGGCAGATGGCACACCCAAGCTAACCGGACTTGCTTTACCCATCATCGGCAGTGTATTGAACACTGGCGCTTCAGGCTGCTGGTTAGCTTCTGATTGACCGTTATAGTGCTGGACGCCAACGATAACTGCAAGCGATACGCATGCAGCCACGCCCATTTGGGTTAATTGGCTCGCCCACGGGCGCACTTTTTTCCAGAATGGCATCTTCTGCCATTGATGTGGCGCAGGTTGAGCTTCAGGGATCAGCGGAGTGGTCTGATGTACAGGCTCGTTCTCAATTGCCGCCATTACGCGTGCTGAGATATCGAAATGGAGAACATCGCCCGTATCACCACGCATAGAGTCGCGGATGAGATGGTAACTCTCCCAGGTCTTTTGCATCTCGGGAGAGTGAGAGAGCTCGTTAAGCAGCTCACTGTCCAGCGTTTCACCATCCATTAAAGCGGAAAGTTTTTCTTTCTGCATGCCTAATACCTTTTCCAGTATCCCGCTATCGTCAACGCCTGATAAGCGGTTGAACTTTATTATCAATAGCTTCTCGCGCACGGAAGATTCGCGAACGAACCGTTCCGACCGGACAGTCCATGATAGCCGCTATCTCTTCATAGCTAAGTCCATCAAGCTCCCGCAAGGTAATTGCCATGCGTAAATCTTCCGGGAGTGCCTCGATCGTGCGAAAAACGATTTGTCTCAGTTCTTCTGACAACATTAAGTTCTCAGGGTTCGAAATTTCTTTCAATGCGCCGCCGCTTTCGAAGTTTTCAGCGTCTATTGCGTCCACATCCGTTGAAGGCGGACGACGGCCCTGAGCGACCAGATAATTCTTTGCTGTATTGACTGCAATACGATACAGCCAGGTGTAAAAAGCACTATCCCCCCGGAAAGAATCCAGCGCACGATAGGCCTTTATGAAAGACTCTTGCACTACATCAGGAACATCTCCTGACGGTACATAGCGGGATACCAGACTCGCCACTTTATGCTGATAGCGAACCACCAGTAAGTTAAAGGCTTTCTGATCTCCCTTCTGGACCCGTTCAACCAGGACCTGGTCCGTTAACTGCTCGCTCATCCGAGGTAATGTCTCCCCAAACCTAAATTCCACGCGTTATCGAAACGCCACTCTAAAAACACTGCAATGTGAGCAAGCACGAGGTTAGAGGGTCTATTCATCAATAAGTTCCGTTACGCGTCTGTTTTTGTCCATCGTGTCGCAGACTGTTCATTTTCTCTCATTATAAGTCTGTTAACGATACGTACCCAATTTCTGATGAGAAATGGTATTTTTGCTGCCAGAAGAGTACCGCAACACAGGGTTTATTTCACCACATAATCTGAAGCTAACGATCTGCTTCGCAAAATATTTTCGTTCTTTTACGCCTTTTTTGAGGTTGTGTTTAAGTTTAGGCTGCGCAACAGCATTCAAAAAAAACGTGCGATTCATCGCATTCGGGTGCTATTCTGGCCAAACACTGTTTAGTAAATTAAACAAACATCATGAACACAACTCCAGAACTGCATTGTGATGTACTGATTATTGGCAGCGGCGCTGCCGGGCTCTCTCTGGCGCTTCGACTGGCCTCGCATCAGAAAGTGATCGTACTGAGCAAAGGCCCGATGAGCGAAGGCTCGACGTTCTATGCTCAGGGCGGTATTGCTGCGGTATTTGATGAAACCGACAGCATTGCATCGCACGTGGAAGACACGCTGATCGCTGGCGCAGGCATTGTCGATGAACACGCCGCAGAATTTGTGGCCAGCAACGCCCGTCACTGTGTGCAATGGCTTATCGATCAAGGCGTTTTGTTCGATACGCACGTTCAGCCGAATGGCGAAGAGGGGTATCACCTCACCCGTGAAGGCGGTCATAGCCACCGCCGCATCCTGCACGCAGCAGATGCAACGGGCAAAGAGGTCGAAACCACTTTAGTCGCTCAGGCACGTAATCACCCCAATATTCAGGTGCTTGAACGCAGCAATGCAGTGGACCTGATTATCTCCGATAAAATTGGTCTGCCGGGCACACGACGCGTTGTGGGAGCGTGGGTCTGGAACCGGAATAAAGAGACGGTTGAGACCTGTCAGGCTAAATCGGTGGTGCTGGCAACAGGTGGCGCATCGAAGGTGTATCAGTACACGACGAATCCGGATATCTCTTCAGGAGACGGGATCGCCATGGCGTGGCGTGCAGGTTGCCGCGTCGCCAATCTGGAGTTTAACCAGTTCCACCCGACCGCCCTGTTCCATCCGCAGGCGCGTAATTTTCTGCTTACCGAAGCCCTGCGTGGTGAAGGCGCGCATCTCAAGCGCCCCGACGGCACGCGCTTTATGCCAGACTTCGACCCGCGTGGTGAACTGGCCCCGCGCGATATCGTCGCTCGTGCCATTGACCACGAAATGAAACGTCTCGGCGTCGACTGTATGTATCTCGACATCAGCCATAAACCCGCCGATTTCGTGCGCCAGCACTTCCCGACTATCTATGAAAAATTACTGGGGCTTGGGATTGATCTCACCAAAGAGCCGGTGCCGATCGTCCCTGCGGCGCACTATACCTGCGGCGGCGTGATGGTGGACGATCATGGCCGTACGGACGTGGATGGTCTATACGCCATCGGTGAGGTGAGTTATACCGGGCTTCACGGCGCGAACCGCATGGCGTCAAACTCGCTGCTGGAGTGCCTGGTTTACGGCTGGTCTGCCGCAGAAGATATCATCAAACGGATGCCCTACGCCCGTGAGGTGGCACACCTGCCTGCCTGGGATGAAAGCCGGGTGGATAATCCGGATGAACTGGTGGTCATCCAGCACAACTGGCATGAACTGCGGCTCTTTATGTGGGATTACGTCGGGATTGTACGCACCACCAAACGTCTGGAGCGCGCCCTACGCCGGATAACGATGCTGCAGCAGGAAATTGACGAGTATTACGCCAATTTCCGCGTATCTAACAATCTGCTGGAGCTACGCAATCTGGTCCAGGTGGCGGAGCTGATTGTCCGCTGTGCGATGATGCGCAAAGAGAGTCGGGGCCTGCATTACACGCTGGACTACCCCGATCAACTGGCGGAGTCTGGTCCGTCGGTGCTGTCCCCTCTCGTTCACATAAACAGATAAAACGCCTGGGTCAGCGCCGTGTAGGCTTCGGAATAACGCTGATCTGGCCCGCGAATCACCATCCTGTCGCTAAAGCACTCACCCTCTTTTGGGGAGAGTGCTAATAAAACACGGTGCGGAAGTCTTGCTTCGTTATCGGCGATATCCGTTCGCAGGCGTAAGTACCAGCCGATATCGAGCGCTTTTTTGATAAACGCGTTACCGGTACTTTCAGGCAGAACAACGCAGAAAAATCCCTCTTCTGAGATCAAATTCGCTGCCGCCATTAACAGTGCGGTGTGATCCAGCGAACCGGTGTATCGCGCCTGATCGCGTTCCGGCGTCGCGCAGTCGACGCCAGGCTCAAAGTAAGGCGGGTTGCTGACTATCAGATCGTAGCGCGCCGTTTGCTCCGGCGCCCACGTGAGGATATCGGCGCATTCCACCTGAACGCGAGACGCCCACGGCGATTCGGCGGCATTCTCGCTGGCCTGACTGGCGGCCTGTGCATCGAGTTCAACAGCATCGATCGTGACGTGCTGCTCCGTACGTTGCGCCAGCATCAGCGCCAGTAACCCACTTCCACTACCAATATCCAGAATTCGCTTAACCTTCGCGACGGGCGCCCACGCTCCCAGTAATATACCGTCAGTGCCGACTTTCATCGCACAGCGATCGTGGGCTACAAAGAACTGTTTAAACGTAAAACCATCGCGGCGCAGCTGCGCTTTGGGTTGAGACATGTCAAAGCAACCTTCTTAAATAAAACCGGATTAGCATAGGGGAAAGCGAAGTGGCGGAAAAGGGATATCCACAAACAGATGAAGATTGCAGCCATAACGTCTATAATCAGCGCCCCACACAGAGGTAGAACATGACTGTAACGACTTTTTCCGAACTTGAACTCGATGAGTGCCTGCTGGAAGCTCTCCAGAATAAAGGCTTCACACGCCCAACTGCCATCCAGGCGGCTGCTATTCCGCCTGCGTTAGAAGGCCGTGATGTACTCGGTTCTGCGCCGACAGGCACCGGTAAAACGGCGGCATACCTGCTGCCCGTCTTGCAGCATCTGATCGATTTCCCTCGCAAGAAATCTGGCCCACCGCGCATTCTTATCCTGACCCCAACACGTGAACTGGCCGTGCAGGTGGCAGAACATGCGCGTGAACTGGCCGCGAATACGCATCTGGATATCGCCACCATCACCGGCGGTGTTGCCTATATGAACCACGCCGAAGTGTTCAGTGAGAACCAGGATATCGTGGTGGCGACAACCGGGCGCCTGATGCAGTACATCAAAGAAGAAAACTTTGACTGCCGTGCGGTGGAAACGCTGATCCTAGATGAAGCTGACCGCATGCTGGAACTCGGTTTTGCGCAGGACATCGAACACATTGCGGGCGAAACGCGCTGGCGCAAACAGACGATGCTGTTCTCCGCCACCCTGGAAGGTGACGCAATTAAAGACTTCGCTGAGCGTCTGCTCAACGAACCAGCGGAAGTGTCTGCGACGCCATCCACGCGCGAGCGCAAAAAGATCCACCAGTGGTATTACCGCGCAGATAACCTTGAGCACAAAGTCGAGCTGCTGAAACATCTGTTGAAACAAGATGATACCACCCGTACCATCGTGTTTGTGCGTAAGCGCGAGCGTGTGCATGAGCTGGCGAATATGCTGCGTTCTGCCGGTATCGATAACTGCTATCTTGAAGGCGATATGCCGCAGGCGAAGCGTACCGAGGGGATTAAGCGTCTGACTGAAGGTCGCGTCAATGTGCTGGTTGCCACCGACGTCGCAGCGCGCGGTATCGATATTCCTGATGTCAGTCATGTCATTAATTTCGACATGCCGCGTACCGGTGACACCTACCTGCACCGTATCGGTCGTACCGGCCGTGCGGGTCGTAAAGGGATCGCTATCTCGCTGGTAGAAGCACACGACTACATGCTGCTCCTGAAAGTTGGCCGCTATATCGAAGAGCCATTGAAAGCTCGCGTCATTGACGAACTGCGTCCGACCACGCGCCCACCGAGCGAAAAGATGACGGGCAAACCGTCCAAGAAAGTGCTCGCGAAACGCGAAGAGAAGAAAAAAGAGCAGGCGAAAGAGAAGCCGCGCGTGAAGAACCGCCATCGCGATGCCAAAAACATTGGTAAGCGCCGTAAGCCAAGCGGTACGCCGCCAACGTCGCAGAACGAAGAGTAAAAAAAAGCCGGGTTTATCACCCGGCTTTTTTATTCCCCCAAAACCTCAAGCCTTACAGGCTTTCAGTAAAGGTACGCGCGATAACGTCACGCTGCTGTTCTGGGGTGAGAGAGTTGAAGCGTACCGCGTAGCCAGAAACACGAATAGTCAGCTGCGGGTATTTTTCTGGGTTCTTAACCGCATCTTCCAGGGTTTCACGACGCAGAACGTTAACGTTCAGGTGCTGACCGCCTTCCACGCGAACTTCCGGCTGGATGTCCATTGGGATCTCGCGGTATTCGATTTCGCCCAGTTTGTTGACCGGAACGATTTCGTCTTCAGCAAAACCGGCTTTCGCAACCACACAACGTGCTTCGCCTTTTTCGCTGTCCAGCAGCCAGAAAGAGTTCAGCAGGTCGTCGTTTGCAGCTTTAGTAATTTGGATACCTGTAATCATGTCATGCCTCCAGGGCTACATTAATTAATGAATGTCGGCCTCTCGCGGCCAATTGGTAAAACCATTGTTGCTTGAGTGTATATATATCAGCCGGCACCCCATGATTCTTTGATTTAAATCAACAAAAACCGCAACCACACAAATAGTGTGGTTTGATTTTGTTGTTTCAGATCAATTTTACAGAGCCGACTTTCTGCCCTGATTTGAGTATTTCAAATTAAATTGAAAGACTTAGCTGTAAATGTCGTGCGGAATTTTGCTCCCTTCCCTGAAAAGGTTAAGCTAGGCGCAATTGAGATATGCAGGAGAGCATGATGACGACCCCTTTGACATGGCATGACGTGCTGGCAGATGAAAAGCAACAGCCTTATTTTGTGAATACGCTCAGTACCGTCGCGCAGGAGCGGCAATCCGGTCAAACGATCTATCCGCCACAGAAGGATGTGTTTAACGCCTTTCGTTACACCGAACTGAATGATGTGAAAGTGGTCATTCTGGGTCAGGATCCCTACCACGGTCCTGGACAGGCGCACGGTCTGGCATTTTCGGTTCGTCCTGGGATTGCAACACCCCCTTCCCTGCTGAATATGTATAAAGAGCTGGAAGGATCGATGCCTGGCTTTAGTCGTCCGGCGCACGGTTATCTTGAAAGCTGGGCGCGTCAGGGCGTACTGCTGCTCAATACCGTGTTAACGGTTCGCGCGGGACAGGCTCACTCCCACGCCAGCCTGGGCTGGGAGACCTTTACGGATAAAGTCATCAGCCTTATCAATGAACATTGTGAAGGCGTGGTGTTTTTACTGTGGGGCGCACATGCGCAGAAGAAAGGGGCGATTATCGATGCCCAGCGTCATCATGTTCTGAAAGCGCCGCATCCCTCTCCACTGTCGGCTCACCGCGGATTTTTTGGCTGTAACCACTTTGTTCTGACCAATGAATGGCTGAAAAAACGCAATGAAGCGCCAATCGACTGGATGCCCGTGTTACCGGCTGAAAGCGAGTGATTTTTCGGAAGGGATAAAAATAATTATGCCCGGCTATCACCGGGCATAATTGTAGACAACGCAATATTATGCTTTGTTCTGACGCCACCATTCAGCCAGCAGGACGCCGGTTGCAACGGAAACGTTGAGGCTTTCGACTTTACCTGTTCCGTCGATTGAGACGCTCAGGTCGGCAGTAGAGAGCGCGGCATCGGACAGACCATCACGTTCCTGACCCAGTACCAATACCATTTTGCGCGGCAGCGTCGCTTTGAACAGCGGCGTACCTTTATGGCTGGAGGTGGTCACGATGGAGTAACCCGCCTGGCGGAACTCTTCGATAGCATCCAGAACGCTTTCGCCAGTAATCGGCTGCACATGTTCCGCACCGCCTTCGGCTGTACGAATAGCGGCACCGGATTCGACAATCGCCGCATCCTGCAACAACACACCTTTCACGCCGAAATGGGCGCAGCTACGCATCATCGCACCCAGGTTGTGCGGGTTGCCCACATCTTCCAGTGCCAGTACGCAGTCATCGGCATCAGCCTGGCTGACCCATTGCTGCACCGTGGTGCCGTTACGTTTTTTGATCAGGAAGCAGACGCCGCCGTGATGTTCAGTACCAGATGCTTTGGTCAGCTCCGCATCATCTACCACATGGTAGGCTTTACGGTTTGCTGCCATCCAGCGCAGGGCCTCTTTGAAACGCGGCGTGACGCTCTGGATAAACCAGGCGCGAACGATGCATTCAGGACGGCTCTGGAACAGGGCCTGACAGGCGTTCTCGCCATAGACGCGGGTCTCTTCTGCGCGTTGACGGCGCAGGACTTCCGGATCGATAAAGCTCTTACCACTGATTCCGCCGTGATCGGCTTTTGCCGGTGCCTCTTCACCCGGTGCACGGGAAACGGTGCGCCATGGGGATGCATCACGAGGGAAATCATCGCGTGGACGGTCATCGCGACGGCGATCGTCACGCTTACGGTCATCACGTTTGCGGTCATCACCGCGGTTATTTCTGTCATCGCGGGCGGGGCGACGGCCACCGTCTGCACGAGATGGTCCCGGACGGCCCCCACCCTTTCCGGTACGCGGATTTTGGGTGCGTTTGTCAGAATCATCATCACTGCGGACATACATCACTTTGACCTTGCCGCTTTTATTCTTCAGTTCGTCGTTCATGCTTTTCTCCACCAGCGCTGCGCGAAGCGCGCAGATTACCCGATGTGTCAGCGCATAGCCATTATTTCATACAAAAGCCTGTGACTATTGTTCCCATTGAATAAAACGCATTGTCGTTTCAAACAAGCTCAATGATAATATGTAACATATCAGAAACATTATCGGCACTTTGCCGCTTTGTCCCACTGCTCTATCAGAGGTTAGTTATGAATACCGTATGTGCCAACTGCCAGGCTCTCAATCGCATTCCGGATGACCGAATTGATGATGGAGCGAAATGCGGGCGTTGCGGTCATGAGCTTTTCGATGGCGACGTGATTAACGCAACCGGTGAAACCCTCGATAAATTACTGAAAGACGATTTGCCGGTAGTCGTGGATTTCTGGGCACCCTGGTGCGGCCCATGCCGTAACTTTGCGCCGATTTTTGAAGATGTCGCCGAAGAGCGCAGCGGTAAAATGCGCTTTGTGAAGGTCAATACAGAAGCAGAACGCGAGCTGAGTGCGCGATTCCGTATTCGCAGCATTCCCACCATCATGATTTTCAAAAAGGGTGAAGTCGTGGATATGCTCAACGGTGCCGTACCAAAGGCACCTTTCGAAAGCTGGCTGAACGAAACGCTCTGACAATCACGGGGCACTGCTTGTGCCCCGCTGTTCCCTCTGCGAGAATGGCGTTTTTTCTGCGCCTCTTCCATGACTGATAACGCCGTACTTCAATTGCGCGCCGAACGCCTGGCGCGTGCGACCCGCCCTTTTCTTGCCCGAGGCAACCGCATTCGTCGCTGCCAGCGCTGCCTGTTGCCGCTAAAACAGTGTCTGTGTGAGACGCTGGCTGCGAGCCACGCACAGAGCCGTTTCTGCCTGGTGATGTTTGACACTGAGCCGATGAAACCCAGCAATACCGGACGGTTAATCGCCGATATTCTGCCAAATACGGCCGCGTTTCAGTGGTCCCGCACCGAGCCGCCGCAGGCACTGCTCGATCTGGTCGCCAGTCCTGATTATCAACCCATGGTGGTGTTTCCCGCCTCCTATGCCGGTGAAAGCCGCAAGGTGATCGCCGCGCCGCCCAAAGGCAAACCTCCGCTGTTTATTATGCTGGACGGTACCTGGACCGAAGCGCGAAAAATGTTCCGCAAAAGCCCGTATCTGGATGCACTGCCGGTGATCTCCGTCGATCTGTCCCGCGTGTCAGCCTATCGCCTGCGTGAAGCCCATGCCGAGGGGCAATATTGTACGGCGGAAGTGGCTATCGCCCTGTTAGATCTGGCGAATGACACCGAAGCCGCCAGCGCCCTGGGCCGCCATTTTTCCTGTTTCCGCGAGCGTTACCTGGCAGGAAAACCCACACATCAGGCCAGCATCACAGCAGAAGAACCGGAAAGCGTTTAAAATCATCAGGTCACTCGCGTTAACAGGAGACTTGTATGAGCCAGCGAGGGCTAGAAGCGCTACTCCGCCCTAAATCCATCGCCGTGATCGGAGCCTCGATGAAGCCCGATCGCGCCGGATATTTAATGATGCGCAATTTGCTGGCCGGAGGCTTTAATGGCCCTGTCATGCCTGTCACTCCCGCTTATAAAGCTGTTCAGGGCGTCCTCGCCTGGCCGGACATACAGAGCCTGCCGTTTGTCCCCGATCTTGCCATCCTGTGTACGCACGCCAAACGCAATCTCGCCCTGCTCGACGCGCTGGGTGAGAAAGGCTGTAAAACCTGCATTATTCTCTCTTCGCCGCCAGAACAGCAGGCCGAACTGCTGGCCAGCGCGAGCCGGTATCAGATGCGTTTGCTTGGTCCTAATAGTCTTGGGTTGCTGGCGCCGTGGCAGGGACTCAATGCCAGCTTTTCTCCAGTGCCGATTCGAAAAGGCAAACTGGCGTTTATCTCTCAGTCTGCCGCCGTGTCCAACACTATTCTTGACTGGGCGCAGCAGCGTGAAATGGGCTTTTCATATTTCATCGCGCTGGGCGATAGCCTGGATATTGATGTCGACGAGCTGCTCGATTTCCTCGCGCGCGACAGTAAAACCAGCGCGATACTTCTCTATCTCGAGCACTTAACTGATGCCCGACGTTTTGTTTCTGCTGCGCGTAGCGCATCACGTAATAAACCGATTCTGGTGATCAAAAGTGGCCGTAGTCCCGCAGCGCAGAAATTGTTGCACTCTCACTCAGGCATGGACCCGGCCTGGGATGCGGCCATTCAGCGCGCTGGTTTGCTGCGCGTGCAGGATACCCACGAGCTTTTCTCGGCCGTAGAAACCCTAAGCCATATGCGCCCGTTACGCGGTGAAAGGCTGATGATTTTAAGTAACGGTGCGGCCCCCGCAGCGCTCGCCCTCGATGAGCTGTGGTTGCGTAACGGGAAACTCGCCACCCTGAGCGATGAGACGATTCAGCGGCTTAAAGAAGCGCTTCCTGCCAGTGTCACGCCGGGAAACCCACTGGATCTGCGGGATGACGCCAGTAGCGAGCGCTATATCAACGCGCTCTCCCTGTTGCTGGATAGCCAGGATTTTGACGCGCTGATGGTGATTCATTCCCCCAGCGCCGTCGCACCCGGTAGCCAAAGCGCACGCGCGCTGATTGATGCCGTCAAAAACCATCCACGTGGCAAATATGTCACGCTGTTGACCAACTGGTGCGGAGAATACTCTTCTCAGGAAGCGCGGCGTTTGTTCAGCGAGGCAGGACTGCCCACCTACCGCACGCCGGAAGGCACCATTACTGCGTTTATGCATATGGTGGAGTACCGCCGCAACCAAAAGCAACTGCGTGAAACACCCGCATTGCCCGGCAATCTGGCCGCCAATGCGACCGAAGCGCATAACCTGTTACGCCAGGCCATTGAGGACGGTGCGTCTTCTCTGGATACCCATGAAGTACGACCCATTCTGGATGCCTATGGTATGCAGACTTTACCCACCTGGATTGCGAGCGACAGCGCCGAGGCAGTGCATATTGCCGAACAGATTGGTTATCCGGTGGCGTTAAAACTGCGTTCGCCGGATATTCCGCATAAGTCGGATGTGCAGGGGGTGATGCTTTATCTGCGCACAGCCGCGGAAGTTCAGCAGGCCGCCGAGGCGATTTTTGACCGCGTAAAAATGGCCTGGCCGCAGGCGCGAGTTCACGGGCTTCTGGTACAGAGCATGGCGAATCGCGCCGGAGCGCAGGAATTACGAGTCGTGGTTGAACACGATCCGGTCTTTGGCCCGTTGATTATGCTGGGTGAAGGCGGTGTGGAGTGGCGACCGGCAGAACAGGCCGTGGTTGCCCTGCCGCCGTTGAACATGAATCTGGCTCGTTATCTGGTGATTCAGGCCATTAAGAGCAAAAAGATCCGCGGTCGCAGCGCGCTCCAGCCTTTGGATATTATCGGGCTGAGCCAGTTTCTGGTCCAGGTCTCTAACCTGATCGTCGATTGTGCTGAGATTCAGCGGCTGGATATTCATCCGCTGCTGGCGTCGGGCAATGAATTTATCGCACTGGATGTCACACTGGATATCGCGCCCTTTACAGGTGATCGCGAAAGCAGACTGGCCATTCGCCCGTATCCTCTGCAACTGGAAGAGTGGGTGGAGATGAAAAACGGCGAGCAGGTGCTGTTTCGCCCGATCCTGCCCGAAGATGAACCTCAGTTGCGAGCCTTTATCGCTCAGGTGACGAAAGAAGATTTGTACTATCGCTACTTTAGCGAAATCAGCGAATTTACCCATGAAGATTTAGCCAATATGACCCAGATCGACTACGATCGGGAAATGGCGTTTGTTGCCGTTCGCCATCGTGATGAAGGCGATGAGATCCTGGGTGTCACGCGGGCAATTTCCGATCCTGACAACGTGGATGCCGAGTTTGCCGTGCTGGTTCGCTCCGATCTGAAAGGCCTTGGTCTCGGTCGGCGTTTGCTGGAAAAACTGATTGGCTATACCCGAGATCACGGTTTGCTCTGCCTGAATGGCATTACTATGCCGAATAACCGCGGCATGATTACCCTGGCGCGTAAACTCGGATTCGACGTAGATATTCAGCTGGATGAGGGAATTGTCGCCCTCTCGCTCCGCCTGGCATCGACGTCTGCTCAAGAGTAAGGTACTGGAAATGTTGACCACTTTCGACAGTTCTGGTGGTATCATTGTCCGCTTATGTTGTCTGCAGATGCCAGATAACCCTTCAATGAACAGAGAAGATACGCACTGTGATGTTGTCAAAATTTAAGCGTAATAAACATCAACAACACCTTGCTCAACTACCGAAGATTTCTCAGTCAGTTGATGATGTCGAGTTCTTTTATGCTCCCGCCCATTTCAGGGAGACGCTTCTGGAAAAGATTGCGAGTGCCACGCAACGTATTTGCATTGTGGCGCTTTATCTCGAACAGGATGAAGGTGGACGCGCGATTTTAAGCGCGGTCTATGAAGCTAAACGCCAGCGCCCGGAACTGGACGTTCGTATACTGGTTGACTGGCACCGTGCTCAGCGTGGCCGAATTGGCGCTGCCGCATCCAACACCAATGCCGACTGGTACTGCCGTATGGCGCGGGAAAACCCAGGCGTTGACGTCCGTGTGTATGGTGTTCCTGTCAATACGCGCGAAGCCCTGGGCGTTCTGCATTTCAAAGGATTCATCATTGATGACAGCGTGCTGTACAGCGGCGCCAGCCTCAATGACGTTTACCTGCATCAGCTCGATAAGTATCGCTACGACCGCTACCATCTGGTTCGCAATGCACAGATGGCGGACATCATGTTTAACTGGGTCGATCAAAACCTGGTTCATGGTCGTGGCGTCAATCGTCTTGACGATCCGAATCGTCCAAAAAGCCCGGAAATCAAAAACGACATCCGCCTTTTCCGTCAGGAATTGCGCGATGCGGTTTATCATTTCCAGGGAGACGCAAATAATGAACAGCTGTCCGTTACGCCGCTGGTCGGGCTAGGAAAATCCAGCCTGCTGAACAAGACCATCTATCATCTGATGCCGTGTACTGAGCAGAAGCTGACGATCTGTACGCCGTACTTCAACTTACCGGCAATCCTGGTGCGTAATATTATCCAGCTGCTACGCGATGGTAAAAAAGTCGAAATCATCGTTGGGGATAAAACCGCAAACGACTTCTTTATTCCGGAAGATCAGCCGTTCAAAATTATCGGTGCGTTGCCCTATCTTTATGAAATCAACCTGCGTCGCTTCCTGAGCCGCCTGCAGTATTACGTCAACACCGATCAACTGGTGGTGCGCCTCTGGAAAGACGAAGACAACAGCTATCATCTGAAGGGGATGTGGGTTGATGATGACTGGATGCTGCTGACCGGGAATAACCTCAACCCGCGCGCCTGGCGCCTGGATCTGGAAAACGCCATTCTGATCCACGATCCGCGACATGAGCTTTCAGCCCAGCGTGAACGTGAACTTGAGCTGATTCGTACCCATACGACTACCGTTCGCCATTACCGCGATTTGCAAAGTATTGCGGACTACCCGGTGAAAGTGCGTAAGCTTATCCGCCGTTTACGCCGTATTCGTATTGACCGTCTGATTAGCCGCATTCTGTAACGACCAGGCCCTGTCAGTGACGGGGCTTTTTTTTGGAGTCTGTTATGCGCGTTTTGCTCCTGCTCATTTCCCTATTACTTTCAGGCTGCAGTCATATGGCTAATGACAGCTGGCAGGGTCAGGATAAAGCCCAGCACTTTATCGCCTCAGCGATGCTTTCCGCCGCCGGTAATGAATACGCGCAGCACCAAGGTGTGAGCCGCGATCGCAGCGCCGTCTACGGATTCATGTTCTCCGTCAGTCTTGGCGCATCGAAAGAGTTTTGGGACAGCCGCCCTGCAGGGAGCGGCTGGAGCTGGAAAGATTTTGCCTGGGATGTTGCCGGTGCCACCACCGGCTATGCGGTGTGGCAACTGGCACATTATTAAAGACGAATGCCTTTCCCTTTGCGGTGTAGCATCAGTGAGACAATAAACGCCAACGCCCCCATAACGGTGACATACCAGAAAAAGGTGTTTTCACTGCCTACCGATTTCAGTGTTAACGCGACATATTCTGCCGAACCGCCGAAGAGTGCATTAGCAACCGCGTACGATAGCCCCACTCCCAGAGCACGGACCTGAGCAGGGAACATCTCTGCTTTCAATATTCCGCTTATTGACGTGTAAAAACTCACGATAATCATCGCCACCATCACAAGTGCGAAGGCTGCATAGGGAGATGATACATGTTGCAGCGCGGACAAGATTGGGACTGTACAAAGCGCGGATAACCCACCAAAGATGAGCATGGATGTCCGCCGCCCGATTCTGTCTGACAGTGCGCCAATCAATGGCTGAATCAGCATGAACACAAATAAGGCCGCCGTCATGACGATACTGGCCACATTGGCATGCATCCCGGTGGTATTCACCAGGTACTTTTGCATATAAGTGGTGAACGTGTAAAAGCTCAGCGAACCGCCAGCGGTAAACCCTAACACCATGACAAAGGCTTTTCGGTTACGCCATAACCCTTTCAACGAACCTGCTTCTTTCAGTGCCCTCACCTCTTTTTGCGAGGTTTCATCAAGCTGTCGGCGCAGCCACAGAGCCACGACCGCCAGAACCGCTCCCATTGCAAAAGGTATGCGCCATCCCCAAGAATGCAATTGCTCATCCGTCAGCACCTGCTGCAGAACAACCACCACTAAAATAGCCAGCAGCTGCCCGCCGATCAGTGTGACGTACTGGAAGGAGGCATAAAAACCTTTCCGCCCTTCCACAGCAACTTCACTCATATAAGTAGCACTTGTACCGTATTCACCGCCGACGGAAAGGCCCTGGAACAAACGAGCCAATAATAACAGCGCGGGTGCCCACGTCCCGATAGTGTCATATCCCGGCAGACAGGCAATCACCAGCGATCCGAGGCACATCATGCAGACAGAGATCAGCATTGAGGTTTTACGCCCTTGTCTGTCTGCAATTCGGCCAAACAGCCAGCCGCCAATTGGACGCATCAGAAATCCTGCAGCAAATACCCCTGCGGTTTGGAGCAACTGGGTAGTCGTGTTGCCGGACGGGAAAAAGATATGAGCAAAATAGAGGGAACAAAACGAGTAAACGTAGAAGTCGAACCATTCAACCAGGTTGCCGGATGACGCGCTGACAATCGCCCATACTCTGCGCCGGGTATCGCTGTCAGCCAGCGTCCCGTGCGATGTGATACCTTCGGTCATTTAAGTGTGCTCCTGCCATAAGACTTAAGCGTGTTGGACGCTAAGATCCAATCATTTAGTAAATGAAATGTTATATTTTTGTTATATTTAACATTGTGACTTGAATCACACATTTACTTAGCAGGGTAATCGATTAGGAGGAATACCAGGAATGGAACTGAGTGGTGAGAAAGTTTCACGGAGGGAAGCAGAGGAATGAATAAGAAAGGACAAAAACGCAAAAAGGCCATCCTTCCGGATGGCCTCTTCACTTGTTTGATGCCTGGCAGTTCCCTACTCTCACATGGGGAGACCCCACACTACCATCGGCGCTACGGCGTTTCACTTCTGAGTTCGGCATGGGGTCAGGTGGGACCACCGCGCTAAAGCCGCCAGGCAAATTCTGTATC